>CAVYZN010000010.1:0-34147 GCA_963773065.1 uncultured Gammaproteobacteria bacterium
GAGTCCGATTCCGGCAGTCGCGGAACCGGCCGTGTCCCGTTAGGCTGTCTGATTGAGACAGTCATGGACATGCCTTAGCCCTTGGGCTTCAGGCTGCCGCCCACAATCTTCTCGCAGGTGCCTTGCGGCAGGTAGACCCAGGACATGGCATCGCCATCGGCCTTGTTCTGGCCCGCACAGGCATGGGAGCTCGTCTGACAGTCGTTCTTGCCGGCCTTGACGATGCCGTAACACTTCTCCGGCTTTTTCTCCTCCGCCATGGCGGTGCCCGCGACACCCAGGGCGTTGAGTGCAAACAAACCCGCGATCGCGGCGCTGATAATTGCATTACCGTCTTTCATTGCAACTTCCTCCATATTGGGTTGGTGTAATGGAGCACGATGGCTCCCGCCCTAGGTGTCTGCATCGCCCGTGCCAGACTTCGCGTCCAATAAATAAACGTGTGGGTACAGCGTGTTATCTGAAGGTCACGAAAAGCGGAGAGCGCGCGGGCATGACGCAGTCACCACTATTGGCGGATTGCCCGCGAAAGGCCACGGGTGGACGGTGGGGGGAAACAGGCCATCCCCATTTTCCTCAGGTCATGCTGACAGGCTTGTCATGATGTCAGCAGCCGATTTTACGGCGGCGTAGGAAAACAGGGACTTAGGGTATGTCAGGGTGGAACGCAATTTGCCGACAACTACCGTCTTATAGTCATAGCGGACTTGCCAGTCGTCATTGATCGCGCCAGAGGCCGCTCTGGATAACCGAGCTGACGCGAGTCTGCCGGCAGTCCTTTGGGTATCGACGGGTGTGATCAGCTTTCGCCATGCGAATGCGTAGTGACTTGCTGGCGATTCTTGCAGACGGTCAGTTCCATTCCGGTGAAGCATTGGGTCTGACGCTCGGCGTGAGTCGCATGGCGGTGTGGAAGCATATGCGGTCGCTGCGTGAGTGCGGCGTTCCACTGGAGGTGGCGCGCGGTCAGGGGTACCGCTTGCCGGCCTGTGTTGAACTGCTCGATGCGAAAGCCATACTGGACGGGCTTGATTCCGGGACCCGCGAGCAGTTGGCGGGTGTTGATGTTTTCCTGGAAATTGACTCCACCAATACCTGGTTGCGGCAGAAGGCGCTGGATGGCGCACCCACCGGCAGTGTCTGCGTTGCCGAGATGCAAAGCGCCGGGCGCGGGCGGCGCAACCGCCGCTGGGTCTCACCCTTTGCGGCCAGCCTGTACCTTTCGCTGTTGTGGCGATCGGCAACCGGTGCGGCGGATCTTGGCGGACTCAGCCTCGCGGCCGGGGTGGCCATCGTGCGCAGTCTCAGGACGTTTGGCATCGACACGGCGGGACTGAAGTGGCCGAATGACGTGCTCGTTGATGGCGCCAAGCTGGCGGGGATATTGATTGATGTAATCGGCGAATCGACGGGGCCGTGTTCCGTGATCATCGGCATCGGCATCAATGTGGCCATGCCGGAGTCGGCCGCCGCGGAGATAGACCAGGACTGGACCGACCTTAGTTCCCTGACGGGCCAGAAGCGGATTTCCCGCAACCGGCTCGCCGCGTCCGTCCTGGGCTGCATGATTGCGGCGCTCGAGGCATTCGAGCGGGCGGGTTTGCATCCCTTCCTGGATGAATGGCGCCGGTACGATATCATTCACGGCCGCCAGGTCAATCTGCGGTTGCCCAACGAGGTCATCAAGGGCCGGGCCTGCGGCATTGATTCCGGGGGGGCATTGCTGGTTGACACGGCGGCGGGACGCCGGCGTTTTGCATCCGGCGAAGTCAGTCTGAGAGTCGCCCCATGATGCTGTTTGATGTGGGCAACTCGTCCGTCAAATGGGCGATTGAGCGGCATGGCGCGCTGGAAGGCGGCGGCCGGTTTTTTCACGATGATGAAGGTTTCTCCCGCTCGGCCAGCCGAGCCTGGAATGGTCTGCCCGCGCCGCGGGTCCTCGCGGTTGCCAACGTCGCCGGCGCCGGCATGGAACGCGAGATTACCGAGTGGGCTGCAAATAGCTGGAACACGACACCGTGTTATGTCCGTGTCGCGAAACAGGCGGCGGGCGTGACAAACGCCTATTCGGAACCCGGCGCCCTGGGCGTCGACCGCTGGGCCGCGATCGTAGCGGCACACCACGCCACCGGGCGCCGGTGTGTGTCATCGACTGCGGCACGGCCATTACCATCGATGTCGTGGATGCCGCCGGCATCCATCAGGGCGGTCTGATAGCACCGGGCCTGGACATGATGCGGCGTTCACTTGCGCAGGACACTGCGGCCATCGGGGCGCTGTCGGGTAAGGCGGACGAGACGCAATCCCTCCTGGGCAGGAGCACGATTGACGGCGTCAACTGCGGGGTGATGCGCATGGCCAGTGCGCTGATTGACTGGGTAGCGGGTGAAGTTGCCGCCGGATACGGCGGGAAACTCGAGGCCGTGATTACCGGCGGCGACGCGGAACGGCTACTGCCATTACTGCGCCGGGCGTTGCATCACGACCCCGACCTTGTTTTGAAGGGAGTCGCTATACTCGCCAGGGAGATGCTATGCGGCATGTGATCTATATACTGGTCGTGGTGAACCTCGGTTATTTTGCCTGGAATTGGCTGCAGAACGTAACGGAAAAAGAAGTCGCGGGTATTCCCAGTCATTGGCCGTCGCGTGTTCGGCGCCTGGAGACGCTCCAGGAAATGTCGGCGAAGAGAGTTTCCTCTGCTGCGGATGATAGCCACGGTATTAGCATTGACAACACTCCGGTCGCAACCTTGTCCAGGCAAGACGTTGAGCCACAGGGCGCCGCGGAAATCACCCAGGTCGAAGCGCAGACCGAATCGGAACCGCCCGGTGCGGTTAGTCCGTCGCGCTGTCACGTGCTTGGCGCCTTTTTGAGTGCCTCGAATACGAAGGATGTTGAAAAACGCCTGAACGAACTCGGCTACCAACCCAGGGAACGCACGAGCGATGTCCAGGAAGAGATCGGCTACGGGGTCTATCTGCCGGCCATGGAGCGCGACGAGGCCGTGCGGATTACACACCTGTCAGTCAATTGCAGCGGGTAGGGTGTTTGATTAGAATAGCCGGCCTGTTCGGATTCCAGATGCTGGCGTAGCTCAGTTGGTAGAGCAGCTGATTTGTAATCAGCCGGTCGGGGGTTCAAATCCCTTCGCCAGCTCCATTAAATCAGAACGTTATAATATCCTTGCAGTGACCGGGCATGTTGCGAAGACATGATCTTTGTTGCAGGGTTACTTCGATTATTTTCACTCGCCATTAAATGTTTCACATTACGCGGCTGGGTAAGGCGCGACCTTCGGCCGCAGGTTCCTGATTAGGTGTTTGCTATAATTTAACATGTGCACTCGTCTATCACGGGAACGGCAGCAGGGCTGACTTCATGCACTAAGTGAGGCCACCGCAGCCAGAAGGGAAGGGGGCGAGCGCAAGTGAGGGACGCCTGTTTCCCCGCACAGACGAGGTATTAATCACCGCAGGAGATCAGGATGGACAAGTCAATGCTAACCGGGCTCGTGATCGGCGCTGTCGTGGCCACCGCCGGCGGTTCTATCGCAGGCTACAACCTGCTTAGCAAAAAGGAACCTGCATATGCCGAGGTGCTCGGTGTCGACGAGATCAGGGAAACCGTAGAGACACCGCGGGAAGTCTGTGAGGATGTGCCTGTCACCCAGCAGAAGCCGGTACAGGACCAGCACCGGATCGCGGGTACCGTAGCCGGTGCGGTGATAGGTGGCGTACTGGGCCATCAGATTGGTAGCGGCAAAGGCAAGAAGATAGCCACTCTCGCCGGTGCCGCGGCCGGGGGCTATGCCGGCAACAAGGTGCAGGAAAACATACAGGCCAACGACACCTACACCACAACAGAACGCAGTTGCCACACCGTCACCGATTCCCATGAAAATGTGATCGGCTACGACGTCAGCTACCGCCTCGGCGATGAGGAAGGCAAGGTGCGCATGGACCACAAACCGGGTGACCGCATTGCGGTGGAAAACGGCCAGCTTGTGCTGGGCGCCTCTGTCGCTCCCGCACCGTAAGACACTACCAGCGCCTATGGCCGATCCGCGGGAGGGGTTTCTCTATGACGCGAATAAATACGGCGGCCAGAGCCGCCGTATTTGTTTTTACCCGTCTGTATCCGGGAAACTCGATCGGGTCGTGTGCCAACTGAGTGAGCCACGGCGCTTATCACGCATCAGCTTGACTGCGGCATGATCAGCTCGGGTTCGAGTCCCTGTAGCGTGAGGTGTTGAATTTTCGCTCAAATATTTTATAGATTTCGGCAACGGTTCTTGGCTTGCTCAGTTTCGGTTGAAAGATACCTTGATTGTTCTTCGCCGCTTGCGGGAAGACATCGCCCGCTATTTTGTCGGGATGCTCGTCGAGAGTTTTCAAAAAGGAAATCGCGCCTGCGGGACCAAAGAAGTGGGATAAATAAAGGTCGGTATGTCCGGGCTTACGGTCAAGTGAATACGAGAGCCGCTTCATGTTGTATTTGACGTACTCCGCCGCCAGCAGGGCCGATATTCTCGGATTATGGCGAAGAGCAAGGACATGCCGATAAATGGCCGGATCACGAATCGTGGGCCGCGTATTACCCGTATCATCTATATTATTTTCCACCTGTGATGCATAGCTTCCGATCCCGTACTTTTCTCCGTAGGTCTTGACAGTCTCAAGCCAGGTATCATCCTTGAACTGATAAAGTCCTGCAGCGAAAGTCTTCGGTGCCTTTTTTGTCGGGTCGAAGGAACTCTCGATTGACGCGAGTTCCATGAGGAAGGAAAAGTCGACGCCGGTACGCATACTGCCTAGCCGAATTGCCGCCAGTATTCCGCTGTCGATACCGAATTTCTTCTCATCCTGCCGGGCCTGGTTGGCGTATTTCATTACGGTGGCAATCAGTTGATTCCCGTCCGGCGCTTTCTGTTTGCCCGCCGCGGGAAGATACAATAACCTGAACTCATTCAATGCCTGTACCGTACGCGTACCCGTAATCCCCTTCACATGATCCTCGCCCAGATCGAAGCCCAGGGCCAGCAGGTTACTTGTATTTCTTTCACATGCGGATAGGCATCGGGCATCCCGGTGGTTCTTGCCGCCTGTGCCGCATTTAAGAGCAGCGGCGGCCCGAATTTTCCATAAGCCGGCCGCTTCCCTGGGTTGGGAACGTGCGCGGAAGGTCTTGTTTGGCGTGACTGCTGATGGGGGTTCTTTTCCCGTATTCAACCCGATCTTGCCGATCTGAATCGCGCCTGTCACGGGCGCCTCGTCCCTGGATGAATCCCCTGTCAGTGGTTCCAGATTCTCCAGCATGACTACGTTCTGATCGTTGAAGTGACGTCCCATGGAGACTTCCAGATCCTGGCCCCGTCCGGCCAGTTCCTGTATGGTCCTGCTCACTCCAGCCAGAACCTGAATATTGTCCTGGATACCCCAGATCGTTGTGGCGTTTGTCGACATGACCAGGAGAAACGTAATGCCGGCGGCCAGCATCGCCTGGCTTGATTGTCGGCTGTATTTGTTATCAGCCTGCACTTGGTGCAGTGTATCCCGCTGGTTGAGCAGGGCGCCGACGCAGGACTCTGGTTGCAGGTGCTCATAACCCGCGGCAGACAGCTCTGTTTCAGAGCCGCGGCCCGGGTAAGGCATACCGTTGTGATGCGTGTAATGCCTTCTGGCTGTAAAGTTTACTCGTGTGCAAGGTCCCGGCCCTCATAAGCTGCTTCAGGTGTAGCTGAGGCTATTAAACCGATTCGCCCTCCCTGCCCCGATATCCCGATCCCGTTCATGCCCGACCACCGTTGTCCATTCACCGCCTTGCCACCTGGTGACCGTCCTTCTGCGATCAACGCTAATTGCGTCAAACAAAAATTATCTCAGGTATGAAACGCCTCAAAGAAGCGACTTACCGCGAGTGGCGTTAACAATCCTGCTGATTGCTCAGTGATACTGGCAGTCACATCAAGAGGCAGTCGATAACTTTCGGCATTTTGCCGCTGGCAGGAACTGGACAAGGTCCCCCTCCGGCCTTGATGGCCTTAATCGATAATGCCCGACTGGCGTATCCGTCCTGCGGCTTAGCAAGGATTCCGTTCTGGCTAGCGGTTCAGCAACAGCGGATGCTTCACATACGTAGGCACCCGCCTCATGCGGTCTGTGGGCATGCCTGCGTTGTTTCCTACTCCCGCTCAGGGGTCAACTCCTGGCGGTGGTAAATCCAGTGAACTCAGTTTTCCTGTGCGCCCTGGTCTATCCAGAGTTTTATGGTGTTGATTTCATCCGGTGTAAGCGGTTGTTTGCCATGCGGCATATTGATTGTGGGGTCGGCTTTTCCGGCAACGAGTATGTACAAGGTGCTGGACTCCGATGAACCCGGGACGATGACTGGACCAAATTTTGTCCCTTTCATGATTGACGCATAGGAATCGAGCTGAAAACCGCTCTTGTTTGCACCATCCTTGTTTGGCATGTGACATTCAGCGCAATATTTATCCATGATCGGTCTAACGTCTGCAGTGTAACTCAACTTTTTTTCCCCGCTGCATCCAATGGTTGCCAGAGCACTGGCCAGGATAAGGGGTAACAATCCATACCTGCTTGTCATCTTTAACTCCCCCGGATCTGGTAGATAATGCAGGATCCATATTTTTAGATAGGCTACACCTTCAGATGTATGACTTCATTGATCTCAATCAATGTTCATCCTACCTCAATCCTTGCTCGTAATAAATCATGGAAAGTTCGATTATTCACATCGAACCGTTACGGCGCCACGCTCACCAACAAAAACGTTCTGATCTGAAAGTAAAAATCCTGGTGTCTCGAAGTCGTGCATTTTCCATGGCGAGTCTGCTCTATTCGACCATGGCGAGTCTAAGACCGAACGCTATGCCTACCTGATGCCGGAAAATCTCCGTGGCGCCGTTGAACTGCTGTAGGGTGTTTCGCGATCGAGTTGCATTGCAGAATCAGGATCGAGAAACGGACGGGATTCGTTTCTGATTTGATTGGTCGGGGTGAGAGGATTTGAACCTCCGACCCCTGCCTCCCGAAGGCAGTGCTCTACCAGACTGAGCTACACCCCGATTAATACGTGCGATTGACGGAAAATTCCGCGAGGCTGTACAGGGCCTCTTTGTAGGTGGATGCCGGTAACGCATCCAGTGCCGCAATGGCCTGGTCGGCTTCCCGTTGCGCGGCCTGTGCAGTGTACGGGATGCTTCCGGTTGATTCAATGGCGGCGAGTACGGCTGATATGTTTTCATGACCGCCGTTCTCGATGGCCTTGCGGATGAGTTGCGCCTCGCCCGGCGTACCCTTGCGCATGGCGCGAAGCAGGGGCAGGGTCGGCTTGCCCTCGGCCAGGTCGTCCCCGAGGTTTTTGCCGGTATCCCCGGGCGAGGCGCTGTAGTCCAGGACATCGTCGATCAACTGGAAGGCGATGCCGAGGTGCAGTCCGTAGCTGGCCAGCGCGGTTTCAACCGCATCCGGCTGCCCGCCCAGGATCGCGCCGATCTGCGCGGCGGCCTCGAACAGCTTGGCGGTCTTGCGGCTGATCACTTCCATGTAGCGCGCCTCGGTCGTCTCCGCATCGTGGCAGTTAAGCAATTGCAGCACTTCCCCCTCGGCAATGGTATTGGTCGTATGCGACATGATTTCCATGATGCGCATATTGTTGGCCTCGACCATCATCTCAAAGGCGCGCGAATAGAGAAAATCACCGACCAGGACACTGGCCTCGTTGCCCCAAACGGCATTGGCGGTCATGTTGCCGCGTCGCAATTGCGAGGCATCGACCACATCATCATGCAACAGCGTAGCGGTATGGATGAACTCGATCACCGCGGCCAGGTTGATATGCTGGTCGCCCTGGTAGTGGCAGGCGCGGGCGGAAAGCAGTACCAGCAGGGGGCGCAGACGCTTGCCGCCACTGTTGATGATGTAATTTGAAAGCTGGTTGATCATGGCCACATTGCTGTACAGGCGCGATCTGATCAAAATGTCCACTGTCGCCACGTCGTCGGATACGAGCGCACGTAGCGCATCGACGCTAATCATAACCTGCTGATTGGAGATAACTTCCTGCATTCCTGTGTCGATATGTCCGGATTCGGCCGCCGACTCGCCGGATACCTGACGGACTCGCTAGTCTAACGATGTTAAACGCCATGTACCAGAAGGTATTTGATTGACCTTAAAGAGAGCAATCATTAAAATGAGCGGCCTTTTTCAGGATTCTGTGTAGTGTACCTGGAGTGTCCGACATGTATGCGGTGATCAAAACCGGTGGTAAGCAGTACCGCGTCTCGCAAGGAGATACCTTGAGGATTGAGAAACTGGAAGCCGGTGAAGGTGAATCCGTCGAGTTCGAGCAGGTGCTGATGGTGGGCGAGGGTGACGATATCAAAATCGGCGCTCCTTACTTGGATGGCAGCCGTGTGGCCGCCAGGGTCAAAAGCCATGGCCGCGCCGACAAGGTTGAAATCATCAAGTTCAAACGCCGCAAGCATCACATGAAGCGGATGGGACATCGTCAGAGCTACACCGAAGTGGAGATCACGGGCATCTCGTGATGGACCGCGCGTTTAGAGGATTATTCGATGGCACATAAAAAGGCAGGCGGCAGTACCCGTAACGGTCGCGATTCCGCGTCGAAGCGGCTCGGCGTCAAATGTTTCGGTGGTGAGTCGGTGATTGCCGGCAACATCATTATTCGTCAGCGGGGCACACGTTTTCACGCCGGCAGTAACGTCGGTTGCGGCAGGGACCATACCCTGTTCGCCAAGAGCGACGGTACGGTGCGTTTTGTCCAGCGCGGCACCAAAAATCGCAAGTTCGTCGAAGTGGTTGCCGGCTGAACCCGAGGTCTGGCGTGATTGATCAACCCCGCCACCGCGCGGGGTTTTTCATTTTGAATAGGCAGCGTGGTCATTCATAAATTCACCTAACCGGGTAATAATCCTTCTCTGCGTTCCCGGCGTCTCAACAATTACTATCCGGTACTATCCGGTTTTCTTCTCGCCATCCGCATTCCCCATGAAATTCATCGACGAAGCAACCATCGAGGTACGTGCCGGAGACGGCGGGAATGGTTGCGTCAGTTTCCGGCGCGAGAAATACATTCCCTTTGGCGGGCCGGACGGCGGTGACGGCGGGGATGGCGGCAGCGTCTACCTTGAGGCCGAGAGCGGCGTGAATACCCTGGCCGATTTCCGCCATAAGCGAAAATTCCTGGCGGAGCGCGGTCAGAACGGGATGGGCAAGAACCGTACCGGCAAGTCCGGCGCGGACCTCTTCATCGAGGTGCCCGTGGGGACCATCGTGCACGAGGAGGACACCGGGGAGCTTATCGGCGACCTGGTGCGTCACGGCCAGCGGTTGCTGGTCGCCAGGGGTGGATTCCATGGGTTGGGTAATACCCGCTTCAAGAGTTCCACCAACCGCGCCCCGCGGCAATCGAAGCCCGGCACGCCCGGCGAGGTGCGGCATCTGCGGCTGGAGCTCAAGCTGCTGGCGGATGTGGGGCTGCTGGGGATGCCCAATGCCGGTAAATCCACCCTGATTCGCGCCGTGTCGTCCGCGCGCCCGAAAGTCGCGGATTATCCCTTCACCACGCTGTACCCGAACCTCGGTGTGGTCCGCGTGGCGGAGCACCGCAGCTTCGTGATGGCCGATGTACCGGGTCTGATCGAAGGGGCCGCACAAGGCGTCGGGCTGGGTGTCCAGTTCCTCAGGCATTTATCCCGTACCCGCCTGTTGCTGCACCTGGTTGACATCGGCCCACTGGCCAACCCGGTGGCGGACATTGCCATCATCATGAAGGAACTGGAGCAGTTCAGTCCGGAATTGGCGCGGAGGGAACGCTGGCTGGTGCTCAATAAAGTCGACCTGGTCGCACCGGATGAACGGCAGGATCGCTGCCGGGCCATCATTGACGCCCTGGGCTGGCGGGGGCCGGTCTATGGGATATCCGGCCTCAGGCGGGAAGGCACGGATGCCCTGGTGCGGGATGTTATGGCCTATATCGACAGGGCCAGGGCATTGGAAGATGCGCGTGAGGGCGGTTAAAGTAGCCTGTTGAAACGCTCGATACACGGCGGGTCCCCGCCGGCGCGGGACAGGGCGCGGATTTCTGGCGAAGATGTCGAAACAATTGAATACCAGCGATTGCAAGCGCTGGGTCATCAAGATCGGCAGCGCTTTGCTGACGGAAAATGGTCGTGGCCTGGCGGTGGGCGCGCTCGACGGCTGGGTTGAACAGATCGTCGCCCTGCGCAAGGAGGGCCGTGAAATGCTGCTGGTCTCATCCGGTGCGGTGGCCGAGGGCATGACGCGGCTGGGGTGGACCCGTCGCCCGCACGCCCTGCACGAATTGCAGGCGGTGGCGGCCGTCGGCCAGATGGGGCTGATCCAGGCCTATGAATCGCGTTTCCAGCGATACGGCTTGCATACCGCGCAGGTGCTGCTTACCCACGATGACCTCGCCGACCGCCAGCGTTACCTGAATGCCCGCAGTACCTTGCGCACCCTGCTCAGGCTGGGCGTGGTGCCGGTCGTGAATGAAAACGACACCGTGGCAACCGAGGAAATTCGCTTCGGCGACAACGACACGCTGGCCGCGCTGGTGGCCAATCTGGTGGAGGCCGATCTGCTGGTTCTGCTGACGGATCAGGCCGGAATGTATGACAAAGACCCGCGCAAGGACGCAGGGGCTGCGCTGGTGACCGAGGCGCGGGCCGGCGACGCGGCGCTGGAATCCATGGCGGGCGATAGCGGCGGGATGCTGGGCGCGGCGGCATGCTGACCAAGGTGCGGGCGGCGGCGCGCGCGGCGCGTTCCGGGACGCTGACGGTGATCGCCTCGGGCAAGGAGGAAAATATCCTCCAGCGCCTGGCCTCGGGCGAGGCACTCGGCACCCGGCTGTTCCCGGCCAGCGTGCCGCTCGCCGCACGCAAGCAATGGCTCGCCGGGCAACTGCAGGTGCGCGGGTGCCTGACGCTTGATGACGGCGCCATCACCGTGCTGCGGGCGGCGGGCAGGAGCCTGCTGCCGGTCGGTGTTACCGGGGTGGAAGGTGATTTCGATCGCGGGGATCTGGTGGTGTGTTACGCGCCTGGGGGTGAGGAGGCGGCCCGCGGTCTGGTGAATTACAGCGCCGAGGAATCACGCCGGATCATCGGGCATCCCAGCCACCGCATCGAGGAGATCCTGGGTTATGTCGATGAACCGGAACTGATACACCGCGACAACCTGGTCCTGATGGGATAGGGTTAGTCCATAAACACCGTTTTCACCGCAGAGACGCAGAGAACGCAGAGAAATTGTTTTCGTAAAGAATTTCTTTGCGTCCTTTGCGTCTCTGCGGTGAGTTTATTTGTTATGGATGGACGCCAGGTAGAAATGAAAAAGCCGGTCGATGACCGGCTTGGTTGAGTACGCAGGCGCGCCTGAAAATCAGAGGGCGCGGATATGCTGATTGAGTCGGCTCTTGTGGCGGGCGGCCTTGTTGTGATGAATCAGTCCCTTGCCTACGGCGCTGTCGATGACCGGTACCGCCTTGCGGTAGGCCTGCGTGGCGGCCTCTGAATTGCCGGTGCGGATGGCGGCAAAGACCTTCTTGATCGAGCTGCGCAGTTCTGAGCGTTGACTGGCGTTGCGCTGGCGGTGGTTTTCCGCCTGCCGCGCCCGCTTGGTTGCTTGTGCTGTATTGGCCAAAGGATGACTCCTGACGCGGGTGGTTCAAAGGCGGCGTACTATGCGGATTTTCGGGTGATTTGTCAATCGCGGTACGGATGGAAGCCGGGCGTGTGTCGCATCGGCTGCCCCCGCGCGGCATGATCGGCGGTGATCGGGCCTGCTGGGGGCATGCCGCTGACCGCGTGAACCGGGAATCGTTGGACCAAACCGGTGCGCGGGGCATGACCTGCTGTTAAGCTATTGTTTTCTAAATGACCTTTACATCAGAGCTGCCAATCTTCCCGCAATGACCATCCGGCCGGATATGCCCCCGGCTGTGCATGACCCTGTGTATGAGTCGCAAGCTACTAAAAAATACGATGATTGTTGGCTCGATGACGCTGGTGTCCCGGGTGCTGGGCCTGGTGCGGGACATGGTGATGGCCTGGTTCGGCGCCACCGCCGGCATGGATGCCTTTTTCGTTGCCTTCAAGATCCCGAATTTCCTGCGCCGCCTGTTTGCCGAAGGGGCTTTCTCGCAAGCCTTCGTGCCGATCATCTCCGAATACAAGGAACAACGTTCCCATGAGGCGGTCCGGGACCTGGTCAACCGGGTGGCCGGTACCTTCGGCGGGGTACTGATTCTGATTACCGTGGTGGGCGTGCTGGCCAGCCCGCTCGTGATCACGGTGTTCGCCCCGGGATTCCTGTATACGGACAGCGCCAGATTCGACCTGGCATCGCAGATGCTGCGTATCACCTTTCCCTATATCCTGTTTGTATCGCTGGTGGCCTTCGCGGCCGGCATACTCAATACCTATGGCCGCTTTGCCACGCCGTCGCTCGCGCCGGTGTGGTTGAACGTCGTCATGATCGGCGCCGCGTTATTCGTCGCCCCCCATCTGGAACGGCCGGTGCTGGCGCTGGCGGGCGGGGTGTTCGTCGCCGGCGTGGTGCAGGTGCTGTACATGCTGCCGTCGCTGCGGCGCATCGGGTTGTTGCCGCGGCCTCGCTGGGACATCCGGGACGAGGGCGTGCGGCGCATCATGAGGCTCATGCTGCCGGGCATATTCGGTTCCTCGGTCGCCCAGATCAACCTGCTGCTCGACACCCTGATCGCCTCCTTCCTGGTGACCGGCAGCGTGACGTGGCTGTACTACTCCGACCGCCTGGTGGAATTTCCTCTCGGCGTTTTCGCCATCGCCCTGTCGACGGTCATACTCCCGAGCCTCTCGCGCAGTCATGCCAACGCCTCTGAAGAGGAGTTTTCCGCCACGGTTGACTGGGGCCTGCGTCTGGTGCTGCTGGTCGGGATACCTTCGATGATCGGCCTGATCATACTGGCGCGGCCCGTGCTGGCCACGCTGTTCCTTTATCATGACTTCACCATATGGGATGTACGCATGGCGAGTCTGAGTCTGATGACGATGTCATTCGGATTGCCGGCCTTCATGCTGATCAAGGTGCTGGCCCCGGCATTCTACTCACGCAAGGATTCGCGGACGCCGGTGCGCATCGCGGTGATCTCCCTGGTGACCAACCTCTTGTTCAATCTGGTCATCGTAATTCCGATGGTGCGCCTGGGGGTGCCCGGCCCGCATGCCGGGCTGGCGTTCGCGACCTCCATTGCCGCCTATGTCAATGCCGGGCTGCTGTTCCGGGTTCTGTACCGTAAACGGATTTATCAGCCGCACGCCGGATGGCGGAAATATCTCCTCCAGCTTGGTTCGGCCGCCGCCGCGATGGCCGTCGTGTTGCTGTGGGCGGCCCCGGCCCTGGCGGAATGGGCCGCCTGGCCTGCCGGACACCGTGGTCTGGTCCTTCTGGCCTGGGTATGCGCGGGATCGGCGGTTTATTTCCTCACCCTGCGCGCCGGCGGCCTGCAGGTCTCGACGCTGTGGACTACCGCGCATGCGGCCGGGGAGGGCGCATGAGACACCGCCCGGGTGCTATACACTAGGCTTTTTGTTCGGGCGGTCCGGCAAATTACCATGGAATTGGTTCGCGGC
The DNA here is from genome assembly GCA_963773065.1 of uncultured Gammaproteobacteria bacterium. GTDB lineage: Bacteria > Pseudomonadota > Gammaproteobacteria > UBA9214 > UBA9214 > CAVQCA01. The sequence goes on from CAVYZN010000010.1 coordinate 13,691, forward strand.
ATTAATAACTTGCGTCCCCGTCACCGGGGGTGCGCCGCTACCATCGGCAATTTCGATGGCGTGCACCTCGGGCACCAGGCCGTGCTCGGGCAATTGTCGGAACACGCCGAGATGCTGCGCCTGCCGGTAACGGTCATCATGTTCGAGCCGCAACCGCGGGAATACTTCACCCCGGAGCGGGTGCCTCCCCGATTCACGCGGTTGAGGGAAAAGGTGGAGGCGCTGCGCCGCTTTGGCGTGGACCGGGTGCTTTGTCTGCGTTTCGGCGACTTCCTGGCCGGCCTGTTGCCGGAGGAATTTATCCGTATCATCCTGCTGGAAGGGCTGGAGGTGAAATATCTCGTGGTCGGGGATGATTTCCGGTTTGGCAGGGGCCGGGCCGGGAATTTCGCGACTGCTCGATCGCGCCGGGGCCGCCCATGGATTTTCCGTCGTGAAAATGCATACCTTCAATATCGACGGGAAGCGCGTCAGCAGTACGCGCGTTCGCGATGCACTGGAGGCGGGTGACCTGGCGGGGGCGGAATCCCTGCTGGGCCGGCCCTACCGCATGAGCGGCCGGGTGGCGCATGGCGACAAACGCGGCCGGACAATCGGTTTCCCGACGGCCAATATTTTTCTGCACCGCAGCGCAACACCGGTGCAGGGCGTGTTCGCGGTGGAATTGTTCGGGGTGGAGGGCGAACCCGTGCGGGGGGTCGCCAATGTCGGCAACCGTCCGACCGTGGACGGCACGCGCAGCCTGCTGGAAGTTCACCTGTTCGATTTCCACCGGGACATCTACGGCCGCCACGTACAGGTCGAGTTCCTGCACAAGATCAGGGCGGAACGGCGTTTCGAGAGTTTCGATGCCCTGCGGCGGCAGATCGAGGATGATGCGACCCAGGCGCGCGCGTGGTTTGGAAAATGAATCACCGCAAAGGCGCGAAGGACGCAAAGGGATTCTTTTACAAAACAATTTAAATTTTGCGTTCTTTGCGGTGCCATAATTCTTTATTGGATGACACAAGCTGACGAGTTGATGCCAGGGAGGGTGTCGATGAGCAGGGAAGATATACTTTCACACGAGATTATCAGCGCGGCAATCGAGGTGCACCGGAATACAGGCCCCGGTTTGCTTGAATCGGCGTATGAACAGTGCCTCTGCGTGGAACTGGGGAAAAGGAATATTGGTTTTGAGCGGCAGGTTCAAATACCGGTAAACTATAAAGGTTGTATGATCGATTGCGGTTACCGCATGGATCTGCTTGTCGATGACCTCGTCGTTCTTGAACTGAAGGCAGTCAGCACGCTGGAAAGAATTCATGAAGCACAATTGCTGATATACCTGAAACTCTCCGGAAAGCGACTTGGGATTTTACTGAATTTCAATGTTGTGCTTTTGAGAAATGGAATCAAACGAGTAGTTAACGGCTTATGACTTCGCGCTCTTTGCGTCTTTGCGGTGAGAATAAACGTGGCTGATTACAAAAATACCCTCAATCTTCCCAACACGGCTTTCCCCATGAAGGGCAATCTGCCCCAGCGCGAACCGGAGATACTGCAGCGCTGGGAAGCCATGGACCTCTACGGCACGCTGCGCGAGGCCTGCCGGGGACGCCCGCGATTCGTGCTGCATGACGGGCCGCCCTACGCCAACGGCGACATCCACATCGGCCATGCCGTCAACAAGGTCCTGAAGGACATCATCGTCAAGAGCAAGACCCTGAGCGGGTTCGATGCGCCCTATATTCCCGGTTGGGACTGCCACGGCCTGCCGATCGAACTCAATGTCGAGAAGCAGGTCGGCAAGCCCGGCGTCAAGGTGGATGCGGCGGCCTTCAGGAACGCCTGCCGTGAATATGCCAGCCAGCAGGTGAACGGCCAGCGGCGGGATTTCATGCGCCTGGGGGTGGTGGGCGACTGGCGGAATCCCTATCTCACCATGCAGTACCGCATCGAGGCCGACATCATCCGCGCGCTGGGCAGGATCGCCGAAAACGGCCACCTGTACCAAGGGCTACAAGCCGGTGCACTGGTGCACGGATTGCGGCTCCGCCCTGGCGGAGGCCGAAGTGGAATATGAGGACAAGGATTCGCTCGCCATCGATGTCCGCTTCCCGGTGCTGAATGAGCAGGCGTTGCTCGCGCGCTGCCACCATACCGAGGGGCGTTGCGGAGAGGGTCCGCTGCCGGTCGTGATCTGGACCACCACACCCTGGACGCTGCCGGCCAACCACGCGGTCGCGCTCAATCCGGCGCTGGACTATGTCGTGGTGCAGTGCGATACCGGCCACGGGCAGGAGCGGCTGCTGCTGGCCGATGCGCTGCTAAAGGACGCCATGGGCCGTTTCAATGCGGAGAAATACCGAGGTGCTGGCCTATTGCAAGGGGAGCGATCTGGAAGGGCTGAAACTCGCGCATCCGTTCTACCAGCGCGAGGTGCCGGTCATCCTCGGCGAGCACGTCACCACGGAGGCGGGCACCGGCGCCGTGCATACCGCGCCCGGGCATGGCCAGGAAGACTATATCGTCGGACGCCGTTACAGCCTGCCGGTCGACAATCCGGTCGGCGGCGATGGCCGGTTTCTTCCGGACACCGAACTGTTTGCCGGACAGCATGTCTTCGAGGCCAACAATTCCGTCATCGAGGTTCTGAAGAGCCGCGGCGGCGCTGCTGCACGAAGAGAAGCTCCGGCACAGTTATCCGCACTGCTGGCGGCACAAGACGCCGATCATCTTCCGCGCCACGCCGCAATGGTTCATCAGCATGGAGCAGAATCACCTGCGCACGGCGGCATTGAGCGAGATCCGGCAGGTCGAATGGATACCGGACTGGGGGCAGGCGCGCATCGCCGGCATGGTGGAGAACCGGCCGGACTGGTGCATCTCGCGCCAGCGGACCTGGGGTGTGCCGATCGCGCTGTTCGTGCACAGGGAAAGCGGCGAACTGCACCCGGACAGCGCCAGCCTCATCGAGGCCATCGCGCGGCGCGTCGAAGAGCGGGGCATCGACGCCTGGTATGAACTGGATCCGGCCGAGCTGCTCGGCGGCGATGCCGCCGATTATGAAAAGGTGACCGACACGCTGGACGTGTGGTTCGACTCCGGCGTGACCCACTTTGCCGTGCTGCGGCAGCGCGAGGATCTGGCGTTTCCGGCCGACCTCTACCTGGAGGGCTCCGACCAGCATCGCGGCTGGTTCCAGTCTTCGCTGCTCACCTCGGTCGCCATGTGCGGCATGGCGCCCTACAAGGCGGTGCTGACCCACGGCTTTACCGTCGATGCCAACGGCCAGAAGATGTCCAAATCCCGGGGCAATGTGGTGGCCCCGCAGAAGGTGGTGAATGCGCTCGGCGCCGATATCCTGCGCCTGTGGGTGGCCGCGACCGACTACCGCGGCGAGATGAGCGGTCTCGGACGAGATCCTGAAACGCATGGGCGACTCCTATCGCCGCCTGCGCAACACCGCCCGCTTTCTGCTCGCCAATCTGAACGGTTTCGATCCCGCCGCGGACCTGCTGGATCCGCGGCAAATGCTGGGTCTCGACCGCTGGGCCGTCGAACGTACCCGCTTGCTGCAGGAAGCGGGTGCGACGGCCTATGGCGATTACGAATTCCACCGCATCTATCAGCTGGTGCACAACTTCTGCGCGGTGGATATGGGCGGCTTCTATCTGGATATCATCAAGGACCGGCAGTACACCACGCGTGCCGACGGCATCCCGCGGCGCTCCGCGCAGACGGCGATGTACCACGTGGTCGAGGCGCTGGTGCGCTGGTTCGCGCCGATCATGAGTTTCACCGCCGAGGAGATCTGGCGGCACCTGCCCGGGACCGCGTGCCGCATCGGTTTTTCTCTCGACCTGGCATGAGCTGCCGCCGGTCTGCATACGGAATCCGAGGTCCGGCGGCACATGGATGCCGATTACTGGGACCGGGTCATCGGGTGCGTGAGGCCGTCAGCAAGGAACTGGAGAAGCTGCGGGTGGCCGGCGGGATAGGCTCCTCGCTCGATGCCGAGGTGGACCTCTATGCCGATGCGGAAACCGCCGGACTGTTGCGCGCCCTGGAGGATGAGCTGCGCTTCGTGCTGATCACCTCCTATGCCCGCGTTCATGACGCCGCCGCCCGTCCGGCTGAGGCGGTCGTGGCCGGCGATCCCGGGCGGCAACTCTGGCTGCGGGTTGCGCCCTCGGAGCATGCCAAGTGCGTGCGCTGCTGGCACCATCGCGAGGACGTGGGTGCGAACCCGGAACATCCCGAACTCTGCGGGCGTTGCATCGAGAATATCGCGGGCGACGGTGAATTGCGCCGTTACGCCTGAAAACCCGTCTTGCGGAGCAATCGCGCATGAAATGGTTCTGGCTTTCCGGGGTGGTGCTGATCCTGGATCAGTGCAGCAAATGGATCGCCGATTCCCTGCTGGATCCGCACGACTCCATCCCGCTGCTGCCGATCCTTGCCCTGCGCAAGGCCTACAATCCGGGCGCGGCTTTCAGCTTTTTGAGCGATGCCGCCGGCTGGCAGCGTTGGTTCTTCGTCGGGTTGGCGCTAGTGGTTATCGTCGTGCTCGTGGCCTGGCTGCGGCGTCTCCCCCAGGGGCAGGGACGCATGGCGCTTGCGCTGGCGCTGATACTGGGCGGGGCGGCGGGCAACCTGGTCGACCGGTTGCTCTACGGTCATGTCATCGATTTCATCGACCTGTATTACCGCGCCTGGCACTGGCCCACGTTCAATATCGCCGATTCGGCGATCACGCTCGGCGCCGCGCTGTTGCTGCTCGATGCCTTCATGGGGCGCAGGGAAGAAACCCCGGGAAAACAATGAGCGGCGCCTTTATCGAGTGTTAACATGAATGGCTGACATTTCTTCGTCGTCATTCCGGCCAAACGAGCATAGCGAGCGCGAGCCGGAATCCAGGAACCTTAAGGACATCCTGGATTCCCGCTTTCGCGGGAATGAGTGCGCCCGTGAAGGCGCGGTATCCGCATGGTGAAAGTCCATGCCGGGGCAAGCCAAGACCCCGAAGCCGAAGGTAACTGCGTCGCCGCGAGGCGGGGTGGAGAGCAACTGGAGGCGAACTGGCGGTCCGCAGGGTAACGAACTCGATTCGGCGGGATGCAGCGACGAGCCTGCTCATTCATGGCGAAGTCCGAAACACGCCCGGCACGCTGGTAATGGCGTGCAAAGCGCTGCCGGGGCGCATCACGTGGTTGGAGGCGGAACGTTGGGAAGGTATCGCGAGATAAGCGGGGAGACCTGCCGTCGAGGTGACGTCGGCAGGGGTCAGAACCTTCGTAGTACCGAAGGACGGAGCAAGGAAGCCATGGCACAAACCGAGGGAAACCGGAGTTCGAGAGCAGGGGTGCATACCCCGCCTAACGCTTGCCCTGCCCGTCTGAGAGGTGCGGAAAGCAAAGCCGCTCCGAGGGAAGGGAGGTAGGAAGGTGGATGTGTGAAATCTGGAAAGAGGCAAAGCGTGAGCGCAGCATCGGTAGTGCCCGCGAGGGCTAAACAAGAAGCGGAAACCCGGGTCCGAGACTGGAGCTGGGTGGACACCACGATCTGGACGGAACGCATGTTGGCGGCGCTGGATAACGGCGTCAAAGGAAGCAAATGGTTCAGCCTGATCGACAAAGTCGCGCGGGCGGACACGCTGCGCCAAGCCTGGGAGAAAGTTGCCCGGAACAAAGGTGTGGCGGGAGTGGACGGGCAAAGCGTGGAGAAGTTTGCCGCGCAGGCGGAGGCTTATCTGAACGAACTGGAAGAAACGTTGAAGCGGGGCAGTTACCGGCCGCAGCCGGTCAAGCGCGTGGAGATTCCCAAAGGACCGGGGCAAACCCGGCCGCTGGGCATCCCGGCGGTGAAAGACCGCATCGTGCAGACCGCGCTCAAGCGGGTATGTGAGCCCATCTTCGAGCGGGAATTCCACGACAACAGCTACGGCTTCCGCCCCGGACGCGGATGCAAGGACGCTCTGAGAGAAGTCGACCGGCTCATCAAGGACGGCTACCCCCACGTAGTGGATGCCGACCTCAAGAGCTACTTCGACAGTATCCCGCATGAACGGCTGCTGGCCCGGGTAGAAGAACGGATTAGTGATGGGCGAGTCCTTGACCTGATCCGAGGCTACCTGAGCCAAGACATCCTGCATGGCCTGGTGCGCTGGACACCGACGGGAGGCACGCCGCAAGGCGCGGTCATCAGCCCGTTACTGGCGAACCTCTACCTGCACCCGCTGGACGGCCTGATGCAAGGCAAGGGGTACCGGATGGTTCGGTATGCCGACGACTTCGTCATACTTTGCCGGACGGCGGAAGAAGCGAAGGCCGCACTGGAAGAAGTGCATGCCTGGGTGGAAGCTAACGGTCTTGCCCTGCACCCCAACAAGACCCAAGTGGGCGACTGTCGGGAAACGGGGCAAGGCTTCGACTTCCTGGGCTACCGCTTCGAAGCGGGGCGGCGCTGGGTGCGCAAGAAAAGCCTGAGAGCCATACGGGACAAGCTGCGGAGCAGGACCGGACGCACGCGCGGGGAGAGCCTGAGGAGCATGATCGCGGAGATCAACCCGATCCTGAAAGGCTGGTTTGGCTACTTCAAGCATGCCCACCCGCTAGAGTTCAAGCGACTGGACGGCTTCATCCGTCGTCGCCTGCGGGCGCTGTTGCGCAAACGGGCGAAGCGGCCGGGAATGGGGCACTGCCATGCTGATCATGCGCGTTGGCCGAAGGCTTTCTTCGCTGAGCAAGGGCTCTTCACCTTGACCGGAGCCCATGCGCAGGCGAGCCAATCACGATGTTGAAACCACCGACTGGAGAGCCGTGTGCGGGAGAACCGCACGCACGGTTCGGAGGGAGGGGAGGGCGCGAGCCCTTCTCTACCCCTATCGACTGTTAGTTATGACGTGCGTCACTTATTTATGTAAGTCTCAATAAGTTGATGACATCCAGGGGGATAGTTTTGACCAGACGTGTGAAATATCCCATCGGCGCGGGCAGCACCGTCACCCTGCATTTCTCGCTCACGCTGGAAGACGGCACGGTGGCCGATAGCACCTTTGACGGTGAGCCGCATACCTTTATCCTGGGTGACGGGTCGCTGCTGCGCGGTCTGGAACTGGCGCTCTACGGCCTGCGTCCGGGCGATACCCAGCGCCTGCTGCTGCACCCCGAACAGACCTTCGGGATGCGCGATCCGGCTAAAATTCATCACCTGCCGCGCGCGGAGTTCGCCGACGACATCACCCTGGAACCGGGCATCATCATCGGCTTTACCGACGCCGGCGGCGAGGAGATACCCGGGACCGTCTGTCCGCGACCGAAGCGGCCGTCGAGGTGGACTTCAATCACCCGCTGGCAGGCCATGCCGTCACCTTCGATGTGGAAATCATCGACGTGGTCCCGGCGGATATCGATGACGCCGATTGATGTTCACCGCAAAGACGCAAAGGACGCAGAGAAAAACTTTGTTTAATGAAAAACAGATCAATGCGAAAGATGTTTTAGAGAATCTCTGAGCACGTCATCCCCGCGAAAGCGGGGATCCAGTAACCCACTCGATCCTGTACAGACTGGATTCCCGCTTTCGCGGGAATGAGTGCGCCCGTGAAGGCGCGGTATCCGCATGGTGAAAGTCCATGCCGGGGCAAGCCAAGACCCCGAAGCCGAAGGTAACTGCGTCGCCGCGAGGCGGGGTGGAGAGCAACTGGAGGCGAACTGGCGGTCCGCAGGGTAACGAACTCGATTCGGCGGGATGCAGCGACGAGCCTGCTCATTCATGGCGAAGTCCGAAACACGCCCGGCACGCTGGTAATGGCGTGCAAAGCGCTGCCGGGGCGCATCACGTGGTTGGAGGCGGAACGTTGGGAAGGTATCGCGAGATAAGCGGGGAGACCTGCCGTCGAGGTGACGTCGGCAGGGGTCAGAACCTTCGTAGTACCGAAGGACGGAGCAAGGAAGCCATGGCACAAACCGAGGGAAACCGGAGTTCGAGAGCAGGGGTGCATACCCCGCCTAACGCTTGCCCTGCCCGTCTGAGAGGTGCGGAAAGCAAAGCCGCTCCGAGGGAAGGGAGGTAGGAAGGTGGATGTGTGAAATCTGGAAAGAGGCAAAGCGTGAGCGCAGCATCGGTAGTGCCCGCGAGGGCTAAACAAGAAGCGGAAACCCGGGTCCGAGACTGGAGCTGGGTGGACACCACGATCTGGACGGAACGCATGTTGGCGGCGCTGGATAACGGCGTCAAAGGAAGCAAATGGTTCAGCCTGATCGACAAAGTCGCGCGGGCGGACACGCTGCGCCAAGCCTGGGAGAAAGTTGCCCGGAACAAAGGTGTGGCGGGAGTGGACGGGCAAAGCGTGGAGAAGTTTGCCGCGCAGGCGGAGGCTTATCTGAACGAACTGGAAGAAACGTTGAAGCGGGGCAGTTACCGGCCGCAGCCGGTCAAGCGCGTGGAGATTCCCAAAGGACCGGGGCAAACCCGGCCGCTGGGCATCCCGGCGGTGAAAGACCGCATCGTGCAGACCGCGCTCAAGCGGGTATGTGAGCCCATCTTCGAGCGGGAATTCCACGACAACAGCTACGGCTTCCGCCCCGGACGCGGATGCAAGGACGCTCTGAGAGAAGTCGACCGGCTCATCAAGGACGGCTACCCCCACGTAGTGGATGCCGACCTCAAGAGCTACTTCGACAGTATCCCGCATGAACGGCTGCTGGCCCGGGTAGAAGAACGGATTAGTGATGGGCGAGTCCTTGACCTGATCCGAGGCTACCTGAGCCAAGACATCCTGCATGGCCTGGTGCGCTGGACACCGACGGGAGGCACGCCGCAAGGCGCGGTCATCAGCCCGTTACTGGCGAACCTCTACCTGCACCCGCTGGACGGCCTGATGCAAGGCAAGGGGTACCGGATGGTTCGGTATGCCGACGACTTCGTCATACTTTGCCGGACGGCGGAAGAAGCGAAGGCCGCACTGGAAGAAGTGCATGCCTGGGTGGAAGCTAACGGTCTTGCCCTGCACCCCAACAAGACCCAAGTGGGCGACTGTCGGGAAACGGGGCAAGGCTTCGACTTCCTGGGCTACCGCTTCGAAGCGGGGCGGCGCTGGGTGCGCAAGAAAAGCCTGAGAGCCATACGGGACAAGCTGCGGAGCAGGACCGGACGCACGCGCGGGGAGAGCCTGAGGAGCATGATCGCGGAGATCAACCCGATCCTGAAAGGCTGGTTTGGCTACTTCAAGCATGCCCACCCGCTAGAGTTCAAGCGACTGGACGGCTTCATCCGTCGTCGCCTGCGGGCGCTGTTGCGCAAACGGGCGAAGCGGCCGGGAATGGGGCACTGCCATGCTGATCATGCGCGTTGGCCGAAGGCTTTCTTCGCTGAGCAAGGGCTCTTCACCTTGACCGGAGCCCATGCGCAGGCGAGCCAATCACGATGTTGAAACCACCGACTGGAGAGCCGTGTGCGGGAGAACCGCACGCACGGTTCGGAGGGAGGGGAGGGCGCGAGCCCTTCTCTACCCCTATCAGACTTAATCAAAGTTCACTTAACACCGCTAATCTGAGAGTTAAATGTAATTATGAAAACGGGGAACAAGAAATGGAATATAAAATAATGCACTTTGTACTACTGGTTCTCATCCTGTTCCTGTTCTCAAAATTATCCATTGATGCAATAATCTTTGGGGCGCTGGCTATTTATTTGTATCAGACCAAGGTAGAAAAGCCATGACTGGTATGATTGAGTCCTTAGAAGCATTGTATCTGATTTACCTGGTACCACAGATAATCCAGAAGCTAAAGGAAATGAATAAAGATAACTGAAATAAACCCAGACAGAGTCAAGCAGAAGAAGGCGGTATGTGTAATGCTTGCATGCTTTGAAGTGCCGCGCTTTATGTTTGAATGACAGCCCTGATGAAGAGGGGATTAAGACCTATGTGATTCACGTTAAGCATCCGTTCACGTATTATTTGTTTGAACGACAGCCCTGATGAAGAAGGGATTAAGACCGGGACTACACACTCGCGTACTCCTCATCCTTGAACAATTCAGGTTTAAACGACAGCCCTGATGAAGAAGGGATTAAGACGTCTGCATTATTTGCCCAAGGTTAATGTGTTACCGTTGTTTGAACGACAGCCCTGATGAAGAAGGGATTAAGACCGCAATGCGCTTCATCTATGAAGCCTCCTCGATGTTTGAACGACAGCCCTGATGAAGAAGGGATTAAGACTTCGCAGGTAATCGACATCCCATGGTTGCAGTGGTTTGAACGACAGGTTCATCTGGCCTTCGAGGCCGTATCTGATCTCAGCAGGGAGGAGCTAGAGGGACTTGGACAGCTCATTGCAAGCCAGCAATAACAGGTTCATGTTCGCTCTATTCCGATTCTGACCATTTTCGAACAGTCACGGTGAGAGTCGCATTTGAGTCGACTCCGCCAATTAGCTAATCGTTGCGGCGGGCGACCCGATCCCCTCGGTAGGCCGGTTCGCCTATGTCGAAGCGTGGTATTGCTGGTTAATGGACCGGATGGCTGCCGGATCGTCAAGAGGATGTCTAACCGCCTGTGTCACATACTCAATGCAGTCGAAGCGTTGCATAGTCCCCCAGGGCGGTCTCGATATCCTGGAGACTGGGTCTTTCGGCCAGCGCCGGCGAGTTAAAGGCACCGCCACAGACAAGGGAAAGCACGTCCAGTTGCCGGTCGGAGTGCAGGTACAGGGTGTAGATCTTCATCAGCCTGCTCTCGCCATCACCGCCGCCGTCACCTCCCCCGTCCCCGCTCGCCAGATGAAAATCCGCACTTATCGCCACCACGACACCTCCCGAAGCGACGACATGCACGATGTCGGATGAGACTCTCTCGACAGTGAAGTGGTCGGCATAAATCGTCTGTGGCCGCTCGACCACGTTCCTGACCGTCAGCTCACAGTGCGGCCGGTATTCGTTGATCGCCGGTTGCGCCACCCCATCCTGGAAAAACACGCGGGCCATTCCGGGCGGAACAACGACATCCCGGTAAAGTTCAACGCTGGCGTTGCGCAGGGGGACGTAGTCGCGGGTTGCCTCGTTCCTGATCAACAGCGGTCCGCATGCAGCGAGTAACCACGCTGCTAACAGTGCGGCGGCGATGGCACGCCGCCGTCTCAAGGGTTCATTGCCGCTGCGCGGCGCGATTGTATTGCGATCAACTTCCGAATTTCTCCATCAAGGAAATAACCGGCGGAATTAAACGGTAGCCAGGATCATGCTCCCGTACAGTAAAACACGACATGTTTCCTCATCACAACCTACTAGGCGACGACAACGCACAAGAGCCCAATCCCCTGGCTGGAGCCAGCCATCCGTAATCGAACCCACCATGCTTACAGGCACGAATGACATGAATGCGGGCTTAGGTATCAGCCTAGTACACCTTCATTCGAAGGCAAGAAAAAATACGCTGCTCCGATGGGCGCCATCAAACCTCCCATTGTTCGCGAGGCCGCTGAACGGCGTGCGCTATATCCGCAAGATCTGGCCGAAACCGCGCACATAAAGACCGCAGTGTGGGGTTAACTGGAACAGATGAAAATCGGGCAAGCCCCGCGGCCTATTGATGAATCTGCCGAAACTTTGCGTGAAATACTCCAGTATTTCTTCGCGAACCGGACTCTCGCGCGGGATGACCGACACATCGCACAGCAGCGTGAGCCGCCGGCGCGCAAACACGATTCTCTGCTGAGTCCTCTTTCTACTGGCTATACCAATTAGTCCCATCAGACCACTGCCGAACAACCAGACGGCAGTGGACAGTGGTGCCGCGCTGACATCGCCCGGGTGCAAGCGCCAGACATAGAGGGTTCCGTCCTCAGTAGGACTCCGGCTGGGCCGTGCCGTAGCGCCACGAGCCATCCGGCTGCAGGCAGGCCGTGCCGTACCCATTTACCTGTTTTCCGCCGACCATAATCTTCGTGCTGTACTCCCGCTCCTGCAGGCACGGATTGACCGACGCGGTGTTTGCATACTGGGTCGGCGGGGGCGGCGGCGCGCTGTTCGCCTGCGGATAATTGCCCTGATCCGCGGTGTTCCTGTGCTGGTAGGCGTTGAGCCCATAGCCGAGAATGCCACCGCCTAGCAAGCCGATCCACAGTTTTCGTTGATTGTTATTATTGTTGTTGTGATGGTTATTCTTGCCGCACGTGGAGCACGGGTAGGAGGGATAATAATGGGGATAATAAGGTCCCCTGCCTGCGTAATGGGGATAATAAGGCCCCCGGCCCGCGTAATGGCCATAGTAGCTGTTGTTGTAATGGGTGTTGTAATGGGTGCTTTGTACATGCGTGTTAAAGTAATGCTCATTACTCTTGTAGCCACCCTTGTTCCAGCCATGATCATGATCATCATCGCCACCCTCACCGGCCCAGGCAGCACCCGGCACCGCGAGGATCATGGCCATGACTGCCGCCAGCGCGGTTGAGGATTTACGCTGCGTGTTCATAATTGCCTCCTTGGTAGTGGATCACGGTTATGTATAACGCGGCGCCCTGAAAAAGGGTGACAACTCGCCAAACCACATCGACACCGTTTTGCGAAACTTCATCCTGCTGTTTCTAATTCAAAACTTGTCGTACATCCAATTGTAAGATCACAGCCACTATAACCTGATGAAAAGTGCGTGGCCGTGTGGACGTCTCCTATCGCGTAAAATGAAACCACTAGATAATCTGGTGGTATATAAAAGAGGGTTTGGGTGATCTGCGTAATAGGTAGAATTACCAATGGTTGGAATACCCGAGGAAGTTCTGTACGCTCCGCTCAGTACCCGGCTACTTCTCTTAAACCTTTACAAGGAGAAATCCATGAGCGGCCGCCACAACCATGCCAGCATCAACGACACCCTGGTCAACTCCCGGATGCTGATCAAATCGGTGGAAGAAATCCTCAAACGCGTTCATCTCGACCGCGACCACGACATCCCTTATCTCGCCGGCTACAGTGTCGACCGCTCAAAAATCTATATCGACCGCCACTTGCAGCGGGTCTACCAGGATCATCTGGGCCGCAATCACGAAGTCGACCGGTTCCTCGTCCTCCATGAAGCCACCGAAAAGGCGATGATCGACACCTGGAACCTGCATTACCAGCACGCCCACCAGATCGCCCTTCGCGCCGAGGAAGCGGCGGTGCGCGCGGCCGGACTCGAATGGCGCGAATACGACAACTTCATGCAGCAGTGGATCAAACGGGCCGACTCCGAAAAAATCACCAAAGTTCCCGCCAATCTTGATCTGACGCCCTACCTCGACGAAAACGACAACGAACTCATCCAAGCCATGCAGCACGCCATGGTGCCCTGATGCCGGCCGATTCCGGTCATCAGTGAATGCTAAACTTCCGGATCGGGGGTGCGCCGAGCGAAGGCGGGGTCAACGTGGAGATTTCCCGCCCATACTCGATTGGATACCTGAGAGGCAATAGCGGCGGCGTCGCAGGATGCGCCAGTCAACTTCACGGGGGGAATGCGAGTTTTGGAACACTGCGCTGCTCGACCGCCTGACCCATCATTGCCATATCATCAAGACCAACAACGAGTGCTATCGCTTCAAAAACCGCCCCGCTCAGACTCATACCTCGATTGGAATGTACTCTATGCCGCAATTCAGGACACTTTCGCTCCGACATCGGGCTTTGAAGCTTAGGGAGAGGTTGGGACCAATCACACGCTGAGATATAACTCAGCCCCCCTGAATTAACAACAAGTTATAAATTAATCGGACCCCACAAAACTCTCAAGATCTCGCCGGGGTCCCATTGGGGTCCCAGGATTGGGCGGCTGTAGCTTTTATTTCCGGCGCGCTTCACCGTGACGGCGTCATGTCCACGGACCCCTGGGCGTCAGTTCTGATAGTATTGCCGTTTCCCCAGTCCCCGGCTGGAAATCGAGAGGAAAGCATTGATGGTAGTCATGAATCGATTCATTCTCAGGATGCTCTGCGTCGCCACTGCGGTAACGATCATGGCCGCCTGCGCCACCGAGTACAAGGCGAAACCCCTGCCGTTCCGGCTCCCTACGTCATACCCCAACGCCACCCAGGTCGCCGGCGCCACTGTTGCTGCGCAGGCCTATATGGATCGTTCCGAGGCGCAGCAGCTGTTCGGGTTCGACATACGCGGCGCGGGCATCACGCCGGTACAAGTGGCGTTCGATAATACCGGCAAGACTCCGCTGAAGATTAATCCGGGCCAGACGTTTCTTGAGGACAAGGATGGCCAGTTGTGGCCCATTCTGGAGAACCGCTTTGCCTATGAGCGGGTGACCAAGTACGCCCAGACCCATGAGATATTCAAGGAGGGGGCCTACACGGGGTTCCTGGGTGGCGTCGCGGGTGCCTTGGTGGGAGCAGCGGTGGGCGTCGTCTCCGGCCGGGACGTGGCCGCCAATATCGGTAAGGGCGCGGCAGTGGGTGCTGCGGGGGGCGCTGTCCTCGGCGGGGCCAGCGGAGCCGAAAGCGCCGATGCGGCACGGCTCAAGGTTATGGATGACTTTCGCGACAAGTCGCTGGAAAACAAGGCCATCGATCCGGGGGATCTGGCCTACGGATTTTTGTTTTTCCCTGGCGAGGCGCTATCGGCGCAGAAGCTGCGTTTACAGTTGATCGAGGAGGACACGGGAGAAAGGTATACAGTGAATCTGGCACTTTAAGTACGTAATGTAAATGAAATCCAGTGGCTCGAAGATCACAGCAGCATCCTTGGGGTTTCGCTGCGATCTCTAATAGGAATAGGCTGCGAAAACGTCCTGAAGACAGACTACGTACTGAAGACCGGAAGCGCAAAAGTATAAAATCGGCTTTTGATAAGGGTCGTGGACAAAAGGCGCGTTAACACGCATGTCTGGTTTCAGTACATTCTCGCCGTCCAGGCTGAAATGCTGTACGACCGGGTTGGGTCGACTCTTGCCGTTCAGTCTAATTTGCCCAACGGGGTCCGCGTAAGGCTTGGCCCCTGGCCATATTCTACCCCCGTCAGAAACGAAGCTTGCGTCACGAATAAAAACAGCGACCCGAATGCCGCCGTGTGAGGCATCTAATAAAACGAACAGCTTCACATTAAACAAAAGCCAATGTGATCCAAGCGATTGTAAGCTGCCCGGATTGTTCGCGGGCATACCCAAAGGGCACAAGAGCCCGCACCTACAAGAGGTAGCGCCTCCTGCTCTTCCGCAGGGGTCATAATTCCTTAATACGGATATTGCGAAATTGCACGACTTCGGTGTGACATTGAAGTCCGATATAGCCTTCATCCCGCTTGGTTTTGCCAACACTCGCTGCAACAGCGGACAACAGGTTCGGAAACTGTCCTTTAGATACCAGCAGCCCGTTGAGCCTGACTTCGATGTTCCCGCCTTGCAGCTTGATCTCGTAACTGTTCCAGTAGGTCGATTTGCCCGCATCCCGTGGCTGCACGACTTTCGCGGCCCACAGCCGCGCGGGGAAGACGCCATAGACCGAGCCCGTCTTGTGCAGGGGAGAGCCATACACGGCGTTCTCGTAATCGTATCCCTGCTCGTCTATCTGGACTTCAATGGTCGAGTCATAAAAGCCTGCGTCAAGAACGGCGGGTTGCGGCATGCGCAGGAAGATTCCCGAGTTGGCTTCAATGTCGTAGGCTTTCCAGTCCAACCTCAGTATGAAATCATCGAACATCCTGGTGGTGTACCAGAGCACGCCCAAAGCGGTCGTCTTGTTATCCACGCCGGCGCCGAGGATGGGGTAAGTCTCGACTGGAGACATCAAAGAAAGCCTGACTCCCGCCGGGGACCATACTCCAGCCGTCGGTGGCGAAGTTCCCGCCATACAAGGTTTGAAACCCCGGCTCGTTCCCCAGGAACTCAACGGACGTACACCGTTCGATGATCGACACGGCGATCTTTCGTGAGAGGGCAATTCCGGTCAGGGCCGGATTCGCCGAACCCGCGGTGGGGAAAATCGCTTGATCGACACAATAGGCGTTAGTGACATGATGAAAGCGCCCGTTTACATCGGTGACGGATTTGGCAAAGTCCGTGCCCATCCACATCGTTCCCAATTCATGATACGAGGTGCCGATGCCATCGGGTCCGCCTCCTACATATTCGATCGGTGACGTGCCGCTTTGCGGCCTGGTGATTTCCAGATTGCCGTTCTGGATTCTAAAGTCGGGTTTATGCAAAGGGGCCGGCGGCGGTCCCGAAATAATCAAACCATCGGCCGCAAAGCGCGCGGTGTGACAGGGACAGCTAAAGATACCTTGAGCACCCACCCAGTCGACGAAGCAGCCCTCGTGTGTACAAGTCCCCTCGATCACCCGGTATTGGCCACCAAAGCGACCGACAAAAAAGCGCCCACTCGGCGTGTCCTCCCTGCGGAAGGAGTCGTCCGGGATAACGTTGAGGGGAACCTGGGCCAGCACCTCGATGGTCGCCGCGGGTTGAGGGCCGGTCGGTGCAGTACCGCCTTGCGTCTGGTTGGCCAATGCCGCGATGAAATCAAAGGCCGCTTCATCCTGGGCGGTTCGCACCTCACCATCGTCGCTCGTCTCCACCAGGTGGACATAAGCTTTGGGGATACGAAGCTCGTTGCCGCTTTCAATATAGATATCGTCCCCGGTCCCGCCAAAAGGACTGACATTCATCCAGCTCGCATTGGGGTTACTGCCGATGGGGCTGGTCCGATCCCCGAAGGTCTCTCCCACGGTCCGGATTCCGATTGCAACGCGGTCGTTGCCAAGGCCGCTTTGTGCTTCCCGAATCGACTCGATATCTTCGATATTCGGTGTCATCTGATAGAGAAAACGTTCCGGGTCTTTGCTGGCGCCGGGAAACAGGGGCACATCCATATTGGGTGCGGCATAAAATTGCAAGTGGAATTGCCCCACACCACTCCCTGAGGTTGGCGTGGATCCGGTGACATGGAGTGCCGCCGTTTTTATTTTGGCCGGAGTGGGTGGAGGGAGATTGAGGGCAGTACGCTTGACGCGCCAGGTAAAGTTACTGCGCACGTGATACAGCAGATTACGCCCTATTAATTCTCCATTCTGATTTAACGGCGCCGGGCGCGGGAAAGAGTTCAGAGCCAGGCGCGTCGAGTTAATGGTATTACCAGCCAGAATTACCATGGCGCTTGACTTGAGATTCAAGCGGACCACACGCGCTTTACTTTTGACTCTCGGGTCCGCCGGATCCGCCAACGCGACGACCACTTGATTTACGCGCCCATTCGCAGTTTGCAGTTTAAGCACCTCGGCATAAGGCACTACAAAAAGCCGGCGTAAGGAATTATTTCCGCCGCTGATTTCGCTGTCTTCCCGTACCGAGTCCAGCAGCAAGGGAAGACTGCTGTATTTATCGAAACTGAATAATCCGGAACCCGGGGATTCCCCCTGAACCGCGATCGGCGGAGCCAATGCCGCCTTCAGGGAAGGCACCTGGTTGCCGTTGACCACGGCTTCGGCGCGGCTCTTCAGCGCTGTATATAAAGGTCCGTTGATAAAATCCTGCACCGGATAAGCGCCAATTTCCCGCTCACTGTACTCATACCCGCCCCGCCAGCCGGTCTGAAAAAGATAGTCCTCGACATCTTCCGGCCACAGTCTGTCGCCATCGTCATCGAGCTTCTGCATATCTTCTGGTTGGTAACGCGGGGACCACCCGCCCCAGAACATCGACTTGCCGCCGAGGCAGCGAGTGTGTTTTACGAACGCAACGCCATTTGTCTGGCCCGGCTCGACCAGATCTTCGGCGACCAATGCAGCGAGATCCGTGCTGCGGCGAGTCAGGTTTTGTATGTGTTCGGTGATCAGGAAAGGTCCCGACTCCAGAACCAGAATTCGCGGGGCATCCGGAGTGTTGGCCATCCTGCGGCCGCGCTCGAACAATTTGGCCGCCGTGTAGGCCCCATACATTCCCGATCCAACGATGACGATATCGAATTGCCCGCCGCTCTGGGCCTCGAGAATTTCATCCCAGGTATTGCAGGTGTAGCGAGCCAACCCATCAACAGAGAATGTCGTCCTCTGAATATCAGGCAGTGGGAGTGGGACACCAGTATCAACAAGTCTATTTAATGGCATAGCGATCCCTCGTCTGAGTTATGTTCCAAACCGCTGTACTGAGTGCCTGTGAAAATATCGCCAGCCTGCTGCGGACGCCGCTTTGCGGCTGTGGCGGCGTTGCGCCACGCGAAAACTTCGGTCATTTGGCTCGCCAAACTTCCTTGTTTTCGCGCAGCGCGCCTTGCCTCGCACGCCAATCGACGCCCTCGCGACGGCCGTCGATATTTTCACAGGCTCTGAGGCAGCCGGCCAGCTCGCGTATCCTCCTCGTTGTTGATGACCAGTCTTATTACCCGCAAAGAAGTGGCTACGCGGCGGGTAAAGATACGATTGTTGAATTCAAAACGCCAGAACCCTATGGCCAGGGATTGAGGATTCGTAACTGACGGCGTGAAAGACGGGGACCGGCCAAGGCCGGTCAATCAATCGGAGCAGTCATGCGGACGAGATGCTACATCCCCCAGAAGTCGGCAGGCGTTGCCTCGCAGTCAGTGCCGCTGGTACATCCGTGTACCTGCTGAATGTCCAGGCGTTCGGCAGCCAGTTCCAACTCGAACTGGGCTGTTATGCATTCCAGTTCCCTGCCGACCACCCCGCAGGACACCTGCTCCTTTTTGTACGCCTGCAGCATCCTGCCCGGATCATCGTCGTATTGGTCGGTCAATACGCTATCGCCAGCCCCGGCAGCAGTCCCCAAGACCAGCATCACCAGCCCCGGCAGCATTCTCGCAATCTTCATAGGCATATCCTCCTATGCGATTCCCCATATGACGGCAGATCACGAGAAAACAGTAGGTTAAGATGAAGCAGGACCAGGCGGGAGTGACGACGGCACGGCGGACTCTGCCGGGGCCCCCAGGGGCAGCGTCATAGGGTTGATAGGGGCGTTATTCGATGGCCTGATTGGCGGCGCAGTATCTCATTGACCGTGTGTCACCCTTTTTCGGACCGATACGTTAGCTATATTCGTAACACACGTAACCCATCAACCAGGAGGCAGTTATGAACACACAGAGTAAAACCTCGTCCATCTTAGCGTCGGTCATGGCCATGATCCTCGCGGTGCCGGGCGGCGCCTGGGCCGGTGGGGGTCGCTATGACAATGGCGGGCACTATAATGGCTACCACCAGAATGAACATTACAACAGCCATTACAACAACCATTACAACGGCTATACAACAATCATTACAACGGCTATTACAAGGGTAGCCGGTACTATTATCCCCAGTACTCTGGGTACCAGTCGTGCGGTAATAAGAATAACCATCACAACAACAACAATAACGACAACGACAACCTGTGGATCGGCCTGCTGGGCGGTGGCATCATCGGTTATACCCTGAGTAATATCCATTCGGGCTACTAACCGCAAGCCATCGCATTACCCGACCCTCCCAGACCTTCACCGGGATGGACCTTAAACCTGGTGAATGTCGGGGGGGCAGGAGACTTCTAAATCAGCCCCCGAACGCCTCGATTGCCGCCTCCCGCCCGCTCCACGGAGATGGCGTTCGCGCATCCTTGGCGCACGCCGCCATTCAAGGCGCTGATCAGGCCGTCGCGGCGGCAGGTGACGTACTGTGTGAACGGCTATCCGCCGGTCTCCGGAACGCCGGTGAAGAAGTCGACAACCCCGGTCTCCAGCGAGTATTCGGCGCCGACGATGAGGAGGCCGTCGTGCTGGATCAGCTGTTCGATGAATTCCGACCCGTGTCGCAGGTGGTCGACCGAGGCGCGGATGTTGGCCCGGACCGCCTGCCGCACCAGCGCGTCCGGCTGATGGCGCGGCTCCGTCGCCAGCAGCCCTTCCACGGACGGGCGGATACGGCTGACGATCGAGCGGAGGTTGCGCGACTGATCACCGGCCGGCCGCTGGAGTTCTTCGACCGTGGCGAGCATCGCGCCGCACTGGGAATGACCCAGCACCACCACCAGCCGCGTGCCGAACCGCTCCACGGCGAACTCGACGCTGCCGACCTGCGACGGGGCGACGATGTTGCCCGCGACCCGGATGACGAACAGGTCGCCCAGGCCCTGGTCGAAGACGATCTCCGCCGGGACCCGCGAATCGGAGCAGCCGAGGATGACGGCGAACGGCTCCTGGCCGGCGGCGAGTTCCGCCCGCTGTGCATGGCTGAGCAGGGTATCGGGACTGCGCAGGCCGGCGGCGAAGCGCTGGTTCCCTGTGCGCAGGTGTTCCAGCGCGGTGACAGCGTCGATCATGTTCGGGTGTTCCGTTCTGCCGGGTTCCGGTGACCCCACCCGACGTGGCTCGTGCAGCGAATCTCGATGGGTAAGGCGATACGGTGGACGATTATCACCGCTTCCCCTGGGGATAGGGAATACGCCGCGGTATTTTTCAGTTCAGAAAGTCTGTTATGAATCCGTTGGTTCATTAAA
>CAVYZN010000011.1:0-366286 GCA_963773065.1 uncultured Gammaproteobacteria bacterium
CTGTAAAGACAAGAGCAGATCCCAGAAATCGATTTTCTCCCGCCGCTCGGGCGTGATCGTCAGATTGCTTGCCGCGATGTCGTCATGCCCCCCGAGCAGGCCCGAAGGAGCCGGTCGCGGCTCAGCGGGATGACACGACATGGATATTCAGCGCGCCCTCGCGGTGTACGGCTGCCTCGATCTCGGTCACTACGGTGGAGCCGCCGCGGCGGTTGCGGGCGTCGCCATCGCGCTCTTCGAGGTCGCCACCGTGTTCGTGCTGCGCGCCCACTACATGATGGACGTGTTCGCCGGCGCGGTCACGGCGCTCTGGGTCTGGACGGTAGCGGACGCCCTCGCTCCCGGGGTGGACTCCCTGCTGACAGCGGCCATCGGCGCGCTCGCTACGTGAGCGAGACGCACCCCTTGCCGCGCGCCCGCACCCAAAGGGATTACCTTTTCCCTGAGCCGTTCCTGGCTCGGGAGCAAATAGGTCAGGGATATCTTCCAGGGGGATCTGATCGGGAGGGTCGTCCTTCTGTCGGGGGCGCGGCCGTGATTGCTGGTGGTCTGGCGCCTTCGAGGACGAATACAAGCAGAACATCGAAGGCAAGGGGACATCCCCAAGCCGACCTCAGAGCCCGTGAATTAACCCGACTTTCGCAACTCGACCATAAACACCGCCGATTTTTCTGGCATCACCCGTGCAAGGCGTTGATCGGCAGAGGTAGCGCTACTGCGATGTGGTTGTAGTGAAGACCTGCCCTCTTGATATTGCGTGCGGGTTGGTCAGACATGCATGCATGTTTTTGCGTGCGACCAAGCGCTTCAAGGACGGTAATGCGCACCGCTACTGGAGCATCGTGGAGAATCGGCGCTGTGGTGGCAATGAGGTGGCGCAACACCAGGTGCCCTACCTCGGTGAGATCAATGATCAGCAGCAGGCGACCTGGTGCAAGACGGATGTTCGTAGTCGCCTCCCTGACGAATTGTGCCTCGAATGACCATCGAGAGTCGGGACAGCCCGCCGCGCAAGGGATTGCCAAGTAATTCTACTTAATCTTTTTCCGGAAGTGTCGATTACATACTGGAAATTCTTCCAGGAAGAAGATAGGACCCGCTGCGTGGCAAGGGACCCACGTCTTTAACAAGTCACTGTTGATGGCTTGTCAGCGGCCGGAATCACCCTGCAGGAGGTTATTTTTGTATGTCACATTTATCGGGTACGTCGCGCGCCAGTTTGTCAATTGCGGCTATATCTTCATGCCGCTCCATCGCAGGCATCAGGGACAGCCGGCGATTGCCGGGTAGGAACCGCAAGAAACTATGCCGTGTTGCCTCGGCAATCGGCTTGTGGGCCCTGACATTAGGCCCCGCCTATGCCGACTTGGTTACGTCTACGTCGAGCGTACCTTTCAGTAACACTGCTTCGGCCACTGATGGCGAGGGTGGGGCAAGCAGCACCAGTAACGACAACGCCAGCCTGGGGTCGAGCGCGCTGAATCAGTTCGACGCGTCAACCGGTGTGTTGACCGGGGTTACGGTCAATCTCGTCTCGACGCGTACCCAGGCCGTCACGGTATCCGCGACAGCCCGGGCAACGGCAACAACCCCGTAACTTCCTCTGGATCCGGTAGCAGCACCGCCGGACATTCCGCACCCGGCGTCAGTTACACATTTACCCCGGCCATTAGCGCCAGCGGCACCTCAGTGGAACTCGCAGGAATGCCTGCAGCAACACCACGACCGCCCCCGATGTTGTCACCAGCCAGAACCAGGCGGCATCTGGCAGTCTCGACAGTTATGTTGTCGGCAGCGGTACGGTGAATGTAAGCCGTACGGCGCCAACCCTCAGTGCCTCGCAAGGGACCGGTGTCTTCAACGGCGCCGAAACGACGCAATACAACCTGACCTGGGCAGGAAATCTCAGCGCGACGTATTCCTACCTGCTGCATGCCGCGCCTTCCTTTAACGGCAGTGCGCCGGTCAACAGCCTGACCCTGGATTTTGGTACGGTCGCTCAGAACAGCTCCGTCAGTCCGCTTGGCTTTAGTATCTACAACCTTACCGCCACCGATCGCGCGGCTCTTGACCTGGACGGCTTCAGCCTGACGGGAGGCAGCGATACAAGTGCTCTGGACAGTGATCTGGCAGGATTCGCCAACTTGGGACAAGGCGGTAATCAGGACTTCCTGGCCACCTTCGACACGACCAACACGGGCAGCTTTCTCGAGACCTATACACTGACGCTCTCGGACGCGGATGTTGGCGCAGCCACAAGCCGGTCATCCTACACCCTGTACCTGACCCTTAAGGGCAATGTTACCGCCTCCTCCTCTGTGCCTGTTCCAGACACTGTTTGGCTGTTTGGTTCCGGTCTGGTCGGGGTGGTCGGAATATCCCGACGCAAAGGCAAAACGCTCGCACAACAGGAAAGCAGCTATTAGTGTTTTGCTGCCCGGTTTCGCAACCACTATTTCGCGATGACCAAATCTGGGGTGATATAGCGGTAGTTCGGTAGCGATAGTCGTTTCATCTGTTCTTGCATGATCCATGTCATCACCGCCGCTTCGATGACTCGATGGATAGCCATAACATCGGCCTGTTTGGCAGGTAAGGATGTTGATGTCTGGGATTTGGCAAGGAGCGAACGTTATGGTAAGTAAAATAAAATTTTTGCTGGGCATTTGCGTGATGGGAGTTTGCGCCCTGAGCGGCAGTGCCGCTTTCGCCTCCGTCTGTCCCGATCCCTCGGCCTATCCACTCAATGGTTGCAGCCTGCCAGGCCTGGTGGAAGGGAGTTTTCCCTACTTTTCTCAGAGTGTCTATGTAACCCTGAAAAACCAGCAGAATGGTGATTTCAAGCTTAAAGCGAGGTATGGTGGTGACGCGCCCAAGGAATCAACGTTGTTATTTTCCCCCTCAATAGATGACACCTATACTATCTCTAAGACGCGTTTACGGTTCAAGGCCAGGTACAAGAACGGCAACCTTACCGGTAGCATCAGGATCAAGGGCGTCATACCGGACCTGAACATAAACAGCCGGCAAACGCTCATGACGGCCGATCTTACCGGTGTCTGGAATTCCACTGGTCAACTGATCGGCTTCAACACCATGAATATCCAGTGTAACGCCGCCATCAATGCGGTCGCCCAATGTACTACTGCTGAAGTGATTTATCTCTCCCAACTCAAGGATTCGCTCGATTTAGGTGGATCAATGGGTAAATTCAAGACTACTGGTCTGGCCGTGACCTCCGTACCGGTCCCGGCTGCCGCCTGGTTGTTCGGTTCCGGCCTGATCGGTCTGGTGGGCGTAGCCCGGCACAAGCACGCCTGACGAATTAGTCAACGTCTCCGTAAATTCCCCCCGCCGTTGCTTTTCCGCAGGGATCATAATTCCTTAATACGGATATTGCGAAATTGCACGACTTCGGTGTGACATTGAAGTCCGATATAGCCTTCATCCCGCTTGGTTTTTCCAACACTCGCTGCAACAGCGGACAACAGGTTCGGAAACTGTCCTTTAGACACCAGCACCCCGTTGAGCCTGACTTCGATGTTCCCGCCTTGCAGCTTGATCTCGTAACTGTTCCAGTAGGTCGATTGACCCGCATCCCGTGGCTGCACGACTTTCGCGGCCCACAGCCGGGCGGGAAAGACGCCATAGACCGAGCCCGTCTTGTGCAGGGGAGAGCCGTACACGGCGTTCTCGTAATCGAATCCCTGCTCATCTATCTGAACTTCAATGGTCGAGTCATAAAATCCTGCGTCAAGAACGGCGGGTTGCGGCATGCGCAGGAAGATTCCCGAGTTGGCTTCAATGTCGTAGGCTTTCCAGTCCAACCTCAGTATGAAATCATCGAACATCCTGGTGGTGTACCAGAGCACGCCCAAGGCGGTCGTCTTGTTATCCACACCGGCGCCGAGGATGGGGTAAGTCTCGCTGGAGACATCAAAGAAAGCCTGACTTCCGCCGGGGACCATACTCCAGCCGTCGGTGGCGAAGTTCCCGCTATACAAGGTTTGAAACCCCGGCTCGTTCCCCAGGACATCAACGGACGTACACCGTTCGATGATCGACACGGCGATCTTTCGTGAGAGGGCAATTCCGGTCAGGGCCGGATTCGCCGAACCCGCGGTGGGGAAAATCGCTTGATCGACACAATAGGCGTTGGCGACATGATGAAAGCGCCCGTTTACATCGGTGACGGATTTGGCGAAGTCCGTGCCCATCCACATCGTTCCCAATTCATGATACGAGGTGCCGATGCCATCGGGTCCGCCTCCTACATATTCGATCGGTGAGGTGCCGCTTTGCGGCCGGGTGATTTCCAGATTGCCGTTCTGGATTCTGAAGTCGGGTTTATGCAAAGGGGCCGGCGGCGGTCCCGAAATAATCAAACCATCGGCCGCAAAGCGCGCGGTGTGACAAGGACAGCTAAAGATACCTTGAGCACCCACCCAGTCGACGAAGCAGCCCTCGTGTGTACAAGTCCCCTCGATCACCCGGTATTGGCCACCAAAGCGACCGACAAAAAAGCGCCCACTCGGCGTGTCCTCCCTGCGGAAGGAGTCGTCCGGGATAACGTTGAGGGGAACCTGGGCCAGCACCTCGATGGTCGCCGCGGGTTGCGGGCCGGTCGGTGCAGTACCGCCTTGCGTCTGGTTGGCCAATGCCGCGATGAAATCAAAGGCCGCTTCATCCTGGGCGGTTCGCACCTCACCATCGTCGCTCGTCTCCACCAGGTGGACATAAGCCTTGGGGATACGAAGCTCGTTGCCGCTTTCAATATAGATATCGTCCCCGGACCCGCCAAAGGGATTGACATTCATCCAGCTCGCATTGGGGTTGCTGCCGATGGGACTGGTCCGATCCCCGAAGGTCTCTCCCACGGTGCGGATTCCGATCGCAACGCGCTCGTTGCCAAGGCCGCCTTGTGCTTCCCGGATCGACTCGATATCTTCGATATTCGGCGTCATCTGATAGAGAAAACGTTCCGGGTCTTTGCTGGCGCCGGGAAACAGGGGCACATCCATGTTGGGTGCGGCATAAAATTGCAAGTGGAATTGCCCCACACCACTCCCTGAAGTTGGCGTGGATCCGGTGACATGGAGCGCCGCCGTTTTTATTTTGGTCGGATCGGGCGGGGGGAGATTGAGGGCAGTACGCTTGACGCGCCAGGTAAAGTTACTGCGCACGTGATACAGCAGATTACGCCCTATTAATTCTCCATTCTGATTTAACGGCGCCGGGCGCGGGAAAGAGTTCAGAGCCAGGCGCGTCGAGTTAATGGTATTACCAGCCAGAATTACCATGGCGCTTGACTTGAGATTCAGGCGGACCACACGCGCTTTACTTTTGACTCTCGGGTCCGCCGGATCCGCCAACGCGACGACCACTTGATTTACGCGCCCATTCGCGGTTTGCAGTTTAAGCACCTCGGCATAAGGCACTACAAAAAGCCGGCGTAAGGAATTATTTCCGCCGCTGATTTCGCTGTCTTCCCGTACCGAGTCCAGCAGCAAGGGAAGACTGCTGTATTTATCGAAACTGAATAATCCGGAACCCGGGGATTCCCCCTGAACCGCAATCGGTGGAGCCAATGCCGCCTTCAGGGAAGGCACCTGGTTGCCGTTGACCACGGCTTCGGCGCGGCTTTTCAGCGCCGTATATAAAGGTCCGTTGATAAAATCCTGCACCGGATAAGCGCCAATTTCCCGCTCACTGTACTCATACCCACCCCGCCAACCGGTCTGAAAAAGATAGTTCTCGACATCTTCCGGCCACAGTCTGTCGCCATCGTCATCGAGCTTCTGCATATCTTCTGGTTGGTAACGCGGGGACCACCCGCCCCAGAACATCGACTTGCCGCCGAGGCAGCGAGTGTGTTTAACGAACGCAACGCCATTTGTCTGGCCCGGCTCGACCAGATCTTCGGCGACCAATGCAGCGAGATCGGTGCTGCGGCGAGTCAGGTTTTGTATGTGTTCGGTGATCAGGAAAGGTCCCGACTCCAGAACCAGAATTCGCGGGGCATCCGGATTGTTGGCCATCCTGCCGGCCGCGCTCGAACAATTTGGCCGCCGTGTAGGCCCCATACATTCCCGATCCAACGATGACGATATCGAATTGCCCGCCGCTTTGGGCCTCGAGAATTTCATCCCAGGTATTGCAGGTGTAGCGAGCCAACCCATCAACAGAGAATGTCGTCCTCTGAATATCAGGCAGTGGGAGTGGGACACCAGTATCAACAAGTCTATTTAATGGCATAGCGATCCCTCGTCTGAGTTATGTTCCAAAACGCTGTACTGAGAGCCTGTGAAAATATCGCCAGCCTGCTGCGGACGCCGCTTTGCGGCTGCGGCGGCGTTGCGCCACGCGAAAACTTCGGTCATTTGGCTCGCCAAACTCCCTGTTTTCGCGCAGCGCGCCTTGCCTCGCACGCCAATCGACGCCCTCGCGACGGCCGTCGATATTTTCACAGGCTCTGAGGCAGCCGGCCAGCTCGCGTATCCTCCCCGCTGTTGATGACCAGTCTTATTACCCGCAAAGAAGTGGCTACGTGGCGGGTAAAGATACGATTGTTGAATTCAAAACGCCAGAATCCTAGGTCCAGGGATTGAGGATTCGTAACAGACGGCGTGAAAGACGGGGACCGGCCAACGCCGGTCAATCAATCGGAGCAGTCATGCGGGCGAGACGCTACATCCCCCAGAAGTCGGCGGGCGCTGCCTCGCAGTCAGTGCCGCTGGTACATCCGTGTTCCTGCTGGGTGTCCAGGCGTTCGGCAGCCAGTTCCAACTCGAACTGGGCTGTTATGCACTCCAGTTCCCTGCCGACCACCCCGCAGGACACCTGCTCCTTTTTGTACGCCTGCAGCATCCTGCCCGGATCATCGTCGTATTGGTCGGTCAATACGCTATCGCCAGCCCCGGCAGCCGTCCCCAAGACCAGCATCACCAGCCCCGGCAGCATTCTCGCAATCTTCATAGGCATATCCTCCTATGCGATTCCCGATATGACGGCAGATCACGAGAAAACAGTAGGTTAAGATGAAGCAGGACCAGGCGGGAGTGACGACGGCACGGCAGACTCTGCCGGGGGCTCCCAGGGGCAGCGTCATAGGGTTGATAGGGGCGTTATTCGATGGCCTGATTGGCGGCGCAGTATTTCATTGACCGTGTGTCACCCTTTTTCGGACCGATACGTTAGCTATATTCGTAACACACGTAACCCATCAACCAGGAGGCAGTTATGAACACACATAGTAAAACCTCGTCCATCTTAGCGTCGGTCATGGCCATGATCCTCGCGGTGCCGGGCGGCGCCTGGGCCGGTGGGGGTCGCTATGACAATGGCGGGCACTATAATGGCTACCACCAGAATGAACATTACAACAACCATTACAACGACCATTACAACAATCATTACAACGGCTATTACAAGGGTAGCCGGTACTATTACCCCCATGTACTCTGGGTACCAGTCGTGCGGTAATAATAATAACCATCACAACAACAACAATAACGACAACGACAACCTGTGGATCGGCCTGCTGGGCGGTGGCATCATCGGTTATACCCTGAGTAATATCCATCCGGGCTACTAACCGCAAGCCATCGCATTACCCGACCCTCCCAGACCTTGACCGGGTTGAGACGTTAAATCCGGGGAAGGCCGCGGGGACTGTAATCAGATACCGAACTCCTAATTCTTATTGTTACTCTGTCGGGTTCAAGAACAGCTCACCCGGCGTGGATCGCGTGGCGGGTCGCGATGGGTGAAGCGATACGTTGCGTGATTATCTCCGCTTCCGCCGGGTTTGGTGAATACGTCAAAAGTCAAAAGATGCGTTGTGTTGCTGCGCAACGCTTGGCGGGTTACGCCAGAAACGCTAACCCGCCCTACATTTCTCAATATGTTGGGAGGGGCGGCCGGTGTCATTATTGTGATGTCTCATACTTGAATACTCCGAGTTCATATATGTAATATCACGACCCAGCCGTAACAAGAGATGCCATGGACATGATCACCGCCGCGCAGATCCGGGCCGCCCGGGCACTGCTGGGACTGGACCAGCGCCGCCTGGCCGAGGCGGCGGGGTTGTCGCTGCCCACCATCCAGCGCATGGAGGGCAGCGCCGGGCAGGTGCGCGGCAACGTGGAGTCCCTGGTGAAGGTGGTCGAGGCGCTGGAGAAGGCCGGCATCGAACTGATCGGCGAGGGCGCGGCGAGCGCCGGCGTGGGCCGCGGCGTGCGGCTCAAGGCGTCGTCGGCAGCGGAGGAGACGGCATGAGCGCGCACGCCGCGCTTTCGCTCGCCGCGCTGGCGGTGCTGCTGGCGCTGGCCTCGTCCGCGGTCTCGCTGTTCTCGGTGTGGGCGCCGCGCGTGTTGCGCATGCTGGGCATGCCCCTGTTCGGTCTCGCGGGACTCGTGGCGCTGGCGGCGGGGCTGGGCGCCTTGTTGCAGGACGGCGTCGCCACCGCCACCCTGCCCATGGGGCTGCCGTGGCTGCCCTCGCGGGTGCGCCTCGATGCGCTGTCCGGTTTCTTTCTCTGCGTGATCGGCGTGGTGAGTTTCGCCGTCGGGCTCTATGGCCCGGCCTACGTGCGCGGCTACGAGCATGGGCGGGATTCGCTCACGGCGCTGGGCGGATTCGCCGGGCTGTTCCTCGCCGGCATGCTGCTGGTGGTGCTGGCCGACGACGCCTTCCTGTTCATGGTGTCCTGGGAGGTGATGTCGCTGTCGTCCTACTTCCTGGTGGCCTTCCAGCACGAGAACGCCGCCAACCGCCGCGCCGCCTTCCTCTACCTGCTCATGGCGCACATCGGCGGTCTGGCCATCCTGCTTGGCTATGGCGTGCTGGCCTCGTTCGGCGGCGGCTTCGCCTTCGAGGCCATGCGGGCGGCGCCGCTCTCCTCCGGTTGGGCCAGCGTGGCGTTCGTGCTGGCGTTCTTCGGCTTCGGCATGAAGGCGGGGCTGGTGCCCCTGCATGCCTGGCTGCCGGAGGCCCACCCGGTCGCGCCCTCGCACATCTCGGCGCTGATGTCCGGCGTGATGCTGAAGGTGGCGGTCTACGGCTTCATCCGTTTCGTGTTCGACCTCCTCGGTGAGGTTCAGTGGCAGTGGGGGGTGGCCGTGCTCGCCGTCGGCAGCGTCTCGGCGCTGATGGGTGTGCTCTATGCGTTGATGCAACACGACCTCAAGCGGCTGCTGGCCTATCACTCGGTGGAAAACCTCGGCATCATCTTCATTGGCTTAGGGCTGGCGCTGCTGTTCCTGGCCACGGGCCATGGGCTGTTGGGTACACTGGCGTTCGTCGCCGCCCTCTATCACACGGTCAACCATGCGCTCTTCAAGGCGTTGCTGTTCCTGGGGGCCGGCGCGATCCTGCAAAGCACCCACGAGCGGGATCTCGAACAGATGGGCGGTCTGCTGCGGCGCATGCCCTGGACCGGCCTATTCTTTCTGGTCGGCTGCATCTCCATCTCGGGGCTGCCGCCCTTCAACGGCTTCGTCTCGGAGTGGTTGACCTTCCAGGCCGCGCTGCAGGCCTGGCAGCTCGAGAGCGGCGTGCTGCGCAGCCTCATCCCCGTGGCCTCGGCGGTGCTGGCGCTGACCGGCGCGCTGGCGGCGGCGTGCTTCGTCAAGGTCTACGGCGTGGCGTTCCTCGGCCAGGCCCGCAGCCGGCACGTGCGCCGCGCCCGCCAGGTGCCCCTGGGCATGCGCGTGGGCCAGGGGTGGCTCGCGGCGTTATGCCTGCTGCTCGGCGTCCTGCCGACCTGGGTGATCGAGGTGATCGACGTCGTACCCCAGCAGCTTTTCGGCGGCGGGCTGCCGCAGGCCGGCGCCCACGGCTGGCTCTGGCTGACGCCGGTGTCCTCCGCGACGGCGAGCTACAGCGCGCCGCTGGTGGTCGTGCTGCTCGCCGTGCTCACCGGGCTGGCGTTCTGGGGATTGCACCGCGGCGCGGTGCGCCGGGTGCGCCACTGCGATGCCTGGGACTGCGGCTTCGCGCCGCCCACGACGCGCATGCAATACACCGCCACGGCCTTCGCCCAGCCCATCCGGCGGGTGTTCGGCCTGCTGTTCCACATCGAGGAGTCGGTCGGTCGGCGCGAGGACGGCGCGCCGCGTTACCACCTCAGTGTCGGCGATCGCGCCTGGGATCTGCTGTATGCGCCGGTGATGCTGGCGGTGGATTCCGCCGCCCGGCGGGTGGTGCGGCTGCAGTCCGGCAATGTGCGCGTCTATCTCGGCTGGACACTCGCGACGCTATTGGTGCTGCTATGGATCATCTCGTGACCGTGGTGGCCTGGGGCGCGGCCCTGCTGCAGGCGCTGCTGTACGCCGCGCTGGCGCCGCTGCTGGTGGGCTGGATCCGCAAGGTCAAGGCGCGGCTGCAGAACCGGCGCGGCGCTCCCGTGCTCCAGCCCTACTACGACCTGCGCAAGCTGCTGATCAAGGAGGCGCGGGTGGCCCATACCGCTTCGCCGCTGTTTCGGGCCGCGCCGTACATCGTGTTCATCGCCACCTGGCTCGCCGCGGCGACCGTCCCGCTGGTGGCGGTCAACCTGCCGACCGCGGCGATCGCCGACATCATCGTGCTGGTCGGCCTGCTGGCGCTCGCGCGCTTCTTCCTCGCGCTCGCGGGCATGGACGTCGGCACGGCGTTCGGCGGCATGGGCGCCTCGCGCGAGATGCTGGTCTCGGCGCTCGCCGAGCCGGCGATGCTGATGGCCGTGTTCACCCTCGCCATGAGCGCCCACAGCACCAACCTGGCGAGCGTCATCGACTACCAGCTTACCGACGGCTTCGCGCTGCGGCCCTCGTACCTGTTCGCCCTCGGCGGCCTGATCCTGGTGGCGATCGCCGAAACCGGCCGCATCCCCGTTGACAACCCGGCCACGCACCTCGAGCTCACCATGATCCACGAGGCCATGCTGCTCGAATACTCGGGGCGGCATCTGGCGCTGATGGAATGGGCGGCCCAGCTCAAGCTCGTGCTCTACGGCGCGCTCATCGCCAACATCTTCTTCCCCTGGGGCATCGGGCAAAGCTTCGCGCCCGCGGCCCTCGGCATCGGGCTGGCCGCCATCGTGCTCAAGCTGCTCGCGCTCGGCGCGGCGCTCGCGGTCGGCGAGACCGTGCTGGCCAAGATGCGCCTGTTCCGCGCCCCGGCGTTCCTCAACCTCGCGCTGCTGCTCGCCCTGCTCGGGCTGCTGAGCCACGTCATCCTGGAGGTGGGCGCATGAGCCCCGCCTTGTTGCCGCTGCTGCAGCAGTTCGTGCTGGTGCTGGCGGCGATCGTGCTGTTCACCTCGTTCGTGCTGCTCGCCCAGGCCCGCCTGGTCGCCGCCATCCACGCCTTCGCCTGGCAGGGCGCGCTGGTGGCGGCGGTGACGACCGTGGTGGCGGCGACCGGGCAGACGCACCACCTGTATTTCTCGGCGCTGTTGACCCTGGTTCTCAAGGCCCTGCTGATCCCGTGGATGCTGCACCGGCTGACGCGCCGCCTGGAGCTCGATCGTCACGTGGAATCGCTGCGCCGGCCCGCCCTGGTGATCATGGCCGCCGTGGCGCTGGTGATCTTCAGCTACTGGCTGGTGCTGCCCATCGTGCAGCAGGAGCTGGCCTTCACCCGCAACATCGTCGCCATCAGCCTCGCGGTGGTGCTCATCGGCCTGCTGATGATGGTGTTCCGCCAGCAGGCGGTGGCCCAGGTGCTCGGCTTCATGTCGATGGAGAACGGCCTGTTTCTGGCCGCCGTCTCCGCCACCGCCGGCATGCCCCTGGTGGTGGAGCTGGGCGTGGCCTTCGACGTGCTCGTCGCCATGGTGCTGTTCGGGGTGTTCTTCTTCCAGATCCGCGAGAGTATCGACTCGCTGGACGTGGACCGCCTCAACCGGCTGACGGAAACCGCGGAGGGGGGCATGGCCGCCGCTGGCCGGGCAAGGCCGGGAACCGTTGCCGGGGAGGGCGGGTGATCGCGCTGCTGCTCACCTTGCTTGCGCCCGTGACGGGCGCCATCGCCCTGGCGCTGCTGCGCCCGCTGGGACTGGCCGGCTGGCTGAACGTGACGGTCTCCGCGGTCTCCTTCGGCGCGGCGGCCTGGTTGACCTGGACGGTCGCCGCGACCGGCGAGGTCTCCGGCTACAGCTTCCGCGTGGACGCCTTCAACGTCTATCTGGTAACGCTGACCGCCTTCGTGGGCCTGACCACGTCGATCTTTTCCCGGCCCTACATGCGCTATGTGTGCGAGACCGGCATGACGACCCGGCGGGGCATGCGCATCTACCACGCCATGTACCAGGCCTTCATGTTCACCATGCTGCTGGCGTTGACCACCGACAACCTGGGCGTGCTGTGGGTGGCGGTCGAGGGCGCGACCCTGGCGACGGTGCTGCTGGTATCCCTGTACCGCACGCCGGAGGCGGTGGAGGCGGCGTGGAAGTATTTCATCCTCTGCGGCGTCGGCATCGCGCTCGCGCTGTTCGGGACGGTGCTCACCTATTTCGCGGCGCAGCACGTGGTCACCGACCCGGCCGACGGGCTCACCTGGAGCATGCTCTACCTGCGCGCCGGCCATCTCGAACCCGCGGTGATGCGCCTCGCCTTCGTCTTTCTGCTGGTGGGCTACGGCACCAAGGTGGGTCTGGTCCCCATGCACCAGTGGCTGCCGGACGCGCACTCGGAGGGCCCCACGCCCATGTCCGCCGTGCTCTCGGGGCTGCTGCTCAACGTCGCGCTCTACGCGGTGGTGCGCCTGAAGATGCTGGTGGACGGTTCGCTCGCGGCGAGTCCGTCGCCGCATCTGGCCGGCTACCTCCTCATGGGCTTCGGCCTGCTGTCGTTCCTGGTGGCGGGGCTGTTCCTGCACCGCCAGCGCGATATCAAGCGCATGTTCAGCTACTCCTCCATCGAGCACATGGGCCTGATGACCTTTGCCTTCGGGCTCGGCGGGCCGCTCGCCACCTTCGGCGCGCTGCTGCACATGCTGGTGCACTCGTTCACCAAGTCGGCGATCTTCGTCACCGTCGGCCACGCCACGCACATCGCCGGCACCCAGAGCATCGAGCGCATCCGCGGGCTGATCCGCACCCAGCCGGCCGTGGGCTGGTCGCTGCTGATCGCGGTGGCGGCCATCGCGGGGTTTCCGCCCTTCGGGGTGTTCACCAGCGAGTTCCTGCTGCTCACGGCCACCATGAAGGCGCAGCCCTGGCTCACGCCGGCGCTGCTGAGCGGCCTGGCGGTCGCCTTCGCCGGCCTCTTTCGCCATCTGCATCCGATGGTCTACGGCGCCCCGCCCGAAGGCCAGAAACCGGTGCGCGCCAACATGCTCCCGGTCGCGATCCACCTCGCGCTGGTGCTGTGGCTGGGGCTTTCCATACCCGGGTTTCTGGCCGCAGTGGCTTCGACCGGGCGACCGAGCTGATCACGCGGGGGCGCATCTCGCTATGAGCCGCTTCGACTGGCTGTCCGAGTACCTGGCGCGCCTCGAGGACGATCATATCCTGGTGCGCTCCGGCAGCGCCGCACGCCTTGCGCCCGCGCATTTTCTGACGCTGGATGCCGAGGACTGGGGTAGCGCCGGGCGGATCGCGCGCGCCTTCGGCTGCCGTTTCGCCGGGCTGTGGGGCGATCCGGGCGAGGAGCGGGTGAGCGTCTACGCCTGCCTCGAATACGAGGGGGATTATCTGGTGCTCGCGACCCGCGTGCCGCTTAAGCAACCGGCGCTGGCCTCCCTCACGCCCAGCTACCCGGGCGCCGACCGCCTGGAGCGCCATCTGCAGGATCTGTGCGGCATCGTCTGCCTGGAGCATCCCGACAACCGCCGCTGGACCCGCCACCAGGCCTGGCCCGAAAGCTGTTATCCGCTGCGCAGCGATTTTCCCGTGGCGGGGCTGTCACCGCGGCGCGCGCCGGCGGATGCCGACTATCCCTTCGTGCGCGTCCAGGGCAGCGGCGTCTACGAGATACCGGTCGGTCCCGTGCACGCCGGCATCATCGAGCCCGGCCACTTCCGCTTCCAGGCGGTGGGCGAGGAAATCCTGCGCCTGGAGGAGCGCCTCGGTTATGTGCACAAGGGCATCGAGAAGATCGCCGTGGGGCGCGATCCCGCGGCGCTCGCGCGGCTCGCCGGGCGCGTCTCGGGCGATTCCACCGTGGCGCACGCCTGGGCCGCCTGCCAGGCCATGGAGCGGGCGGCCTACTGCCACGTGCCGCCGCGCGCCGCGAGCCTGCGGGCGCTCGCGTGCGAGCGCGAACGCATCGCCAATCATCTCGGCGACATCGGCGCCATCTGCAACGATGTCGGCTTCAGCTTCGCGCACGTCCAGTGCGCGCGGTTGCGCGAGGCGTGGCAGCGGCGCAGCCACGCGCTCTTCGGGCACCGCTTCATGATGGACGTGGTGGCGCCGGGCGGCGTGGCGCGCGACCTGCCGGCCGGCGCGATGGAGCTGCTGCGCGCCGACCACACCACGCTGCGCCTGGCCATCGAGCCCTTGTTCGACGTCATCGACGATCACCCGTCGCTGGACGACCGGCTGCTCGGCGCCGGGCGCCTGGCGGCCGAGTGACGCCCGCGCGCTCGGCTGCACCGGCTACGTGGGCAAGGCGAGCGGCCAGGGTTTCGACGCGCGGCGCGACAATCCCTACCCGCCCTACGACGGGCTGGCGCTGGAATCGCCGGTCGAGACCGCCGGCGACGTCGCCGCCCGCGTGCGGGTGCGCATGGCGGAAGTGCGCCAGAGCCTGACGCTGATGGACCAACTGCTCGAGGCGCTGCCGGCGGGCGAGATCGCCGACCCCATGAGCGTGCCGCCGGCCGGCGCCATGGGGATGGGGTTCGTCGACGGCTGGCGCGGCGAGGTGCTCGCCTTCGTGCGCTTCGGCGCGGACGGGCGCATCGCCCGCTATTTTCCCCGCGATCCGAGCTGGTTCACCTGGCCGGCGCTCGAGCGGCTCATCCACGGCAACATCGTTCCCGATTTTCCGGTGTGCAACAAGTCGGTGAACGCCTCGTACTCCGGGCACGATCTGTAACCATGTTCCGCATCCTCGAAACAATCCCTGCAAACCGGCGTCCTCACCGAGGCGCCGCCCGAGTGCGACGACGCGGAGCTGGAGCGGCTGGGAATCGAACTGCGCCGGCGCATCGATGCGCGTTTCGGCCGCAGCCTCGCCATCCGCCAGGTGGACGCCGGCTCCTGCAACGGCTGTGAACTGGAGATCCACGCCCTCAACAATCCCTACCACGACGTCGA
Source organism: uncultured Gammaproteobacteria bacterium (assembly GCA_963773065.1). Classification (GTDB taxonomy): domain Bacteria; phylum Pseudomonadota; class Gammaproteobacteria; order UBA9214; family UBA9214; genus CAVQCA01. The sequence goes on from CAVYZN010000011.1 coordinate 15,250, forward strand.
GCGCTTCGGCGTGCATTTCGTGGCCTCGCCGCGCCACGCCGACGCGCTGCTGGTCACCGGTCCGGTCTCGCGCCACATGGAAACCGCGCTGCGGCGCACCTGGCGCGCCACGCCCGCGCCGAAGCTCGTGATCGCGGCCGGCGCCTGCGCCTGCGACGGCGGCGAGTTCGGTATCTCCTACGCGAGCCGCGGCGCCGTGGAAAACGTCATCCCCGTGGATGTGAAGATCCCCGGCTGCCCGCCCACGCCCATCGATCTGCTCAAGGGCCTGCTCGGCGCGCTGCGCCGATGAGCCGGCCGCCGCTGGTCAATCGCCGCGCTGGTGATGAGCGGGTAGGGGGGGAATAATGGGGACATTCTGGTTTTTCGATATCCATCCGTGCCTGTCGGCACCACGGGTGGTAAACCAGAATGTCCCCCATTTCCTTGCGGGTTGCAAGTAGTTGTAGGGTGCGCCATGCGCACCATGCAATGTTGGTGTGATTTTCCGGTGCGCACGGCGCACCCTACCTCGTTGCAGTGCTTTGTTGGCTTTCCAAGAATCAGACTAGCGCTTCCAGACCGCGCTTGTCGACCAGATTGAGCAGTTTCAACGAAGGACCGTTGGGCTTCTTCTGCCCCTGCTCCCACTTCTGTATCGTCGAGGTGCTGGTGTTCAGGTAGGCCGCGAATACCGCCTGACTCGCCTTGTGACGCAGCCGCAGGCGTTTGATCTGGGCGGGTGAGTAGGTCTTGATGGACGGCAGGCAGAGGGCATCGAATTCACGCAAGGTCGTAGTGTGTAACGCCGGCCTGCTGGCCATTGGCGTGCGCTGACGCGTTGGTCGTTATTGGCACCACACCATTGTTGGCAAGACGCACCGGATCAAACAGCTTGCATTCTTCCCGCTGATGCATGTTCATTAATGGGTGCGCATCGTAGCCATGGACCATAAGCGGGCAGAGCAAATACGTCCGTACAGTGGCGTACACTATGCCATCTTGAAGCTGATTTCCCTTAACGAATTGGGCGCCAATCAATCACAAGAAACGAATACTTCAGGCTGCATCTCCAAGGCGCACGACGGAATAGTCGCACCATCCTTGACGAATCCATTACTGTGGAACACCGTTAAAACAGTTGCGTCAAACCGGAAATGCAATGAACCAAACGAACAATGACTAACGCACAATGGTTTCTGCTCGTGGGCGGCCTGTTGCTCGCCAGGGGCTTGACTTCCTCGATGCTCAAGCGCTTGCCGGTTACACCAGCCATTATTTATTTGGCGGTGGGACTGCTGGTCGGACCGACGATGCTCAATGTGTTTCACTTCAATCCACTCAAGGAATCAGCGCTGTTGGAAATGCTGACCGAAGGGGCTGTGCTGATTTCGCTGTTTTCCGCCGGTGTCAAAATGCCCGTGCCGGTAAGCTTCGCACACTGGCGCGCACCGATTTTACTGGCAACGGTATCCATGGCGGTCAGCGTCGGGCTGGTCGCCACCTTCGCTTATTATCTGCTCGGCATGCCACTGGGTGCCGGGGTCTTGCTGGGCGCGATCCTGGCACCCACCGATCCGGTGTTGGCGACCGATGTCCAGATCCGTCATCCCGGTGACCGCGACCAGCTCCGCTTCACCTTAACGTGCGAGGCGGGCATGAATGACGGCAGCGCCTTCCCGTTCGTGATGCTGGGAATGGGATTGCTCGGACTGCACGATCTGGGCGAATTCGGGCTGCGTTGGGCGTTGGTCGATGTGCTGTGGGCCACGGTGGTGGGTATCGCCATCGGGGTGATTTCCGGTTCCGCACTGGCCCGCTTGGGCTGGAAGCTGCGCAGCGCGCCACACGAGCACAAGCTCATGGATGACTTCCTCGGACTCGGCCTGATCGGCGTGGTCTACGGCTTGAGCGTGCTGGTCAATGCGTGGGGATTTCTGGCGGTATTTTTCGCTGCCGTCGCACTGCGCCAGACAGAGCTTAAACTCGCCGACGCCGGTCGTGATTCTCCGGATCAGCCGCAACCCGACAGACTATTACCGGAAGCGGCAACCCTAAATTCTGATATCATGCCAGCGCCGACCGTCAGCGGAGGATCGCTGATATTCAAGGAACATCTGGAGAGGCTCTCGGAATTGATGCTCATCCTGCTGATCGGTGGCACGCTGTTCCTCGATTCCTGGAGCTGGCGGGCAGTGGGACTCGCGCTTTTTTTGTTTATGGTGGCGCGACCGGTCAGCGTCCTCGCCAGCCTGTTGGGAACCCGCACCTCGTGGCCGATACGCGGCATGGTGGGCTGGTTCGGGGTACGCGGCATAGGTTCACTGTACTACCTGATGTATGCCATACAGCACGGTCTCTCCAAAGAGATGGCCTTGGAGCTTATCCAATTGACGCTGATTGCGGTATCGCTTTCCATTCTTGTCCACGGAACCAGCGTCAAGCCGCTGATGAGCCGCTTTTGGCATCACCGCAAGCGTCTGCCAACGCCATAAGTGTTCTCCCAATCGCCACTCAGTGTGCAATGCCTCCGAGACAAATCTGGAACAAGAAAGACAAAAGGAGCTGCAATTGTTATGGCAACACCTTTTATGAAATATTGCATGAGGCTCGGATTGTGTGAGTAGATTGACCCACTCCTTCCGCAACTGGATTAGGAACTTAAGATCGGTTAAAAACTGAGATTTCCATCGCAACGTCATTAGAGCGATAAACAGTCTGCCTGAGCAAGAAAATAATGACATCGAGATGTTCAAAAATTCGTATTCCCGCGTCGAAGGGCAGAGTGTTGGTGCTGGAAAACTATCGCCAAACAATCGTGGTCATTCGATCACTGGCGAAATTGGGTTTTGAGGTAACGGTTGGACGCGAGGGTCGCAAAGCGTATACGGAATATTCACGTTACACCTCGGAAGTTTGGGTTCATCCTCCGGTTCTTGAAACCACACAATTTGTTTCGGCGTTGAAAGCGTTCCTGAGCGAACGTGCCGATATCACGCACGTCTTTCCTCTTGGGGAATTTAGTATAAAGGCTCTTTTAGACGAGTATGAGGAGTTGAGCCAGCGGGTCACCATAGTGATAGCCTCGCCGAATGTCGCCGGAAGCTGCCTCGACAAGCCGTCGGCCTATGCATTGGTTAATGAGCTCGAAATCCCCTTGCCCAAGACGGAGTACGGGACAACGGGCGACGAGGTTCACGCCGGCGCCGCAAAGGTCGGCTTTCCCTGCATACTCAAACTGCGAAATTCTTTTAAGATGCTCCTGGGAAGAAAGGCTATCGTTTGTGAAAACATGGGCGATCTTGCGTCAGTGGTTCACCGCCTTTCCGAAAATCACGACAAACTCATTATCCAGCGATTTGCCTCGGGCTTTCGTCACAATTGCAATTATGCTGCGGTCCGTGGAAAAGTACAGGCGTACTTTGAACACAAGGTACTTCGGACCGACCGTCTGGACGGGTGCGGGTATATTGTTGATGCGGTCACGGTCCCGCCCAACTCTCTCCATCGGGAATATTGTGCCCGGATCGCGGAAAAGCTGTCCTATACGGGGGTCGGTTGCATGCAGTTTCTGTTTGATGACGCGACCCTTGAAACTAATTTTTTGGAGTTAAATCCCCGGCTCGATGCCACGTGCTATGTCCCGTTTCGATGCGGATATGACTTTCCAAAGCTCGCCATCGAGTGCGCGGAGGCCATGAAAGACCCTGACGTGAAGGTAGAGGTCGTCTCTCATTATGGACGGAATAAGCGATTTCATTGGCTCTTGGGCGACACTCATGCGTTACTCGCGGCGTTTTTAGCAAGAGAGATCTCTCCTCGAGACGCGATGAGATGGGCACTAAGAATAGTGCACTCTGCAGCGCGGGCTAATCATTTCTTGGGATGGTCATGGAAAGATCCTCTTCCCACCCTCGTTCTTTATTTCGAGTTTGTTGGGACGATGTTTCATAAGGTGAGGAAGATTGTTTTTCGTTAACGAGACACAGTCGTGAGGTCAGCGTGCTTCAGGCGATGCGGGCGGCTTGCCGGGTAGTGCGAAACTAACTTCCCGTTCACTCTTATCCCGTATAGTCCGAATGCTCTCGAAGCTCGTTAAACGTTAACGAACTACGAATCACGTCGATATGACGGAAACGTCCTTCGGCCGCAGCCAAGTTTGAAGAGTTCGCTGTTCAGTGATAGGAGAGCGAGTGTGTTGGTTGGACGGCGGAGGTGGATAGCGATCCAAACGTTCTGTGACAAGCATGCTTCGAAGATCCACTCTCCGTTCGGAGAGGGGCGGTTGTCAACGACTGCCTTGACGTGTTTTATCAACTTCTTCGTCTTCGTCGAAGGGAATATTCCCATCGGCCTGGTAGCGTTTTTTCGCACTGGGCCGGTAGACCCAGGCCACGATTGCCAAGAGGGCCAGGGGGATGCCCAGGTAGAGGCTGTATTCCGCGAGAATGTTGACAAGTTGGGTCATGTCGTTCTCCTGTGATTTTGTCGATGGGTTTCGGCGTTGGTCTTGTCCTGATCTCGGCCTGGGCAGGTAACTGCTCAAGCCTTCTTAGTCCAAAGGCTGCACCAGCCATTGGGGCTGATCTGGCCATCGACCAGTTTGCACGTATTCGACCCGGCGATGAAATTCACGCAGTTGCCGCATTTTTGATCGCCCTTCGGCTGAGTCTGGTACTGCACGCTTGTCTTTGGCACTTTTTTGGTCGCCTTAGGGGTGGCAGAATTCGCGCTGGTGGCTGGAGAACTGAAAAGTGCGAGCGGCACAAACAGACTACAACCAACCGCCAGAACTCCGCGCAGCATAACCCTGCGGTGCAGCAGGATGTCTTCTATAACCTGGCTCTTGAGCTGCTTCCTATTGCCTTTATCGATATTCCAGTTCATATCAAACTCCTTTGGTTCAGGACCCGACTGACGGAATTGCCAATCGGGCATCATTAGTTGCAGCCGGCCCTCATCATTTGTGCACCTCGCACAGCGGCAGACTGTACAGAGAACAGTGTGGCGGCAGCCTAGACTGATCTCATGGAAATTCGGGATGCAAAGGCAAGTCTAGTCGCATGATCACGCGCAGTCGGTGCGGTGACATACATAGGGCGATGTTGGTAATGGCCTTGACAGCGGGTATCAGGAAGTTGGCATCACACCCGGGTGTGAGCCAGCGTCTCACCCGTTCGTCAGGCTGGCGCTTTGACTTCGGCGTACTGCAGATTCAGCCACCTGCGGCGCCCTTGCCGTTCTCGACATGAATGCTCCGTCAGTTGTCGCCCTGCGAGGGACTAGCCGAGATTGTCGGCGGCAAAGCCCCAATTGATCAGTTTGTCGAGCACGGCATTCACGTAGTCCGCGCGGCGGTTCTGATAATCCAGATAGTAGGCGTGTTCCCACACGTCTATGGTCAACAGCGGCTTCATGCCCGTGGTCAGCGGTGTCTCCGCATTATCGGTCTTGACCACCTTCAGCTTGTCGGCTTCCAGCACGAGCCAAACCCAGCCGCTGCCGAACTCGGTCGCCGCCGTCGTCGCCAGCGCCTTCATGCATGCATCCAGACTGCCGAATGAAGCCTCGATCCTTTGCTTCAATGCCGCGGGGGGCTCGCCGCCACCCTTAGCGCGCAAACTGCGCCAGTAGAAGGTGTGGTTCCACGTTTGCGCTGCATTGTTGAAGATCGCGACCTTGTTGGCTTTGCCGGCGGTCGCGGCGATGAGTTTCTCCAACGAAAGATCTGCAAGCTCCGAGCCCGCAATCAACTTGTTCAAGGTGTCGACGTAGCCCTTGTGGTGCTTGTCATAGTGAAACCCGATCGTATTGGCGGAGATGATGGGATCCAGCGCGTTTTGCGCGTACGGCAGAGGGGGTAGAACATGCAGCGCGGTATTTTCAATCATGTCAAGTTGAGTCATTTGATTTTCCTTTCCGGTTCCAGGGGTCGGTCAACGCAAGATCGCGACATCGGTTGGACCGTTTGAGCAAAACCCGATGTCAGGGTTTCAGTTATCCGGATATTTAGCCGCCCGGATTCGACGCGGTGTGGCCGTTGACGAATGGCTGGGACTTGCATTCCCCGAATCGCAAATCCATTCGCAGAAAGGTCATCCGGACTGACGCTCATCGTTTCCCACACTATGAGATAACGCTATTGCAATAGCGTACGCGACTATCTTCTGTTGATCTGTACGGTGGCACACAGAACGCACGGCATTGCATAAGCGCAGGTTCAGAATGGCGCGCCTTGACAGGACGCCTCGTGCAACCCCGGTACCTTGTTGGTGATGGCCCTGGCGAGAGTGTCAGAAGCCCGCATCACCTGGGGTGTGAGCTAGGAGCCTGTCGGACTTAGGATTGATCTACTGCGCTGATGGGAGTGCGCGCCCATAGTTCCCCGATTTCTCGTTGCATAGAACCACTATGCGCCTCGAAATCGTGAAACTCTGTTCTCGCTCTCCCATCATGCTCGCGACGATCACCTAAGTCCGACAGGCTCCTAGCACCTCACTCATTCGCGGCCGGATGGCTGAGCAAACCAGGTGGCTCGTGCCCTAACCCGTTATTGCCGTGACGCTGGAAACGGCTAGTTCATGCTGGGCTCGTTCTGGCTGACCATTGTGCTGCAACACTGAATCGGCCTGGTTTTTGCTCGCCGGGCTGATTTTTACAAGCTGTACCAGCGCAGCCAGGAGCTTCTGAATGCGCTGTCTGGTCGGCTCATCGGTCAGCCTGCCTGCCGTCCTGGTCTGCAAATGAAAAGGATGCCAATGTGTGACGCCCGGCGCTGGTCGTCAGCGCACATAGGAAAATCGGTGGTCTGTGTGCGTTACCGAACGGAATTAAGGCCGATCCCGGTACATCGTGAATACTGGCTTGTAGCGTTTTTGCGCTTTGCTTTGTTGTGCCTGCTCAGTATTGATCGCAATTGAGCGTGCCCGGAAAGGCGATGCAGACGGGTCTCGTGGCAACCGGGTAAAACGCTTCCTCAGGCGACTGCCACCGATGCGTCATCCCCCATCATTTATCGAGGAGAAAACCATGAGATTGGGAGTCATACTGTTGATCGTTCTGATCCTGATGTTGATCGGCGCCATTCCAACCTGGCTGCACAGCAAGAACTGGGCTAAGGTAAGAGCCCAGTGGTGGGTTGAACTTGATGGTAATCATCGTCTTCGTGCTGCTGTTACTGGGACTGCTGTGACGGGTCGTTCCCGCCCCACGGTCGGGCAAATGCGACCGCGTTCGTTCGCCCCATCGATGTGCTGACCGGTTTCCTCAGCGAGGAAGGCAGCGCCTTCGGCCGTCCGGTCGGTGTGGCGCTCGACAAGCAGGGCGCCTTGCTCGTGGCAGACGATGTGGGCAATGTGGTCTGGCGGGTGAGCGCTCGGCAGCGTTAGCAGGCTCCAAGCCAAAGGCCGGCAATAATGGCACCGTTTCACATAGGTCTTTGGCTGGCTTTGGGGCAGATAGCCGCAGGTCTGTTGCGGAATGATCTGCCTGTCAACAGAAGTTAGTTCGCCTTCAAACCCTCCAGCATGTTGGACAGGTCATCCGCGTGTTCTTCCTCCATGGCCAGGATGTCTTCCAACATTCGCCGGGTAGTGACGTCCTTGTCGCCAATATACTGGATCATCTCTCCATAACTGTCGATGGCGATGCGTTCCGCCACCAGGTCTTCCTTGATCATGCCCACCAGACTGTCGCCCTCCACGTATTCCGCGTGGCTACGCATGGCCAGACCTTCAGGGCTGAAATCTGGCTCGCCCTTGAGCTGCACGATGCGGGCTGCGATCAAGTCGGCATGGCCCTGTTCCTCGTTGGCATGCACCAGAAACTCCGCAGCCACAGTGTCTGCGTTGATCCCACTGGCCATAAAGTAGTGACGCTTGTAGCGCAGGACACAGACCAGTTCGGTGGCCAGGGCTTCGTTCAGCAGCTTGATGACCGTACCCCGGTCGGCCCGGTAGGCCGAGGTAACCGCGCCATCCATGATGTGTTTGCGTGCCCGTTCGCGCAGGGTCTTGATGTCGGTGAGGAAGGGCTTGGCCTGTTCGGATTCGGCAGGCGCGGGGTTCACGCCTGACTTGGATTTGCTATCGGATTTGGTCATGTCTTGGCTCCTTGGATTATGGGGGTTGTGGAATTGCGATTTGATCGAGGGCGATGTCCAGAATTGTCATGGCATCGGCAGCCATTCAACGCTCCCGGGCTGAATGTATCCTAGAGTGACGCTAGGCGATTGTCTAGACTGACGGTAGCGCACACAACACGACTGCAAGACAGCGTGATAAGAGCCGGGATGTTCATGGCCAACCACGCGGAGTTCGACAATCCTTTCAATCAGTTCACCGGCCTGTACGGCCTTGTCCAGTCCCGGCTCGCTGTAGCCGAGCAACGTCGCTAAAAGAATTCACCGCCAAGGAGAGAACACAAAGATGTTCTTCAGTAAAATCTATAACTCCGCGTTCTTTGCGTCTCTGCGGTGAACGGGGTATTCATGGAAAGACCACCGGGCTACTTGCGCTCGGACATGGGCACGTAGGCCTGTTCCTTGTTGCCGGTGTAGATCTGGCGCGGGCGCGCGATCTTGAAGTCCGGGGATTCGTCCTGCTCGCGCCAGTGGGCGATCCAGCCGGGCAGGCGGCCGATGGCGAAGATCACCGTGAACATGTTGGTGGGGATGCCGATGGCGCGCAGGATAATGCCGCTGTAGAAGTCCACGTTCGGATAGAGCTGGCGCTCGATGAAGTAGCTGTCGCTCAACGCGATCTCCTCCAGCTTGCGGGCGATGTTGAGCAGCGGGTCGTTCTGGCCCAGGTAGGCCAGCAGTTTGTCGGCGGTGCGCTGCAGCACCACGGCGCGCGGGTCGAGACTCTTGTAGACGCGGTGTCCGAAACCCATCAGCCGCACCTTGCTGTCCTTGTCCTTGGCGAGGCGCACGTATTCCTCGGGGGTGATCCGCCCCTGGTGGATTTCTTCCAGCATGTGCAGGACCTGGGCGTTGGCGCCCCCGTGCAGGGGGCCCCACAGCGCGCACACGCCGGCGGCGCAGGAGGCGAACAGGTTGGCCTTGCTGGAGCCGACCATGCGCACGGTCGAGGTGCTGCAGTTCTGCTCGTGGTCGGCATGCAGGATCAGCACCAGGTTGAGGGCGTCGCGCACGCCGTCATCGCAAATGAACTGATTGTACGGCTGGGTGAACATCATGTGCAGGAAGTTGACCACGTAGGGGAGCCGCGTGTCGGGATAGATATAGGGGAACCCGCGCGAGCGGCGGTAGGCGAACGCCGCGATGGTCCTGACCTTGCTGATGAGCCGGGCGGCGGCCCCTTCGAGTTTGGCGGGGTCATCCAATTCATGGAACTCCGGATGGAAACAGGACAGGGCATTGATCATGGCGGAGAGGATCGCCATGGGGGGCGCCGTGCGCGGGAAGCCCTGGAAGTTGTTCTTCATGGACTCGTCGATATTCGCATTGTTGCTCAACTGCTCGCTGAAATTGGCATAGTCCTTCGCCGTGGGCAGGCGCCCGAAGATCAGCAGCCAGACCACTTCGACGAAATTGGGGTTGTCCTCGAACTGCTCGATCGGGATGCCGCGGTAGCGCAGGATGCCCCGCTCGCCGTCGATGTAGGTGATGGCGCTCTCGCAGCTCCCGGTGTTGCCGTAACCGGGATCGAACGTGACCAGCCCGGTGTTGCTGCGCAGCTTGCGGATGTCGATGGCCCGTTCGCCCTCCGTGCCCTGCATGAGCGGGATCTCGTACTGCTGGCCGCCATAGTCAATTGTCAGCTTGTCGGTCATGGATAGTCTCCGTTATCAGTTGAGGCCGGGGGCAGTGCCATTGAACCAGCATACCACCGGCGCGACCGGGAGGTGATGCTCCAGACGGAGACCGGGCAGCGGCGCGCGGCGGCCATCGCCCCTGTCACAAGCCGGCGCGGGTCCGCCTGACGCATCCACCGGGTATTGATGCCGCCGGAATGAATCGCTTTATCAATCAAGCCGGGAGGCCATATAATGTGTGGCCGATTCTGTTACAGCAAGGTTATGGCGGCTTGTGCCGGTCCCCTCGCGACGATAAGCTGTGAACCCCGTCAGGCCCGGAAGGGAGCAGCGGCAGCAGTGGACTCGGGCGCCGGGGTGTGGCTGGTACAGGTCGCCTCTCATACTCCCGCCACTCCTTAAGAAGTGGAGCAGTTGGACAAACACATCCTGTCATGAGTTATCAAGTCCTGGCGCGCAAATGGCGTCCCCGCACGTTCGGTGAACTGGTCGGACAGGAGCACGTCCAGCGGGCGCTGATCAACGCCCTGGACCATGACCGCCTGCATCATGCCTATCTCTTCACCGGCACGCGCGGGGTAGGCAAGACCACCATCGCGCGCATCTACGCGAAATCCCTCAACTGCGAGGCGGGCGTCAGTTCCACGCCGTGCGGGAAGTGCGGCGCTTGCCGGGAAATCGACGCGGGGCGGTTTGTCGATCTTGTAGAAGTGGACGCCGCCTCGCGCACCAAGGTCGAGGATACGCGCGAACTGCTGGAGAACGTGCAGTACTCGCCGACCCTGGGTCGCTACAAGGTTTATCTCATCGACGAGGTGCACATGCTGTCGACGCACAGCTTCAATGCCCTGCTGAAAACGCTCGAGGAACCGCCGCCGCACGTCAAGTTCCTGCTGGCCACCACCGAGCCGCAGAAGCTGCCGGTCACCATCCTGTCGCGCTGTCTGCAATTCAACCTGAAGAGCCTGTCCGTACCCCAGATCACGGGACAGCTCGAGGCCATACTCGCTAAGGAGGGGGTCGAGTCCGACGCCGGCTCGCTCCGGCAACTGGCGTTTGCCGCCCATGGCAGCATGCGCGATGCGCTCAGCCTGCTGGATCAGGCCATTGCCTACGGGGGCGGCGCGCTGCGGGAGGCCGAGGTGAGCGCGATGCTCGGCACCATCGACCGGGATGTGGTTTACCGGCTGCTCGATGCGCTGGCGGCCAACGACGCGGCCGGTCTGCTCGGTGAAGTCGGCCGGGCCGATGAGTTCACGCCCGACTATGCGGCGCTGCTGGCCGAACTCCTGTCCGTGCTGCAGCGCATCGCGGTCGCCCAGGCGCTGCCGGATGCCATCGACGACAGCCTCGGTGACCGCGATGCGGTCATCGGGCTTGCCGGCAGGTTCTCCCCCGAAGACGTGCAGCTCTATTACCAGATCGGCCTGATCGGGCGGCGTGACCTGTCGCTCGCGCCTGAACCCCGCGGCGGATTCGAGATGGCGATGCTGCGGATGCTGGCCTTCCGGCCCCGGGCCGCCGGCGAGGCCGCGGCGGCGCAACCCGCAACCACCGCGCGCGACGGCGCCGGGGGCGCGCCGCCCCGCAAGGCCGGCGCGGCCGTGCGGTCCCGGGCGATGCCCGAAACTGCCGGGAAAGCGGTGCGCGAGGCCGCCCCTGAAACAGTCCCCGAGGCCGCGCGTGTAACCGTTCCCGAAACGCGTCCTGCCGCGGAGGAATGGCTGCCGTTGATCGAGCGGCTCGACCTCAAGGGGATGGCGCGGGAGCTTGCCTTGAACTGCGCGCCGCGGGAGGTCGCGGACGAGGCGATGGTGCTCACTGTTGACCCGGCCCATGCCCATCTGCTGAACGAGGCGCGCGGCGAGCAGATCGAACAGGCTCTCACCCGGCATTACGGCCGCCCGATCAGGCTGAAGATCCTCAAGGAAGGCGCGCTCACGGGTGATACCCCGGCGCGCCGGCAGGCGCGTGAGCGTGAAGCGCGCAAGCGGGAGGCCATCCAGTCGATCGAAGCCGATGAGAACGTCAAGGCATTGCAGGACGCCTTCGGCGCGACGGTGAACTACGACTCGATACGCCCGCGTGATTGAGAGATGCGGCGCTCGGCGTGGCAAGGGTATTGAATTCAGACGATTCAGGAGATCGAGGAAATCACGATGAAAGGCGGATTGGGTAATTTGATGAAGCAGGCCCAGGAAATGCAGGCCAATATGCAGAAGGCGCAGGAAGAGCTTGCCCGGCTGGAGGTGAGCGGCCAGTCCGGCGGCGGGCTGGTCACGGTCATCATGACGGGCCAGCATGAGGTCCGTCGCGTCAGCATCGATGACAGCCTGCTCGGCGATGACAAGGACATGCTGGAAGATCTGGTGGCGGCGGCCATCAACGATGCGGTCCACAAGGTGCAAGCCACGACCCAGGAGCGTTTTGCCAGCCTCGCCGGCGGCCTCAGCCTGCCCCCGGGCATCAAATTGCCGTTCTGAAGCATGAACGGCTCGCGCCTGATCGGACAGTTGATGGAAGCGTTGCGCGCGCTGCCGGGCGTGGGTCCGAAATCCGCGCAGCGCATGGCCTATCACCTGCTGGAGCGCGACCGCGACGGCGGCCGCCGGCTCTCGGCGGTGCTGCAACAGGCCATGGAACGCGTCGGTCATTGCCGGGAATGCCGCACCCTGAGCGAGGAGGAGCTGTGCGCCCTGTGCGCCAGCGGGCGGCGCGACCGCAGCCAGTTGTGCGTGGTCGAGACCCCGGCCGATGTGCTCGCGCTCGAGCACTCGACCGGTTACCAGGGCTTGTACTTCGTGCTGATGGGACATCTTTCCCCGCTGGACGGGATCGGGCCGGACGAACTCGGTCTGGATATCCTGGAAGCGAGGCTGCGAAGCGGCGAAGCGCGGGAAGTCATACTGGCGACGAATCCCACGGTCGAAGGTGAGGCCACCGCGCACTACATCGGTGAAATGGCGCACGCCCACGGCATACGCGCCACCCGCATCGCGCACGGCGTGCCCATGGGCGGGGAGCTGGAATACATCGACGGCAATACCCTGTCGCACGCCTTCGCGGGACGCCGGGAAGTCTAGCCAGGATTACCGCCAGTTACGCAAAAAGGGACATTCTGCTTTTCTCAATGGAGAAAAGCAGAATGTCCCCTTTTCCCTTTGCCCTCATTTTATCCCTACTAGGGGTGGTTATGGCGAAGTGTATCTTCTGCAAGATGGTCGATGGCGAGATCCAGCCGGATGTGGTGTACGAAGACGAGGATATCCTTGCCTTCCGCGATGCGAACCCGCAGTCACCCACGCATGTGCTGGTGATCCCGAAGGAGCACATCGCGACCACCAACGATCTGGATGACCGCAATGTCGATATCGTCGGCAAGCTCATCCTGGCGGCCAAGCAGGTGGCCGCGGACGAGGGGATCGCGGAGCGCGGCTATCGGATAGTCATGAACTGCAACCCGGAGGCGGGCCAGTCCGTCTACCATCTGCATCTGCATCTGATGGGCGGGCGTCCGATGAACTGGCCGCCGGGCTGATGGGCGGTTTCAGTGACCGCCGGCGCTCTCGCCGTTCACGAGACCCCGGTAACTCGCCAGCCGGCGTTCGCCGATGGCGCCCTGGCGCAGCGCCTCCTTGACGGCGCAGCCGGGTTCCGACAGGTGGCGGCAATCCTGAAATCGGCACAGCCCCAGGTAAGAGCGAAATTCACGGAAACCGCGGGCCGGATCGGCGGCGGCGCTTTCCCCCAGCCTGAAGTCGCGCACCCCCGGAGAGTCGATCAGGTCGCCGCCCTGGGGCAGGTGGTAGAGCGTCGTGGTCGTGGTGGTATGGCGGCCCTGGCCGGAGGCGTCGGAAAGTTTTCCGATCAGGATCTCCAGTTCCGGCAACAGGCGCTTGATCAACGAGGATTTGCCGACGCCGGACTGGCCGACCAGTATGCTGGTCTTGCCGGCCAGCGCCTTCCCCAGTTCGCCGATGCCGGTATTCTTCAGCGCAGAGGTAAACAGGGTGCCATAACCGATGGCCGCATATTCACGCACGCTATCGGCCAGCGTGGCGTGAGCCCGCGGGTCGAGCAGGTCGAATTTGTTGATGACCAGGAGCGGCGTGGCGCCGGCCAGCTCGGCGGCGACCAGGTACTTGTCGATGAGGAACGGGTCCAACGCCGGCTGTGGCGCCGCCACGATGAGGATCTGGTCGATATTGGCGGCCAGCGCGCGGGTCTTGTGCGCGCCGTCGGCGCGTTCCAGCACCGTGTGACGCGGCTCGATCGCGTCGATGACGCCTTCCTGCACCCCGACAGGCTCCCAGGCGACCCGGTCACCGCTGACGATCGGCTGCAGCTTGCGCCGCGCCACGCAGCGATAGAGGCGTCTGCCTGCCGTCTTCGACCAGCAGGGACTTGCCGTAATTGACGATGACCAGACCGGTTTGCCGGCGTGTCGAAGGGGCATCGCCGCGGTCTGTGCCGGTGGTTATGGTTTCTGCTACGCGCTTTGCGGCAGGCATGCCAGATCGAAGTAATACCGGGAACGGATCACCGGTCCCGTGGGGTGCTGACGGCGGGGTCAGCCCGCATCCGGCAGCAGGTCATCGACACGGGCGGCGCAGATGAAGTCGTTTTCGGACAGGCCGCCGACGGCATGGGTGCTGTAGCGCACCAGGCAGCGGTTATAACCGACCTCCAGGTCGGGGTGGTGGTCCTCGCCATGGGCAATCCAGGCCAGCGCGTTGACAAAAGCCAGGGTCTGGTAATAGTTCTTGAAGCGGAAGGTGCGGCTGATCGCCTTGCCGTCCCCGGCTATCGACCAGCCGGCGTTAAGCTGCGCGAGCAGTCTGCCGGCCTGTTCGCCGTCGAGCGGCGGCGTCCCGGCCTGGCAGGGTATGCAATGCCTGTTTTGCAGCTCAGCCATCGTTACCTCGCGTTCACTTGAAATGATAATAGGTCTGGTTCAGATAGGCGGCAACATCGTCGATTTCATCGTCAAACCACTTGAGGCCCAGCGACAGTTCGCAGCGGCTGACCTGTTTGTGTAGTCCGTCCAGGGTCGTGACGCGATGGTCCGGTCGTGTATAAATACGCTCGTCATGGCACTTCGTGCAGTTGCCGGCCACGAGCGCCTTGCCGTTCTCGATGTCGGCGACCGCCGGCGCCGCGGCCAGCAGGCAGGCGGCGAGGGTGAACAGGGACGATGATTTCATGTGCAGCCTCCGATGGTAGCCTGCTGCAGTTTACCGGATATATGGGAAATGCGCACGGCGGCCGGCGGGTGGGAATCATGGAATGCCGAGTACAGGGGGTCGGGTGTCAGGGTGCTGGCGTTTTCCCGGTACATCTTGACCAGAGCCTTGACCAGATCGTTCCCGCTCGACTGACTGACCGCATAGGCATCGGCCTCGAACTCATGCCGGCGCGACAGGCGCGCCATCATCGGCTGCAGGAAGAAGACAAAAGGCGGGGCCGCCATCATGAACAGCACCAGCGCCATGTAGGGCGATGCCTGGCTTGCCCCCAGGCCGTGATAGAACCACTCCTGTCCGGCCAGCCAGCCCAGCAGGGCGAGCCCCGCCAGACTGAAGACGGCGGTCGTGACCAGACGCTTCTGGATATGCTTCAGCTTGAAATGCCCCAATTCGTGGGCGAGCACCGCCTCGATCTCCCCGGGTTCGAGGCTCTGCAGCAGCGTGTCGAAGAAGACGATGCGCTTGTTGCGTCCGAAACCGGTGAAATAGGCATTGCCATGACCGGAGCGTCTCGAGCCGTCCATGACGAAGATGCCCTGGCTCCTGAAGCCGCATTTATCGAGCAATGACTGGATGCGGGCTTTGAGCGTGTCATTTTGAAGCGGTGTGAACTTGTTGAACAGCGGGGCGATCACGGCGGGGTAGGCCCAGAACATGATCAGCGAGAAACCCATCCACACCAGCCAGACATACAGCCACCAGAGGCCGCCGGCATGCTGCATGATCCACAGGGCAATCGCGATCATGGGACCGCCGATGGCGATCATCAGGATGAACTGTTTTACGAGATCGCCGGCGAACAGGCCGGGCGTCGAACGATTGAAGCCATAGCGTTGTTCGACCACGAAGGTATGGTACAGGCTGAAGGGAAGCTCAAGCACCGCCATGATGGCCATGACGCTGAGCATGAAGCCCACACCGGTCACGATGGAGCCGAAACCGGCGCCGCGCCAGGTCTGGTCGAGCCATTCCAGTCCGCCGCCGAGCGTCCAGACTAACAGCAGCAGACCGTCATAGACCAGCTCGATCATGCCGAGGCGGGTCTTGGTCACGGTGTAGTCGGCGGCCTTGCGATGGTCGTCGAGCGCGATGCGTTCGACGAAGGCATCCGGTACCTGTTTGCGATGAGCGATGACATGCGCCTGTTGCCGGCCGGCAAGCCACAACTGGACCAGCGTGGCGGCGGCGAGCGCGGCGACAAACAGGACGCTGAAGGTGTTCATACGGTGCTGATGCTCCACAATTGACTTAGTCTCAGATTAGCCTCTGGTACAATGCCAGACAACCCCAATGTTGGAAGGGAAGACAAACCCGATGACGCAAGATGCGACCAACCTGGTCTGGATAGACCTGGAAATGACCGGTCTCGATACGCAGACCGACCATATCATCGAGATCGCCACCATCGTCACCGACGGCAGGCTGAATATTCTGGCGGAAGGTCCGGCGCTCGCCATCCATCAGCCTGACGCCGTCCTCGCCGCCATGGATGAATGGAATACCACCCAGCATGCCAAATCCGGGCTCACGGCGCGTGTGCGCCAGAGCCGCCTGAACGAGGCGCAGGCCGAGCGCCTGACGCTGGAGTTCCTGTCGGCCTACGTGCCGGCGAACGCCTCGCCCATGTGCGGCAACAGCATCTGCCAGGACCGGCGCTTCCTGGCGCGCTGCATGCCGGAGCTGGAACGCTTCTTCCACTACCGCAACCTCGATGTCAGCACGCTCAAGGAACTCGCCCTGCGCTGGACGCCCGAGGTGGCCAGGGGTTACGTGAAGCAGAGCGCCCACCTGGCGCTGGATGACGTCAGGGACTCCATCCGCGAACTGCAGTTCTACCGCGAGCACCTCTTCAAGCCGTGACGGCGGCGATGTGACCTGCCCGGCGGCCGCGGCTTATTGCTCGACCGGCAGATCGGGATTGTTGCCCCAGTCCGACCAGGAGCCCGGATAGCCTTTCACCCGCGGGAAGCCCAGGTGCCGCAGGACGATATAGGTGTGCGCCGAGCGGTGATGACTCTGGCAGTAGGTGATGATCTCCCGGTCAGGGGTGATGCCGATCCGCGAGAGCAGGCGCTCGAGTTCCGCGTCGGGCTTGAAGCGCAGGTCGCGGGTCTGGTCCATGGCTAGGGTCCACTCCAGGTTCACCGCGCCCGGGATATGCCCGCCGCGTTCCGCATAGCGCCTGCCGCCGGTGAATTCCTCGGCGCTGCGGACATCGAGCAGGCCGACTTCCGCATTGCCCAGTCGCGCGCGGATGTAGGCGCTGTCGGCGACCGGTGTGTCATCGTGCGCGACCACGAACGCGGATGGCGCCGGCGTGACCGGGGCGTCATCATAGGGATGGCCTTCGTTGGCCCAGGCATGCAGGCCGCCGTTGAGCAGTGAAAAGCGTGTGTGCCCGGCGACTTCCAGCGTCCACAGGAAACGCGCCGCCCGGCCGCCGCCTTCATCGTCATAGGCCACGACGTACCTATCCCGTTCGATGCCGAGGGAGGAAAATACCCGCTGCAGCGTCGCGTCATCCGGCAGCAGGCCCATCGCCGGCCTGTTGACGGCGACGATCTCCCCGTAATCCACGAAGACGGCGCCGGGTATGTGCAGTTTGCGGTAGGTGTCGGCCTTGCCCAGGTCGACGATCAGGATATCCGGCGAATACAGGATGTCTTCGAGGCTATCCGTTTCAATCAGCAAGGAGGGTCTGGTGTCGGTCATGTTGCCTCGGTAAGTAGTGGTTCCAGCAGTTCGATCCAGTGTTTGACGGGTACACGGGCATGGCCCGCCAGGTGCATAAGGCAGCCGATATTGGCGGTGGCGATGACACAGGGTCCTTCCGCCTGCAATGCCTCGAGCTTGTTGTCTCTTAATTTATTGGATAACGCCGCCTGCAGGATGGAATAGGTGCCGGCCGAACCGCAACAGAGATGCTTGTCGGCAACCGGCACCAGTTCAAATCCCGATTTTGCCAGCAGGCCCTCGACAACGCCATCGAGCTTTTGCGCATGCTGCAGCGTGCAGGGTGAATGAAAGGCAATCTTCCCCGCGCCGGCGGGCGGACGGATTTTTCCGTCCAGCGTTTCCCGCGCGATGACCTCGCTCAGGTCCCTGGTCAGTTCGCTGACCCGCGCGGCCTTGTCCGCATAGGCGGGATCCTGCGCCAGCAGTCGTCCGTACTCCTTGACCAGCGGGGCGCACCCGCTGGCCGTGATCACGATCGCCTCGGCGCCGGCGGTGATTTCCGGCCACCAGGCGTCGATGTTTCTGCGCATCAAGTCCCGGGCCTCGTCCATGGCCCCGAGGTGATGGCTGACGGCACCGCAGCAGCCGCTGCCGGCGACGGTGACGGCGGTGATGCCGAGCGCATCCAGGACGCGCCGCGTGGCGTGGTTGATCTGCGGCGCCAAGGCCGGCTGCACGCAACCCTCCGGCAGCAGCATGCGGCGCCGGTGTAATTTCCCGCACGCTGGGAGCAGGCGCGCGGGCCGGGCGGGGATCCGCCGCCGTAATCCCGAGGACAGCAGGGGACGCACCGTCTGCCCCAGCCGGAGCAGTACGGTGAATGCCCGCCGGTGCGTGAGGATGAGGCGCAGCATACGCCGTACCAGGCGCTCTGCGGGCGAGCGCCTGACCTGCCGTTCGATCACTTCCCGCCCGGTATCGAGCAGGCGGTGATAATCCACGCCGGAAGGGCAGGTGGTTTCACAGGCGCGGCACGTCAGGCAGCGGTCGAGGTGTAATTGAGTGCGTGCCGTTGCCATCCGTCCTTCCAGCACCTGCTTGATGAGATAGATGCGCCCGCGCGGCCCGTCCAATTCATCGCCGGTGAGCAGGTAGGTCGGGCAGGTGGCATTGCAGAAACCGCAGTGCACGCAATTGCGCAGCACCTCGTCGGCTTCGCTTCCCGCCGGGGTGTCGAGCAAGGCTTCAGACAGCGAGGTCTGCATCGTTTCGGTTACAGCTCCGGGTACATGCGCCCGGGGTTGAGGATGCCGGCGGGATCGAAGCTGTGCTTGAGGCGCCGGTGCAGCGCAAGCAGCGGTCCGGGCAGGGGATGAAAGACCTCGTTGCCAGCGCCGTTGCGAAACAGCGTGGCGTGGCCCCCGGCTGCGGCGGCGCCGTGGCGCAGCGCGGCCGAGGGCAAGCCGGTTTTATACCAGCGCTGGGCGCCGCCCCAGTCGATCAGGCAGTCGCCGTCAAGCGGCAGGGGCGGCGCGGCGGGCGGTACGGCCAATCGCCACAATGGCCGAGCATCCGCGAAAAACGCCAGCCGCTGTTCGCGCAGGTCATCCCAGAATGTCCCGGCGGCAGGGACTTCATCACCGCCGAGCTTGTCCGCGGCCGCCTTCACCCCTTGTTCGTACCCCGACAGACGCACCGTCAACCAGCCGTCATGGTAGCAGCCGGCCGAGAGCGGCAATGGCAATCCGGCCCACCGGTTGAACAGCCGGATGGCCTCTGCGGGCGTGGTTTCCCGCCGCAGCGTGATTTCGGTTTCCGGGCGCGGCAGGACCTTGAGGGTGATGTCGAGCAGTACCGCCAGGGTGCCCAGCGAACCGGTGAGGGTGCGCGAGATATCGTAACCGGCGACGTTCTTCATGACCTGCCCGCCAAAGCGCAGCCGTTTGCCGGCGCCGTTGAGACAGGTGATCCCCAGCACATGATCGCGCACCGCCCCGGCATAGGGACGGCGCGGACCGGACAGGCCGCAGGCGATGGTGCCGCCGAGGGTGGCGGCGGCGCCGAAGTGCGGCGGTTCAAACGCCAGCATCTGGTTTTCCCGCGCCAGCACCGCCTCGAGCGCCGCCAGCGGCGTGCCGGCGCGCGCCGAGACGACCAGTTCTTCGGGCGCATAATCGATAACGCCGGCGTATTCGCCGACGCGGAATTCCTCGGCCGAGATTGCCCTGCCGTAGAAAGCCTTGCTGCCGCCGCCGCGGATAGCCAGCGGCGTGCCGCTGGAACCGGCATTTCGCAGCGTGTCGGCGAATGACTCGATCAGGTCGGGCATCTCGTCGGTCCGGATGGCAGGGTCAGAAGCGTTCGAGTTCCGGGTGCGGGAGATTGCCCCGGTGCACATGCAGGGCGCCGAATTCGGCGCAGCGGTGCAGCGTCGGAATGGCCTTGCCGGGATTGAGCAGGCCGCGCGGATCGAACGCCTGCTTGACGGCATGGAATTGCGCCAGCTCGTCGCCGTTGAATTGCACGCACATCTGGTTGATCTTCTCAATGCCCACGCCGTGCTCGCCGGTGATGGTCCCGCCGACGGCGACGCATAACTCGAGTATCCTGCCGCCCAGTTCCTCGGTGCGTTCGAGTTCCCCCGGCTGGTTGGCGTCGTAGAGTATCAGGGGGTGCAGGTTGCCGTCGCCGGCGTGGAATACATTGCAGATCGGCAGACCGTATTGCGTGGACAGGACGCCGATTGCCGCGAGCACGTGCGCCAGGTGCCGGCGCGGTATGGTGCCATCCATGCAGTAGTAGTCCGGCGACAGGCGGCCCATGGCCGGAAAGGCGGCCTTGCGGCCGGCCCAGAATCGCTGGCGCTCCGCTTCGTCGCGGGAGACGCGCAAATCGACCGCGCCGGCCTGCGCGAATACCTGGCGGGTGCGTTCGATCTGGGCGGCGACATCTTCACGCGTCCCGTCCAGTTCACACAACAGGATCGCCGCGGCATCTTCGGGATAACCGGTAGGCACGTACCTTTCCACGGCGCGTATGGCCGGATTGTCGAGCAGTTCCAGCCCGGCCGGAATGATGCCGCCGGCGATGACGGCCGTGACGGCGGCCGCGGCGGCCTCGACGGAATCGAATGCCGCCAGGACTACCTGCGCCGTTTCGGGTTTCGCCAGCAGTTTGACGGTAACCTCGATGACGATGCCCAGCAGTCCCTCCGAGCCGGTCAGCAGGGCAAGCAGGTCATAGCCCGGGCTGTCGAGCGCCTGGCTGCCGATGGTCAGGCGCTCGCCCTCGATCGTCAGGATCTCGAGTTGCCGGATGTTGTGGACGGTGAGCCCGTATTTCAGGCAATGCACGCCCCCGGCATTTTCCGCCACATTGCCGCCGATGGAACAGGCAATCTGCGAGGAGGGATCCGGTGCATAATAAAGACCGTAGGGCTCGGCGGCTTTGGATATGGACAGGTTGGTCACGCCGGGCTCGACGCGCGCGGTCCGATTGTTGACGTCGATATCGAGTATCCGGTTGAGGCGCGCCAGGCTGAGCAGTACACCGTCGGTCAGGGGCAGCGCGCCGCCCGACAGGCCCGTGCCGGCGCCCCGCGCGACGACGGGGACGCCTGCTTCGGAACACAACTGCAGCGTAGTCTTTACCTGGTCCGGCGTTTCCGGGATCACCACGACCAGGGGAAGCCTGCGATAGGCGGACAGGGCATCGCATTCGTACGGGCGCAAATCTTCCGGGTGGAAGAGCAGGCAATGCGCGGGAAGGCGCCTGCGCAGCAGATTTATCAAGCTGTTGTCCGACATGTGCCCGAGGGTTATTTGTGGGTGTATGCACCGACAACTCGCGGTTGCGGCCGCATGCGGTGATCAAGGAACCGACTGCCAGCGCCGATAGTTGTCGAAATACTATAGAACTTCCCCATTGTACACAGGCGGATTATTTGCGCCTCATGCTATGATGAAACGATGAGATGCTGTTTGCGACAAGTTGAGTATCATGGCATACCGCCGTACACCTTTGCCGGCCTGATGGATCTGTATGAGTCGAACTACATCCGGTTGAGGAACCTGGTGCCTGAACTGGATGCCATGCCGGCGATCGCCGTCTCGCGTGTGCCGGGTGCGCTCGATCTACACCTGCAAATAATCGAACGCTGCCGATTCACCACCACACTGGGCCTGACCTACCGCTTCCATGACGAGGAAGGCGTATTCCCGGCGCCCGATATCAGGGTGCGCATCTACCATGACGCCCAGGTCGGCGAGGTGATCGCCTGCGGTCGCCGGCGCGGCCTGCATCACGCCGAGTACAATCGCCTGCACAACAATTACTCACGCACGGAAAAGTGGCGCATGAACCGCTTCCTGCAGAAGTGGCTGGGTTACTGTCTCAGGCAAGGCCATCTGCTTTACGCCGGACCATCTATCCCCGTTATATACGGAATCCTCAAAATCTGTCGAGGATTTTATGCTTATCGCTGAATCCTGAAATTTTTTCTGCCTCACCCTGCCCATTGGCTCAGTACCGGGCCAGGTGCTACTTGATAGTTGTTTCCGACTGCCGCATACTCATTACCTGAGTAAAATGCTAGGTATTTATCCGGCGCGTCCGGCTACGGTCCCGGCACGGCAGTATACGAGGCAAGATTTATGCGATTATCGACGAAAGGGCGCTATGCGGTTACCGCCATGCTGGATCTTGCCATTCACCATGAAGAGGGACCGGTTACGCTGGCGGATATTTCCGAGAATCAGGGTATATCGCTATCCTATCTTGAGCAGCTTTTTGCCCGTTTGAGAAGGCGTGGTCTGGTTGAGGGTTTGCGCGGCCCCGGCGGCGGCTATCGACTGTCGCGCCGTCCCCAGGACATATCGGTGGCGGAGGTGATAACCGCCATTGGCGAGGGCATCGACGCCACCCTGTGTGAAGGCAACAGGGACTGTCAGGAGGGAGAGGAGTGCCTGACCCATCAGCTTTGGACAAAACTTGGCCAGGAAATCTTCGACTTTCTCAATGGTATTACCCTGGCCAGTTTTATTGAACGTGATGATGTCAATGAAGTCATACGACGCCAGCAGGGCAGAGTGACTCTGGCGGCGCCCCGATTACGCAAGCCCGTGGCATGAGATGACCGGATCAATTTCTGAGCAGGATTACCCCTATGAACATTAGCATACCGATTTACATGGACTACTCGGCGACAACGCCGGTGGATGAACGCGTCGCCGCGAAGATGTGCACCTACCTGACCCGTCAAGGCCAGTTCGGCAATCCCGCATCGCGTTCCCATGAATTCGGCTGGAAGGCCGAAGCGGCGGTTGAGGAGGCCCGTCTGCACGTCGCGGCATTGATCAACGCCGACCCCAGGGAAATCGTCTGGACCTCGGGCGCAACCGAATCCGATAACCTTGCCATCAAGGGCGCCGCTCACTTCTACCGGAAACAGGGCGGGCACATCATCACCCTCAAGACCGAGCACAAGGCGGTGCTGGATTCCTGCCGCCAGCTCGAGCGCGAAGGCTGTGAAGTGACCTACATGGATCCCGATCCGAACGGCTTGCTCGATCTGAAGAAGCTCGAGGCCTGCCTGCGCAACGACACGGTGCTGGTGTCGGTCATGCACGTCAACAACGAAATCGGCGTCATTCAGGACATCGCCGCGATCGGCGAATTGTGCCGCGACCGCAGGATCATCTTTCATGTGGATGCCGCGCAGAGTGCCGGCAAGATTCCCATCGACATGGAGAAACTCAAGGTCGATCTGATGTCCTTTTCGGCCCACAAGATCTACGGCCCCAAGGGGATCGGCGCCTTATACGTGCGCCGCAAGCCGCGGGTGCGTCTCGAGGCCCAGATGCATGGCGGCGGGCACGAACGCGGCCTGCGCTCCGGAACCCTGCCCACCCATCAGATCGTCGGCATGGGCGAGGCCTTCCGTATCGCAAAGGAAGAAATGGAGGAAGAGGCCCGGCGCATCCGCAAGCTCAGGGACCGGCTGTGGAACGGCCTCAATGAAATGGAGGAGGTCTATCTGAATGGCGACATGGACCAGCGCGTGCCCGGCAATCTGAATGTGAGCTTCAATTACGTCGAAGGCGAAAGCCTGATCATGGCGCTCAAGGACATGGCGGTCTCCTCCGGATCCGCCTGCACCAGTTCCAGCCTGGAACCCTCCTATGTGCTGCGCGCGCTGGGCAGAAACGATGAGCTGGCGCACAGCTCCATCCGGTTTACCATCGGACGCTACACGACGGCGGAGGAAGTCGACTATATTGTCGCTCGCGTCAGGGAGAAAGTCGCCAAGTTGCGTGAACTCTCGCCCTTGTGGGAAATGTACAAGGATGGCGTCGATCTCAGTTCGGTAAAGTGGGCGGCGCACTGAATTCAGTGCAGGCCCCGGTAACAGGGTTAGCAGGTAAAGGACAATGGCAATTACACTGACACAGGCGGCGGCGAGCCGCGTCAAGCAGTTTCTCGACAACCGCGGCAAGGGCGTGGGGCTGCGGCTGGGTGTGAAAACCACGGGCTGCTCCGGCATGGCCTACGTGATCGAGTATGCCGATGCGATCGAGGACAACGATATGGTATTCGAGGACCAGGGCGTCAAGGTCATTGTGAATCCCAAGAGTCTGGCGTACCTCGATGGCACCGAGCTCGATTACGCCAAGGAAGGACTGAACGAAGGGTTCAGGTTCAATAATCCCAACGTCAAGGACACGTGTGGCTGCGGGGAGAGTTTCAACGTATAGCCGTATCCGGCCACCCGTGTAATCCAACGACGGCTCGTTACTCATGGCGGCGGATCTTTCCTCAAGCTATTTCCAGTTGTTTGACCTGCCCCGGGCATTCGTGATCGACGCCGCGAAACTCGACAGCCGTTACCGGGAGCTGCAACGCATCGCTCATCCGGACCGGTTCGTGAATGCGAGCGACCAGGAGCGGCGGCTTGCCATGCAGCAGGCGACCCGGATCAACGAGGGTTACCAGACGCTGAAGGACCCCCTGAAACGCGGCCGCTATCTGCTCGAACTGGGGGGCTTCGTCTTCAGTGACCAGCACCACACCACCCGCGATCCGGAATTTCTCCTGCGGCAGATGGAACTGCGCGAGGCGCTGGCAGGGGTAAGATCGGCTTCCGATCCCCTGGCCGTGCTCGGCGGTTTGATCGGAACGATAGCCGCTGACTTCGCCGCCTTGACGGGCGAGTTGCAGTCACACCTTGCCGGCGGTGAACGCAATGAGCCGGAAACGGCCGCTGCCATCCTGATGAAGATGCAATTCTTTCGCCGCCTGCAGGAAGAGGCGCTGGAGCTGGAAGCCGCGATCGAGGATGAACTCGCCTGAACCCGCCCGGATCGGGGACTCGATTGAATATGGCGCTTTTACAGATAACAGAACCCGGTGAGTCCGCCGCCCCGCATGCACACCGGCTGGCGGCCGGCATCGATCTCGGCACCACCAACTCCCTGGTCGCGAGCGTGCGCAGCGGCGTTGCGGACACCCTGCCGGATGCGAACGGGCGGCATCTGTTGCCCTCGGTGGTGCGCTATACGAAAGCGGGCGGTCCGCTCGTCGGCCAGGCGGCGCTCGATGCGGCAACGGAGGATCCCCTCAACACCATCGCTTCCGTGAAGCGCCTGATGGGCCGCGGCGTCGAGGATGTCAAGCATCTGGGCACGCACCTGCCTTATGATTTCGTCCCGGGCGCAAGCGCCATGCCGCTGCTGCATACCGTGGCCGGCGATATCAGTCCGGTCGAGGTGTCGGCCGAAATCCTGCGCGTGCTGAAAACCCGCGCCGAGCAGACCCTGGGCGGGGAACTGCAGGGTGTGGTAATCACCGTGCCGGCCTATTTCGACGATGCCCAGCGCCAGGCGACCAGAGACGCCGGCCGGCTGGCCGGGCTCACCGTCCTGCGGCTGCTGAATGAACCGACGGCGGCCGCGGTGGCGTACGGTCTGGACAAGGGTTCGGAAGGCGTCATCGCCATCTTCGACTTGGGCGGCGGCACCTTCGATATTTCCATACTGCGACTCAACCGGGGCGTGTTCGAGGTGATGGCGACGGCCGGCGATACCTCCCTGGGAGGCGATGATATCGACCGGGTCGTGGCGCGCTGGATCATGCAACAGGCGGAGATCGACGAAGCCGCCGGCCATGTGCAGATGCGCCGCC
Source organism: uncultured Gammaproteobacteria bacterium (assembly GCA_963773065.1). GTDB lineage: Bacteria > Pseudomonadota > Gammaproteobacteria > UBA9214 > UBA9214 > CAVQCA01. The sequence goes on from CAVYZN010000011.1 coordinate 41,106, forward strand.
TCATGCACGTTGCGTGCGCCGCCAAGGAGGCGCTGTCCGGGCAGCCGGCCGTGGCGGTGAGGCTGGAACGCACCGCCGGGCCGGCATGGCAGGGTGAACTGACCAGGGCACGCTTCGAAGAACTCATCGAGCCGTTGCTGCAAAAGACCCTGAGTCCCTGCCGCCGGGCGCTGCGGGATGCCGGCATCCGCGCCGGCGATGTCCAGGCGGTGGTGCTGGTCGGTGGTTCGACCCGCATCCCGCTGGTGCGCCGGCGGGTTGCCGAATTCTTCGGCCGCGAGCCCATGGTGGATATCGACCCTGAGCGGGTGGTCGCCGTCGGCGCCGCCATCCAGGCCGATATCCTGGCCGGCAACAAGCCCGACGACGAAATGCTGCTGCTCGATGTCATCCCGCTCTCGCTGGGACTGGAGACCATGGGCGGACTGGTGGAGAAAATCATCCCGCGCAACAGCACGATACCGACGGCACGTGCGCAGGAGTTCACCACCTTCAAGGACGGCCAGACCGCCATGTCCCTGCACGTGGTGCAGGGAGAGCGTGAACTGGTCAGCGACTGCCGCTCGCTGGCGAGGTTCGAACTGCGCGACATCCCCCCGATGGTGGCGGGCGCCGCGCGCATCCGCGTGAGCTTCCAGGTGGATGCCGACGGCCTGCTGGATGTCACCGCCGAGGAGCAGGTGACGGGCGCCAGGAGCAGCGTCGTGGTCAAGCCGTCCTACGGGCTTGGCGACAATGAAATCGAGCAGATGCTGCGGGACTCCCTATCACACGCCCGTCAGGATATGGAACTGCGCCGTCTGCGCGAGCAGCAGATCGAGGCGGACCGCGTGCTGGAGGCCCTGCGGGCCGCGCTGGCCGAGGACGGCGAGCGCCTCCTGACGGCGGCGGAACGCGTAGGCATCGAGGCGGCGGCCCGAGCGGCTTGCGCAGGCGCGCAACGGCTCGGATTACCGCGCCATCAAGGCATCCATCGAAACCGTGGAACAGGCGAGCAGCGACTACGTCGCGCGGCGCATGAACGAGAGTATCCGCAAGGCGATGGCGGGCCACCGCGTCGACGAGTTCAAGTCTTCGTGACAGTACCCGCAGGCAGGGTCCACGGCAACGACGCAAGGTGATGATATCGCAGGCACCATGAAAACGGCGGAATACCCTTCCCCTGACATGACGGTTACTTATTTTCCCCGCATCCCGCGCGTTGTACGCTGGGGCGGTTTTTCTGATCATCGCGACTGACACCACTTCCGGAACCCGTACCGATATGCCACAGATTATTTTTCTGCCCCACGTGGAGATCTGCCCCGAAGGGGCCGTCATCGAAGCCGAAACGGGCGCCACGATCTGTGACGCCGCCCTGAAGCATGGCATCGAGATCGAGCATGCCTGCGAGAAATCCTGCGCCTGCACCACCTGCCATGTCTATATCCGTGAAGGCGGCGAATCACTGGGCGAGGCGACGGAGCAAGAGGACGACCTGCTGGACAAGGCCTGGGGACTGGACCCGGATTCACGGCTGAGCTGCCAGACGGTCGTGGCGAACCAGGACCTGGTCATCGAGATACCCAAGTACACCATCAACATGGTGAGCGAGAACCACTAGCCCGCATCTGTCAGGCCGTATCAAGGGAGATAACCGTATGGGATTGAAATGGACCGATACACTGGATGTCGCCATCGGGCTGGATGAGGCGCACCCGGAGGTGGATCCTCACTATGTGAATTTCGTGGATTTGCGCAACTGGGTCATCGCGCTGGATGATTTCGACGATGATCCGCAACACAGCGGCGAGAAGCTGCTCGAGGCCATCCAGATGGCCTGGATCGAAGAACGCGGCTGATTGCAGTCCCGGGACCGTTCGTTTCCTCCCGTTATCTTGATCATTATCAAGATGACCACCGGGCTTGCCTGCTATATGCCAATCTGGCGAGAGCTAAGGTCCGAGCAGCGTGATTATCAGCCCCGCGACCAGCATATCGTAAGTAATTTCCCTTATGGCGCGGTCGCGGGTTAAAGGACAATACTTGAATCGACAAATGACCCTCCCGAATGATGCGGGAGGAGATAATACAAGAAGGAGGAATGTGATGAAGAAGCTGACGGGAATGGGTGTGGGTTTGCTGCTTGCCGTGTTGCTCTCCGCCTGCGGTGGGGGTGGTGGGGGCGGTGAGCGGAGGCGGCGATATCGGTGTGGCGCTGCAGCCATTGGCTATCGACGCCACGAATGCCATGCAGGTGGCGGCTGCCGTCCTGGATGCCTCGGGGTTGGTCGTGGATGTGGGAGCCCCCGGTGGCCCGATCACGGGCGTTGCCGTGGAGGGGAACGGCGCGCAGGTCGATCTGGCGCAGGTCATTCGTGCGCAACTGGACCTGTTCTCGCTAGTGCGGGATCAGGCCGCCCTCGGTCTGGTCACGGGTGTGTCCATCACTCGCACGAGTCATTGTGATGGTCGACGGTACCGTCGAAATTTCCGGTGAGGTGGCCGATCAACGTCCACGACCCTCACGCCCGGAGACACCCTAACCGCGGTCTTCAAGAATTGTAACGACGGTGACGGTCTGGTGCTGAACGGTGAAATGGATATCCGCGTTCAGAGTTTTAGCGGGGATAGATTCGGACCCGGCATCGGATAACTTTTCGTGTCCCCTTACAATTTCACCTTCGATATCACGTTGACCAATCTTTCGGTGACCGAAGCTCGGGTCGACATTCACTACAAACGGGGAGCTTACCTGGACGGAGACCACTACGGATGGCATATTCTTCATCACGGATCTCTCCGGTAATTCCCTGTCGATAACGACATCGGATACCACCGATACCCTGGAAGATTATTTGATTAAGGCAACCTTCAATCAGACGACCACCGCGTATACCACGGACAGCGGTGGCGATGATGGCAGTGGCGAGACCGTCTGTTGCGCCACGCTCGCGAGCACGGCGCTCGACGGTACCGTCGATTTCGACACCACGCTGCCCTTTGCCGGGGTCGGTAACAACTCCCCGGATCTCGGCGAGATGGATATCACCGGCGCCACAGTCGCGGGCGGCAACCCCATCCGAAGTCACGGTGCAGGCCGTGGATGCGCAGTGCGTGCGTCTGCTCGTCGATCCGGATGGTCAAGGGGTAACCGATACTATTCTCACCACTTGGGTATCCTTGCCGACGGGAGTCCAGGATTCATCTAGCTGTCCCTAATCGTGAGGCACTCCTCTCCCGGGTGCGGGCGTCAAGGCCCGCACCCTTTTTATCGTCTCCGGGTTGTTCTCGTCCTCCTGGTCTGCCTGCCGGGTGCGCTCCTGGCGGACGCAGGGAACGGATCGCGAGCCGGTCCACGCCTGGCTCGGCCCGGCCGCCATGGACTTCGACTACAAGGAATATGAGGACGGCGAGCGCCTCAACCATGAGCACGGCACGCTGTATGGCCTGGCCGGCGGCGTGCAGGCCGGCCGCAATGCCCTGCTGGTCGAGGGAGATCTTTCCTGGTTCGGCAATGACGTGCGCTATGACGGCCAGACCCAGGCCGGAGCGCCGGTCAAGACGCACACCGACGAGCATATCCTGGATGCTCTGGCCAGGGCCGGCTGGCGGTTCCGCCGCCAGGAACGGCTGCAGTACCAACTGTTCGGCGGGCTGGGCTACCGCTACTGGCAACGCGATATCAAATCAACGTCCGCGGCAACCGGTGTCAATGAAACCTACACCTGGTGGTACGGTCTCCTTGGCGGGCGCGGTCTCTTCCTTGCGAATCCCCGCACGACCTGGCTGGCCGAGGCGCAGTTCATGCGGCCGCTCGATCCTGAAATCGAGGTTGATTTCAACAGCGGCCTCGATGACACCAGCCTGGATCTGGGCAGCGAGCCGGGGTTGCGGCTGTCGCTCGCATGGCAGCACACCCTGAACTCCGGTTGGCGCCTGGATATCGTGCCGTTTTATGACGCCTGGGACATCGGCCGTAGCCAGAACCGCACGTTGAAGCAGAATGGCGTAGTAGTCGGTCGTGTGTTTGAGCCGCGCAGTGAAACCCGCAATTACGGCATCCAGGCCAGGCTGGGTGTTTCCTTCTGAGACACCGCCTGGCGGCGATAGCCTCGCGCCGTCCCTTACCGTTGCGCACCGGTCAGCGACAGCTCTGAAACCGAGGCCTCTTTCCAGAGCTTCCCATACCGGCAACGCCGTCATTCGGTTATAGTGTCGGCCTTTGGCGATAGGCTGGCAGCGGGTACTTGCAAAGATGACAGGGATACCTCCGGTAGTGACAGGCATTCGGACCGGCAAGCGCGTGTTCAATCCGGGTGTGGTACAGGCCTGCCCTCGTCCCGATTGCCTTACCGGGCGAGGCGGCACGGCTGCAGCGGCAACCGTCGTCACTATCGCAGGGTAACCACCCACTTACTTCACGTAGTGCACACGGGGGTTGTCTGATGAAAGCGCCCAGGGGGATTCTTGCCGGGCTGTTACTTACCGTGCTGCTGGTTGGCTGCGGTGGCGGGGGTGGTGGCGGCGGTGACGGTAACGTCGTTATCGCGCCGAGCAGTAACGCCACCCTTGCCGATCTCGACCTGTCGGCAGGCGCTCTTGACCCGGTGTTTCAGGCCAGCCAGTCCGACTACACCGCAACGGTGGGTTTTCTCACGACGGCGACGACGGTCACGCCGACAACGTCGGATGCCGCCGCCACCGTGAGCGTGAACGGGGTAGCCGTGACATCGGGCAGCGCCAGCGCACCGATCCCGCTGGCCGTCGGCGAGAACCCCATCACGGTCAGCGTTACCGCTGAAGACGGGGTGACCACCGGCACCTATACCCTTACCGTGACACGCCAGTCGGCCAGCAGTAACGCCACCCTTGCCGATCTCGACCTGTCGGCAGGCTCTCTCGACCCGGTGTTTCAGGCCAGCCAGTCCGACTACACCGCAACGGTCGGTTTTCTCACGGCGGCGACCACGGTCACGCCGACAACATCGGATGCCGTCTGCCACGGTAAGCGTGAACGGGGTAGACGTGACATCGGGCAGCGCCAGCGCACCGATCCCGCTGGCCGTCGGCGAGAACCCCATCACGGTCAGCGTTACCGCTGAAGACGGGGTGACCACCGGCACCTATAGCCTCACCGTGACACGCCAGTCGGCGAGCAGCGACGCCACCCTTGCCGATCTCGACCTGTCGGCAGGCTCTCTTGACCCGGTGTTTCAGGCCAGCCAGTTCGACTACACCGCGACGGTCGGTTTTCTCACGACGGCGACCACGGTCACGCCGACAACATCGGATGCGTCTGCCACGGTAAGCGTGAACGGGGTAGACGTGACATCGGGCAGCGCCAGCGCACCGATCCCGCTGGCCGTCGGCGAGAACCCCATCACGGTCAGCGTTACCGCTGAAGACGGGGTGACCACCGGCACCTATACCCTTACCGTGACACGCCAGTCGGCGAGCAGTGACGCCACCCTTGCCGATCTCGACCTGTCGGCAGGCTCACTTGACCCGGTGTTTCAGGCCAGCCAGTCCGACTACACAGCAACGGTCGGTTTTCTCACGGCGGCAGACGACGGTCACGCCGACGACGTCGGATGCCGCCGCCACGGTGAGCGTGAACGGGGTAGACGTCACATCGGGCAGCGCCAGCGCACCGATCCCGCTGGCCGTCGGCGAGAACCCCATCACGGTCAGCGTTACCGCTGAAGACGGGGTGACCACCGGCACCTATAGCATCACCGTGACACGCCAGTCGGCAAACGACTTTGCCCAGCAGGCCTATATCAAGGCATCCAATACCGGCAGTGGCGATCAATTCGGCTACAGCATTGCCCTGTCCGGCGATACGCTCGCCGTGGGGGCGCTTTCACGAGGACAGCGGCGCGACCGGCATCGACGGCAACGGGAGCGACAACACTGCGCCCGAGTCCGGCGCCGTATACGTATTCATCCGCAATGGCGCGGCGTGGTCTCAGCAGGCCTATATCAAGGCCTCCAATACCGAGCAGTAACGACCGTTTCGGCATCAGCCTCGCCCTATCCGGCGATACGCTGGCCGTAGGGGCCTATCTGGAAGACAGCCAGGCGACCGGCATCGACGGTAACCAGAGCGACAACAACCTCTCCGGAAGCGGGGCGGTGTACGTGTTCACCCGCAGCGGCACGGTGTGGAGCCAGCAGGCCTATCTCAAGGCTTCCAATACCGGCAGTGATGATGACTTTGGCTGGAGCGTCGCGCTCTCCGGCGACACGCTGGCTGTTGGAGCGACCGGGGAGGCCAGCAACGCGACCGGCATCGACGGCAACCAGACCGACAAGAGCCTGGCCCGAGGCCGGCGCCGTGTACGTCTTCACCCGCAACGGCACGGTGTGGAGCCAGCAGGCCTATCTCAAGGCCTCCAATACCGACAGCGACGACAACTTCGGCTATTCGGTCGCGCTCGCCGGCGATACGCTCGCCGTAGGGGCCGACCAGGAAGCGAGCAAGGCGACCGGCATCTGGCAGCCAGAGTGACCAGAACGACAACAGCTTTCCCAACGCCGGCGCCGTTTACGTGTTCATCCGCAACGGCGCTGTGTGGTCCCAGCAGGCCTATCTCAAGGCCTCCAATACCGGGAGTGATGATGTCTTCGGCTGGAGCCTTGCCCTCTCCGGGGACACCCTGGCGGTCGGTGCTCCGAGCGAGGCCAGCAGCGCCAGCGGCATCGACGGCAACCAGAACGATGACAGCGCGCCGTTTTCCGGCGCTGTGTACGTGTTCACCCGCAGCGGCGTCGCGTGGTCCCAACAGGCCTATGTCAAGGCGTCCAATACCGGCAGTAATGATTTCTTTGGCTGGAGTCTCGCCTTACTCCGGCGATATGCTCGCCGTGGGCGCGAAGGGTGAGGCCAGCAACGCGACCGGCATTGGCGGCGACGAGAGCGACGACAGCCAGGTCAGCGGCGCCGTGTACGTGTTCAGCCGCAGCGGCACGGTGTGGTCGCAGCAGGCCTACATCAAGGCCGCCGCCACCGATAGCGGGGATTTTTTTGGTTACAGTGTCGCCCTCTCCGCTAACACGCTGGCCGCGGGAGCGCCGGGGGAGGACAGCAACGCCACCGGCATCGACGGCGATGCCGGCGACAACAGCCTGAGCGGCGCCGGCGCCGCCTACGTCTTCCAGTAAGTATTCTGTCCGCGTGTTTTCCCGGTCCCATGGTCCGGGGGCAGGTCCGTTCCCTTGTACGCCCCGACCTTGTATATTACCCGGCTTTGTTCCCGCCGGTTCCGATTCCGTGGCAACGTTCCCCTGGCCGTTTCACAGGCGGTCGTAAGGTACTCAAGGGCCTGACCCGAGGTAGGCATGGCAGTTAGAAATCGTCTGCACCGCAGTGAACTGGCCGTTCCCGGCAGCAATCTGCGCATGCTGGAGAAGGCGCCGACGGCGGGCGCCGATGTGGTCTTCCTCGATCTCGAGGATGCCGTGGCGCCGGATGACAAGGCGCAGGCGCGCAAGAACGTGATCGAGGCGCTGAACGATATGGACTGGTCGCGCTGCTCGGTCTCCGTGCGCATCAACGGGCTGGACACCCGGTATTGCTACCGTGACATCGTCGACGTGGTCGAGCAGGCGGGCGACAAGCTGGACACCCTCCTGATACCCAAGGTCAACCGGCCGGCCGATATTCTCTTCGTGTCCACCCTGCTGGAGCAGATCGAGGCCGCCCGGGGTCTTGAACCCATCAACCTCCACATCTTGATCGAAACTGCCCTGGGCATGGCGAATGTCGAAAGCATCGCGCAAACCTGCCCGGAACGGCTTGAAGCGATGGTCTTCGGAGTGGCCGATTATGCCGCCTCCACGCAGGCGCGCACCACGCAGATGGGCGGGGCCAACCCGGATTACGCGGTGCTGACCCATCCGGATGCGGGCGGCCGGCGGGAAGGCCACTGGGGCGACCAGTGGCATTACGCCATCTCGCGCCTGGTGGTGGCCTGCCGCGCCTACGGGCTGCGCCCGATCGACGGGCCGTTCGGCGATATCCAGGACCCGGAGGGATTCCTCGCCGTGGCGCGCAGCGTGGCGGCGCTCGGCGTCGAGGGGAAATGGGCCATCCATCCCTCGCAGATCGAATTGGCCAACCGGGTGTTTACCCCGGGGGAGGCCGAGGTCGAGCGCGCGCGGCGCATCCTGGACGCCATGGCCGAGGCGGCCCGGGCGGGGCGCGGGGCGGTGGCGCTTGACGGGCGGTTGATCGATGCCGCCTCGATCCGCCAGGCGCAGGTCCTGGTCGACACCGCCGACCAGATCCGCAATTCACTGGCGGCCCGCTAGCCCGGAGCCGGGGTCATCGCGTTGAACATCCACGAATACCAGACCAAGGAATTGCTGAAGAAATACGGCGTGCGGGTGCCGGAAGGCCGGGTCGCGCACACCGTGGACAACGCCGCAACCGCGGCCGAGGAACTCGGCGGCGAGCGCTGGGTGGTCAAGGCGCAGATCCATGCCGGCGGGCGCGGCAAGGGCGGCGGCATCAGGGTGGCCGGGTCTATCGACGAGGTCAGGCACTACGCCGACCAACTGATCGGCAGCCACCTGGTCACCCCCCAGACCGGGGCCGCGGGGCGGCTGGTGCAGCGCGTCCTGGTCGAACAGGCCATCAGGATTCACAAGGAATACTACCTCGGCCTGGTGATCGACCGTGGCACGCAGCGCATCACGGTCATCGCCTGCGAAGCCGGAGGCATGGACATCGAGGAGGCGGCCGCGCGGCACCCCGAGCAGATCATCCGGGAGGCGGTCGATCCCGCGGTCGGCTTGATGGATTTCCAGTGCCGCAAGATCGCCGCGAAGATCGGCCTCACCGGCCGGCAGATACCGGAGGCGACGAAACTGATGCAGGCCCTCTACCGCTGCTTCCGGGACAACGATGCACTGCTCGCCGAGATCAATCCGCTGGCGGTGGTGGACGAGGGACAGTTGATGGCGCTGGATGCCAAGATGTCCTTTGACGGCAATGCCCTGTACCGGCGCGAGCAGATCACGGCGATGCGCGATTTCGACGAGGAAGACCCGAAGGAAGTGGAGGCCACCGGGCACGGGCTCAACTACATCGCCCTCGACGGCGATGTCGGCTGCATCGTCAACGGCGCGGGCCTGGCCATGGCCACCATGGATGCCATCAGCTTCCATGGCGGCAAGCCGGCGAACTTTCTCGATGTCGGCGGCGGCGCCTCGCCCGAGAAGGTCGGGAACGCCTTCCGCATCGTGCTGCAGGACCCGAACGTCAGGATCATCCTGGTGAATATCTTCGCCGGCATCAACCGCTGCGACTGGATCGCGGCAGGCCTGGTGCAGGCCATGCGCGACCTCAATATCGGCATACCGATCGTGGTGCGCCTGGCGGGCACCAACGTCGAGCAGGGCAGGGCGATACTCGCCGCCTCGGCGTTCCCCTTCATCATGGCCGACAATCTCGACGATGCGGCCACCCGGGTGATGGCCGCCCTGCGGGGAACGCCGGCATGAGCGTGTTCGTCCACCGGGATACGCGGGTCATACTGCAGGGGTTTACCGGCCAGCACGCGACCTTCCACGCGCAGGAGTCCATGCAAAATGGGACCAACGTCGTGGGGGGCGTCACGCCCGGCAAGGGCGGCATGACCCATCTCGACCGGCCGGTGTTCGATACCGTGCACCAGGCCGTGCAGGAAACCGGCGCTGAGGTCAGCGGTATCTTCGTGCCGGCTCCGTTCGCCGCCGACGCCATCATGGAGGCGCTGGAGGCGGGCATCCGCGTCATCGTGGTGATCGCCGATGGCGTGCCGGTGCAGGACATGGTGCGCGTGAAACGCTACGCGGCGGACAAGAACGCCGTCATCATCGGACCGAACACGCCCGGCGTGATCACCCCGGGCGCCTGCAAGGTCGGCATCATGCCCTCGCCTATCTACCGGGCGGGACGCATCGGCGTGGTTTCGCGTTCCGGCACGCTCAATTACGAGGCCGTGCAGCAGATGACCGAACTCGGCCTGGGGCAGTCGACCTGTGTCGGCATCGGCGGCGACCCCGTCAACGGCGCCGATTTCGTGACCGTGCTGCGCGCCTTCGAAGCGGACCCCGACACCGACGCCGTCGTCATGATCGGCGAGATCGGCGGGCCGCAGGAGGTGGACGCGGCGCGCTGGGCCAGGGAGAATATGCGCAAGCCGCTGGTGGGTTTCGTGGCCGGCGTATCGGCCCCGCCCGGACGGCGCATGGGACACGCGGGTGCTATCATTTCGGGACAGTCCGACACGGCGAACGCCAAGATGGACCTCATGGAGGAACTCGGCGTCCACGTGGTGCGCAATCCGGCCCTGATCGGCGCGACGGCGCGCCGGGTGTTTTCCTGAAGCCGTTGCACCACCGGTTTCCCGGGCCGGGTTTCAAGGCCGCGAGCCGTTCACAAGCGGCAGGGCGGCATTGCCTGGCCACCGGCATCGGCGTTAAACTACGAGCTTATGTATATATACTAACCCGCGTTTTCAGACGGGTTTCTTGTAATAGCAGGATGACTGACGGAGTGTTGCATGGCAATCGAGCGGACCTTGTCCATTATCAAGCCGGACGCAGTGGCGAAGAACCTCATCGGCGAGATTTACAGCCGCTTCGAAAAGAACGGCCTGCGCATCATCGCCGCCCGCATGCTGCAACTGACCCGGGCGCAGGCCGAGGGTTTCTACGCCGTGCACCGGGGACGTCCGTTCTACCAGGACCTGGTGGAATTCATGACCTCCGGTCCGGTGGTCGTGCAGGTGCTCGAGGGCGAGGGTGCGGTCAACAAAAACCGCGAATTGATGGGGGCGACCAATCCCCGGGATGCCGCGCCCGGCACGATCCGGGCCGACTTTGCCACCACCGTGGATGAAAATGCCGTGCATGGCTCCGATGGACCGGATACCGCGAAACAGGAAATCGCGTTTTTCTTCGGGGACGGCGGCATCTGTCCGAGGACCCGGTAGAACCCGCCCCCGGGTAGCCGCCAGCTATGAGCCTGCTTATGTCGGTTGAGCAAAAAACCAACCTCCTGGATCTGAACCGCCCGGAGATGGAGGCGTTTTTCATCGCCCAGGGCGAGAAGGGCTTTCGCGCCGCGCAGGTGATGAAATGGATCCATGGCCGGTGCGTGGCCGACTTCGATGCCATGACCAACCTCGGCAAGGGGTTGCGCGCCGGCCTTAGGGATTACGCGGAAATCCGCCTGCCGGAGATCGTCGCGGATCAGCGTTCCGACGACGGTTCCCGCAAATGGCTGCTGCGCCTGGCGGATGGCAACTGCATCGAAACCGTATTCATTCCCGAAACCGGGCGGGGTACCCTGTGTGTCTCCTCGCAAGTCGGCTGCATGCTCAACTGCAGTTTTTGTTCCACCGCGCAGCAGGGTTTCAACCGCAACCTGACCACCGGCGAAATCATCGCGCAGCTCTGGCAGGCCGCGAACGCCCTCGGCCATCGGTCCGATGGCACGCGCCTGATCTCCAACGTGGTCTTGATGGGCATGGGTGAACCCCTGCTCAACTACGACAATGTGCTTCGCGCCATGCAGGTGATGCTGGACGATTTCGGCTACGGCCTGTCCAAGCGCCGCATCACGCTCAGTACCGCCGGCATCGTTCCGGCCATCCGCCGGCTGCGCCAGGACTGTGACGTCAGCCTGGCCGTGTCCCTGCATGCGCCGGATGATCTGCTGCGCGATGAACTGGTGCCCCTGAACCGCAAATACCCCATCCAGGAATTGCTGGCCGCCTGCCGTGACTATGTGGGTGAGGACAGCCGCCGCCGCGTCACCTTTGAATACGTGCTGCTGGCGGGGATCAATGACAGCGACGCCCATGCGCGCCGGCTGATCCGTCTCCTGGAAGGGGTGCCGGCCAAGGTCAACCTGATTCCCTTCAATCCCTTCCCGAATACCCGCTACCGGTGCAGTCCGCCGGAAACCATAGACCGGTTTTTCTCACTGCTCAACCGGGCGGGCATCGTGACGATTACCCGCAAAACGCGCGGAGACGACATCGATGCGGCCTGTGGACAGCTCGCCGGGCGTTTTCAGGATCGAACGCAACGCCGCGCCCGCTCACTGGCGACGCAGCCGAGGACACATGCATGAACAGTCATTTCTACAGAGTGCCGGCGGCAATCCTGGTGCTTGCCCTCACCGCCTGCAGCACCAATCCGGCCGGCAGTGAAAGCCTCAGGCCAGGCGCATCGCCGATACCAACATTCAACTGGGCATCGCCTACATGCGACAGGGCGACTACGATACGGCGCTCGTTAAATTACAAAAAGCGCTGAAGGCGGACCCGGATTCGGCCACGGCCAATGGCACGCTTGCGCTTCTTTATGAAAACATCGGGGAGAACGATCTCGCTGAAAAGCATTTCAAGACGGCGCTGCGACTTTCACCGCAGGATCCACAGACGCACAACAATTACGGCCAGTACCTGTGCCGCCACGGCGAATACACCCAGGCGCTGGAGCAGTTCAAGATCGCGGCCAGCGATCCGCTCTATCCCGGCGTTGCGGCGTCCCTCACGAATGCCGGCATCTGTGCCGGCAGTATCCCCGACGCCAAGCAGGCGGAGGATTATTTCCGCAAGGCCCTGGAACACGATCAGAACTACGGCTATGCCTTGCTGCAGATGGCCAACCTCATGTTCACGCAAGGCAATAACATGGCCGCGCGCGCCTACATTCAGCGCTTCGATGGAGTGTCAACACCCAGCGCGGAGAGCCTGTGGCTCGGCGTGCGCATCGAGAACACAATCGGCGACATGAGCGCGGCGGGCGACTACGCGATGCAGCTCAAGAACAATTTCCCGAAAACCAAGGAGGCGGAAAGCCTGCGGGAGTTGGAGAATGAACACCCCGCCGGCAGTGACGATGACGGCAGGAAGCCGGCGGACGGCGATGGCGGCGCGATCGGGGCCAGGCTGCGCGCGGCGCGCAACCAGTGCAATCTCCAGATCGAACAGGTTGCCAGCGAACTGCATCTGGATGCGCGCATCATCACGGCCATCGAAAATGACGACCTGACGGCGTTGCCGGAACCGATCTTCGTGCAGGGTTATCTGCGCAGTTACGCGCGCCTGGTAGGTTTGCCGGCGGATGAGATGGTGCGCCGCTATTGCGCGCAGGGGACGAACCCGCCGCCTCTGTCGGTGATAGGACTGGGAACGAGGCGCAAGGCGCCGTTGTTGTCGCTGCCCTCGGCAAGGCTGATACGCAACGTTATCCTGGTGCTGCTGGCGGGGATACTGATCTGGCTTGCCTACCCCTTGGTCGAGCGGCTCATCGTGACGCGCGGCGAGGAGACGCAGGAACAGCCGCCGGGGCGCCTCGACCTGCCGCCGATATTCGAAGAAGAACCCCGTTCCGAACCGTCGAGATAGCCTGACCATGCACACCGTCAACGGCCCCGTGGGCGCGTCCCCGACTCAGCACACCGGCGGGCGGGGGCGGCGAAATCATGGCCGGAACCATCCAGGCGGTGCGCGGCATGAATGATATCGGCCCGCAGCAGACCGCTTTCTGGCAGTATCTGGAAGAGACGCTGCGCCGGGTGATACATGCCTACGGCTATCGCGAGATCCGGCTGCCGCTGCTCGAAAAGACCGAGTTATTCAAGCGCTCCATCGGCGAGGTGACGGATATCGTCGAGAAGGAGATGTACACCTTCGATGACCGCAACGGCGACAGCCTGACGCTGCGCCCGGAGGGTACTGCCGGCTGCGTGCGCGCCTGCATGGAACACGGTCTGCTGCACAATCAGGTCCAGCGACTCTGGTATGCCGGGCCGATGTTCCGGCACGAGCGTCCCCAGAAAGGGCGCTATCGCCAGTTCCATCAGTTCGGCGTCGAGGCCTTCGGGATGGAGGGCCCCGATATCGACGCGGAAATGATCTTCATGACGGCGCGGATGTGGCAGGCGTTGGGCCTGAAGGGGGCCGAACTGCAAATCAACTCGCTCGGTACGCAGTCCTCGCGTGCGGCCTACCGGGAGGCGTTGGTCGATTATTTCCGGGGCTGCCTGTCGGACCTGGATGATGACAGCCGGCGGCGGCTCGACGGCAACCCACTGCGTATCCTCGACAGCAAGAACCCGCAGATGCAGGCGGTGATCGGCGGCGCGCCGCGGTTGCCGGATTACCTGGACGCGGGATCGCGTGCGCACTTCGACGCCCTGCGCGACCTGCTGAATGAAGCGGGCATCGACTACGCGGTCAATCCACGGCTGGTGCGGGGTCTGGACTATTACGGCAAGACCGTTTTCGAATGGGTCACCGACAGGCTGGGCGCGCAGGGCACGATCTGCGCCGGTGGCCGTTATGACGGCCTGGTGGAGTACCTCGGCGGCCGGGCGACGCCGGCCGTCGGTTTTGCGCTGGGCCTGGAACGCCTGATCGCCCTCCTCGAAGCGCAGGGCATGGCCCCGCCGGACGGCAATCCGCATGTCTATCTCGTGCTGAGCGGCGACCAGGGCGTGCGCCGCGGCATGGTCCTCGCCGAAGAACTGCGCCGGGCCTTGCCGGGCCTACGCCTGTTGACCAACTGCGGCGGCGGTAGTTTCAAGAGCCAGTTCCGGCGGGCGGACAAGAGCGGAGCCGGCATCGCACTGATCATCGGTGACGATGAGGCCGACCGCGGACAGGTCACGCTCAAGCGACTGCGCGGCGCGAGCGAGCAGGAGACGCTCTCCCAGGCGGATGCCGCCGGGCGTTTGGGCAAACTGCTCTGGTTCGAGCTCAATGCCTGAAGGCGGATTGAAGGTCACCTTGATGAATTTGAAGCGAACCCGAATGATACTTACTTAAGGCAGGAGTCGGAATTTTCCGTCATTCCCGCGGTAGCGGGAATCCAGAACGTGTCATGAATCTCTGGATTCCGGCTCTCCGCTACGCTCCGTCCGGAATGACGGTTTTACCGGAGTTTCCCTTAAGTAAATACCATTCGGTGATCGTCTATATCAACATACGATTGGCCACGGAAGCACACGGAAAAACACAGACTCCGTGTGTTTCCGTGGCTATTTACCAGGATTCGAACTTAAGTGCCACTTGAAGCGAACCCCTTTTTATCATCACAACAAGATTCTAAATTCATGACAGGAGACGTCGATGGAAATCAATGAAACCGAAGAGCAGCAGCTTGAAACCATCAAGCGCTGGTGGAAGGAAAATGCCAGCTCGGTCATTACCGGCCTGCTGCTCGGTCTGGCGTTGCTGTTTGGCGCCAAGTCCTGGTTCGCCTACCAGGACCGCAAGGGGGAAGAGGCATCGAATATCTACTTCACCCTGGAGAACGCGCTTGCCAAGGGTGAGGAGGGCATCGTCACCGACAGGGCGGGCATGCTGATAGGGCAATACACCAAGACGCCCTATGCCACACTCGCGGCGCTGGCGCTCGCGAAGCAGAAGCTGGAACAGGGTGAACTGCAAGCCGCCCACGCGCAGTTGCAGTGGGCGTTGGATAACGCCGGTTCCGATGTCCTCCGGCAGTTGATCCGTCTGCGTCTGGCGCGGGTCATGGTGGCCGAGGGCAACCTGGATGGCGCCGGGGCGCTGCTGGCGCAGTCTCCGCCGGAGAGCGCGTTTGCCCCGCTGTCCACTGAACTCAAGGGCGATATCCACGCGGCTCGCGGGGCTAGCGCCGAGGCCCGGGCCGAATACGAAATCGCGCTCGCCGCTTTGCCCCCGGATTCACCCGAACATCAGATGCTGCAGTTGAAATACGAAAATTCGATCGCGGCGGGCGTGTCGGGGGAGACCCCATGACGCGATTTTTCGCCGCCTGCCTGCTGGCCGTCCCGCTGGCGGGTTGCTCCACCATATCGGGCTGGTTCTCGAGCGGTGACAATGCCGCGCCGCCGGCCAAGCTGGAGGAGATCGCGGATCCCGTTGCGCTGCATGAAGTGTGGAGCACGGATATCGGGGTCGGTTACGACAAGCAGTCCGTCAACCTGGTGCCGACGGTGCTGAGTCCGTACTTGCTGGCGGCGGATCGCGACGGCAGGGTGTTCGAGCTGAGCGCCGAAACCGGCAAAAAACTGTGGGAGACAAAGACGGATGCGCCGATATCCGCCGGCCCCGGCGCCGGCGGCGGCCTGGTCCTGGTCGGCACCAGCGATGCGCAAGTGCTGGCGCTGAGTATCGAGGATGGCTCGATCGTTTGGCGTACCCAGGTCTCAAGCGAGGTCCTGGCGGTACCCCGGGTCGACCTCGGGGTGGTGGTGATACAGACGGTGGACGGCGCCATCACCGGACTGAGCGCCGAAGATGGACATCAGCTCTGGGTCTCCGACCATTCCGTGCCGGTGCTTACCTTGCGCGGCACCAGCACCCCGGCCGTGGAACGGGGTATCGTGGTGACCGGATTAGCCAGTGGCAAGGTGGTCGCGCTCACGACGGAAAAGGGGTTACAGGTCTGGGAAACCGATATCGCGATTCCCCAGGGACGTTCGGAACTGGAGCGCCTCGTGGACGTGGATGCCGATCCGGTCATCGTCGGAAACACGGTGTATGTCGTGTCCTACCAGGGGAAGATCGCGATCATCGACCTGCAAAACGGGAATCTCGGCTGGGCACGCGACATGTCGTCCTATGTCGGTCTGGGGGTGGACTTCTCCCAGGTCTATGTCACCGATGTGGACAGCAAGGTCTGGGCGCTCTCGCGTGACAACGGCGCCTCGGTATGGAAGCAGGACAAGCTGCACAACCGCGCGCTGACGGCGCCGGAACCTTTCGGCAGCTATGTGGCGGTCGGCGACTTCGAAGGTTACCTGCACCTGCTGTCGAGCTACGACGGCCGCATCGCCGGCCGGGTCAAGGTGGACCGCAAGGGCATTGCGGCGCGTCCCATTGCCGTGGGCGATGTGCTGTATGTCTATGGCAAGGGCGGCAAGCTCGCCGCCTACACGCTCCCGGGTGCTTGATTCCACGGCCGAGGCCGGCGTTTCAGGCGGGGGTCTCCCGCCCCCGGAGCGCCATCACCCGCACCGACATCGCCATGATTCCGGTCATCGCCCTGGTGGGTCGTCCCAATGTCGGCAAGTCCACCTTGTTCAATCGCCTGACCCGCACCCAGGATGCCCTGGTCGCGGCCGTGCCGGGACTGACCCGTGACCGCCAGTACGGCGATGGCAGGGTCGGCGACCGGCCGTTCATCGTCGTCGATACCGGCGGCCTGGCGGCGGGAGATGACGAACTCGAGGGCATGATGGCGCGGCAGGCCTGGCAGGCGATCGAGGAGGCGGACCGGGTATTTTTCCTGGTCGACGCCAGAGACGGCCTGACCGGCAGTGACGAGGCCATAGCGAGGGACTTGCGGCGCAGCGGGAAACCCCTGACGCTGGTCGTCAACAAGACCGATGGCCTCGATGAGCAGTCCGCGCTGGGCGACTTCCATGCGCTCGGTCTGGGCGAGCCGCAACCGATCTCCGCCGTTCACGGACGCGGCGTGGAGCGCCTCATGAGAACCGCGCTGGCGCAATTGCCCCTGCCCGCGGACGGCGAAAACGTAGAGGCGGAAGATGCCGCCGTGCGCGTGGCCGTCGTCGGGCGCCCCAATGCCGGCAAGTCGACCCTGATCAACCGCATGCTCGGCGAGGAACGCGTGCTCGTCTATGACCTTCCGGGCACCACGCGCGACAGCATCTTCATCCCCTTCGAACGCGACGGCGTCGCCTACACGCTGATCGATACCGCCGGCGTGCGCCGCCGGGCGCGGGTCACGGAGGCGATCGAGAAGTTCAGCATCATCAAAACGCTGCAGGCCATCGACGCGGCCCACGTGGTTATCCTGATGCTCGATGCCAGGGTCGGCATCGGCGAGCAGGACGCCACACTCGCCGGTTATATCGCCGAGAAGGGCAGGGCGCTGGTGCTGGCCGTCAACAAGTGGGACGGACTGGAGCCGCACGAGCGCCGGCAGATCCGGGACCAGCTCGATCGCAAGCTGCCGTTTCTCGGCTATGCCAGTGTCAAGTTCATCTCCGCCCTGCACGGCACCGGCGTCGGCGACCTCTATCCGCTGGTGCGCCGGGCGCATGACGACGCGCTGCGGGAATTGTCGACCCCGGAACTGACGGCCATCCTGGAACGGGCGGTCTTCGAGCATCAGCCGCCTCTCGTCAGGGGACGGCGCATCAAACTGCGTTACGCGCACCAGGGGGGACGCAACCCGCCGCTCATCGTGATCCACGGCAACCAGACGGAGAGCGTGCCCGAGTCCTACCGGCGCTACCTCGTCAATACCTTCCGCGCGGCGCTGCAACTCACCGGCACGCCGATACGCATCGAATTTCGCACCGGCGGCAATCCCTACCAGGGCCGCCGCAACGTACTCACGCCCCGCCAGGTCAGCCGCAAGCGCCGCCTGATGCGGCATGTGAAGGGGTGACTGCGTACCCGTCATGGCCGCCAAAGAAGCCAGAGCCCGCATCAAGATCAACAAACTGCTGGAAGAATCCGGCTGGCGTTTTTTCGATGACGCGGCGGGCAAGGCCAATGTGGTGCTGGAGCCTAACGTCAAATTGACCAAGGCCAGAGTCGAGGCCTTGGGCGAGAACTTCGAAACCACCAGCAACGGTTTCATCGACTTCCTGCTCCTGGATGAGCAAGGCTACCCCCTCGTCGTGTTGGAAGCCAAGGCCGAGGACAAGAATCCGCTGGTCGCAAAGGAACAGGCCCGCAAGTACGCCAAATCCCAGAATTGCCGTTTTGTGATTCTCTCCAACGGCAACCTGCATTACTTCTGGGATTTGGAGCAGGGCAACCCGCACATCATCACTCGATTCCCCGGGCAGGATTCCATCAAGGGCTACCACCGTTTCCAGCCCAATCCGCGGCGCCTCATCACCGAACTGGTCGGCAAGGACTACATCGCCCTCACCCAGATGCCCGGATATGCCAACGAGGCGGGTTGGAAGAACGAGGCCGAACAGGCTGCGTTCATCGAGAAGAACCGCCTGCGCTTCCTGCGCGATTACCAGAAGCGGGCGGTTCAGGCGATCCAGGATGCCGTGGCCGAGAACAAGAGCCGCTTCCTGTTCGAGATGGCCACCGGCACCGGCAAGACCCTCACCGCCGCCGCCGTCATCAAGCTGTTCCTGCGCACCGGCAACGCACGGCGGGTGTTGTTCCTGGTGGACCGACTCGAACTGGAAGACCAGGCCAACAAGGCTTTCACGCTCCTGCTCAAGAACGACTTCACCTCCGTGATCTACAAGGAACGGCGTGACGACTGGCGCAAGGCCGAGATCGTCGTTACCACGGTGCAGTCGCTTGCTGTTCAACGAGAAGTACCGACGCCTGTTTTCGCCCACGGATTTCGATCTGGTGATCTCCGACGAAGCCCACCGCTCCATCGGCGGCAACGCCCGCGCCGTGTTCGAGTATTTCGTCGGCTACAAGCTGGGACTCACCGCCACGCCAAAGGATTACCTGAAGAAGTTTGACGGCGCCAACCCCACCACCCGCGATCCTCGTGAGCTGGAGCGTCGCCTGCTGCTCGACACCTACCGCACCTTCGGCTGCGAGTCCGGCGACCCCACCTTCCGTTACTCCCTGCTGGACGGTGTGCGCGAAGGATTCCTGATCAATCCCGTTGGTGGTGGATGCCCGCACCGACATCACTACCCAATTGCTGTCGGATGAAGGCTACTCGATCATGGCCGTCACCGAGAACGAGGAAGATACCGAGCAGACCTTCTATCAGAAGGACTTCGAGAAGAAATTCTTCTCCGATCCGACCAACCGGGTCTTCTGCGAAACTTTCCTCAACAATGCTCTGCGCGACCCCATCAGCGGCGAGATCGGCAAGTCTATTGTGTTTGCCGTCAGCCAGAATCACGCCGCCAATCTCACCCAGGTCCTCAACGAACTGGCCGATCGTATGTTCCCAGGCAAATATCAGTCGGATTTCGCCGTGCAGGTAACGTCCCTGGTGCCCAAAGCCCAGCAATTCACCATCAATTTCGCCAACAACAACCTGATGGGATCGGCCAATTTCATCGACAGCTATCGCACCAGCAAAGCACGCGTGTGCGTCACGGTCGGGATGATGACCACCGGCTACGACTGCGAAGACATTCTCAACCTGGGGTTGCTGCGGCCTATCTTCTCGCCACAGGATTTCGTTCAGATCAAGGGGCGCGGTACCCGCAAATACAACTTCATGAGGCAGCTTTTCGACCCGGCCATGAAGGAATCGGTGAAGGAACCGGAAAAGACGTGCTACAAGCTCTTCGACTTCTTCGCCAACTGCGAATACTTCGAGGAAAAGTTCAACTACGACGAGGTCATCAAGCTGCCTCGTCCGCGTACCGGCACGGGTGGAGAGGGGCCGGAGCCGCCGCACCACCGCCCATCAGCACCTACGAGAGTACGAGCCCCGACAAAATACTCAGCATGGTGGCCGAGCAGATCGGCCCGCTGGGCATGAAGATCGACCGCATGTTCTTCGAGAAATTCGAGGATAAGGTCAAGGACGATCCGACGCTCAAAGAGCAGGTCGAGACCGAGCAGTGGGACAAGGCCGCCGAATACGTGCACACCCACCTGTTCGACAAACCCGAGGAATTTTTCAATCTCGAAAAACTCCGACGCGCCGCCGGGGTGGATCGCCGCATCACCATCCGTGAAATCCTGGAGAAGATCTTCGGCCTCATCCCCGGCTTTAAGGCCAAGGACGAATTGCTCGAAGACGAGTTCCAGAAGTTCATCCTCGACTGCAAGCCAGACGACGCCAAGCACATTCTGGCCATGAAGTACTATTTCAAGGCCTACGCCACCGACAGCCGCCTGCGCGACATCATCGAAAACAAGCGGCTCACCGAACTGAACGTCAATCCCACCTTCAGCATGGCCGACTTCAAGGCCGTGCCGGCGGAGTGGCGCGACCGATCCCGGAGTACGTTAAGGACTATGTCTCCCTCAATCAATTCATGTAGAGATGTAACCCGAAATGCTCGATACCGACACCAAACGCCGCATCGACACCTGCCGCGACATCCTCGTGGGCAAGGTGCCCGACCCCAAATCCCAGGTCGAGCAGATCACCATCGCGCTCATCTACAAGTTCATGGACGACATGGACGCCGAGGCCGAGGCCCTGGGCGGGAAGCGCAGCTTCTTTACCGGCGATCACGAAAAATACGCCTGGTCCAGACTCATGGCCCCGAACATGGGCGGCTTCGATGTGCTGAGCCTCTATTCCGAGGCCATCCAGAAGATGAACGAGAACCCGGGCGTGCCGGCCCTGTTCCGTGAAATCTTCAAGAACGCCTACCTGCCGTACCGCGACCCCGAAACCCTGCGCAGCTTCCTGAAGGAGATCAACGGCTTTACCTACGACCATTCCGAGCGCCTGGGCGATGCCTTCGAATACCTGCTCTCGGTGCTCGGCAGCCAGGGCGAGGCCGGGCAGTTCCGCACCCCGCGCCACATCATCGACTTCATGGTGGAGATCGTCGACCCGAAAAAGAGTGAGACCATTCTCGACCCGGCCTGCGGCACGGCGGGCTTTCTCATCTCCTCCTACAAACACATCCTCAAGCACAACACCTCGAAAAAGACTCCTCTCCCCTGGCGGGAGAGGGTGGGGATGAGGCCGAAGCCTACGACGAAAAGGGCGTGCCTATCGAGGCGTTGACCCTCGACAGCCCCTTGCACTACAAGGGCGACCTGCTCACGCCCGATGACAGGAAGCGCCTCGCCGCCGGCATCCACGGTTACGACATCTCGCCGGACATGGTGCGCCTCTCGCTGGTCAACATGTACCTGCACGGCTTCACCAGCCCGCACATCGACGAATACGACACCCTCACCAGTGACGAGAAGTGGAACGAACTGGCGGACGTGATCCTCGCCAACCCGCCGTTCATGTCGCCGAAGGGCGGCATCAAGCCGCACAAGCGCTTTTCCGTGCAGGCCAAACGCTCCGAGGTACTGTTCGTCGACTACATCGCCGAGCACTTGACGCCCAATGGCCGCGCCGCCGTGGTCGTGCCCGAGGGCATCATCTTCCAGAGCGGCACCGCCTACAAGCAACTGCGCGAAATGCTGGTGAAGAATTACCTGGTGGCGGTGATTTCGCTGCCCGCCGGCGTGTTCAACCCGTACAGCGGCGTGAAGACCTCGATCCTGGTGCTGGACAAGCGCCTGTCGAAGAAGACCGACGCGATCCTGTTCGCCAAGATCGACAACGACGGCTACAACCTCGGCGCCCAGCGCCGCCCCATCGACAAGAACGACCTGCCCGCGACAGTGCGCAATCATCAAGGCCTGGCTGTCGATTCCTGCGCAAGCGGAATCCAGAGTCTTTTGATGTCTGACCGATTCCGCAATGCTGAATGTCGTTGAAAGGGAGAGGATCGGCGAGAACGGCGAGTGGAATTTGAGTGGTGAGAGGTATCGGGAGAGTGGGACTAGCTCGACGAAATATGATTGTGTTGAACTAGGCGAAATTACACTGTGGAAGTCCACAGTACGGTTCCGGCGCGCGTAAGGTGCCATTTGATGGAAAAGTGCGTGATGTGCGAATTACCGACTTGACCATCAAAGGTGAATTAAGCCAGACGATCCAATATCACCGTCACGCATCGAGCCCGATAACTTTCTGGAACCTGACGATCTTCTCGATTGCGCGATCGGGCTCTGTCGGTCGTACATATCTTCATCACAAGTTACGCCGGCATCTACCAATATGCAGGATACCTCATTCGATTTCGCATCGATCCAGAAAAAGCGATACCGGAATACGTATATTACGTTACTGCAAACGGGGGCGTGACGAGATTGGATTCAGAGCAATTCGCAAGAACTGGCACACTTACAGATATAAACGCGAAGCAATATTCGTGTCATTACGAATTCCCCTCCCGCCGCTGGAAGTGCAGAAGGAGATCGTGGCGGAGATCGAGGGGTATCAGAAAATCATCGATGGCGCCCGCCAGGTCGTCGAAAACTACCAGCCCCGCATCCCCATCCACCCCGACTGGCCGATAGTGGAATTGGGTGATGCATGTGACGTCAGAATGGCCTTTTGGTGGAACGCCTGAAGCAAGAAACGTCGATTCGTCATGAAACGGATATTCGGTTATGAGCAGGACGCTAAACAATTGCGAAGATAATTATTAACTGTAAGATGATTTTATCGATGAAGCCAGACGAATTCAATCGAAATGCGTAGATTCCGACGGCAAGTATTAATGACCTATGTATGAGTGCTATTCGCACGAAGGGTAAAGTTGCGATATTGCCTGATGATGTAAGACTCTGCGATTATTAATCAGGCTGCTACTGCAATTATGATCAAAACGAAATATTTAACCTCCGGATATTTGTTAAGAATTCTGCAAGCGACAGCAAGAAGACTTAAGACAATCTGGTAGAGCCTGCTGAGGGGCTGCAAATCAGAAATGTAACCTCAGTTGGAAGTGCTGAAACAATACAAAGTTCCACTTCCCGACCTCGAAACCCAACGGACTATCGTCACCCAAATCGAAGAAGAGCAGCGCCTGGTCAACGCCAACAAAGAGCTGATCCGCCTCTTCGAAGACAAGATCAAGACCACCATCAACCGCGTGTGGGGCGAGGACGACACCACCATTGTCAAAGGAATGACCTATGGAAGCCAGTTTTGTTGTTTACATTCGATGAGCAACTACCAGAGCGGTAAATACCAGTTCACAGTGCTGGTTTGCCACATGCTCTACATAGCTTCGTTATTTCGCGATGCGGCAGATCAGCAAAGTTGCACCGACGTGATTTCCGAATATTGTCGGCCTGGTCGGTTGTATCCGCAAGGACGACGAAAAACGACTTGCACGATGCCAGCTCACCGTGCCGCATTCTGAACCATCAAAGAGGCCCGGATATTCCGCTTTCTCAAGTCGATCGACTATGAAAACGACCGTATCGTGCTAGTTCGGCATCGCCAGGTGCAGTGGCCGCGACGGATATTTGCCCACCCAACGGAACATCTTCTTCAGCGACCAGAAAAGCGCCGATCCCGAGATTGCTGGAGTCGTCGGCCAGATGG
Organism: uncultured Gammaproteobacteria bacterium; assembly: GCA_963773065.1. GTDB lineage: Bacteria > Pseudomonadota > Gammaproteobacteria > UBA9214 > UBA9214 > CAVQCA01. Next base: position 65,145 of record CAVYZN010000011.1, read on the forward strand.
ATGTGATTCAAACTCCCGCTGGAGATTGGCCCCAGGAACCGAGGATCCCACCAACCGGCTGCCACATTCGAGAAGCAGCCTCTACCTTTCCTGCGCTTCCCAGAATTCAGACATCGACAGGATTACGGGATTCGTATTGTCAATGACAGTACGATCAGCCATGGACGCACCGATTTGAGTCTGTAAAAGGAAAACGAGAAGTGAATGTGAATAACATACCGTCGGGAGTTACTGCGGCGGCCCGAAGATTTTCTTGAAAGCCGTATCTTTAACCTCCTGCCAACTACGCGGCAGGTCATCATTTAATCTCCAATGCCTCATAGATTTCACGTATCAATGCATTATTGATGGGTTTCGCAGTGAGCATTTTCTTTAACAGTTCGTGTCCGTGCCAGACGGCAATCTCGAAATCTTTGGCAAGTTGGTGCATGCCGAGGTCATCGGTCACGACGATGGCCGGGCGAATCTGACCGAAGGCGAGAATGGAGCAGTCGGTGGGCGATGGCGGTGAACGGCCTTGCGATGTATAGGTCGTGGCATTACCCAGAACATGCGCCCTCAATACGCTGTTTGCGGCGTTGCAGTTGCCATTTCTCCTCTTCGTTGAGTCTTACCCGCTTCGCAAAGCGTTCAGAGACAAGTTCTGGACTGTCAAACCAGGGATAATGAAAACGAAGCCTCGGGCTTTTATGGACTTCGTCTTCTACCTTTTTCAGTATGGTGAGTACATAGCGTTTTTGTCCGAACTCCACACCCAGCATGGGCTTGATGCGCTTGGCCAACCGTAGATAGGCATTGGTGTCCAGAAGCACCAGTGTCAATGACGCAGTTCCTCATACAGCGCCGTGGCATCCTGGAGCGAGGTATCAAGCACCTGTTGAATGTAAGACAGTCCGGTGCCTTGTTCATGGATCATACGCTTGAGGGCGTTGAACAAGTCGGACTGGAACGCATGTTCACACGTTGCCATATAGAGTTTTGGCTCCGGCGGCAGGGGGTCAAATAACGCCTCGCTGATCAAAGGCCCGGGATGACTGTTGCGGACGGCATGGACCGTTTTTTCCTCCACATGCAATCCGGGTAACCCGGCGGCCTGCGCATAGCGTTTGACCTCCTGATAGATGGTGTTCAGGGAGATCATGTGGGTGCTGGCCTGCTGCTGCAAAGCCCGGATCACACCTTCTTCGCTACGCTTTTGACTGGCGGCATGATACGCCGCTTCGGCACAGAGCCTGGGAAAGAGCAGGGCGCCGGCGAATGCATCCGCGAAATCCTCGCCTTCCTCCTCTCCCGCGAGTTCTGGGGTGTACACATGGGCTAGTTCATGCGCCATCCAGAACTTGAAGTCTTCACGCCGGGTGTCGAGATTGAGGAAAATGAAGGTAACATCTTCCTGCGGCAGGCGGATATGCAGTGCGTTTTCGTGGCGCTGTTTGACACCCCACAGAACAGGTATGAGTACCGCTCCGCTGTTTTTGAATTCGCCGATCAGATGTTCGTAATCGAGTACGGCTTGTTCGCCGATACCTAGGCGCGTCCTCGTTTGGGAAACCGCGGTCTGAAGCTTGTGGTAATCGGTCGATGGCGAGGTGATCAGTGTGCGCAGCACCTGCATCTCGGGCAGGTACGGAACTAATGGCTTGAGCAATTGGCCGATCCCTACCGCTTTAACGATGTGTGAGTCGGTCGTCTTCGCGCTTCCTTTCTTTCGGAAGGCGACTACTGGACGGCCGTCGCCGCTTGTTTGTACCAACTCTTCAAAAGTCAGTCTGAGGGTTGTCGCGAGCTTAAGGAGCGTGGCGGGGCGAGGAAAATCTTTATTCTTCAGCCAATTCGTTACGGATTGGGCGGAAACCCCAACGACATCGGCCAACTGCTTTTGGTTTATACCGCTCTTTGTTAGGGCTGTCTGGAGTGCTTCGATGTTTATAGCCTTCCTCATGTGAAGGAATTATAAGTACAGGTTGGCATAAATCAAGTTATTTCAAGTTTTGAGGGGGTAATCGGGTACGTACCCGAATGGTACTTACTTGGGCGGTTCCATGTATCGCCCGCTCACATGAGCGGACCCCCCGTTAGAACACTACGCGCCGGCTCAGTCGATGTACTCGAACAGCTTCACGACCCGCTGCACGCCGCCGACCTGGCGGGCCACCTCGGTAACGGCGTCGGCTTCCTTGCGGGTGACCAGCCCATCAGGTAAACCGTGCCGTTATCGGTCACCACCTTGATCCGGGTTCCGTCTACCGCCGCCCCGCCCAATACCTCGGGCGGCGGCTGTGGTGGGCGATGGCGATGACGCGTATCGCCACGGACTGGATACGATAAACCAGTGAATAGGGATAAACATGCAACGGCAGGATGCGCGCGCCGAAGGGGCCCTGCCTGCCGAGTTCGGGAAACTGGCTCAGCAGATGCAGACTGTGTTCGAGTTTGTCGACAAATCCACCGGCGACGGAAAACAATCCCTCCTCAATATACCAATCGACGGCATCCCGGCCGTCGGCTTTTGCTTCATCGCTTAGCGTTACCTGCATCGGTCTCCGCAGTCTTGATCCTCGCGCGCAGCTCGGTCATGACTTCCTCCATTGAATTCCATTTCGTGCGGCCCGCATCCATGTCTGCAATCCGGCGCGCGATCTCGGCCTCCCAGGCTGCCGCCACTTCCTCCTGCGATGCCACGCTAATCCAGAGCAGATCCGCCAGGTCGGCCCTCTCATCAGGGGTAAGTTGCATCGCTTCGGCTTTCAACTGCTCAAGGGTAGGTGACATGACGGCATCCTCCGGGAAGGGCGGGATGACCTGATGATACCAGTAGAACCATGATCGAAACAGACCCGATCCGCCGCGCGTTGTGACCTCCCAGACGACCGCCGGGGTTGTATCGCTTGCTTGCATGTTCGCGACCAAGGTCGCTCCTACGGCGAACGATGCGCTTCAATCGGGAGGATGAGCAATAACCTGCTGAGGTGACTGGACCTCCCGTTAGAACACTACGCGCCGCCTCAGTCGATGTACTCGAACAGCAACACGACCCGCTGCACGCCGCCGACCTGGCGTGCCACCTCGGTAACGGCGTCGGCTTCCTTGTGGGTGACCAGACCCATCAGGTAGACCGTGCCGTTGTCGGTCACCACCTTGACCCGGGTTCCGTTAAAGCCCTCGATGTCGGTGATGCGCAGGATCTCGATCTTCACCTTGGCGGTAACCAGCGAGTCGCTGGCGCGCGTCATGAAGGAACTGGGGGCGGCGATGACCATCTCGTTGTGGATCTTGCGCACCATCGGGATGTCCTTGACGATGTTCTCCGCCTGACTGCGCAGCGCCGCGGTCGGGGCTTCGCCCGTCATCAGGACTTCCCCGTTGTAGCTGGTGATCTCGACATGGATCTGGCTGTTGAGGTCCTTGTTCTCGATGATGGTGAAACGCGCCCTCACTTCAACCGTTTCATCGTCCACGACCGCTCCGGGGGAGCGTCGCGAATTCGCTACGGCGGCGGTGCCGGCCACGGCGCCGCCGACGACAACGGGTGCGCAACCGTAAAGCAGATTGGTGGCGATCAACAGTGCGAGAATTCCATTGGTGAATTTCATCAGTCTAAGTCTCCTGTCCGGGGATCAGTTTGTCGATAAGGTCACACAGGCAGTGTATGACCAGTAAATGTACTTCCTGGATGCGCGCCGTGGAAGATCCGGGTACGCGGATTTCCGTATCGCCGTCCCGCAACAGGGTCGAGGCCCTGCCGCCATCGCGGCCGCTAAGGGCAATGACCCGCATGCCGCGGCTGTGCGCGGCCGTGATGGCAGCGAGGATATTTTCCGAGTCGCCGCTGGTCGTGATGGCGAGCAGCACATCGCCCGGGTTGCCGAGGGCGTGTATCTGTCTGGCGAAGACCTCGGGGTAACCGTAATCGTTGGCGAGCGACGTCAGGGTGGAGCTGTCCGTGGTCAGGGCGATGGCCGGCAGTCCCGGGCGTTCCCGCTCGTAGTGGTTGAGCAGTTCGGAGGAGAAGTGCTGGGCATCGCCCGCCGAGCCGCCGTTGCCGCAACACAGCACCTTGGCGCCGCCGGAGAGCGCCCGCGCCAGGATGACCGCGGCCGCGGCGATGGCCGGCGCGTTGGCATCGAGCGCCTGCTGCTTGGCGCGGATGCTGTCGAGGAAGTTCCGCCTGACGTGTTCGATCGGTTCCATGGCCGGATTATTGCCAAGCCGGGAAAGCATCGGCTATCCATTCGATGTCGGGTGTCATTCCGTCGCCGCTGATGGCCACCACATCGAAGCGGCAGGCCGATTCCGCGGCGCGGGGATGGCTTAGCAGGTAGTACCGGGCGCAGGCGACGATTCTGGCCTGCTTGCGGGCGTCCACGCTTTCCGCGCCCGAACCGAAGCGCGCTTGCCGCCGGTAACGGACCTCGACGAAGATCAGGCAGTCATGCTCGCGCATGATGAGGTCGATTTCCCCGAAACGGCTGCGATAGTTGCGTTCCACCACGGCCAACCCCCGGGTCTGCAGATAGTCGCAGGCGAGAGACTCGGCATTATGGCCGGTAGTGCCGCTCGCCATCCTCAAGGCGCCGGCATTCCGGTATCGGGGGCCGTTTCCACCCGGGAGTCGAGCGGGTAGGGGAGACCATTCCTGAACTGCGCCCACATCAGGGTGCGGTGAACCTGTTGGCGTTTATCGAGCGTGAGGTCGCCGGTTACGCCATGGTAAGAACCAAACAGGCCGCCCTCGACCCGCCCCAGGTAGGGGGTGATGCGATAGGCGTCGATACCCAGTGCATAGAAACGTCCGTGACTCACGGCGTTGTCCGGCCAACGCTCGTTGATGGTCTGCCGCAGGTCCTGCCAGTCGCCGCCTGCCTCCAGCGTCCACGGCATGTCACAAAACAGCAGCCCGTTCAGATCCGTATCCCGGGATTGATCGGGACGGCCCGAGTAGACATGCGAGGTGCTGTAGACCGGCACGCGTTGCGCCCGGAAGAAGCTCAGTTGCGGGCGTATCAGGCGCGCCTGCTCGGGTGTGGCGAGGAGAAAGATGCAATCGACATCCTGGCGCCGCCGCGGTTCGAACTCGAGCGGCTGGCCTATCACCCGCACCAGGCTGGCCTGCCTCGCCTTGCTGCCATCGAGATTGAGGGCCGCGCTGATCACCCGGCTATGATCGGCTTCTTCCGGATTGTAAGACTGATGATCGAGCAGGCTGCCGCCCAGTGTTACCCATTCATCGGCAAAGGCCGCGTAGACACGCTCACCCCAACTGCCCTCGGGGACCAGGGTAATGACCCGTTGATGCCCGTCATGCCAGGCCCGCCGCGCGACTTCTCGCGCCTCGTCTTCCGGCGCCAAGCCGAACTGGTATACCGATTGATTGACAGCCCCCTCTGTTTCGACCTGGTTAAGCGTGAGCACCGGAACCGGCAGTTGCTCCTGCGCCAGCAGCGCCAGGACGGCCTCCTTGCGCAAGGGTCCGATGACGAACCGCGCACCGTCGGTGACGGCCTGCTGATAGCGCGCCACGGCATCGGCAGGGTCCGCGCCGGCGTCATAGATGCGCAGTACCGGCCGGCGGCTGCCATCGGAGGTATCGTAATAGGCGGCCAGTATGCCGTTGCGGATGGCGGTGGCGGCTTCCGCCAGGGCGCCGCTCAGCGGCAGCAGGATGGCGACCTGCTGCGGCGGTTGGGCGGCGGTCCCCATGCGCTCGATCAATGCGGTGATGAAAGCCCCGCCGGCCGGGTGACCGGGGTAGCGCGTCCGCCAGTGCGGGATCACCTCGCCCAGGGATTGCGGCTGTTGCAGGTAAAGACGGGTGAGTTGCACCAGTTCCAGCCAGCCGCTCAGCGCATCCGGTGGCGGCGCCATGCGCATGTCCTGGAGTTCGGCATCCGTCAGCCGCGTGAGCGCCTCCCAGGTGGCGAACTGGTTATCCAGTTTCTGCTTCGGGTCATCCAGGAGCGTGTCGAGCGCGATGCGTTCGCGGGCGCTGGAGAGGTAGTTGTTGTCAAGCAGGTAGGCTTCGGCGCGCAGGCGATGATAGTCCGCCCGGTAGGGTCCGCCGGCGGGCACGGCCTGCAGGCGCTCCAGTGCCTGGTCGGGGTGATGCCGAAGGATGTCAAGCTGCGCCTGACTGACGTCATAATGCTGCCGCTGCGTTTCGGTCAGGCCCGAAGCGGCGATGCCGGCGAGGACGGCTTCGGCGCGATCGTAATCGCCGCCACGGTTCAGACTATCGACGCCGGCCAGCAGGTAGTCTTCTTTAAGGGGCGCGGCGGCTTGTTCGGCGGCTTGCAGGTAAACGGCCGCGGCGCCCTTGAAATCGCCGGCCGCCTCCAGCGTCTGCGCCTGCGCCTGGAGCCGGGTATCCGGGGCGGGGGTCGTCACGCGTGTTTCCGTGGCGCACCCGGCCGCCAGGAATATCCCGGCGGCGGCGATGAGGGCCAGGAGGGAAGTCAAGCGGGGTCGATGCATTGCAGGAGCTGTCAGGACGGGACCGATGGTTCAATCACCGGCTGACTCTACTGAAAAGCCGCTGCCCCGTCCAGTTAATGCCGGGGTAGGCCCCGTTCGGGGAATAATATTGCTAGCCTAGTGTCCATCCATAAACACCATTTTCACCGCAAAGACGCAAAGATCGCGAAGAAACTTATTAACAAAAACAATTAAACGGCTTTGCGTTCTTTGCGTCTTTGCGGTGAGTTTATGTTCTTTCTGGATGCACACAGCCTATGCTCAATCGCCGAGGAGTTCACGATGACGAACCGGAAGGGAATGCTCTACGTGGTCGCCACGCCCATCGGTAATCTGCAGGATATTTCCGCGCGCGCCATCGCCACCCTGAAAAGCGTGTCGCGCATCGCCGCCGAGGATACCCGTCATAGCGGCAAGCTGCTGTCGCATTACGGGATCAACACCCCGCTGGTGGCCTTGCATGAGCACAACGAACGGGAAGTCACGCCGGGGCTGCTCGGCATGCTTGAAGCGGGCGATGATCTCGCCCTGATCTGCGATGCCGGTACGCCGCTGATCAGCGACCCCGGGTTTTGCCTGGTGCGCGCCGCGCGCGAGGCCGGGATACGGCTGGTGCCCGTGCCGGGTCCCGCGGCCGGCATTGCGGCATTGTCGGTCTCGGGCCTGCCCGCGGACCGCTTCGTATTCGAAGGCTTCCTGCCCCCCCGGGCGGCGGCACGGCGAGCGCGTCTGGAGGTCCTGAAGGGGGAAACCCGCACCCTGGTATTCCACGAGTCATCCCATCGCATTGTCGAGTGCCTCGAGGACATGATGGCAATACTCGGCGGCGACCGGCCTGGCGTCATTGCGCGCGAACTCACCAAGGTGTTCGAGACCATCGAGAGCGGAAGCCTGGCCGCCCTGTCGGTCTGGCTGCAAGCCGACCCCAACCGGCAAAAGGGCGAGTTTGTCGTGCTGGTACAGGGAACCCCGCCGGCTGGCGACACCGCGCTGGATGAAACGACCCGGCATGTGCTCGCGGTGCTGCTGGCGGAACTGCCGCTGAAACAGGCGGCCGCGCTGGCGGCGAAGATCACCGGGCTCTCGAGGAATGCGCTCTATGCGCAGGCGCTGCAGATGAAGCAACGGGGATAGCTGAGGGCGTTACACCCAGACTCACACTAGCCCCGGTGGGCGCTTACCTTCCATGCCGGCGCAGCGCCCAGGCCACATGCTCCCGGACCAGTTCCGACGGGTCGTCCCGGCGGCGCTCGAGTGCGGCGAGCACTTCCGGGGAAGTCGGCGCATTTCCCAGGGCGACGGCGATGTTGCGCAACCAGCAGGCATAGCCGATCCGGTGGATGGCGCTGCCCTGCAGTCTTGCCGCGAATTCCCCGGCGCTCCAGGAAAACAGGCGCACGAGCGCCGGCGCGTCCAGCGCGTTGCGGGTCCAAAAGTCGGCCTCGCCCGTGGCGCGGGCAAAGCGGTTCCAGGGGCAAATGAGCTGGCAGTCATCGCAGCCGTAGATGCGGTTGCCGAGCAATGGCCGCAGAGGCTCCGGAATGGAACCGCGCAGTTCGATGGTGAGGTAGGAAATACACCGGCGCGCATCCAACTGGTAAGGCGCCACGATGGCGCCGGTCGGGCAGATCTCCAGGCAGGCCTGGCAGGTGCCGCAATGGTTTTCCGCCGGCTGATCGGCCGGCAGCGGCAGGCTGGTGAACAGTTCTCCGATGAAAAACCATGAACCGGCCGCCTGGTTGAGCAGGTTGGTGTGTTTCCCGATCCAGCCCAGGCCGGCTTTCTGCGCCAGGGCCTTTTCCAATACCGGTGCGCTGTCGCTGAAGGCGCGGTAGCCGAACGGACCGGCCAGGGATTCGATCCGATCGGCCAGTTTCTGCAGGCGCCGGCGCAGGACCCGGTGATAATCCCGGCCCAAAGCATAGCGCGAGACATAGGCGAGGGCCGGATCCGCGATGACCCGCTCAGGATCGGCCGCACCGGGCGGCCAGTAGTTAAGACGCGCCGATATGACCCGCAGCGTGCCGGGCAGCAGCTCCCCCGGCCGGCTGCGGCGCGTGCCGTGACGTTGCATGTAATCCATCTCGCCCTGCCGGCCCTGGTCGAGCCAGTTCAGCAGATAGGCCTCGTGCTCGCCGAGTTCCGTATCGCTGATGCCGACCTGCTGAAACCCCAGTTCCATCCCCCAGCGTTTGATCTGGCTCGCCAGGGCCGGGTAATCGAGGTCGGGAGCGGCAGGCTGGGTCAGTTTTTCCATGGTTGATTCGGCGGCTGGATTTTTACATCGGCTTCACGGTATGTTGCCCTGGCTTACGGGTTCACCGCAAAGACGCAAGGGGTACAAAGACAGTAGTAGTATTGTACTGCTCCGCCGGATAGCTGATGGCAATATGTCCCGAGGACGGATTTTTCAGTTGTTATTGGTTTTTTTCTCCGCGTCCTTTGCGTCTCTGCGGTGAAAAATTCTCGCTACCCGGTTCCTGATGCATACCAAGGATGACATGACGACGACTGCTTCCCTTATACACCGCGGCGCAGGTGCGCGAACTCGATCGCGCGGCGATCGAGGAGGCCGGGATTCCCGGTGACATGTTGATGTCGCGGGCCGGCGCGGCGGCCTGGGAGGCCCTGCGCGGGGACTGGCCGGACGCACGGCGCCTCGTCGTGGTTTGCGGAACCGGCAATAACGGGGGCGACGGCTACGTGCTCGCGCGCCTCGCGCTGCTGGCGGATTGCCGCGTCACGGTCATGCAAGTGGGCGATGCCGCGCGCCTTCGCGGCGATGCGCTGGCGGCGCGGGACGCCTATGTGGCGGCGGGCGGGGAAATCCATGCGGGTGATCTTACGCCGCTGGCGGGCGCCGAGGTGATCGTGGATGCCCTGCTCGGAACCGGGATCGAGCGACCCCTCGAAGGCGCGTGGTTGGCCGTTGTCGAGGCGATCAACCGGACGGCGGTCCCGGTCCTGGCCATCGATATTCCGAGCGGGCTGCAGGCCGATACCGGTGCGGTGCTCGGGGCCGCCGTGAAGGCGAAGCGGACGGTAACCTTTATCGGCCGCAAGCAGGGTCTGTACACCGGTCAGGCCGCCGAGTTCACCGGCGCGATCACGTTTTCCGACCTCGGGGTGCCGGCGAGCGTGTACCCGCGGGTGAAATCCGAGTCGCGCCTGGTGACGGCGGCGCCTCTGGGGTTGCTGGCGGCGCCGCGTCCGCGTGCCGCGCACAAAGGCGCGAACGGTCATGTGCTGGTGATCGGCGGTGATCACGGCATGAATGGCGCGGTGCGTCTGGCGGGTGAGGCTGCCTTGCGGGTCGGCGCCGGACTGGTCAGCCTCGCGACCCGCCCGGAACATGCGGCGGCGATTGCCGCGGCGTGCCCGGAACTGATGAGTCATGGCGTCGGCGCCGTCAGGGATCTGCCCCCGTTATTGGCGCGCGCCACGGTCGCGGTGGTCGGGCCGGGGCTGGGGCGTTCCCCCTGGGCGCAGGCGCTCGTTGCCGCGGTGCTCGAAACCTCCCTGCCGCTGGTTGTCGATGCCGATGCGCTCAACCTGCTGAGCCAGGAACCGCTGCGGCGCGACAACTGGGTGCTCACGCCCCATCCGGGTGAGGCGGCGCGTCTGCTGGGTCAGGACACCACCGCGGTTCAGGCTGACCGTTACGCGGCGGTGCGTTTGCTGGGCGAAACCTATGGCGGGGTCGCGGTGCTTAAAGGCGCCGGCACGCTGGTGTATCAGGCCGGCGCGCCGGTCGATGTGTGCGCGGCGGGAAATCCCGGGATGGCCGCCGGTGGCATGGGGGATGTGTTGAGCGGGGTGATCGCCGGCCTGATCGCTCAGGGACTCGACCTGCCGCAGGCGGCCACGGCCGGCGTGTGCCTGCATGCCCGGGCGGGTGACCGCGCCGCGGTCAACGGCGAGCGGGGCATGACGGCGCGTGATGTCATCGATGAATTACGCGCCGTATTGAATGCCGGCGGATGAACTCCGTCACTTTTTTTGTGCCGGATGCACGCGCCATGGATGAACTGGGTCAGCGTCTGGCGCGCTCCGCCAGGCGCCGGGGTGTGATTTACCTGCAGGGAGAACTCGGGACCGGCAAGACCACGCTGGTGCGCGGCCTGCTGCGTGGTTTGGGCTATCAAGGCAAGGTCAAAAGCCCGACGTACACCCTGGTTGAACCTTATCCGCTTGACCGTCTAAGCGTTTATCACCTGGATCTTTACCGGCTGGGTTCACCCGCGGAAATCGAGGGGATCGGCATCCGCGATCTGCAGACCGACGACGGCCTGTTGCTGGTTGAATGGCCTGAGCAGGGTGAAGGTGCGTTGCCGCCGGCGGATCTGATAATTTTCATGGCTTATCGGGATAACGGCCGCGAGTTGCGGCTGCAGGCCGTGACGGCCCAGGGCGAACGGCTGGCCGCAGCCTGTTTAAATCACGATCCTGCCGTTGGGCTAGCTGACAAGTGACAAATAGTTATCACGGATCGTTTTGATCCCTCTGCAGGTTCCTGTCCTATCTCACAGACTTATATCACGTTTATTGCAAATCCCCTTGATTTGTGCATAGTATACGTGCGCGGTTGAAAAAAGATTCGGGGGCTTTTGTCGGCGTGAAACACCTTGTCACAGGGCTGGGTCTCTGGTTCGCATGCCAGACGCTGCTGTTTGCCGCACCCGTTGAGGTCCAGGGTGTGCGCCTCTGGGCGGCTCCGGATCATACCCGTGTGGTCTTCGATACCAGCGGGCCGGTTGGATATGAACTGTCGTCCCTGCATAACCCCGAGCGCATTGTAATCGATGTGCCGGCCGCCATGGCCAGTGCAGCGGTGTCACGACAGCAAGGCGCCGGCGGCGTGGTCAAGGGAGTACGCGCCGCACAGTATTCGAAACAGGCGGTGCGTATCGTGCTGGATCTGCGGCAGCCAGTCCGACCACGCAGTTTTACCCTGACGCCCGCTGGTCAGTATGGGCACCGTCTGGTCATCGATCTTTACGAAACCGCATCCGCGCCACCGTCGAAGTTCGGTTCAAACTCCCTGGCAAGGACAGGACATACTGCCACGGCAGCGGCCGGTCCAACCCCCAAGGCAAGGACAGGACAAACTGGCAAGCCAACGGCCGGCTCAATTGCACAGGCAAAGACAAAGAAATCGGTAACCGCAGACAAGCCGCGGATGCGCGACCTGGTAATCGCGATTGATGCGGGTCATGGCGGTGATGATACCGGTGCCATCGGCCGCAATGGCACGTATGAAAAGGATGTGGCGCTGGCCATCGCCCGGCGACTGGCGGCGCTGGTCGAGAAGGCGCCCGGCATGCGAGCGGTGATGACTCGCCAGGGTGACTACTATATCGGGCTGCGCCAGCGCATCAACAAGGCGCGCGAGCAGAAGGCCGATCTGTTTGTTTCCATCCATGCGGATAGTTTCCGTGATCAACGGGTCCAGGGTTCATCGGTTTTCGTGTTGTCTAACCGGGGCGCATCTTCCGAAATGGCGCGCTGGCTGGCGGAAAAGGAAAATGCCGCGGACTTGGCGGGTGGGGTGAGCCTGGATGACAAGGATGAGGTGCTTGCCGAGGTGCTGCTGGATCTCTCGCAGAATGCCACCATAGAAGCCAGCATCAATGTGGCCGGGAACATGCTCGACGAACTCCAGCGGCTTGGCAAGACCCACAAGTCCACCGTCCAGCAGGCCGGTTTTGTGGTATTGAAATCCCCGGATATCCCATCGGTACTGGTCGAGACCGCATATATCTCAAACCCGACTGAAGAGCGGAAATTGCGCGACAGTCGCCACCAGGAGTCGCTGGCCACTGCCATGTTGCGCGGCATCAACAGATACTTCGCCAACCACCCTCCGCTGGGTACCCGTGTGGCGGCGCGTGAGCACGTCATCCGGCGGGGGGAGACACTGGATAGAATCGCGCAGCAATATGAGGTCAGCATGAACAGCTTGAGGGACTACAACGACCTGAAGTCCGACGTTCTGCGCATCGGGGGCACCCTGCGCATCCCGCCGTCTGGTGGTTGAATATTCCACGGCGAGGTTCTGATGCGTAGGCTTCGTCAAACGGCGGGAGTATCATCGAACCCATGCGGTCGAAGCATGAAAACCGGCGGGTTTTGAAACGCTGCTGTTTTGCGGTGTGTGTGACCCTGCTGGCCGGCTGCCAGACGGTGGCGACAAATAATCCCGCCACGATTTATTTCAAGATACCCTCCGGTTCGAAGCTGATACTCAACAAGGAACTGGCCATCCCGGCGGGGGAGGCCCATATCATGCTGCAGCATGGCGAGGCGGCCTCCGGCGCCAGCGAGTACTATATCAATTGCCGGTTTGAAGTGCGGGACCTCGGTCCCCGTGTCATTCAACCCGATACTTTTCTGATCACCCGCGATAGCAGCCAGCGCGAATGGGTCAATCAGCCCTCTATCATGCGTTTCTACAAGGTTTTCCACCTGAAATCGGAACGCCAGCCCGATATCATGCCCATGATCTGTCAGTACTGGGCCTACCCGCTCATCGGCAGACCGGTCACCATCCAGGAAATACAGGAAGCCCTGGGGAGTTACTTCACCTTTGAATTCGCCCGCTAGGACCGGGCCTACACGAGGCCCCGGCGGGGGGGTATCATGGTCGCGCAATGCGCATACAGGTACTCCCCTCACAACTGGTCAACCAGATAGCCGCCGGCGAAGTCATCGAACGACCGGCCTCGGTGGTCAAGGAGTTGCTGGAGAACAGTCTCGATGCCGGGGCGGATGCCATCGAGGTGGATGTCGAGCAAGGCGGTTTGCGCCGCATCCGGGTACGGGACAATGGCTGCGGCATTCAGCAGGAGGATCTTCTGCTGGCGCTGTCACGCCATGCCACCAGCAAAATCGCTACCCTGGACGACCTGGAACGGATCAACAGCCTCGGGTTTCGTGGCGAGGCGCTGCCCAGCATTGCCTCGGTGTCGCGGCTCAAACTCAGCTCCGCCTTTAATGGCGCCTCATCGGGCTGGTCCGTGCACAGCGATGGATCGGAACGCCTGCCGGCGCCGGCGCCTGTCGCTCACCCGACCGGCACGACGGTCGATGTCGGGGATCTGTTCTACAACACGCCCGCGCGCCGCAAATTCATGCGTGCGGAGGCGACTGAATTCAAGCACATCGAGCAGTTGGTGAGGCGCATGGCGCTGAGCTGTTTCCCGGTCGCGGTGAAACTGCAGCACAACCAGCGCGCGGTTTTTCATCTGCCCCCGGCCGTTTCCCGGGAAGCGCAGGAACAGCGTATCGCCAGGGTATGCGGCCAAGCCTTCCTGGAACAGGCCGTCCATGTCGAGCACGCCGCGGCGGGCATGTCCCTGCGCGGCTGGATTGCCCTGCCGACGTTCTCGCGCAGCCAGCCGGACTTGCAGTTTTTTTACGTCAACCGCCGCATGGTGCGCGACAAGCTGGTGACGCATGCGGTTCGCCAGGCTTACGCGGATGTGCTTTACCACGGGCGGCATCCGGCGTTTGTCCTATTTATCGAGATGGAGCCCGCGGCGGTCGATGTCAATGCGCACCCGACCAAGCATGAGGTGCGATTTCGCGACAGCCGGCTGGTACATGATTTCCTGTCCGAAACACTCCACGAAGCCTTGGCGCAGATCCGTCCCGCCACTGGCCCGATGCCGCAGCCGCTGCCTAACCTCGCTGTTCAGGCGGGGCAGGGACGCGTACCGGTACAGTCGGGCATGGCGCTGGATGTCCGTGAGCAGATCGCCGCTTACGCGGCCCTGCACCCTCGGCCCGCGTCCGCCCCGGCCCCTGATCCCGGGCCGCAGGATGCGAAAACGTATCCGCTCGGTTTTGCACTGGCCCAGCTACACGCTGTGTATGTTCTCGCGCAAAATGAGCACGGGCTGGTGCTCGTCGACATGCATGCGGCGCATGAGCGGATCACCTACGAAAAACTGAAGGTTTCGTTTGCTGCCGATGGGATCCGCTCCCAGCCGTTGCTGGTGCCCCTGCGCCTAGGGGTCAGCCGGCGCGAGGCGGATGCGTGCGAGTCAAACCAGGAATGGTTCGCGGCGCTGGGTTTCGAGATTGACCGCGGCGGGCCGGAACACTTGCTGGTCCGGCAGGTTCCGGTATTGCTGCATGATACGGATATCGATGGGCTGGTGCGGGATGTGCTCTCTGACCTGATTGAACACGGTACGAGCGAGCGCCTGCAGAATACGATGAACGGGATACTATCGACCATGGCCTGTCACGGTTCGGTGCGCGCCAACCGCCGCCTGGCGCTCGATGAAATGAATGCCCTGCTGCGGGAGATGGAAAGCACCGAACGCGGCGGCCAGTGCAACCACGGGCGGCCGACCTGGGTACAGATCCGTCTGGCCGAACTGGACAAGCTGTTTCTGCGCGGTCGCTGATACCGCGGCGCAGTCCGCGGTAAGTTTGAATGACGGTTTCTATCAACCCCGAAATCCTGCCGCCCGCCGTTTTTCTCATGGGGCCGACGGCCTCGGGCAAGACGGAACTTGCGGCCAGGCTGGTCAAAGAGTTCCCCCTGGAAATCATCAGCGTGGACTCGGCGATGGTTTACCGGGGCATGGCCATCGGTACCGCCAGGCCGGATGCCGCGCTATTGCGGGCGGCGCCGCACCGTCTGATCGATTTCCGCGACCCGGCCGAACCCTATTCGGCCGCCGATTTTCGCCGGGACGCGCTGGTCGAAATGGCGGATATTACCGCCAGGGGCCATATCCCGTTGCTGGTCGGCGGCACGCTGCTGTATTTCCGCGCCCTCGAACAGGGCTTGTCCGCCATGCCCCCGGCGGACCCGGACGTGCGCGCCAGACTCGACGCCGAGGCGCGGCATAGCGGTCTGGACGGACTGCATGCACGCCTTCAGAAAGTCGACCCGCCATCGGCGGCGCGGATCCATGCCAACGACCCGCAACGTATCCAGCGTGCGCTGGAGGTCTATGAATTAACCGGGCTGCCGTTGAGTGTGTTTCATCAACGGGGCCGGGTCGAGGTGTTGCCATACCGGCTGGCCAAGCTGATCCTGGCGCCGCGGGAGCGGCGGCTGCTTGCAGGCGCGTATTGAACGGCGTTTCCGGGACATGCTGGCGGCGGGGTTTGTCGATGAAGTCAGGGCGCTGTATGAGCGCGGCGACCTCGATGCTGAACTTCCCGCCATGCGCGCGGTCGGTTACCGGCAGGTGTGGGCTTTCCTGGCAGGACAAATCGGCTATGACGACATGGTAAATCAGGCTATAGTCGCCACGCGCCAGTACGCCAAGCGCCAGTTGACCTGGTTGCGCGGCGAACCGGACGCGGAATGGTTTGTCGCGGATGACCCCAGTGTCTTGGAAGAGCTTGGCCGGTACCTGGATTCCTGGCTCAGGCAAGCTAAAACAAGCATGTGATTGTCCTTTAAATTTAGTATTATATCCTGGCCTGCTGCAGGCAGGTTCGCAGAAGTAGCTGTAGCCAGGGAGATCGAATTTTGGTTTATGGAACTAGAAAAAGGAGAACAGACATGAATAGAGGACAATCTTTGCAGGACCCGTTTTTGAATGCCCTACGCAAGGAGCGAGTCCCGGTGTCAATTTATCTGGTCAATGGGATCAAGCTTCAGGGACAGATCGAATCATTCGACCAGTTTGTGGTGCTACTCAAGAATACCGTCAGTCAAATGGTCTACAAGCACGCGATCTCGACCGTGGTTCCGGCGCGTAACGTGCGGATTGCGGGAGCGGAAGTCAGTGAAACCCCTGAGCCGGGGAATGCCTGACGGAACAAATACCGTGGCGGGCGGTTGATTGTTCGTACGCCCCGATAGCGGTGAGCGGGCCGTTCTGGTCCATGTGAACTTTCCCTCCGAAACCGACCAGGAGGATCTCCAGGAATTCACTGAACTGGTCCGCTCCGCGGGCGCGACCCCGGTCGCGATCATTACCGCCACGCGCACGGCGCCGGAACCCCGGCTGTTCGTCGGCCAGGGCAAGGCCGATGAAATACTCACCGCCGTTCAGACGCAGCAGGCCGATGTGGTCATTTTCAACCATGCCTTGCGGCCCAGCCAGGAAAGAAATCTGGAGCGGCTGTTGTCCTGCCGCGTGCTGGCGCGCACGGGGTTGATACTGGACATCTTCGCCCAGCGGGCGCGGTCTTTTGAAGGCAAGCTGCAGGTGGAGCTGGCGCAACTGCGGCATTTGTCCACGCGTCTGGTCCGGGGCTGGACCCACCTGGAACGCCAGAAGGGCGGCATCGGCTTGCGCGGCCCGGGTGAAACCCAGCTTGAATCCGACCGCCGTATGATCAATGCGCGCATCAAGATGATCAACAAGCGCCTGGACAAAGTCGGGCGCCAGCGCGATCAGGGAAGGCGGGCCCGCAGCCGCGCCGAAGTGCCGACGGTCTCCGTCGTCGGGTATACCAATGCCGGGAAATCGACCTTGTTCAACGCCCTCACGGGCGCACACGTCTATGCGGCCGACCAGTTGTTCGCCACCCTGGATCCGACCTTGCGGCGGGTGGAACTGCCGGGCATCGGCCCGCTGGTGCTGGCCGACACCGTGGGGTTCATCCGCCACCTGCCCCATGATCTGGTGGCGGCCTTCCGCGCCACGCTCGAGGAGACGCGCCAGGCCGATTTGCTGCTGCACGTGATCGATGTGCAGGATACCGAACGCCGGGCGCGCATCGAACAGGTCAACGAGGTGCTGCACGAAATCGGCGCCGGCGACATACCCCAACTGTGTGTCTATAACAAAGTGGATCTCACGGAGGAAGCGCCGCGTGTCGAGCGCAATGGCGAGGGTGTGATCGACAAGGTCTGGTTGTCGGCCTTGCGCGGGACCGGGCTGGATCTGCTGACAGCGGCGTTGACGGAGCATTTTCAGGGTGTCCAGGTTCATGGCTGGCTGCGTCTGCCGCCGCAGGCGGGCGCGGTCCGCTCCGGCCTGTACCAACTGGGCAGCGTCCTCTCCGAGCGCGTGGATAACCTGGGCCGCTGGTGGATCGAGGTCCGCATGACCCGGCGTGACATCGATCGGCTGCTGAGTGACCAGGCGTCGGGATGCGAGTTTTACCCGCCCGATTCCGTCGATCTCCTTGCGGGTACCGCACAAGCTTCTTAAACTTGACCCTTTCGCCTCCCACGGCCGTGACCCGCCGTGGGGTGCATTCAAACTGAACTGGAGTTGTGTATGGCCTGGAATGAACCGGGTGGCGATAAACGGGATCCCTGGGGCGGGAAGGGCGGCAACGAGGGACCCCCTGATTTGGATGAACTCGTGCGCAAGCTGCGTGACGGGGTAAACCGCCTGTTCGGGGGACTTGCCGGCAAGGGCGGTGGCGCCTCAACCGGCAGCCCCATCAGTTTCGGCTTCATCGCCGGCCTGGCCATTGCCATCTGGGTGTTATCCGGCATCTACATCATCGACCCGGCCGAGCGCGGCGTGGTGTTGCGGCTGGGCGAGTTCAAGGCCATTACCGGGCCGGGGCCGCACTGGTTCATGCGCTTCATCGAAACCGTGGAAAAGATCAACATCGATCGGGTGCGCACCGTGAGTCACAAGGCCAAGATACTGACCAAGGACGAAAACATCATCCAGGTGGAACTGGCCGTGCAGTACCAGGTGAAGAACGCCGAGGATTATATGTTCCGGGTGCGCGACCCGGACTACACTCTGCAGGAAGCCACCGAGAGCGCGCTGCGTGAAGTCATCGGCGGCATCACCATGGACCAATTCCTCAGCGGTGGCCGTGGCGATATTGTGTTTCAGGCCAAGGAACTGCTCCAGACCATCCTGGACCGCTACCGTACCGGCTTGCTATTGACCAGTGTCAACCTGCAGGATCCGCAGCCGCCGGAAGAGGTACAGGGCGCCTTTCAGGATGCCATCAAGGCGCAGGAGGACGAAGTCAGGTTCAAGAACGAGGCGGAGGCCTATGCGCGCGATATCGTGCCCAGGGCCCGGGGCGATGCCCGGCGCATGCGCGAGGAGGCGGGCGCCTACAAGGAACAGATCATCGCCAAGGCGGGAGGTGAAACCAGCCGTTTCCTGCAGACGCTCAAGGAATACAAGAAGGCCCCCGAGATCACCCGCAAACGGCTGTACCTGGAAACCATGGAGGAAGTGCTTGCCAATACCAGCAAGGTCATCATGCAGGTCAACGGCGCCAACAGCCTGATGTATCTGCCGCTCGACAAGCTCATGCAGCAGACCTCCGATACCAACCTGCAGACGCCGGAGGTGACGCAGACGGGCAATGAAACGTCGACGGAACCAACGGAGCTGGTGCGTCGGCGCAGCACGATCAGACAGGGAGAGAGGTAATGGCGGCGTCAAGAATACTTGTTGTCATGCTGGTGATCGTCCTGGTCGTTGCCTGGACTTCGTTCTTCGTCATCGATGAACGCCAGTTGGCGATCAAGTTTCAACTCGGCGAGATCATCGACTCGGAATACGAGCCCGGCCTGCATTTCATGAAGCCGCTGTTCATCAACAACGTCAAGAAGTTCGACAAGCGCCTCCTGACGCTGGATACCCGTCCGGAACGGTTCCTTACCGGCGAGAAGAAGAATGTCACGGTGGACTTCTTCGCGAAATGGCGGATCAAGGACCCGGCAACCTATTACACCGCCTTCGGCGGTGACGAGCGCCAGGCGGCCCTGCGCATGCTGCAGATCATCAACAACAGCCTGCAGCTTGAATTCGATCACCGCACTATCGTACAGCTCGTCTCGAGCGAGCGATCCGAGCTGATGACCAGTCTTACCTCCAAGGGTAATGAACAGGTCGCGCAGTTTGGGATCGAGATCGTCGACGTGCGCATCAAGCAGATCGAACTGCCGGAAGACGTGCGCAATTCCGTGTTCGAGCGCATGCGGGCGGAACGCGAGCGGGTCGCCCGCGAACACCGCGCCCAGGGCGAGGAGACCGCCAAGGGCATACGCGCGGTGGCGGAGCGGGAACGGACCATCATTCTGGCCGAGGCCCAGCGCGATGCGGAGACCATACGCGGCGAGGGTGATGCGCGGGCAACCGAGGTTTACGCCCAGGCATACGGCGAGGACCCCGGCTTCTATGAATTCTATCGCAGCATGAATGCCTACCGGGACGCCATCGGCAGCAAACATGACATACTGGTACTCCAGCCGGACTCCGAATTCTTCAGGTTTTTTGACAACAATGCCGGCAAGCAACGCTAGTGCCCGCGGGCGACTGCCTGGCATGCCTACCGGGCTTGGGCCCGGATTTTTTTGCGGGTAATGTCCCTTGAACTGGGATGATCTGCTGGCCGCGGTGGCGCTGGTGATGGTTCTCGAAGGGATCGTGCCGTTTGGCAGTCCGCAATCTCTGCGCCGCATGCTGGAAAGGGTGTCACACATCGATGACCGGACACTGCGTCTGACCGGCCTGGCAAGCATGATCTGCGGTGTCGTCCTGTTGTACCTGGTTCGTCACTAACGACACGCTTGAACACGCGATGAGCACTAGCGACCAATGGCTGCTGCCTGAAGGCATCGAGGAAATCCTGCCGCCCCATGCCTGGCGGCTGGAGTGCGCGCGCCGGGAGTTGCTCGATCTGTTCTCGAGCTGGGGCTACGAGCTGATCATCCCGCCCTTCATCGAATACCTGGAGTCCCTGTTGACCGGTACCGGCCACGACCTCGATCTGCAGACCTTCAAGCTGACCGATCAGTTGAACGGGCGCATGCTGGGGGTGCGCGCCGACATGACCCCGCAGGCGGCGCGCATCGACGCCCACCCGCTCAAGCGGGACATGCCCTCACGCCTGTGCTATCTGGGTACGGTGCTGCATACGCGCCCCGACGGCTTTGCCGGTACGCGCAGCCCCCTGCAGGTGGGCGCCGAACTGTTCGGCCATGGCGGCATCGAGAGCGATGTGGAGATCCTCAGCCTGGTGCTGGAGACGCTGGCGCGGATGGGGATCACGGACGTGCACATGGATCTCGGGCATGTCGGGATATTCCGGGGCCTGGCCGCGGAGGCCGGTCTCGATGAGACGGCGGAGGCGGCCCTGTTCGATGCTCTGCAGCGCAAGGCGGTCCCGGAAATCGAGGATATTCTAAGCGCCGGCACGATAGGCGAGGCGCACCGCCGCCGGCTCGCCAGTCTGGCCGAACTCAACGGTAGCTGGGAAATTCTCGACATTTCCCGCGAGCGGCTGGCCGGGGCCGGCGCCCGCGTGATGGCGGCGCTGGATAACCTGTGCGCGATCGCCGCGGCGATGCGGCAGCGCGCGGGGGAGGCCTCGCTGTACTTCGATCTCGCGGAACTGCGCGCCTATAACTACCAGAGCGGCATGGTGTTCGCCGTGTTCGTTCCGGGACGCGGACAGGAAATCGCCCGTGGCGGGCGCTACGACAATATCGGGCAGGTATTCGGGCGGGCGCGGCCGGCTACCGGTTTCAGCACCGACCTGAAGACGCTGATGGATCTCAGCCCGTATGACTTCGGCGCGCCGCGCGGCGCCATCCTGGCGCCGGCGGATGAGGACCCCGCGCTGCTGGCCGCGGTGCGCGAACTGCGCGCGAGTGGTGAGCGGGTCATATTCGCACTGCCGGGACAGACAGGCGGCGCCGTCGCTATGGGCTGTGACCGGGTGATCGCACTGGAGAACAAGGCATGGCGGGTCAAACCGGCGGCAGGAAATGAACGGGTGCGTCGAGGGTATGTTTACCGCCGTGTCGAAACGCGCGCCCGGCAACAGCATCTGACCCGGCAACACGGGCCGGGGTGATAACCCTCAACCGGTGTCTGCTCTCCGCAGGCCTTAGCCCGCGGCGGAATTTTTCGAATTGTTCAGGATGAGAGTGGATTCCATGGGAAAAAATGTCGTGGTCATCGGGACCCAGTGGGGTGATGAAGGCAAGGGGAAGGTGGTCGATTTGCTGACCGATCGCGCGGACGCCGTGGTGCGTTTCCAGGGCGGCCACAACGCCGGCCACACGCTGGTCATCGACGGCAGGAAGACGGTGCTGCACCTGATTCCCTCGGGCATCCTGCGCGAGAACGTGCAATGCCTCATCGGCAATGGCGTGGTGCTCTCGCCCGCGGCGCTGCTGGAAGAGCTGGCCATGCTGGAAGCAAGCGGCATCACGGCGCGCGAGCGGTTGCGCATCAGCGAGTCCTGCCCGCTGATCCTTCCCTATCACATTGCGCTTGATCACGCGCGCGAGGCGCTGCGGGGCAAGAAGGCCATCGGCACGACCGGCCGCGGCATCGGCCCGGCCTACGAGGACAAGGTGTCGCGCCGGGGACTGCGCCTGGGCGACCTGCTGGAACCGGAGATCTTCAGGGAACGCCTGCGCGAAGTCATGGATTATCACAACCACGCCCTGCGGCATTATTTCAAGGTGGACACGGTGGACTACGCCAGGGTCCTCGATGAGGCCCTGGCGCAGGGCGAAGCAGATCGCCCCCATGGTCGATGACATCCCCGCGCTGCTGCACGCCATGCGCACGGCGGGCCGGAACATCATGTTCGAGGGCGCCCAGGGCGCGCTGCTCGACATCGATCACGGCACCTATCCCTACGTGACCTCCTCGAACACGACGGCCGGCGGCGCGGCCTGCGGCAGCGGCGTGGGACCGCGCGACCTCGATTATGTCCTGGGGATCGTCAAGGCCTACACCACCCGCGTCGGCGCCGGGCCGTTCCCGACCGAGCTGTCTGACGCCAACGGGCGGCACCTGGGCGATAAGGGGCACGAATTCGGCGCGACCACCGGACGCCGGCGCCGCTGCGGGTGGCTCGACATCGTGACGCTGCGCCGCTCGCTGGCCATCAACAGCGTCAGCGGCATGTGCATCACCAAGCTCGATGTGCTCGACGGACTGCAGACCCTGCGCATCGGCGTGGCCTACCGGCTCGACGGCAGAACGGTGAAGACCTCGCCCGTCGGGGCGGACCTGATGGAACGCTGCGAACCGCAATACATCGAAATGCCGGGCTGGTCCGAATCCACGGTGGGCGCGAAATCGAGACAGGATCTGCCGAGCGCGGCGCAGGCGTATCTGGAACGGATCGAGGACCTCTGCGGCGTGCCCATCGATCTCATTTCCACCGGGCCGGACCGCGCCGACACCATCATCCTCAGGCACCCGTTCGCACCCGGCTGAGGGAAATACGGGTCAGAAGTGAGCAGTGAGAAGTCGGTGAGAAGTGAGAAGTGAGGTAGATGAGTGGCGCTTGCTATCGATCTGTAAGGACGGTAGCGTTTGGAAACCCACGAACGTGCTAGCACACCGTGTCTTTCATGAGTGCCGTGGCCATGGGACGTCAATGGGTACGACCACCCCATTCTCTTCCCAGGTGGCGCAGCATACACGCTATTTTCCCCGCAGCTTCCGCGCCAGCGCCGTCACCATCGGTTTCAGATCCTTATGTTTCAGCCGTTTCACCGCCTGTTTCGGGCTGACCCACTCGCGGCCGCGGTGGCTTTCCTCCCATTTCTTCTCCGGCACGAGGTGGGTGACCTCCATGGCGTAGACCTCGACGCTGCAGCTTGCGCCCCATTTTTTGCAGCGATAGGCGCCGAGTGCCTCGTCGAATACCCGTCCTTCCGCGCCGGCTTCCTCCCAGGCCTCCTTGGCGGCGGATTCCCGGGCCGTGAGTCCGGGGTCATGGATGCCTTTGGGGACGATCCAGTGTTTCCTGTTGCTGGAATAAATGACGAGAATTTCCGGTTTGCCCTTGCGCAGGCGAAAGGGGATCACGGCCGACTGGGTGTAATAATAGGCTGGGCGGTTGCGCCGCTCGGGACCCTGCGGCGCGGGAAACGGGAACTTTTTCGGCAATGTGGCGGGGTGTGTGATCGCCGCCAGCGCGGCGCATCCGGCGGTGAGGCGGCGCCAGTCGGCCGGCATGCCGAGTCTGGCGAGCGCCGCCGTCGGCAGGACCTTGCCGTCTTGCGCCACGGGAACCCGGTCCTGCAACAGGAAGGCGAGCAGTGTCTCCAACCCCGGGTTGTGCCCGACCAGCAACACCCGTTGCGCCTGTCGCGGGCAATCCGCCAGCACCGCGCGCAATTCATCGAGGCTCCGCCTCGTAGATCCGTTCGTCCAGGTGGATGGCGCGCGTGCCGATCGCCATTGCCTTGCATGCCTTCGCGGCCGTGGCGATGGCGCGTTCGGCCGGCGAACTGACCACGTGATCGGGCGCCAGGTCCTGCTGCATCAGCCAGCTTCCCATGCGCTCTGCGCTGCGTTTGCCATGGAGCATGAGCGGACGGTGAAAATCGTCGGTACTGACACTCCAGTCGGACTTGCCGTGGCGTAGCAGCAGCAGTTCACGTCCCATGGCGGTTAACTCCATTAGTTAAAACCAGCAGTAGCGATGCCAAATGCGTGCTATGCCAAGGCAGGATGGCCGAGGGGTGACACGCCGTAAATCCGTCCCTCAAGGCTCGCGGGCGGCAAGTGCGCGGCATCAGCCGAACACCGCCCGGGGCGTGCTCTTGAAGTCTTTCGCCAGGATTTCGATGGTAATGCGCATGATCTCCCGAAAGACCTTGTCCCTGTCATTGTTGATGACGATGGGTATATTGGCCCGGTCCGCCTCGGACAACAGATAGGTTTGCAGGCGCCAGATCTCGTCAAAATGCTTGAGGTAGCGTTCCGCCCGGCGTTGCGGCACATCGGTGCTGCGTCCGCTGATGCGCCGCTGCAGCCGTTTGCGTTTCAGTATGCCGAGCATGACCGGGATGACCACGGCCTCCTTGTCGAATTTCAGCTTCTCGATGAACGCCGGGTGGATGTGCACCCCTTCGAGGATCAGGGAGACGCGTTCCCGCAAGGCGCGCTGTATCACCGCCTCGATGGCCACCGACAGCATATCCGCCTGGGTGCGGTAGCCGTGTATCAGCAGCGTTTCCGGTATTTTGGTGAAGGTCTTCGGTTGCCCGGGCAACGCGCTCCAGGCGGCGAATGAGGAGGTGTGCAGGACGGGGAGTAGCTGCTTGGGCATCATGGTGCGCATGACCTCGCGCAGCATGTCCGTTGACTGCGTGCGGACGATCTCGAGATAACTTGCCAGCGTGGTGGCGATGGTGCTCTTCCCGCAACCGGCCGTCCCGCCGATCAGGAAGATCAACGGCCGACCGCTGTTGACGAAGTCCCGCCATATCAGCCAGCGCTGCGCGACGGCGGGGCCGAGCTTGCGTGATTGCCTGAGATAGCGGTAGGTCAGGTTGCCGAGATGCCGGGAGGTGATCTGGCCGATATACCGCTCGTTCAGATGCTTGTAGATGGTCGGTGACGATCTCGCTGGCCTCCTCGCTCTCCAGACCGATGGTTTCAAGACAATGCTGGTACTCCAGTCTCGAAAACGGCCGCAGCATGCCGTCCCTCTGCTTGACCTGTATCTGGAATGACAGGAGCTCCCTGTGCCCCAGGTAGCGGTGGTAGACATTGGGCCGCTTCAATGCCTTCAGGTGTTCGATGACCCGGCGGCGCAGCTCGGTGGTGTTGATCAACGACTGATCGTCGATGTCCGAGCGGATCTCCGAGGAGACCTGGTAGGCCTCCTTGAAGGATAGCCCGGCATCTTGCAGGGAACGTATCAGGATACCGCGCAGGAACGGCACCTTGGTGTTCTCTTCCTGATCTTCAACCAGGATTTTGGCCATGTTTCGCGGTACCTGTTAATGTATTCCGGCGGTCATTACAATTGGCGGGCATTATATGACGATACTGTTCCCCTGACACTCGGCCCGAGGCCGGGATCGTCATCGATGTCGCATGTGGACAGCGGAGGATATCAGGAAATGTTCAGTACGGCGGAACTCGGGCAAAAGATTCCGAAAAGCGAATACAAGCTGCGCGAGCCGGTGCTGAGACAGGAACTCCTGGAAATACAGACGGCTCTTTACCAGAGCGGCGAATTTCCGGTGATTATCGTGTTCGCCGGCGTCGATGGCGCCGGCAAGGGGGAGACGGTAAACCGGCTCAATGAATGGATGGATCCGCGCTGGATCGTAACCAGGGCCTATGACGATCCCTCCGACGAAGAACGCGAACGGCCCGAATACTGGCGTTACTGGCGGGATCTGCCTCCCAAGGGGCGTATCGGCCTGTTTCTGAGTGCCTGGTACTCGCGGCCGCTGCTGGACCGGGTCTACGAGAAGGATACCGAAGCGCTGTTCGACGAGCGGCTGGACCGTATCCTGGCCTTCGAGAAGGCCCTTGCCGACGATGGCGCGCTGATCCTCAAATTCTGGATGCATCTCAGCCATGTGGCTCAGAAACGCCGTTTGAAAAAACTGGAGAAGGATCCCTTGACGAACTGGCGCGTTACCCAGCGCGACTGGGATCACTGGCATATCTATGACCGATTCGAGTCCGCGGCGGAGCGGGCCATCATGCGCACCAGCACGGGTACGGCGCCCTGGACCATCGTCGAGGGCGCGGATCCCTGTTACCGCAGCCTGACGGTCGGGATGATCGTGCGCGATGAGATCAGCAAGCGCCTCGATGAGTTCCGCAAGAAAAGAATGGTGAGGGAGGAACTGGCCATGCTCGCCACCCCGGCCGGTGGGCAGGGCATGCCGCCGTCCGCGCCGGGCGGATCGGCAGGGACGCCGGCCTCAGCCGGCGCGGGTGCGCCGCTGCACGTCGCCACGGTGTTGTCCCGGCTGGACATGTCGCTGGCTCGCTTGCCAAGAGTGACTGCAAGCGGCTGCTGCAGGAGCAGCAGGCGCGGCTCAACTTGCTGCATCGCCGTGCGCTGAAGAAAAACACATCGACCATCATCCTGTTTGAAGGGCCGGATGCCGCCGGCAAGGGCGGCGCCATCCGCCGGATCACCGCGGCGCTCGATGCCCGCCATTACCAGGTCATACCGATAGCCGCGCCGACGGATGAGGAGAGCGCGCAGCATTATCTGTGGCGCTTCTGGCGCCATCTTTCCCGCGCCGGGCGCATCACCCTGTTTGACCGCAGTTGGTACGGGCGCGTGCTGGTCGAGCGGGTCGAGGGGTTCGCCACGGAGGAAGAATGGCGGCGGGCCTACGCGGAGATCAATGAGTTCGAGGAGCAGTTGACGCGGCATGGCATCGTCCTGCAGAAATACTGGGTCCATATCACCAAGGAGGAGCAGTTCAAGCGCTTCAAGGAGCGCGAGGCGACGCCGCACAAGCAATGGAAACTGACGGAGGAAGACTGGCGCAACCGGGATAAATGGGATGCTTATGAAATGGCGGTCAACGATCTCGTCGAACACACCAGCACCACTGCGGCGCCCTGGATCATGGTGGAAGGCAATGACAAGGCCTATGCGCGCATCAAGGTGATCACCGCGCTGTGCGATCGTCTGGAAGAGGTGCTGAAGGAAAGCAAGGCCGTCAAATAGGCACGGCAATAGGTCCAACTGTACGTTTCTTGTCGACGAAATAGGGGCGTTTAAAAGTCCTATTCATCACACGACGCCATCAATCGTTCCAGCTATCCCGCCGGTGTATCCTGATTCCTGATATGTATTACATATAAATATTGACTTACATTTTCATGTAATCATACAATGATTCATAAATAGGAGAATCATTGTGGAAACCACCATCACCGTAAAAGGTCAGATCGTCATCCCTGCCGGCGTGCGCCGCAAGTTCGGTCTGAAAGAAGGCACCCGCATCCAGGTGGACGTCGACGAGCAGGAGCACCGCATCATCCTGACCCCGATCACCCGCGAATACGTGGAGCGGCTGCGCGGCCGTTACCGCGGCAAGGGGCTGTTGAAGGCGTTGGCCGCCGAGAAGAAGCACGAAAGGGTGCTGTAATGGCGCGCAAGCCGAAGACGGTCGTACTCGACTCGTGGGCGGTGCTGGCGTTTCTGGAAGATGAACCTGCCGGGCAGCAGGTCGGTGAAATCATCGCGGACACCCACGAGCACAACATTCCGCTGCTGATGACCACCGTCAACGCCGGCGAGGTCTGGTACATCGTCGCCCGCGAGGTTTCCGAGCCCGAGGCGGACAAGTGCATCGAGAGTATGTTGAAGATCGGCATCGAGTTCGTCGCGGCGGATTGGAGCCTCGCGCGCAGCGCCGGAGGCTTTAAGGCGCGGCACAGGATGTCCTACGCCGACTGTTTCGCCGCAGCGCTGGCCAAGGAATGCAAGGCCGAGCTCGTGACCGGAGACAAGGAGTTCAAGCAGGTTGGGAAGGAGGTGGCGGTACATTGGGTGTGATTGCATGGGATTCTTCGGACATCTATGTTCCGCGATCATCCCCAACGCGCCGGTCACACGTCCGAGAGGCCAAAGGGTCTCGACATTGGGCGCCACGCGTTGATGAATGGCCCGGAAAGTCCCTGATGATGGACCGTGATCTCGCGTGCTTGACAGCCCAGCGGCCCAGCCGTACTTTTCTTGTCGACGAAAAAGGCCGTTTAAGAGTCCTATTCATTTCATCACCGTCAGGCGGGCATCATCTCGCCAACAAAAAAACGCTCACCGGTTAGCTGATTTCGATCTGTCCACCGCATATTTGCCGAAACCCGGCGACGTGCAGCCCGAGATGAGCGTGATTACAGGGATCTGAACCCAGGCAATGGGCGGTTGTTTTTCGCAAAAAAATGGGGCTTTATGCTGCATATACCCAACCCCAATCGCTCGTGACTCTGTCCTGAGTAGGGCTGTGCTGTGGGATCGGCTATACTGCTCCGGAGGAGGTGTCCAGCATGAAAATTCAATTGACCGCCGTTTTCCAGAAAGTACCTGAGGGTTACATCGCCTTCATTGAGGAGTTGACGGGCGCCAATACTCAAGGCGCCACGTTGGAGGAGGCGCGCGCCAACCTGGAGGAAGCCGTTGCCCTGGTGCTGGAGGCCAATCGCGCCTTGGCTGAAGAAGATCTGCAGGGATCCGAGGTGATTCGCGAGCCCCTGCGGCTCACTGCATGAAGCGTCTGGAACTCATCCGCCATCTGGATGCACATGGCTGTCGGTTGCTTCGGGAGGGCGGTAACCATAGGTGTATCTCAATCCTGAAGCCCGCAAGGTTACTACCGTGCCGCGGCATCGAGAGATCAATGAGCATCTTGCCCGCAGGCTATGCAAGGATCTCGAAATCCCTGTGGTCGGGGCCTCGCGTTGACGCATAGGTGTGCATGAAACACATCGGGTTCAGGTCTAACATTCGGATCATAAAACGCCTCACACTGTTATTGACACGCAAGGGCTATCTCGTTGCAGAGCAGGGGATGACCTATCTGGCTGATACCGATCCGGATGCCGTGCTCGGATCCCTGCAAGCGGTGCGAATCACCGATTCGAGGCAGGATTCAATGCCGGAAGCTTTTCAGCAGCGCTTCCCGATCAACGCTTTTGTGCCGCGAGACAGCGCGAAGAATGCTGTTCAAGGTGCCGATACGGAGTGCGATGTGGTCCGGTACGGCGAGGCGCTGATGCCCGGGTTCTTCGGTTGAAGAATAATGTGGCTGCCCTGCTGATGTACGATACGATATCCCCAATCGCGGCATAGCCCCTAATCGACCTGCCGCCCGCTCAAGTCCCTCGGCAGCTTCATGCGCAGGCGAGGACTTCGTCGCGCACCAGATGCAGTCGAATGGAAGAAGGGAGATTATCGGGTTGATCGAAATAATAAGCGTGCACGGCTTGGCGCACGTTATCGCGCAACTGCGCCCAGGTATCCGCCTGGGTGAATATCGGCTCCGTGAGGCATTCCGTGCAGAAACCGCCGTCGGCTTCCTGGGTAACCTCGAAGATCAACTCGCTCATGGCTGGAATTCTAATCTTCAATTGATGACGGTACAAGAAAACTACAATTCGGGGACATTGGTGTTAACCGTAGCACCCCTCGATGTAGTCGGCGATCTCCCTGTGGCAGGACGTGACGAACATGGTCTCGGTGGCGACGTGCTCCACGACCTTGCCCATCAGCATGAAATGCATTCCTCGCTGGCGCGGCGCGCCTGGGCCATGTTATGGGTCACGATGAGGATGGTGTATGTACCGCGCAGGTCCCAAATCAATTCCTCAACGGCCTCGGTGCCCTTGGGTAGAACGGAAAATAAATCTGTCATTTTATTCTCGGTACGTAGAAATACGTAGCCGTGAGCCAGGTATGGCCACACCGGCGTCATAGGGTTGGTACATCTCACCATCAAAGCGCCTCGAACTCGCCGTCTCGCGGCTCCAACTGTCGCGGAACTTCGTTGCGAAGTGGCGTTGGATTTCCTACCCTTAAGCATGACCTCGACGCATTCGAAACGCGTATTTATTTCCTACCGCCGCGACGATGCGGCGCCCCACGCGCGGAACATCGAGCAGGCGCTCGACGAACGGTTCAGCGACGATCGGGTGTTCTTGGACCAGCGTGACATCGAGGCCGGCGTGGAGTTTCCACGCAGGATCGCCGAGGCGCTCGACGCAAGCGATGTCGTAGTCGTCGTCATCGGTAGCAAATGGGAAAACATCAAGGACGGTGCAGGCCAACGACGGCTCGACAATCCGCAGGACTTTGTCCGCATCGAGATCGCCACTGCGCTGCAATCCGGAAAACGCGTCATCCCCGTACTCGTCGACGATGCGCAAATGCCGCGGGCTGAGGCACTTCCAACGCCCCTGGCAAGGCTCGCGGATCTGAACGCGTTAACGATCAGCAACCAGCGAATCCTGGAGGATGTGGCGCATCTGGTTGATGCGGTCGAGGGACGATCGGCACAAGAGCGCGCCTGGAAACTGCTGTTGAGGGCGCTGGTTGTCGGGCTGCTGATCGCGCCGCTGCTGTTTTTTCTGCTCGGTAAGATTCGTTTTTTCGAGGGATTCTTCG
Organism: uncultured Gammaproteobacteria bacterium; assembly: GCA_963773065.1. GTDB lineage: Bacteria > Pseudomonadota > Gammaproteobacteria > UBA9214 > UBA9214 > CAVQCA01. Next base: position 95,430 of record CAVYZN010000011.1, read on the forward strand.
GCCTGGATATTCACCTCGAAAGCCTGTTGGCGGCGTATTCGACGCGGCATGATACGCCGGCGTTGCGGGAACGTATTGCGCTGGTCGTGATCGATGCCGATTCGCAACGCCGACTCGGCATCGGGCCGGACGATCCGGCCGCGTGGCGAGAATAGCATGCAGATCTGATTCGTACGCTCACCGCTGCCGGCGTGCGGATGATCGTGTTCGATTTCCGCTTCGATGGCGCGAGCGACGACGACGAACTCGTGCTCAAGGCGCTGCATGAGGCGAAACGTCACGGGGTGCCGGTCATTGCCGGCGTTACTTCGTTCGATCCGCAGGGGAATCCTGTCAGCGATGCGGGATTCAAGGATGCAATCACCGCCTGGGGACACGCCTGCCTCGGGATGAAAAATAATGCGCTACCGACGGTAAACCTCGCGTTGCGACGCAAGCATGGCGGCATCGTACGCTCCCTGTCGCTGGCCGCCGCGCAGCACTCGGCCACCGCCGAATCCCCGTTTCGCATAGAGTCGGGCCACTCCCTTCAGATCATGGACGGTACCGGCAGCGGCAACTACGTCGCATTCCCTGTTGCATCGAAACTCGATTCCGCGCAGACAGACGGGTGCGAGGCGCAGAGTGCGGGCGATACTGCTTTCCCGTTGCGCTTCGACCCCTCCCCGCGCAAGCAACTGCGCAGCCCTGACGTGCGCTTCGCATACGCCACTCTGGTGGAGCACGCGAGCGAAACGGACCTGAGCGCATTCAAGAACAAGATCGTGATTGTCGGGCAAAGCAACGACGCCAACGAGCGGTTTGACATCCAGCAGGGCGCGACGCGCGAAGCAAGGCAGGGTTTCGAATTGCAGGCCGACGCGATTCGCACGCTGCTCGACGTCAAGTCCGTTCGCGACGTGCTCAGGCCGCTCGATACCCCGTGGCAGGTAGTCCTGATTACCGCGGTTTGTGTGCTGGGAATATTGCTGGCGCTCGTCTCCGGATCGCTGCAATCCGTGTGGCGTGTACTGTTGTTATGTGCCTGCGTCGTCGCGTACGGAGCGCTGGCAAGCCTGGTTTACCGCGAGGCTCGTATCGTTCTGCCATTGTCCTACCCGATCGCGGCCTCGTTACTCACCTTTTTCGCGACGCGCAACGCCTTTACCAAAGGAGTGCGCACATGAAGAACGCACCGAAACTCGCCCGACACTCACCGAACCCAGGGAAGGTAGAAAGAGATTCCTGGTTCCCGCTCCGTTTCCGATTGAGCAAGGAAGCGAACGTGTCGCTGCTCACCTGTGTCATGTGCATGGCCACTGTGCTGGCCGCCGGCTGCAGCACCACACTCGACGGCGTGTTCCCCGATGGGCGGCGCCTCGCGGAGGCGCCAGTCGAGTGGGCCGGGGTGACCATCCAGCGGGGCGAAAAGCGAATCGCGTCGGAAAAATACCTGCCATTGGAGAAGGGCGACTTGATTCAGACCGACTCACGCACCTACGCGCTGATCCGATTCGCTTCCGGCACGGAGGCTTATCTCGCACCGAATTCCCGTGCCCGCATCGGATCGCTGGACGAGTTCTTCGGAGAGGTGCTGGCCAAGGTGCGCGGTGCGTTCGAGGTCAAGACGCAGTACATCACGGCCGCGGCGAAGGGCACCGTCTTCCTGGTGCGCTCGACCGGCGAGGGTGTTGCCGAGGTGATCGCGCTGGAAGGGGTGATCAGTCTCTCGTCCACCGCGGGGCGATGGCCATCCATTGATCTGCGGGCGGGCGAAAAGGCCACCGTCGTCCGGGACCAGGCACCCACGCAGATCAGCGCCTCCAAAGCGGAACTCGAAGAAATCGAACATCGGTACGAGCCGATCGAGAAAGCGGCCCCGATTTCGAAAGGCACGGCTGTGGGTACCGGCATCGCAATCGGCGCCGTGGTGGGCACTGTCATTTATACTGTGACGAAGGACTCTCATCACGGAGGAAACGGAGGATCAGGCTCGGGACGGGGCACTGCTGTCCCGTTAAATTCCTCTCCCACTGGGACCACTGACGCTCCTATTGCGGTTCCATAGCAGAAGCACCGTTAATTCCCTCACCCACCGCCGGGACCTCGGTGCCCGGTATGGGTAGGGGGCTAGGAGTAGGGCTAGGAGAGGGGATTAAATCCTATTCATCGTGATGATTGAGACCCTGCAACGCATTACGCAACAGATCAACGACGCGTCCGACCTGGACGAAGTCTTCGCCGTCGTCGTGCGTAGTGTCAAGGCATATCTCGGGTCGGATGCATGTTCCGTGTATCTCGTCGATGCATCGGGCGAGAACTGCATTCTCGCAGCCACCGACGGTTTGGACCCTCACGCTATCGGCTCCGTCCGCCATGTTCTCCGGGAAGGGCCGGTGGGATTGGTGGTTCGTCGTCAGCAGCCCGCGGGCTTGCCGGATACCCAACGGCAGCCTGCTTTCCGCCATTTCCCGGAATACGGTGAACAGGTCTATCAGGCATTTCTCGGCGTGCCCATTATTCACTATCGGAAGGTACTGGGCGTGCTGGCCGTGCAGCAAATAAACGAGCGCGCGTTCGCAGGCCAGGATGAGGCCTTTCTGATGGCCATCGCGGCGGAACTTGCAGGTTTGGTTCACGCCGCAGTAACTGGCGAGACCGACGTTTTTGCGCGCGGCGGACAGCAGACTCTAGGTCTCCTTAGAGGCGTCAAGGCAGCACCCGGCGTGGGGTTCGGTCGGGGTGTGCTGCCCTCGCCAGCGGCCGATATCGATTCCGTGTCCGACAGCATCGTCGAAGACGTCCAGGCTGAGGAAAATGCTTTCAGGCGAGCAGTGGATGCAGTTCGGGCGGAATTGCGCGCCAGCGGGGAACGCATGGCGGCCGAGATACCGACCGAGGCGCACGCCATGTTTCGGGTCTATGCCGCGCTGTTGGACGATGACCAGTTGTTCTCGGATACGCTGGCGCGGATCCGCACCGGCATCTGCGCCCCCGCAGCGCTAGGGAAGAGCATCGCGCAACACGCGAGAACCTTCGAGGAAATGGAGGATCCCTACCTTCGGGCACGCGCGGAGGACATCCGCGGCCTGGGACGCCGCGTCTTGTTGCGTCTCCGGTCTGGTGAGGGGGAACGTACGCAATACCCGGAGCACTGCGTGCTGGTAGGCGAGGAAATCAGTGTCGCCCGTATCGCGGATGTGCCGATCGGGCAACTTGCCGGGATCGTATGCACGCTTGGTTCGCCCTTTTCTCATGCGGCGATCCTGGCACGCACGCTACGCATACCCGCCGTGGTAGGCGTCGGCAACGTTCCGCTCGGACAGTTGGGAGGCCGCGAGCTCCTCGTGGACGGGCATCAAGGGCGCGTCTTTGTGGAGCCTTCGCCGGCCGTGCTCGAAGAATTCCAGCGGCTGATCAGACAGGAAGAGCAACGCGCCGCGGAACTGGAAGCACTGCGTGACTTGCCGGCCGAAACACAGGACGGCGTGCGCGTGGTGCTCCAAGCCAATGCGGGCCTGCTCTCCGATCTCGGCCCTGCCTTGAGCAGCGGCGCTGAGGGAATCGGTCTTTATCGCACCGAGTTCACGTTCATGGTGTGCGACTCGTTCCCCGGGGAAGACGACCAGTACGAGGTCTATCGCCAGGTGGTGGAATCGTTTGCGCCCAGGCCGGTCACCATACGCACTTTGGATGTGGGAGGCGACAAAGACCTCCCTTACTTCCCAATCCGCGAAGACAACCCGTTCCTCGGTTGGCGCGGAATCCGGCTGACGCTCGACAACCCGGGAGTCTTTTTGATCCAACTGCGGGCCATGTTGCGAGCCAACGCGGGTTACGGCAACCTGCGGATCCTTCTGCCCATGATCAGCTCAGCCGCTGAGGTGGATGAAGTCCACGCCTTGCTCGATCGCGCCGAACGCGAGTTGCAACACGAGGGGCTGGCGGCGGCCAGGCCGAGCGTGGGCGCGATGATCGAGGTGCCATCGAGTCTCTATCAAATGGACGCACTGGCACAGCGCGTGGACTCCTTCTCGATCGGGACCAACGATCTCACGCAGTACCTGCTCGCTGTCGACCGCAACAATGCCCGCGTCTCTGCCCATTACGACAGTCTGCATCCGGCCGTAATCCGGGCGCTTGAGCATGCTATTCGTCAAGCACACCATGCCGGCAAGCCGATTGGCGTCTGTGGCGACATGGCCGGCGATCCCGCCTCGGCGATTCTGCTATTGGGTCTGGGAGTCGATTCCCTGAGCATGGCGTCGCCCAGTATCCCGCGCGTCAAGCGGGCACTTCGCGGCTTCACCCGGCAACGGGCCCAGGAGTTGGTGACGAAGGCAATCGCGTTGGAAGACCCGCAACAAATCCATCTATTGCTCGATACCGCCATCGAGGAGGCCGGTCTGGGGACTTAGTTCAAGATAGGGCCACCGGGAAAATAGCGTCACCGGAGCGTTGCGTTGGGCGCGAGCACGCCATGAAAGCGGATCCGATGCAACCGCGGACGGGAGACGTTTGCTTAACGTGCTGACTGCAGAACCTGGGCGAGGGCGCGTACCAGCTCAACTGGGCCACGAGGAAGGCCTTCGCCGGCACCTGCCGCCGGCTGCGGCTCGATCTGGGCGAGCAGTATCCGAACGGCACGCGCTTCTACCGCAGCGCCGATTTCCGCTTCACCAAATAGACGGGCACCGCGCCCGCGCCGGGAATTGCGGGGCCAGTTTCGTAGCCCGCGTAGGGCGCAATAAGGTGCAGCCGCATTGCGCCGCATGTTGCGTGTTGCATCCGGTGCAATGCGCTTCGCTTATTGCACCCTAAGCGCTTTCATTAAGAGATGCGTTGTGTTGCTTCGCAACGCCTGGTGGGTTACGCAAAAAACGCTAACCCACCCTACATTTCTATTTACGAATCACGATGCTGTGTAGCAACCTACGCGGCTGGCATTCCTGGCGGCGTTATGGGGGAGAAACCGGAGCTAACCGTAGCGTCCCTCGATGTAGTCGGCGGTCTCCCGGTTGCGGGGCGTGACGAACATGGTTTCGGTGGCGACGTGCTCCACGACCTTGCCCATCAGCATGAAAATGCATTCCTCGCTGGCGCGGCGGGCCTGGGCCATGTTATGGGTCACGATGAGGATGGTGTATGTACCGCGCAGGTCCCAGATCAGTTCCTCGACGGCCTCGGTGCCTTTGGGATCGAGCGCGGAACAGGGCTCGTCCATCAGCAGCACGCCGGGTTTGACCGGCAGCAGGCGCGCGATGCAGAGTTTCTGCTGCGCCTCGAGGGAGAGATCGGTGGCCTTGATGTGCAGCCGGTCCTTGACTTCGTCCCACAACAGCACCTGCCTGAGCGCATCCTCGACGATTCCATCCTGCTCCGTGCGCGAGGCGCGTTTGCCCTGCGCATGCAGCCGGTAGCCGAACAGGACGTTCTCGCGTATGGAGACCGGCAGGGGATTGGGCCGCTGGAAGACCATGCCCACCTGCTTGCGCACCTGCACGAGCTCCACGGCGGGGCCGTAAACATTGTGGTCATGAACCCTGATCGTGCCCTCGATGCGCACGTAACCGAGTCGCTCGTTGATGCGGTTGATGCTGCGCAGCAACGTGGATTTGCCGCAGCCCGAGGGGCCGATGAGGGAGGTGATGAGGCCATTGCGGATATTCAGGTCCACGTCGAACAGGGCCTGGAACGTGCCATACCAGAGATTCAGCTTCTCCGTTTGGATGGCGTAGCGCACGTATTTGTCGTAGGCCGCCTGGCGGGTTGAATTCATGACTATTGGTTTCCAATACGGTATCGGGAAGCGGTGCGCGCACCGCTCAGCCGAACCGCCCCTCGACGTAATCGCGGGTGCGGGGGTCCTTAACCTCTCCGGAGAACAGCGCCTCGGTCTCGCCGATCTCTACGCACGCGCCGTCGAGAAAGAACGCGGTACGCTGGGCGAGACGCCGCGCCTGCTGCACCAGGTTGGTGACCAGGATGATGGTCATCTCCCGCTTGAGTTCCTTGAGGACATCCTCGATGCGCATGGTGGTGACCGGGTCCACCGCGATGGAAAACTCATCGAGCATCAGGACCTCGGGATCCTGCGACAGGGCGCGGGCGATCGTCAGGCGCTGCTGCTGGCCGCCGGAAAGCAGGCTGCCCAGTGAGTTCAGGCGGTCCTTGACTTCATCCCAGAGCGCCGCGCGCGCCAGGCAGCGTTCGACGATGATGTCGAGATCGGTTCGGTTCCTGATGCCGGCCAGACGCGGTGCCAGCGCCACGTTGTCATACACCGTCATGGGCAAGCCGACCGGCAGAGGGAACACCACGCCGATGCGCGAGCGCAGCGCATAGACATTCTTGAGGCGGCGGATATCGCGGCCGTTGAACAGGATTTCACCGTCCACATGCATGCCCGGGGTGAACATGTCCATGCGGTTCAGCGCCTTCAGGAACGAGCTCTTGCCGGCATTGGCCGGTCCGATGATGCCGAAGATCTCATGCTCGCGGATCTGCAGACTGACCTTGTCGAGGACGGTGGTATGGCCGTAACGGATGCCGAGGTTGCGCACCTCCAGTTTGACCGGGGGCTGCGCCGCGGCCGTGGCTCCCGCAGCCGTTGCGAACGGTTTCGCGGCTACCATCTCTTCTTCCCCCGCAGGTACACGCGGAAGGCGATGGAGAGACTGTTCATCAGCAGGACCAGGGCGATCAGCACCAGCGCCACGCCGTAGGGGAGGTCCTCCGGAACGTCGGTCACCTGGGTCGAGACCACGAACAGGTGCAGGGACAGGGCCATGGTCTGGTCGAAGATCCCCTGGGGCAGAAACGGGGTGAAGAACACCGCGCCGGTAAACATGATGGGCGCGGTCTCGCCGGCGGTGCGCGAGACCTCGAGGATGACGCCGGTGAGGATGCCGGACACCGCGTTGGGCAGGACCACCCGGCGGATGGTCTGCCAGCGCGTGGCGCCCATATTCCAGCACGCCTCGCGAAACGCCAGGGGAACAGCCTGCAGGGATTCGCGCGTCGCCACGATCACCACCGGCAGGGTCATGATGGCCAGCGTGAGGCTGGCGGCGAGAATGCTGGTGCCAAACCTGAAGAACAGCACGAAGGCGCCCACGCCGAACAGCGCGTGCACGATGGACGGTACGCCCGCCAGGTTGATGACGGCGAGGTTGATGACTCGGGTGAACCAGTTGTCGGCGGCGTACTCGCTGAGGTAGATGGCCGCCGCCACCCCCAGCGGGACCGAGATCAACAGCGCCACCGTCACCAGCCAGATGGTGCCGAGCAGGGCGGGGAAGATGCCGCCCGCGGTCATGCCGTGGGTCGGATTGGTGAACAGGAAATCGATGGAGATGACCGAACCGCCCTTGGCGATCAGCGTCGTCAGGATCAGCAGCACCGGCGCAATCAGCAGGGCGGTCATCAGCAGAAACAGGATCCCGAACAGCCGCTGGATGCGCTGGTTGCGTCGATTGAGTTCGGTGGCCTCGAACATGGCGATCAGCCCCTGCGTACTCCGCGCACGATCAGATCGGCGGTGAGATTGATGACGAAGGTGATCAGGAACAGGAAGATGCCGATGGTGAACAGGGCCTGGTAGTGATCGGAACCGACGGCGGCCTCGCCCAGTTCCGCCGCGATCGTCGCCGTCAGCGCGCGCACCGAGTCGAAGATGCTGTGCGGGATATTGATCGAGTGGCCGGTCGCCATCAGCACCGCCATGGTCTCCCCGAAGCCCCGGCCGACGCCGAGCAGCACCGCGCCGAGCAGGCCGTTCCTGGCCGCCGGCAGCACGGTCTTGTAGATGACCTGCCAGTGCGTGGCGCCCAGGGCCTCGGCCGCCTCCCGGTAGCGGTCGGGGACCGCCTTGAGCGCGTCCTCGGCGATAGAGGTCATGATGGGCGCGGCCATCAGCCCGAGGATGATGCCGGCGTTCAGGACATTCAGCCCTACCGGGACGTTGAACAACGCGATGATCAGCGGATTCATGATGGTGAGTCCGATGAAACCCCAAACCACGGAAGGGATCGCGGCCAGCAGTTCCACCAGTACCTTGAGCGCCTCGCGCGTCTTGCCGCTGGCGAATTCCGCGATGAAAATCGCCGCCCCGAGTGAAAACGGAATGGCGACCAGCATGGCCAGGCCGGTCACGCTGGCCGTGCCGGCGATCAGCGCCAGGATGCCGTATTCCGGGTCATCCGCGTCGGCGGGATACCAGTAGGGCGAGGTGAAGAATTCCCTGAAATCGAACCGGCCGAGGATAAAGCCCAGCCCTTCCTTGGTGATGAAGACGAAAATGCCGATGATGAAAACGATGACCGAGATGCCGCCGATGAAGACCAGCACCTGGGCCAGCTTGTCGATGTACCAGTCGGCGTTGCGCCGGTCGAATTCCCCCGCGCGGCGAGTCCGTACCGGCTGGCGACCGGCCATATCAGGGCGCCCCCTCGCCGCGCAGGGTTTCCATCAGATCGCGAATCCGGGCCCCCAGATCACGATAGATGTCTTCCAGCCATTTCTCGATTTCGCCGGCCTCGCCGCTCTCGGGCAGCGGGGCGATATCCCACTCGAGCGGCGTGGTGTGGAAGGGGACCTGTACAAAATAGGATCTTACCGGCCCCTGCAGGCTGACGATGATGTGCTGGATGGTGAGTTCCAGCGGAGTCATGTCGATGGGCTGGGGTTTGCCGGCGTCGATGCTGATGCCGTGTTTGTCCAGAAAGGCCGTCATGACCGGGTTCAGGGCGCGGACGGGCCGGCGTCCCGCGCTCGTGTAGTTGCCGCTGCCGGGAAAATACTTGTGCGCCATGGCCTGCGCCATCTGGCTCTGGCAACTGTTGTCCTCATCCACGAACAGGATGTTGTAGATCTTGGGCGCCTTCATCTCGCCGGTGGCCGCGAACACGGTTTCCTCGCAGATGTTCTTGGCCTGGTCCGCGACCCGTTTCAACTGGCTGAAGATCGCGAATACCGCCAGGATGTTCTTCACGGCCTCGCGCTCGTCTTTGGCCATCAGTTCGGCGTAGACGATATCCAGGTCATTCTCCATTTGTTCTTCCATGATCATGGTGCTTCTGGCCATTTCCGCGTTGAGTTCGTTGAAGGCCCTGATGGACTGATGCAGCATGAGCTGTGTCTCGCCGCCCACGCGCTCCAGTTCATGCGCCATCGAACCCTCGGGCGGATCCGGCAGTTGCAGGGCTTCACGGGCGATGGTGACGGCGTAATCGCCGATGCGCTCCAGTTCGATATTGGCCCGGATGACCGAGGAGAGCAGCCGCAGATGGCCGGCGCTAGGCAGATGCAAGGCGATGAAGCCATGACACAGCTTGTCGATCTCGCGCATGGTCCGGTTGATCTGGTGATCGGCGAGTACGGTCGCGGCCGCGAGCGTGTTATCGCCGGTTTGCAGGGCGCGCATGGCGTTTTTGACAGCCGTTTCCACATGACCGGCCATGTCCGCCACGTGCTTGCGGATCCGTGTCAGGTCTCTTTCCAGGCGTTCTTCATAGTGGCTCATGATCTGGCATCCCGCGGTTGCGTGCTGAATGGTGGATGTGGCTTGCGCCGCCCTGACGGAGCATTCCCGCTCTGCCGGGTCCCGGCACCGGCCGCGCTGTCGTTGCCAGCATGCACATGCTTTTCCAGCCGGAACGAATGTACCCTCTCGTTGCAATCATCCGGTGACGCTCCGTAGGTTGGCGCTGAGCGCAGCGAAGCCCAACGCACACCGGTCCGGTGTTGGGCTTCGTGCCTCAGCCCAACCTACATTGAGGCAATGATTGGTGTTATTCACACGTGACGTTGCGTACCGGGGCATAACCCTTCTTGAGCAGTATGCACTGGCCGGCATCGCTCAGGATCCAGTCGAGGTATTTCTTGATCTCGCCCCGTGGTTCGCCGTTGGTGTACATGAACAGCGGCCGGGCGATGGGGTAGCTGTGATCGAGGGCGGTGGGGACGCTGGGTACGACACAGGGACCGCCGGTCTGCGCGGCGATGCAGACCTTCTTGACGTGCTCCGTGGCATAGGCCAAACCGCTGTAGCCGATGGCGCAGGCGGTCTTCTCCACCAGGTCCACGACTTCCTTGGAGCCGTGCATGTCCAGGGTGCCGGTGCGGTACTTGCCCTTCTCGCCGAGCACGGTTTCCTTGAAGTAGGCATAGGTGCCGGAGTTGTTCTGGCGGCTGGCCACGACGATCTTATCGCTGTCGCAGCCGGGCACCTTCACGCCCAGGTCAGACCACTTGGTGTACTTGGGATCGCGGCCGTAGATATTGCGCAACTGTTCGATGGACAGAGAGCTGATTGGGTTGCTGTTGCTGAGGAACACGGCCAGCGCATCGAAGCCGACCAGATGCTCGACCGGGTGCTGTCCGTTGGCCTCGGCTTCCTTGATTTCCTTGTCCTCCATCCGGCGGCTGGCGTTGGCGATATCCACCGTGCCGTTGATCATGGCCGCGATGCCGGTGCCGGAACCGCCGCCGGAGACGGCGACGGCCACCTCGGGGTTGACCTCGGGATAGGCCTCCGCCCAGGCCTGGGCGACGTTCACCAGGGTGTCGGAGCCCTTGTTCTGGATCAGGGTGCGCGCCTGGACGGTCAGGGCGGCAGTCAGGCCGGCCGCCAGTAACGATGTTGCAATAATCAAGTTCGCTTTCATTGCGTTATTACCCCTCGCTCGATTGAGACTGAAAAACAGCTTGCGTGTGGCAAGCCGTGCATGGTTGTGGGTCCATTCTTCCGGTTGAACGCCGTCCGGTGGGTCCTGCGCGTCGCGTCGGAGCATGGCTGAAGGCTGGCGGAGGATGGCATGGAAGGAGGAAACCGCAAAGGAAGGTTCTGAATTTTTGGGCGTATTATACCCATATTGAAGCGCCGCGACGCCAGCTACGTCGGGTTTGGTCAAATCGGGACGGGTTTCCGGCGCGCCGTGCGGCCTTGCGGGTGTCAGGACGGCGAACCGGCAGCGGCGGTGTGGAGTTGCCGTTTCACGTCGGCCCACAGGTTCTCGTAGCATTGCGCGGCCGGGCTCCTTCCCGCGAAACTCCCGAGCGGCGCGCGCATGATCCCCATGCGTTCCACCTCACTGGTATAGGGAATGGCGGTCCCGAGGAGATTGGTCAGATAGTCGGGGGGATTGTCCACGATCGCGCGGTGCAGTTGTTTGCGCCGGTCGGCCATGGCGAAGAAAGGCAGCACCTTGAGGGATCGAGATCCTGCGCGGCGAGAAATTTCTTGATCTGTCTGAAGGTGCGCAGTGACAGCGGCGTCGGGATGGTCGGCACCAGCACGGCATCCGCCGCGTAAAACACATTCTCGGACACCAGTGAAATGCTGGGCGGACAATCGAGGAAGACATAATCGTATTCGCCGGCCAGCGGTTCCAGCAGTTTGCGCAGCCGGTGGGTAGGTTTCTTCGCCTGTTCCAGGAAGAGGTCCATGTTGCGATAGGAAAAATCCGCCGGCAGGAGGTCGAGGTCCTCATAATCGGTCCCCCGGATGCAGTCCTCCAGTTCGCTCTTGCCCGCGACCAGGCGCTTGCCGCCCCCCTTGATTCTGGGCTTGATGCGAAAGTAGAAACTCGCCGCCCCCTGGGGATCGAGGTCCCAGACCAGCGTCGGCGCGCCCTCGCGCGCGGCGAGGTAGGCCAGGTTGACGGCCGTGGCGGTTTTGCCGACACCGCCCTTGATGTTGTAGGTGGCCAGTACCTTCATGCCGCGGCATCCGCTTCGGCCGGGGTACATCCGGTAAACAGTCGCCGGTAATGCGCATGATTCCCGGGCGAGTCGAATTTCCCAAACCGGTCCGCGAATTCCGCGCGCGCCGCCTGCTGGCGGCGCTCCAACTCCTCGATCAGCATGCCCATGGCCAGCAGGGTATCCGGCGGGGCTTTGCCCTCGGCCGCCATCTGTTGACCGAAGTGTTTGAGGGTCGCGATCTGCACGGCGTAGTCCTGAAAATTGCCCAGGTTCTCCTGCAGCGCCTTGAGCGCGCCGATCGGCGACCTGATGCGCCGCGCCGGAAAAAGACTCTGGAAGAACTCCATCAGATAACGCAGTTTCTTGCAGGTCTTGCGCAGCTCATGGAGCGCCACCGCCGGCGTATCCGGCCCGATGGCCCGTCCCTCACTCAGGGTGCGCCGATAGAGGCGCCAGATGCGCTCGCAGGCAAGCGCCGACACGGGCCGGGTCGCGTTGGGCAGCCTTGAACGGTTCGGTACGGCCCGCAGGAGAAACTGCCGCCAGGTGTTGATCAGCCGGCGGTAGCGCACGCTGTCCAGCGCCTTCACCAAGGCATGGTGCTCGATGGCGCGTTGTCTGCCGATGAAATCCCGCAGGGGTTCGATATCCGCCTGGGCGGAAGCGGGCAGGCCGGCGCGATAAGTGTCGAAAGTCAGCAGGTAGACATCCAGGTCCCGCAGCGGGGTGGTTATCTGGCCGAGCCAGGCGAATTCGGTTTTATAACGGTTCACCGTGCGCAGCGGCAACACCCCCCGGATCTGGGTCAGGGCGGAGCGGGTGCGGCGTACGGCCACGCGGAAATCATGCAGGAACTCGGTATCCGTGCCGCCGCGGGTGCCGGCCTCGTTGGCTTCCATGATGTCAAGCAGCCGCAGCAGGATGACCCTGGCCGCCTGGTCGGCGCGCATGCCGCGCTCAAGGTGCAGGTCCAGTCTGGGCGTATAGCCGCCCGGTGTATGTCCGACCCTCGCCAGCGCCGTCAGCAGGGGATCGGCGTTTGCCGGCGCCAGTCCCAGATCTTCCAGCGCCTTCACGAGCTGCTTACAGGGTTTTTGATAGCCCTTTACCGGCGCCACGACGGCGCGCCGGTCGAGCGCGTAAGACTTTCTTCCTTCCGGGCGGCGCGCCGAGTTTTCCTCGAAAATCACGCGCGCCACGGTCTTCTCGTGCCGGTCCAGAACGCGCAGGGTGTGGACCCTGGAAATGATCATGACCAGCGGCGCCAGCTCGCGCATCTCCACGAGCGCTTCAAGATGCTCACGTAACCGGCCCGGCGGCAGGTCCCGGGCATAGCGTGGCGCCTTGTTCAGGATGGCCTGACCGCGCCGCTCGCCGCCATCCAGGTCGCGCCATACCAGCCGGTACCGTCCGCCGTCAGGAATACCCTCCAGCACGGCGTCGCTGGCATGAACCCGCCAGTCGAAGGTATCGAAGCAGGTTCGCTGCACTACGGCAGGCGGCTCCGGGACGAGTTGCAAGTCTGTCTGCAACGCGGACTGCACTGCCTCGGCATCCAGTTGGCTGGGAATAATGAACTCGAAACGCATTATCGCATTATCGTCGTGTCCGGCCGCTTGGGCGGCGGCTCTGCCTGTTATGTACCTGCATGATGGCTAGCGCCAACGATTCACGAGTAGATGATGGATTTGTTAGGTAGTGGGCAATTTTGTCACTATTATTGACGAATACGCAATGTCTGGCCGGGAACGCTGTCCGGCCGGGAAACGGGGGCTGTAATGGACATGACAGTATGGATTGAACTGATTCTGTTCGTCGTTCTATTGGTGTTTTCGGGTTTTTTTTCCAGTTCCGAGACCAGCCTGTTTTCGCTCAGCCGCACCCAGTTGGAACAGATGCGCCGTGATGGAAATCCCCACGTCAACCTGATCGAACGCCTGCTGAGCCAGCCACGGCGTCTGATCGTCACCATCCTGATCGGCAATGAATTCGTCAACGTGGCCGCCTCGGTGATATCGGCGGCGCTCGTCATCGAGCTGCTGGGAGCGGAGAACAAGCTGGTCAATCTTTTTATCATGGTGCCCATACTGCTGCTGGCGGGCGAGATCACGCCCAAGACGCTGGCCATCCGCAACAACGTCACGTTCGCCAGTTTTCTTTCACGGCCGATTGAATTGTTCGCCAACCTGATCACACCGGTACGCCAGTCCGTGCGTTTCGTGGCGGACTGGGTGACCACGCTGATCGTCGGCAGGGAGCGTTCGCGCGCCAACATCGTCACCGAAGACATGGTGCGCACCCTGGCGAAGGAGGCGGTTGGCGAGGGCGTACTCGACCCTCTGGAGGCGCAATACATCAATCATATCTTCGATTTTGGCAACAAGAGCGTCGCGCAGGTGATGACGCCGCGTTCCAATATCTTCTTTCTGCCCGCGGACATGACGCTTCCCGAGATGGTACGGCAGTTGCATCGCACGCGCCGCACCAAGATCCCCGTCTACAGCGGAAACCGGGACAATATCCTCGGGATACTCTACGCCCGGGATCTGCTCGGCCTGGACACGGCGGCAATTGCGGCGACTCCGGGCGGATTGCAGCGCGTGTTGCGCGCGCCCTATTACGTGCCGGAGTCCAAACTTGCCGCGGATTTGTTCCATCTGTTCCGCAAGCGCAGACTGTCGCTCGCGCTGACGGTGGATGAATACGGCGGGGTGACGGGTCTGGTCACCATGGAAGATCTGCTGGAATGCATCTTCGGTGACCTGCCCAGCGCCTCGGATGTGGCCGCCGGGATGGAATACCGGAAGTCTACGGACGGCAGCACCCGCATCGCCGGCAGCATGCGGGTGGAGCAGTTCAACCGCGAATTCGATGCCAATCTTTCCCAAGACGGGGCGGAAACCGTTGGCGAGCTGGTGCTGGAGCGATTGGGTGAATTGCCATCCGTCGGGGCCATGCTGGTCATGGAAGGTTTGAAGTTCAGTGTCGCAACCGTCAGGGACAACCGCATCCGGGAACTTTCCGTAAGCGCCATATCCGGCGCGGTGGAACCACGTTCCGGTCTTGAAAAACCCGGACCGGCTTCATCCGTCGGGGGAAAAGACCGGGAATAACTGATGGGCGATATCCTAGTCACACTGGGGGTGATGATCGTCTGCCTGCTCCTGGAGGGTTTCTTCTCCGGTTCGGAGATCGGGGTCGTAAGCGCCGACCGCGTCAAGCTCCGGCATGATGCCGCCAAGGGTTCACGCGGCGCAAGACTCGCCCTGGCCATGCTCGACAGGCCCGAATGGCTGCTCTCGACGACCCTGGTGGGCACCAATATTTCGGTGGTGACCAATACCACTATGGTGACGGCGCTCATGATCGAACTGTTCGGGGAGACCGGCAGTTGGCTTGCCGTCGTGCTGGTGGTCCCGCTGATCTGGGTGTTCGGCGAGATCGTACCCAAAAGCGTCTTCCAGCAGCGCGCCGATCTTTACACGCCGCGCGTTATTTTTCTGCTGAAGTTCTTTTCCTGGCTGTTCTACCCGCTGCTCGCCGTATTCAGCGTCCTGACGCGATTCATTGCCAGGGTGATAGGCAAAAGCCCTGAAAACTATCCCTCCACACTGCGTGAGGAGATCGCCACGCTGCTGCAGATGTCCACGAGCGGCGGTGATATCAACCAGCATGAGAAGATCATGATCCGCAGGCTGTTCGATTTCGAGGAAACGCCGGTACGTGATGTCATGATGCCATTGATCGATGTGATCGGGATCGAGCAGGGCGCCACCTGCTTTGAGGCGATGCGCCTGGCCAGGGAAAAAGCCCACAAGCGGCTGCCGGTCTACGAGCAGCGCGTCGACCGGATCGTGGGGGTAATCAACGCCCTGGAATTGCTGGATGTCGATCCCGAGGCGCCTATCACTGCGTTCATCCGGCAAGCGGATTACATCCCGGCCTCCAAGAGCATCCAGGCGCTCTTGCAGGACATGCAGCGCGACCATCATCAGATTGCGGTTGTCGTCGATGAATTCGGTGGCGCCGAAGGCATCGTAACGCTGGAAGATATCATCGAGGAGATTGTCGAGGATATCGCGGATGAGTTTGATGCGAAGGAGACCCCGACTCAATGGATGCGCCGGCTCGGCGAGCGTGACTATCTGGTCAGCGCCCGCATCGATCCGGGTTCCCTCACCGGTGAACTGGGCATCGAGTTACCGCAAGGACAGTATGCGAGCCTGGCCGGATTTCTGCTCGAACGGGTGCACGATGTACCCAGGGTGGGCACCACCATACAGTACAAGAAAGTGTCATTCACCATCCAGCGTGGTTCGACGCGCGTCATCGAGGAGGTCCGCGTCCGCTGCGTAATGATGGCAGCTCGCGAGCGCGACTATCTGGTCAGCGCCGCTTGATCCGGGTTCCCTTGCCGGTGAACTGGGCATCGAGTTGCCGCAAGGCCAGTATGCGAGCCTGGCCGGGTTTCTGCTTGAAAGGGTGCACGATGTACCCAGGGTGGGGACCACCATACAGTACAAGAAAGTGTCATTCACCATCCAGCGTGGTTCGGCGCGCGTCATCGAGGAGGTCCGCGTCCGCTGGTAGGAAAAGGGCTTTGACACCTTTTCTAGTGCCTGCGCAACTGAACTGGAGCTTGCCGGCACAAGCTCCGCCGCGCATTACCGCACCGCATCGCCGTGGGGTCGCCAAAAATCGCAAGAATAGGAAGAAATTCGGGAATGCCTGCTTACAATATAAGCAGTTATATCCGCCGATATGCGTGGCGAAAGTCAGGCTAGCGGTGCGGATAGAGAGAGCAGATGAGAAACGAATTGGTGATGTTGGATTAGGGAGCCCCACTTGGGTGGGGCTCCTCCGCTAACTTCTACATCCTATGATTTATGGACCATAGTCGAGCGTCGCAGGATTTGTCTCACCGAAGGTCAAGAACCAGGGGAGTTCCAGCTCGCCCTGCAAGCACGAAGGAATCGTACGTCTTGGTTGTCACGTCGTAGAGGCGCACCTCACCCGTGTTGGTGATCGGGACGAAGAGTTTCCCATTCGGGCCGAAGAGGAGCGCCTGCGCGTAGGTCCGCGCGCCGCCGACGGTATCCAGATCAATCTGATCGACAAGGGTTGGTCCGCTATAGATGAGGATCTTGTCGTTGTCGCTGGCGTTCGCGCGGAAGCTCGTGACGTAGAGTCTGCCATCGGGGCCGAAGACCAGTCCCGACGGCCGGTTGAGGAATCCGGGCCCTCCTTCGCTGGAAATAAGTGCATCCACAAATGTCCCATCGGTACGGAACCGCAGGACATCCCCTCCAAGCCCGGACCCGTTCGGGGGAGGAGGGTTCCGAACGTTGGATACATAGAGCAATCCGTCAGGTCCGAGCACGACGCCGCGAGGGTGAAAGGCGGCCGTAAACGATATGTCGGGGACGGAAGCGCCGAGGAAGACACCGGCACTATTGTATCGGCGAAAAATGGCTGGAGGGACGGGATTACAGCCTTAATGGCATACGCATTGCAGATCGGCAACGAACAGGATGTTACTCGCGAGGATGATTCCCTGTGGGGCCCACGGTGCATTGGGACCACTGCTTCTGACCAGCTGGTTCAGCAGCTTGCCGGCGCTGCTATATTGCAAAATTTCACCGCGGGTTCCCGTATTGCCGTTCTGGTTGGCCAGCAGCAGGTTTCCCGCCGGATCGAAAACGATGCCGTTTGGAAAATGCACCCCCCCTGCGATTTCACAAATTTCCCCTGGAAGTCCCCTGTGCCGGCGTCAAACTGTTTCACTGTGTTGTCGTAGTAGTCTCCGATGTATAAGGAATCTGCATTGGCTGTGTAGCCCGCGCCGAACCACATCGTCAACGCCACGAGCGTCATGCCGATTGCCGTCCCAATGTTTCGCAAACACTTGCTTGTTGTGTGAATCGTCTTCATGATTGTTGTTCCTTTCTTGATTAAGGTTATTTTACTGATGCAATCAATAACGTTGTTAACTGCGTCACCTGGTGTTGACGTTGCGAATTGGACTGACTGGTATTCCCGGCTCGTGCCCGGTGATAACCGTAAAGTTCCATCTCGCTACGAAACGTAAAGATATGTAGTTGCGGCCTATCTGTCTATACGTGTAATCACGTAGGAAGGCCTCCTTTTTGATTGGCAGGAAGGTTCGGCCAACTAAAGGCGCGGAAAAGGAAGATGCGGAAAAAGGGTCAACGCCCTTGTCATCTTGCGCGGCGTGAGCGGCGCCGGTTGGATTTTTAACCGCCCTTCAACGCAACCTTTCAACTACGAGGTTGCACATTGCAACCATGCTCGGCTAGACTGGTCAAAGTCACATCGAGGCAATCACCATGGCCACCCTTCACGTACGCAACGTCCCTGAAAAGCTCTACAAGCGCATCCAGAAACTCGCGGAAGAGGAAAACCGTTCGGTGACGGCTGAGGTCATACAGCTTTTGAGTCAGGGGCTGCAGGCGCGCGAGGCCCGCCGCAACGCCGCCGCCACCGTTGACCGCATCCGGGATCGGACGCAGAAAGTCGCGCTTCCCCGCGGATGGACGGATTCGGTCGATCTGATCCGCGAGGACCGCCGCCGGTGAATCCGGCTCCGCTGCGGGCGGTGGTGGATGCCAGCGTCGCGGTGAAGATTTTCGTTCCCGAGGCATTGTCCGCCCAAGCGCAGACCGTCTTTATGCGGTTCGCTTCGGAAAACGGCGCCGAGCTGATCGTCCCCGATCTCTTCTTCATCGAGTGCGCGAATGTATTCTGGAAGTGGGTGCAGCGATCGGGCTATGCCGGCAAGGACGCCCGGGAACATTTGCGCGATCTGGCCATGCTTGGCCTGACGGCAATCCCGACCCAGGTTCTGGCGGATGAGGCATTGGGAATCGCTTTGACGCATAAAATTACGGCCTACGATGCGTGCTACCTCGCCGCGGCGACCCAAGTCAAGCTGCCTTTGATTACGGCGGACGAGAAGCTGGCAACAAAGCTCGCGACTGGTTCCTGTGAAGTGCGGTGGTTGGGCGACATCGAGGCCGTGTCGAAATAGCATCCAGGAGATCCCGTGGATCCCGTTTTCGTGGTGGCCGTGATAACCGTCGCGGCGATTATCATCTTCGATTACACCAACGGCTTTAACGATGCCTCCAGTATCGTGGCCACGGTGATCGCCTCGCGGGCCATGACGCCGGTTCAGGCCGTGATGCTCACGGCGCTGTTCGAATTCCTGGGGCCGCTGTTCGGCGGTACGGCGGTGGCCAATACCATCGGTAACTTCGTCGCCATCGGCGATCTGCCGGAATTGCCCGCGCTGATCATCATCCTGTGCGGCATCGCGGGCGCCATCGCCTGGAATATCCTCACCTGGTGGTTCGGTATCCCTTCCTCGTCATCCCATGCGCTCGTGGGCGGACTGGTCGGCGTGGCCAGAACGTGTTGGCCAGCGGCTACTTCAAGACCTATGCACGCAGCGTGGGCTTCCCGAAGACTCTCCTACACCCATCCATTGCTGATGAAGTTTGGCTTGACATTGTTCGCAGAGATATCGAAACAGCAGTTTTTAAGGCATTCAGGGCTGTCGAGATTGCTGTGCGTGAAGTTGGCAAATACTCTGACACCGATATAGGTACGCCGCTAATGCGCAAGGCTTTCGACAAGACCACTGGCCCACTTTCAGATCAGAAACAGCCTGAAGCAGAACGCGAGGCATTGGCGCACTTATTTGCTGGCGCAATCGGTTCCTACAAGAATCCTCACTCTCACCGTACCGTTACTATCAGTGATCCGACGGAAGCCCAAGAGATGGTGATCTTGGCTAGTCATCTGCTTCGCATCGTTGATAGCAGACGATAAACAGATCCCAAGCTGATTGCTATGCGACGCCGTACCCATCATTCCACCGGTCCTGCGCAAAAAGCCGCGCAGGCCGGTGAATTCAAACGTTATCGCGCCGGGATAAGCTCGGCGTATCTTGCGGGGTGGGAGTCCCCGTCGGGAAAGGGCTAGAACCTCCCCGTATCGAGTGTTGGCTTCATTGAGGAGTGGGGTAACCCGCGAACGATAGATGAGGTAAGCGTACACAGAGAATCCTGTAGGCCGTAGGGGCGACCGTGCGCCCTGAAGTGCTGGTACAGCTTCGAAATGAGCTTGTTGCGGATGCGAGGGTTTTAACGTACACCGAAGGCGATACAGAAGCACCCGTTATGGCGAGGGTGTGGAGGTCCGCCGGAGTCCACAGGCCGTGGCATGCAGGAAGAGATACGTCAGAGAACCCGGGAAGCCCCAGGAGTTCCTGGTCGGGGTTGGGTTTTGAAGCCGTCAGAGCGAGAGACACGTAAGGGAGGAGATCCTGGAAACCGGACTGGGCTCGGGTGGAGAGATCTAACAGGGAGCGGGTCAGGCAGGCTGTCATGGAAGCTGGCCGCATACGAATGGGGTGTCTTATCAGGCATAGTACTCGGCGCATGGGAAAGCCATGCACATGGGGAAGGACCTGATGGAAGTACGCAGCTCGCAAAGGAAACTCGTGCCGGACAGCGTCGGATCGGGAAAACTTGAGCCAACCTTCACTGCGAGCAATAGCCTACAGGTTAAGAAACTGGTAACAGTGTTGATCTGCGCGGATGCGAGTACAACCGAGGAACCGGATGCGGGAAAACTGCACGTCCGGGTCTGTGCGGGGGGCGCCGGGTAACCGGCGCCCTACCGTGCGAGCTAAAATAATCAGCTTGCATCATGTAATCCAATGGATTACATTTAATGCATGCTGACCACTATCAGCGAAATGCCTGAGTATATTCACCGCGCCGACGAACTCCTCAGCGAATCAGAACGTAAATCGGTCATTGACTACCTTGCTGCACATCCGCGAGCTGGCGACCTCATGGAGGGTACTGGCGGAATTCGGAAATTGCGCTGGGGACGTGGAAACAAAGGTAAAAGTGGTGGCGTTCGCGTCATCTTTTACTACCACGATGAACGTATTCCTTTATATCTACTGACAGTTTTTGGAAAGAACGAACGCGCTAACTTGTCAAAAGCGGAGCGAAACGAGTTGGCCAAATTGGTAAATGTGCTGGTACATACCGCACTGGAGAAATCTTATGGCAAAAGCATATGACAGCATCGCGAAGGGTCTGCGTGAGGCCATTGACCTCAACAAGGGCAAGCCTGTCGCCGCAAAGACCCACCGCCCTGAAGAAATCGACGTTGCACAGTTGCGCCACAGCTTAGGTTTGACGCAGACTGAGTTTGCAGCCAAATTCTGCATCAGCCTTGGCACGCTTCGGCATTGGGAGCGAGGCGATCGAAAGCCTCATGGCCCTGCCCTTGCCTTGCTGCACATCGTAGCCAAGGAGCCTAAAGCCGTTCTTAGAGCTTTGGGCTAACAAGTCATTCAACAGAACGCTTTAAAGCGGTGCTCCTTCGTCACCACCGCGTTGCGGTTACGTGGTCTCAGCAAGCCGCAATACAGGCTTCGAGTTGATGAATGGTGTATCTTTTATGATGTGTCCGGATCGACGGTGGAGATTCTGGCGATAGTGCAAAAATCGGAGGCAGAGTCATGGCTGGCGCAGTTCGGAAATCACGAGTAAAGAAGGCTTCCTTATCGGAAGTTAAAGATGATTTATCCAGGTTTCTCCGTGAAGCAGAGAAACAAGATGTTCTCATAACCCGTCATGGCAAGCCGGCAGGCATCCTGATTGGGTTTGCATCTGAAGAGGATTGGTTTGATTATCGCTTGGAAAACGATCCAAGTTTTCTGGAGAGAATTGAATCTGCCCGAGCAAGTTTGCGTGCAGGGCGCGGAGTGAGGCTTGGAAGATGTAAAAATCAAGTGACGCCGCGCTCTAACAACACGATTGACTGGGACGCGTCGCAAAAGACGCGCCGCGCTCGTCATCGTAGTCGTTAGAAACCGTTCAGTGACGGCCGAGGTCATCCAGCTTTTGACTCAGGGGCTGCAGGCGCGCGAGGCCCGCCGCAGCGCCGCCGCGCTCGTTGACCGCATCCGGAGTCGGACTCGGAAAGTCGCGCTTCCCCGTGGATGGACGGATTCGGTTGATCTGATCCGCGAGGACCGCCGCCGGTGAATCCGGCCAGGAGACTGCGTGGATCCCGTTTTCGTGGTGGCCGTGATAACCGTCGCGGTGATTATCATCTTCGATTACACCAACGGCTTTCACGATGCCTCCAATATCGTGGCCACGATAATCGCCTCGCGGGCCATGACGCCGGTTCAGGCCGTGATCCTCACGGCGCTGTTCGAATTCCTGGGGCCGCTGCTCGGCGGTACGGCGGTGGCCAATACCATCGGTAACTTCGTCGCCATCGGCGATCTGCCGCAATTGCCCGCGCTGATCATCATCCTGTGCGGCATCGCGGGCGCCATCGCCTGGAATATCCTCACCTGGTGGTTCGGTATCCCTTCCTCGTCATCCCATGCGCTCGTGGGCGGACTGGTCGGCGTGGTGATGGCGGCCGCGGGACACGACCACGTGGTCTGGGGAGTGCGTGAACTCGCCCAGGGGCATCTGACCGGTGTGACCAAGATCGTGCTCGCCCTGGTCATTTCTCCCGTCATCGGGTTCTGGTCGGGGTTTTTCATACACCGCTGGATGGGTTTTCTGCTGCGCGGGGCCCGTCCCTCGGTCAACAAATACCTGCGGCGGGTGCAGTTCCTTACCGCGGCGGGGCTGGCGTTTTCCCACGGCGCCAATGACGCCCAGAAGAGCATGGGCGTCATCACCCTGGTGCTGCTGCTCGGGGGCTACATCGGCGAGTTCCATGTTCCCTTCTGGGTGGTGCTGGCCTGCGCCAGCGCGATGACCCTGGGCATCATGTCGGGCGGCTGGCGCATCGTGCGCACCGTGGGTTTCGGCATCTACAAGGTGCGGCCGCTGCATGCCGTGGACGCCCAGATCACGGCGGCATCGGTCATCTTCGGTTCCGCCCTGCTGGGCGCACCGGTTTCCACCACCCACGTGGTGAGCTCGTCCATCATGGGCATCGGCGCATCGGAACGGCCGAAGGCGGTGCGCTGGGCCAAGGCCAGGGAGATCGTCAGCACCTGGATCATCACCCTACCCGGCGCTGCCCTGGTGTCCGTGCTGGTTTTTTATTCGGTTCGCTTGGTGACCGGCCTGATATGAGGCCGATTCCCGTCATGGTCAGGCGCTATCGTCATAACCGGCCTTGCGGCCGGGAAGGAGGAATCAACGATGAGCGGTAAAGGCACTTCCCGGATTGCCCGGCTGGTCGACCGGGTGTTCCCGCGCATGCCCGATTTCTATTCCCTGATCGACGATCAGTGCAATCTCACCGTGGAAACAATGGTGGAGTTCGTGAAATACATGGAGACCGGGGACCCGGCATGCGCTGACAAGGTGCGTGAACTCGAAAAGCGGGGTGATCTCCTCAAGGCCCGCAATAACGAGATTCTCGACAAGGCCTTTGCCACGCCCATGGATCGTGAAGACATCTTCCGGGCCATCGTCAGCATCGACCAGATCATCAACTACGCCAAGACCAGCGTGCGCGAGATGGAAGTTCTTGAGCTACGGCCGGACAAATACATGCTGCAGATGGCGATGCTGCTGCAGGAAGGCGCGATCGCCCTGCAGCAGGGTTTCCGGAAGCTTTCCATCAATCCCGCCGCCGCCGAGGCGCACGCCCAGGCCGCGCGCAAGGCCGAGCGCCGTATCGAGAAAGTCTACCGAAGCGCGATCGGCGAGTTGTTCAATCTCGAGCGGATAGCCGGGCCGCTGGCGAGCCCGGCGGATGACGCCATCGAAGGCGGCGATGGTGAATATCATCGAGATATTCAAACACCGGGAAATCTACCGGCATCTCTCCAATGGCGGCGACCGGCTGGCGCATGCCGGCGATAACCTGCACGACATCGTGGTCAAGATTGCCTGAATGACTCTTTGATATTGCAGACGTCGGGGTGCCGGTTGTACCGCCTGGAATCAAGCGCCTTTCTGCAGGCGCTTGTGAAAATGATACAGCAGTTTCTGGCGCAGTTTCGCCTGCTGGTGCTTGGAAGCCGCGGACATGCGTTTTTGCGCCAGCTCGATGAAGGTTTCCTGGGAACTGCGCGATGCCTTGCCGGTTGTTTCCTGGCGCTCGATATAACTCCCGTCCGCCTGCATCTCCCAGACATTGCGGCGGCTCGATAACTGAACATCGAGTATCAGACGCAACTCCTGGCGCAGCTTCGGGTCCTCGACCGGCGCGACGACCTCCACGCGGCTTTCGAGATTGCGCAGCATCAGGTCCGCGGAGCCGATGAAGTACTCCTCGGCCCCGCCGTTCCTGAAATAATAGATCCGCGCATGCTCCAGAAATCTTCCCACCACGCTGATGACCTGGACAGTTTCCGTGAGGCCCGGAATGCACGGGCGCAAGCGGCAGGTATCGCGCACGATGAGGTCTATCTTGACGCCGGATTGGGCCGCGCGATACAGCGCGCGGGTGATGTCCACATCCTCCAGGGCATTTATCTTGAGCTGGATGAGCCCGGGGGACTCGCTCGTATGAAGCTTGATCTCGCGGTCGATCTTGTCCAGCAGCGCCTTTTTCAGGGTATAGGGTGAGGTCAGGATCTTGCGGTAGCGCGGCGGCGGGGAATACCCGGTCAGGTAGTTGAACAGCTCGGTCAGGTCCTGGGTGATCCCGGCGTCGGCGGTCAGCATGCCAAGATCGCAGTACAGGCGGGCGGTTCCCGCGTGATAATTGCCGGTTCCGATGTGGGCGTAGCGGCGCAGGCCGTTATAGTCCTTGCGCACGACGAGTATGACCTTGCTGTGGGTCTTGAGGCCGACCACGCCATAGGTGACGTGAATGCCGGCCTGTTCCATGCGCCGCGCCCAGCGGATATTGGCGGCCTCGTCGAAGCGGGCCTTGAGCTCAACCAGCACCGCGACCTGCTTGCCGTTACGCGCCGCCTTGATGAGCGATTCGACGGTATTGCTTTCCGAAGACGTGCGATACAGCGTCATCTTTATCGCCAGCACCTTGGGATCCTCGCTCGCCGTGCGCAGGAAACGCTCGACGCTGGTGCTGAACGACTCGTAGGGGTGCTGCAGCAGCATCGCGCCGCGTTCCCGTATAATATGGAAGATGTTGCGGGTATCGTGCGCCAGGCGGTTATGGTCGACCGGCTTGTGGGGCGGGTCGTGCAATTCGGGAATATCCAGGCCGGCGATCTCGAACAGGTCGCGCATGCCCATCATCGCCTCGGCTTCGAATACATCGGCTTCTTCGTTCAGGCCGAGTTCCGCGGCCAGCATGCCACGGTTGGTCGGGTTCATGCCCTTGTCGACCTGCAGGCGGACGATGGGTGCAAAATGGCGATCACGCAACTCGGTCTCGATCATCGCCAGCAGGTCATCCGCTTCCTCTTCCTCTATCTCGACGATGGCATTGCGCGTCACCTTGAAGAGCTCGCAGGATATGATCTGCATGCCCGGGAACAGCAGGTCGAGGTTGTTGGCGATCAAATCATCGAGCCTGACGAAGGTGTTGCTGCTGCCGACGGCCACGAAGCGCGGCGCGATATCCTTGACCATCGGCACCTTGACGCGGGCGTAGTGACTGCCGCTGCTGCCGGGATAACACAGTGTCACAAGCAGGTTCAACGCCAGGTTCGAGATAAACGGAAAGGGATGGCCCGGGTCCATGGCAAGCGGCGTCAGCAGCGGGAAGATGTTGGCGATGAACTTCTCCCGCAGTTCTTCCCGTTCGGCGTCGGACAGTTGCGTGTACGTGACGAGGCGGATGCCCTTCGCATCAAGCAGTTCGAGCAACTGATGAAAGATCTGGTTCTGCTCGCGGTGCAGCTCCCTCACCATCACCTGGCTTAAGCGCATCTGTTCCATGGGTGTGCGGCCATCGACGGTCGGCGCGCTGATGCCGGCGGCGATCTGCTGCTTCAGTCCGCCGATGCGCTTCATGAAAAATTCATCCAGATTGCTGCTGACGATGGCCAGGAACTTGACGCGCTCGAGCAGGGGTGTCTGCGCATCGGCGGCCATGTGCAGCACACGGCGGTTGAATTCCAGCCAAGTCAGTTCCCGATTGAGATATAGCTCGGGAGCATTGATGTCAATGACGGCAGGCTTCGGAACATCCGTCGCGGTTGCGGCACGAACGCCTGTTGTTTGTGTGGATCCCGGGGTCTTCCTGCGTGGCGCGGCGCGGCCGGCTGCCCGCGCCGGGGCCGTATCCTGGGTAGTTGCCGGGGTCTTATCCATTGAAGAAGCATCTGTTGGGGTTGGGTTAAATTATACCAATTATACCCTAGATAATAGGAGGCAAGCCGTTCAGGATCCCGGCAATGGGACCGCCGCGGGGCAGCGCTGGATTGTGATTACAGGGCCGACTGGCGTGATACGGACACCCTCATACCAGGCTGTCATCCGCCGGTGAGAGAGCGTCCGTATCACGCCGATAGCGTCGGGTTGCTGATGCGCCCTCGGGCGCAGAGGATATTTTCTGTCCCGGCGCCTGAAACTTACATCGTGGTCAACGGTATTGACAGGCCCGAGGTGGACAAGAACGTCCTGGCGAGAAACTCTTCCCGCGGGAATCTGGCCAGGGTAACGACGCGCGGCAGTAGTTCACCAATGCTGACCTCGGTCAGATTGAGGGTGTTGCAGGGTTGTGTTGCCGCCGCATCGATTTTGATGCCCATCTTGTTCAGCCTGAGCGTTGACTCCTGCAGCCGGACGAACTTTTCCGGATTGCTGAACACCTCCACCACCTGCTCGAGGCTGACCTGCGGCGTTGCCAGATGGATTTTCCTCAAATCCTCCTCGGTCTTTTCGAGTTTGAGCTTTAGTTCTTCAATTTCACGTTTGCCGTCAATCTCGGATGTCGGCCGCTCGATCTGCTTGTCCAGCATATACTGGGCATGCCGCAGTCTTGCCTGCAGCATTTGACGTTCGTTTTGCAGACGCTGGTTCGACAGTCTGAGTTGTACGACACGCTCCAAGGTGTTGGTGACCAGACCTTCAAACAGGCATTGTTTCAGCCCTTGCCGCGTTTCCGCTTCGGTCGATGCCGGTGAATAGATCCGGTGATCCGAGAAGTTCACCGCGATCTGCTTCACGTCCTTTTTCAGGATATCGCCGTCAAGCTCTACGCCCAGAACGGTTTTTTCCGTCTTGCGCATACAAAGCAGGGCGCAGCATTGTGTGATTTCCCCCTGCGCGATATCTTCCATGAACTCCCGTATTTCCGAACTCTGGGAGAAAATCGTCTGCACATCCCGGGTGTTTGAAAAGAAAGCATTGACGTAGGGATCGGAGACAAACGTTCTGCTGCTGACTTCTATCGCCCCGGGGAAGCGATCGATCAGGGCGTCGGTGAAGTCGAGGGAATTTCTTATGACATGCTGAAGTTTCTTCCTGTAACCGCTGACCAGACGTATTCTGCCGTCGATGCCGTCGATGACCCTTTCCACAGTCATCGCAATATCGGGATACTGATCCTGCCGGGGGTCTTTGTCGTGTTGTTTGTATTGCAGGACGTTACGCAGACCGGATAGTTTCATATCGGGGAATAGCTTCATACTGTTCATGCTCCTCTTGACCGGCGTGTTTATCCCCCGATGTGTTGTTGGGGAAATGTATTGGAAAGTTCTTATATAGTTATAGTCTTACATGGGTAGTAAGTCGGCTTTCTACCGCGACTCACTTTACCGTAACTTTTATGGAAGTTGCAATGCGAAGGACAGGATGTCCGAGTGTCGCGGAGCACATGGAAGTGCGAGAGCGGCCGGGACTGACACACACGATCCCCTCTTTCAGGGATCAAATCGGTCATTACATTCGCGCCGTGTGCCAAGATGCAAAGGGGATGATCGCATCCTGCCGGCTTCCACTGGATTGATTGTGATATCGTGTCCATAGTAGGCACCACGCGGTTTCCTGATCGATTCATTTATGTTACCAATGCCTTGTCAGTAGAGCCACTTTGCGGGAGCCGGACCGGGATGTGCTTGCCGGAACCGTCTGCCGCCTGGCTGGACACGACAAGCCTTCGGAAACGCAATGGCGGTAGAAATAGAACGGAAGTATCTGGTCAGGAATGACGGCTGGCGCACATCGCGCACCGGGATCCGTTACCGGCAGGGATATCTGTCAACGCAACCCGGCCGCAGCGTCCGGGTGCGGGTGGGCGCGGGCAGGGGGTTTCTCACCATCAAGGGACTGATCGTTAACGCGACACGCTCCGAGTACGAGTATCCCATCCCGGTAGATGATGCCAACGAGCTGCTGAACACCCTCTGTCTGCGGCCGATCATCGAAAAAACCCGCTACACCATCGCACATGAAGGACTGCTCTGGGAGATCGATGAGTTCGAGGGGGTGAACGCCGGGCTGATTATCGCCGAAGTGGAACTTGCCGAGCCGGATCAGCAAATCAGGCTGCCGGACTGGGTCGGGAAGGAGGTTACCGATGACCCGCGTTATTACAATGCCTGCCTGATCGCAAATCCGTTTACAAAATGGAGCAATCGCTCATCGGGCTAGTGTCATGACCGTCCTGACGGCGGTCATCGGCGCACCGGCCCGTGATGCGCCGACACGGCGTAACCGGCTGATTTCAGGTTGATACAAATCAACACATGGAATTTCCGCGTGGACTAATATTTTAACAAACGGTAATCGATGTGTGTCGCAGCGGTGCGCAGTAGCGGACCGCGGGTCGCATTCGCAATGAACGATTAAACAGAACCGCCCTTAACAAGGCGCGGGTGCGCGAAGGAGGAGGTGTTGAAAATGACCATGTCACTCACGCTTGAAGAATACCTGAATCAGCATAATGCAAGCTATGATCTCATCCCTCATCCGCATACGGGGAGCAGCATGGAAACGGCGGAGGAGGCGCATGTCCCGGGTATGCGGCTCGCCAAGGCAGTCGTCATCAGGGATGATGATCGGTACCTAATGGTGGTGGTGCCGTCCGCGGAGCATGTTGATATGACGGTATTGCGCCAGCAATTCGGACACGCCGTTGTACTGGCGTCGGAAGCGGAACTGGCCGACCTGTTTCCCGATTGCGAGGTCGGCGCCGTCCCGCCGTTAGGGGCGGCCTGGGGTGTGGATACCTTCGTTGATGAGACTCTGCTTGCCGAGTCGGAGGTATTTTTCGAAGCGGGAGATCACGAGGCGGTGGTCCGGGTGACCGGTGATCAGTTCGAACGACTGCTGGAAGACGCCGAACGCGGTTATTTTGGCCGTGCGTTGTGAGACTGGGGCGGTAGATGACCTGCCGTTCCGAAGCCCCGGGCAGGCGCAGGGCGCCGGCCCGGATCAAGTAATAATAAACGCCGCTCACCTTGCTTCGGCCGCGGCGGCGGGTTGCTGACTACCTGGTTGGCGCCATGACGTTGTAGCAGCCTCCCCGGGTGGATGGGCGAATCAGAGGCGCTCCGGCAGATGGGAACGGATCTCGTGGCTGCTGTATTGTCCCAGGTTCTTGCCGATCTCGCTGATCTCGATGCCGTTCAACGCGTTCAGGTGTTCACGCAGCAGGCCAAGAAAATGCGGCCCCGCCACCAGCAGCAGGCGGTTACAGCGGCCCTGCTTGCATCCCGCCCGCACATGCTCCGCGACCTGCTTGGCGAAGCGAATCGACTCCTGCTCCTTGGGATCCGCCGGTGTCACCATGGCGTGACGCCCGCCCAGGCCGCTGCTGTCAAAGCTGCGCCCCGGAAGATCCGTGGTCAGATCCTGGGTACGCTCGCGTCCTTCGGGATGTACCAGTTCCGCCACTTCCTGCAACGGGCCGCGGGGATTATCGACGGTAAAAATACGGGCCTTGCTTTGGTCTGCTACGACAATCCAGGGTTTAGACATGATACCTCCCGATGAGAATCTGACGTTACCGTTACGATCATCTGCACACTTGCACCGTTCTTGCGGCATGCATGCAGATGAGTCCGCTCCTGTTTGATGGTCTCTCCCCGATTTGCCATCTTGATCGGATTGAGAAATCTATTTATCGGCAAGGCTTGCTCCACCCCTGCCTTTCTACTTTCTCACTTGGGATGAAATGATCCGGCAGAGAGAATTAACCACAACTTGTTTAATCATAGTATGGATAGTGGATGATGGTCTGTATGGACAAAGATCATCAATGTTGATGTGCGGATTGTCCATGGCGCGGATGATGCGACCGGTCTGTAATGCCTTATGTCGTTCTGCCGCCGCCCGGTGAGAAATTCGGGCTAACCCTTGACGCAGATGACCGGCCTGAGCTTGGCGACCTTGCGCGCCAGACCGGCCGCGGCCGCGGCATCGACCACGGCATTTACGTCCTTGTAGGCGCCCGGTGCTTCCTCGGCCACGCCGCGTGATGACGGGCTGCGAATCAGGATGCCCTCCTCGCGCAGGGCATCGATGACCTGCCGGCCCATCCAGGTCTTGTAGGCGCTGCGCCGGCTCATGGCGCGTCCCGCGCCGTGGCAGGCCGAGGAAAATGCGCTCGTTTCGGATTCGCGATTTCCGGCGAGGATATGCGAGGCCGTTCCCATGGAGCCGCCGATCAGCACCGGCTGGCCGGTGCCGCGGAATTCACCGGGCAGATCCGGGTGCCCGGGACCGAATGCGCGCGTTGCGCCCTTGCGGTGTACATACAGCCGGCGCGGCTTGCCGTCGATGACGTGTTCTTCCACCTTGCAGGTGTTGTGTGATACGTCATAGAGCAGGTCCAGGGTTGTGCCGGGAATGACGCGCGCGAACACTTCGCGGGCCAGGTGGGTGATGATCTGCCGGTTGGCCAGTGCGCAGTTGATCCCCGCGCGCATGGCGCCCAGATAGTTCTGGCCGATGGTCGATTGGATCGGCGCGCAGGCCAGTTCACGGTCGGGCAGGGTGAGGCCGTGCTCATGGGCGGTGATCACCATCGACTTCAGGAATTCCGTACCGATCTGGTGGCCGAGGCCGCGTGAACCGCAATGGATGCTGAGCACGATATCGCCCCGGCTGATTCCAAAGGCGGTGGCCGTGTCGGGATCGGAGATCTCGCTGACCTCCTGCACCTCGAGGTAATGGTTGCCGGAGCCGAGCGTGCCCATTTCACTGCGCTGACGCTTGCGGGCTCGTTCCGATACCGCCTCCGGCTGCGCGCCTGACATGCAGCCCTGTTCCTCGATGCGCTGCAGGTCTTCGCGGTAACCCCAGCCGCAGTTCACCGCCCAGCGGGCGCCGCCCGCGAGCATGGCGTCCAACCCAGCCTCGTCGAGGTGGATGCGGCCGGTGCTGCCGAGGCCGACCGGGATGCTGCCATAAAGTGCATCGGCCAGGCGCTCCTTGACCGGTTCGATATCGGCGCGTTGCAGTCCGGTGTGCAGGGTGCGGACGCCGCAGGAGATGTCGAAGCCGACGCCGCCTGCGGAAACCACGCCGCCCTGGTCGGCGTCGAATGCGGCGACCCCACCGATGGGAAAACCATAACCCCAGTGAGCATCGGGCATGGCATACGATGCCTTGACGATGCCGGGCAGGGAGGCGACGTTGGTGACCTGTTCGAGCACCTTGTCATCCATGGCGCGAATCAGTTCCACGCTGGCGAAAATGATGCCGGGGACCCGCATGGCGTCGCGTGGTTCGAGGCGCCACTCAAATTCAGTGACCCGGGTCAATCGTGAAGTGTCCATGGCCATGTCCTGCGTGTGGGTGCGTGCGAGGACGCCTCATACTGACAAGTCTAGTGGCCCTCCCTAAAGAAATAAACTCACCGCAAAGGCGCCCGACTGCAGGGATGCAGGAGGTAGGGCAACGCAGGGAGCGGTTGCCGAAAGAACGCAAAGCTGTTTAATTGTTTTTTTGAAAGAATTCCTTTGCGAACTTGGCGTCTTTGCGGTGAAAATGGCGTTGATGGATGGACACTGGCCTAGACATCCACGACACATTGGGCATGCCAC
The DNA here is from genome assembly GCA_963773065.1 of uncultured Gammaproteobacteria bacterium. Classification (GTDB taxonomy): domain Bacteria; phylum Pseudomonadota; class Gammaproteobacteria; order UBA9214; family UBA9214; genus CAVQCA01. The sequence goes on from CAVYZN010000011.1 coordinate 127,051, forward strand.
ACGCCCGGGGGATCCTCGAATAACGCCAGCGCCGTATAGGTGGCTCCCTTGACCTCCGTGGCCGGCTGGTGGCGCGCTCTGTCGATGGTTTCCCCGCAGGCGGTTCCGTGCAGTCGCGGACCGTCGAACTCGACCTTGAAGCGGCGGAACAGCATGCGGCGGGTCGCCATTTCATAGATCAGCGCATTGAGCCAGTCGACCAGGAGGAGTTCCCGGTCGGGCGCCTCGCAATCCACCGCCACGGTTTCCCGGCAGGTCACGCTCTGCGGGTCGGTAATGACGGCCGTCATTGCCACGGCCGCTTCCTGAAAGGCCTGCTCCGGGCTGTCACCGATGCCGTGTATGCCGATGTCGGCCTCGTGAGGGAAGTGCCGCCACATGGACGTCGCCGCCGTTTGGCGACGGCGGCGCTACAGTACGGTCTTACGGCGCCTGTTGAGGTACGGGTCTTGCCGTCGGGTGGTTCTTTATCTTGCCTCGCCGGCGCGCCTCGTAGTCCTCCAGCTTGCGCCGCGCGCTGTTGAAGGCATCCCGGATCGCCACATAGACATCTTCATGGGCATGATTGTCCTCTGGAGTACGGCTGACCACGATCTCGGCATCCGGTACGGCGATATCGACCGCGACGTGGTAGATGTTACCCTTGTGATGATGTTTGTGAGGTGCTTCCACGGTGACGCGGCAACTGGTGATCTTGTCACAGAAACGCTCCAGCTTGGTTGCCCTTTCACGGATATTGGTCTCCACGGCGGCTGAAGGTTCCATATTATGAAATACGATCTGTAAAGGTATCTGCATATTATTTTCCTCTATTATGATCACTCTTCATTGTGCCGGGCAGTGGCCGGAATGCAATGATCCCGGTCAAGTTTCACCCCTACCGGCACTCCAAGGCAGGTCGCCCGCGCCGTCGCCGGAACATCATGACAGCCGTGCTTACCTGTTTATATTATGCACCTCGACGCGCACGCCGTCTTCAATGCGATCATCGCGGTAACTGTCGCCAAGAAACCGCCACGCCTCCGGCGGCGTGACCAGATCGGCGATGACCCAGACACGCTGTTCCTCCACTCCGAGTGCGGAAATCTTGGTGAAGCCCGCCGGTTCGACGGTGCGCACCACGCTTACCGATTAAGCGCGGCTGTTAATGGACGCTGATCCTGAAGCGCTTGGACGGTTTCAGTTTGGGCATGGTCATTTCCAGAACCCCGTCCTTGAAACTGGCCTTGGCCTTCTCCCCATCGACGTTCGCGGGCAGCGTGACCACCCGGGTGAAACTGCCCCTGGACATCTCGCGGCGCGTGTATTCACCGGCTTCCTTTTCCTGCTTCTCGCCCCGGGTCGTGCCCTTGATGGTCAGCCGGTCATCGCTCAGCGAAACTTCCAGGTCCTCCTTGTCAACTCCCGGAATTTCCGCGCGCACCACGACTTCATCCTCACGGTCGATGACATCCACACTGGGTACGCGGATTTCCATGGACTTGGCCATCTCGCTCCAGAGCGGACTCTCCAAGCCGAATGGCCGCAGCCAACTGGGTCCGAAGAACCGCTCGAACAGGCGCTCCATATCCTCGAGCGGATTCAATGCCCGGGTTGGTCTGGCCGCGGTGAGTTCGCCTTTCCTGGTGGTAACTTCAATATCCTGTTTGGATTCTTTCTTGGCCATCGGTAATCTCCTTGATGTAAAAGATGCCGCCTGCACAGGCTATGACGTGAAGAAGTATAGTAGAAGTTGCCGCGTTCTCATTGATGACAATCAATACCCACAGTAATTTACCCCGGCGATATCAGCCCGGTGGCAGACGCTATCCCGGATCGCACCGCCGGCTGCGCAGCGTGTGGCGTTTGCTCACGGCCGGACGGCGAGGCGTGACGCCGCCACTCCAGCTTGGCCGCACCGGCTGCAACCGCCGTCATTTACGCGTTATGGGATCTTGCTGTCGATGGTGATGGCGACGGTTTCGGAACCGCCGACGCTGACCGGGGATTTCGAACCCTCCAGGTCGCCGCTCTGCGGCATGGCGTTGCCGGAGGGGGAGACGCGGGCGCCGACCGTGACCTGCCCGAATTTCGACAGCGTCATGGCGGGTGACATGGCGAGCGAGTCATCCAGCGTGACCGTCACCGGCAAGTCTTTGACTTGCTTGCGCACGATGGCGAGCGGCATGCGCGGGCCCTGGACGGCGCGCGCGAAGATGAACACGGTGTCCTCGGCACGGGCGTTCGCGGCCAGAGCAGGTGCCAGTGACACCGTCACCTGGATCGCGCTGCCGGCGGCCGGTGTGCCGCTGGCGGTCGTCGAGGCGCTGCGGTCGGTGCCGTCGCGGCCGGTGCCGCAGCCGCAGCCGCGGGTTCCATGCCAAGGCGCTGCCGCACTTGGTTGATCTGCTGGGCGATGACCGCGGTGTCCTCGCTGCCCGCGGGGAGCAGGGCGGCGGCGCGCTGCCAGTAATCCAGCGCCTCGGTAGAGGAACCCTGCTGGTTTTTCCAGTGACCCATCAGCCACAGGGCCTTGACATTGTCGGGCTGGCCCTCGACGGCCCGTTGCAGCAGTTCACCCGCCTCATCGTTGAAGCGGCCGCCGTTGGCCATCACCAGCACATCGGCATAATCGGCCAGCAGTTCGGGGTTGTCGCCGCCGAGGCGGCGGGCGTTGCCATACGCGACGAGGGCATCGGCGTAGCGATTAAGGGTTTCGTTGCTTCTTGCCAGCAGGATCCAGCCTTGCAGGTCGTCGGGTTTCTCCTTCAGTCGCGCAGCCAGCACGTTGACCATTTCCTCCAGTGATTGCTTACCCATCTCATGTTGGGCCGGCGAGCTGGCGGCGGCGGTGGCGGTGGCGGTATTGCGCTGCTCCAGCAGCGGGATGATTTCCTTCGACCCGAGATGCTGATACAGCCCCACCGCCAGCAAGGGGATTGCCGCCACCAGCAGCAGTACCGCCCATTGGCCGCTACGGGCCGGTTTTAGCGTGGATCCCGAACCGGCAGGCGCGAGATCATCGAGCAGCTCGCATTCCAGGTCCCGGCGGGCGGCGGCGTACTGGTTCTCATCCAGCCGTCCGGTTTTGAGATCGGTTTCCAGTTCGGCGATCTGCGCCCTGATGACCTCGGTATTGAGCGTATCCTGATCCGGCTGCGACTTTGCGGAGCGCGACGCGCGCAGCATCCAGGGCACCGTAAACAACAGCGCGACGATGATCATGATGGCCGCCAATCCCCAGAAGACGCTCATTTCTGCTCGCCCTTCTCGGCCGCGGCGCCGAGGATTCCATCCAGGCGCTTGCGGTCTTCCGCGGAGATCGCCGGTTCCTGGACCTGCCGCTGCCGCCCCACCGCGCGCACCAGCAGCAGAGCGGCGATCGTCAGCAGCACGAACGGGCCATACCAGATGAGATACGTGGACGGTTTCACGGGAGGATTGTAAAGCACGAAGTCGCCATAGCGTTTGACGAGAAAGTCGATGACCTCCTGGTCGCTCTTGCCGCTTTTCATTATCTCGTAGACCTCCGCGCGCAGGTCGTGGGCCAGATCGGCATCCGATTCGGCCAGGGTCTCGTTCTGGCATACCAGGCAGCGCAACTGGCCGATGAGATCCTTGAAGTGCTGCTCCTGCGCCTTGGTGGGGAAGGTGAAGGACTCGAGCGTTACCGCGGCCGGCAGCGGGGCCGGCTATGACCAGCAAGAACAGCAGTATCGAAATAAGGAGGCTCTGAGTAAGCTGTCATTCCCGCGAAAGCGGGAATCTTGTCTGTCCAGGATCAGTGGGTTACTGGATCCCCGCTTTCGCGGGGATGACGTATTCAGAGTTTCCATACATTGTTCATCGGGTTCATGACTTCAATCTGGCGACGATGGGCAGGATTTCCTCTTTAAGGATCTCGATGGTGATGGGGCCGACATGCTTGTGGCGGATGATGCCCTCCCGATCGATGATGAAGGTCTCCGGCGTCCCGTAGACCCCCCAGTCGATGCCCACGCGCCCGTCGCTGTCGAAGGCATTGGCGATGTAGGGATTGCCAAGCTGGGTAAGCCAGCGCTGGGCATCCGCGCGGTTGTCCTTGTAGTTCAGTCCGTAGATGTCGACCTGCCCTGTCCGCGCGAGCTGCACCAGCACCTCGTGTTCCCCTCGGCAGGACACGCACCAGGTCGCCCACACGTTCAGCAGGGAGACCTTCCCCTTGAAGTCGGCGTCGCTGATGGTGGCGGTAGGATCATCCAGGCGCGTGAGGGAGAACGCCGGGATGGGCTTGCCGACCAGCGGCGAGGGCACAATTTTCGGATCCAGGCTCAGGCCGCGAAAGAGTAGAGCGACCAGCAGCGCGAAGATCGCGAGCGGCACCAGGTAGCGCAGATAGCGTGCCATCAGGGGCTTCCGTTCGCGATCAGGCCGTCATTGCCGAGCGCGGCGGATGCCGGCACTTCATCACGCACCGCGATGCGGTAACGCCGGTCGCTCGCCGCGAGCAGTACCCCCGATGGCGATCAGCAGGCCGCCGAACCAGATCCAGCGTATGAAGGGCTTGTAGTACAGGCGCAGACTCCAGTCGCCATTGTCTAGCCCCTCGCCCAGCGAGACATAGATATCGCGGGTAAATCCCACATCGATCCCGGATTCGGTCATCGGCTTGGTCTGCACCGTGTAGACGCGTTTCTCCGGGTGCAGCAGGGCGACTTCGCGCTCGCCCCTCAAGACATGCACGGTGCCGCGATCGGCGCGGTAATTCGGGCCCTGGCGGGCCTGCACGCCGTCGAAGCGCAGGGTGTAACCGGCCAGGTCGGTGCTTTCGCCCGGCGACAGGCGGATGTCCTTCTCGACGTTATACTGCATCACGAAGGTCACGCCGATGATGAAGACCGCCACACCGAAATGCGCCACCACCATGCCGTAATAACTGCCGCTGCCTTTCGTCCCCAGGTCTTGCCACAGCCCGGCCAGACCCTTGCGGTAGCGCAGCCGCTGGCGCAGGCTGAGCAACAGCGAACAGACGATCCACAGCGAGAGCGTCACCGCCAATCCAGCCCAGACCGAACCTTGGTGCAACAGCGGCAACGCGGTGAGGACGCCGCCGCCGAGGCTGACGAGCAGCGCGACGCGTAACTGCCGGGCAAGGTCGACCGGATCCTGGTGCTTCCAGCGCGACAGCGGCCCCATTCCCATGAGCACGACCAGGAAGGGGGTGAAGATCACGAACATGCGGTTGAACCAGGGAAATCCCACGGAGATCTTGCCCCAGCCGAGCGCGTCGTAGATCAGCGGGGCAAGCGTGCCCAGCAGCACGAAGGCCGTGATGATCACCAGCAGCAGGTTGTTTCCGAGCAGCAGCGTCTCGCGCGAGAACGCGTCGAATCTGCCTCCCGAGGAGACGCTCGGCGCCCGCACGGCGTAGAGGCTCAGGGAACCCCCGATGACGATGCACAGGAAAATCAGGATAAAGAGTCCGCGGGCCGGATCCGAGGCGAAGGCATGCACGGAGGTGAGCACGCCGGAGCGCACCAGGAAGGTACCGAGCAGGCTGAGCGAGAAAGCCAGCAGCGCGAGCAGCACCGTCCAGCGCTTGAACGCGCCGCGTTTCTCGGTCACTGCCAAGGAATGAATCAGCGCCGTGGCCGCCAACCAGGGCATGAACGAGGCGTTTTCAACCGGATCCCAGAACCACCAGCCGCCCCAGCCGAGTTCGTTGTAGGCCCACCAGCTCCCGAGCGAGATGCCGATGGTGAGGAACATCCACGCCACCGTGGTCCACGGCCGCGACCAGCGTGCCCAGGACGCATCCAGTCTGCCGCCGATGAGGGCGGCTATGGCGAAGCTGAAGGCGACCGACATGCCGACATAGCCCATGTAGAGCATGGGAGGATGGATCGCCAGTCCCGGATCCTGCAACAGGGGGTTCAGGTCGCCGCCTTCCAGGGGAACCGGGAAGACCCGCGCGAACGGGTTGGAGGTGAACAGCAGGAAGGAGAGAAAGCCGATGCTCACCAGCCCCATGACGGAGAGCACGCGCGCCAGCACCACGGCGGGCAGGTGGCGGGCCAGCAGCGAGACGGCGACCGTCCAGGAACTGAGGATGAGGACCCAGAGCAGCAGCGAGCCCTCGTGCGCGCCCCAGACGGCGGACACCTTGTAGACGGGGGGGAGCAGGGTGTTGCCGTTCTGGGCGACGTAGACCACCGAGAAATCGTCGTTCAGGAAGGAGCTGACCAGGCAGGCGAAGGCGATGGCAATAAAGAAAAACTGTCCCCAGGCGGCCGGGCGCGCCAGCGCGACCCAGCTCGGGGTGTTGTTGAGGCTGCCGATCATGGGAAAGATCGAGAGCACCAGCGCCAGGGAGAGGGCCAGGATCAGGGCGAGATGACCGAGTTCTGGAATCATGGTTTTGTACCTCCGGTTGCGGCGCCTTCAGCGCCGTTCTTGTGAGCAGTCTTTAGCGCATCCGCCACTTCCGGCGGCATGTATTTCTCATCGTGCTTGGCGAGCACTTCCTCGGCAATGAACAGGTTGCCGTCCTGCAGCCGTCCCCGCGCCACGATGCCCTGTCCCTCGCGGAACAGATCGGGCAGGATGCCGGTGTATTGCACCTTGATGGTCTCGGCATAGTCGGTGATATCGAAGGTCACGGTCAGACCGTCCTGCTGGCGCTTAAGGCTGCCGTCCGTGACCAGACCGCCGACGCGGATCAGGTGTCCGGCGGGCGCCTCGCCCCCGGCGACGGCGCTGGGGGTGTAGAAGAACATCAGGTTTTCGTTGAAGGCCTTGAGCGCGACGGCGATGGCGACGCCGACGCCGGCGACCATCATGGCGATCAGGATCAGGCGTTTCTTGCGTTTGGGTGTCATGTGTTTCTCCTCGCGCGTCGTGCGCTGCGCGCGATATCAGCCAGCAGTTTCCTGCGCTGCCGGGCCGGCAGCAGGATATTGGCCAGCAGGACGATCAGGGCGATACCGTAGGACGTCCACACGTAGAACGCGTATCCACCCATGTGAAAGAATTCATTCAGACTCATTTTGACTCCGCGAGTTCTCTGACCCACTGGGTATTTCGTTCGCGCTCCAGGACTTCGCAGCGGGCGCGCATCAGGACCACCGTTGCATAATACAGCTTGAAGGCCACGGCCATCAGCAGCAGGGGGATCAGCATGCTGATATGGATGGATGGCGCGCCTAACTTGGTGACCGTGGCGCCCTGGTGCAGGGTGTTCCACCATTGCACCGAGTAGTGAATGATGGGAATGTTGACCACGCCCACGATGGTCAGGATGGCGGTGGCGCGCGCCGCCGTGCGCTTGTCCTCGACGGCGTTATAGAGCGCGATCACGCCGAGGTAGAGGAATAGCAGGATCAGCTCCGAGGTCAGGCGCGCATCCCATACCCACCAGGTCCCCCACATCGGCTTGCCCCAGAGCGAACCGGTGACCAGCGCGAGGAAGGTGAACGACGCCCCGATGGTCGCGCTGCTGATGGCAATCATCTCGGCCAGCTTGATGTGCCAGACCAGGCCGATGATGCCGGTGGCGGCCATCACCACGTAGACGAACATCGACATCCACGCGGCCGGCACATGGATGAACATGATGCGGTAGCTGTCGCCCTGCTGGTAATCCGGCGGCGCCTTCAGCAGGCCGTAGTACAGACCGGCCAGGATGAACAGCAGGCAGGATGCCGCCAGCCAGGGTATGAGACGGCCGGCGAAACTGTAGAAGTACTTCGGCGAGGCCATCTTGTGAAAGAACTGCATCATTAGGTTAGTACCGTAATTATTTCACCGCAAAGACGCAAAGCGCGCAAAGATAACCTTGGGTTGAGGCATACGAGGCACATCTACACTATGTAGATGAAAACTCGTAAGAATGGGTTTCGTTATTTTCAACTTCATTTACTTTGCGTCCTTCGCGCCTTTACGGTTATGGATCGAAGCGTCCTACAGGTCTCAACTCAGGCTGATGCGCAGGGCCGCGGCCGTGGCCGGCGGCGAGAGACTCAGGGCCATGACCAGCAGCGCGCTGATGAACAGCAGGTGAGCGGAGACCGGCAATCCGGCCGCGGCGGTATCGACCGCACTGGCGGCGAAGATCAGCAACGGGACATACAAGGGTAGCACGAGCAGGGACAGGATCATCCCCCCCCTGCGCAATCCCACGGTCAGGGCCACACCCACGGAGCCAAGCAGGCTCAGGACCGGCGTGCCCAACAGCAGGGTGAACATCAGGATGCGGATGCCGTCCCCGGTCAGTCCGAGCAGGACGCCGAGCAGGGGAGATACCAGCAGCAGCGGCAGGCCGGTGATCAGCCAGTGGGCGAGTACCTTGGCCAGCACCAGGATCGACACCGGGTGGGAACTCAGCAGGAACTGCTCCAGGGTGCCGTCCTCGAAATCGGAACGGAAGATGCCGTCGAGCGACAGCAGGGCGGCGAGCAGGGCGGCCACCCAGATCACCCCCGGGCCGATGGCCTGCAGCAGATTGGGGTTGGCCCCGACCCCGAGCGGAAACAGGCTGGTAACCAGGATGAAAAACAGCAGCGGGTTGATCATCTCGGCGCGATGCCGCATGGCCAGCGTCAAGTCGCGTTTCAGCAGCAGGGCAAATGCGCGGGTGAGTGAGTCGGAAGTCATGCGGACAGATTGATATGATGCGCCGGGGTCTTCACGAGGTTGACCGTGTGATGGGAGGTCATGGCCAGCATGCCGCCGTCCTGGGTGTGCGCCTCCAGCAGTCCCTCGATCAGCCCGATGCCGTGCACATCGAGCGAGGTAAACGGCTCGTCCAGGATCCACAGCGGCGCGTCGACGACCAGCAGGCGCGCCAGCGCCAGGCGGCGCTGCTGCCCGGCCGACAGATTGCGCGTCAGCACGTCCTCGTAGCCGTACAGATCGACCTGTTCCAGCACCGCCTCCAGCGTCATGTCGCTGGGTTTGCCCAGCGCGCGCGCCATGGCGAGATTTTCCAGCGGCGTCAGGTCTTGCTTGATGCCGTCGCGGTGTCCGACATAGGCCGTGTGCTCGTGGTAGTCGGGCCCCAGGTGATTGATGTCTTTGCCGCACCAGTTCACGCTCCCGGCATCCGGCAGGCGGATGCCGCACAGGATGCGCAGCAGGGAAGTCTTGCCGCTGCCGTTGCGGCCCTCCAGCAGCAGCGCCTGCCCGGCTTCGAGCCGGAACGCCAGGTCGCGGAACAGGGTGCGGTCATCGCGTATGCACTCCAGCCCAATGGCTTCGAGCGCCAGCATGTTGTTATACGATTGGGTCACTGCTATTCGATTTGGAATCAATACATTTATTGTTAACACTGCCTATAGCCAAGCAAATGATACTCCCCGGGAGTAACCAGCCCAACTGGGAAAAGTATCGGGTTAAATAACCACAGATGCGTTGTGTCTGTATTAAAAAAAGGGGCGAGTAGGTCGCCCCTGTGCAGGAAAGGCCGGAACTAGAGAACAGCTCGGCCCTGAAAACCACATTGTGATCGCTCTCTGGTTAACTGTGATCACACCAACCGTGATCACACCAACGCCACCCCCTTTCGCCGTGGTCCTGCCGCCGGCCGCGAGGGCCGATGCAGTCACCGGGATTGCGCTTCCGACTTATAGTATAGGCACTATTCGTGCCGATTTGTGAACACTGGTATTTCAGTAGGTTAGTAACAGCGTGTCACGCGCAGATAATAGTTTGTCATGACAAGCATGACAATAATGTCTATATTGTGGCTTCTACGTATGACATTATTGTCATTAAGAATGGCTCGTTGAGGGCTGCGTTACATTTCACCCGGAGGATATAATAATGCGCGTTCAAATTGCCAATCCGGCAACACATCGATACCCTTTGAACTGCAATCGCTGGTCGACTGCCATGAAGACCCGTTCGTCGTGATCGATCGCGACTTCCGCATCGTGGCGGTCAATAAGGCCTATGAGAAGACCTATGGCGCCGGTGGAGATTACCCGGTGGGTTTGCACTGCTACAAAATCAGTCATGACAATGATGCGCCGTGTTGCTGGTCGGGAGAGGATTGCCCGCACGAGAAACTGTTTAAAAACGGCACACAAAGTTCTTGCGTACACATCCACTACGACGAACAACACCGCATACACCAGGTGCGGGTGACCGCCTACCCATTGCACAGCAGCAGTGGTGAACTCTACATGGGGGAACTGATCCAGCCGATCTCGTCACTCGAAAATGACCAACTGGAGTATCACCGCCTGGTCGGCCAGGCGCGGTCATTTACGGCTTGCATGGAACAGCTCAAGCTGGTGGCGGCGACGGCGGCGCCGGTCCTGCTGCAGGGAGAGACCGGTACCGGCAAGGAACTGGCGGCGAGTTTTATCCACAGTCATTCACCGCGCCGTGAAAAAGCATTTCTCACCGTGGACTGCACCTCACTGACCGACACCCTGTTCGAGGCGGAGGTCTTCGGCCACGCCCGCGGTGCGTTTACCGGCAGCGTGGGTGAGAAGATTGGGCTGTTTGAACAGGCCGACGGCGGCACCCTGTTTCTCGATGAAGTGGGCGAATTGCCCATGAACCAGCAGGCGAAGCTGCTGCGGATCCTGGAAACCGGACAATACCGCCGGGTCGGCGGGCGCGGCACCCGCAAGGCCGATGTCCGCGTCATCTGCGCCACCAACCGCCACCTGTGGGAAGCCGTCCAGGCTGCCTCCTTCCGCGAGGATCTCTATTACCGCATCGCCTGCCTGACCGTGCGCCTGCCGAACCTGCGGGAGCGTCTCGATGACATCCCGGTGCTGGCGAACAGCCTGCTCGAACCGGTCAGCAAGACGATGAGACGCCGCTTCAGCTTGACGCCGGATGCCCTGGAGTGCCTGAAGGCCTACCACTATCCCGGCAACGTGCGTGAATTGCGCAACATCCTGTTCGTGGCCGCGACCCACAGCACCAGTGACGAGATCTCTGCTGCCGTGATCGAGGACGTAATCGGTCAATTGGCGAAGAATCGGGCGCCGCAGAAGTCGGCCGCGGAGGAGCAGGCGGCTCGGAATGCGGGCACGATACCAGAACCCGCACCCCGGCAAACAATGGGGAACGGGAGCAGTCCGCTCGGCGACGTCGAGGCCACGCACATCAAGGAACTGCTCGACCGGTACGCCGGTAATCGCCGCCAGGTGGCCGATGACCTGGGGATCAGCGAACGCACCCTGTATCGCAAGCTCAAGAAATACAACCTGGCCTGAGGAAGCGGTCATTCCGGCAAACGATCTCGGGGTACGGTAGTTGAGGAAGGTCCGAAGGGTGCTTAACTTAATCCCTGATCCTGATAAATAGCTACACATAGCCACGGAAGCACACGGAAAAACACGGAATAATCACGAACAATGTCCGTGTCTTCCGTGGCCAACATGTTCTTTTTATCAATTGCGTTGCAGCGGCACTGACACGGGTACTGACATTTGTGACATGACGGACAGACAAATTTGTCATGTTTTCAGAGGCCGTGTCCCTACGACCCGACGCTGGGCGTCAATGAGATGTCGTCAACATTGCTTGTTTTTACAGGTTGTTAGCCTGCCGGGAAAGACCATGGTCTTTTTCGGCACAGATGTTGCTGTATAGATGACAGGCCATTCACTGCTTGGGTGATTTCGAGCAGGCGAGGGCATACACCGGGTTGCACAAACAGTTGCGCATATTCTAATCAGTGTGGAACGTCAAGGCAGACGTTTTTTATGAGGGGAGAAATAATGAAAACGCCATCAGGTAGCCGTAGGTTTTTAACTCGTCTTGTGTTCTCCGTATTTTCCGGAATCGCGTTGGCGGTCTTTGCCGTGACGGCGGACGCCGCTCTCGCCGCTCCCGCCGCTCCCGGCGGCGGCAACAAGTTCACCTGCTCGATCGCGAATCCCGGTGCGGTCACCGCCGGCCAATCGAAGACCTTCACCGGAACCGTGAACGGTGGCAAGTCGCCGTACACTGTCAAATGGACCTTCCCGAATGCAACGCCGGGGACGGTGACCACGCCGAACGTGCAGCCGGGCAACACCACGGCCGCCACGACCTTTAATCAGAATGCGGCTGGATCGCAGACCGTCTCCATGACCGCCACGGGAGCGGCTGGCAGCAACCCCAAGACCTGCAGCGCCAGTTTGCAGGTGACAGTCTTGGCGTCTGTCGGCGGCACTCCCACGGCGCGCGGTGACACCTACGGGACGCCGGCAGGGAAAACGCTGACGGTGCAGCTCTCCCGCGTCTCCGGCGTGCTCTACAACGACTTCGACACCAATGTGGCGACCGGCAATCCGATTGGCAATGCGGGTCTCACGGCCGTTCTGGTGACTGGCCCCACCCACGGTTCCCTGAGCCTGAATGCCAACGGCTCGTTTACCTATACCCCCAATGGCGATCAGGGCGACAACGACAACGACGGCTTCACCTACAAGGCCAAGGATGCCGATGGCTACTTTTCGAACGTGGCGACGGTGAATATCCACATCGAGTCCGACCAGCCGGATTTCAAGATCATGATGAACTACGAGCTCGGCATGCACTGCACCGGCTTCGAGTTCTCCTACTGCTGCGTGCTGCCACCCTACAACTCGATCCTGGCGCAGGTGGTGAAGCCCCAGACACCCGGTGCGCCGACTACCAATGCGGACTATCCGCGGCTGCTCACGGCCGACCCGAACAACGGCCTCGATGCGCTGGGCCGCGAGACGGTGCTGCGCGATTACGACAGCGCCGGGAACATCCACAAGTACTACCTGGAGTATTTCCACGACGCCCAGCCGCGCCGTGAAGGCAATATGCCCGGCTTCTTCAACGATCAGACCTCGACGCTCATCAGCGCCATCGAGGGCAACTCGATGCTCTACTGGAATACCCCGTATGATTCGGCGAAGGTGGATGGCTCCGGCAAGCTGGTCAAAGGAGACTATGCCGGAGTCCACAACGTGGTCCTGGGTGACGGCGATTACACCGACAACACCGACAACTTCGCCAACGGCTGGTTGAATCACTTCTACATCTACGCCGACCTCGAGGGGAGCAATCCCGCTCACACCAGCCTGGAGGCCGAACAAGATCCGTCTCGGTGTCGCCGGCATGGTCGAGTATCCGGCCGATTCCGGCGCCGCCCTGCAGCCCATGGGACCGACCGGCAACGGTACGCCCTTCGACAACGTGCTGACCTTCTCCGGCGACACCGGCACGGTGGTCTACACCCAGATGAAGGTGCTGGAGAACCTGCCGATCATGCTGACCGCGCCGCGGATCTGGGAAGCCCTCGGCATGCCGCTCACCCCGTTCGAGGACTCGATCAACTTTCTTCGCCGACCCGGGCAAGGTGGACGAGGACTCGATCCGTCCCTATGTGGCGATGAAGGCGCAACTGTTCGACGCCGACTGTGTCGAAGGCACCGGTGTATGCACCAAGGGTGCCGCGGTGGTCGGCAGCAACGGCCAAGCCGGTGATCGGCTTCGGCTCCGCCCCCATCGACATCCCGAACTGCGAGCGCTGCCACTCGGTGCCGGCGTTTAAGGCCGATGGGGTCACGCCGAATGTCAACAGCCCGAGCTACGTGCGCCGCCAGAACGGGCCCAAGCCCTACTACGGACCGGGGGGCGAGACCCTCGAGGCGATGGAAGACCTGGAGAAAAACTTCTGGAAGGCTTACTACGATCTGGATCCCGCCGCAGGGTGACACGGACTGGTACCCGCGGCTCAAGGGTGCGGCCATCAGCATCGAGGTCATGCACGACTACGACGTGGGCACCAACTTCACCGCCAACTATCCGGTGACCAGCGGCAATCCCCTGGGCCTGCCGCCCTCCAAGGCCGCCATCGTTCAGAACACCCGCATGGGTCATGAGTCGGTCATCTGCCAGAAGTGCCACGCCGACAACGTCATCGCCGTGGTCAAGTCGGCCTGCAAGAGCGGCTACTAACCCCTGCCCGCAGGCTTCGCTCGTTCCGCCCATCTCGGAGGCGATACACAACACCCACAAGAGCGTGAGCGAAGGCGGCAAGATCGTCCTGAATGACGGCCTGGGGCGTGACGGCGGCTGTCAGGGCTGCCATCCGGCGCACCGCTCCGACGGCACAATGGACGGCTATCCCATCACCAAGGGCGGCGACAGCGGCAATCCCACTGGCGACAACCGCCTGAACCAGGGCGGCTGCTTCGTCGGACGCGACGTGCACTCCAACCCCTTGAAGGACGTGGACGGGGCGGAGACGCCGGCGCACCTCAACGCGGTCGGGCAGTGGCTGGCGGACAACGTCTTCTACAACCAGGGGGGAAGCCTGGCAGTACGGGTACGCCCACCCGAGGCATCTGGTGCACCAACTGCCATACCCAACTGAGTCAGGAGATCTGGCGCACGGAGGACTGCAATGACCTGATCCACGGTAATTGCCTGGTCAACCCGCGCGGGCAGGCGACACTGGCGGGAGTGGCATCGGCGGTGGGCGTGAGCCTCAGTCAGGCGATTGCCTGGCTGGATCCGAACAAAGTGGTCCCAAGGCGCGAGGGTCTCCATGGCACCGGGCTGGCTGATTCCACCCATGCCATCTGGAATGGAAATACGAACTACCCGGATGCCAACGTGGCGACCATCGAGGTTAGCGGGAGCGGGCCGGTGGTGACGACGGATGCGGACGGTGACCCGAGCGTCAACATCCTCTCCTTCTGCACCACCGCGGATTGCGTCAGCAAGATCAACGCCAACAAGAGCAACCAGAGCCTGTGGCGCTACCCCGCCAATCCGTTCATCAACACGGCGAACACGGCCGTGGCGGTGCCCTTCAGCGCCGCCGACGATGCCCGTGACCATTGGCTGGCGGCCGGCGAGCCCCACTGCGCGGACTGCCATACGGCGCCCTACGTGGAGCAAAGCGGCAACATCACGGCCTTCCCGCCCTTCAATTACCCGGCGAAGGCGAGCCTGATGCGTTACACCCGCGGCCACCAGGACCTCAGTTGCCAGGCCTGTCACGAATCGATCCACGGTCTCTATCCGGTGAGCCCGTCGATCGATACCACGACCTACGCCCAGGCGGCGGCGCTGAACAAGGACGGCTCGCACGGTCCGCTGAAGTGCGGCACCTGCCACACCGTCAATGGGCAAGGCATCCCCACCTGGATCGGTGTTTTGGGTGGCGGGGCGATCCTGCCGCAGGTCAGTAACTTCGACGCTGCCGTGGGTTGGGCGCATACCTATACGGCCGAGGCCAATGTGCTCAACACGACCTGCCAGAACTGCCACGGTGTGAACGGTGTCTTCGGCGCCGGCGCTATCAACACCAACAGCACGCCGGCGCAGTGGACCTTGGTCGCAAGCCACGCGGAGGGTTTCCTGGCGCATGCCATGAACGGGTTCACCTCGCGGCAGATGATGGACAAGGCCGAGGTTCTCGTGAACGGGGCTGTCTATGGATCGCCATCACACGGTTCGGACGGCGTCTGCCTGGGTTGTCACACAGACAACAGTCCTGCGCTGAATACCGAGGGTTGCGACCTGGACAGCGAACCCACATGGTTCCAGCACCTGACCCAGGGACGCGTCGCCGAATCGGTGTGGGAGGATGTCTCCCAGTTCCAGACGGGTACACGCTGCGGCTGGTAACTGCCACGGTTGCGCCCGTTCGGGGTAGTGAACGGGCGCGTCAATCGATGGAGGGGAAACCTGTTTCCCCTCCATTTTTTCTGACAGTCCCCGGATGCTTAAGGAACATCTCAACATGTCATCCCCGCGCAAGCGGGGATCCAGTAGTAATAACCCAAGCAATGGCTCGACAACCTGGATGATTCGCTTCGCTCACCCTTCGGGCCGCCCTCCGGGCGTTCAACGCGCTACGCGCTTTTGTCCCGCTTTCGCGGGAATGACAACTGTCAGCGACGGTTGTCACTTGTAAGCCAGTTTCAATAAATTGAAATTCAGCAATCCTAATGAGGGTAACAATAATGAAGGTAACAATAACGAAAGTTTTGCATGCGTTTACGATCGCTCTGCTCATGCTCCCGGTTTGCGCGACCGGCTCTCTGGCCCGCGCCGCCGACACGCCGCCCAAGGCCGAGGCCGTCGATGACGTGATCGCGAAAGTGGGTGACCAGACCATCACCTTCAGCGAGATCAACGTCGCGCTCAACAGCTCGGCGATCGTCGGCGTATCCATCCCGGCACTGGGCACACCGGAGCGGGACACGGCGCGAATTGTGCTGCTGGACCGGTTCGTCAGCGCCAACCTGCTGTATCTCGATGCCCTCAAGCAGGGCGTCGACAAGGACCCGGGCTACCAGAAGGCGATCACCCGCTTCTCCAATGCGATCCTCGCCGGACTCTATCGGCAGCGCATCCAGGCGGGCGAGATTCCGATCACCGAAGAGGAAATCCAGGCCTACTACAAACAGAACATTGCGCCGGGAACGGAACTGACCGATGACGTTCGCCTGCAGATCGAGGCGACGCTGCGCCGGCAGAAGCTCCATGAGCGGCTGGCCACGGCCCAGAAGACCCTGCGGGATGACGTAAAGGTGGTCGTGCACCCGGAAAACCTGGCGATCAAGGATGACGAGAAGCGCGCGGACGGCACGGCGCTCGCCGAGGTCGGTACGGAGACCATCACCTGGGGTCAGGTCAATGACAGGATCATTGCCGCCGGCAAGGGGGCGACCATGGAGACCCCGCCGGCCTCGGAGGACCAGGCGCGCCGCGATGCCCTGGAACGCGAGATCGACCTGCGCATCATGGTGCAAAAGGCCAAGGCGGCGGGGGTCGAGGAGGACCCGCTGTATAAAAGTCGGATGAAGGAATTCCAGAAAACGCTGCTGACCAATACGTATCGCGAGAAACTGGCGAAGGGCATGGAGCCTTCGGACCAGGACCTCAAGGCCTATTACGAGGCGAACCGCAATCGCTTCGTGGTGCCGGAGTCCCGCAAGGTGCAGATGGTCATCGTCAAGACCAAAGAGGAGGCCGATGACCTCAAGGGCAAGATCGAAGCGCATAAGATGACCATGTACCAGGCGGCACAGGATCATTCCATCGCCGCGAAGGCCAAGCAGGATCTGGGAGAGGTCGGCTGGATCAACAAGGGCGAGGTGGTGCCGGCCCTGGATGAGGTGATCTTCTCGCTGGGGCCCGGGGATATCGGAGGTCCGGTAGAGACGCCGGCCGGCTGGCACCTGGTGACAGTGGCTGAGGTGAAAGAGGCCAAGTTTACGGACTTCGCCGATGAGGCGACGCGCAAGCTCACCCGGCGCAAGTACCTGCACGAGAAACTGGATGCGTATACGGCGGAACTGCGCCTGCACCAGTTTCCGGTGGAGGTCTACCAGGACCGGCTGGTGCAGCTCGAGCAGCAGGAGGCGGACATGGTGAAGTCGCTGGCGCAGAAGGCGCAGCAGCCGGGATCGGTGACGCAGAAGCGCATCGAGGAATTGCAAAAGCTGATGAAACCGCCGAAGTGAGCGGAGCATTTTTCCACGGCGGCGCTGACAGCGACCGCCGGTTACTGACAGATATGACATGACAGAAGGACAAAACTGTCAGGGTTCGGAAGGCCGTAATCCAGGGATGGGCTGCCGGCATGAGGCTAATGGAGATGCCAATGTCTGGTTTTACAGTGTGTTAAGGCGCCACACGACGGATGCAGCCAATATGGCATATCTATTGCTCATTACATATTGGGGTAGATCGTCGTGATCGACGTTTATCTGGTGGTTGTTCTCAAAATCCAATAACTCGTTAAGGAGGGGGATATATCATGAATCCGACGGTTAGTAAGGGCGTCATCGCCAAAACCATCCCAGGTGGATGGTCATTCGTATTCTATTCGCTCGCCTTGATGGCGGCGATTGTGCTTGCCTCTCCCTATGCGCATGCCGCGCCCGGGCCGTTCATCAAGCTCTCCGGCAAGGTGACCAACAGCCTGACGCATGTCGGGGTGGCGGGCGCCACCGTTAAGCTTACCGCGACCGGGACGACGATCACCATGGTCACCGATGCGGCCGGGAACTACGTCAACAACAAGGTCCAGGTGGGCAGCTACACGATGAACACCAGCGCCACCAACTTCACCCGTCAATCCCAGTCGGTCAGCCTCCTCAAGGGTCCGAAGCCGTGGTGAACGTGGCATTGGTGCCGGTGGCCAAGGTGATCGTGACGGCGAGCGTCGGCGGTACCAAGGTACCGGGCGCGGCGCTGCCCGCGACGGGTAGTTACATCATCATGGATGGATCGACCTTTATCAGCACCACCTGGAGCCAGACTCCGGGCGAGGGTGTGACGGCCACGATCAGCAACCCGGCAATCACGAACCCCACGATAACCCTGGGCACTGCCACCGCGTACGCGTCGGAACTCATCGAGGTGCTCCAGTCGCCCCCGATCAGCGAAGCCGACCTGCCGCCGGACATCAAGCTGCAGCCGTACAACGAGCACGAGAAGGGCCTGCAGGACCGCAACCAGGTGGTGGCGATCAATCCCTTCGCCTCCGAGAAGACGGAGACAGTCCCCTTGACCTTCGCGGTCAAGACGTCCTCCGGGACCTACAAGGCCAGCGTGAACCTGGTCACACAGATCCCCTGGGTGATCAACCCCGGTGTAAAGACCGTTCCGGTCAACGTGCCGGTGCTGGCACTGGCCAAGTGCGGCCAGTCGATTGTTAACGGAGAGTGGACGCCGTGTACCGTGACCAGTTTTTCCTGGACGATAGACTCAAAGCCCGGTGGTTCCACCGCGGCCTTGACCAACGCTACCAGCCGGACTCCGTGGTTCACGCCCGATAAAACGGGCACCTACGTGCTGAAGGAGGCAAACACGAACTTGTGCACCGCTCCTGCAGCCAAGGTAGGACTATCATGCACAGCTAATGCGGATTGCGATGTCCCCGCGGGTTCGGGTAATGGTAGTGGCGTTTGCGATGCGGATGTACTGCTGGATGTCCATGCCGGCCGTTATCACGGCGTGATCGACCCTGTTCTGACTTTGAATGACCTGTTATACGGGGACGGACACGGTGACGGTCGCCCTGAGACTGGCGATGAATGCCTCGGTTGCCACGATGACTCGACGGCGCCCGACGAGTTCACCCCCTGGCGCCAGACCGGTCATGCCGAGGCCTTTACCCAGGGCATCACCACCAACGCCCATTTCGGCACGTCCTGCTTTGCCTGCCACACCGTCGGCTTTGACCGGGACAACGCCGGCGGCATCGACGACTCGCCCAGCTACACGGCCTTCCTGAATCTCCTGAGCAGCTCCCAGGCCGGCGGCAGTCCCATTGCGGACAACTGGACGACCATGCTGGAGGATATGCCGGACACGGCACGGCTTACCAATATTCAGTGCGAGAACTGCCATGGCCCGCAGGACTATACCGAGGCCCACAAGGACCAGCCGGGCGCCCCGCGCGTCAGCCTCGGCGCGGAAGTCTGCGGGTCCTGCCACGGCGAGCCGGCGCGTCACGGCCGCTTCCAGCAGTGGCAGCTCAGCAGCCATGCCGACTACGATCTCGCGCGCGACCGCGGAGCGCCGAGCGGCACCACGGCCGGCAGCACCACCAATTGTGCGCGCTGTCACTCGGGCAACGGCTTCATTCAGTGGAGCGACCACGCTTTCGATCCGGCCTACCTGCTCACCGTGACCTGGGACAAGGATACCGTCGTGCCGCAGGTATGCGCGGCCTGTCACGAGCCGCATGACACCGGCACCACCAGCGGGGGACCCGAGACCAACGCCAAGGTGCGTCTCATGGGGGACACCAACACGCTGCTCGCCGGTTTCGTGGCTCAGGATGTCGGCAAGGCCGCGACCTGCATGTCCTGCCACAATTCCCGTGGCGGCTTCCAGTACCCGACACCCACCCCAAGCACCGACCCCTGGTATGGGCGCAACGACGCGACCTGGAGCTTGCAGACCACCTCCCAGAAGACGGGTACACCGCACCACGGCGTGCAGGCCGACCTGCTCATGGGTCAGAACGCCTACTTCTTCACGCCGAGTGAACTCGTGCGCGGCAAGCATTCGCTGATCCCGGATGTCTGCATCACCTGTCACATGGAGAAGACGCTGCCGCCCGCCATCCTGTCGTATCAGCAGACGGGCACCAACCATACCTTTGCGGCGGACCCGAACGTCTGCAGTCAGTGCCATGGTGCCGGCGTCACGGCGGCTAACACCAACACCATCATCGTGGGTTACATGGGCGACCTGGCGACCGCGCAGGGAGGCGCCTACAAGCGGATGATGGTGCAACACTATCCCGTCACGCTAGCCGCCGCGAGGGTGCATCTGACGCGGGCTGCACGGGCGGGGCCGGCGGCGTGACCGGTCAATGGTACCACCCTCACGATCACGAACGTCGAGTGGGTCTATTCCAACCGGGTCAGAGTGACGACGTCGGACGGCACTTGCAGGAACGTCGGGACAACGGGGACCTCGGGCATCAACGTGCATATCACGGTGAGTGCTGTGGAGACTCCCCTCCAGAACTTCGCCCTTACCGCGCCAACGAAAACATCTGGAAGGCCGTGTGGAACTACGGGCTCCTTGCGGAAGACTCGGCCGGGAGAACCGACCATCCCGGCGCCCGGGGTGTCCATAATCCGGACTTCTCCATCAAGGCTCTGACCCGCGCCACGACGGCGGTTCAAGGTGTTGCGTTCGAGTCCGTAACTCAATGTCGCCACCGCGCCCGCCAGGGCGCGGTGGCGAACCTTCCCTCAAGGGGTACCCGTCCGGTACCCCTTTTTTTTGAAAGAAAAGGGGACATTCTGGTTTTTTAACTACCGTCTATGAGGCTGTCTACCATGAAGTGGTCAGAGAATCGACGATGAATTTCTGAAACTCACGGAATGCCATAAATTGGCCTCATTCCCGCAAGACTAAGTGCAGTCCCCGTCGTCCACGCTATTGGCAATTGTGTCAGCATCAGGAGTTGACGGTGTTGTCAGGCTTGCGTAAGGTTCCGGCATGCCAAGGACGGCACGCGCTTCGGTCGGGGGGCTGTGTTACCACGTAATCAATCGTGGCAATGCACGAGCTCCTGTGTTCCACGACTCGTCTGACTATCAGGCGTTTGTTCGTCTGATCGGTGAAGCCTGCACGCGCTTGTCATTGGATGTGCTGGCCGCCTGCCTGATGCCTAATCATATCCATCTCGTTTTGCGGCCCTATAGCGACGGGGACCTAAGCCGGTGGATGCAGTGGTTGTTGACCGCCCATGTTCGCCGTTATCACCGCCGCTACGGATCGAGCGGTCATGTGTGGCAGGGGCGTTTCAAGGCATTTCCAATTCAACACGATGCGCATCTGCTGCAGGTTATGCGCTATGTGGAGCGAAACGCATTGCGGGCAAATCTGGTTGTTCGCGCCGAAGACTGGCGATGGGGAAGTCTTGCCTGGAGGTGCGCCGGGCGCCCTGCGTCGCTTTTGGCATTGCCGCCGGTATCGCTTCCTGACGACTGGTTGGTTCGAGTCAACGCGCCGGAATCCGAAGTTGAGCTGGCGGCGTTGCGTCGAAGTGTCAACCGTGGCGCCCCGTTCGGGGATGCTGCCTGGGTTGAAGAAACGGCCATAGACCTGGGGCTGGAATCCAGTGTACGGCCTCATGGGCGTCCACGTAAGAGCAGGGAAAAGTAGAATGTCCCCTTTTTACTTGCCGATCAGTTTCTCGATGGCTTGTATCATGTCCGGGTCATCCCAGTCGCGCGGGCCGTAGGCCACATGACTGAACGCGGCCTTGCGGATCGATCAGGAAACTGGTCGGATAGATATCGATCCCCCAGTCGGAGGCGGTCTGGCCGTCGCGGTCCAGCAGCAGGGGAAAATGAACCTGCACCTTGGCGGCGAACTTCCACACCGTGCCGGGTGACTCCTCGACATTGACGGCGAGGAGGGTAAAGGGCTTCCCGGCCATGGCCTCCTGCAGGCGTTGCATGCTGGGCATCTCGATCACGCAGGGCGCGCACCAACTGGCCCAGAAGTTCACCAGCACCACCCGGCCGCGATAGTCCTGCAGCGAGTGGGCCTTGTGTCCCAGATCCTCCAGTGACAGCGCGGGTGTCTGACCGAAGCCCTGGTAGGGATCCAGTTGACCCGCCGCCGGGCAGGACAGGTATAAGAGCATCAGCAGGCCAGTGAAGTATTTGATCATGACGTGCAGCATACCCACAATCATCACGTACTGCCACGCGGCTGGATACGACGGCGTACCGCGCCGGCCGTATGGGCGGTGGTGGTTGTCGCCTGCCGGGCCGCAATACGGGAACACCCCACCAAACCCCGGATTTCCCCTGTGCAATATCCGGGCAACCTGTCAGACAAATCTGACAACGGTCCTGACATATGTGGCAGACCACCATGACAGAACTGTCAGCCGGGGTGTTCGTTAATATGCTTATAAAAGGTAAGTACAACTACTTAGCGACGTGTCCGGCACTGGCATAACAATTGCTCTTACTTCTGGTTCACAGCGCCGTTGCCGCGCCGTGATGGGAGTGACAGGGAGTTCCGTGTTTGCAGTACTTGACCTCTGCCGCAAGGGTGGAAGTTCATTTCATTAGACATAAACCACTGAGGGGAACAATGGCATGTGTACAAAAACTCTGCTGAAGATGGCACGACGCGTGTTGCGGCTGGCGGCCGGTAGCCTGGCCGTCCTGACACTCGCTGCCCCGAATGCGTGGGCGGCGTTGACCTGTAGTATTACACCGACGAATGGCACCGCGACGGTCAATGTGCCGTTTACCTTTACCGCCAACATAGCGGGGCAAAAGGGCCAGGTAACCTATGCCTGGACCTTCTCCGGGCCGGCCACGCCGACGACCTCGACCAGTTCGTCGCAGGCCGTGACCTACAGCACGGCGGGCGGACCGTTTGCGGTCAATCTGCACGTCGTCACGACCAAAAGCGGCGAGTGCACTGCCGCGACCAACGTGACGTGGTAACGGGCGGCACCAACAATCCGCCGGTCGCCAATGCCGACAGCTATAACGCCACCCAGGGCACGCTGCTGAGCGTGGGCGCCCCGGGCGTGCTCGGCAACGACACCGATGAGACCCAGGCGACGCTGACGGCCGTGCTGCAGGTGACGACCACCAAGGGCACCCTCACCCTGAACGCGAACGGCTCGTTCACCTACAACTACACGGGCACGGGCACGTTACCCACGACGGATACCTTCACCTACAAGGCGCGTGAGGGGCAGACCCCCTTCCAGCTTTCCAACACCGCGACGGTGACGATCACCATTTCGGCGGCGGGCGCCAGCGGTTCGCCGGTCGGGCCGCGGCGACACCTACGCGACCCCGGTGGGCACCACCCTGAACGTGGCGGCCTCGCGCGTCTCCGGCGTGCTCTACAACGACTTCGACACCGACTCCCTAGGCAACCCGATTCCGGGTTCGGCCTCCACGCTGACGGCGCAGTTGATCACGGCCCGGCCAACGGCACCCTGACGCTGAACAGCCAACGGTTCGTTCACCTATACGCCGAGCACGAGCCTGAGCGACAACGCCAACGACAGCTTCACCTACAAGGCGCGGGACCCCAATGCCAACCTGTCGGCCGTGACGACGGTGAACATCAACATCCTGTCGAAGCAGACGGATTACAAGATCATGATGAACTACGAGCTGGGCATGCACTGCACCGGCTTCGAGTTTGCCTATTGCTGCGTCCTGCCGCCCTACAACTCGATCCTGGCGCAGGTGGTGAAGCCGCAGGCCGTGGAACCGCCGGTGACGGGTGGCGATTTCCCGCGCCTGCTCTCGGGTGATCCCGGCAACGTGGACGGGCTGGGCCGCTCGAACGTGCTGCGCGACGCGCAACTGGACGGCTCCGGCAAGTTCAAGAAGTTCTACCTGGAGTACTACCACGACGCGCAGCCGCGCCACGAGGGTCAGGGCAAGGTGCAGACCTCGACGCTGATCAGCAACGTGGAGGGCAACTCGATGTTCTACACCTCGACCAAGTACGACTCGGCGGCGGTGGATGCCAACGGCAAGCTGGTGACGGGGACCTACGAGGGGGCCTACGGCGTGGTGAAGGGCGACGGGGACTTGACCGACGCGACCGACAACTACGCCAACGGCTGGCTGAACCACTTCTACATCTACTCGGACCTCGAGGGCAGCAACCCGCTCAACACCAGCCTGGAGACGAACAAGATCCGCCTCGGCGTGACCAATGGGACCAAGGGGATAGTGTATCCGGCCAACACGGGCGCGGCGCTGCAGCCGATGGGTCCGACGGGCAGCGCCTCGGGCTTCGACAACGTGCTGACGTTCTCGGGCGAGAGTGGCACGGTGGTGTACACGCAGATGAAGGTGCTGGAGAACCTGCCGATCATGCTGACCTCCCCGCGCATCTGGGAGGCGCTCGGTCTGCCGCTGGACCCGTTTGAGGATACGATCAGCTTCTTCGCCGATCCGGGGCTGGTGAACGAGGACTCGATCCGTCCCTACGTGGAGATGAAGGCGGCGCTGCACACGGCCACCTGCGATGCGAACGGACATAACTGCACCGAGGGTGCGGCGGTGATCGGCAGCAACGGCAAGCCGGTGATCGGATTTGGCACGGCGCCGATCGACATCCCGAACTGCGAGCGCTGCCACTCGGTGCCGGCGTTCACCAACAGCCTGCCGAACGTGAACAGCCCGAGCTACGTGCGCCGTCCGGGCACGGCGGCTCCCTTCGTCAAGACGCGGTGGTTCGTATGCCGGGGCGAGCCTGGAGGCGATCACCACGGGGGAGAAGAACTACTGGGATGCCTATTACGGCATCAGCACGGCGGCGGGGGATTCCGACTGGTACTCGCGCTTGAAGGGTGCGGCGATCAACATGCTGGCGCTGCATGACTTCGACAACGGCACCGGCTTCACGGCCAACTGGCCGGCCTGCGGCAGCGACCATGCGCCGCCGAGCACCTGTGCCGCGCCGGTGCAGAACACGCGGCTCGGCAAGGAGAGCGTGATCTGCCAGAAGTGCCATGCGGACAACGTGATCGCGGTGGTGAAGTCGGCCTACAAGGATGCGGGCTTGACGCAGTTGATCAAGCCGATCACCGAGGCGATCCATCACCGGCACCGTGAGGTAGCGAGGGCGGCAGCATCAACTTCGCCGATAACGCCGGTCGCAGCGGCGGCTGTCAGGGTTGTCATCCGGCGCACCGTTCCGACGGCGTGATGGACGGCTATCCGATCAGCTATGGCGGTACGAACGTCCAGGCGCAGAGCGACAACCGCCTGGCGGCGGGCGGCTGCTTCGTGGGCCGCGACGTGCACTCCAACGCGCTGAAGGACGTGGACGGGGCGGAGACGCCGGCGCACTTGAATGCGGTGGGCACCTATCTGTCGACCAACGTGTTCAACAACCAGGACGGGGTGGCCGGTGTGTCCGGTTCGCCGACGCGCGGTCTGTGGTGCACCAACTGTCACAGCCAGTTGGGTCAGGAGCTGTGGCGCGACGGAGAACTGTACGGACCTCATCAACAACATCTGCACCACCAACCCGCGCGGGCAGTCGACGCTGTCGGCGGTGGCCGCGGCGGTGGGCGGTGAGCCAGGCGCAGGCGATTGCCTGGATGGATCCGACCAACACCAACGCGCTGGGTGATTTCACCCATGCGATCTGGGATCCGGCGATTGCCGATGCCAACCTCGCGACCATCGAGGTGCGGGGTGGACAGCCCTTCGGCACCACGGATGCCGATGGAGACTTCTCGGTGCGCATCCTCAACTTCTGCACCACCGCGGACTGCGTGTCGGCGGCCCAGACGGTGCTGAACGGCGAGGGTAACGGCGGCACGGCGGTTGCCGTACCCTTCAGCGCGGCGACCGACGGCCGGGATCACTGGCTGGCGGCGGGTGAGCCGCACTGCGCGGACTGCCATGCGCCGCCCTATGTGGAGCCAAGCGGCGGCAACGTCGGCGAGGACACCCGTTCGGGTGAGACCAAGTTCAAGCCGCCGTTCAACTATCCGCGCAAGGCGAGCCTGATGCGCTACTCGAAGGGCCACCAGGGGGTGAGCTGTCAGGGCTGTCACGAGTCGATTCATGGTCTGTATCCGGTGACCCCGACGATCGACTCGACCAGCCTACGCGCAGGCGGCGGCGCTCAATGCGGACGGTTCGCACGGCCCGCTGAAGTGCGGCACCTGCCATGCGGTGGGCAGCGACGGCAGGCCGACCTGGATCAAGAAGCACGCTCTTCGGCTCGACCTTCGATGCCGCGGTGGGCTGGGCGCATACCTACACGGACGATGCCAGCCCGCTCGACTCGACCTGCCAGAACTGCCACGCCGATCGCCGCACCAGCATCAGCGAGTCGAGCGGCAGGTGGTTGCGGCACTCCTTCGTGGGACGCATCGGCCGGCAGACGCAGGACAAGGTCGAGATGCCCAGTTGGGCCACGTGGCCGGTGATCCGGACACCAACGGCGACGGCATCAACGACCGCACGGCCACGCAGATCGCGAGCGGGGTCTGCGCCAACTGCCACGCGACCAACGGCGGGCCTTCGGGCAACTTCCTCAGTCTGGTCACCTGCAGCAACCTGACCTGGAAGCAGCACCTGGTCCAGGGCCGGCTGTCGCCCAAGGTCTGGGAGTTCATCTCCACCGCCCAGACGGGTTCGACCTGCGACTGGTAAGCACGGGTCCCGCCGGCCTTCCGGGCCGGCGGGTCATATCGACAACCGATGGAGGGGAAGCTTCTTCCCCTCCATTTTTTTTACCGGATTGGCATTCGACGGGAATGATTTGTTAAATTACGGGTCTTAACGCGTGGCAAGCAGACGCGGCAGACGTCGCAGGTCAGGGAAGCGTTGCGAGGAATCCCTGAACAATGTCATCCCCGCGAAAGCGGGGATCGCATTAACCTGACGATCCCGGACACACTGGATTCCCGCTTACGCGGAAGAATGACGGGCATTATGATCAGAGCTTGCCATAAAAAACGAGATACTCCGGCCACAATCGGACCCTGACGTATCATTCACATTCATTGAATTCGGGAAAATGCACTATGAAGCGATTATTACGTGATTCCTTGCTGTTTTCTTTTGTACTGGTTTCCATCGGCCTGCAGGGCGCCTGCGGCAAGGAACCGCCGCAGAGTAGCGGCGGCAGCGGGCAGGACAGCGCCGCGGCATCCTCGGCGCCCGCGACGGCGGAGCCGCTGACCGATGATGTGATCGCGACCGTGGGTGACCAGAAGATCACCTTCAGCGAGATCAACACCATGCTGAACAGTTCGGCGGTGGTGGGGGTATCCCTGCCGGCCATGGGCACGCCCGAGCGCGACACGGTGCGCATCACGCTGCTCGACAAGATGGTGAGCGCGAACCTGATCTATCTGGATGCGCTCAAGCAGGGTCTGGACAAGGACCCGGACTACCAGCGCGAGATCGAGCGGTTCTCGGACGGAATACTGACGGCGCTGTACCGCAACACGTTTCTGCTGAAAGGGATGGAGGTCAGTGACGCCGAGGTCGAGGACTTCTTCAAAAAGTCGACTGCGCCGGGGACGGAATTGACCGATGACGAGCGCACGGCGCTCAAGGCGACGCTGCGCAAGCAGCGGCTCACCGAGAAGGGCGGGGAACTGCGCGCTACGCTGCGCGAGGGTGTTACCGTGGAGATCAACGACGCGGAGATGGATCCGCTCAAGGATGCCGAGCGCGCCGATACCGCGGTGCTGGCCACGATAGACGGGGCGCCGTTTACCTGGGGCGCGGTCAAGGAGCAATTGGGCGCCGCGGTCAGTTCGACCTCCAGTGACCAGCGCCGTGAGGCGGTGAATTCGCTGGTGGATGAACGCATCATGGTCAACAAGGCCAAGGCGAACGGGCTCGAGCAGGACCCGGTCTACCAGGCGCGTTTCGCGGAGTTCCGCAAGACCCGCCTGATCAACCTGCATCGCAACAATCTGGTAAAGACCATGGAGCCGAGCGACGCGGATCTGCGCGCCTATTTCGAGGCGAACCGCGCCCGGATCACCATCCCGGAGTTCCGCAAAGTGCAGATGGTCGTGCTGAAGACCGAGGATGAGGCCAAGGAGATCAAGCGCAAGATCGATGCCGGCGAGATGACCCTGTACCAGGCGGCGGCCGATCATTCCATCGCGCCCGAAGCCAAGGAGAACCTGGGCGAGATCGGCTGGGTGGAGAAGGGCAAGGCCCTGCCGGGATTGAACGATGTCGTCTTCGCCCTGGGCCCGGGCGAGATCGGGGGGCCGGTGCAGGTGGGCGATGTCTGGCATCTGGTGATGGTGCAGGACGTGCGCGCGCCGCAGTATGCCGACTTCGAGGAGGAAAAGACCCGTACGATGACGCGGCGCCGGTACCTCCATGAGAAGCTCGACGAATATACCGCCAGGCTGCGCGAGAAGGAATTCGAGGTGAAGGTCGATGAGGACAAGCTGATCCGCCTGGCGCAGCAGGAAGCGGACATGGTGAAAGAACTCGCGGAAAAGGCCCAGCAACCGGGTTCCGAGACCGAGAAGCGCCTCGGGGAACTCCAGAAAATGCTGAAGCAGTAAGGGTGTCGAACCCGCCGTTCGGCATCGCTGCGGTCACGGCGCCGGATGGCGGGGGCCAGTGTCCATACATAAAGGAACAAACTCACCGCAAAGACGCGCGACTACAGGGATGTAGGAGGTAGGGCAACGCCGGGAGCGGTTGCCGAAAGTTCGCGAAGAAACTTATTAACAAAAACAATTAAACGGCTTTGCGTTCTTTGCGCCTTTGCGGTGAAAATGGTGTTTATGGATGTACCCTAAACTAGGCGGAAGAACCTCATGAACTGGTGTGATCTTGCACGAATGGCCACCGTCATGCTCCTGCTGGCTTGGGTGCGCTGGCCGTTCAGGCCGAGGAGATGATGTCGACGGCGATGACGCCGGAAGAGGTCAAGGCCAAGCTGGGCACGCCGCAGGCGCCGCTCATCGTGGACGTGCGCACGCCGGTGGAGTTCGGCATCGCCCACCTGCCCGGCGCCGTCAACATCCCGCTGGCGGAACTGGAGAAGCGCCTGGACGAACTCCGGCAGGACCACGGCAACGGCGTGCTCATCTACTGTCTCAACGGTTCCCGGACGCTACAGGCCGAGCCGATCCTCTATACGCACGACATAGACAACGTTTACCACCTCGAAGGATCCCTCGAGGGATGGTTGCTGAAAAACTATCCGATCGAGAAGGGCGGGGTTAACAGGAAGACGTGGTAGTAGTATCAAAGGCGCGCCCGTTCCCGGGCAGATGCGGCAGGGGGATTCAAACCGCTTGCGGACCCCCGATAAAACCGGCTATTGACCTGCCCCCGGTGTCAGGACAGTTGTCGCGATCTCCTTTTGCAGCTCGCCGATATGTTCCTGCAGGCGCTGCATGGCGAGCTGGTTGCGCTGCTGGACCAGTTCGGGAAGGCGCTGGAGCACCTTCTGGCCGGTGGGCGAACTGTAAAAGGCATTCATCTCGTCAAGCTCCGCTTCCGTGAAGGCCTGCAGATACATCGCCGCGAGATCGTCTTTCAGACCTTGCCAGCCGATGTATTTTTCCAGGAAGGCGCGCAGCGCATCCTTGTGCTCCGCCAGGGCGGGATTCTGCGCGATCTGCAGGGTGAGGACGCCGTCGACGCTGTCCTCGATCAAGCGCTGCATATGCGTCAGCTCGAAGAGCCTGGCCACGGCCTGCCGGTGGCTGTCGGATGCGGCGTATGATCCGGCCGGGCAGGCAAATGCCAGCAGGAAGGCCAGCAGGCAGGTCAGGGTGCGGGTGTTCATCGACGGCCTCCTTTCTCTACTATCGCGCCAGATGCATTAGTGCTACTGTTCGTTGAAATAGCGGCGAAGATAACACAAACCGCCGGGTTCATAGACCGGCAATCCGTTCTTTCTTGACCAGCCCTGTCCTTTAACTACGCAGTTCAAAGATGGCGTATCGGCCTGAAGGCTGTCGGCAGCGTCTTCACGAGGAGGCATCCATGCAACGAATCAATGAAAACCGGTGTTCATCGGGGAATAGACCGGGGGTGGCGTATGCCGCTTCGGGACCGGCGCCGCGACGGCCCAGGCCTGTGTCGGGATCACTCGCGGCGCTGCTGGTATACGCCATGATCCAGATCACCGGCGTGGCGGGCACGGCGCAAGCCTCACAGTTCAGTCCGCCCAAGATGGACGGCTACAACCTGCAGGATGAACATGATGCCGACGGCGATGGCGATGGCGTCAAGGAAACGCACATCCAGCAGTATTCCAACGCGGCCGGCGACAGCATCTTCAGCATGACCACCAATGGCCACCTGTGGGCCTGGAGTCTGAATACGAAGGGAGAGGAAACCGGCGGCCCAAACAATTACGTCATCCGCGACAGCGATTGCGACGGCGTGTTCGACGAGGTCTACAGCCTGGACGACAAGTACTACGTCCCCGACTGCGTGAAATAGCGGGTTGTGCGTGCGGGGCTGCAGTTGCTCCGGCGTTTCTCGCGTCCGGGACTCGAAGCCTGAAGCATTATTAATACCGCGCTGCTCAGGCCGTTTGAGCGCTTTTGAGCTCTTCCGCGGTGATTTCCTCCAGCCGACGTTTGCATGTCTCGATTCCGAAAAACATTACCGCGAGCACAGCCAGCGTCATGGGAATTGCCCCCATCAGCGCAACCGTCGCGATGGATGGCGTGGCGAACCCGAATGCAACCAGCGAGATGATCGCGACGCCTCCCGCCTTGCTCGCGCCGGCGGCGAACCCCGTCGCCCGGGACCGGATGCGCGTCGGGTAAATCTCCGAGCTGTAGACCGAGAGCGCGGCCACCACCGCGCTGATGCCCCAGATCGGCACCACGAGCAGCGCATACAGCAGGACCCGGTTCTGCACGATGGAATCCCCCGCGATGACGAACCCGAACAGCGCCGCCGCGGTGAGCGACGCGAGTATGATGATGGTTTTCTTGCTGCTCCAGAACCCGTACATCCACGCCACCAGGAACGTCAACGGAAAGCCGATCAAAGCCGAATTGCGGAGGATCGCATCGGCCTCGGTAAACCCGAGCTTGCGCAGGTTGGAAGGGATCCACAAATTGAAGCCGAACAACACCAACCCTGACCCGAGAGCGAGGCAGCCGACGACGAGTGTCAGCCCGAGGAATTGCGGGCTGACAAGCTGGCTCCAGCGGCTTTTTACCTCCGATCCGGCCTCCGTCTCGGACGGCGTTAGCATCGACGATCGCGGCGCCGTAACGCGCCATCACCGAGCGCGCCTCCGCTTCCCGCCCAATGGCGAGCAGAAAACGCGGGGATTCGGGTATCCACCGGTTGAGCATGATGAACACTATGCCGGTCGGCAAACCGATGAGCCACAGGATGCGCCAACTGTATGTTGGTACCAAAGCGACCGCGATCCAACTGGTGAGAATATACGCGCCGGCGATATCCGCCCCGATCAGAATCATCATCCAGCCGCGGTGCCGAGCGGGTATGGTTTCGGCAAGCAGCGCGTAGGTAATCGGCAGCATGCCCCCCACCCCCACGCCCATGATGAAGCACATCACGAGGTTCCAGTAAAAGTCGGGCATCGCGCCGCAAATCGAAGTGGCGATGAAGACGATGCCGGCATAAAGTATCGACGCGCGCCGCCCGATCCGGTCGCCCAGCCATCCCCACAGCAAGGACCCCAGCACGGTACCCGTGATGCCGGAAAGCGCCATGTACACCACCGGTATGGTTCCGGCCGGGTTCAGGGGAGACTTGAGCCCGTATTCCGCCGTCATGCCCGGCATGACGAAAGCGAGCGCCGTCGGCTTCATGATGTCGATCGTTACGGCAACCGCCATCGTCAGCAGCAGAGAGACGTGGGTCCAGGAGATCCGTGCGTCGTCCAGCGCGCTGACCCGGATTTTCGAGGCGAGCGCCTGGTTGGTCGCGGCCGAACGCGGGTACAAACCATACAAACTGGCAAAAAGTCCCACGCCGATGGCCGCCATCCCGATTAACATAGGCGTGCCCATCGGCATGCCGGCGAGACGGTAGCCTATGTCTTTGCCCATCAGGTACATCGGGATGTGCAGGATGACTCCGGCCATGACCGCCACGGCCCCGAACCAAAACGCCCCTGGGTGATGAAAAGTGACGCCGCCAAGCCGCATGCCGTCTTGCTGAGTCTGCTGGTTCATATCCCGCTCCTTACCATTCATGAATAATTTAGATCAGCGTAGCGTAGACATCAACTTAAGGTGATTCGAAGCACACTCGTAATCTTACCATTAAGTATCACTAGCTGTCCCGGTTAACCAAAACAAGAAAGGCTTATGCGAAGCTCTGATCAAGTCTCCCGTTCGCCCTGAGCTTGTCGAAGGATGAATGGGAAATGCCATAAATGTCAGGCGCATTTGTCCGTTCATGAGTTCGACAGGCTCAGCCACGAACGGACTTAATGAGAGCTTCCTTAAATCACAAAAAATGGTCAGCGGGCCGGGCGTAGTGCTCAGGCATTGGCTTTCGCCGTGTTCATGCGGCGTGAGTCCAGCCACATCTCCAGCAGAAAGGCGGCCGGCCCCACGATGAAGAGCGCATAGAAAGGCGCGTAGACGATCTGGAACAGGCGCAGCACCATTTCCACCAGCGCTATCAGGAAGGCCACCACACACTGCCCGCGCTTGGAGCGCACCGTGGTTTTCGGGTCGGTGATCATGAAGAAGATGAAGAGCTGGTACATGGGCCCGGTGATGGGCGCGACCTCGGCCTGCCAGGGGTGGCCGGTAATCCAACTGCGCAGCAAGGCGAACGCCAGGAACGAGACCACATAGGTGCCCGTGATGTTGAAACGGTGGACACGCCAGATGATGACCGAGCCCAGCACCCAGATCACCAGCATCGGCCAGACGTTGTTGCCCCATTGAATGCTCAGAGTGGCTACCGTCTCGGGCGCCAGCAACAGCAGCGCGGAAATGCCGAAATTGGACGGGTTCCAGATGTGGCGATTGTCGATCCGCAAGACATACTTCGACGTGATCGAAATCAGACTGCAGAGCGCATACGGCCAGAACGCGGGCGAACGCACCAGTATGCCCACGCTGATTCCCGTGATGTACGCGCTGGCGGGGTTGAGCCACTTCTGAAAAAAGAGGCGTCCCAACGCCAGCTCCGCCGCAATGCTCACGGCTATCGCCAGCGCGGTTTTCTGGTAGCTCTCCAGGATGCCGAACGACAGATGGCCCACCAGCAGGATGCAGCTTATGAAAATGGGGGCAAGGTAGCGGTTCTCGGCGCTGATCCAGCGTTTCTTCGGGGCTGCCGCCGAGGGTGGCGGGGCGACGGGCGTAGCGAGTCGGCTCATGCGGGTTCCTTTATCGTGTGCACCCGGCCGGCGGCGGGTTTTTCCAGGGTCTGCACTTTTCCGGATGGCCAGCGGATGACCGCTTTCTCAAGCCGCGGATTCCTGCCCAGCCCAAAGTGCAGGCGTCGCTGATTCTGCGAGCAGAAGCCGCTGCCTCCCGAGACCTCTTGCGCCTGCTGCTGGCCATTCCAGTACACGGCCACCCGGGCGCCGATCGCGCTGCGATTGCTCGCGGTTCCCTCCAGGTCGAATTCGATCCACTGGTTCTCCGGCGCCACCGTATTCCGGTAAACCAGCAACGGCCCGCGTTGATTGGCGACCACGACATCGAGAACCCCGCGGTTCCACAAGTCCACGAAGGCCACCGAGCGGCCGTCGTGGGTGTCGCTGACCCCGACCGTCCGGGCCACATCCACGAACTTGCCGGCGCCATCATTCAACCACACCCGCTTCTGCTGATAGCCCGATAAACTGCGGCCATCCATGGGCGGCCAGTTTCTGGCGTCGGCAATGATGGCGCGATTGCCGCCCGCCACCTTGGAGAAGTCGTACCAGTAATTGCGATGGTGGTCGAGCGAGACGTAGCCGTTGGTCACGTAAAGATCCAGCGTGCCGTCGTTGTTCAGGTCGCCAAACTGCGCGCCGAAGCTCCAGCCGCCGCGCTCCACGCCCAGTTCGCGGGCGAGGTTTTCATACTCGAGCGCGCCATCCGCCGTTCCTTCCCGCGGCACCCACAGGTTATTCCCCTGGATCAGGACGCCATCCTCCGAAATGTTCGAGACATACACGGCGAAACTGCCCCGGTTGAAAATGTCTCCGAAGGCGACGTTCATCCCGCTTTTGGGCGCAAAGCCCACGCCCGTTTGTTCGCCCGCCTCGCGGAAGCGGTTCCCGTCGTTGAGGTAGAGTTCGGACACGCCATAGTCATTGGCGACGAAAAGGTCCGGACGGCCGGTGCCGCGCAGGTCCGCCGCCGCGGCGGCCAACGCCCAGCGCCGGCTGTTGATGCCCATCCTCGCGGTGACATCCTCGAATTTTCCGTTGCCGAGATTGTGCAGCAGATATTTCCGCCCGCCGTTATTGGCGTACTCGAAACTCTCCGGCATGATCCGCGTCGTCTTGAGATGCCAGAGATCGATAGCTTCGGCATAGTAACCGCCGATGAAAAGGTCCAGCAGCCCGTCGTTGTCGTAATCGAACCAGACGGCGGTGTTCGCGTTGACCCAGGCGGGCAAGCCCGCCTGCTCGGTCACGCGCGTGAAGCCCTTGCCGCGGTCGTTGTGGAACAGCTCGGGGCGGCCCCACTTGTAGAGGAAGACGTCCTCGTAGCCATCGTTGTCATAATCGCCCCAGACCGCGCCCATCGAAACCCCCGTGCCGGGCTGGTTGACGTCGGCGATGCCCAATTCGCCCGCCACATCCTTGAAGGTGCCGTCACCGAGGTTGCGGTAAAGGGCGTTTTGGCTGCCCTCGCCGCTGTTGGTGACGTAGATGTCGGGCCAGCCGTCGCGGTCAAAATCGGCGATCGAGACGGCCGCGCCCATCGAGGCGACTTGCGGCATGATGTGGTCAAGCCGGTGATCGAGTGCGGGACCCTGGTGTACAAAATCGATGCCGGCCGCATGGGAGACCTCTTCGAAATAGAAACCATGGCGGGCGAGCGCGGCCTGGGTGTCCAGCGTCCGGTGCGGCGGATTCCTGCTGCAAGGACAGGCGCTTCATCACCAGCGGGCTCGCCAGCAACCCGAGGAAGAAAACGGCCAGCAGAATTCTGGCGAGCGGGCCCCGTGTCATTGGTAGGCTGCGCTTCTCAATGCGTTCTTGAAAACTTCCGGCGTTACGTAACGCGTGTGGTACGTCTGCCAGTCCTGGGGATGGTGACGGTAGGTCCACTCATCCTCGAGTCGGCCGGGCGGCGTGTCATACACGTCCTGGGCGTGATACGGCAACGGCAGCACGGTCTTGGAGAAGGTGGAGTTGTAATCTCCATCCTTGATCCAGCCATCGCCGAGGATCACGAAATCGCGCACCCAGCCCTCGGGCGGCGGCGCCTGCTCGGTGAAACGCAGCGCCATCTCGTCCCCCGAGTTCACGATGACGTAGCGGTCATCCACCTGCGCCAGCAATTCCCGCACATCGCCGTAGCGGGTGTAGTAGCCGATCAGGTCGCGCCAGCGCTGTTTCGATCCCTCCAGGCGATGGTAATCCGGCACTTCCGGCGCGCCGCTGTCCGGGCGATGGATGACCGAGTAGCCGCGGTAGCGCAGGTCGGCCGCGGAGGGACTCAAACGCGCCGTCTTCACCGGGGCCTCGGGCAGGCCGCTCGCCCACTGGATGGCATCCCAATAAATCTCCAGGTTGGTCCGTATCCGCACGCTTCGGTGCGTGCCGGGGCGAAACACGTTGGTCAGGTCGAAAAGCACGGTCTTCTTGCGGCCCGCCGGAAATCCCAGGTCGGATAGCGCAACCGTCCATCCGCCGTGCCCGTCGGGCACCTCGAGACTCATGCCGCGCGCCTGCCAGCGGCGCCCTTGAGTGATGGCGACATTGATGGACGAGTCGGTATCGTGGATCGAGCCTTGCGCGATCAAATAGAGCGGCCCCTCCTTGGGCGCCTCGTCACCCAGATCGATTTCCACGTAATGATCGCGGGTCACACCCTGATATTGTCCGCGCCCGAAATTCTCCAGGGCCTTCCCATCGAGGGCGCCGAGCAGGTCCGTCACATCGTGGCCGTAGTCGTCCACCGCGCGCGCGATCGCGTGCGGTGTCGTCCACGACGGTAAAACCGGGTTTTTGCGGCGGAATCACGAAGCGCTCATCCACGAAGATTTCCGTTCCGATCGGGTGATCCACGGCCATGAGCGCCAGATAATCGTAATAGTAGGTCTCCCATAATTCCGCCGTAATGCGCACATCATAATAGCCGTCATGCGGCGCCAGTTGATCGCGTCCGATCTTGTACCACTCCACGGTCGTTGCCACGCGCGGCGCGCCCAGGGTATTGATGCGCAAACCGATGGCGGAGCCCCACGGCACCGCATCCTTGACAAACGCCATCTCCTTTCCATTATAGGCAAACAGGAACGGACACGAGGCCTTGACCCGCTGCTCGGTCACGACATCCTGATCGCCTTTCACGGCAAACTCGGCCCGCACCGTGCCATTCGGCCAGACCACCCGCACCACATCGGAGCCGGTCTGTTCCCCTAAACCGAAATGAAGCTGCGGCCCGGTGATGGCTTGTTTCTGCAGCAGCAGACCGGAACGTATTTCGATTTCGCCGCCAACGCCGAAGGGATTGATGCGCTGGTCGCCAACGGCCTGCACGGCGTGCGGGCGGACGATCTGCCAGTGGTAGTTCTTCGAGCCGTGGTTGATGGCCTGAACCGCCTGGCGGTCTGCCGTGAGGCCGAGTAGATCAAGCCGGCCGTCGCCGTTGACGTCCGCCGCGTCGAAGACCAGCGCCGGGCCGGACGGGTGCTCCAGCGCCACGAAACGGCCCTGGTCATCGCCGAGCCAGATCCAGGCGCCGGTTGCGCCCGGCTCGGCGGCTGGCGCGACCGGGGCCAGAATCAGGTCGAGCGCGCCGTTGTTGTCCAGATCGGCGACTCGCAACCGGACCTCGCCCGCGAGGCGGCGTTCCGCATCCGGCACGCGGGCGATCTCTGCCAGCTCCCAGCTTTGTCCTTCGTTCCTGTCGGAGAGCCGGACGAGCCCGCCGTCCGCCTGCAGCGCCAGCAGGTCGAGCAGGCCGTCGTTATCCGCATCCGCGACGGTGATCGTCTTGACGGCCGGAAAATTCGCGGGCAGGGAACGCTCGCGGAACTCTCCGGTGCGCTCGTTGCTGAAGACGTGAAGCCTGCCCGAACCGTCGATCAGAGCCGCGTCGGGGTCGCCGTCCCCGTCGAAATCGGCCCACGCAAAGCCCCGCAGGCCGGAGACGCCGGCAAAGGGATGAATCACCGTGAACGTGTCATCGCCATTGTTTCTCAGCACCGTCGGAACGGCGCTTTTCGCACCCGCCACGATATCCAGATCGCCATCGGCCTCGATGTCGACGGCCCACGCCCCGGTGTAGCCGGAGTCGGTTACCGCTTGCGGCAACGTCGTCTTTGCCGTGACGTCGGTGAAGGCGTTCGGACTCTCCTGCCGCCACAAGCGGACTCCGCCGGCTCCGGCTAGCACCAGATCGTTTTTTAAATCGTAGTTGAAGTCGATGGGCAAAATGCCTTCAGGCGATAGGCGGAACGCCGGCCGGCCCGCCCGGAAACGAAACGCTCGCGCCGGTGGACAAACGCAGCTCGCGGCCATTTGCCGCCGCGATAGCGGGCGCGCCCGCGATCCCCAGCGAAATGGCGCCTAGCCAATCCCAACGGCTGTCCCCCCAGTTGGCCAGTGGCTCGGGATTGAAGGCAATCGTTCCATCCGCCGTTGCGGGTTTGAAGACCGGTGATTCCAGCGCGAGAAAATGAGTGAACGGCTGGGCTTCCTCTCCCTGCGGCGCCTGGATGGCCGCCAGGCTTTGGCGATAGTCGGAAACACGCATCAACACGTTGCGCAAATAAATTGTTTTCGTGGCGGCGAGGCGCAGGTCAGCGCCGCCAGCCGCCGCCTGCAGGGCAACAAGCTGCTGTTGCACTTCCGGCGGCCATGCCGGGGACCGCGCGTCAAGTCGTGCTAGCACGGATTTGAGCGTACCGGCGTCTCCGCGTTTCGCGGCAATGCGCCCCAACTCGAGCAATGCCGCCAGATTGTCCGGCTGCGCCGCGAGTATCTTCTCGATCACCTTCTGGGATTCCGCCGCGCTGTTTTCGGCTCCCTGCCGCTCGATTTCCTGGGCGAGCTGGTAAGCCGCCCGCAAGTTTTGCGGATTCAACTCCGTCGCTTTGCGGAAGTCGGCAATCGCTTCCGCGAGATTGCCACGATAGCTCTCGAGCATTCCCAGGAGATAATAAATCCGGTCATTTTGCGGAGCCAGATCGCGCGCCCGTTGAAGTCGTTGCGCCGCCAGATCATAGTTTGCCTGACGCAGCGCCAACACTCCCCAGTTGGCCCAGCCTGCGGGCTCATCCGGCACAAGCCGGGTCGCTTCGGCGAGCTTGTCTTCGGCGTAGCTGTCATGGCCGACCTGCAGCGCCGCCAGGCCGACGTAGAATGCGGACACAACGTCGTCGTAGGCTTTCGAACCTCGTTCGGGCAGCTTGGCGCGTGTGTGGCACCCGGCAAACACGGCTGCCAGCAGTCCAATGAGAACGAAGCTTAAGGCCCGTTGAAAACCGCTGGCTTGGCTAAACATGGCGGGACGGTTCGCGATAGTGCGGGCTGAAAATTACATCATCGATTAACTCCAGGCGTCAATGCTCTCTTTTACCTGGCTTTCTGGAATGGTCGCGAGAGTCGTTACTTCATGGCGGCGGGAGGGCGGCCGGGAACGTAATTCGGGAGGATAGCGTTGTGAGCATCCCCCTGAGCAAGCCGCCGTTTGATGCGATCTGCACGAGGTTTGCTAGTTCTTAGTATTCGAAAAGAATTTTTGGTGCCGAGGAGAGGACTTGAACCTCCACGGGGTTACCCCCACTAGCACCTGAAGCTAGCGCGTCTACCAATTCCGCCACCACGGCCGTGCTGATTGCGCAGCGGGATTTGAGCGTATCCCGTGCAGCCGCGAACTGTACCCGCTGATATACTGCTTGTCAATTTGCGGCTCGCGCCCGCACTATAGCCGTTTATAAAAGGAGTAAAATCGCGATCAAATGAGAAAAAAACAGACATCCGGCGCCGGTGGGCCGCCACGGCCCGATCCCCAGGCGCAGCGTGAGGCGTTGCGCTACGAAAAGCCTATAGCCAGCCGCGAATTCATCCTGCAGGTCATCACCGCGGCGGACCGCCCGGTCAGTCAGGAAGGCCTGGCCGAACTGCTGGGCCTGCGCGAGGAGGATGACCTTGAAGCCCTGCGCCGCCGCCTGAACGCCATGGTCCGGGACGGCCAATTGGTGCGCAACCGGCGCGACTGCTATGCCCTGGCGGACCAGTTCGACCTGATACCGGGCCGGGTGATTACCCATCCGGACGGCTTCGGCTTCCTCGTGCCGGACGCCGGCGGCGAGGACGTGTATCTCTCCGCGCGCACCATGAACGCCGTGTTTCACAATGACCGGGTCATGGTGCGCATCACCGGCACGGACCGCCGCGGCCGCCGCGAAGGCGATGTGGTCGAGGTCCTGCAACGCAATACCCACCGCGTGGTCGGCCGTTTCCGCCGCGAGAGCGGCGTCAGTTTCGTGGTGCCCGACAACAAGCGGATCACGCATGATATCGCCGTGCCGGAGCAGCAGACCGGCGGCGCGGCGCACGGGCAGATCGTCACCGTCGAAATCATCGAGCAGCCCGCGAAGCATGCCCGTCCGGTCGGCCGCGTCGTCGAGGTGCTGGGCGAGCACATGGCGCCGGGGATGGAGATCGATATCGCGATCCGCAGCTATGACATCCCCGAGGCCTGGCCGGAGGCCGTTGCCGCGGAAATCCAGGCATTCGGGACCGGAGTGCCGGAGGCCGCGAGTGAAGGGCGGACCGACCTGCGCGACCTGCCCCTGGTGACCATCGACGGCGAGGACGCGCGCGACTTCGATGATGCCGTGTACTGCGAGCGCACGCCGAGCGGCTGGCGGCTGATCGTCGCCATCGCCGATGTCTCGCACTATGTGCAGTCCGGCACGGCGCTCGACCGGGAGGCGGAGAACCGCGGCAATTCCGTCTATTTTCCGGAGCGGGTGATCCCCATGCTGCCGGAAGTCCTGTCGAACGGCCTGTGTTCCCTCAATCCCGAGGTCGACCGCCTGTGCATGGCCTGCGAGATGCATATCAGCGCGGAAGGCAAGATCGCCCGCTCGC
Source organism: uncultured Gammaproteobacteria bacterium (assembly GCA_963773065.1). Lineage (GTDB taxonomy): Bacteria > Pseudomonadota > Gammaproteobacteria > UBA9214 > UBA9214 > CAVQCA01. Next base: position 167,221 of record CAVYZN010000011.1, read on the forward strand.
GCTTCATCGAGGGCGTGATGCGCTCGCAGGCGCGGCTGACCTATACCGAGGCGGCCGCCATGGTCGTGGAGAACGACAAGCCGACGCGCAACAAGTACCAGGCGCTGGTGCCGCACCTCGAGGAGTTGTACCGGCTCTACCAGGTTCTGCGCCGGGCACGCGAGGAACGCGGCGCCATCGACTTCGAATCCACCGAGACCCGCATCGTGTTCGGCGCCGGGCGCAAGATCGAGCGCATCGTCCCGCTGGTGCGCAATGACGCCCACAAGCTCATCGAGGAGTGCATGATCGCCGCCAATGTGGCGTCCGCGCGCTTCCTGGTCAGGCACAAAATGCCGACGCTGTTCCGCGTGCACGGCGCCCCGGATGCGGACAAGGTGGAGGAGGTGCGCGAGTTCCTCAAGGAACTCGGACTGCCGCTCTCCGGCCGCAGGCAACCCGAGGCCGGGGATTATGCCAGCCTGCTGGAGAAGGTCCGCGGCCGGCCGGATGAGCATCTGATCAATACCGTGTTGCTGCGCTCGCTGCCGCGCGCCGAGTACAGCCCGCACAATATCGGTCATTTCGGGCTGGCGCAGGACAAGTACCTGCACTTCACCTCGCCGATCCGCCGTTACCCGGACTTGCTGGTGCACCGGGCCATACGCCATGTGCTCTCGGGCGGCAAGGCGGAGGAGTTCGTTTACGACAACACCAACATGCAGGTATTCGGCGACCGCTGCTCGCTGACGGAACGGCGCGCCGATGATGCCACCCGCGACGCGGTGGACTGGCTGAAGTGCGAATACATGCTCGACAAGGTCGGCGAGACCTACGCGGGAATCATCAGCAGCGTGACCTCCTTCGGCATCTTCGTCGAATTGCAGGAGATCTATGTCGAGGGCCTGGTGCATGTCACGGCGCTGGGCAATGACTACTACCACTACGACCCGGCCAGGCACCGTTTGATCGGGGAGCGCAGCAACAGGATCTACCGCCTGGCTGACGAGGTCGTCGTCAAGGTGGTCCAGGTGAATCTCGACGAGCGCAAGATCGATTTCGAGCTGGTGCAGAAGCAATCGGTCCTGGACAAGCGCAGGAGCCGGGGCAAGGGGAAATCCTCGTACCCGGCGCACGCGGCGATGAACCTGCCTCTACCTTGCCTGCTCCGGCTGGTTCATGCCGGCAGTGCCCCTTGATGACGCCGGAGGAATATGCCTACGGCCTGCACCCGGTCGAAAGCCTGATTGCGACGCACCCGGAACAGGTCCGCGAGATCAGCGTTGCCGCCGGCCGGCATGACCGGCGTCTGGCGACGCTGATTGCCGCGGCGGAGGCACGCGGCATTGCGGTGCGCAGCCTGCACGGCGGGGAACTCGACCGGCTGCTGCCCGGCGCACGCCATCAGGGCGTCATCGCGACGCTCGCGCCGCAGCCCCAGGAAGGCAGGCGCGAGCAGGACCTGGCGGCGTTTCTGGCCGGCCTCGACGCCCGGCTTTCCTGCTGGTCCTCGATGGCGTCCAGGACCCGCACAATCTGGGCGCCTGCCTGCGCACCGCGGATGCGGCCGGCGTGCAGGCCGTGATCATGCCGCGTGACCGCGCCGCCGGGATCACCCCGGTGGTGCGCAAGGTCGCCTGCGGGGCGGCGGAGACGGTCCCGGTATTCACGGTGACCAACCTGGCGCGCAGCCTGCGCGTGCTGAAGGAGAACGGCGTCTGGATCTGCGGCGCCAGCGATGACGCCGACAGGACGCTCTACGACGCCGACCTGCGCGGACCGCTGGCGCTGGTGCTGGGCGGTGAAGGGAAGGGGCTTAGGCGGCTGACGCGCGAACTCTGCGACTATCTGGTGGCGATCCCCATGGCCGGGCGGGTGGAGAGCCTCAACGTCTCGGTGGCGGCGGGCGTCTTGCTCTACGAAGCGCGCCGCCAGCGCGGCGGCTGATGTTGTTGCAAAAAATATTCACCGCAGAGACGCAAAGAACGCAGAGAGAACAATTGCTTAAAAACACACACAAGATTTTCATCACATCACTATTGACCGACCCATCGCTGCGTTCACAGTAATTATGCAGATTTTCTCTGCGTTCTTTGCGTCGTTCTTTGCGTCTTTGGGTCTTTGCAGTTGATTTGGTTTTTACGCCCCGATGGCCCGCCCCAGCGCGACGCAAGCCGGTATCCGCCGGCGGGCAATTGCATCCGCCGCGGCCCTCACGTAAAATGCGCCACCTTCCAACAAACTGATTTTCAACTCCTTGCCTTTCGCGCCAACGGAAGGCTGCCAATCCATAAGGGGTCTACATGAGACATTACGAAGTCGTGTTTCTGGTCCACCCTGACCAGAGCGAGCAGGTGCCTGCCATGATCGAACGCTATCGCGCGACCATCGAGTCCGGCGGCGGCGCGATCCATCGTCTGGAAGACTGGGGACGGCGCCAGCTTGCCTATCCGATCCAGAAAATGCACAAGGCCCATTATGTGCTGATGAATATCGAGTGCAACACCGACACGCTCGAGGAATTGGCCAGCGCGTTTCGCTTCAACGACGCGGTGCTGCGCAATATATTCATCAACCGCAAGGATGCCGTCACCGAGCCTTCACCGCTGATGAGAAAACCGGAGGAGCGGCGCGAGCGCAGCGCACGCGAGGATCTGGATGACTCCGCGGAGATGGCGGACGAGGAAGATGAGGCAGAGGATATCGAAGCCGGGGACGGATCATAAGCCTGCCTGCGGGTCCACATGGCTCCTCCGCAAATCCTGACCAGTTCATACACGAGATTCTGAAAAGGTATACACAATGGCCCGTTATTTTCGTCGTCGCAAGTTCTGCAAGTTTACCGCCGAGGGTATCGAGGAAATCGACTACAAGGACATCAATCTGCTGAGGCAGTACGTTACCGAGACCGGCAAGATTGTGCCCAGCCGCATTACCGGCACCAAGGCGAAGTATCAGCGCCAGTTATCGACGGCCATCAAGCGTGCCCGCTACCTGGCGCTGCTGCCCTACTGCGACGCGCATTGATCAGTTAAGGCCGGCACAGCGCATTATCTGACTGTGTCCTGACCAGGGGGTTCACGGCATGAAGGCGCTGGCGGGTTTTATTGTCAGCGGACGCTTCCGGGCGATTCTGGCGGCGTCACTCTGCGGGATGCTGGCGTTCCTGCTGCCGCCCTTCAGCACGCTGACGAATTACCTGGGTGCGGCGGTTGTCTCCCTGGTGACCCTGCGTATCGGAGTGTCACAGGGGCTGCTGGTACTGGTGGCCGCGACGGCGGTTACCATGCTGTTTTATCGGTTCATGGGCGTGCCGGCGACAACCATCGCCGTCACCGTGATGCTGTTGTGGGTGCCGTGCTGGCTGATCAGTGGTGTGTTGAGGCGGACGGTGAGCCTGGCGAGCGCCATGCTCGCGGCGGCCGCAATCGGGGTCGCGGCGCTGATCGCTGTCTACGCGCTGGCGGGTGACCCCGCGCCATGGTGGCATGAACAACTGCTGCTGATCCGCTCGGCGCTCGAAGAGCGGGGTTTGTTGCCGCAAGATGCCTCGGTGGATGCGTTATTGCAGGACCTGTCCCGCCTGATGACGGGCTTGATCATTGCCTCACTGGCGCTGGGCGCCGTGTGCAGCCTGCTGGCGGGGCGCTGGTGGCAGGCGCTGCTGGTCAATCCGGGCGGGCTGCACAGCGAGTTCTGCGGCCTGCGTTTCTGGCAGGCGACGGGATGGGTGGTGCTGGGCCTCATGATTTTTTCCCAGGTAACCCAGGGCCCGACCAGCGACATGGCGTCGCAGAGCGTCATGGTCATGCTGGTGCCTTATCTGTTTGCCGGCCTGGCCGTGTTGCATGATCTGGTTGCCCGGCAGGGTCGCGGCAAGGGCTGGTTGATTGCGGTCTACGTACTGCTCGGCATTATTCCGCAGACGGCGCTGCTGCTGGCCGGACTTGGGTTGGTCGATACCTGGATTGATTTTCGCCGCCGCCTGGGCGGCGGCAAGCCAGGACGATGAAATCGGAGATATCAGCTAGAGGTCGTTACGATGGAAGTCATATTGCTGGAGAAGATCGAAAATCTGGGCGCCATGGGCGACCGTGTCAAAGTGAAACCCGGTTATGGTCGTAATTTTCTGATTCCGCAAGGCAAAGCGGCGGCGGCGACGGCGCAGAACATCGCCGCGTTCGAGGCGCGGCGGGCGGAGCTGGAAAAAGCCGCGGACGAGGCCCTTGCCACGGCCGCGGCGCGCCGCGACCAGCTGGCCGGCCTGATCATCAGGCTGTCCGCGAAGGCGGGTGATGAAGGCAAGCTGTTCGGGTCGATCGGCACCGTGGATATCGCAAGCGCCATCACCGCCGCCGGCGTCAAGGTTGAACGCCATGAGATCCGCCTGCCGAACGGTCCATTGCGCCAGGTGGGCGAGCACGGGGTACAACTGCATCTGCACAGCGATGTCAATGTCGATATAAGACTTGTCATTGAAGCGGAATAATAATGCCTACAGGGATGTAGGTACATCGCGTAGCGCAGGGACGCGCGGGAGCGATGCGCCGTAAGGGATGGCCGCTCCGGACATCCTGTCCTCGCGCGGCACTCGTACATCCATGTACATCGTAGGTACGGCCGTTCTCGCGCGCCGCTCCCGGCATCCTCGGTAACTGCTCCTGCGTTATTCTACCTCCTGCATCCCTGCAGTCGTGCCTACCGCGGCACTTGCACCATCCATGTGCGTCGTCCTGTGCTCCGCGACACTCGGACTTCCTGTCCATCGCCGTGCACGCACAAAGCCACGGCGAATTCAAGATGTTCATTGCCGGGCGTTTGTGCTATTAATTCGCCCGGGGCAATAGCAGTACGACAGCAGCATTAAAAATTAAATAACTTTAATTCCATGGCTGAATCGCTACGTTCCGCTGACGTCATTCGAACCGAAACCGAGGTCCTGAAAGTACCGCCGCATTCGCATGCAGGCGGAGCAGGCCGTGCTGGGCGGGCTGATGCTCGACAACATGGCCTGGGACAAGGTGGCCGATCATGTCATCGAGGGTGATTTCTACCGCCGCGATCACCGCCTGGTATTCCGCGCCATCGCGGAACTGGCCGAGCGCAACAGTCCGTGCGATGCCGTAACCCTGTCGGAATGGCTGGCGCAGCACAAGCTGCTGGATGACGTGGGCGGGCTGGCCACTCTGGCTGCTCTGGTGCAGGGCACGCCGAGCGCCGCCAATATCCAGGCCTATGCCGATATCGTCCGCGAGCATTCCGTGCTGCGGCAATTGATCTCGGTCGGCAACGAGATCGCCGGCAGCGCCTACCTCACCGAAGGCCGCAGCTCGGGTGAACTGCTGGAACATGCCGAGCAGCAGGTGTTCCAGATCGCCGAACGCGGCGCGCGCGGACAGCGCGGCTTTCGCAGCATACGCAGCCTGCTGGGCGCGGCCGTCGACCGCATCGACAAGCTGTTCCAGCAGGATGAGCCCATTACCGGCATCTCCACCGGCTTTGCCGACCTGGACGAGATGACGGCCGGCCTGCAGCCCTCGGACCTGATCATCGTGGCCGGGCGTCCTTCCATGGGCAAGACCACGCTGGCGATGAACTTTGCCGAGAATGCCGCCATCAGGCACCAGGTGCCGGTGGCGATCTTCAGCATGGAAATGCCGGGCGAACAACTGGCGCTGCGCATGATGTCTTCACTCGGGCACATCGACCAGCACAAAATCCGCACCGGCAAGCTGGACGACGATGACTGGCCGCGCCTGACCTCCGCGGTCAGTCTGCTCGATTCCGCTCCGCTGTTCATCGACGACACGCCGGCCCTGTCGCCGACCGAGATGCGCGCCCGCGCGCGGCGCCTCAAGCGTGAGCACAATATCGGAATGATCGTCATCGACTATCTGCAGCTCATGCAGGTTCCGGGCACGCGTGAAAACCGGACTACGGAAATCTCGGAGATTTCGCGCAACCTCAAGGCGCTGGCCAAGGAAATGGAGGTGCCCGTGGTCGCGCTCTCGCAGCTCAATCGCGGTCTCGAACAGCGCACCGACAAACGCCCGGTCATGTCCGACCTGCGCGAATCCGGGGCCATCGAGCAGGATGCGGATCTCATCCTGTTCATCTACCGCGATGAGGTCTACCACGAGGACAGCCCGCGCAAGGGCATCGCCGAGATCATCATCGGCAAGCAGCGCAACGGTCCCATCGGCACCCGTCACCTCACCTTCCGCGGCCAGTTCACCCGCTTCGAGAACTACACCGATGATGTCTACACGGGCGGTGAGTTTGGATGACGCGCCCCGTGCGGGCGCGCATCGACCTGCCGGCCCTGCAGCATAACTTCGAACGCGTCAGGCAATGCGCCCCGGGCAGCCGGGTCATGGCCATCGTCAAGGCGCACGCCTACGGTCACGGTTTGCTCAACGTCGCGCGGGCCCTTCCCGAGGCCGATGCGTTTGGGGTCGTGTCCGTGGATGAGGCGATCTCCCTGCGTGAGGCCGGTTTCGACCGGCGCATCGTGCTGCTGGAAGGCCTGTACGAGGCCGATGAAACCGGTCTGGCCGGCGGTTACCGCGTGGATGTCGTCATTCATCATGCCGATCAGATCAGGATGCTGGAGCAGGCCCGGCCCGGGCGGTCGCTGCAGGTGTGGCTCAAGATCGACACCGGGATGCACCGCCTGGGCTTCGAGCCGGACGCCGTTCCCGCCGTCATGGAACGCCTGCGCCGCATGCGCACGGGTGGCGGACATCCGTTATCTCTCGCATTTCAGCCGCGCCGATGAGGCGCACGACGATTACACCCTGCGGCAATACCGGCTCTTCCTGCAGTCTATCGAAGGGCTGCAGGGCGAGCGCTCGCTGGCCAACTCCGCGGCCGTGCTGGCCTGGCCCGACGCCCACCTCGAGTGGGTGCGCCCCGGTGTCATGCTCTACGGCGGCTCCCCGCTGCAACATAAAACCGCGACTGAACTCGGTCTGCAGGCGGTGATGACGCTCGGCACGCAATTGATTGCCGTGACACAGCGGCGCCAGGGCGATCCCGTGGGTTACGGCGCCGGCTGGGTGTGTCCGGAGCCGATGCGCATCGGCATCGCGGCGATCGGCTACGGTGATGGTTATCCGCGCCATGCGCCGAGCGGGACACCGGTACTGGTCAACGGCCGGCGGGCGGCGCTCGCGGGGCGTGTGTCCATGGACATGATCGGCATCGATTTGCGCGGGCATCCCGAGGCCTGTGTCGGCGATCCCGTCACCCTGTGGGGCGAGGGCCTGCCCATCGATGAAGTCGCGGCGGCGGCGGGTACGATCTCCTATGAATTGTTCTGCGGGGTGAACAACCGGGTGCTTTTTGACTATGTCGAATGAGGCGCGGGATTGCCATCCGCGCAGGCATGCGGGCTAGACTTCCCTGATGGCCAGACCCCGATCGGTTTATGCCTGCGGCGCCTGTGGCGCGCAGTTCCCCCAGTGGGCCGGGCAGTGCGGGGACTGCGGCGCCTGGAATACGCTCACCGAGGTGGTCGCCGCGGCCACGCCGCGCACCGGACGCAACGCCGGCTATGCCGGTGATGCCGCTGTGACGGTGACCCGCCTGTCGGCCGTCAAGCCGGATTCACACACACGCTCCTCGGTTGGCCTGCTGGAACTCGACCGCGTCCTGGGGGGCGGGCTGGTGGCGGGATCGGTGGTGTTGATCGGCGGCGATCCGGGCATCGGCAAATCCACGCTGCTGCTGCAGGTGCTCGCGGCCCTGCCCGCCGCCATGAGCCCGCTCTATGTGACGGGCGAGGAGTCGCCGGAACAGGTCTCGCTGCGCGCCGCCCGCCTTGGCATCCAGGGCGATAATGTGCAACTGGTCTCGGAAACGTCCGTGGAACGGATCATCGAGACGGCGCGCCGGGAAAGGCCGCGGGTCATGGTGCTGGATTCCATTCAGACCCTGTATACCGAGACCCTGCAATCGGCGCCGGGCTCGGTCGCGCAGGTCCGGGAAAGCGCCGCGCAACTGGTCCGTTTCGCCAAGCAGACCGGCACCGCCCTGTTCCTGGTCGGTCACGTGACCAAGGAGGGCATGCTGGCCGGACCGCGGGTACTCGAGCACATGGTGGACACGGTGCTGTATTTCGAGGGTGACCCCGGCGATCGTTACCGGATCCTGCGCGCCATCAAGAACCGTTTCGGCGCCGTGAATGAAATCGGCGTGTTCGCCATGACGGAGCGGGGTCTCAGGGAGGTGCGCAACCCTTCCGCCATCTTCCTATCGCGGCACCAGATCGCGGTGCCCGGCAGCGTGGTGATGGTGACCTGGGAGGGTACCCGCCCGTTGCTGGTGGAAGTGCAGGCGCTGGTTGACCAGAGCCAGCTCGGCAACCCGCGGCGCGTTACCCTGGGATTGGAGCAGAACCGGCTTTCCATGCTGCTGGCGGTGCTGCACCGGCACGGCGGACTGCTCACCGGGGATCAGGACGTCTTCGTCAATGTCGTCGGCGGTGTACGGGTCAGCGAAACCGCGGCCGACATGGCCGTGCTGCTGGCGGTGGTATCCAGTTTCCGCAACCAGCCGCTGCCCGGCGACCTGGTCGTGTTCGGGGAGATCGGTCTCTCCGGTGAACTCAGGCCCGTGCCGAACGGCCAGGAGCGCCTGCAGGAGGCGGCCAAGCACGGTTTTCACCAGGCCATCATTCCCGCCGCCAACAAGCCTAAGCAGCCGGTCCAGGGTCTGGAGGTGACCGCGGTTGACCGTCTGGCGCAGGTACTGGAATCAGATCTCAGGCGGGTCGAGAGTTCCTGCTCGCAGCAGCGGGGGTGTCACCCAGGTTGATTTCCACCAGCCAGCGGATGACGTCCCTGCCATGTTCATCCAGCTCGGCGAAGGCCATGCCCAGCCGGTCCCTGTCGACCTGCCGGGTGACGACCTCCGTGCTGAAGTAGGACTGGTTGGCCAGTTGCACCCGAGGGTGTAGGGCGTGCCCGTGCGGCCCGTCCAGCCATCCGGGAGTTCAACCAGGGCGCCGCTCAATGAGAGATCGATCAGGCGTGTTTCCCACCGCTCCTCAGGCGTGACCAGCATGGCCGGCGCATGCAGTGACACGCGGGTGTAGTGGCGTTGTCGGGCGGTTCCGGGGTCTTTATGCGGGTTCCCGCTTCCTCGGCCCCGGGCCGGATTCAAGGTTGTATTCGAACTCGAGTCCCCCCCATGGCGATGCGGTCGCCCGCATTCAGCGGGTAGGCGTCTTCACCGATGGTTACCCGGTTGACCTGCGGGAAAACCTCACCTTCCAGGTGTGACAGGTAATATCCGTCTTCACGGCGGCTGATCATGGCCGCGAGGGAGCCGGCGTTGCCGAAGCGCGTGACCGGGTTGTCGAGATGGATGAGCCTTCCCCGGTGCTTGCCGCCGAGTATCCTGAGCGCCCCCCGCTGGGGGCTTATGGCCGCATGCAGGTGCCCAGGGACATGGGCGGGATCGTCGGTGAAAACCAGTGTGTAGCCGCCGAGGAAGATGACGTCCCCATCCTGAAGCGGGTGTTCGTGCACGGTACCATGATTGACCTGCAGCCCTCATCGCCGGCGGTGGCGACGAGGTGATAGTCTCTTCCGTTGTAGGCGATTCTGGCGTGTACCGGGCGCAGGGACAGATCGTCGATCGAGATGTCGCACGCAGGATCGGCACCGATCAGGATGCCTCTGCCGGTCAGTAACAGGGATTTCAGTGGATTGCTGCCGAGACTCAGTGTCAGTTTCGCCATGGCGGCTGCCTTGATGTCATTCGCTTCCGTGCCGATATTCCCAGACTCGGGCACGGCAAGTAAAGCCGGGCTGGCCGATCCGCGGATCAGACCGTGTTCCAAAAGGACGCGGCGGTTGGACGGCAGCGCTCAGGCATTGCCCGCGTCGGCGTGCTGATCCGCGAGCGCCGGATGAATGCGTACGGTCTTGACCATGTTTTCCCTGATCAGCAGGATATCAACCGGATGCCGGTCGAGCAGCAGGCTGGTGCCGGCATCCGGGATCATCTCCAGATATTCGATAATCAGTCCATTCAGGGTCTTGGGGCCGTCGGTTGGCAGCGCCATATGCAACGCCGTATTCAGTGTGCGGATGGTGATGGAGCCGTCAACCAGCCAGGTGCCGTCCTGCTGGGGCACGATGTTATCGAACTGCGCCGCCGGATCGGAGGTGAACTCCCCGACGATTTCCTCGAGGATGTCTGCGAGGGTGGTCAGCCCCTGCATGTCGCCGTATTCATCCACGACGAAGCCGATGCGGCGCTTGTTGCGCTGGAAATTGAGCAACTGCCGGTTCAGCGGGGTGTTCTCCGGAATGAAATAGGGCTCGCGCGCGATGCGTTGCAGGGCGGCACGGTCGAGATCCTCCCGGTACAGCAGCGGCAGGACGTCGCGCATGTGCAGTACGCCGATGACGTGGTCGATATTTTCGCGATACAGCGGCAGGCGGGTGTACTGGCTGCCCGACAGTTGGCTGATGATGGCATCCCAGTCCGCGTCAACGTCGATCCCGATGACGTCGTTGCGCGGTACCATGATGTCCTCGACCGTGACCTTCTCGAGGTCCATGAGATTGAGCAGCATCTCCTGGTGACGCTGCGGAATCATGGCGCCGGCTTCCTTGACGACGGTGCGCAGTTCCTCGGTGGTCAGGGCGTTGGACGCCTGCGCCTCGGTCGACACACCGAGCCCCTTCAGAACGGCGTTGACGATGATATTCACCATCCACACCAAGGGATACAGCAGTTTAAGCAGCGGGATATAGATCTAGGCCGACGGCAGGGCGATGCGCTCCGGGTGCAGCGCGGCCAGGGTTTTCGGCATGACATCCGCGAAGATCAGGATCACCAGCGTCAGGACCCCGGCGGCAATGGCGATCCCGGATTCGCCCCAGAGCTTGAGCGCGATGAGGGTGGTGAGCGTGGAGGCGACGATGTCGGTGAAATTTCTGCCGAGCAGGATCACGCCGATCAGGCGGTCGGGGCGTTCGAGCAGCCGCGCCGCGCGCTGCGCGCCGGGGTGACCCTGCTCCGCGAGGTGGCGCAGCCGGTAACGGTTCAGGGCCATCAGCCCGGTTTCGGAGCCGGAGAAAAAGGCGGACAGCAGGATCAGGATAAACAGCGCAAAGAAAAGTACGCCGAGGTGGATGTCGTCCAAACGGGGACAGCCTCTGGTTGGATGCGGGCGCTTATAGTACGGAAATTTGTCCCCGCCTGTCAGTTCATGCGGCCGGTTCAGCGGTTCAACACCAGTTCCAGCACGAACTTGCTGCCGAAATAGGCCAGCATCAGGAACACAAATCCGCCCACGGTCCAGTTGATCGCGAGCCGGCTGCGCCAGCCATACCGCCAGCGGCCCCAGAGCAGGGTGGCGAACACCAGCCAGGCGATGATGGAAAGCACGGTTTTATGGACCAGGTGTTGGGCAAAAATGTCCTCGAGAAACAAGGCCCCCGTGACCAGCGACAGGGTGAGCAGTGTAAACCCGATGGCGATCATCTGGAACATCAGGTATTCCATGGTCTGCAGGGGCGGCAAGGAACGGATAAAGCCACCGGGTTGCCGGTTGTGCAGGTGGCGGTCCTGTATCGACAGCAGCAGCGCCTGCAGGACCGCAAGCCCGAGGATACTGTAGGCGAGCAGTGAAATCAGAATATGCGACATCGAGCTGCCAGGAGCCCGATTTGGGTAACAACGTGTTTTGCAGGAAACAGGAACATCATCCCGATACTCAGCGCGGCCACCGGGAACACGGGTATGCCCAGATTCTCCACCGGTTCCTGAAACGAGGCCAGCATCAGCAGCGCCGCGGTGATCAGGAAGATCAGGGAAACCGCATTGAAGAAAGCGAGATTGAGCCCGTTCGGCGTCAGGATGGTTGGGTAGAGCAGGCTGGCGTGCAGCAGGACGGCAATGCCGCTGATCAGCAAGATCTGGTTGCTGTGACAGCCCGGACCCGAGTAACAGTGCGCGAGCCGCAGTGCAAGCAGGACACTGGCCAGCACGTACAACACGATGGCGATCGATCCGGCGATCAGGGTTGTCATGACGAGGGTAGGATGCCGATTTCAGGGCGTCATCATCGCATAACTCGATAGGGCATTGAAGTAGGGGTGGACCGGGGGACAGCGACATTTCCGTGCCGGTGATTTTCATTCCGGCTATAATTCACTCGCCAGATTCCGCTGATCAAGACGGTTGCCAGACCCCACATGTTTGACAATCTCACCGAACGACTGTCCAGAACCATCAGGAACCTGCGCGGCCAGGGCCGGTTGACCGAGGAAAATATCCAGGCGACCTTGCGCGAGGTGCGTATGGCGCTGCTCGAAGCCGATGTCGCATTGCCCGTGGTGAAGGACTTCATCGACCGAGTGCGGGAGCGGGCATACCGGGCAGGAGGTGCTTAAAAGCCTGACGCCGGGCCAGACCCTGGTCAAGGTGGTCAATGATGAACTGATCCGGGTCATGGGCGTGGCCAATGATGCCCTTAATCTGAATGTCCCGCCGCCTGCGGTGATTCTGATGGCCGGTCTGCAGGGTTCCGGCAAGACGACCAGCAGCGCCAAACTGGCGCTCTGGCTGCGGGAACGCGCGAGAAAACCGTGCTGCTCGCGAGCTGTGACGTCTACCGCCCGGCCGCCATCGATCAGCTGAAGACGCTGGCCGCCCAGATCGAAGCCGAGTTTTACCCAAGCTACCCGGACCAGGACGCCGGTGGCGATTGCGCGGGAGGCCGTCAGTCAGGCGCGCAAGCAGCACTCGACGTGGTCATCATCGATACGGCCGGCCGTCTGCATATCGATGAGGATATGATGACGGAGATTCGCCGGCTGCATGAGACATTGCAGCCGGTCGAGACTCTGTTTGTCGTCGACAGCATGACGGGCCAGGATGCGGCCAATACGGCGCGTACCTTCAATGAGGCCCTGCCGCTTACCGGCGTGATCCTGACCAAGACGGATGGCGATGCCCGTGGCGGCGCCGCGCTGTCCATCCGCGCCATTACCGGAAAACCGATCAAATTCCTGGGAGTTGGCGAGAAGACGGCCGCGCTGGAGCCGTTTCACCCGGAACGACTTGCCTCGCGCATCCTGGGTATGGGTGACGTGCTGAGCCTGGTCGAGGAGGCCGAGCGCAAAGTCGACAAGGAGAAGGTCGCGCGGCTTGCCAGCAAGATATCGAAGGGAAAACGCTTCGATATGGATGACTTCCGCGAGCAACTGGAACAGATGCTGAACATGGGGGGGCTGACGGGTCTGATGGACAAGCTGCCGGGCATGGGACAACTGCCGCAGAATGCCAAGGCCATGGTGAATGACCGTGAAATACACCGCATGGTCGCCATCATCAATTCCATGACCCGGCAGGAACGCAGTTTTCCCGATGTCATCAAGGGGTCGCGTCGGCGGCGCATCGCCGCCGGTTCCGGAACGCAGGTGCAGGATGTGAACCGGCTGCTCAAGCAATATCTGCAGATGCGCAAGATGATGCAGAAGATGTCCAAAGGCGGCATGGGTAAGATGCTACGCAGCCTGAAGGGCAAGTCGCCCCAGGGATTTCCGTTCCAGGGTACTGTGATCCCGGCGGTTTATCCGGCTTGGAAATAAAAACGGTGGCCTGGGCCACCGTTCAATACTGCGCTTGATCGGCTTACGTTGTCGTAAGATTTATTACTGCTGTCTATTTTTTCCACAATGCCGTGCGCGAACCCGTTTATTATTGTAGTGATGATGTGCTATTTGTTGTTGCGCTTACATTCGGGTTGAATGCTCCCCCACCTGATTGTTGTTTGCTGCACGGACGTCTGCTGAAATTGCATAGTTATGTAGGCAATCCTATGCCATCTAATAAAATATCAGTTATTGCAGATAGTTGGATTGCGTCACCTAATGCGCACTAGCGTCTATTGCGCTTGATGAGTAAATAAAATCGACAACGCATACCCGTCAGATGAGTCGAAAATCGTAGTAACTTGATAGAAATGCTTTCAGCGACAAAGAGATGGCAGGTATTCACAAAACTGTCCTCAGAAAAAATCCGATGTAATAATACCGACAATCCGACGGCGATTATTGCCACTGATGATCTCTGCGTTGTTCCAGGACGGCACTGGCCGTCATCCCGGTAAAGCGTGTCAGCTAGCCCTTCACTTTTACCGGCATTCGCGTAGAATTATGCGGTTTTAACGATAGCGCCGGTTCGCCGGCGGCAGTAACGCAAACGAAGCGAGGATATAGATTCATGGTGACGATCAGGATGTCACGCGGCGGCGCCAAGAAGCGCCCCTTCTACCACATCGTGGTTACCGACAGCCGCAACCGGCGGGACGGCCGCTACATCGAACGTATCGGCTTTTTCAATCCGATTGCGACCGGCGGTGAAGAAAAGGTCAGAATAGATACCGAACGTGCGGATTTCTGGTGCGCCCGGGGCGCTCAGCTCAGCGATCGTGTCGCCCAGTTGATAAAGTCGCAGCGGCAGCAGTAAATCACGTGCCTTCCGGATAACCGTATCCGGGGGTGAAATGGCGGTTGATCTCGACAGCGGCGCGCCCGGGACTGACGATAGCCCGATCATCATGGGCCGTATTGCCGGCCCTTACGGCGTCAAGGGTTGGCTGCGGGTGGTGTCCTACACCCGGCAACCAGACAAGCTGATCGAGTACACACCCTGGTATCTGCGGCGTGACAACACGTGGCTGATCCAGCGGGGTAGTTGAGGCAAAGCGTCATGGTAGGGTCCTGCTGGCGCGGTTGCCGGGCTACGAGGACCGCGACAGGGCGGCTGCAACTGGCCGGTACGGATATCGGTATCTGCCAGGAGACAGTTGCCCGCAACCGCGGCGGATGAGTACTACTGGAGCGACCTCATCGGGTTGCCGGTGGTGACGCTGGATGGCTTGGTGCTCGGGACAGTGGACCACCTGATCGAGACCGGCGCCAATGATGTCCTCGTGGTCAAGGGTGAGCGGGAGCGTTGATACCTTTTATCCAGGGGCAGGTCATTGCGCTGGTTGACCTCGACACCCGCGTTATACGGGTCGACTGGGATCCGGACTTCTGACCTGAGGGTACATGCGCATCGATGTGGTTACCCTGTTTCCCGAGATGATCCGGGCACAGGCCAGTTATGGAATCCAGGGCAGGGCACTCGCGCAGGGACTGGTCGAGCTGGTGACCTGGAACCCCAGGGATTACACCCTGGACAGGCACGGGTCGGTGGACGACAAGCCCTATGGCGGCGGTCCGGGAATGGTCATGCAGGTGCAGCCGCTGCGCGCCGCCATACAGGCGGCGAGAACGGCGGGACCGTCGCGCACCGGTCATTTACCTGTCGCCGCAGGGCGTGAAGTTTGCCCAGGACAAGGCGCGCCGCCTCGCCGGTCTGGAACGCCTGATCCTGCTGGCCGGGCGCTATGAAGGCGTCGATGAACGACTCATCGACATGGAAGTGGATGAGGAACTGTCGATCGGGGACTATGTCCTGAGCGGCGGCGAATTGCCGGTGCTGGTCGTGATGGATGCCATCACGCGACTGCTGCCCGGTGCGCTGGGTGATGCGGATTCCGCCCGCGAGGATTCCTTCATGGACGGTCTGCTGGATTATCCGCACTACACGCGGCCGGAACAGATCGAGGGGCGGCGGGTGCCTGAGGTGCTGCTGAGCGGGAACCATGCCGGGATACGCCGCTGGCGCCGCAAGCAGGCGCTTGGCAGGACCCGCCTGAGACGGCCGGACCTGCTGGAAGCGCTGACGCTGGATGACGATGAGCAGGCCTTGTTGAACGAGTTTTTAGAAGAGTATGACAAAGGGATCGTCAGACTGACGGCGGTCTTTCGGATGCAACAGAGGATTGAGTCATGAGTAATATTATCGAACAGCTTGAACGGGAACAGATGAAAAAGGATATTCCGGACTTCAGTCCCGGCGATACGGTGGTCGTGCAGGTCAAGGTCACGGAAGGCAACCGCGAGCGCCTGCAGGCCTTTGAAGGGGTGGTGATCGCCAAGCGCAATCGCGGCCTGAACTCGGCCTTCACGGTGCGCAAGATATCCCATGGCGAGGGCGTGGAGCGTGTCTTTCAGACGCACAGTCCCGCCATTGCCTCCATCGAGCTCAAGCGCCGCGGCGATGTGCGCCGCGCGAAACTCTACTACCTGCGCGAGCGCTCCGGCAAGTCCGCGCGGATCAAGGAGCGGCTTTGAAGCAGACACGGCAGCCCGTCTGCCGTTAAACCGCGGGCATCCTGGATTCAGGGTGCCCGTTTTTCTTTGCGGAGTTCAGACAGCAATCACCGCCAGGAGATGACCATTCCCATGAGCGTCGAAACTAACAAGGAAACACTGGAATTCCAGGCCGAGGTCAAGCAACTGCTCAACCTCATGATTCATTCCCTGTACTCCAACAAGGAAATCTTCCTGCGCGAGCTGATATCCAACGGCTCGGATGCCTGCGACAAGCTGCGTTTCGAGGCCCTGGGCAACGCCAGCCTGTACGCCGGCGATACCACCCAGCGCGTGCGCGTCGATTACGACAAGGACGCCAAAACGATCACCATCAGCGACAACGGCATCGGCATGACGCGCGACGAGGTCGTCGACAACATCGGCACCATCGCCAAGTCCGGCACCCGGCAGTTTTTCGAATCGCTGACCGGCGACCAGGCGAAGGATGCGCAGCTCATCGGCCAGTTCGGCGTGGGTTTCTACTCCGCCTTCATCGTGGCCGACAAGATCACGCTGACGACACGCCGCGCCGGCCTGTCGCCGGAGCAGGGCGCGCGCTGGATCTCCAGCGGCGACGGACGCTACACGCTGGAAAGCTGTGAGAAGACCGAGCGGGGTACCGAGGTGGTGCTGCACCTGCGCGAGGGGGAAGACGAGTTCCTCGACGGCTTCCGGCTGCGCGCCATCATACACAAGTATTCGGAGCATATTCCCTTGCCGATCGAGATGCGCGTCGCGGGCGATGGGAAGAACAAGGACGAGTACGAGGTCGTCAACAAGGCATCGGCGCTGTGGGCGCGATCCCGCAATGACATCACCGACGAGGAGTACAAGGAGTTCTACAAGCACGTCGCCCACGATTTCGAAGACCCGATGAAGTGGGTGCACACCCATGTGGAGGGCACGCAGTCCTACACCTCGCTGCTTTATCTACCGGCTCGGGCGCCGTTCGATCTTTATGACCGCGACAGCCGCCACGGCATCAAGCTCTACGTACGGCGGGTATTCATCATGGATGATGCCGAGCAGTTGATGCCGTTCTACCTGCGTTTCGTCCGCGGCCTGGTCGACTCGGACGACCTGCCGCTGAATGTCTCGCGCGAGATCCTGCAGCACAACAAGCTGATCGACACGATCCGCACGGCCTCGGTGAAGAAGGTCCTGGGACTGCTGGAGGAGATGGCGAAGGACGAACCGCAGGACTACGCCGCGTTCTGGAAGCAGTTCGGCAACGTCCTCAAGGAAGGCCCGGGCGAGGATTACGCCAATCGCGAGCGCATCGCGAAACTGCTGCGGTTCGCCTCCACGCACTCTGACGGCGCGGAGCAGGGCGTATCGCTCGATGACTACGTCGGGCGCATGAAGGAAGGCCAGGAGAAGATCTACTACCTCACGGCCGACAGTTTCGCTACCGCCAGAAACAGCCCGCACCTGCAGATCTTCCGCCGCAAGGGCATCGAGGTGCTGCTGCTCACCGATCGGGTCGATGAGTGGCTGGTCTCGCACCTGAATGAATTCAACGGCAAGCCGCTCGCCTCCGTCGCCAAGGGCGTGCTGGATCTCGACAAGCTAGCCGACGAGCAGGAGAAGGCGGCCGCCAAGAAGACCGGAGATGAGTACGCCGATTTGGTCAGGCGCATGCAGGAGGCGCTCGGCGAGCGCGTCAAGGAAGTGCGCGTCAGCCCGCGCCTGACGGATTCACCATCCTGCGTGGTGGCGGATGAACACGACATGGCGGTGCATCTGCAGCGCATGCTCAAGCAGGCGGGTCACGCCGTTCCCGCGTCCAAACCGATCCTCGAGATCAATCCGGCGCATGCCCTGGTCAGCCGCCTCAAAGGCGAGAGCGACGAGCGACGTTTCGCGGACTGGTCCAGTCTGCTGCTGGACCAGGCGCTGCTCAGTGAAGGCGGCCAGTTGGAGGACCCGGTGTCCTTCGTGAACCGGTTGAACGATTTGCTGCAGGAAATGACAAAATAGTCAGGCGCCAGGGTCTGTTATAACCCTTCCCTGAGGAGGTGGTCATGAGGCAGCCGGAAAAGCCCACCCTGCGGCACCGTATTCATGGATGCATAGCTGCCCGTTCTGTTACGTGGGTGACGTGCGGCGGGAACGCTGAGCGGTAGACATGAACGCACCAAAGACGCCGTTATTGACCGTGGACGTCATCATCGAGATGAGCGACCGGCCCGCGCGGCCCATCGTCCTCATCGAACGCCGTTATCCGCCGCACGGCTGGGCCTTGCCCGGCGGCTTTGTCGATGTCGGTGAGACGCTGGAGGCGGCGGCGGTGCGCGAAGCGCGCGAGGAGACTGCACTGGAGGTGAAGCTGAAGCTGCTGCTCGGTTGTTATTCCGATCCCGCTCGCGATGCGCGCGGCCACACCGCCAGCGCCGTGTATATCGCCGAAGCCCGGGGAGAACCGCGCGCGGGTGACGATGCCGGGCGCCTCGACCTGTTTGATCCCGCCGGGTGTCCGCCGCTGGCCTTCGACCATGCATTGATCATCGCGGATTACCGCGTCCTACCTCGCAACCGGGCGGTTGGCGCCCCTGCGCTGCTAGCGCGTAGTTCTCGCTGGCATCCCGGATGCCGGCCATGATTTTCCCGGGCAAAGCCGGTAAGATGCTCCTGCAACGTCACGCGTGATAGCGACGGCAGCGTTTCTTTATGACGATACGACGAGGTAAGCATGCGGCCTGCGCAGTTGCTGACGGTACTGGAAAGAGAATTCCTGAGTACCCAGGAAGGGCATCACACGCCCGTGATGCTGTGGGGGCCGCCGGGTGTCGGCAAGTCGCAGATGGTTGCCCAAATCGGCCAGCGTCACGGCATGCCGGTGATTGACATCCGCCTGTCGCAGATGGAGCCCAGTGACCTGCGCGGCATTCCGTTTCGCGTCGGCGCGCAGGTGGAATGGGCCGTGCCCGCGATGCTTCCGGATGCGCAACGGCACGGCAAACAGGGCATACTTTTCCTGGATGAAATCACCTCCGTGCCGCCCAGCGTCTCGGCCGCGGCCTACCAGTTGATACTCGACCGCCGCCTGGGCGCCTACGTGGTGCCGAATGGCTGGGCCATCTTCGCGGCCGGCAACCGCCAGGGGGACCGGGGCGTGACCTATACCATGCCCGCGCCGCTCGCCAACCGTTTTTCCCATTACGAGGTCGATGTCAATTTGGATGACTGGGTGGCCTGGGCGTATGCCAACCACATCGACGAGCGCCTGATCGCCTTTCTGCGCTTCCGGCCCGATCTGCTGTTTGAATTCGACCCGGCGCACAACCCGGTGGCCTTCCCCTCGCCGCGTTCCTGGGAGTTCAGTCACCGCGCGCTGCGGAAATTCGGCGATCTGCCTGGCCTGCTGACCGGCGCCCTGCAGGCCTGCGTGGGACCGGCGGCCGGGATCGAACTCTCTGCCTTCGTCGAGAACCTCGACAAGCTGCCGGACATCGACGCCATCGTGCGCGGCGACATGGTCAAGGTGCCGCGGGAGACCGACCTTCAGTACGCCGTCGCGGCGGCCCTCGTGGGCCGCGCCATCCGCGCGCAACAGGAGAGCAACGCGCGGGAGATATTCGGGAATATCATCGAATTCGCGGGCAGCTTCCCGCAGCGCGAAATGGGCGTGATGCTGGTGTCCGACATGTACCGCGCCATCGGCCAGGATATCTTCGGCGTGCCGCAGTTTTCCCGCTGGGCGAACATCGTGGCGGACGTCATGCTGTACGAGATGTAGGTTTTTTCACGAAGCTTCCGCGACGCCGGTACATCGACGGCATGGTTATGACGGCCTTACACTTGATCGGAACTGGGAAATGCGGCGAGGCAATTCATGACAGATGAACTGGAAACCAAACTCAGCGCCGCGCGCACTCGTATGATACTGGACCGGCCGTTCCTGGGCGCGCTCGTCCTGCGCATGCCCATGAAGGCGGCCGACCCGCGCTGGTGCAGGACCATCGGGACCGATGCACGCGCCTTTTATTACAACCCCGGCTACATTGCCGGTCTGACACTGGAACAGACTCAATTCGCCCTGGCGCACGAGGCTCTGCATTGCGCATTGTCGCATTTTGCCCGCCGCGAGCACCGCGTCAAGGCGCGTTGGGACAAGGCCTGCGACCTTGCCATCAACCCGATACTGATCAGGGAAGGCATGACGGCGGTGCCGGGCGCGCTTTATGACGTCGGGTTCGAGGGGATGATGGCCGAGGAAATCTATCCCTATGTCAAGGAGACCGGACGAGGAAGAGCCGCACGACCAGCACCTCTACAGCAATGAGAAGTCCACGCAGGAAAAGTCGGCCAGGGAGCCTGTGGGCGAGACGGGCGAGGGGGGTGACAGGGATCAACCCCCGGCGCAGGATGCCGGTTCGAAACCGGAGCCGGTTCAACGCGAGGAGGCAACCGGCAGCCTGCCGCCGGAGCCGCTCGACGCGAGGGAAAAGGAACAGCTTTCCATCCAGTGGCGACAGCGCCTGGCCGGTGCCGCGCAGCAAGCCATGCAGGCCGGAAAACTGGGCAGTAACCTGCGCCGCTTGGTGGATCACCTGCTGCAACCGCAATTGCCCTGGCGCATGTTGCTGGCGCGTTACATCACCGCGGTCAGCCGGGATGATTACAGTTACCTGCGGCCCTCGCGACGCGAGGGCGATGCCATCTTCCCACGCTGAGAAGCGCCCATGCCGATATCGTGGTGGCGCTGGATACCAGCGGATCGATCAAAGAAAGCGAGATGCGGGAATTCGTCACCGAGATTGATGCCATCAAGGGGCAGGTGCGCGCACGCATCATTTTGCACGCCTGTGATGCGAGGCTGGCCAGCGACGGGCCCTGGTTGTTCGAACCGTGGGAGTCCTTCGAGGTGCCCAAAACCATCCGCGGCGGTGGCGGTACCCGCTTCACCCCGGTATTCGACTGGCTGCGCCAGCGAGGGGCGCAACCCGGACCTGCTGGTTTACTTTACCGATGCTCAAGGCGAATTTCCCAAGCAGGAGCCACCCTTTCCCGTGATCTGGCTGGTCAAGGGACGCGCCGAGGTCCCCTGGGGACAGCGAATCCAGTTGAACTGAAAGGAATCACCGCAGAGATGCAGAGGACGAAAGAAGCCAATTGCTCGAGCGTGGAAGTATCAATGCTTATTTCAAATCTTATGTTTTCTTCTAAGTCTGATAGCTTGATTGGTATTTTAATTCCAAAGAAGAAAAGAATAACTGTGTGCGCAGCGTCCCTGTGGTGAAAATCGCGGCGGGTTCACCAGGACACATAAATTCCCCCCATCCCCCCATATATTCTGCTGTCTGGCCATGGCCGCGTGGCACAGGGATAATACGCGTCTATTCACGAGCGGCGGTTATTCAAGGAGAAATGATTATGCGGGTTATTCTGTTGGGAGGACCGGGCGCCGGCAAAGGGACGCAGGCCAACTACATTAAGGAAAAGTACAACATTCCCCAGATTTCAACCGGCGACATGCTGCGCGCCGCGGTGAAGGCCGGTACGCCGTTGGGTGTGGCGGCGAAAAAGGTCATGGATGCCGGTGGGCTGGTATCCGACGCCATCATTCTCGGGCTGGTCGAAGAGCGCATCAAGGAACCGGATTGTGCCAATGGTTTTCTGTTTGACGGGTTTCCACGCACTCTCGCGCAGGCCGATGCACTGAAGGCCAAGGCTATCCCGCTGGACTGTGTCGTGGAAATCGACGTCGATGATGAAGAGATCATCAAGCGCATGAGCGGCCGTCGCGTCCATCTGGCCTCGGGCCGTACCTACCATTTAATCTTCAATCCGCCCAAAAAAGCGGGCAAGGACGATGTCACCGGTGAACCGCTGATCCAGCGAGACGATGACAAGGAGGAAACGGTCAGACAGCGTCTCAAGGTCTATCACGAACAGACTGAGCCATTGATCAAGTATTACTCCACATGGGCCAATTCAGGAGCAGTCGGTGCCCCGCGCTACGTTAGGATCAATGGTATCGGGAAGGTGGACCAGATCCGGGATGCGATCTTTGCAGGAATCGGCGAGTAATTACCTTAAGGATTATCCTCAAGAGGCCAGCATTGCTGGCCTTTTTATTAAATGGCTAGCCGTGGTCTGCATAATGCAATATTGACCTTTGGTACGACTACCAACGGCAGCAGATTTGCTGCTAAACTGTCCTGAACGTCAAATATGTGACATCATGACCCTGGTGTAAACGGTACTTTATGCTCATTTCCGGTTGGATTTAAATGATTAAGGCACACACATACAGTGGTTCCTTCTATATGGTAGAGACGACCTGTGTAATGCGGCATAGGCTGCCTAGATAAGTCAATATTAAAATCATAAATATTATGTAATAATATGATTATAAAAATATAATAAAAAAGAATGATACCAGGTGCGACATGTGCAGTAACTTCATGTGGCTGGCAGAATTAATAATGATACGGTAGGAAACGGAGCATCCTGCTGCGTGTACAGGGACAGGCAGGAGCATTTATGGTTGCGGGTATAGACAAACAGGAAGAAATCGATCCCAGCGGCATTCGCAAGCTGCTGCGGTTGATTAATTCACTGCGTGACTCACCGGCGGGTAGCGTTATCTACCGCCAGCTCGAGTACATGCTGGATGATATTGCAACCAACCATCTGAAGACGGAAATCGCCTATGCCGGATTCGTGAATTCGCTGCTCGATGCCTTTGCTGCAAATCTCACCCCCGGTTCATCACGCTATGTCCAGGTCAGGCTGTTGCAGGCGCGGCTGCAGCCGCCGCTTACCGCCACCGAGTTGAGCACTCTGAGCAAATTCGTAACTCAGTGTGCGGACGAAATACGGGAAACGCGCGATGCCGGTTCCGCGGCGTTTACCGCGGCCATCAGCCCGCTGTTGCATGCTTTCGGTATCGAGGAGCCGGTAATGGCGGTGAGCCAGACACCCGGGGTGGTGGTTGCCCCTGCCGGTATGCCGCAGACCGGTTCCGAAACGGTGGTCACTGATCAGGAATCACAGCCGGAGGCGGGAGCGGCAGTCTTGACGGATGAGGAGGCTGATCTCTCTCCCGAAGTGATAGACGATGAAGCCGAAGCCGATGAGGCGTATGAGGTGGAGGACGACGCCTATGCGGCCATCGTTCCCGCCATAGGGAGTGAGAATTATCACCACGAACTGGAAGCCCGGCGTGAGGATATAAACAAGCTGCAAACCAGCCTGGGGCAGCAGGTGATGGAAACAATCACCCAGAATGAGGAGTTCGGGGTGATCCTCGAGATGGTTATGGCCGAGTTGCGCCAGACCGAGGAGGTCGCTGGTATCGAAAATACGCGCTGGACGCTGATTCGCGAGATCGAGAAGCTCATGAAAGGGCACAATGAACTGGCCGACAAACTGGACAGTACCCACCATTACCTGCAACTGGTCGAATCCGACAGCCGCGAGTTGACCGATGAATTGAGCCGGGTACGGATGCTCAGCCTCACCGATGAGCTGACCGGTCTCGCGAATCGCCGTGCTTTCATGCGACGCATGGAAGACGAGGTTGCGCGTGTTCAGCGTTACGGCTTCCCCCTGTCTTTTGCACTCCTGGACCTCGATCATTTCAAGAGCATCAATGATGAGTATGGCCACGCCGCCGGAGATGAAGTTCTGCGCGTTTATGCCAAGAATATACTTTCGGTGTTCCGTCACCACGATATGGTGGCCCGCTATGGCGGCGAGGAGTTCGCCGTTTTGTTGCCGAACACGGATGCCGACGGAGCCATTCGCGCGCTGAATAAGGTCAAGCGGCGCGCTGGTGAAACACGCTGGCAAAGCAACAGCACGATCTCGCAAGTGCCATCGTTTTCCGCCGGCGTATCCCTGTTCAAACCTGGTGAATCGGCCAGCGCCTTCATCGAGCGGGCCGACAAGGCCCTGTACCGGGCGAAACGGCTGGGGCGTGACCGGATCGAGTTGGACATAACCTACGAAACGGAAGAAAGCCGCCGATCACCTCGACGCCGCAGTACCGATCTCTGATGATCCCTGCTTCCGGCTGCACCGTCAGACTGTATAATCGCCTCCCATCATTCATCAGTGAAGGGATACCGGTTTTATGGCCACGGTCGATGTGACCCGTGACACGCTGGAAAGCGTGATCAACGGGAATGATATAGTGCTGGTCGATTTCTGGGCGGCATGGTGCGGACCCTGCAGGCAGTTTGCACCCGTTTATGACGCCATGTCGGAACAGCACCCGGATGTGGTATTCGCCAAGGTGAATACCGAGGAGCAGCGCGAGCTCGCTAATTATTTCCAGATCCGTTCGATTCCCACATTGATGGTCTTCCGGGAGCAGATCATCGTCTATTCACAGCCGGGTGCATTGCCACCGGCGGCATTGGCTAATGTCGTGGATAAGGTGCGAGAACTCGACATGAACCAGATCCGCAAGGAGATTGCGGAAGCGGGACAGGGCTGACCGGCCATGAACGGGGCGAGACTGTTCAGCCCGGCTAGACCCAGCGCGGTACGCCCGAACAGGCCTGTTGACGGCCCTGCTGCTGATCTGTTCCATGACGGCGATGGCTGCCGATACCGATACCCATTACAACCGCATTCAGCTCCAGGCGCAGCAGCTTGAGTCGGTCGGCAACGACACGCTGCACGTCACCCTGAACACCTACGGTGAAGCGCGGGATCCTGCCAGCCTGGCCACCCGGATCAATGAGGACATGGAGTGGGCGCTGCGGATTGCGAAACGCTACGAGGAGGTAACGGCCGGGACCGGCGTCTACCAGACCTACCCCGTCTACAGGGATAACGTACTCAAGGGGTGGCGCGGGGAGCAGAGTCTGCAGCTCGAGGGAAAGGACAGCCGGCGCATTGGCGTATTGGTGGGCGAATTGCAGGAAAAACTGCAGGTGAAGGCCATGTCTTTTTCGGTGTCGGACGAAAAACGCACCGAGGTCGAAAACCGCCTCATCAGCCGGGCGCTGGATGCCTTCAAGGCGCGCGCGGCTATCGTCGTTGACAATCTGCACGCAAGCGGTTACCGCATCGTGGATATCTCCATCAGCACATCATCTCAAAGACCGCCGATGCCCTATCCGATCGGCATGATGGCTGCCCCGATGCAGGCCGAATCGCGCGTCGCCGTCGAGGCCGGTGAAAGCGATGTCAGCGTTGCAGTCAGCGGAACTGTCGAACTGTCACTACCCTGATCTCCTGCTGTCATCAGTTTCCGACTGCGCAACCGCGGCAATACAGGGGCTTTATGCCAGATCCGGTTCCCCGCAATGTGCGCTGATTTCCCGGCGTGCGGCATCGCGCAGTACCAAGGCGTCCCGCCAGCTATTGCCCGTCGGCGAGATGGGAGGGCGGATGATGACCTCGATGCGCGCCCGCCGCGGGAGCCAATTGTCGCTGCGCACGATATTGCGCGCGCCCCGGATCGCAACCGGTACCACGGCCGCGCCGCTATGCGTGGCCGTTACGAACGCGCCCATGCGGAACGGCTGCAGGCCTGCAAAACTGATGAAGGTGCCTTCCGGGAAGAACACCAGGGTGTGGCCGTTTTTCGACCTCCTGGCAATGCGGCGTACCGACGTCGCCCCGCGGTGGGGATTGAAGCGGTCAACGAATTCAACACCAAAGCGTTGCAGGATCAGGCGAATGGGCAGTAGGCGGGAAAGTTCGCCCTTCACGATGAAGCGTATCGGGATTCCCATCGCGGCGATGAGGATGAACCCGTCCAGATAACTGGTATGGTTCGCGACGACGATCACGGGTTTGACAACCGCCAGGTATTCGTGTCCGGAGACTGTCAATGGCGTAAAGGTGCACCGGAACAGCAGCCTGGTGCTGGCGCGCGCGATATGGCGCCGCCAACGCCGCACCGGGGTGAGTACCATCAATAGCCAGACAGGTAGACCCAGGGTGATCAGTACCAGCCAGGCATAGGTACCAAAGAGCCATTCCGTCAGCGTGCGTAGTGATTGCCGGGTGGCGGCGGGCAGCCGGCCCGGGTCGGCGAATCGGCCCATCAGCAGCTCGCTGGCATCGGCCTGCATGGCGGGCATCCCCTCCCGCGATGCCGC
Organism: uncultured Gammaproteobacteria bacterium; assembly: GCA_963773065.1. Lineage (GTDB taxonomy): Bacteria > Pseudomonadota > Gammaproteobacteria > UBA9214 > UBA9214 > CAVQCA01. Next base: position 193,499 of record CAVYZN010000011.1, read on the forward strand.
CTGGCGACCGCTTTTCTGCGCAAGGATCACCTGCATCAGTTCATGGGGAGTGTAGGCGCAGACAGCGGCTCTTTCATCCAGGTTTACATTGAACGCCTTCTCGATGCGGTTGCGCAACTCCATGCGCGCCAGGCTGTCCAGACCGAGTTCACGCTCCAGCAGGGTATGAGGGGTGAAGTGGATATGTTTCCACTTCGGGTGTACCTCGCCTACCATGGCGCGGATAACCGCAATCAGTGCATTGATATCCGGTAGGCATACGGAGGTCGGGAGTATGTCGCTCGTGTTCGCTCATGGATTTCAAGCAGGATATCCGACAGTTTCCCGTTGCGGTTGGACTGGACTGAATGCTGATCTCATTCGATGCCGATTATGCTAATGTAAAAAGCATCATGAATCACATTACCCATTTCCGCAATTCCCGGTATGCAAAACTGTTGCTCCTGCTGCTGTGGCTGGCGCCGCTCTGCAATCCGGCGGCGGAGCAGCGCAACGCCGTGGTGCTCGATATGCAGGGAGCCATCGGCCCGGCAACCGGCGACTACATTCATCGCGGGATTGAGCAGGCCGTGGCGCGCCATGCAGAGCTGATTATCCTGCGCATGGACACGCCCGGCGGTCTCGACAGCAGCATGCGCGATATCATCCAGGATATCCTGGTGTCGCCTATTCCGGTGGTCGCCTATGTTGCTCCAAGTGGCGCGCGGGCGGCCAGTGCGGGTACCTATATTCTCTATGCCAGCCATGTGGCGGCGATGGCGCCCGGTACGAATCTGGGCGCGGCAACACCGGTGGAGATCGGCGGCGTACACCCGGATGTTCCGGGCGGCAAGGGCAAGGGTGGCGAGGGGTCCGGGAACGGGGCCGGTCCGGGCAGCCAGGATGTGATGGAACGCAAACAGGTCAATGATGCCGCCGCCTATATCCGCGGGCTGGCGCAGCTGCGCGGGCGCAACGCCGAGTGGGCTGAACTCGCCGTGCGCGAGGCCGCCAGCCTTCCGGCCGGTGAGGCGCTCGATAAAGGCGTTATCGACCTGGTGGCCGGGGACATGGATGAGCTGCTGCGGCAGTTGCAGGGACGCACCGTCACCCTGCTGGGGACGACCCGGGTACTGGAGACGGCCGGCCTGCGCATCGAAACGATAGAACCGGACTGGCGCAGCCGGCTGCTGGCGGTGATTACGGACCCGAATGTGGCCTATGTGCTCATGCTGATCGGCATTTATGGCCTGTTTTTCGAGTTCGCCAACCCGGGCTATGTTCTGCCCGGGGTGGCCGGGGCCATCTGCCTGGTGCTTGCACTCTATGCCTTCCAGATTCTGCCGGTGAATTATGCCGGACTCGCGCTGTTGTCGCTCGGCATCCTGTTCATGCTGGCGGAGGCGTTTGTCCCCAGCTTCGGGGCGCTGGGTATCGGCGGCGTCATCGGGTTCGTGATCGGCTCGGTCATTCTGTTTGATCAGGGGGCCGCCGGTTATGCCGTCTCGCTGCCGCTGATTCTGTCGCTCTCGCTCGCCAGCGCCGGATTTTTCCTGTTTGTTGTCGGGGCCGCCGTCAAGGCCCGCAAGCGCCCGGTGGTCAGCGGCCGGGAAGAACTGCTGCACGCGCGCGGTGAGGTGCTCGATGACTTTGCGGGCAAGGGGCGGATCCGCATCCACGGCGAGATCTGGCAGGCCGAAACGAAAGTGCCGCTCAGACGCGGCGACAGGGTAAGGGTGACCGCTGTTGACGGTCTTGTGCTGAGCGTCGAGCCGGAAACAAAGGAGAAATGAGATGGCAATACCAGGCATATTTGTCGCGCTGATCATTTTTGTCGCGCTGATGTTGTACACCTTCCGTGTTCTCAGGGAATACGAACGCGCCGTCGTCTTTACCCTGGGACGCTTCTGGAAGGTCAAGGGTCCCGGACTGATCATCATCATCCCGGTCGTCCAGCAGATGGTAAGAGTCGATCTGCGCACGGTGGTGATGGATGTGCCCAGCCAGGATGTCATATCGCGCGACAACGTCTCGGTGAAGGTTAATGCCGTGCTCTATTTCCGCGTCATCGATCCCGAGCGTTCCATCATCCAGGTCGAGGATTATCTGGCCGCAACCTCTCAACTGGCGCAGACCACCCTGCGCTCCGTGCTCGGGCAGCACGAACTGGACGACATGCTGGCGGAGCGGGACAAGCTCAACGCCCATATCCAGACACTGCTGGATCAGCAGACCGATGCCTGGGGCATCAAGGTCATGAATGTGGAGATCAAACATGTCGATATCGACGAAAGCATGGTGCGCGCCATTGCCCGCCAGGCGGAAGCCGAGCGCGAACGGCGCGCCAAGATCATCCACGCCGAAGGTGAAATGCAGGCCTCCGAGAAACTCGTGGAGGCGGCGCGCATTCTCAACCAGCAGCCCCAGTCGCTGCAACTGCGCTACCTGCAGACGTTGACGGAAATCGCCGGTGATAAAAGTTCGACCATCGTCTTTCCTCTGCCGCTGGACAGCATCGGCCGCCTGTTTGAGCGGTCCCGCCCAGAAGGCTGAACGGAGAAAGAGCGGTTTTGGCCGCCAGGCAAAAGAACACGGCACCGGGCCCTGCCGGCATTAATGAGGCGACGCGCCAGGCCATCGAGCAGTTCCTCGACGTCCTGTGGATGGAGCGTGGGTTGAGCGAGAACACCCTGGCGGCCTATCGCAACGACCTCAACGGGTTCTCTGCCTGGCTGGCGGCCCGTGGTTGCGCCATCGTGGCGGCACGCCGGGAGGATCTTCTGGATTACCTGTCGGAACGCGTGGTCAATGGCGCCAGGCCGCGGACCACGGCGCGGCTGTTGTCCTCCCTGCGCCGCTTCTATCGTTATCTCATTCGTGACGGCAGGCTCACCGACGATCCCAGTGTCCGCATCGATACCCCGCGTATCGGCCGGTCCCTGCCGGATTCCCTGAGCGAGGAGGAAGTCGAGGCGCTGCTAGGCGCGCCGGATGTCGGCGCGGCGCTGGGCCTGCGCGATCGCGCCATGCTGGAACTCCTCTATGCCTGCGGCCTGCGTGTCTCGGAACTGGTCAATGTGACCACGGAGCAGATCAATATCACCCAGGGTGTCATGCGCGTGGTGGGCAAGGGCAACAAGGAGCGCCTGATTCCCCTGGGCGAGGAGGCCGCGGACTGGCTGCAGCGTTACGCCGCCGAGAGCCGGCCGGAACTGGCCGGCGGGATCAGCGCCAGGCAGTTGTTCATCACCCGCCGCGGCCGGGCCATGACGCGCCAGGCGTTTTGGTACCGCCTGCGTCACTATGCCGTAATATCCGGGATTAACAAGGCGTTGTCCCCGCATACCCTGCGACACGCCTTCGCCACGCACCTGCTCAACCACGGCGCGGATCTGCGTGTGGTGCAAATGCTGCTCGGTCATAGTGACCTGTCGACCACGCAGATATATACTCATGTGGCGCGCGAACGCCTGAAGGAATTGCACGCCCGGCATCATCCGCGCGGTTGAGAGGTCAGCTTCTTGCGCGAGTGCGGATAGCGCCGATTAATGGCATGAACTTCTCCGGTAGATCGGCTGTCGAACCGGAACCGAATCTAACAGGATCAAGTGGTTTTATGATGAATACACGACTGGTCAAGACTGGCCTGCTGGCGCTGGCAATGGCGGTAATGAATGCGGCGCAGGCCGAACCCGGCAGTCATGAGGCGATCGAGGCCTCGCTCAAGCAGGTGCTGCCGGACATGAAAACGGACCAGATCCGACCATCCCCGATCGACGGGATTTCCGAGGTGCAGGTCGGACCGCGCCTGTTTTACGTGACCAACGATGGCAAGTACCTGCTGCAGGGCAGCCTGATCGACCTGCATACCCGGCAGGACATCAGCGAGAACCGCCGCAAGACCTTCCGCCTGGACGCAATCAACGCCATCGGCGAGCAGAACATGATCATCTTCCCGGCGAAAAACCCGCGCCATACGATCACCGTGTTTACCGATGTGGATTGCACCTATTGCCGCAAGCTGCACAAGGAAATCAACCGCTACAACGACCTCGGTATTACCGTGCGCTACCTCCTGTACCCGCGTTCCGGCGTGAATACGCCGTCTTACTACAAGGCGGTCACCGTCTGGTGCAACGAGAATCGCCAGGATGCCTTAACCCGCGCCAAGGCGGGTGAAGAGCTCAAGCCGCGCGAGTGTGCAAACCCCGTCATGGCCCTGATGGAACTGGGCCAGTCGATGGATCTGCAGGGCACGCCCGCGATAGTCACGGATGGCGGTGAAATGCTGCCGGGTTATGTGCCGCCCGACAGCCTTGCAAAGGCGCTCGATGCGACCATGTAAGCCGCCGGTGCCGCGGGCGCTTCAATGCATCGCCGTAAACAGCTTGCGGCGGTAGGTCTTTACCAGCTCGTCTTCGTCTCCCAGCAGCTCGAACACCGCCAGCAGTCCTTTGCGGCCGGCATCATCGTTGAATGAGCGGTCGTTCTGAATGAGGTACAGCAATTCGTCCATGGCCGCCTGCAGCCTGCCGGATAAGCACATAGCGCGCCGCCAGCGCGTAACGGGCCGGGCTATCCCCCGGCTGCTTCCTGACTTGTTGTTCGAGTTCCGCGATCGGCGCGGCATCCTGCGCAACCCGGGCGAAGTCCAGCAAGGCGCGCAGCCGGCGCGCCTCCGTTCCCTCACGGATCTCCCGGGGCAGGGCATCCAGCAGGGATTCCACCTCCGCGAGTCGCCCCGCCTCGAGACTCAAGCCGGCGCGTGCAAGCGGCACGCGGTAATTTTCCGGATCGGCTGCCTGTGCCTCGCGCAGCATGGCGAGCGCCTCGTCGGTACGGCCTTGCCGGTGGACATCCAATGCCGCGAGTCGCAGCGTGTCCGAGGCGCGCACGATGTAAGGATCCAGCAGGGTGCGCAGCGTTGACTCGGTCTGAGCGCCGAGTATCTCCTCGACCACGCGACCGTCCTTGTACAGGCGCATGGTGGGCAGGCTGCGGATGCCATGTTCCTGCGCCAGCCGGCGCTCCGTGTCGGTATTCACCTTGGCGAGCAGGAATTTCCCCGCGTGCTCCCCGACCAGTTTGACCAGCACCGGCATCTGCATATGACAGGGTCCGCACCAGTCGGCCCAGAAATCAACCAGCACCGGCACCGTGTGCGACGCCTCGATGACCTGCTTCTGGAACGTGTCCCGGGTGACAGTGTGGATGTAGGGGGTATCGTTCATGACTGTCTGATACGTGTCCTTATTGCGGATGCCGGCGGATTACCTGCGATCGAAAACCCGGCTTCCCGGTGACGCGGGATCAGCGTTCCAGATACTGCAGCTTGTCCGGAACATCCTTCCATTCCTCGGAATCGGGCGGCGGGTCCTTTTTCTGGGTGATCACCGGCCATTGCCTGGCCAGTTCGGCATTGAGCGCCAGGAACTGTTCCTGGCCGGCGGGCAGGTCATCCTCGGCGAAGATGGCGTTGATCGGGCATTCCGGTTCACACAGTGTGCAGTCGATGCACTCGTCCGGGTCGATGACGAGGAAGTTGGGGCCTTCGTGGAAACAGTCGACCGGGCAGACTTCAACACAGTCCGTGTATTTGCACTTGATACAACTCTCAACGACGACAAATGTCATGGGGTTCTCCTAAGTCGGTGCTTCTTTCGGCGGTTTCGCATGGCGGATCAGTTAGGCCGGAATCTTAACAAAGCTATCTGTTCGGCAGGTATTTTAGTTTGCTCCAGGTAATTCAGCGCGCTGTTTTCCCTGCCACTGCCAGGCGTTTCCTCAGAAAATGGCGGGATTATATATCGCTGCAATCCGGTTTTTCTTCCCGCCCGCGGATGGCCGGGGGAGTGTAGTCACGGGGTACGCGGCACGGCCGTCGAGTAACTAACCCTCCTTGGGCGGCGCCGTTAACTGTCGAGCTTCTGTTGTAACAATTCTTTCAAGCTATAGAGCAACTGGTGGGCCTGCCGCGGCGTCAGGTGGTCCGGGCTGATGCCTTCCAGGGCTTCGAGCACGGGGTGCTCTGTCGCATCGAACAACCCCGGCTGCGGCCTGGGACGGTGATCCACGACGGCGTTCCGGTCGCTGGATTCCAGTTCCTGCAGCCGCTGCCTGGCCTGCTCGATGACCGTTTGCGGCACTCCGGCCAGCGCCGCCACATGCAGGCCGTAACTGCGATCCGCCGCGCCTTCCCTGACGGCGTGCAGAAACACAATCCGGTCGTCATGCTCGATGGCATCGAGGTGCACGTTGACGATGCCTTCATTAGCCTCCGGCAATACCGTCAGTTCGAAATAATGCGTGGCGAACAGGGTGTAGGCCCGGATGCGGGTGGCCAGGTCGATCGCGCAGGCCCAGGCCAGCGCCAGGCCGTCATAGGTGCTGGTGCCGCGCCCGATTTCATCCATCAGGATCAGGCTGTGCTCGGTGGCATTATGCAGGATGTTCGCCGTTTCGGTCATCTCGACCATGAAGGTGGAGCGTCCGCCGGCCAGATCATCCGAGGCGCCGATGCGGGTGAAAATGCGATCCACCGGACCGATGACGGCCGTATCGGCCGGTACATAACAGCCGATATGCGCCAGCAACACGATCAGCGCCGTCTGGCGCATGTAGGTGGATTTGCCGCCCATGTTGGGGCCGGTGATGATAAGCATGCGCCGCCTGGCGTTCAGCCTGACATCATTCGGGATGAAGGGCTCGTCCAGCATCCGCTCCACCACCGGGTGGCGACCGCCGGTGATGGTAATGCCGGGCCGCTCATCCAGAACCGGGCAGGCGAGGTTCAGCGTGAGGCTGCGTTCCGCGAAGGTGGCCAGGGTGTCGAGTTCGGCGAGGGCCTCGGCACAGCGCCCCAGGGGTTCGAGGTAAGCTGCGAGGGTTTCCAGCAGGTCGTTGTAGAGGGTCTTTTCCAGTGACAGGGCGCGTTCGCGCGCGCTCAGCACTCTGTCCTCATGGGTCTTGAGTTCCGGCGTGATATAGCGCTCGACGCCCTTGAGTGTCTGGCGGCGCTGGTAATCGACCGGGACCTTGGCGACCTGCGAGCGGCTCACCTCGATATAGTAGCCGTGGACGCGATTGTAGCTGATCTTGAGATTGGTGATGCCCGTGCGTTCACGCTCGCGGGTCTCCAGGTCAAACAGGTACTGGTCGCCATGTTCGCTCAGGTCGCGCAATTCATCGAGTGTGGCGTCATAGCCTGCGGCCAGCACGCCGCCATCACGAATCAGCACGGGCGGTGTGGCGACGATCGCGGCATGCAACAGATCGTGGACCTCGGGGTGGAGGCCGATCCGCTCCGCCAGGTCGCTGAGCAGGGGATCGGTGCCGCCTGCCACACTTTCCTGCACGGCGGGCAACTGCCGCAGGCTGTCGCGCAGGGCGGCGAGGTCACGGGGTCTGGCCGATTTCAGCGCCACGCGCGCCAGGATTCGCTCGATGTCGGCGATGCCGTGCAGGATGTCATGCAGGGCCTCGAACCGGCGGTTCTCGATCAATTGCCCAACGCACTGGTGGCGCCGGCGCAGCACCGCGGGGTCGCGCAACGGGCGGTGCAGCCAGCGTCGCAGCTGCCGGCTGCCCATGCTGGTCGCGGTCGTGTCGAGGACGGCCGCCAGGGTGTGGGCGCTTGCCCCCGTCACCGAATGTTCCAGTTCCAGGTTGCGCCGGGTGGCGGCATCCATCACCAGAGTGCTGCCGCGATCCTCAACGCGCAGGCCGCGCAAGTGCGGCAGGGCGGTGCGCTGTGTGTTGCGCACGTATTGCAACAGGCAGCCCGCGGCGCCGATGGCGCACCCGAGCGCTTCGCACCCGAAGCCTGACAGGTCCCGGGTCCCGAACTGCTCGTTCAATTGACGCCGTGAACTCTCCGGATCAAACAGCCAGGGCGCCTGCTGGCGCAGGCCGGGTCTGTTTTTCATGGCCGCGGGCAGGCGGATGGCCTCGTTGACAAGGAGTTCGGCGGGCCGCAGCCGTTCCAGTTCGCCCAGCAGGGCCTCGTCACCGCTGAATTCCTGCACGCTGAAGCGTGCGCCGGCAAGGTCGAGGATGGCCAGTCCCCAAACCTTACCCGCCTGGTTCAGCGCGACCATGAGATTGTCCTGGCGTTCATTCAGCAGGGCCTCGTCCGTGACCGTTCCCGGCGTCACGATGCGCACCACCCGGCGTTCCACCGGCCCCTTGCCGGCGCCGACATCCCCGATCTGTTCGCAGATGGCAACCGACTCTCCCTGGCGCACCAGCCGTCCCAGGTATTGCTCGGCGGCATGGACCGGCACCCCCGCCATGGGGATGGGTTCACCGGCCGAGTGCCCGCGCGCCGTCAGGGTGATATCGAGCAGCCGGGCGGCGCGCCGGGCGTCGTCATAGAAGAGTTCGTAGAAGTCACCCATGCGGTAAAACAGCAGGATATCCGGATGTTCGGATTTGATGCTCAGGTACTGCTGCATCATCGGGGTATGGCTGGGGGCATTGCCGGTCATGGTGGGCAAGTCTACCGCATCAGTGGCCATTTGCGCAGTTTGACGCAGCGCCCGCTGCTATACAGAATGCTAATTGATGCGGAGAAGAATCCCTAATTGCCGAGGCAGGCGCTGTGCGTGATTTGAATGAATTGGCCGCCAGGGTGGGTGGTTTGCTGCTTGAGCAGAACCGGATGCTGGCGACGGCCGAATCCTGCACAGGCGGCTGGGTGGCCAAGTGTATCACCGACATCGCCGGCAGCTCCCAATGGTTTGATCGCGGTTTCGTGACCTACAGCAATCGCGCCAAGCAGGACATGCTGGGCGTGGCGGCGGCGACGCTGCAGGCGCAAGGTGCGGTGAGCGAGGCGACGGTCATCGAGATGGCGCGGGGTGCGCTGGCACGCAGCGCGGCGGCCATCGCCGTCGCCGTCAGCGGCATTGCCGGACCCGGCGGCGACGTGCCGGGGAAACCCGTCGGCACGGTGTGTTTCGCCTGGGCCGTGTCTGGCGCTTCACCGCGTGTGGAGACGCGGCATTTTGACGGTGACCGGGAGGCGATTCGCCACCAATCGGTCGCCCGTGCCCTCGAAGGGGTGCTGGATGTGCTCGCAGCCGGCTGAAGCAACTCGACGGCTGTTCTTTGCGTTGTGGCCAGACGCGGAAATCCGCGCGGCGCTTGATGCCCTCGCGCGGCGGCAGATTCACAAACAGGCCAAACGGGTCGCGGCCGACAATCTGCATATCACGATTGCATTTCCCGGCGCGGTGACGGCCCACGTGCAGGAGTGCCTGGAAACGGCCGCCGGCAAGCTCAAGGGTGCGCCATTCGAGCTGGCCATCGACCGACTGGGCTACTGGCCGGTTCCGCGCATCCTCTGGGCGGCGCCCTCGCATACCCCGCCCGAATTGTTGGCTTTGACCGCCGCACTGCGGGAGGTGTCTGGAGGCGTGCGGGCTGATGCCTGAAAACCGTCCCTACCAGGCGCATATCACCCTGGCGCGCAAGGCCGGCCGGGCATTGACCGTCACCTCGGTTGCGCCGATCCGCTGGTCAATCAGACATTTCTGTCTGGTTGAGTCGGTCAGTGAACCCGCGGGCGTCAGATATCAGGTGCTTCGCTTCTGGCCGCTAGAGGGCTAGTTGCTTCTGTGGGATAATCCCCGCCTCATCAAGAGAGGCGGGTGGCGGGACAGGGACTGTCGCGCCACGAACCACCGTTGGAGGAGCTAAATGGAAGAGAACAAACGCAAGGCCTTGAACGCGGCGCTGAGCCAGATTGAAAAGCAGTTTGGCAAGGGAGCCGTCATGCGCATGGGGGATGTCCCCGCCGTGCGCGATGTCGATATTATTTCTACCGGATCGCTGGGACTGGATCTGGCGCTGGGCATTGGCGGACTGCCGCGCGGTCGCGTCATCGAGATCTACGGACCGGAATCCTCCGGCAAAACCACGCTTACCCTGCAAGTCATCGCCGAGGCGCAGAAGATGGGCGGGACGGCGGCGTTCGTCGATGCCGAACACGCGCTCGATCCCCTCTATGCCGAAAAGCTGGGCGTCGACGTCGACGAGCTGCTGGTTTCCCAGCCCGACACCGGCGAACAGGCGCTCGAAATCACCGACATGCTGGTGCGCTCCGGTTCGGTGGATGTCGTCGTCGTCGACTCCGTGGCGGCGCTCACGCCCAAGGCCGAGATCGAGGGCGACATGGGCGATTCCCACATGGGCCTGCAGGCCCGCCTCATGTCGCAGGCGCTGCGCAAACTCACCGCCAACATCAAGCGCTCGAACACCATGGTGATCTTCATCAACCAGATCCGCATGAAGATCGGCGTCATGTTCGGCAACCCCGAAACCACCACCGGCGGCAACGCCCTCAAGTTTTACGCCTCGGTGCGCATGGATATCCGCCGCATCGGCGCGATCAAGAAGGGGGAGGAAATCATCGGCAACGAGACCCGGGTCAAGGTGGTCAAGAACAAGGTGGCGCCCCCCTTCAAGCAGGCGGAATTCCAGATTCTCTATGGCGAGGGGATTTCCCGCGAGGGCGAGATCATCGACCTGGGCGTCAGTCACGGTTATATCGAGAAATCCGGCGCCTGGTACAGCTATAACGGCGAGCGCATCGGGCAGGGCAAGGACAATGTGCGCGAGTTCTTGAAGCAGAATCCGGGCATCGCCGCCGAGATCGAGGGCCGGGTACGCACCGAGCTGCTGGGGAAGGCTCCTACCGCCGTGACCGAGGAGGTAGCCGAAGCTGAAGCCTGAACGAGACGGCGTCGCCGTTGAGGCAAGAAAAACGGCGCTTGACCTGCTCTCGCGCCGCGAACACAGCGAGCGGGAGCTGGTGCAAAAACTTTCATCCCGAGGCATCGGAACGGGGGTGGTCGAGGCAACCATCGCCGCTCTGGTCGCGGAGGGGCTGCTCAGCAACGCCCGCTATGCCGAGTCGTTCATTCATTCCCGTTTTCAGCGCGGCCAGGGACCGCAGAAGATCCGGGCGGAACTGCGTGAACACGGCATCGACGACGATCTGATCGGTGCCTGCCTGGCTGAATACGACGCGCGTTGGCAGGAACGGCTCGAGCAGGTGCGGTTGAAAAGGTTCGGTCCGGCGCCACCTGGCAACTTCACGGAGCGCAGCCGCCAGATGCGCTTTCTCCTGCAACGCGGCTTCACGGCAGAACAGATCGCGGCGGTGTTTCGCGAGCGCGATTGATCGGTGTCCATGCCGGTTCAGGGCGGGGTGCGCACGGACCGCCGTACCTGCACTTCCCATCACCGGCTCCCAGGCAAGGCGTGATGACCTGAAATCTCGCGCCGACGCTCGAAAGGTGTTCCAATCCCCCCCCAAACCCTTGATAATAAAGCCGGAGGATTTCCACTCCATGACCGGATGACCGGGTTACAAGGATACTTGCCGGATGACCAGCAGCGCCGAACTTCGTACCGCCTTCCTGGAGTTTTTCAGGGCACGTGACCATGAGGTCGTGCCATCCAGTTCCCTGGTGCCCATCAATGACCCCACGCTGCTGTTCGTCAATGCCGGGATGGTGCAGTTCAAGGACGTTTTTCTCGGCAAAGAGACGCGCGGCTACGTGCGCGCCGCCAGCAGCCAGCGCTGCGTGCGCGCCGGCGGCAAGCACAACGACCTGGAAAATGTCGGCTACACGGCGAGACATCACACCTTCTTCGAGATGCTGGGCAATTTCAGTTTCGGGGATTATTTCAAGCGCGAGGCCATCGCCTATGCCTGGGAGTTCCTGACCGATGTGCTGCGCATCCCGGCGGAGCGCTTGTGGGTGACGGTGTTCGAAGAAGACGAGGCGGCGGCGGCTATCTGGCTGAAGGAGATCAAGGTCGACCCCGCCCGCTTTGGCCGCATCGGCGCCAAGGACAACTTCTGGTCCATGGGCGATACCGGGCCCTGCGGTCCCTGTTCGGAAATCTTCTATGACCATGGGCCGTCAGTTCCGGGAGGACCTCCCGGCGCGCCGGATGCCGAGGGCGACCGTTACGTCGAGATCTGGAATCTGGTGTTCATGCAGTATGACCGCGATGCCGGCGGAAACCTCAATCCCTTGCCGCATCCCTCGGTCGATACCGGCATGGGGCTGGAACGCCTGGCGGCGGTGATGCAGGGCGTGCACAGCAACTATGACATCGATCTGTTCCGCAATCTGGTCAGCAGCGCCGCGGCGGTCACCACGACCGGAGACCTTGAAAACAATTCACTCAAGGTCATCGCCGACCACATCCGCTCCTGCGCTTTCCTGGTGGTGGACGGCGTATTGCCTTCCAACGAGGGGCGCGGCTATGTGCTTCGCCGCATCATCCGTCGCGCCATCCGCCACGGCTACCGGATCGGCGCCAGCCAGCCGTTTTTCTACAAACTCGTGGCGCCGCTGGTTGTTGAAATGGGCGATGCCTATCCGGAACTGAAAGCCGGCAAGCAACACGTCGAACGCATCCTTAAGCTCGAAGAGGAACGTTTCGCCGAGACTCTGGAGCAGGGCATGCGCATCCTGGAGGAGGCGCTGGCCACGGTGGAGGGTACGGTCATTCCGGGTGAGACCGTGTTCCGTCTCTACGATACCTACGGTTTTCCCATCGATCTGACGGCCGATATCGCCCGCGAACGCGGACTCACGCTTGATACCGGCGGCTTTGAACGGAGCATGGAGGCGCAACGCACCCGCGCCCGGGCGGCCAGCCAGTTCGCGGCGGATTACTCGGCGGGCCTGGCGGTGGAAGGCTGCACCGATTTCACCGGCTACGACCGGCTGGATGATGAATCACGGGTCACGGCCCTGTACAGGGACGGGCATGCCGTCGAGCGGCTTGCGGCCGGCGAGGCGGGCATCGTGATCCTGGAGCGCACGCCATTCTATGCCGAATCCGGCGGCCAGGTCGGCGACCGGGGCTGGCTGGAATCCGCCTCCGCCCGGTTTGCCGTGACTGATACGCAAAAGCAGGGTGCGGGCGTGATCGTGCATATCGGCCGGGTCGAGAGCGGTATCTTGTCGGCGGGCGAAACGATCACGGCGCGGGTCGATGCCGCACGCCGCCGCGCCACGGTGCTCAACCATTCCGCTACCCATCTGCTGCATGCCGCGCTGCGTACCGTTCTCGGCGGGCATGTGCAGCAGAAAGGCTCGCTGGTGGAACCGGAGCGGCTGCGGTTTGATTTCACCCATTACGAGCCGGTCACGCCGGAGCAACTCGATACGATCGAAAACCTGGTGAATGAGCAGATTCGCCTCAACGCGGCCGCCGAGACCCGTGTCATGTCGGTGGATGATGCGCTCGCTTCCGGCGCCATGGCGCTCTTCGGGGAAAAATACGGCGATCGGGTGCGCGTCCTCTCCATCGGGGATTTCTCGGTGGAATTGTGCGGCGGCACCCATGTCAGGCAGGCCGGTGACATCGGCCTGCTCAAGATCGTGTCGGAGGGCGGCATCGCGGCCGGCGTGCGCCGCATCGAGGCGGTCACGGGTGCGGGCGCCTTGCGCTGGGTCGGTGAAAACCAGCAGCGCCTGCAGCGCATCGCGGAACTGCTCAGGAGCAGCCGCGATGATGTGGATGAAAAAGTCTCCCAGATGCTGGAGAAAAACCGCAAACTGGAAAAAGAGCTGCAACAGCTCAAGGGCAAACTGGCAAGCAGCCAGGGCAGCGACCTGGCGGCGCAGGCGGTTGACATCAACGGGATCAAGGTGCTGGCGGCGCGGCTCGACGGGGCGGATGCCCAGACCCTGCGCGACACGCTCGACCAGTTGAAGAACAAGCTGGGTTCGGCGGCCGTGGTGCTCGGCAGCGTCAGCGGTGACAAGGTCAGTATCGTGGCCGGTGTGACCCGGGACCAGACGGACCGCATCAAGGCGGGCGACCTGGTCAACGCCGTTGCCAGACAGGTTGGCGGCAAGGGCGGCGGTCGCCCCGACATGGCGCAGGCCGGGGGCAACCGGCCGGAGAACCTCGATACCGCGCTCAAATCGGTGCCGGAGTGGGTATCCGGCCGGCTCTCGGCATGATGGTGCTTTAAACCGTCGCCATTCTATAGTTTAATCCGCAATCTTTTGCGCTTAATGCCCTGCGGCGCCTGACCGCCGGGCGGGGTTATATAAATCGGATATGGCACTGATTGTTCAAAAATACGGCGGGACCTCGGTGGGCAGCCCGGAACGCATCGGGAAGGTGGCTGACAAAGTTATCGGCTCGCGCAGCCGGGGTAACGATGTGGTGGTGGTGGTTTCCGCGATGAGCGGGGAGACGGACCGCTTGATCAATCTGGCACGGGATATCACCGAGCAGCCTTCGCCGCGTGAATTGGATGTGCTGCTGGCAACTGGCGAGCAGGTCACCATCGCACTGCTCAGCATGGCGCTGGAGAAGCGAGACTGCAGCGCGCGTTCTTATACCGGCACTCAGGTGCATATCCGCACGGACAGCGCCCATAACAAGGCGCGTATACGTAATATCGAGGACAAGCATATCCGCGCGGATCTGGCGCAGGGCAAGGTAGTGGTTGTGGCGGGTTTCCAGGGTGTGGACGAAGACGGCAACATCACCACCCTCGGGCGCGGCGGTTCCGATACCACGGCCGTGGCGTTGGCCGCGGCGCTGAAGGCGGACGAATGCCAAATCTACACCGACGTGGACGGCGTCTATACCACCGATCCGCGCGTGGTGCCGGAGGCGCGTCGCCTGGACCGGATTACCTTCGAGGAAATGCTGGAGATGGCCAGTCTCGGTTCCAAGGTCCTGCAAATCCGCTCGGTCAGTTTTGCCGGCCGTTACAATGTGCCGCTGCGTGTACTGTCGAGCTTCGAGGAAGGCGAGGGTACGCTCATTACCTATGAGGATGAAAACATGGAACAGGCATTGATCTCAGGCATTGCCTTCAATCGTGACGAGGCCAAGCTGACCATTCTGGGCGTGCCGGACAAACCCGGTGTCGCCTACCAGATCCTGGGTCCGATTGCCGATGCCAACATCGAAGTGGACATGATCGTGCAGAACATCGCACCGGACGGGGCGACAACAGACTTTACCTTTACCGTGCACCGCAATGATTTCAAGAAGGCACTGGCAATACTCGATGGAACGGCTAAAGAGCTGGGCGCGCGTGAAGTCTCGGGTGATAACAAGATTGTGAAGATTTCCCTGGTCGGGGTCGGCATGCGCTCGCATGCCGGCATTGCCTCGACCATGTTCGCGGCACTGGCCAAGGAAGGGGTGAACATCCGCATGATCTCCACCTCGGAGATCAAGATTTCAGTGGTGGTGGATGAAAAATACCTTGAGCTGGGTGTGCGCACACTGCACGACGCCTTCAATCTGGCGCGTCCGCAAGATGATTAGAGTGCATTAAAAAACCCTAATTACAATGCAGTTATCGAGAGCCATTCTCGAATACTATGCTACCCTTCTTATATCATTGATAAAAATAAAGACGGCGCCTACAGAAATACCGGCATACGCCGAAACTAAAACTAACATGACTGGTCTGGTTAATACGTGTCATGGACTTTGCAGGGATCACAAAGAAACAAGGAGATGGAAGCTATGTTGATCTTAACGCGCAGGGTTGGAGAGACCCTGATGATCGGGGATGAAGTGACTGTCACTGTCCTCGGTGTCAAAGGTAACCAGGTCAGAATCGGTGTTAATGCTCCAAAGAATGTTGCCGTGCACAGGGAAGAAATCTACGACCGGATCAAACAGGAGCAGGTTAAGACTGATGGCACGAATTCCTCCTGAAATTCTGTACATTTCCAGCCACACACTTTACCTCAAATAACCGCAACGGTATGCTACGCCTCTTGGCAGTGGTGAGCATGGGGCTTTCGGCTGCGAAACATTCATGGAGAGGTGGCCGAGAGGCTGAAGGCGCGCCCCTGCTAAGGGCGTATGGGTCAAAAGCCCATCGAGGGTTCGAATCCCTCCCTCTCCGCCAATCTTTGGGTATAATGCCGTCCCGTTTTACACGCGCCCGTAGCTTGGCGGCATGAGGCGTGAGTGAATGTCCGGTAGGACATTCGCAGTGCGACGAACGCCTGGCCAGGACGGCCACGCTTTAAGATGCGCCTGGATGGGTTATCAAGCGACAACAAATTACGCGCCCGTAGCTCAGTTGGATAGAGTACCTGGCTACGAACCAGGTGGTCGGGAGTTCGAATCTCTCCGGGCGCGCCATTTTTCAATGACTTACAGCTGCCTTGAGCAAGTGGCTGTCCAATAGATACCCGTTTGTCCAATAGAATCAGGTTGCCCTACCTTTTTTTAAGGGCTGAATCCGGACTGGCTTGCGCCGATACACCCGCTGGGTGATAGCGGTGTCGGCATGTCCAAGGCGTTCCGATGCTTCTACAAGGCTATCGGAATCACTAGCCACCTTGGCCCTCAGGTCGCGCTCCTGAAATCGTTCAGATACTTTGGTGGTTTCCATCACCTTATCCATGAATCGCTGCCAGAGACTGTCGAACGCATTGCAGCGACCCTGGTTATCAGTATAGGGTTTCCCTTGACGTGTAACGAACAACGGGGCATCACCAATACGCCGTGGCGGTATTCGTAGGATTTCATCGAGCAATGCGCGCATATCACCTTCCCGGTCCCACTCGATGATCAGTCGCTTTCCGGTGCTCTGTTTTGTTTTGTTCAGCAGGATGTGAATCCCGTCGTCTCTAATGCTGGATAGTTTGAGGCGCAGGATGTCGCCGCGTCGTAACCCCGTCATGAGTTTGAAGCGGATGTAGGCATTAGCGACCAGTACACCGCGGTAGCTGGACTGTATGGACAGCGCTTCGTCGATTTCCCAATCCTCAACCAGCCTATCTCGTGGATGGGTGCCTTTGATTCTTACTTGGCCCAATATTGGATTCCGGTTAATTACTCCCCATTCCACAGCCTTCGTTAGGAGATGGCTCAAGCACTGGATGTCATGTTTTGCTGAGGTCTTTCCGTGCGCCTTTGTCACCAAATCCGCGTATTTATACGCATGGACTGGCTGAATCTCGTTCGGGCGCATCATCCCGAATACGGGTTTCATTCGTCGGATAGCTAGCTGGTTGCTTTCCTGTGACTTGAAGGATTTCGTGGGTACGACTTCGAGCAGATAGCGATCCATAAGATCACTGATCGTCGTTACATCTTCCAGCACACCTAACTTGTCTGCCCATGTTCGATATGCCTCAGGAAGAGTTTTGCCGAGAGTGAACTCTTTCTTCTCGTCCCATTGGCCTTCCATTCCCGGTGGTACCAGATAGCGGTAGGCTCCGTTCTTGAATCGCCATCGCTTCGGTAGTCCGCGATTTTGTTTGTTCCGTGGTTTTGGCATTACTGACCGAGGCTACTGAAATCGGGTTGGTTGGGTTTCCTTTTCGGTGCGCCCATCAGCTCCGTCAGCGTTGAATGCAGCACAACCGGGCTGCCGTCTGGACGGAGCGTGTGATGAACCCCCATTTCTGACAAAGCGCGCACCTGCGCAGCATAGCGAACTTTCAGCGTCAGTTCCCTAATCTCCTCTTTGGTCAGACAAAGGGACAATATGATTCCTCGGTTGCTAGTGATGCATGGAGTAGCGGAAATTAGCATGCAGAAAAAGTTATCAGCAACGAGTGAATGTTTAGCCGTGTGATAAGAGAATTTGTCTTCCTCTCTAATCAGGTGTGTTGTTGCAGTGCTTGAGCGGAAAGCATTCGAAGCCATAGCAGATTCGGAAGTGCGATCAGAACTGAAAGGATGGACGCCTTTCACAGCCTTTCGCCCTTGAAGACCACAACGCCACAGATCCGGGCGTTCTGCTTGACCTCGACGATGCGGTTCGGCCACTCGGGATTCAGGGCCTTGAGATACTGATGCCCGCCCTCGATGATCAGCTGTTTGAAGGTCGCCTCCGCGGTGTCTTCCAGCATGACGACCACGTACTTACCGCTGACCGGCTCGACCTGGGGGTCGACGAAGATCAAGTCACCGTCGTGGAACTTGGGCTCCATGCTGATGCCATGTACCCGCAGGACATAGGTGTCCTGGCTGCAGATTACCGGGCAGGGAAGCCACTCATCGCTGGACTGCGGCTGGTAACCGTCCGCGATGTCCCTCCAGGCACCCGCTTGCACCCAGGAGATGACCGGGTGGAGGCTGCGCAGATCCGGGCCAAGGTGCACGTTGGCGTCCTTTGCGGCGAGGTTCGCTTGGTTCCATTCCGCCCGATGGGGTTCATCCATCCAGCCCGTGGTCTTGCCCATCCCCTGTTCCAGTTTCCCGGCCAGATCGTCACCGATGCCGCGGGGTGTGCCCCGTTGGGTCGGCATCCGGCGCCGGACCTGGCTGAGATAGGAACTGTTGGTGCCGGCCCGGTGCGCCAATTTGACGGCCGAACCGGCCTCGGCAATGAGCAATTCGAGGTTATTCAGGCGGATTTGCTCCGGGAGGCGTGTCATGGCGTTGACTATAGCAGATAATTTAGCACATGGATAAATAAATTGTTGGCAGATTTGCTTGATGACATGGATGCGCGCTGCTAAGGTGCGCCCGCATGAAGCTAAGGACCTTCTTGAAACGCGCCACCAAGCGCGAACGCACCGAGCTCGCGAGTGTCTGCAACCACTCCGTCGCCTACCTCTATCAGCTTGCCGGCCAGCATCGCCACGCCAGCCCCCAGCTGGCGACCCGCATCGAGCAGGTCAGCCGGCAGGTGGCGGCCCACTCCGGGGGACGGCTGGAACTCGTGCCGCGGGAAAGCCTCGTGCGGCATCCCGAAATTTTCGCTGGACTCCTCGGAGGCTAATCGATGGCCCGGAAAGCACCGTTACCACCCACCGCACTCGTCGGTACTGCCAGCTGTTGAAGACAGTGCAACGACCTCACCGCTCAGCGTCGACATCGCCCGCATCCAGCCCTACGAACACAACCCGCGGCATGGCCGCAATCCCGAATACGACCGGATCAAGGATTCAATCCGCAGCCAGGGTTTGGATCAACCGTTGGTGATTACGCAACGGCCCGGCGCCACCGACTATATCGTGCATGCCGGCGGCAATACCCGACTGCTGATTCTGAAAGAGCTGTTCGAGGAAACCGGTGATGAGCGGTTCGCGCGGATTCAGTGCGTGTTCAGACCCTGGAGCCGCGAGTCGGATGTGCTGTTGGCCCATCTGCGGGAAAACGACCTGCGCGGCAGTCTCACCTTTATCGACAAGGCGCGCGCGGTCCTGGATGCAAAACAATTAATCGCAGAAGACCTGGAGGTCAAGGAGGTCTCGCTGAGAAGGCTCGAAACCGAGCTTGGAAAATCGGGGTACCGCATCACTAATTCCGTTATCTGCCTGATGGTGTATGCCGTCGAGACGTTGCTGGAACTGATTCCACAGGCCCTCGAAGCGGGCATAGGAAGGCATCAGATCGGTCGGATTCGAGTCCTGGAGCGGGCGGCCAGGAAACTTTGGCAACGCCACGGTGCGGGCGATGACAGTGCGTTTGATGAGGTGTTTGCCGCCTTGTGCCGTCGTTACGACGGATGGAGTTGGGATACCGACCTCTTGCAGGGCGCCCTCGAGACCGAGATCGCCGAGGAGGCGGAGACCAGTATTCATACCATCCGGGTGGCGCTCCAGGCCGAGATGAGCGGACGGGAACTGGTTATCCCGGAGTTCGTGCCGATCAAAGAGCCGCCCCAACCCGAACGGCGGGTGACGGTGACGGGAATCCGGTGACGCTCGAAGGACGTGATGTCCCTGAAGCGGGTGAAGCCGGGTTGAACCTGGCGAGTGAAGCACCCGTAAAGCCGACCGACGCATCGATTCAACCACAGGATCATCTTGATGATTCTACTGATTTTGATGACTCTGCTGCTGATGCATCTGAGCCCCTGAGTGACGACGGCCACTACGAGCCGACGGACCTGAAGTCCTTGCGCGGGCGGGCCTGGACCTTGGCGGCACGCCTGGCGCAACGCCATGGCATCGGGGATCTGGTCGTGCCGTTGTCGGGGAAGGGGCTGGGTTTTGTGTTGCGTGACGTACCCGACCCGGTATTGGCGGATCAACTCGACGAGGACGCACTGGCTCAGATCTGCATGCTCTGGTGGCAGCTCGCGGCGTGTTCGGAAATGACGTATGCGCCGCCTGGAATCCATCGTTCCGCTTCTGCCGGCCGATTCCGTGCTCCGCCGTGCCCTGGTAGAGGAGGATGCCGAACTGCTCTTCAGCAGTATCTGGACGCTGGATCCCGGTCACACCGGCTATCGTCTGTGGCGTCCACTCCCTGACCGGGACTGGCGTGATCTGCTCACGCTCATGGAGACCTACCGGCATATCCGTCACCTGGCCGCCGAAACCGGTACGGCCCTCTGGGACTGACGGCGATGGAGGGGACCAAGGAAGCCGACCTGATAACAGCAGTCCTGATGTATGCCATGCGCTGTCTGGCCGAGGGTGACCAGGCGGCGTTACGTCACATGAACTTCGGCATCAAAGAAATCGAGGCGCTGCGTGAGATGCGGGTCGCGGATCTCTACCGGATCGAATCCCTGCGTGCGCACTGCCTGGAGATTGCCCTCAACCGGCAGGTGTACTGGCCCATGATCGAACATCTGAGCGAGCAGCGCGCGCTGGAAGACACGCTGCAGACGCTGATCGTGGCCGATGCCCCCCAGGAGATGATGCAGGTCTTGTTTGGGCTCAATCCGCGTGACTACACCCGGTTGCGCCGCCTCCTGTTAGTCGATCCCTCGATTGGCCGGCCACCCGAACTGGACGAGGCGAGTTCGCACCGGCTCTGGGACGCCTGGTCCAGTCGAGTAGACGGTGAGGAATCCGGGTTACTGACACCGGAACAGTATCTGGCGATCCAGGCGGAAACCGGCCTGTCGCTGCGCGCCATCTGGGGCCTGACGCAACGCTGGGCGCAGTACGGCAACCTGAACGGTCCGCTCGATGAGGAGACTGTACCCTCCGGGAACCCATGAATGAAGTGCCCGTCCCCCTGCGCTCGGAAACGCTCGCCCTCGATACCCTGATCCGGGCGGTCATCGCCAGGACCGAGGCCTCCGCCGGCCACGGTCCGCGGACCGCATGGTCTTCCTCGGGAACCGGCATCAGGCGTTTCCGACCGCGCTGGTCAAAGACCCGGTACTCGAACCGGTCGACAAGCTGGTGTGGATGGTCATCATGCTCGCGGCCGGCGAGACCGGTGGCAATACGGCCTTTCCCGGCCACGACGCCATCGGCCGGCTGGCCAATGTGTCCTCCCGCTCGACCATCGCCCGGGCCATCGCCATCCTGCGCGCCACCCGCTGGCTGACCCTGTGCGCCCAGGTACGCGGAGCCGGTGGCCGGTTTCACGGTCACGTCTATGCCCTGCATGACGAACCCCTGCCACTCGCCGATGCGTTGCATCTCGATGCCCACTATATGGCGTTCCTGGGGCAGGCGACGGGTCATGGCCATGCCCGGGTGCGTGCCGTGGCGCAGGGTGTGCTCGATTCCATCGACGAGGACATTCAGACCAGCCAGGACCTATGTGCGCAACCCCACCCGATCGAGCGGCGGGTGCAAAGCCTGGTGGCCGAGCGCGGCGAGCGGCCACGGCGTTTCTTCTCCTTCACCCGCAAGGTGGTCAAGCAGTTGCGCACCGATGCACGCGGCAGAGAGAAAGGTGGCCTTCACCATGACCAAAATTCGAACACGGTGGAAAGCCGTGTACAAAATTCGAGCGCGCAAAAATCGACACCGAGTAGTAGTAGTTATAGAACGTTCTGCTTGACCTCGATGATGCGGTTCGGCCACTCGGGATTCAGGGCCTTGAGGTACTGATGCCCGCCCTCGATGATCAGCTGTTTGAAGGTCGCTTCCGCGGTGTCTTCGAGTATGACGACCACGTACTTACCGCTGACCGGCTCGACCTGGGGGTCGACGAAGATCAAGTCACCGTCGTGGAACTTGGGCTCCATGCTGATGCCATGCACCCGCAGGACATAGGTGTCCTGGCTGCAAATTACCGGGCAGGGAAGCCACTCATCGCCAGCCTGCGACTGGTAACCGTCGGCGATGTCCCTCCAGGCCCCCGCTTGCACCCAGGAGATGACCGGGTGGAGGCTGCGGAGATCCGGGCCAAGATGCACGTTGGCATCCTTTCCGGCGAGGTTCGCTTGGCTCCATTCCGCCCGATGGGGCTCATCCATCCAGCCCGCGGACTTGCCCATCCCCTGTTCCAGTTTCCCGGCCAGATCGTCACCGATGCCGCGGGGTGTGCCCCGTTGGGTCGGCATCCGGCGCCGGACCTGGCTGAGGTAGGAACTGTTGGTGCCGACCCGGCGGGCCAGTTTGACGGCCGAACCGGCCTCGGCAATGAGAAATTCGAGGTTATTCAAGCGGATTTGCTCCGGGAGGCGTGTCATGGCGTTGACTATAGCAAATTATTTAGCACATGGATAAATATATTGTTGGTAGATTTGCTTGATGGCATGAATGCGCGCTGCTAAGGTGCGCCCGCATGAAGCTAAGGACCTTCTTGAAACGCGCCACCAAGCGCGAACGCACCGAGCTGGCGAGTGTCTGCAACCACTCCGTCGCCTACCTTTATCAGCTGGCCGGCCAGCATCGCCACGCCAGCCCTCAGCTGGCGACCCGCATCGAGCAGGTCAGCCGGCAGGTGGCGGCCCACTCCGGCGGACGGCTGGAACTCGTGCCGCGGGAAAGCCTCGTGCGGCATCCCGAAATTTTCGCCGGACTCCTCGGAGGCTAATCGATGGCCCGGAAAGCACCGCTACCACCCACCGCTTCGTCTGGTACCGCAGCTGGTTGAAGACAGTGCAACGTCCACACCGCTCAGCGTCGACATCGCCCGCATCCAGCCCTACGAACGCAACCCGCGGCAGGGCCGCAATCCCGAATACGATCGGATCAAGGATTCGATCCGCAGCCAGGGTCTCGATCAACCGTTGGTGATTACGCAACGGCCCGGCGCCACCGACTATATCGTGCATGCCGGCGGCAATACTCGTTTGCTGATTTTGAAAGAACTGTACGAGGAAACCGATGATGAACGGTTCGCGCGGATTCAGTGTCGTGTTCAGGCCCTGGCGTCGTGAATCGGATGTGCTGCTCGCCCACCTGCGGGAAAACGACTTGCGCGGCAATCTCACCTTTATCGACAAGGCGCGTGCGGTCCTCGATGCAAGGCAATTAATCGCAGCGGAACTGGAGTGTCAATCGAGGTATCCCTGAGAAGACTCGAAACCGAGCTTGGAAAAGCGGGATACCGCATCAGCTAATACCGGCCTCTGTCTGATGGAATATGCCGTTGAGAGGTTGCTGGAATTGATTCCACAGGCCCTCGAAGCGGGCATAGGAAGGCGTCAGATCGGTCGGATGCGAGGCGCTGGAACGGGCGGCCAGGACACTTTGGCAACGCCATGGTGCGGGCGATGACAGTGCGTTTGATGAGGTGTTTGCCGCGTTGTGCCGCCGTTACGACGGTGCCGAAGTGGGATGCCGATCGTGTTGCAGGGCGCGATCGAGACGGAAATCGCCGAGGCAGCCGAGATCAGCATTCATACCATCCGAGTGGCGCTCGAGACCGAGCTGAAAGGGCGGGAAGTGGTTATCCCGGAATTCGTGCCGATCAAGGAATCGCCCCAACCCGAAATCGGCAAGGTGACAGTGACGGGAATCCGGTGACACCCGAAGGGCATGATGACCATGAAGCGGATGACAGCCGGTTTGAACTTGGCGAGTGAAGCACGCGTAAAGCCGACCGACGCATCGCACTCAACCACAGGATCAATCTTGATGATTCTACTGATCTTGATGACTCTGCTGATGATGCATCTGAGCCCCTGAGTGACGACGGCCACTACCAAGCCAACGGACTTGAAGTCATTGCGCGGCAGGGCCTGGACCTTGGCGGCACGCCTGGCGCAACGCCATGGCATCGGGGATCTGGTCATGCCGTTGTCGGGCAAAGGACTGGGTTATGTGCTGCAGTGACGTACCCGACCCGGTATTGGCGGATCAACTCGACGAGGAGGCGCTGGCCCAGGTCTGCATGCTCTGGTGGCAACTCGCCGCGTGTTCGGAAATGACCTATGCGCCGCTTGCAGCCATCGTGCCCGTCCTGCCGGCCGATTCCGTGCTCCGCCGTGCCCTGGAAGAGGAGGATGCCGAACTGCTCTTCAGCAGTATCTGGACGCTGGATCCCGGTCACACCGGCTATCGTCTGTGGCGTCCACTCCCTGACCGGGACTGGCGTGATCTGCTCACGCTCATGGATACCTACCGGCGTATCCGTCACCTGGCCGCCGAAACCGGTACGGCTATCTGGGACTGACGGCGATGGAGGGGACCAAGGAAGCCGACCTGATAACAGCAGTCCTGATGTATGCCATGCGCTGTCTGGCCGAGGGTGACCAGGCGGCGTTACGTCACATGAACTTCGGCATCAAAGAAATCGAGGCGCTGCGTGAGATGCGGGTCGCGGATCTCTACCGGATCGAATCCCTGCGTGCGCACTGCCTGGAGATTGCCCTCAACCGGCAGGTGTACTGGCCCATGATCGAACATCTGAGCGAGCAGCGCGCGCTGGAAGACACGCTGCAGACGCTGATCGTGGCCGATGCCCCCCAGGAGATGATGCAGGTCTTGTTCGGGCTCAATCCGCGTGACTACACCCGGTTGCGCCGCCTCCTGTTGGTCGATCCCTCGATTGGACGGCCACCCGAACTGGACGAGGCGAGTTCGCACCGGCTCTGGGACGCCTGGTCCAGTCGAGTAGACGGTGAGGAATCCGGGTTACTGACACCGGAACAGTATCTGGCGATCCAGGCGGAAACCGGCCTGTCGCTGCGCGCCATCTGGGGCCTGACACAACGCTGGGCGCAGTACGGCAACCTGAACGGTCCGCTCGATGAGGAGACTGTGCCCTCCGGGAACCCATGAATGAAGTCCCCGTCCCCCTGCGCTCGGAAACGCTCGCCCTCGATACCCTGATCCGGGCGGTCATCGCCAGGACCGAGGCCTCAGCCGGCCACGGTCCGACGGACCGCATGGTCTTCCTCGGGAACCGGCATCAGGCGTTTCCGACCGCGATGGTCAAAGACCCGGTACTCGAACCGGTCGACAAGCTGGTGTGGATGGTCATCATGCTCGCGGCCGGCGAGACCGGTGGCAATACGGCCTTTCCCGGCCACGACGCCATCGGCCGGCTGGCCAATGTGTCCTCCCGCTCCACCATCGCCCGGGCCATCGCCATCCTGCGCGCCACCCGCTGGCTGACCCTGTGCGCCCAGGTACGCGGAGCCGGTGGCCGGTTTCACGGTCACGTCTATGCCCTGCATGACGAACCCCTGCCGCTCGCCGATGCGTTGCATCTCGATGCCCACTATATGGCGTTCCTGGGGCAGGCGACGGGTCATGGCCATGCCCGGGTCCGTGCCGTGGCCCAGGGTGTACTCGATTCCCTCGCTGAGGACCTAGCGGACGGCGAGGACCTTTGTGCGCAACCCCACCCGATCGAGCGGCGGGTGCAAAGCCTGGTGGCCGAGCGCGGCGAGCGGCCGCGGCGGTTCTTCTCCTTCACCCAAAAGGCAATCAAGGAGTTGCACACCGACACACGCGGCAGCCAGAAAGGGGGCCTTCACCATGACCAAAATTCGAACACGGTGGAAAGCCGTGTGCAAAATTCGAGCGCGCAAAAATCGACACCGAGTAGTAGTAGTTATATAAATAAAACTACTACTACAACCCCAAGCGGGGAGCTGTCGAATTTTGCACTCACCGGGGAAAACCAGCAGCCCCTGGTCTACCCGGCACGGCTCTATCACAACCACCGTGAAATCGCCGCACGCTATCTCAGCACGCTGGCCCCGGAACAGCGCCAACCCGTCCTCGATGAACTGGAAGGCCGCTTGCGGGCGGAAGCGAAGGGCATGCAGCCCGTGTATGACGCGATCAGCTTCCTGCACTCGCTCTGTAAGCAGATGCGGCATGGAAAATTTCAGCCCAACCTGGGGATCAGCGTACGAGAGGGACGCCAGGTGGGGAGGAAACGCTGGATCCAAAAGGGTTGCTCGAACGTGCATCACCGCCGCCAGCGGAGACCACGGGCAGCGGCGACAGCGAAAAACGGTCGGCAAGGCAGAGATCGCCAAGATGCGAAAGCGGCTGGGTATGAAGCGCATCAACGGAAAATCAAAACGTTACGGGCGAAAGTTAGATCCAGATAGGGCTGCTCCACCGGGTGAGCACTCTGACATGGGCGTAGGGGTGTCGAAAATCGACACCCCACGGCGTTGCGCGCTGCTATGCACACCATCAACACCTCAAGCATGCAGTAACCCATCGCGCACGCGCGCTCTGAAAACGACGACGGTTCACGAAGGGATTGTTGCTTGGCAGTGCCACCAGGTCAGCGGCTCAATAGCGCCATGAATGCAGACAATTCTTTCTTCCTCAAGAGGCTCCGACGCTTGTCGAGCGATCCAGGCTGCCGGAGAAGCCAGGTGCACTTCGTGGACAGGTCTGGTTAACCGTCCAGACAAACCAGGCCCAGCAACTCATTCACGGTCGTGCGGGCACCCCCGATAAACCTGCAATCATCGGCCTGGTCGGCTTTGCCGATCGGTTGACGGGTGATCTGGCTGGCGGCGCGGCGTGACGATCCCTATGCGGACTGGTGGCTCATCAAGGTTCATGAGGCCATCGAGGCCAACGAGACGTTTATCCACCAGCGGCAGATGGAACTGGATACATTCCTGGAACAGATGACCGGCATGGAGGCGAATGTCGCGGCGTCGCAGCACCCCTACCGGGTTCGACTGCAATTTGCCAACCCGTATGCCTACCGCGCTGCCCAGCTCGTGGCCAGCTATGACCGGCTGGTCTGCACGGCCCTGACGGCCCGCCACATCGGGCGGCTGGATGGTGCGGCGTACGTGCAGGTGCAGCAGGCTTGCGCACGCAAGCTCCGCGCACTCTTCATGCTCCCCCAAGGCTACCGCTTGCTGAAGATCGATCGGGAAGCCGTGCGCAAGCAAACCGGCAGAAGTCACGAAGCCCGCCAGGCCATGGGCGAAGTGCCCGAGGCTATCCTGAGCGGCGAACGCCAGGCGCCGCTGGTGCCACGCAAGGTGAGCTTCCCATCTGCGGTTACCGGGCACGTTGGCCTGCATCCCACATCACCGGCAACCCAGATGAAGACCTCCGAAGTCGAAAACCCCGACGGCTAGGGTGTCGGGTTTTCGCTGGCGAGTCGTCACACCGTTCGCATAATCCATTTCCAAGTCCGCCGCCAATGAGACCACACGTCGATGGCTAAAACGAAGCCCGGGTACCGAGTCGTTGTTGTGCAACTCGATCCCCGCGTGGCGCTGGAGGCGATCCTCCTGAACCGGCTGGAACGTATTCCATTGAGCCGCCGGCAAGAGTGGCTGCGCGGACTGCTGGTGCAGGGTTTTCGTGCCGAGTGCCAGGCATTGCGCGGTGTGCCGGATGAGGCACCGCACGCCGGTCGACAACGGCATTCAGCAAACGGCTGGCGGGTGCGGCGCAAAAACCGTCGACTGCTGCGACGGGACCCCTGGTGGTTCGACAGACCGGGAATGTGGCTGCCAATACGACTAGCAAACCCTTCGCCGCCCTGGGCAAGGTGATCGGGTAGGGCAGACGGCGACGTGATCGAAACGAACGAACCAGAGGACCCAAAACTTATGAGCAACGTTTCCTCTATTACCCCGATTCCGGTGGGCCTCGATGATGGCTACGCCTACACCAAGGTGGCGCTCCCGGATGGACGGCTGATCGTCATTCCCTCGCGTGCTCGCATTGGGCAGTCCGGGGTGACCTGGATTGATCCGAGTCAGCAGCGCATCTTCGAGTACGAGACGGAAGAGGCAGTGTACGCGGTTGGCGCCGTCGATGGTGCACCCACCCATTTCGAGGGCTACCCGTGGTCGGGTCTCAACCGCGCCATCGTGCAACACGCGCTGCAACAGGCCGGCCTCGCGGGCCGGACGGTGCATGCCGTCTCCGGCCTGCCGGTCAGCGCCTTCTACCGCAAAAGCGGCGAACACCGGCAGGAAACCATTGCCAAAAAGCGCGACAGCCTCAAGCAGGCGGTTCGACCGCTGTCGGGTGCGCTTCCGGCCGGCATTGCCTTCCATGAGGTGATCCCGGAGGCGCTGGCCGCCTGGTATGACGATGTGATCGTCGAACAGGGCGATGGGGTCACCCTGGAGGCGGACCGTGTCGCCGTGCCGGTCGCGATCGTCGACATCGGCGGACGCACCACGGATTACGTGGTGGTCAAGAACCAGGGCATCCTCGTGTGGTCAAAAAACTCATCCATATCGTGATATCAACATCTTAACATCTGCTGTACGTGCCACAATGCCTTTGTGTCTTGCCGCAAATGAGACTTACAATTGACGAGTTATTCGAGTTGGCGGTGGGGAAATTTATGTATTGGGCGCGCATACTGGCCTACATTACCGGGACAGTGGACCAGGAACTCCTTTTGCGTAATGAGTATCTCGTTGCTGAAAACCGGATCCTGAAAGCTCAGCTCAAAACTCGGTTGATGCTCACTGACGACGAGCGGATTACTCTCGCTGAGATCGCTCATCGCCTTGGCCGCAAAGCGCTTGCGGATGTGGCCAATGCCGCGAAGCCGGACACCATCCTGGGCTGGTACCGGAGGCTGGTAGCACGCAAGTTCGATGGGTCCAAGTCGCGTCGCTATCCGGGCCAACCCAAAATTGATCATGAAACCGAACAACTGGTGGTGCGTATGGCCAAAGAGAATTCGGATTGGGGGTTTGATCGCATTGTGGGCGCCATGGCGAACCTCGGCTACGGGCTGTCCGATCAAACGGTTGGCAATATTCTGCAACGCCATGGTATCCCGCCCGCGCCGGAGCGCCAGCGTTCAACAACCTGGGTAGATTTCATCCGCACACACATGTCTGTCCTTGCGGGGACTGACTTTTTCACGGTGGAGGTACTGACGCTGCGCGGGTTGGTTACTTACTACGTGCTGTTCTTTATTGTCGATCATAAGGTTAAAACCACCGGCTTTAGCCGGTCAGCTTTAGCCTTGCTGCTTTAAGCGGAAGAGAAAGCATCGACTCTCGTTCCGCCTTGTTGTTTTGCGCGTTTAGCCGGGTGCGGTTTGACGACTTTAGTCGTCAGCACCCTGGCTGCGCTAACCCACCTACTTTAGCCTGACTTTCGCCACTCGGCATGTTGACAGCATATAAGTGCTTGATATTGTAAGCAGGCACTCCCGAAGGTCTGTCCTACATTCGCGAACTTATTTTTGCGTCGCCTGCGTGCCGTACGCGGTAATGCGTGGCGGAGCTTGTGCCGGCAAACTCCAGTTCAGTTGCGCCAGGATGAGTTGTTGGTCCGCCTCGGGCTCGGTATAGCGGGTGAAGATCAATTCCCGTCCATCGGTGGTCGGAAAGTGCACATCCAGCAGCTGGATGGCGGCGAGTTTGTCGAGTGCTTGCCGTGGTGTGAGCCCCGGTGCGCGCTGCTTGAGTTGGTGACTGAGCGTGACGTGCACGCAGTAGGCGAGAAACGACTGCAGGGATGCAGGAGGTAGGGCAACGCAGGGAGCAGTTGCCGAGCACACAAAGATGTGCGCCTCGATGCGGTCCTCCCGTTGATGGAAGATCGGCCGGATGGACAGTTCGCTTTTCAGATTCTTGAATGCCGCTTCGACCTCCACCAGTTGCAAGTAGAACTGCCACAGTTGTGCCGGGTCGGTGGCGGTGAGGTTGGAGCGCAGCAGGTAGCGGCCCTCGCGCTTGCGCACCGTGCGGAGCTTGGCGCGGTCGAGTTCGAAGTCGAAATCCGTGCGTTGCTTGCGGGTCTGTTTATCCGGCGCCGGTGGTAATCGCAGCGTAATCAGGCTGGCCGCTCGCCCCGCCAGGGCTTGCGCCGCGCCGAGTTTGGTGAGCAGGGTGTCGTAGCGCGGGCGCTGGCGTTGGAGCGCCTTCAATCGTGCGAGGTAGCGCCGCAGGCGCTGTTGACGCATGGCGCGCTCCTTGTGCACACGCGACTGGCTCTTTACATACACGTAGAGATCATCGTCTTGTGGCAAGAGCTTGACCTGCACCTGATCACGCGCCTGCTGCCAGCTACAGGCCGCAAGCTCGGCCTCGAGTCGGTTCAGCCGCCCCTTCGGTGTCCCGACCAGGTACTGCGCACCGCGTTCACGCATCAGCGCCAGATGCGCTTCGGTCGGAATGCCGCGATCCATCACCCAGATCCGCCGCGCCTTGCCGTAGAGCGTCTCAATGCGTTCCAGAAACTGCGGTAACGTCGTCGCATCCGCCGTGTTGCCCGAGAGCACCTCGTAGGTGAGCGGGAAGCCCTCCGGGGTGACAATCAGCGCAATCACCACCTGCACGCAATCCGGTCGATGATCACGCGAATACCCGTAGCGGCGCTTGTCACCCTCGGGAAACGGCGGATCACTCTCAAAGTAGGTGCTCGTCAAGTCGTAGAGCAGCACATCGAAGGAGGCGCCGAATAAATCCTGCCAACGCTGCTGCAAAAACACCTGCAGCGCGTCCTTGTGCTCCAGCAACTTGTCCAAGCACCGATACAAGGTGTCCTTCGCGGCCAGCGCGCTATCCCCTCCCAGCAGATCGCCCATTGCGCTGTGCTCGAACCACTCCCGATGCAGTCGCCACTCGCTACCCGGATCGATCAGCCGATACGCCACCAGCACCATCAACACCTGATGCCAATCCGTGCCCTCGCGCGACTCCCCCAAGCGGGGCTGCCAGAACTCATCGAGCTTCAGTTGCTGCCACAACCGCACAAACGCCCAGCACGCGCCCCACTGCCGAGGACGATGCAAGCGGAATTCACCGAGCCGCACCTGCACACCGCACGCCGCGGCATGCGATGGTACTTTCACATCGTCGGGAAACAGCGCCAGCCTGTGTGTTTGCGCGCGCTCGTCCAGCGCTTCAATCTGCTTGATCCACGCCGCGCGCTGCGAATCGTTGATCTCGCCCAGATACAAGATGTGCCGTTCAACCGTCCCGCGCGCTACTCGCCGCTTCTCCGCGATGCTGAAGTAGCGATGCTCCTTGCCGTCTTTGAATCGTCGATGACACTTCAGATACATGCATCAAGACTACCCACGCCCACGCACCTTGCAAGCACCAAGGTCTGTACCTGATCGGAATTCGCGATCGCCCTCCTTACACGTCAATGGCTTGCGCGAACGAAAACGCGCAAAATCGGCGAAAACATTCGCCAGTAGCGAAAGTCAGGTTAGTAGGTGGTAGTTCAGTCATCTCGAGAGCCGTCGCGTTGAGATCGCCGGGATCACGCGACATCCCAATGAAGCCTGGATGAAGCAAATCGCTAGGAATGTCACCATGGACGAATGGGGTTTTCTCGATAATTGCCGGTATCTCATCCATGACCGTGACACTAAGTACTGTCAGTCATTTCGGAAATCATCGAATCCGGCGATGTCAAAACGCTGCCGCTCCCTGCACGTAGTCCGAATTTGAATGCGTTCGCGGAGCGCTGGGTGAAATCGGTGAAAGACGACTGTTTATCAAAGTTGATTCTGTTTGGCGAAACGTTTTTAAGATGTGCACTGCGTGAGTACCTCGTCCATTATCATGCCGAACGGAATCATCAGGGCAAAGATAACGTCCTATTATTACCAACCGCCAAGCAATCAGTGGATCGTGTTGATGGACCAGTCAGATGTAAAGAACGCTTAGGTGGGCTGCTGAAATATTACCATCGAGAAGCTGCATGAGTGTGATGCCTATACGGTCGCGGAAGCTTTGATCCCGCCTGTGGAAGATGGCCGACCTGTTTCCCACCGATCCTAAGCGTATCCGCGAGCGAATTTGCCGCTACGAACGCGCCCTTAAAAGGGAACTGGAGGAGGGATATGGTGGAGACGGCTACGGTAAGCGGTATTTGCTAGGACCGCTCTACATGTTGATGGGCGATGTCGCCGGTGCTCTGGCATCATTCGACTGGTATGAAGACGCCTATCCCGACGATGGTGGAGAACCATACCAATATTTGACCTGGGCACTGGCACTATTCCGGGGTGGTCGCAGAGAAGAGGCGTTCAACAAGCTCTACCAAACTATGCTTGAGAACCTTTATATCGTACCATTCCTACTCGGACGAAATCTCCGGCAACTTGATATTTGGCACGGTAGCAACTTCGAATGGATTGAGTACGCCGTTGAGGTGTCGCGAGAGTTACTGAATCTATGGGACGACGCGGCCCTACAGTGGGCCCGAGAAGTTTCGGAGCACCCAGTTGTCATCGAAAAGGTAGCGCGTTATATCGCCATCCACCGGGAGTTGAAAAGCGAACCACCTGGGCCGCGGCGATCGGCCTTGGTGCATGAGTCTTTCGCCTTGAAAAAGGCCGCTATTCCATTACACTGACGGTTGCCTGTGGACAGCTACTTTCGCGTACTCTCTTGGTACCGGAGAACACGACAGTAGCCGTATGAGTATTTTGACCACGCGAGGATGGCGTTGTCGGCGGTTGCCAGTGCCTTGAAGAACTGATGCAATTGCTGGGTACGCGTGCGGTGGGCTTCAGGAAAGCTGTCCAGAAGGCAGGTCGCAACCGTCAGCGGATATGCCCCCGCCTGGACGGTGATCAGGAGCATCCACCTGCCAAGCTGACTCGGGATAAGCGCCCTGTCGTTATCGATGCTGGTGAAGGGCCACCTGAGTCCGCATCCGTCACCTATTCAGCGAATTGGGTGGGATGCGGTGTAGATGCATTACTGGCAGCGCGCGCTCATGATTTAGGGCAGTCTGGCCCTTTATTGTTGTCGTGGACACAGTTGGTGAAATATTTTTCAGATCCTTACTATTCAAAACTGGCATTTCTCTGTGCTGTGTCCTATAAGAATTGACCAGAGAACAATGATCGACCCACGTGTTCGCTCGAGGTGCGTTATCAGCGGCCAATTTTCGTTCAAAGTACTGGCTCGGGCAACTTGCCATGATGGAATTCGATTATTTCATAAAAATGGAGGTGGAGGATGGCACGCAAACCCCGTAAAACCAGTATGACGCCAGGTAAGGTCCGTGAAACAATGAGCCAAATTGCGAAAGCTGTTCGGCCTGTTGCAGCCGCTGGTGGCAAGCAACGCTTCCTGTATACCCGCCCGGACGGCATCGATTTTCGGGACAAAATGTACATCCCCACGCTGGTCGAGGTGCCGGTACAGCGCGAGTTAAAGGCGTACCGTGAGGCGGGCGCTCCGATACTCGATCAGGGGGAAGAGGGCGCTTGCACCGGATTTGGTCTTGCCACGGTTGCTCACTACCTGCTCTTAACCCGGATGGACTCCCGCGATCCTGCGCCTATTAGCCCGTTTATGTTCTATGACATGGCACGACGGTATGATGAATGGGCGGGTGAGGACTACGAAGGTTCGAGCTGTCGGGGAGCAATCAAGGGCTGGTACAAACATGGTGTCTGTAAGCAGTCGCTGTGGCTCTCAAGCTCCAAGAAGAACAAAGCTTTAAGCCAGGATGTCGTCGCCGACGCGGCAGTACGGCCGCTCGGTGCGTACTTCCGGGTCAATCACAAGGATCTGGTGGCGATGCACTCCGCCATAACGGAGACCGGGGTTCTCTACGCAAGTGCCACGGTGCATACGGGCTGGGAAAAGGTGAAGTCCAACGGCAAGGTTCGCTTCGAGACGACGCCGCTGGGCGGCCACGCTTTTGCGATCGTCGCTTATGATCAAGAGGGGTTCTGGATCCAGAATTCCTGGGGAGGGGATTGGGGCCGTGAAGGTTTCTGCCACATCACCTATCAGGACTGGCTTGTCAACGGAACCGATGTTTGGGCTGCCCGCCTTGGCGCACCCGTCATGCTACCCGAGAGTATACGATCTGCCGAGACAACAATGGTTGGCTCGGTACGCTCCGGGGCATTTGTATACAACGATATTCGTCCACACGTCATCAGCATCAAGAACGACGGTCAGTTGGATGAACACGGTGATATCGCTACCTCGCAGGAGATGGTAAGTGAGATCCTCCAGGAGGATTTCCTGCGCATTACGGCCGGTTGGAAGAAAAAGCGGTTGGTGCTCTACGCCCATGGTGGTCTCGTGGGGGAAGAGGCCGCCCTGCAACGGATCTCTGACTACCGCAAGGCGACGCTGGAAGCTGAGTGCTATCCATTGGCCTTCATCTGGAAGTCCGATTATTGGACCACGCTCAAGAATATGCTGCTCGATGCAACCCAGCGTCGGCGCCCCGAGGGTTTTCTGGATAGCTCCAAGGACTTCATGCTGGATCGACTCGACGACGCGCTGGAACCGATCGCTCGGGTTTTCACCGGTAAGGCAGAGTGGAGCGAGATGAAAGAGAACGCACTCCTGGCCACCACCTCGGCCACCGGCGGTGCCCGCATGGTTGCGGACGAAATCGCGAAGCTGGTTAGAAACAACGACGACGTGGAACTGCACATTGTCGGGCACAGTGCGGGCAGCATCTTCCATGCACCGCTCGTTCAATACCTCACGGGACAGGGCGTGATCGGCTCAGGGCCGATGGCGCCTTTAAAAGTCAAAGGACTGGGCTTGAAGATTGAGACCTGTACTCTCTGGGCACCGGCCTGTACGACCCGGCTATTTAAGGAAAGCTACCTTCCTTCCATCGACCAAGGTCTGATTGACCGATTTGCGCTGTTTACACTCACCGACAAGGCTGAACAGGACGATGACTGTGCCAATATCTACCACAAATCCCTGCTATACCTGGTATCCAACGCCTTCGAGGAGACGGCGAGAATCCCGATGATTCACCCCGACGGCGAGCCGATCTTGGGCATGCAAAAATGCGTCGATGGCGATGCTGCTTTAAAGAGCATTTTCAAGCAGAAGAAAGCCGATTGGATCCTGTCACCGAACATTAATTCCGTGGGTTCCGCGAACGCGTCTCAGTCGATGCACCACGGTGATTTTGATGACGACGAGGCGACCGTCAAGGCGACCTTGGCCCGTATCCTTGGAAAGTCCAGTGCAAAGAGTGATTTTACATTTCAACACAGTGCAATATCCCGTCGTGGTATTAGACGCCATATCGACGGTGAACAAGATGCTACACTCACCCGTTAGTCCCTTACCACTGAATTCTTGAGCAAGAATACAAAGGGCGCAGGAGGCTTTCCATAATGAATACTCCGGTCGAATTCGGCTTAGCTATAAGCAATTCCTTTCCGTCAGGCACGGGAAGTTTCAACTACGAGGGGTCGTTTAAAATCGTCGTACAGAATCTGGCCTTCGTGAAGCAGGTCTCGATTTGGGCGCGCGTGAGCTCGTTTTGGAAAGACATCAACGCGAGCTACGTGGCATCGCTTCCCGGAGGGCTCGAATTGTGGAGCGCTCCGGCGAGCAACAGCGAGAGCGCGTTTGTCGCGAAATACGTCGTGAACGGAACGACGTATTGGGAAAACAACGACGGATGGGATTATTTGTTTCCGCAGGCTTTCGACGAGTTTGTCGTGCTGGCGGGCCGGCACTACCCGGTGGTCCTGGGCACTGCGAGCCTGGGCGGCGGAA
The DNA here is from genome assembly GCA_963773065.1 of uncultured Gammaproteobacteria bacterium. Classification (GTDB taxonomy): domain Bacteria; phylum Pseudomonadota; class Gammaproteobacteria; order UBA9214; family UBA9214; genus CAVQCA01. The sequence goes on from CAVYZN010000011.1 coordinate 229,038, forward strand.
CGCTGCATGTGGACGTTGGGGTGCAAAACCTAGCCTACGCCAAGGTGGTCGGCATCGTTTTCACGACGAACGATTGGGCCACGGTGCAGGTTGCGCTTGGCAGTTACAGCTCGACGATGAAAAGTGGTCTGGAAGTCTGGCACCTCACCACGCCGGTGGGCGCAGCAGTCGAGGTGAAATTCGCCATTTTCTACCAGGTGTTGGGAACTGAAATTTGGGACAACAACTTTTGGCGCAACTACCGCGTGACGCCGTCCATCACCGCAAAGTGGGGCGACGCGCCGTGATTAACCACAAAGAAATAATGACGTAATGAACGTCGGCTGGGGTTCACCGCGGATTGTTGGGGAGCTGCGCAAGCTCCGCATTGATGTCGCAAAATCAACCGTGGAGAAGTAGCGGGTGCGATTCAGGAAACCACCGTCGCCAACGTGGAAGGCTTTTCTGAACAATCATGTTGTGACTTGGTGTCTATCGATTTCTTCGTGGTGCCGACAGTAAGATTCAAGGTAATGTTCGTCTTGGTAGTCCTTGCACATCACCGTCGCAGGGTGGTGCACTTCAACGTCACGGCGCATCCCACCGCCCAGTGGTCCACCCGGCAGATCATTGAAGCTTTGCCCTGGGATATGGCGCCGAAGTATCTACTGCGGGACCGAGATGCTATCTATGGGAACCAATTCCAGAAGCGCATCCAAAGCGTGGGCATCGAAGAGGTTATCACTGCACCACGATGCCCTTGGCAGAATGCATTTGTCGAACGCGTGATGGGTAGCATCCGGCGAAATTGCCTGGATCATGTCCTCGTGTTGAACGATTGTCATCTGAAACGAATTCTTACCTGCTATTTCGACTATTATCATCGCTGGCGCATGCACCTGTCGCTGGCAATGGATAGTCCTGAATCGCGATCGGTGCAACTGTCAGCGCTGGGAAAGGTCGTACAATTTCCAGAAGTCGGTGGACTACATCATCATTACGAACGGCTGACGGCGTGATATGAGTTTTCGGGAAGCACAGACACAATCCTGCAAGATTTCGCGGTGCTGGCGGGCCAATGGCCTGCCAGCACCGTTGAACTACCTGTTGACCTTTGAGGAAAAGGGCGTTTATCTTTCCTAGCCGCTGGACTTGACCCGCTTCCGTGGACACTTCATCTTCACAAAGAGAGGTGTTCGAGATGGCAAAAAAGCAGAGAATGTACACGCCGGAGTTCCGGCTGTTGTTGCCGGAGTAAAAGCGCGGCTATTTGCCGCGACTGTTTGCCGTATCCAGGCATAACAGCTTATGGACGCTATCGGTGGCGCCCGTATCAGTGCCGCCTAGCAGCCTGTCGGACTTAGACCGACACTGCTAAAATAACACCAACAAAACCAAGCGTAACAAACAAACATGGCCCGATTCCGCGAGATAGACCGAGACACCGACTTCCTGTTTCCGCCATCGGTACAGAACTGGCTGCCGAAGGAGCACCTGGCGCGCTACATTGCCAACGTGGTCGAGAGCCTGGACCTTGGCGCGATCGAACGCGTCTACGCAGGACGCGGCAGCGATGCGTATCACCCCGCCACGCTGATGAGCCTGCTGATTTACGGCTATGCCACAGGCGTGTTCTCCAGCCGCCAGATCGAGCGGGCCACCTACGATTCGGTTGCCTTCCGGTATCTGGCGTGCAACCGTCACCCTGATCACGACACGCTGGCGAATTTCCGGCGCCGCTTTGGCAACGAATTCAGTTCGCTGTTTGTGCAGGTGTTGCAGATTGCCCACGCCAATCGCTTCAGCCAATTCGGCACGGTGAGTCTGGATGGCACCAAGATACACGCCAACGCCAGTCGGCACAGCGCGCGCTCCTATGGGCACGCTGAGAAGCTGGAAGTGCACCTCAAGAATGAGGTTCAGGAATTACTTGCGCTGGCCGAGCAGGCGGATCAGCGGGGTGTCCCCGAGGGTATGAATGTTCCGGATGAGATCACGCGGCGGGAAGATCAGCTGCGTGCGATTGCGCAGGCCAAGGCGAAGATCGAAGCGCGGGTGAAGGAGCGCTACGAGCGGGAGAAGCGTGAGTACGATGCCAAGGTGAAGGCGCGCGAAGAGAAGGAAGCCAAGACGGGCAAGAAGCCAGGTGGCAGCGCACCGACTGCACCGACCGCGACGCCGCGTGCGCAAGATCAAGTGAATCTCACGGACGATGAATCCCGGATCATGAAGGTGGCGGCCGGTGGGTTCGAACAGTGCTACAACGCGCAAGCGATGGTGGACACGGAGAGCCTGTTGGTTTTGGTGGCGGACGTGAGCCAAGAAGCGAACGACAAGCAACAGGTTGTGCCGATGCTGGAGCAGCTCGACACGCTGCCCGAGGGACTGAATTTGCCCAAGGCGCTGCTGGCCGATGCCGGCTACTACAGCGAAGGGAACATCGATGCGTGTTGCAAGGCGGAGATCGAACCGCTGATCGCCGCGGGCAGGGAAGGCCACCATGAGAACTGGAAGACACGATTCGGCGAGCCGGAACCGCTGGCCGCGGATGCCACGCGTGCGGAGACGATGAGGCACCGCCTCAAGACACGCGCCGGTAAGAAAGAATACGCGCTACGCAAGCAAACGGTTGAGCCGGTGTTCGGCATCATCAAGTCGGTGATGAAATTCCGGCAGTTCATGTTGCGTGGTTTGAGGCAAGTTCGCAGCGAGTGGACGCTGGTGTGCCTGGCGTGGAATTTGAAGCGCATGGCCGTATTGCGTCCAAAATTTGCCGGATGCGGTTGAAATGCAGGAAAACCGGGGAATACTGCAGTCGATACGACACAGGACGCCACTGATAGGCTAAATATTGAGCAAATCGCAACCGTGGCGATCGAAATCCCTCGTCAGCGGTTTCAAGTCCGACAGCCTGCTAGAACTCAAGGTCGTCATCGAACTGAAGCTCGGCCTGCTGCTCGTTTGCGCCCTGGGTAACGGTTTCCTCGCGAAGCAGATCAATGATCTGATCGCCATAGATCTCCCAGAGCTGATCTCGAAGCACCTCCAGGAATTCGATGACGGCATGGGCTTCCGGGGCGTCCCAGTAGGTGTATAAGCGTGTGACTTTCATCGACATGGTCAGCGGTCTCCTGCGGGCGTTCTTGGAGTGGCGCTACGCGTGGATTTCGTGGATTTCTTCTTCCTGCTGGCGCGCTCCTTCGCCTCTCGGAAGCGATAGGACTCGCCCTCGAGGACGATGATCTCGGAGTGATGCACCAGGCGATCGACGATTGAGATCACGCAGGCTGCGTTGGGGAACACCTCGTTCCACTCGCCAAAGGGTCGGTTTGTGGTCACAATCGTTGGCTTGAGCTCATAGCGTTGATTAACGATGTTGAACAGCAGATCCGCATGGCGACTGCCGTAGGAGAGGTAACCGACTTCATCGATCACCAGCACCTGTGGATGCGCGTAGTGTTTCAGGCGTCGGCGCAAGGCGTTGTCACCCTCCTGTGCCGCCAGGTCCCCGAGCATCTGGGCGGAGTTGACGAACAAGGCGCTGTGTCCCTGCAGGACGGCGTGATGCACGATGTTCTGTGCGATGGTGGATTTGCCGACGCCGTTGGGCCCGACCAGAATGACGTTGGTGGCGTCCTTGATGAAGTTGAGGCGCATCAGCTCTGAGACGGCCGCCTTGTCGCACTGCGCGGGCCAGTCCCAGTCGAAGTCAGCGAGGGGTTTGAAGCGGCCGATGTGCGCCGCGCTCAGCCGTCGTTCCAGACCGCGGCGCTTGCGCTCGCTGTCCTCCCACTGGAGCAACGCCCTCACCCAGTCGATCTGCGGGTCGCTCAGCTCCTCCCAGTGCGCAACCAGCCCATGGAGCTTGAGCGCGAGCGCCCGCTGCTTGAGCGCTTCCTGAGGGATCCCTGCATCAGCGGTTCTCGTCATCGGTGCGCTCCTGTTGCTCTGCCATCTCGGCGGCGTCGTCGGTGTCGAGTTGATCGTAGGCCGCCAGGGAGGCGGGACGCACCACGATGTTTCTCGCCTTGGCGTTGTCCGGCAGCACGATGGCCAGCGGTGGCGGCAGGTGGCGCTGCTCACGCGCTCGCTCCAGCGCCTGGCGCACCGCATTGGGGTGCGGAACCCCGTTGGCGAGCGCCTCGGCGATGGCGTGCTCGAGCGCGCTTGCACCGTATTCGTCGAGCAGCCGGGTCAGCTGCGAGACGACCTGGCTCAGGCGGTTGCCCCGCTCGGCCGCCTCGCGCAGCAACTGGCGGCTCGACGGCGCCGCGTGCGCCAGGCGGTCCTGACCGCGGTGCTGGCGTGCGCCGCGCTTGGCATCGATCAACGCCTCGATATGGCCCGGATCCTCGATCTGCTCGCCCTTGCCATAGACGCGCCGGTGCTCGGCAATCACCGCGCCGGCGTCAAGCACCCGCACCTGGGTCGGCGAGGCCAGGACCGTCACGGTGCGCCGCACCTGGGTGTGCGGCACCGAGTAGTCATTAAGATCAAAGCGGATATACGGTGTCTTGCCGACACTCACTTCGAGGCGTTCCTCGGTGGGATAGGGATTGTCCGGTAAGGCAATGAGCTGCGCGCGCTCCTGCTCGAAGGCGTCCCTGACGGTGATAGCGGGGTCTTCCGGACACGGGCGGTTGGCACTGAGGCCCGAGTACCAGGCCGCGGCCTGCGCATTCAAGTCCTCGACATCCGACCATTGACGACCGGCAAAGAAGCTGTCGCGGATGTAGCGGATCGCCCGCTCGACACGGCCTTTTTCATTGCCTCGCGCGGGCGCCACCGGCCGCGGCTCGAAGCGATAGTGTGCCGACAGCGCCAGCAGCGTGGGGTGAAAACGGATCGCCTCGCCCTGGCGCTCGAGCACGGCGGAGCGCAAGTTATCGTAGAGCAGCACCCGCGCCACACCCCCGCAGGCGCTGAACGCCGCGACGTGCCCGCGCAGGAAGTTGTCCATGCGTTGGTTGAGATAAAAGCGCAGGAAGATCTGCCGGCTCCAGCTCAACACCATCACGAAGGCCATCAACGGGCGCTGCGCCCGGCCGATCTGTACCTGCCCGAAGTGCCCCCAGTCGATCTGTGCCTCGGCAACTGCTCCTGCGTTGCTCTACCTCCTGCATCCATGCAGTCGTGCTCGCCCGGCAGGGTTCGCAGTCGCAGATACGCCTCACTGGGCTTGCGCGGGCGCAGCTGCGCCACATGCGCCCTGAACTGGCTCGCCCCACCGGCGTAGCCGCGCGCCTGCGCCATGGCATACAGGCGTGCGGCGGTGAGCCGGGGAAACTGCGCGAGCGTCTCGATGATCATCGGGTGGTAGGGATCGACGATCGAGGCTTGGCGGGTGCGCTCGGCTTTGGGCAAGCCCGCCTGCGAGAGCACCCGATCGACGCTGGAGTGATGAATACCCAGTTGCGCGGCAATGGTGTTCACCCCCCAGCGCTCCACGAAGTGATAGCGCAGAATCTTCGCTTCCTGTTCCTTGTCGATCGTCAATGGCTGTCTCCTGTTGTCGCGCTTCGGTCACGGTGCTCGCGGTTGTCGAGCGCGTTCGGTGGGTCGAAGAAACTCCCGTCTCAACCAGGGCTCGCATTCACAACCACAGACATGGCAATAAATCGCGGTAGGGGCGCCGCTGCGCGCGTCTTCCTGAGGACTTTCCGGGTTGTTCAATGCGCAGAGGAGTAGAACAAGCGCCACTATCGGAAGGGAACCCTGATGCGTTACTTTTTGTCTTTGACGCGCACGGAACCGGCCCTGACGGGCGGCGTTGGCCAGGCGACCCCGGCGCGTCGAACAGTAACGGGATCCGGCGCGTCGCAGCGACGCCGTTCGGGCCCGTTCAGCGCAACCGCGGGCGCAGTAGAGGTTCCCCCGGTCGCACTGTCGACAGACAAAGACCTGGCAATGGCAGCCGGCACAATGGTACAGACGGGCACTGGGTTTCATCGGCACAACCGGCCGATGAGCGCTGGATAATGACCACGCCAGGTGCGACACTACGGTGGCTGTGCGAAAGCACGGTTGGGGGCGTAGCGCCAGGGTTGACCGTCAAATCATGGCTGGCGTTACGCCTATCTCCTCGGCCAGCCTGTCTTACCAACTTTCAGATTCTCTGTCACCTGATTCGGGTGACTCCGCGCCCCGTCAAACCTCGTTCTTGCACACCGAGTCGTCAACGCAGACCTCAAGTGCAGGGGTGCGCCTCGAATACAGTCGCGGCAAATAGCCGCGGGTTTTGGTCGGCACTTACATCCGGCAACAGATGGTTGAGCTGGTCCGTGCGGGCCGCAAGTATGCGGAACTGGAAAAGGAGTTTGGCTGCACCGGCTGGTCGATCCGGCAAAGGGTCAAGCAGGCCGATCGGGATTCGGGTCGGGGAGACGGTGGCCTGACGAACGAAGAGCGACAGGAGCTGATGCGGCTGCGGCGTGAGAACCGGCAGCTCAAGCTGGAGCGGGAGATCCTGTCAAAAGCCGCGGCTTGGTTTGCGAAGGAGAGCACCGCGACACCGAAGCGCTCTTCGGATTCGTGAAGGCACACCAGGCCCATTATCCGGTACGTGTCATGTGCCGGTTGCTCAAGATCTCCCAGAGCGGCTTCTACGCATGGGACGGTCGAGCGTTGTCGGCGCGTGCGCGCGAGGACATCGGCCTGACGGCGCTGATCCACGGTATCCATCGCCGCTCCAAAGGCGCGTACGGGGCGCCATCGATCCAGGTCGCCGGCGTTCCAGAAGAGCGCATGGTCAAGATATTCACGGCGAATGGTTCCGATCAGCCGTTCGACGAAAGGATGCGATAACGGTACGTAAGGAACGGATTTGATCGAGCATTCTTTCCGAATTTTCTGCAGGGAAGTTGCATTATGTTATTTCAATATCATCCGTTCGGATGATCCGGTGCGCTAGGTCTCCAGCCAGTTTTCCAACTTCAACCTGGGGACTCGGGAAAATTCACGGGTATTCGCGGTGACCAGCGTAAGGTCCATCGCGAGGGTATGCGCCGCAATCAACAGGTCATTGGGCCCGATAGGCATGCCCTGATGTGACAGGTGATGGCGTAACTCACCGTAATGCCGGTCTGCCGGGGGTTCCAGGGGAAGGATTTCCATGGCGGAGAGAATCAGGTCGACTGTCTGTGCCAGTTTCTCCGAGCCTGATTTGATCGCACCAAACCGAAGCTCCGCGGCCACGACAATGCTGGTGCAGACGGCGTCCTCACTTGTCGTGGCAATTCTGCTTGCCACCGTGCCCTGCGGATGGCGGATCAGGTTGGAGAGGATGTTGGTATCGAGCAGGTAACGGAGCGCCATGCTCAAAGCGTTACATCGTCCAGTGGCGGCAGGTCTTCGTCCACGTCCGGAAAGGGTATCTCCAGCGGTTCCAGGGATGAGAGCAGGGCAAGCAGCCGCCCCTTTCTGACCGGTTCCACGATCAGGCGGTTTCCCTCCTTGCGCAAGATCGCCTCATCCCCCTCCAGCTCAAACTCACGCGGGATGCGCAGTGCCTGGTTGCGCCCGTTGCGGAACAGGCGGACATGTCGTTCAGGGTGGGCCATTTTGGGGATCTCCTAATGTAGGCATATGCCACAACATATGCCACGAATCGGTGGCTGTCAAGCGCAGACCATGTGCCGTTCACGCTTCGGAATTTTTACGGGACTGGGTTGTGCACGGTTCTGCAATCGAGGCAACGGGCGCCCAATTTATTCGTAATTAAAACAATAATATACAAGACAACAATGCCCTCATAATGCTGGGGTCGGTGGTTCGTAGCTAATCCTTCAAATATAGACAATTGCGGTGGCATCTGAACGGCTAGGCGCTGCGCAGTAACACCGTTACGGGCTTTTACGGGACCCTTCTCCTCCCACCCGGTAGGCGTACTCGATGTCTGTAATTCCGCCGCCGAGTTGTGCGTGGCAAAACCCCAGTTTGAGCAGCAACTCGTTGGCAATACGTTCCTCACTCCAAGACCTGATCTTTACCCACATCTTTTCAGAGCACAAGGAAATTGAGGGCATGGTGGCAAATTTGATTTTAGATTTTCAGGTGGCCGCAGCCCCATGGTAGAGATCATAGGCGCGTTCGATATCGGCCAATCGCGCCATGCCGCGCCAGAGTACTTCCGTGCCCGGATGACCATCGCCCCTGCGTCCGAGATGACCTCCGAGCTTGCCCAGCAGTCGCACGGCTTCATTCAGGTTTGGCGGCAACTCGGGCGGTGTTTTGGTTTTGTTCACGAAGGTGATCAACGCACGCCACTCCGAGTCGGTGAAGTACACGGTGCAGGGCACCTCGGGGGTGTGCTCGCCAAGCAGGGTCAGATAGAAGATGCGCCACGCCACGATGAGATCGATTGCCAGGCAGTTGCTCAGACGGTGGCTGTTCTCCAGTTGCCGCGCCTCGACGCGACAACCGCTCTTGAGGATACGGTGATAGACCTCGATGCCCCAGCGGCGCGCATACCAAGCCAGACGTTGGAACGCGTCGTCCTTGTGTCTCACCTCCACGGTGGTGAGCAGCATCCATTCCAGGGCGTCCACTGCATCCGGCGGATCGATCTCCTGGGCCAGCACCGCCCACACCGGCACCGGCGCCAGTTGGGGGCTGCGCGCCGGGGGCTTGAGGACAACAGCGGCCGCGCGCACCGCCAAGCGCGCCTGACGTGCCGCCCGTTTCTCATTCGGCGGGATCAGCAACTCGCGCTTGCCGATGACGGGTTGTTGCTCCAGCACCCGCCACAGCGGCTCATGGGTGTCTTCCTCACCGAGGACTTGGCGGTTGCGCGAGCGCTCGGCGCGGATCAGCAACTGCGCCCCATGCGCCGTCCTGGCCTGCGCGGCGAACACTTCGTGGATATCCGCCTCGCGATCGGCCATCACCACCAGTACGGTGTTGCGGCAACGCTTCTGCACCGCCGAGACCGCTTGATAGCTCTGCACCCACTTGAAGCTCTCTTTGTCCTCGATGGGTTTGCTGTGGCGCTCATGACGGCTGCCAATTCCCGTGCGAGCCCAGCATTGCAGGTCCAGCAGCCCCAACGGCGTGCCCTCGGGGGTGAACGCCAGCGTGTCGTGCACCATCAGCCCTCGCACCTGCTCGCTGTCGGTGCCGATCGGTCCCAGACCGTCGGTATGGGGATGGGTGCTGTAATTGAGGGTGGTGGTGTCCTGTGCCACCAGCACCAGAGGCGCCTCACGCACGCGCGCCTCGGCGGCCGCGTAATGCGAGGCCAGGATCGCCGGCCACCGCACGTTTTCGTTGTCCAGAAACCGGTACGCCGCCTTGGCCGCCATCGCCGAGCCACAGGCTTGGGGAATGTTCGCCGTCGGCTTGTCGTAGAACATGCCGGTCATCTGCAGCAGTCTGGCGGTCAAACGTGCATCGCCCATGTTCGCTCCTCCCAGTTCCGCTTCTATCCAGTCACGCGGGGCGCGTGGCAATGGCGCGGACGCGACGCGCACCTGACCATCCGCCTCGCGACACAATTGGCTCTGCCAAGCCCGCGACAGCGGCAGGACATACACGTCCTTGATGCTCGCCCCCGTGCCTTGCCGGCCGCGCCCTGCGCTGGTTCCGACCCACGTCCAATTCGCCGCACGGTAACAGGTTCCGGCAAAACGGCCGCGCTCCACATACGTCTCCAGCAGCACCGGAGCATACCCATACACCTGCTCACAGTCTTGCGCCAAGCGGGCTTGGGCGCGTGCCAGCACCCACGATGCCAGACACTTCACCTGGACGCTCGGCGCAATCAGAAAACGACTGTTGTTCACTACCAGCGGGTGATTGCGCTGGCGTGTCGCCTCGGTCCAACCGATCCAACGGTCGCGACAGTCCACGCGAAGCGCACACGCGCTGTAGCTCAAGCCCCCGAGCCAGCCATAACGGCTGCTACGCACCAGATAACGCAACTGCGCACCGCACAGCGGCCCGCTCTTCAGGTAATGATGCGCATCGAGCATCCCGCGCCACAGCGCCGACAAGGCGTTCGAGGTGACGCGGATGATCTCCACCTCGCCCAACTCCGCCAGCGTGCAGTGCACCTCGGCGATGGGTGGGCATGCCAGCGCTTGCCGCGCCTCCTGGAAGGCGTAGCGACGCGTAAGTGCTGGCAACTTGACCACGCCGCGCCGATGCAGTTCCAGCAAGCTCTTGCGGCAACTCATCTCCTGCGGTCGGCCGCTCGCGTTGCGCCACTCCATCCACTCGCACACGCGCAGCGACAGTTGCCGTCGCGAAATGTTCGGCTCCGCATTCACCGTCTCGGTGATGCGCGACAGAATGTCCGGCGAAAATGTCCGTCCAGCAATCGTGACCATGCCGCAACTCTACGACACAATACCCGCTGTGTCCAGTCATTGTTGTGGGTAATGGTCAGCTCCAAGACGAATTGCTCAAAGTCATTTCCCGGTTGTGCGCGCGCGCAGTTCCAGCGGTATTGGAGGTCGTCCTGGACGCGACTTCCACCGCAAAACAGGCGTAAACCCTATTTCTCGCCGGCTACAATGTGCTAATCCCGAGAAACTGCGTCGGATCCATCTTCCGGAACCTTGCGGTGGTTGATGGCTACCCTTGAACGCACCGTCACAAGCCGGCCGTGTCGCTCGTCTTGATGAAGGCATCCGGGTTACACATGTGTGTGACACGGATATATTCCCACGATACAGACTGAATGGGGAATCGCTATGCAACCACGATTGAATTTTTCGAAAGTCTCGCCCGAGGCATCCAAGGCCATGCTGGGTCTCGAGACCTGCATCGCCAGAGGCAGCATCGAACGCCCGCTCATCGAACTGGTCAAGATGCGTGCCTCGCAGATCAACGGCTGCGCCTTTTGCCTGGATATGCACTCGAAAGACGCACGCGCCGCGGGTGAGAATGAGCAGCGGCTCTACGCACTCGATGCCTGGCGTGAGACACCGTTCTATACGGCACGGGAGCGGGCAGCCCTGGCCTGGACGGAAACACTCACGCTCGTCGCCGAGACCCATGTGCCGGATGCAGAGTACGATGCGGCACGCAGCGAGTTCTCGGAGCAGGAGCTGGTCGATCTGACGCTCACGATTGTCGCCATCAATGGTTGGAACCGGATCGAGGTCGGCTTTCGCGCCGTGCCCGGTACCTATCAACCGGCCAAGTTCGCGGGCCTGGCGAAGAGCGGCGAACACTGAAACGCGACCGTGCGGGTCTCACCGCGTAAGGAGAAACGACATGCATCCGGTTCAAGAGGCGATCACAGGCCGGGAACCCCACGGGGATTTGTCTTCGCTATATCAGGCGCTCAGCCAGTTTTATCATGCCTTCAACGCACGCGACATGGAAACGATGTCGCGTAACTGTGCACAGTCCGACGACATTGTCATGGATAACCCCCTGGGTGGTATCAAGCGAGGCTGGGCTGAGATACAGTCGGTGTATGCGCGTATTTTCGACGGCCCCGCCGCGGTCTACGTCGAGTATTTCGACTACACCCTGCATGAGACCACGGACATGTTTTACACCGTGGGGAGGGAACGAGGGTATTTACGCTCAGGCGGCGAAGAAATAGCGCTCGCCATTCGCACCACCCGCCTCTTCCGGAAAATCGACGGACGCTGGAAACAAGTTCATCATCATGGCTCCATCGAAGACCCGCGGCTGTTAACCGGTTACCAGGCAGCCGTCCTGGGCCGAAAGCCGTCGTTGCCGGTCATGTGCGGCCAGGAAATACCGCGGGCTGTTCCACCGGTGGAGTTCAAGATTGTTTCGGTGAATGGCATGAAGCTGTTTTACCGCGACGCCGGTCCGAAGGACGCCCCCGTGATCCTGTTGCTGCACGGCTTTCCGTCGTCCTCGCGCATGTTCGCCACCCTGATTCAGAGGCTGGCGGACAACTACCGTTTGATCGCACCGGACTATCCGGGATTCCGCCACAGTGACGCGCCGCCACCTGAGCGGTTTTCCTATACCTTCGACCACCTCGCCGGATGCATCGGGGGGCTCATCGAGCAGCTCGGTGTAACCCGCTATGCACTCTATCTTCAGGATTACGGCGGCCCCGTGGGTTTCCGTCTGGCCCTGGCCCACCCGGAACGCGTTCTGGCGTTGATCATCCAGAACACCGTGGCCCATCTCGAGGGTCTGTCCCCGGCGTGGGATCTCCGCAAGGAGTTCTGGCAGGACCGTCAGGCGCAGAAAGAAACACTGCGCCAGGCACTGCTCTCGCCTGACGTTGCACGCCAGCGTCATGCCGGTCACGTTGCCGAGCGCATCGACCCCGATACTTGGTCCGACGAGCTTGCGTTTCTGATGCGGCCAGGGATGGATCGCATTCAACTCGAGCTGATGTACGACTATCGGACCAACGTGGCAGCGTATCCGGCCTGGCAAGCGTACTTGCGCGAGAACTGTCCGCCGACCCTGATCGTGTGGGGCAACCACGACGCGCTGTTCACGGTCGACGGTGCATTGGCCTTTGGACGCGAAGTCCCCGCCGCCGAGATTCATCTGCTCAATGCCGGCCACTTCGCCCTGGACGAGGAAGTGGAAACCGTGGCAGCACTGGTGCGACGTTTCCTTGCGGGGATCGGGTCACAACCACTTGGCTCAGACTATTGATGGATGTAGCCGTAAACGATGCATCGGGCAGACTGAACCTGTTTCAGGTCGGAAACGGAGCGTCGATGCGGCCGTCGGTGGCGATGAGCAAAGCGATCAACAGTGCCGTCCATTCTGGCGGTTTGGAACTATAATCGCCGCATGGACGAGTCGGTCGAAAACAGCATCCAGGAATTCTTGCAGCGCTGGCAGCATGCCGACGGCAGCGAGCGCGCCAACTATCAACTGTTTCTCACGGAGCTGTGCGCACTGCTGGGGCTCGACCGCCCCGATCCCGCCAGCGTAGACACCGAGGAAAATGCCTACGTCTTCGAGCGCAAGGTGACCTTCCGCCACGCCGACGGCACGACCTCCAACGGCTACATCGATCTCTACCGGCGCGGCGCCTTCGTCTGCGAGGCCAAGCAGACCAACAAGGAACTCGACTCCAAGGGCTGGGACAACGCCATGCTGCGCGCCCACGGCCAGGCGCAGCAGTATGCGCGCGCCTTGCCCGCCGCCGAGGGACGCCCGCCGTTCGTCATCCTCGTCGATGTCGGCCGCAACATTGAACTCTATGCGGAGTTCACCCGCTCCGGCGCGACCTATGTGCCGTACCCCGATCCGCGCTCGCATCGCCTCCATCTCGAAGACCTGCGCAAGCCCGAAGTGCGGGACACCCTGCGCGCCGTCTGGACCGAACCGTTATCGCTCGACCCCGCGCGGCGTTCCGCCAGGGTCACGCGCGAGATCGCCGCGCAACTGGCGACGCTCGCCAAATCCCTCGAAGCCGCCGGCCACGGCGCCGACAGCGTCGCCGCGTTTCTCATGCGCTGCCTGTTCACCATGTTCGCCGAAGACGTGGGCCTGTTGCCCGGGCGCAGCTTCACCGGCCTGCTCGAGGAAACCCGCAAACAGCCGCAACTCTTTCCGCGCCTCATGCCCGGCCTGTGGCGGGCGATGAATCACGGCGGCTTCTCCGCCGAACTCCGCACCGATGTCCTGAAGTTCAATGGCGGCCTGTTCGCCGACGCGACCGCGTTGCCGCTCGACAAGAGTCAGATCGATCTGCTTATCGCCGCCGCCCGCGCCGACTGGCGCCATGTCGAACCGGCCATCTTCGGCACGCTGCTGGAGCGCGCCCTCGACCCGCTCGAACGTCACCAGCTCGGCGCGCACTACACGCCGCGCGCCTATGTCGAACGCCTGGTCATGCCCACCGTCATCGAACCACTGCGCGAGGAATGGGCCATCGCCCAGGCCACCGCGCTGCAGCACGATCGCGACGGCAAGCGCGACAAGGCCGTCGCCGAACTGCGCGCCTTTCACCGGCGGCTGTGTCATGTGCGCGTGCTCGATCCCGCCTGCGGCTCCGGAAATTTCCTCTATGTCACGCTCGAACACCTCAAGCGCCTGGAAGGCGAGGTGCTGAACGCGCTGGAAGCGCTCGGCGACACGCAGGGCCTGCTGGAAATGGCCGGCGTCACCGTCGACCCGCATCAGATGCTGGGTCTCGAAACCAACCCGCGCGCCGCGCGCGTCGCCGAGGCCGTGCTCTGGATCGGCTACCTGCAATGGCACTTCCGCACCCGCGGCACGGTCAACCCGCCCGAACCGGTGCTGAGAGATTTCCACAACATCGAATGCCGCGACGCCGTGCTCGCCTGGGACCGCATCGAGCAGGTGACCGACGAGCACGGCATACCCGTCACCCGCTGGGACGGCCGCACGATGAAGACGCACCCGGTCACCGGCGAACCGGTGCCCGACGAGACCGCGCGCGTGCTGCTGGAAAACTACGTCAATCCGCGCAAGGCGGACTGGCCGCAGGCGGATTTCGTGGTGGGGAATCCGCCGTTCATCGGTGCCGCGCGCATGCGCTAGGCGCTGGGTGACGGTTATGTCGAGGTGTTGCGGAACACCTACCCGGACGTTCCCGAGTCCGCCGACTATGTCATGTACTGGTGGCATCGCGCCGCCGAACTCACGCGCGCGGAAGTCGATCCGCCGCTTCGGCTTCATCACCACCAACAGCCTGCGCCAGACCTTCAATCGGCGCGTGGTGCAGCAGCATCTGGAACACAAGCAGCCGCTGTCGCTGGTCTTCGCCATTCCCGATCACCCATGGGTGGATTCCGCCGATGGCGCGGCGGTGCGCATCGCTATGACGGTGGGCGCGAGCGGCGAGCGGACGGGGCTGCTGTTGCGCGTGATCGATGAGCAGGAAGGCGATGGTGAGGGGAGGGCAGTCAGACATCGTAGCGCACTCATGCGGGAAAACTGCATGCGGATTTGAAGGTCGGTGCCAATGTGGCCTCGGCCAGTCAGCCTGCGTGCCTGCGAAGGCATCAGTTCGCCCGGCGTAAAACTTCACGGCGTGGGTTTCATCGTCACGCCGGAAGAAGCGGCTCAGTTGGGCTTGGGCCGTATTCCCGGATGCTGGAGAACCATATTCGCCAATACCGCAATGGCAAGGATATGACCCAGACCGCCCACGGACGTCTATGGTGATCGATTTGTTCGGTTTCGTCAGCGGACGAGGTGCGCAGCCGTTACCCCGAGGTCTATCAATGGGTCGTTGATCGAGTCAAACCGGAGCGCGATGCAAAATCGCACACGAAGGACGGTGCGGGCTATGCAAAGCTCTGGTGGTAGTTTGGGAAACCACGACAGCAGTTACGTGATCGCATTGAGAGGATTAAGACGATACGTTGCTACGGTCGAAACCAGCAAAGCATCGTTTCTTCGTGTTTCTGGATGGCGAGATTCTTCCTGACAACATGCTGATCAGCTATTGCGGTCGACGACTGATTCATGCTTGGGTGTTCTTTCCAACCGCATCCATGTTGCATGGGCCTTGGCAACAGGCGGTCGCCTCGGCGTTGGCAATGATCCTCGTTACAACAAAACCCGCTGCTTCGAAACCTTCCCTTTCCCCAACGCCACCGACGCCCAGCAAACCCGCATCCGCGCGCTGGCCGAACAACTCGACGCCCACCGCAAACGCCAGCAGGCGCTGCATCCCGACCTGACGCTGACCGGGATGTACAACGTCCTGGAAAAACTGCGCCTGGGCGAGACCCTGACGGCGAAAGATAAAACCATCCACGAACAGGGCCTGGTGTCGGTGCTCGCGCAACTGCACGACGAACTCGACGCCGCCGTGTTCGACGCCTACGGCTGGAACGACCTCGCGCCCGCGCTGGTCGGTAAACCCGGCGGCACCACGCCGTATCCCGACAAACCCGCCGCCCAGGCCGAGGCCGAAGAGGAACTGCTGTCGCGCCTGGTCGCGCTCAACGCCGAACGCGCCGCCGAAGAAGCGCGCGGCCTGGTGCGCTGGCTGCGCCCGGATTTCCAGAACCCCGGCGGCGCCCAAACGGCGCAAGGCGAAATGGACACCGGCGACGAAACCGCAGTCGCCGCGATACCGCAGAAGAAACGCACCTGGCCCAAAACGATCCCCGAACAGGTCCAGGCACTGCGCGGCGCGCTTGGTCACGGCGCCCGGTCCGCTGACCGGCGAACAGCTCGCCCGCGGTTTCAATCGCGCGCAAACGAGAGAAGGTGCAGGAATTGCTGGAGACCCTGGTCGCCCTGGGGCAGGTTCACCGCAACAAGGAAGGTCGCTATAACTTTAGAGGTTAAATTTTTTGGGTCATCGCGTAATCGTGTGGGTAAAAACTGGCATTGCAGTGTGGCCAGACCCTGTAATTACCGGCATAAACAGCATTTGCTGAGGCACAGGAATTTGGCATGATAACCCGATGGCTACCTCACGCAAACGACCCCGCCGATTGGCGGATGCATACACCTTCCCCGGTTTCCGTCCCCGGGCCACGGTGCGCGGTGTGTTCGGAGACCCGCAGGCCCGTGTTGTCACGCTTACACGGCGGTCAAAAAAACGATTTGCAGCGTCTGTGGGCGTGCGCATTCGGGTTGGTACGATCGCAAAGTCCGACGGGTACGCGACCTGTCCTGCGGCGACACCCGTGTGTACCTCGACCTGGAGATCCGGCGTGTGGCGTGCCGGCGCTGCGGCAAGGTGAAGCGCGAGCGGTTGGACTTTCTGGCCGACAATCCGCTGTACACGAAGCGGTTCGCCCATTACGTAGGCCGGCGCTGCGCCAGCGCCACGATCAAAGCGGTGGCCAAGGAACTGCGCCTGGACTGGCACACGGTCAAGGAACTGGACAAGCAATACATGCGGTCGCAACTGGCCCGCGCGGGCACGCCGGGCCCCAAGGCGATCGGCATCGATGAGATCTCGATTCGCAAGGGACACACCTACCGCATCGTGGTCAGCGATCTCATCCGTTGCCGGCCGATCTGGTTCGGTGGCACGGACCGTTCCGAGGCGAGCATGGCGCAGTTTTATGACTGGCTCGGAGAAAAGAAGGCCAAACGCATCCGCCTGGCGGTGATGGACATGTGGAAACCGTTTCGCAATGTGGCTCAGGAACGCGCCCCGCAGGCGGCGATCCTGTTCGACAAGTTCCATGTGATGCGCCACCTGGGCAAGGCTCTGGATCAGGTACGCAAGAGCGAATATGCCCGCCTCAGCGGCAAAGAGCGGCGCTACATCAAGGGGCAGAAGTACACGCTGCTCTCGCGCAAGGAAAACCTGAGCCTGGAAGGCCGCACGGCGCTGAAGGCCCTGCTGGCGGCCAACCGGCGCCTCAACACCGCCTATCTGCTCAAGGAATCCTTTGGCCAGCTCTGGGACTACGA
Organism: uncultured Gammaproteobacteria bacterium; assembly: GCA_963773065.1. Classification (GTDB taxonomy): domain Bacteria; phylum Pseudomonadota; class Gammaproteobacteria; order UBA9214; family UBA9214; genus CAVQCA01. The sequence continues at coordinate 246,330 of CAVYZN010000011.1, forward strand.
ACGCGAGGGCTGGGCACGGCGCTTCTTCGACAACTGGCGTGCCAGCCTCAAGTGGCAACGCCTGAAGCCTTACGAGAAGTTCGCTGAGATGATCGAGCGTCATTGGGATGGAATCGCCGCCTACTGCAAGCCCGAGAACAAAGTCTCGCTCGGCTTCGTCGAGGGACTGAACAACAAAATCCGCGTCATCCAGCGCCGCGCATACGGGCTGCGCGATGAAGAGTATCTGCGACTCAAGATACTGACGTGCATGCTGCCGATCCTCTAAAATGACCCAAAAGCACCCACACGATTACGCGAAGAGCCAATTTTTTGTTATGTGTCACCACATACTGGGAGTCAGCAGTGAGTCAAATCAAAATCCGAACTGAAAATCAGATCAACCCTGTCGGAGATGAGGTCTCCGCGCTTATCGCTGTCACGCGGCCAATTCTCCAAGGTCTTCTCTACGCTTTAAAGGAAGAAGTGGTTTCTGAAGTAGGAGGATTTAATAATGTGAAACTTATGATGCTTCACCGGATGTACCGTGCAGGAGATGGCGATATAGGCATTTGCTTTGAATACGCAGTTCACGACGCGGTAAGACGCGGTGACTCTAACGTTATAGAGAAAGTAAATGATGGGATGAGAAGGTACTGCAAGGTAAAGGAGAACGAAACCGCCTTGGAGTGCGGGCGGTTAACTGGAGAGCGTGAGCCGATCACAGTTGCAGCGCGAACCGGCTGGCGAGTGAGGGATCGGTTTTGATTCCCTCCTCAAGTTCACTCGGGGTGAGGTAGTCAATGCCCGAATGCACGCGTTTTTCGTTGTACACCTCCTCGATAAAGGTTGGCAAGTTTTCCAGCACGTCCAGGTACGTTTCGTCGGTTGATTGATACGGCCAAGGGACTTTTGACTGATGACTCAAGGCTGCTGACGGGTGCACAAGCACAGCCCATCAAGCTGCGCCGCTACATCAATTTGTTGGCAGCTGCCTTTCGTCGGCCCACAACACGTCTTTTTCTACCTGCCAGTATCAGCGGAGCTTGGAAGGCAGACCTGTTTCTCGGAATGAAAGACACCGACCGTTGGGTCGGTACGTCGGTAAAAATTAATCCATCGCAGTTGGAAGGGGCTACTGGGTTACGAGTAGGAATTATTCCTTCACGTCAAGGCAAGAGCGACAAAATAACTTTCGATCACGCGAAGAATCTAGTTATTTGCCCACTCCCCTATGACGCAGCATTTATGGAAGTCTTCTACTCAGCATGGGTAATTATTCAACAGTTCATAGCCGCCGACGCTAAAGTACCGAAGGAGGCATCACTTCCGACGACGGCCAAAAGGATGGTCGCTAAGATCTTGGCCAAGCGTAAAGCGTATCCAATAGTCGACGTCATTGAAGCACTTGGTCCCATAGCGCAACCGGAGCTTCTTATGACGAACACAGAAGATCGTCCGGTGGAGCCTAGCCGCGATGAAGCCGCAACTGTTGAAACCTTGATAGCCCCGGTCTCGCGTTTCGTCGCACCAAACGTGTAACGGGATGATATTGGAAAAACCGGAACAGATTTAATTTTCCTTTGCGCGTAACAAGAGAGTACCGTATCTATGCCTACAATTTCGATGTTTTACGGAATCTGTTGGCTGGCGCATTACCGCCGAAGAAACACAAACGGGTCGTTGCATGGATTGAAATACACCAGGAGGATTTGCTTGCCGATTGGGAATTGGCGGTTAATGGCAAGAAACCTTTCCCTATCCGAGGGCTTGATCAATGAATATTGCAGAAATTCTTCCGAAAGAAAATTACATGCTATACATCAAGACTGATAATGGACAGGCCGGTCTGTTTGATGTAACGCCCTATCTCGAATCAGAAGCTTTTGCACCCCTGAAAGACCGAAGTGAGTTCGAGCATATTCACAATGGAAGGTACTTCATTGAATGGGACTGTGGGGCGGACCTTTCGGCAGACACAATTCAGGCGCGGTGGAAGCCTGCGACAAATGACACCGCCCAAAACGCTTAACGCGGTCTGCCTCAGTCACTGCGTTTCCTTGGCAGCCTGTTAACGCTAGCGCTGGGTGTCTTCATGCTGACATTGTACCGCGAGGTCAGAGTAAAGATAGGGAAGCATTCCTGGAATACCATGCGGCTCACAGACAAACTCGTCCTTGACCAGCTTGTAAGTGGCGCGTGTGATCTGGATGATGATCGTTCCCCCAATAGCCACTGGTTGTGTACCGATCCGATGCTAATGAAGGACCACCTGGACAGGATGACCTGTCGCTCGGGTGGCGACAGGTATTCCATCATAAGAATTCGAGCATTGATCCAAGCGAGTTCGAAACCTACGTCTGGCGCGATCATCAGCGTAGCCTGGATCACCCATGTTCCCGGATTAACTCGCGTGCGGGCTACGTGGTTGAATGGTAGCCTTGTCCTCCATGAAGTCCATTACCGGCTCAGTACCCCTCGCCCTTGCCTGCCATCCCCAAACCCCATCTCAGGCAATACGTGGTATCGACGTGGTGGTGGGTGGGACACCGGGTGGCATCCTCACCCTGACCTTCGCCTTGGAGGGTGATCTCTCCGGTTTGCGCATCCCTGAACCCCGGCCGTCTCGCCGGGTGGACGGCCTGTGGCGGCACACCTGCTTCGAGGCCTTCGTGATGGCGGGGGAGGGGCCAGGGTATCGTGAGTTCAACTTCTCGCCCTCGGGGGAGTGGGCGGTCTATGCCTTTCGCGGCTATCGGGACGGCGAGAAACTGGAGGCGGAGCTGAGCCCGGGAATCGTGGTGCGCCGGAGCGGGGATCGGTTGGAGCTGGATGCGGGGATCCGCCCGGATTGCCTGCCGCCGGGCCGTTCGCTGCGGCTGGGGCTGTCCGCGGTGGTGGAGGACGCGGAGGGCCTGCTGTCATACTGGGCGTTGCGACATCCTCCGGGCAAGCCCGACTTCCATCATACGGACGCCTTCGCGTTGCCACTGGTACTGCCCGGAATGCCTGACGTTAACACGCTCACCGGCGAGGTGAGGCCATGAAGTTCGGCATCGACCGCCTGCTGCAACAGCCCGCGCTGCGGGAGTCCCTGAAGGGGCGCCGTGTGGCCCTGCTGGCCCATCCTGCCTCGGTGACAGACGATCTCACCCATTCCCTGGACGCCTTGGCATGGCTGCCCGACATCCGGCTCACCGCCGCCTTCGGTCCCCAGCACGGCCTGCGCGGGGACAAGCAGGACAACATGAGGGAGTCGCCGGACTTCAACGACCCGGTGCTGGGCATCCCGGTGTTCAGCCTGTACGGCAAGGTACGCCGGCCCACGCCGGCGATGATGGACAGCTTCGACGTGCTGCTGGTGGACCTGCAGGACCTGGGCTGCCGCATCTACACCTTCATTACCACCCTGCGTTATGTGCTGGAGGCGGCGGCACAGTTCAAGAAGCGGGTGGTGGTGCTGGACCGGCCCAACCCGGCGGGACGCCCGGTGGAGGGGCTGACCCTGCGCCCGGGTTGGGAGAGCTTCGTGGGCGCGGGCCCACTGCCCATGCGCCACGGCCTGACCCTGGGCGAACTCGCCTTGTGGTTCGCGCGTACCCTGAACCTGGACGTGGAATGCGAGGTGGTGACTCTGGAGGGTTGGGCGCCCGGGTCCGGGCCGGGTTACGGCTGGCCCCTGGGCGAGCGCACCTGGGTCAACCCCAGCCCCAACGCGCCTAATCTTTGGATGGCCCGCTGCTATGCCGGCACGGTCATGCTGGAGGGTACGACCCTGTCCGAGGGGCGCGGCACCACCCGGCCCCTGGAGCTGTTCGGGGCACCGGACCTGGACCCCCGCAAGCTCCTGGCGGAGATGCGGCGCCTCGCGCCCCACTGGCTGCAGGGCTGCCGGCTGCGGGAGTGCTGGTTCGAGCCCACCTTCCACAAGCACGCGGGAACGCTGTGCGCCGGGGTGCAGATCCACGTCGAGGACGGGGCCTACGACCCTGGGGCATTCCGTCCCTGGCGGCTGATGGCCCTGGCCTTCAAGGCGCTGCGCCGGCAGCGGCCGGACTACGCCCTGTGGAGGGACTTTCCTTACGAGTACGAAGTCGACCGCCTGGCCATCGACCTGATCAATGGCGGCGGGCTGTTGCGCCAGTGGGTGGACGACCCCGACGCCACGCCAGACGACCTGGACGCCCTGGCCGGGACGGACGAGTCGGCATGGATAGCGGAGCGGGAAGCGGTGCTGCTGTATCGGTGAGGCTGTTGCGGAAGTTCTATGTGTCTCCCGAAAAATCGGGTCAAGACCACAACTTCAATCTCAAGACCTCTTTGATCTTACGCAAGGATAACCTCAGTGCTGGCATTTGACCCTTCCTTAATCAGCGGGAAAATGGGCCCGAATAGCGAACGGATCATCCCACGTCGGGATCGCACCGAACCCCCCTCAGGGGGTGGCAGCATTGCCGTGGAACAGGTGGCAGCTTTGTCGTGGAATCAGTGGCAGGATTGGTCTGGAATACGCAAGCTGGTCGTACAGTTGTAATTTTATAGGTAAATTCAACCTATTGAATACAGATTATATTTAGTGTCCGTCCATAAACGGACGAATTTCAACCCAGCGCGCAACGCAATTTCACGATTGAGCCAACGCGGCCTGATCCGATCGTGCCGGTCGGGTTAAAAATGCGCTTTTTTTACCAAGACGGCCGCTGATCTGCCTACGGCACACAGCAGCAACCCTGAGCAGCTGACTCATCACACTAACCCAACCTTGGCGCGGCTTCAGGCCGGTTTTAAACGCGCCAGCAGCGCCAGATTATGCGCTACCACCGAAGACCAGACACGAATGACTTGAAATGCACCAGTCCCTTCCAGGTGCAGCGCGAGAGCCCATACGCGCGCTTCAGACACGAGATGCCCGCCTCGATGCCGGCGCGAAAGTTACGTAACTGCCGATACACCCAGGTACTCCTCACCATCGCTTCAATTGGCAAGCCGCGCTTCTTATGGAACGCCACATCCTCGACGCCGCATCCCTTGGCCTTCTCAAGATTATCCTTGCTGGCATAACCGCCATCCACGGCCAGTTGTTTCGGCGCGCGGCCATACTGGTTGCTATGGCGCTCCAGCAGGGGCAGTAACCGCTCGCTGTCGGCGGGGTTGCCCTCTTCAACGACCACATCAAGAATCAGCCCGATTTTTCCCGAACTGAGATTGAGCTTGTGTCCGTACTGGATGTCCCGACTGCCCTTGATAATGATATCGGTGTGGGGCTCAAACAGACTGAAGAGCTTCTCACCGGCCGGCACGCGCTCCCCCTGGAATACCCGGCGCTCCGCCTGATCAATCACCCGCTTGATCAAGGGCAGATAATGCGCCACCTCGGCCTGCCAGGCTTCCCCTTGCAGCGTCGCGCTCCCGGTGACGGTTAAGATCATCCTGGCCTGCTCAAGATACCCCAAGGTGTGCGTCGTGACCTTGATCAAGTCCCGATACAGCGCGTCCTTCTTGTCCTTACCCCGTGTATAGAGGATGGCGCGTGCCCGCTGCTTCGCGCGCCGGCGAGGGTTGCGAAATTCAATCCCCGGCGTACCCGGCAGCGACTGGGCCGCCTCCAGCAGGCGCACCATGATCCGCACACTGTCCCATAACAGCGTGCTGTCGCTGGGTGCATGGATGTCCGTTTCGGTGACGGTACTGTCAATGCGCACTTTGTTACCCGACTCGACCTTCTCGTGCTGGGCCTCCCGCAGCAACCCGTGATTGATCCGCTCCCAGGTCGCGGGCTGAATGCGGCTGATCGTCTGTTGCAACACCGATTTCTTGGGAAACAGGCTCCCCGGCAGGCGCGCAAACGCCTGAAAGGAGGCCGAGTCCGACACATGAAACGCCAGTTCCTGATAACTCAGTTGCCGGTATTGCTTGAGCAGCGCACACCGCAGTACCGACTCCGCCGGCAAACCCTGGCGGCCCGTGTCATAGACATCGTTGCGATGTAAATCCAGCGCCACCCACTCCAGCAGCTCGCGATGCCGGTCGAGTCGCTCCGACATGGCTTTCAGTCCCTTGCCAATGTCGTGATTTGAAAACCGATCGAATAGACTCACTTGGTCAGTGCGCGTTTTACGCATTGTCACCTCCGGTGGTTTTTGTGTTTCCTTTGTTTTCAGTCGCTTGAAAAAATGGATGGCAAAAATCACCAGAACTTTATCACTAAACACGCCGCTTTTCTTATTCCTTTTCATCGCGTTAACGTTTATGGACGGACACTAGTTAGAGTCCCCGAGGGGATCCGTAAATTCTCCGCCTTTAGGTGGCGGATGATACTTGGCTGATGCAAGAATATAAGCGTGGCAGTCTTACGGTCTGGGATTGCAAGTACCACTTGGTATGGACGACGAAATACCGTTATCAGGTACTGGGAGGAGAAGTTGGGCAGCGATGCCAAGAGTTGTTACGAGAGATTGCGATGAGCAAGGAGATGATTATCTAAGCGGGTTCAACGATACGCTGGTTCCACGTTGCGCGAAGTTGGGACCTGGTATCAGTATCAAACACGATCACAGCCACAAGGCCAATCGGCCCACCTTTCTGAACAGCCAGTGCTGGGTCACGCTGGCACTGGTCGTGCGCGTCAGGCTGGGCTCGGCGCTGACGATACCGATCCGCTCCTGGTTGGTCGAAGAATCGGGCCAACGCGGCAAGCTCTGGGTGGCGAGGCAACTGATCGATTCGATCAGGGGGCACGTCAAGGAGGTGCGTTTGCTGATCAATGCATGGTTCATGCGCAAGCGCCTGATTCTGCCCTTGCTCGAACAGAAGGTGCGCATCATCGGGCAGGTGCGGCGGGATACGGCGCTGTTTCTGCCGCCGGAGTCGGAACCGAAGCGCCGGGGGCCGAAACGCAAATACGGGCAGCGGATCGATGCGGCCATGCTGGATACGCTGCCCGCGCAGGAGATCGAACTGATGCTGTACGGCAAGATGCAGCGGGTGAGGCTGCGCTCGGTCACCGCCGTGGTGCGATTCCTGAAGGGGGTGCCGGTGCGGGCGGTGTGGTGCGAGATGCGCCAGGACGACAACACCTGGTCGCGTCCGCGATTGATTCTGGCGACCGAGACAGAACTGTCGGCTCAAGCCGTGGTGGAAATCTACGCCGAGCGCTGGGGTATCGAGCCGTTGTTTCACAACCTGAAGCGATGGTGGGGAATGACGAACCTGTGGCAGCAATCGAAGGCCGCACTGGAACTGTGGATGCAGGTTCGTTCCACGGCGTATGCCCTGGTGCAATTGCTCGCCCTGAAGTTGTGGGAATTCTTCCCGTTGATGGAGATCGCACCTTGGCGCAAGGGAGCGTTGATTACGGCTGGACTTTTCGGCCAGTGGATGCGCATCCAATTTATCGGACTTCGCGTGCGCGATGCCTGCAACCCGAAGTCGGGGAATTTTGTGATGCCTTTCCCCGTCCAGGATCAGCGTTTGCAGTGTTGAAGTATGCGGCATCGCGTTTCAACCGTGACCATGTACATAGGCTGATGGGTATTCCACCGCAGTTATCGGTATCCCGGGCGGTGCAGTATCTGAAAGGGAAGAGTTCGCACCTATTGTTGTCGGAGTATAAGGTATTGAGGAAGCGGTACTGGGGTCAGCATTTGTGGGCAGGGGATACTGGGTAGCTTCGAGTGGGAATGTGACAGATGAGGTTTGGAAGGAATACATCAAGAATCAGCCGCCGCCGGAGCCAGACGATGATTTTACCGTCGTATGACGGTAATCGGCCGAATGGCCGATCAATTCGGCTTTCAGCCGTAATCCGAAGCCACCGGCTTTAGCCGGTGGAGTGTTCACGGCGACTCTGAATAAGTCCCGCCATCTGCGATACTATGCGCATTGTATATAACGGATGGGTCTCGATGAAACAGCAAACCTTCGCTGCTGGAGATTTTGAACGTTTTCGCAAGCCCACACGCCGGGGACAGTTTCTCCTGGAGATGAATAAGATGGTGCCGTGGAAGGAACTTTGTAAGCGGATTGAGCCGTTTTATCCCCGGGTTGGCAACGGCCGTCCGCCGGTGGGGCTGGAGTGGATGCTGCGCATCTACTTTCTCCAGCACTGGTTCAACCTGTCGGCCCCGGGTGCGGAGGAAGCGCTGTATGAGTCCCGCTCGATGTGCCGCTTTGTCGGCATTGACCTGGGTCGGGAGCCGGTGCCGGACGAGACGACGATCCTCAACTTCCGCCATTTGCTGGAGCAACACCAATTGGGCGAGCGGCTGTTTCAGGCGGTGGGCGAGTACCTGCAGGAACGGGGCCTGCGCATTGCCAGCGGCACCATTGTGGACGCCAGCAAGTTCCACCAAGAACAAGGACAAGGCGCGCGACCCGGAGATGCGCTCCACGAGCAAGGGCAAGCAGTGGTACTTCGGCATGAAGGCGCACATCGGCGTGGACAGCAAAACCAAACAGATTCATTCAGTGGTGGCCACGGCGGCCAACGTACATGATTCGCATGTGCTGGAAGACCCGCTGCATGGCGAGGAGACGCGCGTGTAAGGTGATTCGGCTTATACAGGTCAGACGGAGGCCATCCGACGAACGGCACCCGGTGCCCAGGACTTTACCCACGATAAAGGCCGTCGTAATCAACCCCTGGATGAGGCGGCCAAGGCACGCAATCGCACCAAGTCGAAAGTCAGGGCCAAGGTGGAGCATGTTTTCGCAGTCATCAAGCGCGTGTTCGGCTTTACCGAGGTCCGCTATCGTGGTCTGGCGAAGAACGCCCACGCCCTGTTTGTGCTCTGCGCGTTGACCAATCTGTATCTGGCACGACGGCGACTGCGATACCAAACGTAGGGAAGGTGCGTCCGCAATTCCAGGAACAGCGCAATAAGACAACGAACCCAGATAAGATCGGGCCGGATGGCGTTGAAAAGAACAGAACAATGAGAAAAATCGCAGTATCACCAAAATGTACCCGTGTATTTCGTGACTTGTTCAGACGTTTTGAGCTTCCCCCGGTTTTTCGTCTTCCAACCGGTGTGCTTCATGCTACCAGTTCATTCCCGTGCTGAACACTGATCCAGTCATCGAGATACTGGAATGGTGCCTTGTAGCCGAGAGTCGAATGACGGCGTTTGCGGTTGTAGAACACCTCGATGTAATCGAAGGCATCGACCGTCGCTTCCGCGCGTGTGACGTAATGCGTGCCATGCGCCCGCTCATTCTTGAAATTGTTGAACCAGCTTTCCGTCGGCGCGTTATCCCAGCAGTTCCGCTTGCGGCTCATCGAGCACGTCATGCCGTAGTCGACAAGCTTGTCCTGGAACGCTGCGCTGGCATACTGGCTGCCCCGGTCCGAGTGGTGCAGCACACCCGGTAGCGGTTTCCTGCGAAACCACGCCATGGTCAGCGCATCTGTCACCATGTCCGCTGTCATCCGGGCCTTGATCGACCAGCCGATCACTTCGCGGTTGAACAGGTCCAGCACGATGGCCAGATACAGCCAGCCCTCGTCCGTCCACAGGTAGGTGATGTCGGAGGTCCAGAGCTGGTTCGGTGCCGTCGGCGTGAAGTTCCGCCCCAGCAGGTTCTGCGCCACCGGCAGAGCGTGCCCGGAGTCCGTCGTGGCTTTGTAGCGCCGCTTGTGGCGGGCCCGGATGCGTTCTCGCGCATCAGCCGCTCCACCCGCTCCTTCCCGACCGGGAAACCCCGTGCGCGCAGCTCCAGCACCATCCGCGGGCTGCCATAGGCACCCTTGAATTCCGCCGCGATGGCCCGGATCAGGGTCAGCAGTTGCATATCACTCAGCCGCTTGCGACCGGGCGTTCCGCCCCGTTTCCAGGCGCGGTAGCTGCTCACACTGACATCCAGCACGGCACACAATTCCGGCAACGCAAACTGTTTGCACTCCAGGTCAATCCAGGCGTACTTCACAGCACGTCTTTCGCGAAGTACGCCGTCGCTTTTTTTAGGATCTCGACCTCCCGCCTGAGCCGGACGGTGTCCGCCCGCAACCTCGATACTTCCACCTGCTCCGGCGTGACCGACTTCGTCCCGGACCCGTTGAGCTTGCCGGCCTTGGCCGCCTTTACCCAGTTGCGCAGCGTCTGTTCGATCAGCCCCACCAGCTCCCGGGCCACGGCAGCGGGCGTCTGGCCTGCCGTTACCCGTTTCACCGCCAGTTCCTTGAACTCGGATGTGTATTCCTGTTTCGGTATCTTCTTCATCGTCTGTCTCTCCAATGTGGCTGTAGTTTACATTACCCTTGGAAGACGAATTTCAGGGGGAAGCTCAGTTCCTTAAACCAGATCGACTATATGCAACGCCATATAGCGCTGGCGCCGGGCATTACGCTACCTAACTCCTTGAGACAGATTATATGTTGGAGTATAACAATGTTGGCGAAATCGTGACTGTCAAAGAAATCATAGTTGGAGTAGATACTATGCAGCAAAATGATAATCAGTCTTTAAGCCAGTTTTATGATTACTTGGTTACTCAATTTGATACAGAGTCAGGTGTCATGTGGTGCTATGTCAATCCGTCACCACGGCCTTGTTTTACATCTGAGCTTCTTTCGGATTTGAGAAAATTTCTGCATGCTGTCAAGAATGACTACAATAATGACTTATCTTCAAATTTTACCCCGCGATTAGAATATCTGATCCTCGGGTCTTACCGTCCAGGCGTTTTTAGCTTGGGTGGTGATCTGAGTTTTTTTATAGACTGCATCAGAACCAATGATAGGAAACGATTAACAGAATACATGCGACTCAGTATTGATGTGCTTTATAACACATACACTAATATGGGGTTACCAGTCACCACTATTGCTCTTATCAGGGGGAACGCTCTAGGAGCCGGCTTCGAAGGAGCGTTATCATGTGATTACTTGATTGCCGAGAGAGGTGTTCACCTGGGTTTTCCGGAAGTGCTCTTTAATATGTTTCCAGGAATGGGTGCGTATAGTTTTCTTGCCAGAAGAATCAGTACGGTCGATGTTGAGAAAATGATATTAAGCGGTCGTATATATATGGCAGAAGAGTTATTTAATATGGGGGTGGTTGATGTATTGGCAGAGGACGGAGATGGGGTGAATGAAGCTTCTCGATTTATCAACCGACATCGAAAAAATCATAATACTAGAAAAGCAATATTAAAGATCAGGCATCGTATTAATCCGGTTACTTTGGAAGAATTGCTTGATATTGGTCAGTTATGGATTGATGCGGCAATGTCACTCGGTAATAAGGAATTACATGTTATGGAGCGATTGATACGCTCGCAAGACAAAATGTCCGAGACTTCAGAGAAATCGCAGCCACTTGCAACTGCCAAGGCTTAGTAGTTCAAACGTCACTCATGTTTTTTCAACTTGGTGGCGAACAGATCCGGTTGGGCAAACAATTGGTCAACTCGCAGTTTCCCCAAGGCGAGCTTCTCTTGTATTGGGATGATTCTTTCCAGTTCAGTAAGACGAAGGGAGTCTGTGTCATATCTGCGCTTAATTTGTTCCAGTTCAGTTATCAGTTCACTAAGGTCAGTATCGGCTTGCTCCAACGAATAATCCTTATCATAAGCGTTGTGTAGTGGTCAACTGTTTCCGGGCACTTTATTAAGGATCTTTTCGTAATTCATCGGTGTCTTGTAGCCCAGCGTCGAGTGCAGACGCTTCGAATTGTAATACACCGCCACATATTCCCGGACATCGGCCATCGCTTCCTGCCGGGTACGATACAACCGGTCACCGGTCCATTCCCGTTTCAGACTGCTGAAGAACCGTTCTATCGGTGCGTTATCCCAGCAGTTACCCTTACGACTCATGCTGCAGACCATCTCATGCTGTTTCATCAAGCCTGGTAGGCATGACTGGCGTACTGGCTGCCGCGGTCTGAATGGTGCAGCAGGCCGGGTGGTGGTTGCCTCAGATTGATCGCCATCAGCAAGGCCCGGATCACCAGCGCCTTCTTCATGCGCCGATCCATCGCCCAGCCCACTACCCGGCGGGAATACAGATCAATGACTACCGCCAGGTAGACCCAACCCTCTTGGGTCCACAGGTACGTTATGTCCGTGCCCCAGACCTGATTGGGCCCCTGCGGAGCAAATTGGCGACTCAGCACATTCTCAGCCACTGGCAGGTTGTGCTTGCTGTCGGTCGTTGCCTTATATTTGCGCTTCTGCTTGACCTTCAGGTTCAGCACCTTCATCAAACGACGCGTCCGGTCACGACCAATCTCAAAACCTTCCTCACGCAGGTTCTTCATCAGCGTGCGACTACCCAGGCTGTCACGGGATGCCCTGAACAGCTCCTTCATGCGCCGCCGCAAGACCAGATCCTCGGTGGGATGACCCTGCCTGGCTGATCTCGCCAGTCGTAATAGCTGCTGCGCGGCACCCCCAGTAGGCGGCACAGATGAGCTACCGGCCAGTGCCCGGCATGCTCCCGTATGAACCCGTACTTCACTTCATTTCCTTCGCGAAGTACTGACTCGCTTTTTTTAAAATCTCTTTCTCCATCCGCAGCAGGCAGACTTCTTTGCGCAGCCGCTTCAACTCCTCACGCTCATCAGTGCTGAGCCAGTATCAGAGGCCTCTTCCTCAAACTCCCGCATCCAGCGGCGTATCAGGTTATCCCCAATACCCAGGCTCCGCGCCGCCTCAGAGGGCTTGTAACCCTGCTCGGTCACCAGCGCCACCGCATCCCGCTTGAAATCTTCCGTGTAGTTCCGCCGCTTTCTCGTCTCTGTTGTCATCGCTCACCTCGTTATGGCATTTTACCGCCTTAACTCGGTGTCCGGATGTATCAGACCAGACCACTTCATTGCAGATAATGTCGGCGAGAGTCCATTTCCTTAGCATGGAAGAATTTTATCTTGAAGGTATGAGCTTTGTTTCGAGTATTAAGCGACAAATGAGTGAGCCGTTAGAGGTGGCCCGCGGTAGCTGGACAGGGGTGAGGTATGTTTAAGTGTCTTCTGCGAAGATAATTGGAATTGAGATGGGAGCAGAAGATGAAGAGAAAGCGCAGGAATCATTCAGCGAGTTTCAAGGCGAAGGTGGCTCTGGCAGCTATTCGGGGCGACAAGACGCTGGCGGAATTATCCGAGCAGTTTGATGTGCATCAGAACCAGATTCAGGACTGGCGGCGGAAGTTGTTGGATCAAGCAGAGCGGGTCTTTGACCACGGCGGTGGTTCAGCGTCCGAGTCTGAACACAAGGTCAAGGAGCTGCATGCCAAGATCGGGCAATTAACGATGGAACGGGATTTTTTAGCACAAGGGCTGGAAAGGATTCACGGCCCGAGCGGCAGAAAATGATTGATCGGACGCATTCATTGCCAGTGACTCGCCAGTGTCAGCTGCTGGGTCTCAATCGCTCCTCGGTGTATTACCAACCGATGGGTTTCTGACGAGGATTTGCTGCTGATGCGGCTGATCGACGAGATTCATCTCAAACGCCCGTTCTATGGCAGTCGACGGATCCGGGATGATTTACAGGACCTGGGGCATCGGGTGAACCGCAAGAAGGTGCAGCGCCTGATGCGGCTGATGGGGATTACTGCCCTCTATCCGAAGGCGAACACCAGCCGGCCTGGAAAGGGCCATACGATCTACCCCTACCTGCTGAAAGGCTTGAACATCGACCGTTCGAACCAGGTGTGGGCAACGGACATCAGCTACGTTCCGATGGCCAAAGGCTTTGTGTATGTGGTGGCCATCATGGACTGGTACAGCCGCAAGGCGCTGGCCTGGCGGATGTCGAACACGATGGATGCGGACTTCTGTGTGGATGCCCTGGAGGAAGCTATCAGCCGCTATGGGGCGCCGGATATTTTCAATACGGATCAGGGTGCCCAGTTTACCAGTGATGCTTTCACCGGTGTTCTCAAGGCGGCGGGTATCCGGATCAGCATGGACGGCAAGGGTCGTTGGGTGGACAATGTGTTTGTGGAGCGCTTGTGGCGCAGCCTGAAATACGAGGAGGTGTATCTCAAGGCGTACGAGACGGTTGCCGAGGCCCGGTTGAGCATTGGAAACTACTTCCGGTTCTACAATCGCGAACGCAGGCACCAGAGCCTGGATCGGCAGACGCCGGATCAGGTCTATGAAGGTAGTGTGGTGTGGCCGGTTGCAGCATGATCAGGCCACAGCATGTGTGGGCAGAATACACTTGAGCAGATGTCCAAGAATCGGGGTCCATTTCTGAATGTGAAGGATAAATCGCGGGAGAGCGTGGTTGCGAATTCTCCGCGTAGCGGCTTCGTCCAACACTCTAATTGACAGGGAAGCTAATGTGCACACAACTGCACGATCTGTGCTGAATCAATTGGTAAGAATCAACTATCGTAATTCGTTGCTGCTTTGCTATTTATATAACCCAATAAATCATTCATTGTTTCTTTTCTAATCCTGTTCAGATTCCTAAGGTTGTTAATATAACTAAAGGGGTCATCATCTCTATACAAGAATTCTTTACATGCAATATATAGTTGCTCGGCGCCAACACTACCAGATGAACCTTTCAATGCGTGTAGACATTCCTTGTAGCCTTTATAATCTTTTTTTGATATGGCAATCTCCATTTCTGAAAGTAGAGCTTCGCTGTCTTTGGTAAATACGTTTATTATCTCGCATATAAATCTGTTACCTTCTGATAATGAGATTAGATTGTTAATGATGTCCTTATTTAGCATCTTGTATAACTTTTCTTGTTGAGTAGTTATGTTAATAACATTTTTTGATGTGATGGTCGGATCAACTGAAGAATGATACTGCTTAGAAACCGAATAAATGGTAGTTAATAATTTTTTAGCTTCAATTGGTTTTGTAAGATAAGCCTCAACATTAGCTTCTTCACATAGTTGTTTTGCTTCCATGGTTGCATTTGCTGTAAGAATAATAATCGGTATTTTTTCCTGTCCCATAGTTGAATAATTATATATTTTTGCTGCCTCTATACCCCCCATTACAGGCATCTGCATATCCATGATAAGTATGTCAAAATCTTTAGACTCCAGTGCATCAAGCGCTTCTTGCCCATTATTTACTAAATATGGTAAATGACCTGCATGCTCGATAATTTTCGATACAACAAGCTGGTTTGTTGCATTGTCATCTGCCACGAGGATATGCAATGGCGGGCGGGAGTTGATACCCTTTTGACGGAAATAATCATGAAGATTACTTGTCCTGTCATTTTTTATAAAACTAGTACATGAGGCATGTAAGGCATTAAACAAAGAGTGCTTATCTACCAGTTTCTTTATGATATTTGTATATCCTGCCGTGTACAATTCGTTATACCCATCTGTCTGATCCGTCATAAGCAACAGTGGTATGTGACTAATACGTGAGGATGAGCGTACTGAATATGCAAATTGCTCGGCACTTATTTCAAGATTCTCGCTATCAATTAGTGCAATATCGAATGCTTTCCCGCCAGTAGCAGCATTCATAAGGTAGGATATTGCTGATTCTGAATTATCAGCAATTGTGTATTCAATACCCCAACTGGTGAGGTAATTCAATACATTGACATTGTCAGATCGCATAACTAATACACGCAATTTATTAAAAATTGTCTTGTCAAATCCTGAAGATGTTTCTTTCTGCTTATTGAAATTTATCTGGAACCAGAAAGTACTTCCTACGTCCATAACACTGTGTACGCCGATTACGCCTCCCATGAGTTCTACTATCTGTTTGGAAATGGTTGTGCCAAGGCCTGTTCCACCAAAGCGGCGGGTAGTCGAACTGTCAGCCTGGGTAAAACTCTCAAATATTGATTTTTGAGCTTTGAGAGGGATGCCTATACCGGAGTCGATAACCTCGAAGCGCACATCTGCCACAGTATTATCTTCAAACAGGGTGCTGATCCTAAGTTCGATGCCACCTTTTTCCGTGAATTTAATGGCATTTCCAATCAGGTTGATAAAGACCTGTCTCAGATGATGAGGGTCCCCGATTAATCTGAATGGGGTATATGGAGAAATATGCGAAACCAGATCGAGTCCTTTCGATTTGGCCTGAATCTGAAGCATTGCTATAGTTGTATTCACTAGATCATGCAGATCAAAATCAGTGCTTTCAATGGAAAACTTGCCTGCTTCGATCTTTGAAATATCCAGAATATCTTCGATTAGGGTAAGTAATGTCTTTGCAGAAGACTGGATTATTCTGGCTAGTTCATGTTGCTCATTGTTTAATTCAGTCTCCATGATTAAATCACTCATCCCAATTACACCATTGAGAGGAGTTCTTATTTCATGACTCATATTTGCGAGAAATCGACTTTTTGCTTTATTGGCTTCTTCTGCGTCGGCTCTAGCTTTTGTTAATTTGTTCAGTAAGACCGAGAAGAAAACAGGCAATACAACCATCCCAATTAACAAACCGACACCAGCAGTTCTCTGTTCAATCCAATAATCAGTCATTAATAATACAAATGAAAACTCAATGGAGGCAATGATTGTCCCCGCTAGCAGATAAATCTGCCCGAAACGCATACCGTAACCGACAATTATCCACAGATATATCGAGAAACATGGCGTGGCTGTGTCGCCACCTATATATAGGGTAGAGGATAGAAGAGTCAGGTCTGAGATTAAGGTAAATACCCTTCGTATATGTGATTTATTTGGCGCTAATTTGAATGATATAAGTATAAAAATCGCTGTAAAATCATAAAAAGTTAGGAAACCTATTGGATGTTCTAATATATTCTTGTCGCCAGTGAGATAATAATGTAGTGAGAAATATACAGTTATAGATGAAAGAATAATCAGCCTTATTACGGCTTGCTGATACTCACCCAGAGAAATGTCTTCATTGAAAGCAATAGTTCTCTTTACCAAACTGAGAATTGGTTTGGTAGGTTCTGCAAAGATTGTGTTGGACATTACTTATAGTTAGAAATCTGATTATCCGGAAGCATATTCTGGATCTTCAATATGAAATCGATCTTTGCCTTGAAGGCATCGAAACACTCCGGATCAAAATGAATGCCACGCTGTTTCGCCATGTATTCAAGTGCGGTCTGCATCGGCCAAGCATGCTTGTAGGGTCGTTCTGACACGAGTGCGTCATAGACATCTGCAACGGCAACTATCCTTGCGACTATCGGTATCTCTTCACCCTTCTTGCCGTGTGGATAACCGGACCCGTCGAATTTTTCATGATGTCCCAATGCGATGATTGCACCCATTTTCAGGAACTTTGACGGGCTGTCCTTGAGTATTTCGTAGCCTATCAATGTATGTTCCTTCATTATTTTGAACTCTTCTTGAGTTAGTTTCCCAGGCTTCAGGAGGATGCTGTCCATGATGCCAATCTTGCCAATGTCATGCATAGGTGCAGCCATCTCGATAACGTCAGCGTCATCACCGGTGAAACCAAGTTCCTCGGCAATGATCCTGGAATACTTGGCCATGCGTATGACATGGTTACCAGTCTCCTCGTCGCGGTATTCGCCCGCTTTTGCAAGGCGGAGGAGTGTTTCCCTTTCCCGTAACCGGATCTCGCTGGTAGCTTCGGCAACGCGTCGTTCAAGCCAGCGTGACCGGTCACGGATAATCTTGTATTGCTGATGCTGGGTCAGAAGGTTGCGGCAGCGTGCTCGGCACTCGTGGTGATCGACCGGTTTCATGAGAAAGTCGGTGGCGCCAACTTCCAATGCATCATAACGTACGGTTCTGTCTTCGATTGCGGTGACCATGATAACCGGGATATGTTCGCAGGCAGGATCTCGGCGGAATTTACGGATGAATTCGATACCGTTCATCTCCGGCATCTTGTAATCTGTCAATATGAGATCAATCGGGTTGCACAATGTCCACTTGAGCGCCTCCAGTGGATCCGCAAAAGACTGGATATTCAAACCATCTTCTAGGGATCTGACCAACTGAATTAGGATTTGTCGACTGGTCATCTGGTCATCAACTATTACGATCGTGGTCATATCACTTCTCTTCGTGACAGATAATAAATACGGTCACAACCGGCCGCTCTATCTCTAGCCTGATTTCTTCATTTATATGTGACATAAGTCACATAACAAATTGAAATATATTAGTAAAACAGGTTTCCACTTTGCTCTGAAGAGTATCGGCATTTATATAAAAAAGTTAAATCTTTTAGTGGGTTGCAAAAGCGGGCTGGATAATGATGGGTGCTGTTTAAGCGTGATTCACCGGGACAGTGATGGAGCCGTGCAAATTGTCACGGGCTTGATGTGGGTACGTTGCCTTGCAGGCTGACAACCAGCCGTTACAATAGCTCGCAATTAATTACTCAACGAGGTTGTCTATGATCCCTAAAAACGAAAATGAGCGGCAAGCGCCTTCATTTTTCAGCGTGCTGGGAAGTGTGCTGGCAAGCATGTTCGGGGTGCAAAGCACGAGCAAACGCGAGGCTGACTTTACTCGCGGCAAACCAATCCACTATATCCTGGTGGGGCTGCTGGTAACGGTGGTTTTTATATTGACGGTGTGGGGTGTGGTGAAACTAGTACTGGGTTTTGCTGGTGTCTAAAGAGAGCGGATCCGCTGTTGTTGTTCCTCCAGGCTGTTGATCGCATTCCTCAACTCGGCGGCCCGTGCCTGTTCTTTTTCTACGACCGCAGCCGGCGCTTTGTCAACAAAACAGGCATTTGAGAGTTTTTTCTCGCAGCGGTCCAGTTCACTAATCTTCTTGTTCCATTCTTTGAACAGCCTGACAAGCTCCGCCTCCTTGTCGATCAAACCGGAAAGGGGATGAGCAGTTTCATGTCACCCAGCAGGGCGGTGGCCGATTCCGGCACCGTGTCATCCGGCTTCCAGCCAGGCCACGGATTCAATGCGTCCCACCGTGACCAGGTAATGCCGGTTTCCTGACAGGCGTTCCCGGTCAATGGCTGAGCCATTCTGCAGCATCACAGGCAGAAGTTTACGCGGATCGATATTCATGCCGCTGCGGATCTTGCGTACGCCGATGATGAAGGCCTTAACCCACTCAATCTCTTCGATGGCGTTCCGGTCGATCAGATGTTCCTCGGGTGAGGGGTAGGGCTGTTGCATGATGGTCTTGCCTGCAACTCCTGCCAATGGTGCCATCCGTTGCCAGATTTCCTCCGTTATGAACGGTATTATGGGGTGAGCGAGTCGCAGCAGGGTTTCCATGACGATGACCAGCGTTCGGCGTGTGCCGCGCAGTGCCGCCTCGGGGCTGTCTGGGTCGGTCAGGACCGGTTTGGAGAGTTCCAGGTACCAGTCGCAGTATTCATCCCAGATGAATGAATAGATCGTCTGCGCCGCCAGGTCGAAGCGGTAATTGCCGATCGAGCCGACAACCTCGTGCACGGTGTTTTGCAGCAGGGAAATGATCCACCGGTCGGCGGCGTTCAGTTCGATCGCGTGGCCGCTCTGTCCGCAGTCCCGGCCTTCGGTGTTCATCAGGACATAGCGCGCGGCATTCCAGAGCTTGTTGCAGAAGTTCCGGTAGCCTTCTATCCGGCCCAGGTCGAAATTGATATCGCGTCCCGTCGAAGCCAGCGCCGCAAAGGTAAAACGGAGTGCATCGGTCCCGAAAGCAGGGATGCCGTCCGGGAAATCCTTGCGCGTCTGTCTTTCGACCCTGTCCGCCATTTGCGGCTGCATAAGACCGGCGCGTCGCTTGGCAACCAGCATCTCCAGGTCTATGCCATCGATAAGGTCAAGCGGATCCAGTACATTGCCCTTGGACTTGGACATCTTCTGGCCGTGCGCATCACGCACCAGGCCATGGATGTAGACTTCCCGGAAAGGCACATCACCCATGAATTTCAGTCCCATCATGATCATGCGCGCGACCCAAAAGAAGATGATGTCGAAGCCGGTCACCAGCACGCTGGTCGGGTAGAACGTTCTCAGGGCGTCGGTCTCTTCCGGCCACCCCAAGGTGCTGAAGGGCCATAGCGCCGAGGAGAACCAGGTATCCAGTACGTCCTCATCCTGCCTGAGTGTGACGGCTTCCTTCAAGGCATGCCTGGTGCGCACCTCGGTTTCGGAACGACCAACATAGATGTTGCCGTCCGAATCATACCAGGCCGGTATGCGATGGCCCCACCAGATCTGGCGCGAGATGCACCAGTCCTGGATGTTGCGCATCCATTCGTAATAGGTATTCTTCCAGTTATCGGGTATGAACCGGATGCGGCCATCCTCGACGGCCTTGATTGCGGGTTCCGCCAGAGGTGCGATCTTCACGAACCACTGGTCGGTCAGATAGGGCTCCACCACGGACCCTGAACGATCACCGCGCGGGACCATCAGCCGGTGATCCTCAATCTTTTCGAGCAGACCAGCGCTTTCAAGATCGGCCACGATCCGCTGGCGCGCGGCATAACGTTCCAGGCCCTGATATTTCTCCGGCGCATTCTCATTGATGCAGGCATCCACCGTGAGGATGTTGATCATGGGCAGGCCATGACGCTTGCCGACCTCGTAGTCATTGAAATCGTGTGCCGGCGTTATCTTCACACAACCGGTACCGAACTCCGGGTCGACATATTCATCGGCAATGATCGGAATCTCACGATCTGCGAGTGGCAGGTGAACGGTTTTCCCTACCAGATGGCGGTAACGAGCGTCTTCGGGGTGCACGGCTACAGCCGTGTCGCCCAGCATGGTTTCCGGCCGTGTCGTTGCGACTATCAGGTGACCGGAGCCATCGGTCGATCGGATAGCGCATATGCCACAGGTGACCGGCCTCTTCCCCGGAGATGACTTCGAGGTCCGAGACAGCGGTATGCAGGATCGGGTCCCAGTTTACCAGTCGCTGGCCGCGGTAGATCAAGCCCTCTTCATACAGGCGCACAAAGGTTTCCTTCACGGCACTGGACAGACCCTTATCCATGGTGAAGCGCTCGCGGCTCCAGTCCACCGAGGAGCCCATGCGACGCAGCTGTTGCGTGATCGTGCCGCCGGATTTGTGCTTCCACTCCCAGATGCGTTCGATAAAGGCCTCGCGCCCGAGATCATGGCGGGTTTTGTTGTCGATGTTGAGCTGGCGCTCCACCACCATCTGCGTGGCAATCCCGGCATGGTCGGTGCCGGGTTGCCATAGCGTGTTGTCGCCGCGCATGCGGTGATAGCGGGTGAGGGCGTCCATCAGCGTGTCCTGGAACGCGTGTCCCATGTGCAGGCTACCGGTGACGTTGGGTGGCGGGATCATGATGCAGTAGGGTTCGCCCTTCCCGGAGGGCGTAAAACAGCCTTCCTTTTCCCAGGTATCGTACCAGCGCTGCTCGATGGCTTGCGGGTTGTAGGTTTTATCCATCTCAAATTCTTGCATGAAACACGGCCGCCGATGGCCAGAGCAGGGAATTATACCTTACGTCGCGTGATGGCCGAGGAGCTTACCCATTCCCTGGGTTGGTTTCCTCCAGGATGCGGGCGAGGATATCCGGGATCACGGATTCGAGCTGCTGTCGAAT
The DNA here is from genome assembly GCA_963773065.1 of uncultured Gammaproteobacteria bacterium. GTDB lineage: Bacteria > Pseudomonadota > Gammaproteobacteria > UBA9214 > UBA9214 > CAVQCA01. Next base: position 267,750 of record CAVYZN010000011.1, read on the forward strand.
TTCGTCATAGGCGTTATTGCCAGCCTCATCCATGGCCTTGGTGATGGCCTGTTCGATGACGGGGCGTATGGAACGGTCAATGTGCTGGTAGATATCCAGCGACAATTCCGCGGCGAACTCATCCAGTGCCTTTCGCAAGGTCTGATTGCTCAGCAACTGCCGGGCAATGGATTCAACCGGCATGCCGGGCAACCGCGTGTCGGGGTACTGCTTATTAACGCTCCCGGTGTCCGGATGGACAACGTTGCTAAGGATTGGAATGCCCTCCTCGTCAACAACCAGTTCATCGTGTGATCTCATCAGCTTAACTGATCTCGTGAGTGTTCAATGTGTAACCACGGTCCTTGTAGAAACGATACCGCTCCCGCGCTTCGGCCCGCTGTGTGTCGTTGCCACCGACGAGATCGGCCACCCGATTAAAACGGCTAAAAAAGGGCGGGACTTCGCTCGACAGGTTGATCAGTACATCATGGCTGTCCTGCGGTTCCCTGTTGTGACCCAGCAGGATGGGCTGTTCCCCGCGATCTTCTCCATTATCATACAGCGTGCGGCAGAAAACTTCCGGCCCGGAATGACCACAGCAGATCATCCAGTTGCAACAGTTGCGTGGCCGATTCTGTGTTGATATAGACCCGATGACCCTGTTGAAATGCTTTTTCCGTCAGCCGGCAGGCAAACAGCGGACGCGCGGTTTCCCCTGTGTCCTTGAGAATGTAGAAATCGACACGGGTCATCGCCGGGTGTCGCTAAGCGCTGCGTGTACACCGGTCCAGCAGGAACTGCGTCAGCAATGGGACCGGTCGTCCGGTAGCACCTTTCTCCTTGCCCTGTTTCCAGGCAACGCCGGCGATGTCCAGGTGCGCCCAGTGATAGTCCCCGGCAAAGCGAGACAGGAAACAGGCCGCGGTAATGGTGCCGGCTTCGCGCCCGCCGACGTTGGCCATGTCGGCGAAGTTGCTATCTAGCTGCGGCTGGTAATCATCCCAGAGCGGCAATGGCCAGGCGCGGTCGCCCGCATACTCGCCGGCGGCGAGCAGTTGCCGGGAAAGTTCATCATCATTTCCCAGCAGGCCGGCGGCGTGGTTGCCCAGGGCGATCACACAGGCACCCGTGAGGGTGGCGATATCCACGACGACTTCCGGATCAAACTTCTTGCAGTAGGTCAATGCATCGCACAGGATCAGGCGACCCTCGGCATCCGTGTTCAGCACTTCGATCGTCCGGCCCGACATGCTCGTTACGATGTCCCCCGGCTTGCTGGCATTGCCATCAGGCAGATTCTCGGTCGTCGGGATGACGCCGACGACATTGAGCGGCAGCTGCAATTCGGCGCAGACCTTGAGGACGCCAAGTACGCTGGCGGCGCCGCACATGTCGAATTTCATCTCGTCCATGGCGCTGGCCGGCTTGATGGAGATGCCGCCGGAATCGAAGGTAACGCCCTTGCCGATTAGCACCACCGGCTTATCACCTTTGTGCCCGCCGCCGTATTCCATGCTGATCAGCCGGGCCGGCTCCCTGCTGCCACGCGCGACGGAGAGCAGGGCACCCATGCCGAGTTTTTTCATGGCCGCCTCGTCCAGGACCGTTACCTTGACCTTGTTGTAGTCCTTGCCGAGTTTCTGTGCCTGATCCGCGAGATAGGAGGGTGTGCAGATATTGGCGGGCAGGTTGCCGAGTGTGCGCGCCAGTTCCACCCCGGCGGCTAATCGCCATGCCGTCCCGGATGGCCTTAAGTGCCGCCGCGGCCTCGCTGGCGGGAGTATTAATGTCCATGCCGCGCAAATGCCGGCTCGTCTTGTCCTTCTCGCTCTTCAGTCTCTCCCGTGGTGAACATCGCGCTGTGTGTTGATTCAACCAGATGGCGGGTCTTCCAGTAGATATCGCGGCCTTTGAGGTTCAGCTCCGCCAGATAACTTACCGCGTCCTTCGCCCCGGAACCGTTCATGGCGTTGGCGGCGCTGACGACGGCCTCGCGGTAGCGCTTGTCATTGAAATCGGCCTGCTTGCCGCAACCCACCAGCAGCACGCGTTCGCATCCGGCGCCGCGCGGAAAGTGTACGAGTACGGTCTGTCCGCACCTGCCATCCATGTCACCGCGTTTCATCAAATCGGTCAGCATCCCGTGCGTGGCCTTGTCGAAGTCGCCGGCGGCCTCAGATAACTTGCGTCGTTCAAAAACACCCAGGATAACGCATCCGGTCTTGACTGCGCCTGGCTGCTCGCTCTTGACGGTGAATCTCATGCCATGCTCCTGTTGTGTGGTAGTCATTGCAGTCAGCGCGTCTGGTGGTATACGGTAGCCGCGTTCGAACCGTTGTCAGGAAAAGCGCAAAGTGTACTGGAAGCAGGCATGATTTTCATGCATCAGACTATCCCCCCATGTTAAGAATCATCGATCGCTACCTGCTCAGGGAAATCCTGCTTGGCTGGCTTGCGATCACGCTGGTTTTGTTACTGATCATGATCAGCCACCGCATGGTGGGCTACCTGGCGCAGGCGGCAACCGGTGAATTGCCGGGTGATGTGATTTTTGTCCTGATGGGAGTGAAAACGCTCTGGCTGCTCGTGTATGTCATGCCGTTTTCACTTGCGTTGGGTGTGGTTTCAGGGTTGGGCAGGCTTTACCGTGACAATGAAATGACGGTGCTGGCTGCCTGTGGGGTTGGTCCGGGGCGCCTTTACCCCCCCTTGCTGGGCATGGCGGCCGTGGTAGCCATGTTGCTGGGCTGGATGGCACTCTATTTCAGTCCCGGGGTCGTGGCCTACGGTGAACGGATCACGCAGCGTGCGGAGCAGCAGGCCGATATCTCGCTGCTTGGCGCCGGCCGCTTCAACGTGCTACACGGCGGCCAGATCATCTTTTATGCCGAAAGGCTGTCGGAAGACAAACAGCGCATGGAGAACCTGTTCGTTTATGTCTACGACAGAAAGAACCGGGATAAACCGCCGCAGGTGATCTCGGCCGCCAGCGCCTATCGCATGACGGACAGGAACAGCGGCGATGAATACCTGGTGTTCGTTGACGGTTACCGTTATGAAGGCAGACCGGGCGAGGTCGGCTACCGGATTATGAAGTTTGACCGGCAGGGCGTGCGCGTTGAATTTCCCGGCGAGGAACCTGCGTCCTCCAAGCGCAGCGCGATCCCGACGGCCGACCTGCTGGAATCGACATGACCTGAAGGAGATAGTCGAGTTGCAGTGGCGCCTGTCCGTTCCGCTGTCGGTCATGGTGTTGGTGTTTCTTTCCGTCCCGTTGAGTCGAATGTCGCCCCGCAAGGGACGTTATGGGGGCCTGGTCATGCCGGTCCTGGTGTTCGTGATCTATTTCAACCTGATGGGGACCGCCAAGGCCTGGGTTGAACAGGGCGCCATTCCCCCCGTGATCGGGATCTGGTGGGTGCATCTGCTGCCCATCGTACTGGCGATTGCGCTGCTCACTGGCGGCCGTGTGGGCTGTCGCCTGCGGCGCCGGTTATGAAACTGCTCGACCGCTACATCGCGGGCGCCGTGGCGACGGGAACCGGCATAGCCCTGCTGGTCATCATGGGGCTCAATGTGTTTTTCTCCATCATCGAGGAAATCGATGAACTCAACGAGGGCAGTTACAGCATCGCCAAGATGCTGCAGTATGTCGCCCTTACCCTGCCGCGGGGTATCTACGAGCTGTTTCCCACGGCGGCACTGATCGGTGGCTTGACGGGCATGGGCGCGCTCGCGGTGAATAGTGAACTGGTCGCGATGCGTGCCAGTGGATTGTCGGTATGGCGCATCGTGCGATCCGTCCTGCAGGCAGGTCTGGTGCTGCTGGTGTTTGTCGTCGCCCTGGGTGAGGGGGTCGCCCCAGTTGCCGAGCAATACGCCCAGCGCTTGCGTGCCGGTGCGTTGGAAAAACGCGTCAGTTTCATGGGCCAGGAAGGCGTCTGGGTGCGTGATGAATCGCGCTACATCCATGTCAACAAGATATTCGATAATGACATCCTGGCCGATGTCAGTGTCTTTGAGTTTGACAGAGACCGGCAAATGACGACGACGACACATGCCGATACGGTTTCCTATCAGGGAGGGAAATGGGTATTGCACAACATGCGCCAGACCCTGTTCGCGGGGGACAGCGCCAAGGCCCGAGTTGAGGAGACCTTCACCATGCCAGCCCTGTTGACACCCGAACTGATCAATGTCGTCGTGCTCAAGCCGGAAAACATGTCGGTGCAGGATATCCGGCAGTTTCTGGGCTACCTGGAAACCAATGGGCTGGAAACGCAACAGTACCGTTATGCCCTGTACATCCGTTTCGTAACGCCGGTTTCCGTGTTGCTCATGCTGTTTATCTCCGTGCCATTTGTGTTCGGGTCATTGCGCTCGACGGGAACGGGACAGCGCTTTATTGTCGGTATCATGGCCGGATTCGGCTTCTACCTGGTCAACCAGATGGCCGGCCAGGCGGGGCAGGTCTATGGCTGGAATCCCCTGCTGGTCAGCGTCGTCCCCGGTCTGGCCGTATTGCTGGCGGGCATCCATGCGCTGCGGCGAATATAAATCCGGGTGTTTACCGTGATAGCAGGTCAATTCCCCTTGCCGGCGCCGGTGGCGGCACGCCTATTTCGTCAGCCGCACGATGACCGATTCCGAAATCCGGTCATGCAGCGCCATACGGTTCTTGTCTACCAGGATCCAGAGGTAACCCAGGCCGAGCAATGCCCATGACGGTATCGCGGCAAGGAAACGCAGAAGTGCCTGCCACAGGGTGATGGGTCGGCCATCGAGTCGCTGTACGCGCAACCGCCAGGCCCGCATGCCCAGCGTTTGACCACCATGCGTCCAGAACCAGGCATAGAAGAAAAAACAGACGAAAAAGAGATAGGTACGGAATAGGGGATGGTGATAATCCAGCGTCCCCCGGGTTACCAGCAGGGCCAGTGCGGTGGCGAACAGCAGCAGCGATAACAGCAGGAGCATGTCATAGAGCATTGCCATCAGCCGGCGAAACAGCCCGGCAGGTTCGTAGGCGGGCTTGTCTGCGGATTTCTTCATGGTATTTCGTGCTACAGGCATTGAAAATCCCCGACCCGGGTGGCATAAGAGGTGGCAGGGGACAGGGCGCGCTGGCGGACCTTCTGCGGTAACGTGCGTCCGTTGGTGGCTGTACACTCCCCGCACGACACACTGAATTCCCGGGCGCACAGCGCCGGCGACAGCTTTCCCGTTTCGGGTGAGATGGCGCTCCCTAGGGGATTCGAACCCCTGTTACCGGCGTGAGAGGCCAGCGTCCTAACCACTAGACGAAGGGAGCCTACCGGGCAAGCGCCCATGCAGCATAAAGCGGTGGTATTATACGCCCAACCACTTCATTCACAAGCGAAGCTCCGTGAGCATCACGAGAAGTATCGACACATCCACCGAACCCACCATCATCAGCCGGTCAGAGCATCCGATTTCCCGGGCAAGCATCAGTCCCAATGCCCTCAAGGTGTTGTACCGTCTGAAGGACGCCGGTTTTCAGGGGCACCTGGTCGGCGGGGGGGTGCGCGACCTGTTGCTGGGGCGTGAGCCCAAGGACTTCGATATCGCAACCGATGCGCATCCCGACGACGTGCGGCGCCTATTCGGTAATTGCCGCCTGATCGGCCGGCGTTTCCGCCTGGCGCACGTCTTGTTCGGGCACGAGGTCATCGAGGTGGCCACCTTCCGTGCCCTGCATGAGGGGAATGAGGAAGTTAGCAGCGCCCGCCATGTCGATGACGAGGGTCGTATCGTGCGCGACAACGTCTATGGCACCATCGAGGAAGACGCCTTTCGTCGCGATTTCACCGTCAATGCCCTGTACTACAACATCGCCGACTTCACGGTTATCGATTATGCCGGTGGCATGGCCGACCTCAAGGCCGGCATGCTGCGCCTGATCGGTGATCCCGAGACCCGATTCCGGGAAGATCCCGTGCGCATGCTGCGTGCCGTGCGCTTTGCCACCAAACTGGGTTTTCGTATCCACCCCGAAACCGAGCGGCCCATCAAGGACCTCGCGCCGCTGCTGGGCGATATCCCCCCGGCGCGCCTGTTCGATGAAATGCTCAAGCTGTTCATGGGGGGTAGCGCGCTGGCTAATTTCGAGGCCCTGCGTCACTACGATCTGTTTGGCCAGTTGTTCCCGCTGACGGAGCAGAGCCTGACCCATGAGCAGGAGCATTTTCCGCTGACGCTGATCAGCCGTGGGATGGAGAACACCGACCAGCGCATCCAGCAGGACAAGCCGGTCACTCCGGCCTTCCTCTTCGCCATATTCCTCTGGCAGCCGGTGCGCGAACGTGCCGCCCGGCTGCAGGCCGAGGGTTTGCATCCGGCCCAGGCCACGCAGCACGCCAGTTCCCAGATCATCGCGGAACAGGGTGCTGTGATGGCCATACCGCGTCGCTACTCGCTGTCCATGCGCGAGATCTGGATGTTGCAGATGCGGTTGGAGCTTGCCGGTGGCCGGCGCAGCCAGCGGGTGCTGAGTCATCCCCGGTTCCGCGCGGCCTATGATTTTCTGCTGTTGCGCGGCGAGGCCGGCGAAGTCTCTCGGGAACTGTGCCAATGGTGGACCGGCTTCCAGGAGACGCACCCGCAGCCGCGTGAAAAGGAAGCTCCCAGAACGGCGCCGCGTAAACGCCGGCGTCGTGGCCGGACGCGGAGCGCTCGCGGGGGAGATGAAACGTGAGGCAACTGGCTTATATAGGCATAGGCAGCAACCTAGGCAATCCGATGGCGCAGGTGCAGCAGGCCTTTGCGGAACTCGACGCGATACCCCATTCCTTTGTGATTGCCCGCTCCTGCCTCTACGGCAGCAAACCGATGGGTCCGGCCGGGCAGCCGGACTATGTCAACGCCGTGGCTGCCATGGATACGCTGCTCGCACCGCAGGATTTGTTGCAGGCACTGCAGAAAATCGAACGGCGGCATGGCCGCGAACGCACGGGAGAGAAATGGGGTCCGCGAATTCTGGATCTGGACCTGTTGCTTTATGGCGGGGAGAATGATCACTACCGCGGATCTGACGGTTCCCCACCCCGGCTTGCCTGAACGCGATTTTGTCCTCATTCCCCTGGAGGAGATCGCCGGCGATATCACCATCCCCGGGCGTGGCGCAGTGAGCTCGCTCATCTCCCGGTGTGAGAACCATGCACTGAGAAAGCTGGCTGCCGATTAATGGATCAGCATCGTCCCGGCTATATCGTCGTCGAAGGGCCGATCGGGGTCGGCAAGACCAGCCTGGCGCGACGGCTGGCCAGGACCTTCGAGTCCGACCTGTTGCTCGAGGGTGCCGGCGAAAATCCATTCCTGGAGCGTTTTTATCAGGATCCGCGTTCCGGCGCCCTGCCTGCCCAGTTGTTTTTCCTGTTTCAGCGCACGCGCCAGATCCAGGACATGCGCCAGGCCGACATGTTCCAGCCGGTGCGCGTCGCCGACTTTCTCATGGAGAAGGACCGCCTGTTTGCCGAGCTGACGCTGGACGCCGAAGAGCTGAAGCTTTACGAACAGGTCTACAGCCACCTCAGGGTGGATGCGCCGGTTCCCGACCTGGTCATTTACTTGCAGGCGCCGGTAGACGTGCTGCTCAAGCGGATCGCCAGACGCGGAATCAGCTATGAACGCCGGATCGATGCCGCTTACCTGCGCCGTCTCTCCGAGGCCTATGCCCGCCTGTTTCTCTACTACGAGGCCGCTCCGCTCCTGATCGTGAATGCGGCGCATATCGATCTGGTCGACAATGACGAGGACTACCTGGCGCTGGTCGAACGGATCCATGCCTCCAGGAGCGGGCGGCATTACTTCAATCCCTCATTGGCGACGATCTGAGCAGCGTCATGGGCGCCGAAACCACTCCCTCGCCGGTCAGCCTTGCCACCTTGCAGCGCATGAAGGCGCAGGGCGAGAAGATCGCCTGCCTGACCTGTTATGACGCGAGCTTCACGCGGGTGCTCGAGGGCGCCGGGGTCGATCTGTTCATCGTCGGCGACTCGCTCGGCATGGTGCTCAAGGGTCACGAATCCACCGTGGCGGTGACCATGGCCGATATGATCTATCACGCCGCCAACGTGGCGCGTTGCGGGCGGCATGCCCTGCGGGTGGTGGACCTGCCCTTCATGAGTTACGCCAGCCGCGACCAGGCGCTGGGCAATGCGGCGCGCCTGATGCGCGAGGGCGGTGCGCACATGGTCAAGCTGGAAGGCGGCACGGCGATGGCCGGTATTGTGGAACACCTGGTCCGCCACGCCATTCCGGTCTGCGGACACATCGGTCTCCTGCCCCAGTCGGTGCACAAGCTGGGCGGCTACCGGGTACAGGGCCGCGATGAGGCGGGCGCCGCCGCCGTGCTCGCCGACGCCAGGGCGCTGGAGGCCGCCGGGGCGGACCTGCTGGTGCTCGAGTGCATCCCGGCCGAACTGGCCGCGCGGGTGACTGCCGCGGTAAACATTCCCACTATCGGGATCGGCGCCGGCCCGTCCTGCGACGGGCAGGTGCTTGTGCTCTACGACATGCTCGGCATCACCCCGAGCCGACGCCCGAAATTCGTCAAGGACTTTCTCGCGGAGGCCGGCAGCGTGCCCGCGGCCATCGCCGCCTATATCAGGGCTGTCAGGGACGGCAGCTTCCCCGGTCCCGAACACTGTTTCTGAAGTAATACCATGGATATCGTCGCTTCCACGACTGATTTGCGTGCACACGTGCGCGCCTGGCGGGCGCAGCAGGATCGCATCGCCTTTGTTCCTACCATGGGCAATCTCCATGCCGGCCACCTGAAGCTGGTTCGCCATGCGCGCAGCATCGCCGGACGCGTCGTGGTCAGCATCTTCGTCAACCCGATGCAGTTTGGCCCCGGCGAGGATTACGACAGCTATCCACGCACCCTGGCGGACGACACGGCGGCATTGATGCGGGCGGACGCGGACCTGTTGTTTGTTCCGGCTGTCAGTGAAATTTATCCGGGCGACCTGGATAACACCACGCGTGTCGTGGTGCCGGGCCTCGGCGAGATCCTGTGCGGTGCGTTCCGCCCGGGGTTCTTCACCGGTGTCGCCACGGTCGTGACCCGCCTGCTCAATCTGGTGCAGCCGGATATTGCCGTGTTCGGCGAGAAGGACTACCAGCAGCTCATCGTTATCCGGCGCATGGTCAGGGAATTGTGCCTGCCGGTGAGCATCGAGGGAGTTGCGACCGCGCGCGAGGCGGACGGACTGGCCATGAGTTCGCGCAATGGCTATCTGAACCGCGACCGAGCGCGTCACCGCCGCCATTCTGTATCGGACCCTCACGCAGGTGAAGGCGGCAGTCGAGGGCGGGGCGTCCGACTATGCCGCCATCGAACACGCGGCCATGGACAGATTGACCCGGGCGGGCTTCAGGCCGGACTATGTCGGCATTCGGCGCGCGGCCGATCTGGGCGAGCCCGCCGTGGGCGACACACGCGCTGCGGGTCCTGGCGGCCGCCTGGCTGGGACCGGCACGCTTGATCGACAACCTTGAGATAACAGTTCCTTAGCCTGACTTGTTAACAGGGGCGTAAGTACGGTTTCTTGAACTCTCATGCGCAAGGCTGGATAATTCATCACGATTACAGTTCTGGAAAGGAACCACCGCGGTATGCAAATCACCCTGCTGAAATCAAAGCTGCATCACGCCCGGGTCACGCATTCGGAGCTCGAATATGAGGGTTCCTGCGCCATCGACGGCCGCCTGCTGGAAGCGGCGAACATTCGCGAATATGAACAGATCCAGATCTACAATCTGGCTAATGGCGAACGTTTCACCACCTACGCGATCCGCGCGCAGGATGACAGCGGCATCATCTCCATCAACGGCGCGGCCGCGCACAAGGCCAAGCCAGGCGACCGGGTTATTATCTGCACCTATGCCGTGCTGTCCCAGCAGGAGGCCGCCGCCTTCAAGCCCACCCTGATCTACCTCGACGCACATAACCGCATCAAGGGCATGCGCCACGCCATACCCGTGCAGGTCGCCTGAGGCATTACCGGGTCCACGGCTACCCGGCAATCAGGTATACCCCGGCAATCATCAAGGACCCCGCGGCGAGATTTCGCTTCAGGCCCGTCTCGCCGAACAGCCACGCGCCATACAGTATCCCGAACAACAGACTGGTGCGCTTCACCGCGATCATATACGCGACCGCAACGTGCGCAATGGCGTAAAAATGCGCCAGCACCATGCCGCCCATGAACAGACCCACCAGCAGATGCGCCCATGGATGCCGGCCCAGCACCCGCCAGGTCCTGACGTCACGCGAGGCGAACAACAGGGTGGCTGCCGCGCCCAGCAGGACGAAATAAAACGGACCGAAGAATCCCGGCGTCACATACTGCAATGCTCCCTTGCCCATCACCGACGTCAGGCTGTATAGCGCCGCCACCCCCAGCATCAGCCGTGAACCCCGCTCCCGGGCAATCGCCCGAAACGCCGCCATGAAGGCCGGCCGCCTCCCGTCATGCAGGGCATTCAGGTTGAGCAGCCAGGCCCCGCACACCACCAGTGCGATCCCGGCAAAGCCCGGCAGAGTCACGGTTTCGCCCAGCAATACATACCCGGTGACGACATTGAACACCGGGGTGAAGGCCAGGTAGGGCAGTGTCAGCGACAAGGGGCATTCCCGGATGGCCTTCATGTAGAGCCACATGGCGAGTATCTCGAGCGGCAGCAGAGTCGCCAGCCAGCCCCAGAAGGGCGGTGCCGGCGCCGGCCAGGGTTGCAGCGCCAGCAGCGGCGACAACAGCAGGCCGGTCACGCCGAAGCGCACCAGCGTCATTTGCCCCGGACGATAATCCGACAGATAGCGCTTCGTGAGCGCATCGGCGGTCGCGAGACAGAAAGCCGATAGCAGGGTCAGACCGAACCAGTGCATAGCAGGGACCGAAGTACAGGGATGTCAAAGTCGTCGCGCGAGGCAGGAGTCCGGGAGCGACCTTGAGAATTCCGGCAACCGTACTGCGAAACACGGCCGGGGTGCAATTACGCATGACCCCGGTGCATTACCTTCGCTATGAAGCGGAGGCTGTCTGGGGGAAATCCGCTAAACACCGGCGCGGCTGAACACCCCATGGAATGGAACTGCTACTATGATAATAGCGGGACGTGCCTGTAGAGGGAGATGTGCACATGACAGACCACCACCAGCGACTGGCCCGGCAGGTTGTCGATAACTTCAGGAATTCACTCAGCGGGGAGGCGCGCGAGTATATCCCCGAGGCGCAATTTGAGGATCTTGTCGGCGGCGGTCCACCAATTGCTTACCCACGAGCACGAACATATCACCGATCTGCTCGATGCACTCGTCAGGACCCTGCGTGGCGGCGTGGAGAAACCAGAGATCGGTTTGTAAACCGGCACGGCAACGCCGTTGAGGCCGGGCCGGTATACCGTGGGCTTACGATATCGGCAGGCAGCAGTCGCGCCGGATCGCGCTCAGGCGATGATCGCCTGTTTCTCGAGTTTGAACGCCTCCGGCTGTGCATTGACCCGGCCCGTCTCCAGCCAGTCAATCAGGGATCGCCACTGGTCGCGGTCCGCGCGCGTGAGGTTGGTCTTCAGCTCGTGTATTCCCCTGCCTTCCGCCGCCGCCTGCACGTAGTATTGTGAATCACGCAGGCAGGCCACCGGTGGCCTGCCCTCTTCGTTTAGAAACTGCAGCAGCAACTGGAAGGCGCGCGTGTTCCGGTGGACCCGGTTGGCCACGATGGCTATCGGTGCGCCGGGGGCATGCAGGCGCATCTCGGTGCCGAGGTCCCCGATGAAGGCGGAGGTTACCCGGCAATCGATGAAGGAAGGAAGGAGCGGAATGATTATGGCCGAGGCATCACGCAGTACCTCGACCAAGTCCATGCGCTTCATGGAGGCCGGGGTATCCAGGATAATGCGCTGCGTCCCGGGTGGTACACGCATCTGGAATGAACGGGTGAAATGGCCTGCGGGCGGGTGGGCAGCCGCCACGCCGTGAATCTTCGCCAGGTGCTCAGGCCGCAAACTGAGCCAACGGGTGGCGGAATCCTGCGGGTCATAATCCAACAGAGCGGAAGGATAGCCGTTGGCGGCGTAGTAACTGGCCAGGTTGGTGGACAAGGTCGTCTTGCCACATCCTCCCTTGCTGTTGATAACGACGATCTTTCGAATCATTGGTTCCTCATGACGCTTGGCGGGCCGGTCCTGGCCTGCGAGATCGCGCGTAGTCTACTACGGATGGTGCCGATTTTCCGCTTCAAGTATCGCGGCCCTCTCATAATGACCAGGATGCACCTTTGTGGCGCAGCGCATAATGCCAGCCACCGCGCGGCCCGGTTGGCATCCTGGCAGATGCAGACGTCACGGCCTGGGAGTGCTCATTGCCGGGAACCCGTTGACTGGTATGACTATATTATATTTGCCGGATTATATGCCGGCTTGACGTGGCAGCATGGTGGAACATGCCGGGCAGGACAAGGAATGTCTTTTTATCACGACAGTGATTCTCATGACTTGCATACTGCGTTAATCTTGGCCATCTTTCAGACCGACTCCCGCTACGGACATCCCGCCTCCTTGCCGCGGCGAGAGGGTGATTACTCGACAACCGGGACAGGCCCTGAATCCCATGCAAACAAGCTGAACATCGACCACGGGAAAGCGACGTGAAGCCAAAACCTGTCTTACTGGCCATCTTCGACGGATTCGGACTCAACCCCAGCCGCGCGCACAACGCCTGGGCCCTGGCGCGCACTCCCCACCTCGACCATTATTTCGCCTCCTATCCGCACACCGCGCTGCAGGCCTCCGGCCGGGCCGTCGGCCTGCCGGACGGGCAATTCGGCAACTCCGAGGTCGGCCACCTCACGCTGGGATCGGGCCGCATCCTCGAACAGGACCTGATGCGCATCGCCGACGCCATCTATGACGGCTCGGTGACGGCTAGCACGGCCTGGCAGGGCATGCTCGAGGGGACGCGCTGCCTGCACCTGGTCGGCATGGTGTCGGACGGCGGCGTGCACTCCCATATCGAACACCTGCTCGGCATCCTCGATCTGCTGCGTAGGACGGCGGTCGAGCCGGTGCTGCACATGTTTACCGACGGGCGTGATACGGCGCCGAAAGCCGCGCTTGGCTATCTGTCGAGGATCGAGGAAACCCTGGGCAAGCTGGGCAGGGGGCGCATCGCCACGGTGAGTGGACGTTATTCCGCGATGGACCGGGCCAAACACTGGGACCGCACGCAGCGCGCCTGGTCGGCGCTGGTGCGCGGTGAGGGGTTCAGTGCGGAGACTCCCCGGGAAGCCATCGAGTCGGCCTATGCGCGCGGCGAGGGCGATGAGTTTATTCAACCCACGGTGATGACCGGATACCGCGGGATTGCCGAGGATGAACCGGTGCTGTTCTTCAACTTCCGCAGCGACCGCGCGCGCCAGTTATCGGCCGCCCTGGGACTGGCGGAATTCGACGCCTTCGATCGCGGCGGCGCCGGCACTGAGGCGGCTGGTGTGCATGACCGAATACGATGCCACCTATCCGTTTCCCGTGCTGTTTTCACCCCAGATTCCCGAGCAGGTGCTGGCACAGGTGATCAGCGAGGCCGGTCTGCGGCAGCTGCACTGTGCCGAAACCGAGAAATATCCGCACGTGACCTATTTCTTCAATGGCGGGCGCGAGCCCCCCTATGCCGGCGAAGACCGGATTATCGTTCCCTCGCCGCAGGTCGCGACCTATGACGAACAGCCGGAGATGAGCGCCTCCAAGGTCGCCGACCGGCTGATCAGCGCGATCGAAAGCGATACCTATGACTTTGTTCTGACCAATTTCGCCAACACCGACATGGTCGGCCACACGGCGCGTCCGGCGGCGATCATCCGTGCCGTCGAGACCCTCGACAACGAGAGCCACCGCGTGTTCCGGGTCGCGCTGGAACGCGGCTGGCGCGTGTTGCTGACCTCGGATCATGGCAACTGCGACGAGATGGTCAACCCCAACACCGGCGAGCCGCATACCCAGCACACTGAATATCCGGTCCCGTTTCTGATCATGGGGCAGGGTCCGGTGCGACTCGGCATCGGACGCGGCCTGGCGGATATCGCACCCACGGTGCTGGATCTGCTGGGTCTGCCGCGCCCCCCCGCCATGACCGGACGCAGTTTACTCCTCAAGCAAGGTCTGAGATAAACCGGAGACACCGATGACGGAAAACAGTAGTAAGCCCATCGCCGTGCTCGCCCTGAATCCTGCCGTGGATATCAGCTACGAGCTGCCGCAACTGATCGCCGACCGCAAGGTCTCCGCGGACCGGACCTCCTACCACCCGGGGGGAAACGGTATCAATGTGGCCCGTTCCTTCACCGAACTCGGCATCCCCATCCATTGCACCAGTGTGATCGGGGGGGAAAGCGGCGACCTGTTGTTGCGGCTGCTTGGGGATACCCTGGGCGATAATCATGCCTATTTTCGGGTCGCGGGCGAGACGCGACTGAATGCCACCCTGCTGCAGAAGTCACCGCCGACCCAGTACGAGGTCGACAGCCGCGGGCCTGAGATTCCACCGGCGTTGCTGGAGGATCTGTCTAACCGCTTTCTGGCGGACTGCGGCGCGGGTATTGCCATCCTGACCGGTTCGGTCCCGCCCGGTGTGCCGGATGATCATTACCGTATACTGGCCGAGCGCGTCAAGGCACAGGGTGGCAGGGCGGTGGTCGATGCCTATGGACCGGTGCTGCAGGAGGCCTTGCGGGCGCAACCCTATCTGGTGCGGCTCAACCGCTATGTCATGGAAATGAATATCAAACGCCGTCTGGAAAACATAGAGGAAGTCGCCATGGCGGCACGCGAAGTCCAGCAGCGCGGCATCGAGTTCGTGTGTATTTCCCTCGCTTCCGAGGGCGCCATACTGTCCGGCCCCAGGAACAGCTACCACTGCCCCGCACCGCGGGTGCGCGTCCATTCAACGGTCGGTTGCGGCGATGCGATGGTCGCGGGGCTGGTGGCCGCGCTCTATCGCGGCGAGAACCCTGAGGCCATGCTGCGCTTCGGGGTGATCTGCGGCAGCGCCACGGCCTCCCACCAGGGAACGGAGCTTTTCACCCGCGCGGAAGTCGAGCAATCCGCATACGACCTGGAGATCACGAAGCTGAATATCTGAGCCCGCGGTGGCCTAGTTTTACTGGAATTCACCGGTAAAATCATTCACGAAACAGGCATGCCCCCGGCGATCGGGGTACACTGGCAAGGAACACGGTCCTGTGCATTGTTCCCGTTGGTGGTCAACGAGGAAAGGAGAGGCCGGATATGTCGATAAGATTCGAAGTCGATAGGCGGAATGGGCCGGAGATAGCGCCTGTACTGGGGCTGCCGAAGCCGGTTCCTCCCAGCCGTGGTCCGGTACACCAGACCGAGCGCTGGCTCACGAAGCGGCTGCTCGAGATGGCCGGCAACCCGCCGCTCGCCATCGTGCTCTGGGACGGTACCGAGATCAAGACATGCCGTCAGCCGGTGCTCGGCCGGCTGCTGATCCACGATCGCCGCGCGCTGCGGAAACTGGCCGTCAATCCCGACCTCGAACTCGGTGAACTCTATGGCGCCGGACGCATCGATGTGGAAGGCGACCTCGCGCAGGTACTGGAAATTGTCTATCGCACGCAGACCGCGGCCCACACCAGCGGCGCCAGGGTTCTGGGGCTGCTGCCGGCAGTGTCGCGGCGTCCACGCAACACGCTCTCGCGTGCCCGCGAAAACATCCATCATCACTACGATATCGGCAACGAGTTCTACCGGCTGTGGCTCGATGAGCAGTTGGTGTACACCTGCGCCTATTACCCCACGCAGACCGAAACGCTGGAGCAGGCGCAGCACGCCAAGCTCGATTACGTATGCCGCAAGCTGCGCCTCAAGCCCGGTGATCGCGTGGTCGATGCGGGCTGCGGCTGGGGCGCGCTCGCCCTGCACATGGGGCGCCACTACGGCGTCAGCGTCAAGGCATTCAACATCTCGCATGAGCAGATTGCCTTCGCCCGCGAACGGGCCCGTCGCGAAGGACTGGAGGATCGCGTCGAATTCATCGAGGACGACTACCGCAACATGAGCGGGGAATTCGACGCGTTTGCCTCCGTCGGGATGCTGGAACACGTCGGCGTGGCCAACTACGGGCAGCTCGGTGCGCTCGTGGACCGGGTACTGACACCCGAGGGGCGCGGTCTGATCCACAGCATCGGCCGCGATCTAGCCCATGCCGACCAACGCCTGGATCGACCGGCGAATTTTCCCGGGCGCGCAGCCGCCCAGTATCGGCGAGATGATCGGACTGTTCGAAACCAGAGGTTTCTCGGTGCTGGATGTCGAGAACCTGCGCCTGCACTACGCGCGCACACTGGAGCACTGGTCCGAGCGTTTCGAGCAGTCGGTCGAGCGCATCCGGGATATGTTCGATGAGTCCTTCGTGCGTGTCTGGCGTATGTACCTGGCCAGTTCGATCGCGGCCTTCCGCGGCGGGACGCTGCAGCTCTTCCAGGTGATCTTCACCCGCAGCGGCAACAACGATATACCCTGGACGCGCCAGTACCTTTACCGGGATGGGGAATGAACCCGGAGCGCTGCGATGCCCTGGTGGTGGGCGGCGGACCGGCCGGATCCAGTTGCGCGTGGAAACTCGTTCAGGCCGGTCTGGACGTGCTGGTGCTCGACAAGCAGATGTTTCCACGCGACAAGGTGTGCGCGGGCTGGGTGACGCCGCCGGTGCTGGACGCGCTGCGGCTCGACCTAGAACACTATCGGCGCGAGCGCGTGCTGCAGCCGATCTCGGGATTTCGCACCGGGCTGATCGACGGTTCCCCGGTAGTGACCGGCTATGACCGCACGGTGAGCTACGGCATCCGCCGCTGCGAATTCGATCACTATCTGCTGCAACACAGCCATGCCCGCCTGGCGCTCGGTGAACCGCTGGAGAGCATCGAGCGAGTTGCCGGCCACTGGCTGGTCAACAATCGCATCGAATCACCGCTGCTGATCGGCGCGGGCGGACACTTCTGTCCGGTTGCGCGCCATCTCGGGGCGAGTCTGGGTGGTGATGAACGCGTGGTGGCCGCAAAGGAGATCGAGTTTGAAATGAGTGTGGCGCAACGGCGCGCCTGCCGCATCGAGGCGGAACGGCCCGAGCTGTATTTTTGCCGCGACCTGCAGGGTTACGGCTGGGTGTTCCGCAAGGGCGACTACCTCAACATCGGCCTGGGGCGTGAAGACAATCATAAACTGGCCGAACATGTCGAGGATTTCCTGGCCTTCCTCCGGCGCGCGCACAGGATTGAGAATGACATATCCGGCCGCTTCAAGGGCCACGCCTACATACTGCATGGTCACGTCGATCGCAAGCGGCTGGACGATGGCGTGCTGCTGATCGGCGATGCCGCGGGGCTTGCTTACCCGCAGAGCGGTGAAGGCATCCGTCCGGCGGTCGAGTCCGGCCTGCTCGCCGCCGCGGCGATCATCGCCGCGGACGGTGACTTTTGCGCCGCACGACTCGCGCCTTATTGCCGGCGCCTCGACGAACGTTTCGGCATGGGCAGAGCATCCACACCCGGTGCCTTGGCCGCTGTTCTGCGTAATTTCCTTGGCAGCAGGCTGCTCGGTAATGTTTGGTTTACCCGCAACGTGGTGCTGGACCGCTGGTTCCTGCATAGCCGACAGGCGCCCCTGCGTACCTAGCCCGCGTTGGCCGCTGGCAAGTAAAAAAGTACACTGAGGTGCCTGCATGCCTTCCGCGCGCCGTGTGCTCCGGCGGCCAAGGAAGCGACTGGATTGCCTGTGCAGCCTTGTTCTTACAGCCACTGCCTCAAAACCATTCTATCGTGTATGAGGCGACATTTTTTCTTGTCTACCGGTACGGATCGGGGTCGCATATGAGTGTATTCAAAATGGCCAACCTCAAGTGGCGCCGGATATTCCCGTTTTTGGGGTGGTGGCCGCTGCTTGGCCGGGAGTCGCTGCGGGCCGATTTCTTTGCGGGTCTTACCGGCGCCGTCATCGTGCTGCCCCAAGGTGTTGCTTTTGCCTTGATCGCCGGCCTGCCGCCGCAGTACGGTCTCTATACTGCCATCGTGACGCCGATCGTGGCGGGATTGTTCGGTTCTTCGCGTCACCTGATCTCGGGGCCCACCACCGCGATTTCCATCGTGGTATTGGCCACGGTCAAGCCCTTCGCGGTGCCCGGCAGCCCGGATTTCATCAATATGGTGCTGACCCTGACCTTCCTCGCCGGCGCTTTTCAACTGGCCCTCGGCCTGGCACGCATGGGCCAGCTGGTCAATTTCATCTCCCACAGCGTGGTGATCGGCTTTACCGCGGGTGCCGCCATCCTCATCGCCACCAGTCAGCTCAAGCATTATATTGGTGTGAAGCTGCCGCCTGGCGAGTCCTTCGTGCATACCGTGGATCGACCTGTATGGCCAGTTGCCGAATCTCAACGGCTATGCCGCCGCAACGGCCAGCGTCACCCTGCTAACCGCCATCCTGTTCAGGCGTTACCGGCCGCGCTGGCCGGGCATGCTGTTCGCCATGGTCCTCGGCAGCCTGACGAGCCTGTTGATGGCGGGCGAGCAGCACGGGGTCAACCTGGTCGGTTCCCTGCCGGCCCGGCTGCCACCTCTGTCGCACCCCGATTTCTCCCTGGCGACGATACGTCTCCTCGGCCCGGGGGCACTGGCGGTGGCGCTGCTGGGTCTTATCGAGGCGGTGTCCATCGCACGCGCGATCGCGACCCGGTCGGGCCAGCGCATCAACGGCGACCAGGAATTCATCGGCCAGGGTCTCTCCAATATGGTCGGCAGCTTCTTCTCGAGTTACGCCGGTTCCGGTTCCTTTACCCGCTCCGGCATCAACTACCAGGCGGGCGCCCGCACGCCCATGGCAGCCTTATTTGCGGCGCTCATGCTGGCGGTCGTGCTGCTGGTGGTGGCGCCACTCACCGCCTATCTGCCGATGCCCGCCATGGCGGGCATCATCCTGCTGGTGGCTTACAACCTGATCGATTTCCACCACATCAGGCAGGTCCTCCGCGCAAGCCAGTCGGATGCGGCCGTGCTGATCACCACCTTCCTGTCGACCCTGTTCCTGGAGCTGGAGTTCGCGATCTATATCGGGGTGATCCTGTCGCTGGTGCTGTATCTGAACCGTACCTCAAAACCGCGCATCTACACGGTGGCGCCCGACCCGGCCGACGGGCTGCGGCGCATGGCCGTGAAGACGGGCCTCAAGGAATGCCCGCAGCTGCGCATCATCCGTATCGACGGTTCGCTGTTCTTCGGGGCGGTGAATCACGTAGCCGGGACCTTCCACATGTTCGAACAGCGGGATTCCGAGCGCCGCCATCTCCTGATCGTGGCCAGCGGCATCAATTTCATGGACGTCGCGGGCGCGGAACTGTTGATCGAGGAGGCCCGGCGCCGGCGCAAGCATGGCGGCGGCCTTTACTTGGCGAAGGCGAAGGAGGGCTTGTGCGAGTCGTTGCGCAAGGGCGGCTACCTGGAGGAGTTCGGCGCGGAGAACGTTTTCCAGTCCAAGGGCGAGGCCATTGCGGCGATCTTCGAGAAGCTTGACCGGGAACGTTGCCGCCGCTGTGACAAGCGCATTTTCAGCGAATGTGCGACGGTCGAGTTCGTCGGGCTGCCGGGTGAGGCCGTCCACTGAGCGCGAGGGTCTCTTCCCGTGCCATCTACAGGAAACGGCGGATTAACCGAGAACGCATTTCGATCAACCGAGTTTCCTGCCGTAAGGAAAGGTGACAGTTGTCACAGTTCGGAAGATCAGGTTTTAAACTGTCCTTCGATGCCGATGTAGTTGTGGATCGGCCTGATGCATTAGCTACGAATGTAATCGAAATGACATGCAAGGCGCGCGGCGCAACATGTCTGCTGAGCGAAACGGATGCCGCCGGTGGACACGAAGCCGGGAGACAGGAAGTGCAGAGGGACGCAAGAGCGTCATCGCAATGCCGATGCTGAAATCGACGCCGTCGCATGATACGTGTAAACATCAAGAAGGGGGCAAATCATGAAATGCAGTATATCCTTGTTTGTGGCGAGTTCGTTCCTGTCGGGTATTATCGCGGCATCAGGCGTTGCCTATTCCCGGTCCACCGATGCCGGGGTCAGGTTTTTCGGACGGGGGGCGCCGGCAAATATTCAAGGTCTGCCTGCGGGAGATTTGCGCAAGTCCATCGAATCCCTTCCAGCGCAGGCACGCGACCGCGCCCTCGCCTGGCTGCGCGTCGTCGAGTTCAGTGAACAGGATCTGCCGTACATGAAGGTCGATCCGCAGGGTGGCATCTACTACGCCGATACCTTCATCAGCGACCAGGCATCCCGATCCCGGACGGCGAAACCCGATGGCTTGCCATCGGGAACGATGACCGGGAAGGCGCTCTTCAAGCTTCACAGCCGCCCTGGCGCCTCACACACCATCTATGTTGACTTTGACGGCGGCGTCGTCAGCGGGACGGCGTGGAACACCTACCGTGGGGTCCAGGCATGGAAGGCAATGCCGTACGACACCGACGGGAAGAAAGATTCCTTCAGCAGCGGTGAAATCAACGACATGACGGAGATCTGGCAGCAGGTTGCCGAGGATTATCTGCCATTTGACGTTGACGTGACCACCGAAGATCCCGGCAAACTCGGGCCGAAAACCGGCTGGATTCTCGTCACCAACAGCACTGACGGCAGCGCGAAGCCGCTGCCGGAACCGGGCGCCGGAGGTGTGGCCTATCTCAACACCTTCGGTTACAGCCAAACCGCATATTATTCGCCGGTCTTCGTCTACTACAACAACCTGAACTCTCCCGCGGCGGTGGGCGATGTTGTCTCCCACGAGATGGCGCACACGGTGGGTCTGACGCATGATGGAACAACGGATACCGGGAAAACCGGGAGCCACGACGGCAGCATTGTTTCATGGTCGCCGATCATGAGCCTCGACCACTCCGGTCATATTACCCAATGGAGCCGTGGCGATTACCGGGGTGCGACCAATACCCAGGATGACATCGGCATCCTCACCGGCTCGCTGGGTCTGCGGGGGGATGACCATGAGGACAGCCGATTCGCAAAAGCGACACCGCTACTCATCGATGCACGCGGGCGGATCGACGGTAACGATGTCGATATCGATGTAAACCACTCACGCACTGGGAACCGGGGTGTTATCGAGAATCGTGACGATATTGACGCCTTTTTCTTCAATGCGGGGGCGGGGGAGGTGGATATCAAGGTAACGCCGGCATGGGAGGCATATCACCAGAGTCCCCACCTGGGCGCCAATCTGGACATCCATCTTGTGCTCTATAACGCCGCTGGCAAGAAGATCGCGGAGAGCGATCCGCGCAACGATACCGCCGCCAACCTCAAGGTCAAGATTCCCGCCGGGCGTTACAGCCTCGAGGTCGAAGGGGTGGGCAATACCGCTATTCCCTATTCAGATTACGGCAGCCTCGGCCAGTATTACATCGCCGGTTCGGTTCCCCCGCGAGGGAATCAGGCGGTTGTAGGGCTGACAAAGTAATCTTTAACGGTTGTTCACTGAACCCATCCGAAAGGGGTGAAAGGTACACCGGAAGCGTATCAGGGTACCTTTACCCCGATTCAAATGAAATGCTAAATGCGCAGGTAAAGCGCATACACCAGCAGGTTGATGCAGGTGACCGGGATACCGACCCGCGCGAACTCCACAAAACCGAGGGTCTCGCCGTGGCGTTCCGCGCGCTGGATGATAATGACATTGCTTGCCGCGCCGAGGATCAGCAGATTGCCGGCGATGGTGCTGCCTGCCGCCAGCGCGAGCAGTGCAGGTGGTTCCCGCCTGCAGGCTTCTGAAGATATGGCAGATAGAGCGCCACGAGCGGCACATTCGAGATGAATTGGCTGACCAGGACGCTCACGCCGAGCACCCAGGACAGCCCAGCAAGCTGTCGGTGCCCAGCCGGTGCTTAGCTGTTGGAACACATCCTGTCTGCCACACGCTGGCCATCAGCACGAACATCGCGGCGAAAAACACCAGTGTGCTCCAGTCGAGGGACCGCAGCGACGTGTCCCCGCCGGGGACTAAACAGCAGGACCGGCAGGGCACCGGCCAGGGCTACGGCGCTTAGCGGCACATCAAAATCCGGTTTGAGAACGACAATGACCGACTCGTAGGGTAATGGCGGCGACCACGACAGCGACTCCCGTCCAGGCGAGACGGGCGAGCGCTGGCGTCCCGGAGGGTGACCACGGGATGCACGAGCGGGGTACGGTGAAAGGCAGCCCGATAGCGCCAGCGCAGCACGCCGTAGGTGAGCAGCAGATTGAGGAGGGTGGGCACGGCCAGTGCCCCGGCAAACGTCAGAAAGGGCGAAGGCACCGGTCCGCGTATCGCGATGAGCAGGTTCTGCGGGTTGCCGATCGGGCTGGCCACGCTGCCGATGGTGATGCCGAACGCCAGCGTCAGCAGCAGCAGACGTGCGTCGATCCGGTGTTCGCGGGCGAGCTGCAGCGCCAGGGCCGTGCCGATCACCGCGAGGGTGTCGTTCATGAGCAGGGCCGAGGCGAGGCCGCTGCCGTAACAGCAGGGCGAGTACCAGCGCATCGGTCGAGCGAATCCGGTCGAGCATGGCATAGGCCACGGCATAGAGGGCGCCGCTTTCCACCAGCGCCTCGCCCAGCACGAACATCCCGAACAGGAACACCATCACGTCCGGCTCGATGGCGCGCAGCGCATCAGCGGGCGTGATGGCGCCGGTGAGCAGCACCAGCAGGGCGCCGCCGGTCATGGCCTGCCAGATCCTGACGGGAAAGCGCCCGATCTTGCGCGCGGCGATGACAACCAGCACGGCGGCCAGTGCAAGCAAGGGGATATAGGCGCTGACGGCTGCCATAGGTCAGGGTGGTCGGGTCTAGGAGACGGTAATGTGCGGTCAGAATGTCATGAGCCGGCGGAAGTAGAGCATTATCGGCGCGTGTTGTCACCGGCTGTGGTGAACAACAGGGGCTGTCGCCCCGCACACCCCAGGGGTTACGCGTTTCCGGTTGCCGCGGCGTGCTGTTCCGGTAACATGGTGAATTCCCGCAAACCCAGCCGCCATCACGCGACCGACATCAGACTCATGCCGAAGGAAATCCTGCGCATCCGCGGCGCCCGTCAGAACAACCTGAAAAACCTCGACCTGGACCTGCCGCTCAACGAACTGATCGTGGTGACCGGGGTGAGCGGTTCGGGCAAGTCCTCGCTCGCCTTCGACACCGTCTACGCCGAGGGTCAGCGCCGTTACGTCGAGACCTTCTCGCCCTATGCGCGCCAGTTCCTCGACCGCATGGACAAGCCCGGGGTGGATCGCATCGAGGGCATTCCGCCGGCCATTGCCATCGACCAGACCAACCCGGTGCGCACCTCGCGCTCGACGGTCGGCACCATGACCGAGCTCAACGATCACCTCAAGCTGCTGTTCGCGCGCGCCACGCGGCTCTATTGCCGCGGCTGCGGCCAGCCGGTGCGCCGCGACAGCCCGGACAGCATCGTCGCGGCGCTGCTGGCGAGTGTCGGCAAGGACGGCCCGCGCGCCTTGATCACCTTTGCCATCGAGGTGCCGGAGAATTTCACCCCGGCCGAGGTCGAACAGCAATTGGCCCAGCAGGGTTACACGCGTCTTCACGCGCGCGCGGGCCGGCGCCTGGAGGTGATACAGGACCGGGTGCGCCTCACCGCGGCGCACCGCGCGCGCCTGGTCGAAGCGCTGGAGACGGCACTCCGGCACGGTCGCGGCCGGTTGAGCGTGCATGCCCTGGATGAAGCGGGCAACACCGGCGCGACCTGGCGGTTCTCCCGCGAGCTGCACTGCGCCGATTGCGACATCCACTACCAGGAGCCGACGCCAAACCATTTTTCCTTCAACTCTCCCATCGGCGCCTGCGAGACCTGCCGCGGTTTCGGCCGCACCCTGGGAATCGACTACGACCTGGTGATCCCGGATGGCGCCAGGACGCTGGCCGCCGGCGCCGTGAAACCCTGGCAGAGCGAGTCCTATCTGGAATGCCAGGGCGACCTGATGCGCTTTGCCAGGAAGCGCGGCATTCCCGTGGACGTGCCCTGGGAAAAACTCACCCGGGCGCAGCAGCGCTGGGTGCTGGACGGCGAGGGTGATTG
The DNA here is from genome assembly GCA_963773065.1 of uncultured Gammaproteobacteria bacterium. GTDB lineage: Bacteria > Pseudomonadota > Gammaproteobacteria > UBA9214 > UBA9214 > CAVQCA01. The sequence goes on from CAVYZN010000011.1 coordinate 291,912, forward strand.
GGATGACGGCGTCTGGTACGGCGCGCGGCGCTTCTTCGACTGGCTCGAGACCAAGAGCTACAAGATGCACATCCGCGTACTGCTCTCCCGCTACCGCGCGTACAACGTATGCCGGACCTGCGCGGGCGCGCGCCTCAAGCCCGAGGCCCTGCTGTGGCGGCTGGGGAGCCGCGAGAACGCCGATGACGTGTTGCCACCCGGGGAACGTTTTAAGCCTTGCGGCACCACGCTGACGGACAAGGCATGGCGCGGCCTGCCGGGCCTGACCATACACGATGTCATGCGGCTGCCGCTGGAACGCTGTGCGCGGTTTCTCGCCGGTCTCGATCTGCCCGGGCCGCTGGATGAGGCCACCGAACTGCTGCTGGGTGAAATCCACGCGCGCCTGCGTTACCTGGTCGAGGTCGGCCTCGGCTATCTCACCCTCGATCGCCAGTCGCGCACCCTGAGCGGCGGCGAGGTGCAGCGCATCAACCTGACCACGGCGCTCGGCACCTCGCTGGTCAATACCCTGTTCGTGCTGGACGAACCGAGCATCGGCCTGCACCCGCGCGACATGCACCGCGTGATCGGCGTACTGCACCGCCTGCGCGATGCCGGCAACACCCTGCTGGTGGTCGAGCACGACCCGCAGATCATGCTGGCCGCCGACCGCATCCTCGACCTGGGGCCGGGACCGGGCGAGCGCGGCGGGCGGCAGGTGTTTTTCGGCACACCGAAACAGCTGCTGCGCGCGCAGCATTCGCTCACCGCGCAATACCTGCGCGGTGAAAAGACCGTAACCGGTGATACGGAGACGGTCCCCTTTGTTCCCGGAAAAAAGGGGACCGTCCCCTTCCTGGAGATCCGTGGCGCCGCAGCGCACAACCTGAAATCGATCAATGTCGCGCTGCCGCTGAATCGCCTGGTGTGTCTCACCGGGGTGAGCGGTTCCGGCAAGTCGACCTTGGTGCAGGACGTGCTTTACAACGCCATCGCCAAGCTCAAGGGCACGCCGGTCGATCCGCCGGGCGCATACCGCGCCATTTACGGTCATGAGCATATCGCCTCGGCGGTGCTGGTCGACCAGTCGCCGATCGGCAAAACAACCCGTTCCAACCCGGTCAGTTACGTCGGCGCCTGGAGCGCCATCCGCGAACGTTTCGCCGCCGAACCCGAGGCGAAGGCGCGCGGTTACCGGCCTGGCACCTTCAGCTTCAACTCCGGCACCGGACGCTGTCCGACCTGCGGCGGCAATGGCTTCGAACACGTGGAAATGCAATTCCTGAGCGACGTCTACCTGCGCTGCCCGGCCTGCGACGGCCGGCGCTACCGGCCCGAGGTGCTGGAAATCAAATTGCGTGGCAAATCGGTCGCCGACATCCTGGCCCTGACCGTCAGCGAAGCGCTGGCCTTCTTCCATGACCAGCCCGTCGTGCTCCGGGCGCTGGAACCGCTGGCCGCGGTGGGACTGGATTATCTGACGCTCGGCCAGCCGGTGCCGACCTTGAGCGGGGGCGAGGCGCAGCGTCTCAAACTCGCCGGCCATCTCGCCCGGGCCAGGGAAAAGAGGACCTTGTTCCTGTTCGACGAGCCAACCACGGGGCTGCACTTCGATGACATCCGCACGCTGCTGCAGGCGTTCCGGCGGCTGCTCGATGACGGGCATTCCCTGCTCGTCATCGAACACAACCTGGACGTGATCCTGGCGGCCGACTGGGTCATCGACCTGGGGCCGGAAGGCGGCGAGGCCGGTGGCGCGGTCGTGTGCGCCGGCACACCGGCGGAAATAGCCGACCATGAAACCAGCCATACCGGCGCGGCGTTGCGGGAGTACCGGAAAATAGGGGTCAGACCCCTTTTTCCGTTGGTGTCTGGAAATAAGGTAAAGGTAAGTCGTAGAAAAAAAGGGTCTGACCCCTATTTTCGACGGGCGAACACCATCGAGATTCTGCACGCGCGCGAACATAACCTGAAAAACGTCACCGTCGACATCCCGCGCGGGCGGTTCACCGTCATCACCGGCGTGTCCGGCTCCGGCAAGAGCACGGTGGCGTTCGACATCCTGTTCAACGAAGGGCAGCGGCGCTACCTGGAGTCGCTCAACGCCTACGCGCGCCAGTTCGTGCAGCCGGCCGCGCGCGCCGACGTCGATGCCATCTACGGCATCCCTCCTACCGTGGCGATCGAGCAGCGCACCAGCCGCGGCGGGCGCAAGAGCACGGTCGCCACGCTCACCGAGGTGTATCACTTCCTGCGTCTGCTGTTCGTCAAGCTCGGCACCCAGTACTGCCCGGACTGCGACCTGCCGGTCGAGCCGCAGACCGCGGAGTCCCTGCTCGCGCAGCTCTGCAAGACACACCGCAACTGTGACATCACCCTGCTCGCGCCGCTGGTCGCGGCGCGCAAGGGCTATTACACCGACCTCGCCCGCTGGGCCGCGAGCAAGGGCTTTGACCGGCTGCGCGTCGACGGCGAGCTGCGACCGACCGAACCCTGGCCGCGGCTGGAGCGCTACCGGGAACACGACATCGAGCTGCCGGTCGGCTCCCTCCGGGTCAGCACCCGCAACGAAGCCGGACTGCGCGCGCTGCTGCTGCGTGCGCTGGAATTCGGCAAGGGCGTGGTCATGGTGCAGGCGCCCGCGGGAGAGACCGTCTTTTCCACCCGCCGCGCCTGCCCGGGCTGCGGGCGCAGTTTCGAGGCGCTCGATCCGCGCCTGTTCTCCTACAACTCCCGGCACGGCTGGTGTGAAGACTGCTACGGCACCGGCCTCAGGCTGGAGGGTTTCGACGCGGAGCAGACCGGCGAGGAGATCTGGTGGACCGACTGGTGGGAGGGCGAGGCTCCTGCGTGCCCGGGCTGCGCGGGACGGCGACTAAACCCGGTGGCGCTGGCGGTGCGCTACCGGGACAGGTCCATTGCCGATTTCACCGGGCAGACGGTGGCCGCGGCCGGGGAGTTTTTCGAGAAACTGCGGCTCACCGGACGCGAGGCCGACATCGCGCGCGACATCCTGCCGGAATTGCGCTCACGCCTGCACTTTCTCGCCGACGTGGGCCTGTCTTACCTCACGCTGGACCGCGCCGCGCCCACGTTGAGCGGCGGCGAGGCGCAGCGCATCCGGCTGGCGGCGCAATTCGGTTCCAACCTGCGCGGCGTGTGTTACATCCTGGATGAGCCCACCATCGGCTTGCACCCGCGCGACAACCGCCTGCTGCTCGACACGCTCGGCAGGCTGGAAGGCAAGGGCAACACCATCGTGGTGGTGGAACACGACGAGGACACCATCCGCCGAGCCGAACATATCATCGACCTAGGACCGGGCGCGGGGGTGAACGGCGGCGAGGTGGTGGCGGCCGGATCGGTCGCGCGCCTGATGAAGGAGCCGCGGTCACTGACCGGCCGCTTCCTGGCGCGGCCGCTGCGCCACCCCCTGTTCGCCCGGCGGGCGGTGAAGCTCAGGGGCCGCGGCGCGGACCCCTCTATCGAAGTGCAGGGCGCACGCCTGCACAACCTGAAGAAACCTGTCGGTGCGCTTCCCACTCGGGCGACTGGTGTGCGTCACCGGCGTCTCCGGCTCCGGCAAGAGCACCCTGGTGCGCGAGGTTCTGCACGAGAATCTGCGGCGCAGTCTGCAAGCTACGGGCAAACGCGGCAAACCAGCGCCCGCGGCGCTCGGCTGCCGCGCGCTCACCGGACAGGAATACCTGCAGCGCGTGCTGGAAGTGGACCAGGCGCCGATCGGCAAGACGCCGCGTTCCTGCCCGGCCACTTACGTCGGCATCTGGGACGCCATCCGCCGGCTGTTCGCCGGCGTCACCGAATCCCGCATCCGCAGCTACGGGCCCGGGCGCTTTTCCTTTAACGTCAGGGGCGGACGCTGCGAGGTCTGCGAAGGGCAGGGCATCCGCAAGATCGAGATGAGCTTCCTGCCCGATGTCAGAATAACCTGCGAGGCCTGCAACGGGGCGCGTTTCAATGCCGAGACCCTGACGGTGTTGTACAAGGAGCGCAGTGTTGGCGAGGTTCTGGCGATGAACGTGCGCGAGGCGGCGGGATTTTTCCGCGCGCATTCCACGATCCACCGCACCCTGCAACTGCTGGACGATGTCGGTCTCGGCTACCTCACCCTCGGGCAACCGAGTCCGACGCTGAGCGGCGGCGAGGCGCAACGCATCAAGCTGGTCACCGAACTGTCCAAGGCCAGAACCGCTGGCCGAGGGACAGTAAAGCCACCGGGGACAGATATAGCGCAAGCGAGCCCTGTCCCCGTTTACCGCGGCACTCTGTACGTGCTCGACGAGCCGACGGTCGGATTGCACATGGCGGATGTGGAGAAACTCATCCGCGTGCTGCACCGCCTGGTCGAGGCCGGCAATACCGTGGTGGTCATCGAACACAACCTGGATGTCATCGCCGAAGCCGACTGGCTCATCGACCTTGGCCCCGAGGGTGGCGAAGGCGGCGGGCGCATCGTGGCGCAGGGCACGCCGGAGAGATGCGCTGTGGAACCAGGCTCGCACACCGCGCGCTTCCTGCGCGAATTCCTGCGCGAACGATGCTGAGGGCGATTCGCTGAACTACAGCGCCGGCGGCCTGCCGCCGGGGCTCAACATCGACGTGGGCACCGGGGTGATCGGCGGCACCGTGGCGGATGTGGCGCCGCTGCAGAACGGCATACCGGCTCCCGACGGGCAGTTCAACCTGGGGGATGTGCTGGTGATCGAACGCAAGCTTCTTGGTCTGATCACTTTCTAGCAAGGGATCCAGCTCGAATGGCGCTGATTCACGGAGCCGCAGATTGATTGTCCCCGCTCATCTCGACATTTTCATACCATAACAGAATTTTCCGCAAAGCATAAGCTAGTCATTTTTGATGCGTTGCCTATACTGGGTTGAACTATGTGTTGACTTGCTGTATCCGGATTACACAGTTGGTACGTGAATCGCGGAATTTCTGAAGGGTAAACGGCAAAGGTGGTGGCGTGATGATTGCACAGCGCACTGGCGGTTCCCTGATTACCCAGGCTTCACTGCGGGAATATTTTCACAACGAACTCAATGAGGCATTGAATCATCAGAAAATCCGCGCGGAAAGCGAAACGGTTTTCTATCTCACCAACCTGCTGACGATGTACGCGCGCAGCGATGAACTGTTCGAGCAGACCGACTACGGGGTGGATATCAAACCCCTGGCCGTGACCTATTCCGAGGCGCTGAGCGAGACCAGCGTCACGGTGCGCACCCGGTTGTTGCAGCGGCTGGGCGATACGGCGCTGTTCATCGCGGGTGTCTTCACCGACAGCCTGAATCGCAAACTCGTCGATGTCGATTATTACGTCGCCATGGGAGGCACCGCCTATGCCCAGGTTTCCGATTCCATGCGCGGCCACCGGGCGGTGAAAACCATAGCGGCCCTGTTCAATGAGCTGCGCGAAAAATTCATCGATTTTGTCGACGTGTTGAATGAGGTCAGCGAGCGTTCCAACCTCTCCAGCGACAAGGATGTCCTGCGCCTCTACGAAATCTGGATACGTACCGGCAGCAAACGCAGCGAGGCCCAACTGCGCAAGCTCGGCATCGAGCCGGTGCATTCGGGCAAGGCCGAATTCCGCCACTAGCAGCCTGTCGGACATAGGTGATCGTCACGAGCATGATGGGAGAGCGAGAACAGAGATCCACGATTTCGAGGCGCATAGTGGTTCTATGCAACGAGAAATCGGGGAACTATGGGCCGCGCTCCCATCAGCGCAGTAGATCAATCCTAAGTCCGACAGGCTGCTAGACGGGATGGGGCGCGCATGCTTCTGAACAAGCTGCAGCGGCATCTGGAAAGCATCTACGAGGTCCGCAGCGGCTACCAGGTTACCGATTTCGTGATCAATGATCCCCGGGTCGCCCATGACCTTGATGTCTCGGCAAGCGCCCGTGAGCTGCCGGAAAAACTGCTGATACAACAACAGGACGACGCAGCCGTCAGCCTTGCCCTCTACCTCGATCCCTGCCTTATGCAGCGTCTGGAAGCAAGCGACCCCACCGAATCGCTGCACGACGACAACCTGCATGACTTCTGGCTGGTGCTGGAAGGCATCAGTCACTTTCTGTATTTCACCTGGAATGCCGGTCACGAACGCCGCGTATCCTTGCTGGAGATGGAACTGCAGGCGGAAGTCGACAAGTACATCCTGGCCGCGTTTCTATTCGGCAGGCAGTTGCAGGGCGCGGTTCCTGCCAGGCTCCATCGTCACCTGTTCCACAACGTGGAATTCGACACGCGGCTGAATGCGGCGGAACTTCACCGCTACCGCAACGCCAACCATTTTGCCGCCAGGTTTTGTCTCTACATCGAGCAGGTGTTCCTGCGGCATCGTTCGCACGACGGCCTGATCAATACCCTGCGGCGTTTCTATCGCTTGACGCAACACCACAAGATAAGCACCATCAATCACCTTGGGAAATAACGAGGTGGTCAATTCCCTTTTTGTGCACTGCGTCACGCATGGCCTGGCCTATCCTTGCCCTCGGTTGCCAGTCATGCGTGATAGACGGTTCCGAAGTCACCCACACTCCGGGAAAGGATTGAAGTCGCTTATAAAGCCAATAGAAGCAACGCCGATATCTTGCTGGCGTCTTGTCACCCTTTCTCGGGCCGGAGCGTTAGCTATATTCGTAACCCATCAACCAGGAGGCAGTTATGAACACGCATAGTAAAACCTCATCCATCTTGGCGTCGGTCATTGCCATGATCCTCGCGGTGCCGGGCGGCGCTTGGGCCGATGAGGGACGCTATGACAATGGCGGGCAGGGCAACGGCTACCAAAAGAAGGGGCATTACAACACACCCATTACAACAGCCATTACAATAATTATTACAATGGTTATTACAAGGGTGGCCGGTACAATTATCCACACTATTATCCCCATTATTATCCGTGCAACACGTGCGGCGGGAATAATAACCATCACAACAACAATAATAACGACAACGACAAACTGTGGATCGGCCTGCTGGGCGGTGGCATCGTCGGTTATGCCCTCGGCAATTACCAGCAGGGCAACGCCAATGAGCAGGGTTACTACCCGCAAGCCCGCTCCACCGCCGCCCCAGACCGTGACCCAGTATGAGACGGTATACCCGGGCAACACCTGCCTGCAGCAACGGGAATACCGGTCAAAGATCATGGTTGGCGGCAGACAGGTGGATGGCTATGGCACGGCCTGCCTGCAGCCGGATGGTTCGTGGCGTTACGGTCCGGCTCAGGCGGCCTACTGATGCTGCTGGTAACAGAGTCAGGGATGGCGTCTCCTCTGCCCCTGCTCTCGTATGCCGCGCTGAGCCCCGACCTACGACGAGCCCCTGTTCTTCGGGCTGAGTTCGCAGGTCGGGCAGGGAAGCGCCGGCGGGGTTAGCGATTCGCCCTGCCGTCAAGCCAGCGCCCGGCGGCAATGCCGGCCGGGAGTGCGGCCAGCGCCAGCAGAGCGGGCACGTAGTAAATCATGCCACTGGCATAACCATCATACTCGAGGAAGCGCTGCGTCACCGTCAGCCAGACATGGACGGCAAGCACAATGAGTCCGGGGATCAGCAATGCCCAGCCACGCAGCAGCTCGGTCAGGCAGCCATAGACGTAATAGGGTACGATCCCTGCCAGAAACACGCTGAACATCAGTTTGTGCCCGGCGCCGTAATTGGGGATGACCGCGGAAATGGATGCCAGTACGCAGCCGATGGTAATCAGAGCGTAGGCGTAAGGGCGAAAGTCGTAATCCGGTTTCATGATCCTCCCTCATGGGCTTCAGTTGTTACCCGATGCTGTTTACTTCATGAGACTGCACCGCCCGCATCAGGTTTCAAGTCCGCAGTCCGCGGTGTGGTTCAAGGGGCCGGTTCCGGGTTCGCGGCGCCGCTCGTTGCAGGTTCCGCCTGCTGTTCGGCCACCGGCCATTGTGCCCTGATCTTTTCCCACCACTGGGTGATATAGCCCCGCTGCCAGAGCACACCCAGCACGATGAGCAACACCACCAGGAACAGGTAGAGGCGCCAGGGTCGCTTGCTTCTCCGCGAACGGATCGCGCAGCGATCGCTCCGCCCCAGGGGGTAGCGTGGCGGTGCCGGTCAGCGTGGCGCCGAAGGGGATGTTGATCCGGGCGAGCGTGTTTACCGCCCAACCGTTGGCGTCGAGGATGGGGCCGAGGTTGCGCTGGCGCAGTTTGAGATAGGCCATCAGCATCGACGGGCCGGAGATGACGAGCATCAGCCCGACGAACGCAAGAGGCATCTGCCACCAGCTCAGTCCCAGGAATCCGGTGACCACGGAGGCGAGCGCCGTGCCGATGGCGCCGAGCGCGAGGCCGATGGCGGCGAAGATACCGGCGAACTTGGCGATATCGAACGGCGTGGCGGGCGTCGCCTTGCCGGCCTCCGTCTTGGCCGACACATCGGCGATGCCCTTGGCCGCGCCCGCATCGACCGCTTTCTCGCGTGCCCCGGCGAATTTTTCGATCTGCTCCGTTAGCAGGCGCGCCACGCGCTTGTACGGCGCCCAGAAGGCCTGCGAGACGCTGATCGGATGCTCGATGATCTTGACGATGGTGGCGTCCCAGTCACGGCCCTTGCGGTCGTAGAACACGCCGTTGCGACCCGTCATGAGGTTGTCGGAATCTCCGCCCGTGAACGCCGCGACAATGGTCATTCGGTCATCACCGCCGCGGCGGCGGCACTCGCAATAGGCAAGATAGGTGCGACTGAGGCCAGAGAGCGCGCTGTGGGCCGCGACGTCGGCAACGCGCACGCAGAGCTCGCAACTGCGTCCGTCGAGGTAGAGGGTTCCCGCCTGGAATATCGCCTTCTTTCCGGGCGTATAGAAGTCGCGCAGCGAGACGAAATTGCAGAGCAGGCAATGCAGGTTGCCGGTAGTAGTGCACCAGACGGTCAACCGACTCGATTGCGTCCGCCTCGCCTTCGAGCGCCGTGTCCTGTGCAATGAGCGCGGCCAGACGGGCTTCGGTTCCGTCACCGAGAAGTTCCTTCGACCCGTTCGATGCCGAGCGATTCCACGGCCGCCCCCCGCTTGCGTTTGAGCCAGGCCGCGTGGGCCGCGAACCGCCCGCGGATGTCCTGCCACCGGGCCTCGTCGAGTTCGTCGAGATTCCCGAGAAGCGGCACGACCACCGCGGCGCGAAAGTGCGCGAGCGCCGCGGACCAGGCCGGATTAACCGTATCGCCCAAGGGCAAGGGCCGTTCGGCCTCGATGCGCGCCAGGGGAAATGCCGCCACCTCCGCGGTCGCGGCCGACAATTCCTTCAGCGCGATCGCCGTGTAGTCGGCCTCCGCCGGGTTGAGCGGATTGGCGGCGCGCGCGTCATAGCCGGCGAGCCGCGTACGGGTGAAGTAGTCGTCTATCTTTGCCCTTACGGCCTCGAAGGCCTGCACCGTCGCGGCGGTTTCATCCCCGAGAGGCAGCACATTCGGGGCATCCGCCTCGGCCTCGGCCCACCAGTCCGCGTAGGCGCGCGCCGCCTCGAAGAAGCGCTCGGCTAAGCGCCTGGGAGATGCCTTCGGCGCCGCTGCGATCCGGGGTCGAGCCGACGCAGGCCATGATGTCCTCGATGACCCGGGCGAGCAGGGGATCATCCGCGGATGCAGGCGGTACCACGCCGTCGCCGTTGAAACGGGTGCTGGCGAATATCCTGCTGGTATCGGCGGTGTCCTCGGCGGTGATGATCCCGGCGTCGGTCTTGCCCAGATTTTCGAGGATGCGCCGCGCCGACCTGAGGACCCGCCGGCCCTCCTCGGTCTCGGGGTTGATCGCGGCGAGCGGCAGGCTCGCCTCGCCCTTGAGCAGGTCGCCCGGATCCTGCAATACGCGGCAGGTCCAGTTGACCGCGGCAAGCACCTCGGGCACGCGTATGCGCCCGTCGCCGTCGGTGTCTAGCAGCGCCAGCGTGTGCTCGTCGAACTCTACGCCTCTGGCCGGGCAACTCAAGGCCGCCCATAGCTTCTGGTCGAGTTCGGGAAGATGACGGATGTCCTCGCCCGACTCGATACGCACCTGGTCGAAACCGCCCAGCCGGTGAAAACGCCAGTGGTGACCATTACCACGGGTCAGCAATGTCATATGCCATTCTCCTCGATGTTATTGCTTATTGTGACTGCGTTCGCCAAAGGCTGGCGATAGGATACGCGAGCGCAATACCAGCGCAGAAAACGCGCGCCGAAAAAATTTTCGGGATCAACGCAGCCATCGCGCCTTCGTTACATTACGTCAGCTTTTCCTCGATGGTGGCGATGCCGGCCTTCGCGCAGGCGTCGTCCTGTTCGCCGCTGGGGCCCCGGATACCCCAACGGCGCCGACCGCGACCTGGTAACCCTTCTCGCGGCACGCCTTGAGGGTGGCCTGGGCCAGTTCCAGCGCGGCCTCGGGGGTAAGCATCTTGAAACTGACCAGCGCCTCCTCTGCAGCGGCAGGCGGCAGGCTGCACAGCATGCCCAGGATGAACGTAGCCTTCAGTGTGTTTCTTTTCATTGCAGTCTCCTCCTGCGTCACCGTGCGGTGATGAGGCAATTGTAGTTTAAAAGCAACGACGGTGGTCCTCCTGTTTCTTTCAATTTTCACCCGATCCGCCGAAAACAAACCAGGGGGCGCGGTCAGCGCCGGGATCGGGGAGCATGACAGGGTGCAAAACAGCGGTGTGATCCATCGGGCAGTCCTGCTTTACAGCGACAGATCGCTGGCGTTCCTGCTGCTCACTAACCTGGTGACCGTCGTATGGGCCGTGCTGCAGCAATGGAATGTCACCGACCTGCTATGGATCTACTGGGGTCAGAGCGTGATCATCGGCTACTACAACGTGCACCGCATCGTCGATCTCGACCAGTTCTCTACCGACAGCTTTCTGATCAATAACTGGACGATGGAGCCTACGCGCGAAACGCAGCGCTGCACCGCCGTGTGCTTCGCCCTGCACTACGGGTTGTCCCACCTGGGCTATGGCGTTTTTCTTTTGACCACTTTCCGCATCCATGCCGGCTTCCCGTTGGCCGGCGTCTTACTCTGCCTACTCGCTTTCTATTTAAATCACCGCTTTTCCTACCGCTACAACCGGGAGCGCGACCGCGTTCCGAACATCGAGACCCTCATGTTCTTTCCCTACGTGCGCATCATACCCATGCAGCTCATAATCCTGCTGGGCGCCCACTACGCCGGCGATAACACTGCAGCGCTGGTCATGTTCCTGCTGCTCAAGACCGCGGCGGATGTCGCCCTGCACGTCATCGAACATGCCACGGCGAGTGCCGGCGCCGGGCATGTGTCTCGCCGCCTGCCCTGAACCGATGCGCCGTTCATAAACCCGCAACCCTTCTGTTTACCCCACGGTCTTTTCAAGTTGGTTAGAGGATCACCGGCAATGTACTCAACTTGCCCCTATTGGGTTCGCGCTGGACAAAATCGCGCAACGTTGCATGCAGCGCACCTGACTCCGTTGATCCATAAGGAATACCGATTGTTGCCGTTAATCCTGTGAGCCGCGACAGCGAAGCAGGCCGCGCGGCGGGAATACTACGACGGGTTTAGTTTCATGCAAGCAGTGTGGAGAGCATTATGGTGAGCACAATCCAGCGGGTTGCGACATTGGCACGGCGGGCGACGGGGCCATGGGCGATGATCCTGATCATCCTGTCGATCGTAGGCTGCGCGACCATGGACAAGGACGAATGCCTGGTCGCGGACTGGCGGCTGGTCGGCTTCCAGGACGGGGCGCAAGGAAAATCGGCCGCCGCCATCGGCACCTATCGCGAGGACTGCGCCAGCTATCGCGTGGTGCCGGACTTGGACGCCTACCAGGCCGGCCGCAGGGAAGGTCTGCTGCAGTACTGCGTGCCGGTCGAATGGCTATCGCCTGGGTGATTCGGGCCACGCCTATGCCGCGGTGTGCCCCGCGGAGACGGAACGGGCATTCCGCGCCGCCTATAACACCGGCCGCGACATTTACCTGGCGCGCTCCCAGGTGAACAGCACCCATTCGCTGATCCAGAGCAAACAGCAGGCGATCCAGTCCCTGGAAGAAGACAGGCAGAACAAGCTCACGGAAATGGTCCGGCAGGGACTGAGCAGCGATCAGCGCGTGCTGCTGCTCTACGATGTCACCAATATCGAAAGGGATATCCATGCCGCGAACCACGACATCAACGCCCTGGAACGCGATCTCGAGCAGCAGCAGGCGAAGCTGGATTATCTGCTGAATAACAGCCCCTACTGACGGGACCACGGGGGCTTCCCCTCGCCGGGCGTGTAAAATACCCCCATCAGGATCGATGGGGTTTCACCCCTGCCACCATCGGCCTGACGGCGATCGGCGGGAAGAAAAGTGGGGCATTCTGACTATCGGTTTACGCTTCGTTGCCGCAGGCACCGCGCATGAATTCAGAATGCCCCCGTTTATGCCATGATCAAGGTGTGATGAACCCGACGTATCCCGATTTCCTACCGGAGCTGCCCGCGGAGCCGGCGGCGCTGATCGAGGCCGTGCTCGGCAGCGACCGGCGCGTGCTGCTGGTCGGTTCGCCGGGCGTCGGCAAGTCCACGCTGGTCGATGCTCTGGCGGCGGCGCTCGCGCGCGCCGGGCGCACCTGCCGCTGCCTCGGCGCCGATCCCGGCTCGCCCCTGTTCGGCGTGCCCGGCGCCGTGTGTCTGGGCCGCCGGGAGGGCGAGGTCTGGGTGCTGGAAGGTATCGAGGCGCTCTGCACTTTGGATGCCGGGCGCTTCCGCCTGCCGCTGGTCGCGGCGCTGCGGCGGCTGGCGCGGACGGTCGAGGAAGGCGTGCTGCTGGTGGACGGGCCCGGGGTGGTGCGCGGCGTGGCCGGCGCGGAACTGCTGCCCGCCGATGGTCGAGGCGGCGCGCATCGAGGCGGTGCTGGTGCTGACGCGCGCAGGCCGGCCGGCGCCGCTGCGGCAGGAGCTGCGCGCATTGTCCGTCGAAGTCTACGCCGTGCCAGCGGCGGAGCAGGCCAGCCGCCCCGGCCAGCGTTCGCGGGCGCGCTGGCGCACCGGCCTGTGGGATGCTTATTTGACGGGAGCCGAGGAACGCGTGCTCGACGCCGGCCGGCTGCGGCTTATCGGCACACCGCCGCCGCTCGATGCCCCCGGCGCCTGGAGCGGGAGGCAGATCGCGCTGCTGGATGGCGAGCGCACGCTCGTCCTGGGCGAAGTCATCGCCATCGAGGGCGAGCGGCTGCGCGCGCGCCTGCCCGCCGGGGCGGAGGACGCCCGGACACTGCTGGTGCGCGATGCCGCGCGGCTCGCGGACGGGCGCCTCGGCAGCGCCGTGCGCTTCACGGCGGACCGGTTCGGCTATCTGCCGCCGCCTGATCTCATGCCGCACGCGCCGTATGCCGCGGTGAGCGGGCCGCGGCCGGTCGGACGGGTGGGGATGCTGAGCGTCTGCCTGGTCAACGGCGTCTTCGGCGACCCGCTGCTGCACGCGCGCCTGCGCCACCGGCGGCGCAGCCTGCTGTTCGACCTCGGCGAGGGGACGCGGCTGCCGGCGCGCGTGGCCCACCAGGTGAGCGATGTGTTCATCACCCATGCGCACATCGACCACATCGCCGGATTCCTCTGGCTGCTGCGCGTCGCGCATCGGCGAGGCCACACTCTGCCGCCTCCACGGCCCGCCGGGCCTGGCCGCGAACATCGACGGCCTCATGCGCGGCATCCTCTGGGACCGCGTGGGCGAGCGCGGCCCGCGCTTCGAGGTGAGCGAGCTGCACGGCGAGCGTCTGCGGCGCTACACGGTGCAGGGCGGGCGCCCCGGCGCCACGCCGCTGGAGGAGCGGGCGGCGGCGGACGGCGTGGTGCTCGAGGATCCGGGCTTTCGCGTGCGCGCCGTAACCCTTTCGCACGTCTCGCCGGTGCTCGCCTACGCCTTCGAGCCCGCGCGCACGCTCAACATCCGCAAGGACCGCCTGCAGGCGCGGGGCCTGCCGCCGGGGCCGTGGCTGGGCGAGCTGAAGCGCTGCGTGCAGGCGGGGGAAGGCGATACGCGCATCGCGCTGCCCGACGGGTGGGAGCGAGACCGCGCAGGCGCTGGCGGCCGACCTCGTCCTCATCAGCCCCGGCAAGAAGCTGGTCTACGCCACGGACTTCGCCGACAGCCCGGAGAATCGCGCCCGCGTGATCGCGCTCGCGCGCGGCGCCCACACCCTGTTCTGCGAATCGACCTTCCTCGAGGCCGACGCCGCGCAGGCCGCGCGCACCGCCCACCTCACCACCCGCGCCTGCGCCGAGATCGCCGAGGCCGCCGGCGTCGCCCGGCTGGTGCCGTTCCACTTCTCGCGCCGCTACGAAAAAGACCCCGCACCCGTCTACGCCGAAATCGCCGCCGCCTGCGCCGCCGTGGTCATTCCCGACACCCTCGCCATCGACTGACCACCGCCACATCCCCGTGGGTCATGCGGAAGCGCGGCGTCCCTGGCGGTTAAATTCTTTATCCCCAAGCGATAGCGCACGCGCCCGGGTTCTACGTGCGGATATACGACGTGCTACTATCTTCACCGATAACGCCGCCGTCGCCGTCGCCACAAGAACGTCACCGCCATGGATTCACTGGAACACCTCAAGACCCGCCTGCGCGAATTCGCCGCCGTGCGCGACTGGGAGCAGTTCCACTCCCCCAAGAATCTGGCCATGGCGCTGATCGTGGAGGCGGCCGAACTGGTCGAGCACTTCCAATGGTTGACCGAAGCACAAAGCGGCGCCCTGCCGCCCGACAAGCTCGCCGAGGTGGAACAGGAACTCGCCGACATCCAGATCTACCTCATCCGCCTTGCCGACAAGCTGAACATCGACCTCAAGCAGGCCGTGGACGCCAAGATCGAGCTGAACGAACGGAGATACCCCGTGGAAAAAGTGCGCGGCAGCGCGAAGAAATACACCGAGTTCGATAGCGGCTGCTGAGCAACTCAGAAGCCGACCCTCACGCCGATGCCGAACAGGCAGCCGGTTCAACGCCAGTAGGGATAGCCGAATGGATACCAGGGATCGTGATACCACGGACCGTACCAGGGATCGTACCACCCGGGATACGGATACCCGTAAGGCGCCTGGGTTTCCTTGGGCCACAGGTACCAGGCCTGCGCCTCGACGACGGGATAGGTATAGGGAAATTCGCCTACCTTGCGGGTTTCGGTGCGCCGCAGCGTGCCGGTGACGGTGACCTTGCGATCGGCGGCATAGACCGTCGGGTCCAGGAATTCGGGCACGATGGCGATGAAACGCCCGCCGCTGTCATCGCTGAGATCGGGTTCGCCGTCCTTGCTGAGCGACGATGCCAGCACGGTGAGCCAGGTGGCGTTCTCCCGGTTCTCGGTTTCTATCAGTTTGCCGCCCCAGCGGACCTGCCGCGCCAGATAGTCCGCGGCATTCCCGCGCACCTCCTCCAGCGACGGGTTGTCGGGCGGCGCTTCCCGGATCGTTCTGGGGAATCTGCGAGGCACACGCGGTGAGCAACAGGCCGGTCAGCAGCCATTCGAAGCAGGCTTTGGGTATGAGGCAGCGCATAGTCAGATTCTAGCCCGCATCCGTCACCGCTTCTTCGAATTGTCGTGATGCGGGTTGGTGTCGAAAACCTCAGGGACAGACCACGTTTCTAATCCGGCTTTGCGGGCTTCCGGCTTTCCCGGGTGTGACACGAAGGGCACTTACTTAGGCGATTCCATAAATCGATGTAGGGTTAGGCCCGCCGTTTGTGCCATAACCCACCAATGTGCCGCCAGGCACTCACTAAATAAATGCGGTGTGTTGCTACGCAACGCTGGTGGGTTACGCAAAAATCGCTCACCCAGCCTTCACTCAGAAGCCGAAGCCGACACCGACGCCGCTGCCCCAACTGCCGCCGCTGCCGCCTCCCACGCCGATGCCGAACATGGTCGAGCTGCCGTCGCGCTCCCGTGCCGTGGGCCACAGATAGAGTTGCCGGGCGGCGATGACCGGGTAAACATAGTCCGCCTCGCCGACCCGCCCGGTCCGGGTGCCGGACACCGTTCCGACCACGGTGACCTGCCGGCCCTCGGCATAGCTGGCCGGTTCCAGGTAACCGGTCCGCTCGAGGATGAAGCGTCCCTGCGGAGTGCCATCGCTTTTCGGCTGCCCGTCGGAGTCGAGCGGGAAGGCCAGTACCTCGATCTGCGTGCTGCCCTGCAGGTTGGTGGTGCGCACGATGGTGCCGCCCCACTGCACGCTCTTGCCCGTGGGCGGCTGCGGCCTGGCGGTAACGCCCTGCGGCGTCAGCGAGGGATCGACCCCGGCGGTATTGAAGGTTGGCGCGCTGGCGCAGGCGCTCAGCAGCAGGAACAGGATGATTGGCAGGTAATAGCGTGGCAGCATAAGAATCCGGGTCATCGACAGTAGTGGTTAGAGGTAGCGGTACGGATGCCGGGGATCATACCACCAAGGAGACGGGTAATTAAGGCGCCGTTCGGTTTCCCCGGCAGCGTGCCGGTGACCCGCCGGTCGGGCGCATTGACCGGCACGGGCTGTCACTACGTAGTTTCCACAATTGTGAATTTTGATTGTGCTTGTGGGACAATCCCTTACAAATTAAAAACCGACAAGGATGACAGCCGCCTCCTATGGTCCAGCCGGAGGAACACGCCCGCCAACTCATTGACCGACTGCTGACCGCGGCCGGCTGGCAGGTCTGCGACCCCGGCGAGGTCCACCTCTCGGCCCATCGGGGCGTCGCCATCCGCGAGTTCCCGCTCAAGTCCGGCCACGGCTTCGCGGATTACCTGCTCTACGTCGACGGCAAGGCCGCCGGCGTCATCGAGGCCAAGAAAGCGGGCGCGACCCTGTCGGGGGTGGAGATTCAATCCAACAAGTACAGCAAGGGATTGCCCGACGGCCTGCCCGCCTGGCACAAGCCGCTGCCGTTTTCCTACCAGTCCACCGGCGCCGAGACCCGCTTCACCAACGGCCTCGACCCCGAACCCCGCGCCCGCGGCGTCTTCGCCTTCCACCGCCCCGAAACACTGGCCGACTGGCTGAACGATGCGTCCCCACTCCCACCGGGAGAGGGAATTAACTATGTAGGTCGGGTTAAGCGCAGCGAACCCGACAAACCCGGCGTCGCAGACGCCGCATCATCCGATGAGGACCGTGGCCACGCCGCTCCTGGCCATCCATGGCCCCGCGGCATAAGTACCTCCATGTACAAAACCTTCCTCGCCCGCCTGCGCCACCTGCCGCCGCTGTACGAGGAAGGTCTCTGGCCCGCCCAGATCACCGCGATCAACAACCTCGAACAGTCGCTCAGGGAAAACCGCCCCCGCGCCCTCATCCAGATGGCCACCGGCTCCGGCAAGACCTTCACCGCCATCAGCTTCATCTACCGCCTGATCAAGTTCGCCGGCGCGCGGAGAGTCCTGTTCCTGGTCGACCGCGGCAACCTCGGCGACCAGACGCTCAAGGAATTCCAGCAATACGCCTCGCCCTACAACAACTTCAAATTCACCGAGGAGTACATCGTCCAGCGTCTGCAAGGCAACAGCATCGACTGGCCGGCGCGGGTCTGCATCTGCACCATCCAGCGCCTGTACTCCATGCTCAAGGGCAAAGACTTGCCCGAAGACCTCGAAGAAGAATCGGTCGACAAACTCGGCGGCCTGTTCAAACAGCCGGAGCCCATCGACTACAACCCCAGCATCCCCATCGAGACCTTCGACATCATCGTCACCGACGAATGCCACCGCTCCATCTACAACCTCTGGGCGCAGGTGCTGGAGTACTTCGACGCCTACCTGATCGGCCTCACCGCCACGCCGAGCAAGCAGACCTTCGGCTTCTTCCACCAGAATCTGGTGATGGAATACAACCACGAAATGGCCGTGGCCGACGGCGTCAACGTCAACTACGACGTCTACCGCATCCGCACCCAAATCACCCAGGCCGGCTCCCGGGTGGAGGCCGGCTACTCGGTGCAGATCCAGGAGCGCGACACGCGCAAGAAGCGCTGGGAACAGCTCGACGACGACTTCAGCTACGACCCCAACCAGCTCGACCGCGACGTGGTCGCCCCGGACCAGATCCGCAAGATCATCCGGACCTTCCGCGACAAGCTGTTCACCGAAATCTTCCCCGGCCGCACCTGGGTGCCCAAGACCCTCATCTTCGCCAAGGACGACCCCATGCCGAGAACATCGTCGAGATCGTGCGCGAGGAGTTCGGCAAGGGCAACGACTTCGCCCAGAAGATCACCTACCGCACCACCGGCGCGAAACCGAAAGACCTCATCAACGAGTTCCGCACCAGCCCCATGCCGCGCATCGCCGTGACGGTCGACATGATCGCCACCGGCACCGACATCAAGGCGGTGGAAGTCGTCCTGTTCATGCGCGCCGTCAAATCCCGCGCCTTCTTCGAGCAGATGAAAGGCCGCGGCGTGCGCGTGATCGCGCCCGACGACCTGCAAAGCGTCACCCCCGACGCCAGGGCCAAGGACCACTTCGTCATCGTCGACGCCGTCGGCGTCTGCGAGCAGGACAAGACCGACTCCCGCCCCATGGAGCAGAAGCCCACCGTCAGCTTCGAAAAGCTCATGCAGGCCGTTGCCTTCGGCAACACCGAAGACGACGTACTCACCTCGCTCGCAGGCCGTCTCGCGCGCATGGAGCACCGTATCACCGCCGACGACGACAAGAGAATCCGCCAAGCGAGCGGCGGCTACGGCCTCAAAGACCTAGCCCACCGCATCGTCCAATCCCTCGACCCCGATACCACTTTCCCCTCCCCCTTCCAGGGGGAGGGCGAGGGTGGGGGTGAGAGACCCGTTCGCCCTGAGCCTGTCGAAGGGCGCACACTGCAAGCCGCTCGCAACAGCATCGTGCAAGCCGCCGTCAAACCCCTGCACGACCCTGCGTTGCGCCAACTATTGCTCGACCTAAAAGCCAAATCCGAAATCACCATCGACCACGTCAGCGCCGACGAAGTCCTCGAAAGCGGCTTCTCCCCCGAAGCCCTCGACCGCGCCAAAGGCATGGTCCAATCCTTCGAGCAATTCATCCAGGACCACAAGGACGAAATCACCGCCCTGCAGGTGCTCTACAGCAGACCCTGCAAACACCGCCTCACCTTCGAGGCCGTGAAGGAACTCGCCGACGCCATCGAAAAGCCGCCCTATCTCTGGAACGAATCCCAGCTCTGGAACGCCTACGCCGCACTGGAAAAATCCAAAGTCAAAGGCGCCAGCGGCAAACGCATCTTGACCGACCTCGTGTCGCTGGTGCGCTTCGCCATCCACCAGGACAACGAACTCGTCCCGTTCCCCGAACGCGTCAATGCCAACTTCAAGGCTTGGCTGGCATAGGAGCGGCCTCTGGCCGCGAACAGGGTGAGGGGCTCTTTTACCTCCGAACAACTCCGCTGGCTCGAAATGATCCGCGACCACATCGCCGCGAACCTCGGCCATCGAGCCGGACGATTTCGAGTACGCGCCATTTTCGCAACAAGGCGGACTCGGCAAAGTGCATCAGTTGTTCGGTGACGGACTGGCGCCGATAATGGACGATCTGAACAGCATGCTGGTGGCTTGATGGTAGCGGGGGCGGAATTGGAACCGACTGTGAGTCACCCAGCGGTTGCGCGGCAAACGGATTGCCGGGCGAATAATGTTGAATTATCCAAAAGGAGTTGGATCATGGCCGTCAAGAAGACAGGAAATAATGAAGTCCTCGTATCGATGGACCGCGTCGCAGCAAAGATTCTGTTCATTCGCGGACAGAAAGTCATGCTGGACAGCGATTTGGCGGAACTCTACGAGGTTGAGGCCAAGGTCTTGAACCAGGCCGTCAAGCGCAATATTGAGCGATTTCCAGCGGACTTTATGTTCCAACTCACGGCCGAGGAAGTCGCGCGTTTAAGGTCACAATTTGTGACCTTAAAGACCGGGCGCGGGCAACATCGGAAATACCAACCCTACGCCTTCACCGAACAGGGCGTGACCACCGATTCATATGAATACGAAAGAGGAAGAATTGAACGAGACGCTGGTGGCATGAGGATTCCGCGGCAGCCTGACAGCACGTATTGACAAAAGTAACATAAAGGTTACCATAATGGCATCGACAAGGAAGGTCGTTGAATATCTGGAGCCGGACGGGGCCTCGCCGTTCGCAAAATGGTTTGCCCGACTTGATCCTCTGGCCGCGGCGAAGGTGACCACCGCGCTGTACCGGATGGAACAGGGGAATCTTTCCAACGTAAAGCCAGTGGGGCAGGGCGTGTCGGAGTATCGTATCGATTATGGCCCGGGATATCGGGTTTATATCGGACAACAGGCAAACGTGCTGACCATCCTGCTCGGCGGTGGCACCAAGAAGGGCCAGAGTGCTGACATCCGCCTGGCCCAACAACGCTGGCGCGATTACAAGGCGCGCAAAAAGGGGTAAATGCCATGCCGCTCACACGCGAATTCCGGGAAACCGTCCGGGCACGTGCCCAGGCAGACGCGCGCTACCGCGCGGCCATGTTCACCGAGGCGGTCAACGAACTCCTTGCCGGCGATCTCGCTACCGGCAAGGCGCTGCTGCGTGACTACGTGAACGCCACCCTTACCTTCGACCGCCTTGCAGAGGCAACCGGCTTCCGGTCAAAAGCCTGCAACGCATGCTCGGCCCCAGGGGCAATCCCACGGCTGAGAATCTCTTTGCCGTCATCAAGGCCCTGCAGGATGCCGAGCACATCATCCTGGCGGTAAAGCCCGTAAGGCATGCCGCCTGACAAGCCGGATGCGCAATGATCCGCTCACACAAATGCATGCTCGACGCCGACCTGGCGGATCTGTACGGAGTCACTACCAAACGCCTGAACAAACAGGTAAGCGCAACCGTGACCGATTCCCGGACGATTTCATGTTCCAGATTGACCGCGGAAGAAAAGGGCAGGTGGTCGCAAATTGCGACCACCTCGCGCGCCTCAAGTTTTCGCCTGTATTGCCCAACGCCTTCACCGAGCATGGCGCGATCATGGCGGCGTCCGTGCTCAATACGCCTCGGGCGGTGGAAATGAGTGTCTATGTCGTGCGCGCCTTCGTCCGTCTGCGGCAGACGCACGGAGGCAGGAGGTAGAGCAACGCAGGAGCAGTTGCCGAGGTGCTCGCCACCAATGCGGAACTGGGCCGCAAACTCGCCGCGCTGGAGAAGAAATACGACGCGCAGTTCAAGGTGGTATTCGACGCGATCCGCGAACTGATGATCCCGCCGGAGCCGAAGAAGAGACGGCCCATCGGTTTCGCGCCGTGGGAAGACAAGTAATATGAATGTGGGCGGCTTGACACCGTGTCGTCGAATGAATGCATCGATGCCACGGAGGCCATGGATGAACGAGAGCAGCCGGGGCGTAACCCGCTGGTATGAACGAACGCGATGAGTGAAGGATTGAAAGAGACGTTGGAGGCATGAGTCCGTATTTACCACAAAACTGGACCGTTTCACGTTGGGTGATCTGGCTAACCATGATTCAAATACGGGTATACGGAAAAGGCTCAACGTGAAAAAGTTGGGCCAACGGTTCTTGCGCATTACCGATATCCAGGATGACGCCGTTGATTGGAGTCAAGTGCCGTTTTGTGTCGAGCGATGATGAAGAAAAGCAAAAGTATCTTTTGCGAAAGGGGGATCTCGTCTTGTGCCATGGAACGGATGCGACTGTAGGTAAGAGTTTTCTGATTCCTGCATCGATCCCGGAATCTGTTTTCGCATCCTATTTGATTCCGTTCGCCTGCGCCCTGACACTGACCCAAAGTCATGTTTCGTACTTCTTTCGCTCGTCCGACTACTGGCGGCAGATTAGCGAAAGCCAGGCAGGTATAGGGCAACCAAACGTTAATGGAAAGAAGCTGGCGCAAATCCAGATTCCCGTCCGCCCCTCGACCAACAAAAACGCATCGTCGCGGAAATCGAAAAACAATTCTCCCGCCTCGACGAAGCCGTCGCCAACCTCAAGCGCGTCAAGGCCAACCTCAAACGCTACAAAGCCGCCGTCCTCAAAGCCGCTGTCGAAGGCCGCCTCGTCGAAACCGAAGCCGAACTTGCCGCACAGGGACGTGCGAATGCCGCGGGAGGCAGGAAGCCGGAAGCGGCCGACCGCCGCGAAGGCCGCAGCTACGAAACCGGCGAGCAACTACTACAACGCATCCTCGAAACCCGCCGCAGCCAGTGGAAAGGCAAGGGCAAATACAAAGAACCCGCGCCAGACACCACCGACCTGCCCGAATTGCCGGAGGGGTGGGTGTGGACATTGCTCGATAGCCTAATCGTCGATGGCCCTCAAAACGGTCTTTACCTGCCGAAGTCCTTGTACGGTTCTGGCCACCCAATCTTAAGGATTGATGACTACCAGCAAGATTGGATACGACCAGTCGCAGAGCTACAGCGTGTGCGTGCCAAAGCGGAAGATGTCGCGACATACTCACTTCGAAGCGGCGACCTTGTGATTAATCGGGTTAACAGTCCTTCACATCTAGGCAAGGTTGCAGTCTGGGCGCCTAGTGCTGAGATGCCAATATTCGAGTCAAACATGATGAGGGCTGCTCTTTTATCCGCTGTGGTTCCACCTATATCGCGATTTACCTCCGTTCCGTGGATGGGCGAGCGCGGTTGACTAAGCAAGCGAAATGGGCCGTCAACCAAGCGAGCATCAATCAGCAAGACGTATGTGGAACGCCAGTACCGTTACCGCCGCTTTCGGAACAAAGCCGAATCGTCGAAGAAGTCGACCGCCGGATGTCCCTTATTCGCGAAACCAACGCTCAAGTTGACGCCAACACAAAGCGCGTGGAACGCATGCGCCAATCCATTTTGCAGCAAGCGTTTACTGGACGCTTGGTTGTAGATGTCTTCTCGTCGCGACGTTGAGTCTATGACGCCCGCTGAAGCGATGAGAGGCTAAATGAGAGTCTTGCCCGTTGAGCGTATTCCGGAAGAGTTGTGGGCTGCGAACGTATTGCGGCTACCAAAGGTCGCTGTCAGTTGCTATAGGGACGAGCTAACTGCGCTAGGTTCGCTTGACGAAGCTAAGAAAGGAACAGACAAGAGATCGATACATGGGGGGTGTGGAATTGCGGAAACACTGGAACACTTCAAATACCGATTCGGTGTTTCCGCTGGCCGAGTGGAATTTAGCGCGATTGCCCCTGACGCCGGTTTGGAGACAGTATCCGACGCGCTAATGGGCGACTTAACTGAAGGCCATGTGACGCTACTGGATATACCGTGTGGTAGTGGGTCGTCAGCGATTTCATTATTGGCAACGCTTGGAACTTACGGGCAACCGGTGTCCTTCCGATGTTGCCGCTAACCCTCACAGTCGTCGGTGGTGACTGCTCTGATAAGGCGCTTGGGATCTACGATTCGATGATGAAGCGGTTACGGCCGCTGGTCACAGCTTATGGAATCGAGATCAATTGGCAAGGGCTGCTTTGGGATGCAACCCGCGCCGACTCAACGGCGAGACTGATCGACCAATGGTTTGCCTCGGGTGCTGGCGCAGTCGAGTACATTGTCTGCATCGCGAACTTCAGTGGCGCTTTGACTAGCGCAGGGGTGTTCGACCAGTTCTCGCCCAGCTTGGAGCAGATACTCGGTCGCCTACATGATAAGAAAGGCGCGCTCATATGGGTTGAGCCTACGAGCACGAAAGTGCAGACCAAGTTCTTACCGAGGATTCTGGAATTTCTCAGTAAAAGAATTTCCTGGTTCTCATCTGGAACGGGCGGCACGGCGTTTACGTCTGTGAAATACGAGATGGAAGACCCACTCAATGGGAAAGCATTCGAGACTGGGGTTGAGGTCCAGCGGTTTGTGAGGAAATAGGGAACATGGCCTTGAGTTCCAGTCTTCTTGGTCTGCGCGCACTTCAGGCAACGCGCCGCCTACATTTGCCGTCGTATGTTGGGATCCTCAGCAGAATCTGTGGGTGAGCTGTGGCTCGGGTAGCGCCCCAAGTTTATGATAAAGCATAATCTTTATCGCCTTCGCGGTTCGAAATCCGTAGGATGTTCTGATACTCGCCTTGAGTTTGTTGTTCAGGCCCTCGACTGCGCCGAGTGAGACTTCATCGCGCGCCTCGAACCAGTTCAGGATAAGCGGCTTGTGCGTACGGATCATGCGTGCGATCTTCTTCATCGGCTCAAGGCGCGATCGCATCACCTTTTTGCACCATTGGTCCAGGAACTTTTCCGCCCACGCCGGGGAGACATACTCCCAAAACAGCTGGAACTCTTCCTTGAGCAGGTAGGCCCGTATGGATTTCAGGTTGTACAAGAGCAGATCCTTGAGCTTGGTCGCCTGGTTCTCGTTCAAGTTCTCAGGGCGCTTCAACAGACACCAGCGCGAGTGCGTGAGGATCACCTTCGCTCCTTTAGCGAGGAGTTTCAGAGCGTGTGTTTCCTTCGCGCGAACCTCATCGATGGCTTTGTTCATCTTGGCGGCAATGTGATAGCGATCCAGGATGTTCAGCGCGTTGGGTGCGTGCTTGGCGATGACATTAAGATAGGGCTTCCACATGTCCGAGCAGACGAACTCGATGAGCGCACTACGTTCCTTGCCGAACCAGACGAAGAACTTACGCAGGCTCTTCTCTTGTCGATCCTCGATGACAAACAACAGCCGCTTCATACCCTGGTTGATCTGATACACCAGCGTGAGGAACTTGCCCTTCTTCCAGTAGATTTCATCCACGCCGATAGCCGAAATACCGGTGAGATCCATGCGTTCGCGTCCCCAGATCACCGCCATCTCGACGGAGCGAAATACGCTCTCCCAGCTGGTCTGGAAGCGCCGGGATACCACCTGCCAGCTCAGCAGTTTGGCCCAACTGGCGAGGAACCAGGCAAAACTCTGCGTGACCGGGCGCTTGCCCAAGGCCCACGGTAGATGCTCCACGTGAATACCACACCGAACGCACTCCAGCCGCCGTGGCGCGTACACGAACCAAGTCGTCATTCCCCACAGTGGCACAAATTGAAAGCACCGCTCCGCCAGCCTGTCGTACCCCGGCGCCGGCAACAGGCACTGCGAGCACTTGCCATGCTTGCCCTGATGCGCGCGAAGACCGATCTCGATGCTCGGCACACAGGCGGACAAGCTCCCCCTTCGAGTGCCGACCGCCGTGCTGATTCGGCTCGACTCATAGACAAACCCCTTCATCGGCTCAACGCGGTTGAGCAGCGTCTTCAATGCAAGGTGCATGGATCATCCAGTTCTGGGAAAATCGGAGTATGCGGAACTGGCTCACCCTACTCAAGCGCAAAAACCCCCACGCCACCTCTGGCATCTGCGAGCAGTGCTCAAGCACTTCGCTCAAACGAAAGATCGCCACCTACCCGGTCGATCTTAATGGCAGGCTCGCCGGCAGACGCATCGATGTCTACCGTGTTGAACTTGATCAATGCCGAAAATGTGGCCATCTCATGCCCACCACAGAGGGACAAGCCAAGGTCAAACGCTGTGTCAAAATAGGAAGAAATATCTTCCTTAAAAACCTCAACTAGCCACACCGGCTACCCACATTTTGTGCGGAATAGCCGTATGTTGCAACGCGCTTTTTGCTGGAATCAGTCGCAGGGAGTTCTGATAGCTCGTGGGCGGGTGCCGTTTTGCCGCGGAAGTACCAGGCACGCAAGATGGGTCGCTTTCATCCGATCCAAAAGTTCAAGAAGGCAAGAGAGGACGGCAGCCCAGAATACAGGGACTTTTATGTTCCCAGTCCAACAACTGCTATCACGGAGGCTTTGGTGCTCGCGAACATGGCTTCCTCTCCGGCCTTTGCGAAGCCAAGAAACGTATTTAGCTATTGGTGGCCAAACCGGCATGAATGTCCGTACAACTTCGAACAGTACGCGCCCGATGCCGGTAGCGCGTGGGTCTTCGGCTTCGGCGGCGGCGGCCAGGTTGAACCGCCCCGGGAATTCCGGAGACTCGGTTGTTTGAGTCAGGCCGCCATGGCCGACTCCTCCAATTGGCGATAATACGCCTGTTCCAACTCCGCCGGTGGCACGTAACCGATCGGCTCCAGTAACCGACGGTGATTGAACCAGTCAACCCACTCCAGAGTGGCGTACTCGACCGCATCGATGCTCCGCCAGGGACCGCGGCGATGGATGACCTCGGTCTTGTACAGACCGATGATCGTCTCGGCCAGGGCGTTGTCATAGGAGTCACCTCGACTTCCGACCGAAGACTCCACACCCGCTTCCGCCAGACGCTCCGTATAGCGGATCGACAGATACTGACTGCCCCGATCGCTGTGATGCACTAGACCCTCCGTCCCAGTGCGCGACCACAGCGCCTGCTCCAGCGCATCCAGCACCAGATCCGTGCGCATCGAACTGGCGACGCGCCAGCCGACAATGCGCCGGGCAAAGACGTCGATGACAAAGGCCACATAGACGAGGCCCGCCCAGGTGGCGACATAGGTAAAATCCGCCACCCACAGCTGATTGGGCCGCATCGCCGTGAACTGCCGATTCACCAGGTCCGCCGGCCGATCGGCCGCCTCATCGCTCACGGTCGTCCGGCAGGAACGGCCACGTACCACCCCGTGCAGGCCAAGGCGGCGCATCAGGCGCTCCACGGTGCAGCGCGCCACGGCGATCTGTTCGCGGTTTAGCTGCTTCCAGACCTTCTCTGCGCCGTAGACACGGAAATTCTCGTCCCAGACCCGCTGGATCTGCCCCGAGAGTTCGATATCGCGCCGCGCCCGCGGCGGTAACCGCGTTGGATCCCTCTCGCGGGCCTTCTGCTCGTAGTAGGTGGATGGGGCGATCGGCAGCTGCGCACAGATCGACTCGACCCCGTACTCGGCCCGGTGCGTGTCGATAAACGACACCATCACTTCGCTCGGCGGTCGAGTTCCGCCTGGGCGAAAAAAGCCGCCGCCTTGCGCAGGATCTCATTGGCCCGCCTGAGCTCACGGTTCTCCCGCTCCAGCTCTTTGACCCGTTCCCGCTCCGAACTGGTCAAACCGCCACGCCGCCCTTGATCGCGCTCTGCCTGGCGCACCCATTTGCGCAAGGTCTCGGCCGTGCAGCCAATCTTGCTCGCGATCGAACCGATCGCCGCCCACTGGGACTCGTGCTCACCCTGGTGTTCAATTACCAGCCGCACCGCACGCTCCCGAACTTCCGGTGAATATTTCTTTGACGTGTTCATAACTCCATCCTCTCAAGAAATGGAGTCTCCGGTAAACCCGGGGCGGTTCACTACGTTAAAGGATATAGAGCGCGCAATCGGGCAATTGAGCAGTATCTTGAGAAAAATAGGGACGTCGTGTTGGTCGTCTCGGATATTGAGAAGTTCTATCCCAGCATTTTGAGGAATCGAGTCACTGTACGGTTCAATACATCATTGCGCGAAAGTGCGATTGCCAAGGATGTGCAGGCCACTGCTTCGACCTTGTTGGAGCACCTTTTCGCCGGAGTGCCCGGAGATAGAGGTGTCGCAACAGGCCCGGAGTTGAGTCACGTGATTGGTGACTTTGCGCTCAACCGCGTGGATGAAGTGCTAGCAGAGAGGTATGGGGATGCATACTTTCGGTATGTTGACGACATTGTTCTCGCGGTCCCGCCTGGCGAGAAGGAAAGTGCGATTAGGTTGTTAACTGATCTTGTTGCGAATGAAGAGCTGACTATCCACCGAGACAAGACTGATGTTGTCTCAAGCGATGAATGGCTAGAGCATGGACCCCACCACACACATCGTATCGAGGAGAATTCGTTTGAAGCTCTTGTATTTATGCTCAAGGTTTACCTTCTCCGCAACCCTGATGCAGAAACGGCTTTAGCGGAACGTTTGAAAGCAAATGGGTTCGCAATTCCATTGGAACGTATTAGTTGGGCAGGGCGGAGTGGTTCCTTTTTGTGACCGTCTCACCCGGTTAAGACGAAGGGGATGGTGGGTCGCAATTCGAGCCCTGGTTGCTCGCGAGCGCGATGTGCTGGAGAAGGCGCAGATAGTACGCAAGGAGGTACGCGAATCACTAGACAGACTTCTCGCTGCAAATATGCCGCAGGGATCGACCCGCAGAAGGTGGTTCGTTCAGCGTCTTCGATATTTAACGAACAGGGCTTTCTACTTGATGCCCACCAGCGATCTGGAGTTTCTAGTCGAGCCGTTGAGTCAGTGGCCTGAGTTCGTTGAGACCGTTGCGCTACTGAAGATGCTTCTAGGGGGAAACATTAGCGAAATACTGACTATGCCTGGCCCCGGGCTATTAGCCGGCGCCGGATTGCTAAAACAGGCGGGAAGGAGATTGCCCGACATTGTGCAAGTGCCGAACCACAACCAAAGCATTGTCGATGCCTTATCTATTCTTTTGCTCTTTGATGTGGCGCGTGTTGACGATGCTGTATTTGAAGTGTTTGTCAAAGATGACAACGAGCTTTTGAAATTTTGTGCTGGGCAGATTCCAACGTCTCGTGTCAGAAACGATTTTTCTTATATTGACGAAATACGTTGTCTTCAGCTGTCACGCACAGCGCACGACAATGTCGCAATGATTGAGAGCAGATTCTCAGATCAAGAAGGGGTGGTACTCGACGCCCTTGATATTGGTGGCGAGTATTCGTATTGAGGTAGCAAAGTGTCTAATTCACAGTCAAACATCGTCCAAAAACTCTGGAACTACTGCAACGTCCTGCGCGACGACGGCATGTCGTACTAAAAAAAGGGGCCGGATACGAATGGCACTTACTTAAGGAACAAGCAACTGATGTAACAGATAAAAAAGGCTGGTCCGAGTGATAAGCTATAAGTCGCCAGACCCATGCTAATCACATAAGGAACCAGCCTTTATGCATCCTAATCAACGCGCCGGTTTGCATCAACAACAACGTGTACGCCGCCATGTCTCAAACAGTGATTCTTATACCTTCTTCAACCTGCTTACCGGCCCGGAACTGCTGGAGCCAGTGGAATCGCTGTTGCCCGAACACCGGGAACGGTTGTTTCCACCGACCGAGACGCTGTCGATGTTTCTGGCACAGGCGATGAGCGCGGATCGCTCGTGCCAGCAGGCGGTGGATGAGGCGGCGATCAAGCGACTGGCAGGCGGTCTACCCCGGTGTAGTACGCATACCGGCGCTTACTGCCGGGCACGGCAGCGCTTGCCGGTGGGGATGGTCGCCACGTTGACGCGTCGCACCGCCCGTGTGATGGCCGAGCGCACGCCGCCGAGCTGGCACTGGCGGGGACGGGCAGTGCGGCTGGTCGACGGGGCAACCGTGGCGCTGCCCGATACGCCGGACAACCAGGAGGTCTATCCGCAACCGGGCAGCCAACAGCCTGGCCTGGGGTTTCCCCTATGCCGTTTGGTCGGCATCATTTGTCTGGCCAGTGGTGCGCTGCTCGATGCGGCCATGGGGCCTTGCCGGGGCAAGGGAAGCGATGAACAGTCGCTGCTGCGCTCGATACTCGATGTGTTGGCGCGCGGTGACATCTTGCTGGGCGATGCCTTCTATGCCACCTATTTTCTATTGTGTGCGCTGCGGGAGCGGGGCATCGATGGCGTCTTTGAACAACACGGCGCCCGCCGGCGGCGCACCGACTTTCGCCGCGGGCAGCGGCTGGGAGCGCGGGATCACGTGATTGAACTGCGCAAACCGAAGCTCAAACCCGCCTGGATGAGCCAGGCCGACTACGATCAGGCACCGGATACCCTGGACGGTGCGGGAACTGCATACCGGCGGCAAGCTTCTGATAACCACCCTGCTGTGCCCGAAGCAAACCACCAAAGCGGCACTGAAGGGGCTCTATCGGGACCGCTGGCAGGTGGAGCTCGATCTGCGCAACATCAAGACCACCCTGGGCATGGAGCGGTTGAGTTGCCGCACCCCGGCGATGGCGCAGAAGGAGATCTGGGTCTATCTGCTCGCCTACAACCTGATCCGACTGCTGATGGCTCAGTCGGCCTTATTGACCGACCTCCTGCCTCGGCAGCTGAGCTTCAAACACACCCTGCAGATCTGGATTGCCTGGCGGCAAAGTGGGACCGGGAGCGACGATGAGCGTCAACTGGCACAGTTGTTCCTCCTGATTGCGCAACAGCGGGTTGGTAATCGCCCGGGGCGCATCGAGCCAAGAGCCATGAAACAACGGCCCAAACCCTTTCCACTACTCACCAAACCGAGATATATCGCCAGGGAGAAATCCAGGCATATGGACACCCGAAGAAGCTTAAGTAAGTGCCATTCGGGCCGGATACATTTTCTGACCTGAGCCGGAGAATATAACTGTTTCTGAAAAATATATCCGACCCCTTATCTTATGAACACCCTCCGCCTCCTTTCCCATGCAGCCGCAACCATGCCGGCTGGCACGTCGTGGTACCTCGCCGATCTGGGCGAGGCGCGCGGCAAGCAGGAGCTGTTCACGCGCCAGGCGCCGCAACGCCTCAAGACGCTGCGCGAGCATGCGCTGATCGAAAGCGCCGTATCGAGCAACCGCATCGAAGACGTGACGGTGGAGCCCGGGCGCGTGCGCGAATTGATTCTCGGCCAGCCGTTGCTGCGCGACCACGACGAGGAGGAAGTGCGCGGTTACCGCGACGCCTTGACCTTGATCGACGATAATCCCGCCGGGCTGCCGGTAAACGAGGCGACCGTCCAGAGGCTGTACCGCCTGGCGCGCGGCGAGATTTGGGATGCCGGCAAGTACAAGGATAAGGACAGCGACATCATCGAGCGCTATCCGGATGGCAGCGAGCGGGTGCGTTCCCGCACGGTGTCGGCAGCCGGGACGCCGGCGCGCGTGGCCGAGCTGGTGGCGGATTGGCGGCGCTGCCTCGACGAACGCTGGATTCACCCGCTGATCGCGCTGGCGGCGTTCAATCTGGATTTTCTCTGCATTCACCCGTTCCGCGACGGGAACGGGCGCGTGTCGCGCCTGCTCTTGCTGCTTCAGTCCTATCATCCGAGCCTTGCCCGTTTGCCAGTTCGTGCACAAGCAGTTGTTCGCGAGAAACCCGGCTCACCCTTTGGGACGACGGCATGAGCTACGGCGACTACGTCGAGCAGTTGACCTATCTGCTGTTTCTCAAAATGGCCGACGCCCCCGGTGGGGCTTTCTTCTCCTGACTTGACATCAGACCAGGGCAAGGTATTCTTCATTCGCGATTCGCGAACAGAGAATACGCCCATGGTGCTTAAACCGCAGGATCTTCTGGTTTTGCTCAAGTTGGTAGCCTTGAAAGAAAATGAATGGTCATACAATAAGTTGGCAGTTGATCTCGGATTGAGCCCAGCCGAAGTGCATGCCGCCGCAAAGCGCGCCCTGACCGCCCAGCTCGCCGTCAGGAAAGATGGCAGGCTGGTACCCAACATCAGGAATCTGAGTGAGTTCCTGGTCCATGGCCTGCGTTACGTTTTCGTTCCCGAGTGGGGTGAGATGACACGCGGGATGCCGACGATCTTTGCGGCCCCGCCATTGAATGCGGTGATTTCACCGTCAGCGGAACCGGCACCCGTATGGCCAGATCCGGAGGGCGAATGGCGGGGCTCGTCATTTACGCCGTTGTATAAATCCGTCCCGAAAGCGGCCCGGGCAGATCACAGCCTATACGAATTGCTGGTACTCGTGGATGCCATCCGGGGTGGCAAGGCACGCGAGCGCAGTATTGCCATCAAGGAGTTGGAGGTGCGGTTAAGCAGTTATCATGCATAGGGAACCTCTGATTAATTCCGTTCGCCCTGAGCCTGTCGAAGGGCAATTGATGCAACATACTGATTTCTCAGCGTCCTTCGTTCGTGGTTCGACAGGCTCACCACGAACGGAGGAATTAATCAGAGCTTCCCTAGGGAACGGAATCCTAATCTCGAGATACTCGATCGCGTGGTGCAGCGGCTCGGCCCTCTGACCAATGAGATGGTATTTCTCGGTGGTTGCGCAGCAGGCATGCTGCTGACAGACAACGCTGCTCCGCCTATTCGCGTGACACAGGATGTCGACGTGATTACCGAGGTCGCCTCGCTTAAGGACTATTACCGACTCGCGGAGCAGTTGCGTGCACAGGGTTTTCGTGAGGATCAAAGCCCGGGTGCGCCCGATATGCCGGTGGGCGGCACCCGGTGTGCTGCTGGATGTCATACCAACTCGGCCAGAGATATCTGGGGTTTGGCAATCGCTGGTATCAACCCGCATTGGAGCATGCGGTATCGATCAATTTGCCTCCGGTGCAAGCATCCGCATGGTCACGGGGCCGTATTTCCTGGCCACGAAACTCGCAGCGTTCGAGAGCCGTGGCGGGGGCGATTATTTTGCGAGCCATGACATGGAGGATATGGTCGCTGTGCTGGATGGACGGCCAGAGATTGTCGATGAAGTGATACACGCTGATGAGGTCCTGCGAGAACACCTGGCTGAGCGATTTATCGCTTTGTTGGGCGATACGGATTTTGTCGCAGCCCTACCTGGTCATTTGCCAGGTGACGCGGCGAGCCAGGCGCGTGTGCCATTGGTTATGGAACGAATGACAGCGATAGCGGAAAGCAAATGAACACCTCCACCATCGTCCAGAAACTCTGGAACTACTGCAACGTCCTGCGCGACGACGGCATGAGCTACGGCGACTACGTCGAGCAGCTCACCTACCTGCTGTTCCTCAAGATGGCCGACGAGCGCACCGAAGCCGCCGTACAACCAGACGAGCCCGGTCCCGGCAGAGCTACGACTGGCCGAGCCTGCATCAGCGAAGGACGGCGACGAGCTGTTCGACCACTACCGCCACATGCTGGAGACGCTCGGGCAAGCAGAAGGGGCTGCTCGGGCTCATCTTCCGCAAGGCGCAGAACAAGTTCCAGGACCCGGCCAAGCTGCGGCGGCTGATCGTGGACCTGATCGACGGGGAGAACTGGTCGTCGATGAGCGCCGACGTGAAGGGCGACGCCTACGAGGGCCTGCTGGAGAAGAACGCCCAGGACACCAAGTCCGGCGCCGGCCAGTACTTCACGCCGCGCCCGCTGATCCAGGCCATGGTGGACGTGCATCGCGCCCAGGCCCGGCGAGACCGATCTGCGACCCGGCCTGCGGCACCGGCGGCTTTCTGCTCGCGGCGCACGACTACGTGGTCGAAGCACAACCCCAACCTCGACCAAGCGACGAGAAGCGCAAGCTCAAGGAGGAGACCTTCACGCGGCTGGGAGCTGGTGCAGGCCACGGCGCGGCTGTGCGCCATGAACCTGCTGCTGCACGGCATCGGCGCCGAGAGACTGCGTGCCCATCGTGGTGGCCGACTCGCTGGCCGCCGACCCGGGCGAGCGCTTCGACATGGTGCTGACCAATCCGCCCTTCGGCAAGAAGAGCAGCACCACGATCGTCGGCGAGGACGGCAAGGCCTCAGCCGAGAAGCGAGACATCATCGAGCGCGACGACTTCTGGGCCACCACCTCCAACAAGCAGCTCAACTTCGTCCAGCACATCAAGACCCTGCTCAAGCAGCACGGCCGCGCCGCCGTGGTCGTGCCCGACAACGTGCTGTTCGAGGGCGGCGCCGGCGAGACCATCCGCCGCAAGCTGCTGCACGAGTGCGACGTGCACACCCTGCTGCGCCTGCCCACCGGCCTCTTCTACGCCCAGGGCGTGAAGGCGAACGTGCTCTTCTTCGACAAGAAGCCCGCCAGCGAGACGCCGTGGACCAAGAAGCTCTGGATCTACGACCTGCGCACCAACAAGCACTTCACGCTCAAGACCAACCCGCTGAAGCGCGAGGACCTGGACGAGTTCGTCGCGCTGCTACAACCCGGCCAACCGCCACGAGCGCAAGGCGACCTGGTCGCGCCGAGCAGCCCGACGGCCGCTGGCGCGTCTACGACTACGAGGAGCTCGATCGCCCGCGACAAGGCCAGCCTGGACATCTTCTGGCTCAAGGACGAAGCGCTGGAGGACTCCGACAACCTGCCGCCGCCGGACGTGATCGCGCAGGAGATCGTGGAAGACCTGGAGGCGGCGCTGGAGCAGTTTCGGGAGATTGTTTCTGATCTCAACAGCACGGTTACAACAGAGTAGGCACAACTACATATGTTATATGGAATGCTCCAAGCCCTTCCCTTCCTGGCCCTAATGGTTTTGCCAATGCTTGTCGCTTTCGGGATGGTCCTGACCTGGAAAAGATGGTTCAGGAATCGCAATCGGCGCTCGCCTCTCACCTCGGAGCTGTTGAGACCGCCTGGGTATGGGTTGCAAGAGAAGATCGACGAGATGGGTAATGATATTGACGCCTACCTGATCATGATGATGATCATACCCATGATGTTATACGGCCTGTGGCTGCAACAGCGAGTTTTCACTGATCCAACGCGGAATCCCGTAAACGGGATCATCTTGATCGTTGCTGCTTGTATCCTATTTGTGTTTGTCCTGGTCAAACTCATGAACCTCATGAAAAAGCGCCAGAAGTATCGAGAGGCACTTAGCGGTGAAGTCGCTACCGCGCAACTGTTGGAACCGGTCATTGCAGGCGGCGGACGTGTTTTCCATGATGTTCAAGCGACTGGATTCAACATCGACCATATCGTGGTTGCGCCAGGGGGTGTCTTCGCTATCGAAACAAAACACCGCTTAAAGTCGACGAAGGGACTAGCCAGCGAAGTCGCTAAAGTGCGTTACGACGGCAAGGCATTGCATTTTCCCGGTTGGGTTGAGACAAAGCCCATCACTCAGGCGCGCAGTCAGGCCGAGTGGTTGTCAAAAGTTCTCACCAAGTCTACCGGGGATTCCGTGACGGTGCGTCCGGTCGTGGCGCTCCCTGGCTGGTATGTTGAGAGAACCGGTCGTTCCGATGTCAATGTAATCAATCCAAAGAATGTTTCGTTTATGCTGAAACCGGCAGATGAACCGCCCATTCCAGAGGAAAAAAGAAAACGCATCAGTTATCAGCTGGAACAGCTTTCCCGGCTGCCAGACTTCAGTAAGTTGAGTACGAAAGTCTAATGACGTCTGTCTTAATCATGACTTGATAATTCTTTGAGTCACTGGAAGGTTCGGAGAATCTTCAGGCAACAGAAGAGTCCGTAGGGTCATTCTGATTTAGTAGCCTTGATGGCTGCAGGAGTAGCATGATCCCTATAAGCAGAATGTCCCCATTTCTCAGACACCAGACTCGTGTCGGGCGACGGCCTGACCGGACCAGGAGAGGAAGTATGAGACGATTCAAATACACTGTTTGCACCGGCTGTGTGCTGATGCTGGCATTGCTGGCCGGAACTGCTACGGCTGAACAGATCTACCGGTCGGTCGATGCGGAGGGCAATGTCACTTTTTCCAATCAGCCGTCGGCAAATGCGGTGACTGTCGATGAGGTTAGTGTTCAGCCGGGACCGTCGGATGCGGCACAGCGCGAGGCAAGCGAACGGATGCAGCGCCAGGAGGCGGCGGCGAATGAGCTGAGCGAGGCGCGTGCCAGTCGCGTCCAGCAGCAGCCGGAGGCGAGTCCGGCTGCACCCGAGCCAGTCGAGCCTGTAGAACCTGTTAATCAATATTACGGCTACCCGAACCCGAATACAGCGCGGCGTGACAAGATCCGTGATCGCTTGCAGGAGCGGCCGGTGCAGCTTCCGGCACGTCCGATGCCGCGCTAGCACCTAGCCATGGCCGCTGTCAGCAGGATTAAGGGAGCATTCTGATTTAATCCAGGACAGTCCATTTTTGATGTGTGTGCGGAGAAGACTACCCGACTCGAATGGTAATTCAGGAATTTTGCATCAGATGCACCAGGAACGTTCACTGGCCAAAGCATGCAGACTTCATAAACCGATGCGACGATCAGGAGTGATAAGTGTCCAGCGAACACGAGCAACTGCCTTCCTGCCCGCTATCGTCCGCACCGGATCTGTCGAAGCTGACGGTGGTGGAGCTTGCGCCGGCGGAACCGCTGCCCGACTACCGGGCGGCTATGAGGGTGGCGAATACCGAGGCGGAGCAGCGGTTCGGTCAGTACTTGCTGCTGTCCTGGTATGACCGCGACCGGGATTTCGAGTCCCCGCAGCATGCGAGCGAGTGCCATCTGGACAGTGCGGTGCCGGGGTACGTGGATTACGGCATCTACCACGGCGCCACGCTCAAGGTGGACATCGAGCAGGGGCGCTTCGTGTTCTTCTACCTGCCCGTTGATCTGCCGGAATAAGGGGCGACGGGGTTCCTTGCCGGATGGCGAGTGCTCAAGGGCTTGTTGAAGGGAGCCGTCGGTCCGGGGATGATGTGCGACAGGGTCTGGCGGCGTGCCGGACAGCATCAAACGAGTCGTTACCAGGAGACAATCATGTCAGACGCGCTGCACAGGATTCTGAAGCATCCACAATTTCCCCTGAACGAGGTCTGGTGGGAAGAGCGATTCGCTCCGGATGACATCCTTCTCAAGGAGGGAGAGACCAGCCGTGATCTCTATCTCATCGTCAGCGGCACGGTCCGGGTCAATATGCATGTTGAGGTCGATGATGCCCGCATCCTGCAATCAGGCCTGATCGAATTGACGCGCGGCGACACCTTCGGTGAACTGAATCTGTACGGGCAGTCCGAGCGCACCGCTTCCGTGGTGGCCCTGTCATCCACCGAGGTCATCCGCATCGACGGCAAGGCCCTCTCGGCATTCATGGATGCACATCCGGAGCTGGGCTACCCGGTTCTCAAACATTATTTCCTGTTGCATGCAGAACTGTTGCGTTCACTGAACATAAAGGTGAGCGGGCTCTATGCCGCCGAATTGCGGAACGTTGCGGCGGACTAGCTTCGGGGGAGAAAAAGGGGACATTCTGATTTCGAGATCTTGATGACTGCATGTGGGATAACGTCATTAATCAGAATGTCCCCATTTCCCGTGTCCCCATTTCCCACAAACATCGTTACACTGACCGGCCGGGCCTGCCTCGGCAGATCTGGAGAAGCCCTTGTCACCCGCCGAAGAAACGAAAAGCGAAGAACCCCTGCACTCGGCACTGGTGGCTGCGCATATCGTGTATGGCCTGCATACGGTCGCCATCGTGCTCGGTATTGCGGGGTCCGCAACCGTAATCGGCGGCTTCGTCGGGAGTGTGCCGTCGGTCATCGCCGTCCTTATCAACTACCTGAAACGCAGGGGTGCGCGCGGCAGCTGGGCGGCATCGCACTTTCGCTGGCAAATCCGCACGTTCTGGTTTGCCTTGCTGTGGCTGCTCGTTGCCGTGCTGATGATTGTGACCGTGGTTGGCGCCCCGTTTGGACTGGGCTTGCTGATCGCACTGACCTTCTGGCTGATCTACCGTATTGCCCGCGGCTGGTTGCGGCTGCTCGACAAGCAGCCTATGTACGTTTAAAGCAGGAAAGAGGTCAGTACCCTTTTTGATGCTCCTTTTCTTGGCCGGATTAGATCGTTATGACCCCCTGGATCCTTCTCGATAGCGCACCCGTGCCCGGCAACGGCGGGGAGCTGCGCCTCTACCGGCGGGGCGATGAATTTTCGATCAAACTCTCGGGCCGCGGCGAACTGATGAACAGCCGTGTCCATGGCTCCGAGGACGCGCTGGCGGAGCATGCCTGTGCCAGGCTGGCGGAGTGGCATCGAGCCGCGACTGCTCATCGGCGGGCTGGGCATGGGGTTTACCCTGGCCGCGCGCTCTACGGCACATCGGCGACCAGGGGCGGGTGGTGGTCGCCGAACTGGTGCCGGCCGTGGTGGCGTGGAACCGGGGGCCGCTTGGGGAACAGGCCGGTCATCCGCTTCGGGATCCGCGGGTGACCGTGCGCGCGGGGGATGTCGCCCGCGTGCTGATGGCCGGGCAGCCGGCGTACGATGCTATCCTGCTGGACGTGGATAACGGCCCCGAGGGACTCACGCGCAAGGAGAACGACTGGCTCTATGGCATGGACGGCCTGAACGCGGCCTACGCGTCGCTGCGCCTCGCGGTGTGCTGGCGGTATGGTCGGCCGGTCCGGATCGGGACTTTCTGCAACGGCTGCGAAAGGTGGGGTTCGAGGTGGATGAGGTGCGTGTCCGTGCGCGTGGATCGAAGGGGGCGCGGCACATCATCTGGTTTGCCCGGCGCCGATAAAAGGGGACAGTCCCCTTTTTCTTGTAGTGGGCGCGATAATCTGACTCGTCAGGAAGAAAAAAAAGGGGACTGTCCCCTTTTATTGAATTCTGGAATGTGAAGGTGAGTCCGATGGCAAATTCGTTTGGCGATCAGTTTCTCAAGGCGGGCCTGGTGAACAAGACCCGGCTCAACGAGGCGAAGAAGTCGAAGAGCAAGCAGGAGAAACTGAAGCACAAGCAGAAGATCGAGGTGGTCGATGAGGCGGCGGTGGCTGCCCGGCAGGCGGCGGTGGAGAAAGCGGCTCGCGATCGCGAACTCAATCGCCGGCAAAAGGAGGAGCTTGAGCGCAAGGCGATCCATGCGCAGGTTCGTCAGTTGATCGAATTGAATCGGTTGCCGCGGGACGACGGCGAGGTGGGTTATAACTTTCAGGATGGTACGGCGATCAGGAAGATCTTTGTCTCGGAAGAGGTCCGGGACAAGCTGGGGCGCGGCCTGCTCGCCATCGCCAGGTTTGATGACGGGTACGAGGTGATTCCGTCGGTCGTGGCGGAGAAGATCATGCAGCGCGATGAAGCCTGCATCGTCAGCAACGCCTCGACCCGAGCGGAGAACGGGGAAGACGATCCCTACGCCGATTACAAGGTTCCCGATGACTTGATGTGGTAGCCGCGGGGGGAAGCAATCAGAGGATCGAGGGCAGACCACGGATTCCGAGGAATTCTGCCTTGTCTACGGTGGATTGCTTTAAACGTGGTCTGTCACTGTTTTTACCTATCCTCGCCCCGTCTCAAGGGTGATGGGGCGGGGTTTTCCAGGGTTGCCGATGTGCGATGTCATGAGTAATATTACTCATCATATTGAGTAATTTGTAAGTGACCTATCGACGGCCCCAATTCGAGATTCTTGCCCGGCGTCTGGCGGAGCCGCGCCGTTTCATTCAGGCGGTGGCGGGGCCGCGGCAGGTGGGCAAGACGACACTGGTGCAGCAGGTCGTCGAAGCGGGGGGCATGCCCGTGCAGTTTGCCAGCGCCGACGAGCCGACCTTGCGCGGCGCGGAGTGGATCGCCCAGCAATGGGAGGCGGCGCGGCTGATGGCCGGGACGCGCGGCGCGGTGCTGGTGCTCGACGAGGCGCAGAAGGTGTCCGGACTGGTCGGAGACGGTGAAGCGGCTCTGGGACGAGGACACCCGCAAGCGCCGGCCCATCAAGGTGGTGGTGCTGGGCTCGGCGCCGCTGCTGATTCAGCGCGGTCTGTCCGAAAGTCTCGCCGGGCGCTTCGAGGTGCTGTACCTGCCGCACTGGTCGGCGCAAGAGATGCGCGCGGCGTTCGACTGGACGGTGGAGCAGAGTATTTTCTACGGCGGTTATCCGGGTGCGGCGCCGCTGGCGGGTGAGCCTGCGCGCTGGGTGCGTTATGTCCGCGATGCCCTGATCGAGACCACGCTCGCGCGCGACGTGCTGCTGCTCACTCGCGTGGACAAGCCGGCGCTGCTGCGCCGGCTTGTTCGATCTGGGTTGCCGTTATTCCGGGCAAATCCTTTCCTATACCAAGATGGTCGGCCAGCTTCAGGACGCGGGCAACACCACCACGCTGGCGCATTATCTCGATCTGCTGGGCGGTGCGGGGATGCTGGTCGGGCTGCACAAGTTCGCGGGTGCGGCGGTGCGCAGCCGGGCATCGAGCCCGAAGCTGCAGGTGCTCGATACCGCGCTGTTAACCGCGCAGTCCGGTTATAGCTTCGAGGAGGCGCGGGCGGACCCCGAGTTCTGGGGGCGTTTGGTGGAGTCGGCGGTCGGAGCGCATCTCGCCAATGCCGCCGCCGCGGGGGCGTGTGAGTTGTTCTACTGGCGCGACCGCAACCGGGAAGTGGATTTCGTGGTCCGCGCCGGACGGCGACTCACCGCCATCGAGGTCAAGAGCGGGCGCGCCACCGGTACATTACCGGGGATGGAGGCATTCGCCGCTGCGTTCAAACCGCAGCGCAAGCTGCTCGTGGGCGGCGATAGCATTCCCTTGGACGAATTTTTGTCCCGGCCCGTGGAGCACTGGATCGGTCCATGAGTAC
The DNA here is from genome assembly GCA_963773065.1 of uncultured Gammaproteobacteria bacterium. Lineage (GTDB taxonomy): Bacteria > Pseudomonadota > Gammaproteobacteria > UBA9214 > UBA9214 > CAVQCA01. The sequence continues at coordinate 332,009 of CAVYZN010000011.1, forward strand.
GTTTACAGAGTCCGTCGTCGAAGACGCCGCCCTCGCCTGGCTGATGTCACGTGGCTACACCGTCATGCATAGCCCCGATATAGCGGCCGGCGACCGCTTCGACCCATTACCTTACCTTCAGGATCAATGGTCCTGGATGTTACAACGCTGTTGTTGACGGTTCTGGCAGTTTCGGTGTTTCTGGATGATTCGCGGATGTGAGATGCCCGAACTCTGCAGATACCACCTTCGCAAAGCCTTATGAACTCGGGTGATCATCCAATGGCCGACTTGGCCAAGACAGCTTCGACATCCGGCAGTTTCAAGCCCCGTTGCCTATCCATCGATCTCGAAGTGGGGGTGCGCGATGCGCGCATCCATCGCTTCGCCGCAGTGCGGGGCGACACGGGCAGTCCTTCGTATTCAAGAAAGGGCAATTGGCGGCGGCGCTCGCCAAGCTCGATGAGTTCGCCGAGGCTGTGGCATTTCTGCTTGGCCACAACCTGATCGCTTTCGATCTTCCGCACCTGCCGCGGTTCAGCCGGATCTGCGCCTGCTCAAATTGCCCGCGCGTGGACACGCTGCGCCTCAACCCGCTCGCTTTTCCGCGCAATCCCTATCACCACCTCGTAAAGCATTACCAGGACGGACAACTGAAGCGCGGGCGGCTGAACGATCCGGAACTCGACGCGCGGCTGACGCTGGAGGTGTTTCGGGATCAGCACCAGGCGTTCTCGCGTGCCATGCAGGCGACAGCGCCGGATCTGCTGCTCGCCTGGCACTGGCTGACGACGGCTGACGGCGCCGTTCCGGGCTCAACGCTTTTTTCTCGACGCTGCGCTCGCAAGCCGCGTCCCACCGAGGCAGAAGCCCGTGCCGCGATCGAGCGACGTGTCGGGCCACGCCTGCCTCACTCACGGCCGCGAGATACTGGCCGAGGCGGAAGTAAGCACGGCTGGGCATTGGCCTATGCGCTGGCGTGGTTGTCGGTCGTCAGGCGGCAACTCGGTGATGCCGCCCTGGGTGCGGCATCAGTTCCCCGAGGCCGGGCTATTGGTGCGGCGCTTGCGCGATGCCGCTTGCGAGCGATCCGGCCTGTCGCCTGGTGCCGCGAGCGGCACGACGCCCGAAAGGAACTCGCGCGCTGGTTCGGCTTCGCCGAGTTCCGTCCGGAACCCGCTGACGACGACGGCCGGCCGTTGCAACAGGCGATCGTCGAGGCCGCGATGCGCGGCGAGCATGTGCTCGGAATATTGCCCACCGGAACCGGCAAGTCGCTGTGCTACCAGATCCCGGCGCTGTCGCGCTACGACAAGACCGGCGCGCTGACCGTCGTGATCTCGCCGCTTGGTGGCGTTGATGGCCGATCAGGTCGCGGGGCTCGAGGCGCGCGGCATCTCGTCTTGCGCCGCGGTCAATGGATTGTTGTCGATGCCCGAACGCGCGGATGTGCTCGACCGGGTGCGGCTGGGCGACGTCGGTATTCTGATCGTGTCGCCGGAGCAGTTGCGCAACCGCACCCTGCGCAAGGTGCTCGCGCAGCGCGAGATCGGCGCCTGGGTGCTGGACGAGGCGCATTGTATTTCCAAGTGGGGGCACGATTTCCGTCCCGACTACCGCTATGTCGCCCGCTTCATCAAGGAGAAGGCGGGCGATGGCGCGGTGCCGCCGATACTGTGTCTTACCGCGACCGCCAAGCCGGACGTGGTGATGGACATCCTGGGCCATTTCCGCGACAAGCTGGGCGTCGAACTCAGCGCTCTTCGACGGCGGCGCCAATCGCACCAATCTGGATTTCGTCGTGGTGCCCACCACGACGGCCGGAGAAATTCGCGCATGATGCATCAGAGTGCTGATGGCGGATCTGCCGCCGGACTGACCGGGCGGCGCCATCGTCTACTGTGCTTCGCGCCGGCAAACCGAGGAGATCGCGGCTTATCTGCGTGAAAAGGGGCTGGCGGCGGAGCACTTCCATGCCGGGTTATCGCCGGAGACGAAGAAGGACGTGCAGCAACAGTTCATCCGCGGCGATCTGCGCGTGATCGTTGCCACGAATGCCTTCGGCATGGGCATCGACAAACCCGACGTGCGCGTGGTGATCCACGCCGATATTCCGGGCTCGCTGGAGAACTATCTGCAGGAGGCGGGGCGCGCCGGGCGCGACCGGCAGGCGGCGCGCTGCGTGCTGCTCTACACCCCGGAAGATGTCGAGCGGCAGTTTGGCATGTCGTCGCGCTCGCGGCTGACGCAACGGGAAATCCAGGCGATCCTGAGGGCGCTGCGGAACTTGGACCGGAAGAAACGCGCTGGGCGGGGAGGTCGATCGCGACCGCCGGCGAGATTCTTGCCGAAGAGGAGGAAGGCGCCTTCGTGCGGGATTCCGCCACCGACGACACCCGCGTGCGCACGGCCATCTCCTGGCTGGAGGAGGCGGCCCTGCTCTCCCGCGAAGAGAACCAGGTGCAGGTGTTTCCGTCGTCGCTGCGCGTGAGCTCCGTGGATGAGGCGCGACGAGAAGCTGGCGAAGAGCCTATGGTGACCGGTATCGGCGCCAGTTGTTGGCGCTCGTGGAGACGCTGATCGCGGCCGATGCCGATGAGGGCATCTCGACGGACGAGCTGATGGGGGTGTCGGGCCTGAGCTCCGGAAAGGTCCGCGCGGCGCTCTATGATCTGGAGACGCTCGGCATCGCCAGCAACGACACCGCGCTGACCGCCTTTGTGCATGCAGCGGCGTCGAGAAGATCCTCGCATCAAGCGTTTCGAGGAAGCCGCGGCGCTGGAGACGGCGCTGATCGCGGAACTGCGTGAGAGGGCGCCGGATCTGGAAAAGGGCGAGACCTCCCTGCTGCATCTGCGCCACGCGGCGCAGCAACTTGAAGGACGCGGGTCACTGCGGGGCGTTGCCGGAAAAGATCTGGCGCATCGTTCCGGAGTCTCTCGACCGACGGCCGCGGCGAGGACGGCGGCGTGGGGAGCGTGGGCCTGCGGCGGCTGGACCCCGAAACAGTGCAGGTGACGCTCCAACGAGAATGGTCCGCGCTGGACAAGACCGCCAGACTGCGGCGCGCGGGAGCGAGCGGTTGCTGGAGCACCTGCTTGCCTGCCTGCCCGAGGGGACGCGGGGCACGGACCTGCTGGCGGAAACGACTCTCGGCAAACTGCTCGCGGCGCTAGAGCAGATCTGATCCTAAGGCGGAGGTCAGGAACCTGCCAAGCTGCTGGACCGCGCGCTCCTGTGGCTGCACGAACAGGAGGTGATCCGGCTCAACAAGGGGCTGGCGGTTTTCCGGCCGGCGATGACGATACGCCTGGGGCAGGACAAGCGCGGTTTCTTAAAAGCCGACTTCGAGCCGTTGAAAATCCATTACGACGAACAGGTGGTGCAGATCCACGTCATGGCGGAGTACGTGCAGCGGGGCCTCAGTGCCATGGCCGATGCGCGTGCGCCTGGCGATGGACTACTTCAGCCTCGGCAGCGATGAGTTCATGAGCGCTGGCTGCCGGACCGCGGGAAGGAGCTGGACTCGGCAGACGACGCCCGATCGTGGCGCGCGATCGTCGAGAGCGCTCAACAACCCGGAACAGCAGCGCATCGTCACCGATGACCGCGAGCAGACCAACGTGCTGGTGCTGGCCGGGCCGGGTTCCGGCAAGACCGCGTGTCTGGTGCACCGCATCGCGTATCTGGTACGGGTGAGGCGCGAGAACCCGCGCGGCGATTCTGGCGCTCGCCTACAACCGCCATGCGGCGGTGGAGATCCGTCAGCGCCTGCGCGGATCTGATCGGCGATGATGCGCGCGGCGTGGCGGTGCTCACGTGCCACGCGCTCGCGATGCGCTTGCCGGCGTGACTTTCGCCGGACGCGCCGAACAGCTGAACGGCGACGCGTTCGAGGCAGTGCTGCAACAAGCGGTGGCGCTTGTTGCAGGGCGCGGGTCTGCCGCCGGAAGAAGCGGACGAACAGCGCGAGCGGTTGCTCGCGGGCTTCCGCTGGATTCTGGTGGACGAATACCAGGACATCGGTGCCGGAGCAGTACGAACTCATCTCGGCCCTGGCCGGACGCACGTTGAAGGATGAGGACGGCAGGCTCAGCCTGTTCGCGGTGGGTGACGACGATCAGAACATCTATGCGTTTGCCGGTGCTCGGTCGAGTACGTGCGCCGCTTCGAAACGGACTACGCGGCGGAGCCGGTCGTATCTGATCGAGAACTACCGCTCTACCGCGCACATCATTGCCGCCGCGAACGTGGTGATCAGCCCGGCGCACGAGCGCATGAAGGCCGACCATCCGATCACGATCGACCGTGTGCGCATCGAAAGTCGCCGCGGGCGGCGATTGGGGGAGCATCGACCCGTCAGCAAGGGCCGTGTGCAGGTGCTGCCGGCCGGTCGGGACCGATGACGCAGGCGGTGGCGGTAATGACGGAACTGCAACGTCTCTCCTCGCTCGGCCCGACTTGGGAATGGACCGGCAGCGCGGTGATCGCCCGGGAATGGAAATACCTCGAGCCGGTGCAGGAGTTATTGCGAACTGAACGGCATTCCGGTGCAGATGGCCGATGAAGAGGCGCCGCGTATTTCTGGCGGCTGCGCGAAACGCAGGCCCTGGTCGAGTGGCTGCGCACGCAGCGGGATGAAGCTGGTGGACACCGGCTCGATCGAGCGGTGGCTCGGTCGGCAACGTCGGTCCATGGTGGGCATTGTTGCGCGAGGCGGTCAGACGAGTACGGGCTCGAGACCGGCCGGGGCCGAACTGCCGGCCGAGCCACTTCCTCGAATGGCTCGCCGAATGGGGACGCGAGGTGCGCCGCCGGCAGACAGGACTGATGCTGCTCACCGCGCACCGGGCCAAAGGACTGGAGTTCGATCATGTGGCGGTGCTGGACGGCGGCTGGGACAGGGCGGGCCAGAACGAAGATCGCGGATGCGCCACGCCGGCTTTACTACGTGGCCATGACCCGGGCCAGAAAGACTCTGGCCTTGGCCCGATTCGATGGGGGCATGCACTGCTGGATGCTGCCCGATGATGCGAGCGTGCTGCGGTGCGCCTCGCCCCTTCCGCTTCCTCCGCCGGAGCTGGCGCGCCACTACGGCGACTCACGCTGCGGGACGTGGACCTCGGTTTCGCGGGGCGCCATGCCGCTAAAAACTCGGTGCATCGAGCAATCGCGGCACTGTCGCCAAACGATCACCTCCATCTGCATCATCGGCAGGAGCGATGGGAACTGCAAGATAACAAAGGCACAATGGTAGGACATTATCACGCATGCATTTACGCCGCCAACCAGGCATGCGCTGTGTCGCTGCCCGAGTCATGGCCATCATAGTCCGCCGACGTGATGACGCCGAGCCAGAGTATCAGAGCGCATGTCGTTGTGAACGGTGGGAGCTGGTGTTGCCGGAACTCATCCTCGAACCAAATAACCGCTGATCGGTTCGACTGGCATACGATGCGGAACAGGCCGGCAAACTCGCGGCGCTCAAAAAGAAATACAACGCCCGTTTCATGATGGTGTTCGACGCTATCCGCGAACTCATGACACCGCCGGAGCCGAAGAAATAACGGCCTATTATTTGCGCCGAGGATGGCCCAGCCCGGAGGGTGTACCCGCTGGTGGGTAATTGAGGTACCCTGACCATGTGAATCACTTCATGTCATGGACTGCCGGAGGTTGCCATGAAGATGATCAAAAATGAAAAGGAGCTGGTCAAGGTGGCAATCATCGCGGGGGTGAAGTATGCCGAGGAGCGGGGCGTCGCGATTTTCGAGCCGACGGATTCGGCGAGCGAAAAGATTTTGTACATCTACCGGCTACTGGTGCACGACAAGAAAATACAAGCCTTGCCCGAGAACAGGTCTCCCAGCAAAGCATGCGGCATAAACTCGCCCTCTGGTACGCCAAGCAACTGCCGAAAGGCCATCCGCTTTTGTGAGCGTCGAGAGGACCGTTCGACAGCGACCACGTTACCCGCTACGACCCATTTCAGGTGCGATCATGAAAATACTGGTGCGCAATTTGTCCCGGGAAACGACGGAAGCGGAGCTGCTGGCCCTGTTCAGGGCGTATGGCGATGTGCAGTACTGCAAGCTGGTGATGGATAGATCGACAGGGAAATCCAAAGGCTTTGGTTTCGTCGAGATGCCCCGTGCGGGCGAGGCCAGGGTGGCCATCAAGGGGCTCAATGCCCGGGATGTCGACGGCAGTAAAATCCGCGTAGAAGAAGGCGGAAGAGCGCGGGATGGGTGTTGCGGGAAAGAGCCCTGACACCTGATCACCGAAACCACAATCCAGTGAGGAACTGACCAATGGCAAACATCAACGACCTACTTGGCGCATTCTTGCAAAACGCGGCTGCCCCCTCCGGCCAGAACCGGATGGGCAACATCCTCGATGGCCTGCAAAGAACGGGGCTCGGCGGCACCGGTGTCCCGGGGGCCGCGGGCGGCGCGGCGGGCGGGCTACTCGGCGGCGTTCTGGATGCCATGCAGAAGGGCCTCGCCGGCGCCGCCGGAATCCCGCCCAGGCAGGGGGGATAGGGGCGATCCTCGGGGGGGCTGCTCGGCGGCGGCAGCAGCTCCGTCAAGGGCGCGCTGGGCGGCGGGGCACTGGCCATGCTGGCGAGCGTCGCCATGAAGGCCCTCACGGGAGCGGGACAAACGCCCCAGGGCAGCGGCGGGTCTGCCTGGTCCGGCGGCGGCCGACCGCTCGGCTCAAGGTCCCGGAGACACCCGCGGAGGAGCAGGCGCTCGCCAACAAAGCGGAGCTGGTCTTGAAGGGCATGATCAATGCCGCCAAGGCGGACGGCCAGATCCAGCGGGAGGGGCAGCGGATCACCGGCAAGCTGCAGCAGGCCGGGATCGACCAGAGCGGCCAGCAATGGGTCTTGAACGAGATGTATCGCCCCTCGATCGGAGGCCCTCTGTCGCCGAGATCCGGAGCCCCGAGGCGGCGGCGGAGGTCTACGCCGCGTCATTGCTCGCCATCGAGGTGGATACGGACGCGGAGCGCAGCTACCTGCGCCAGCTTGCGCAGCGCACCGGCCTGCAACCCGCGGTGGTGCAGCAGATCCATCAGGCGATGGGGGTGGCGGTCTGATTGTCGCACCATCGAGGCAGCCATGAAGTACTACATCTGGCTGGATACCGATGACCGGCCGCTCTCCAGGGCTTGGCGCTATGAGGACGAAACGGAACGCATGGCCGCGGAGCGGCAACCGCCGTCCGCCACCGCCATACTGCGCGCGGGCACCCGGGAACAGCTCACCCAGCGCTACGGTCTGGGTGACGAGGATTTCGCCGACTGAAGCGGGCGCAGGGACAGTCTGTCGTGATTGTATTCCTCGACGGCATTACCGCAACCTCATTCCGGCTGCCCCGGCGAGGGCTGCCGTTCGTCGCGCAGGTGCGTGGCGCCGGTGACGAGCCATTCGTCCGCTTCTTTCCGCAGCCTGACGGCAACGGAGTGTATTTCCAGGAAGCGGTCCTGTTCACCCTTGAACTGTCCCAGGCCGCTGCCCTGCAGTACGACCTCTGCCGTGTCGTCTTCGATGCGCACCCGCGCGTCCTGCAGGTCGAGTTCCAGCGAGGCAAGTCGCGCGCGTCCACGGACGATCCGCCGCACCAGCTCGTCCCGGCCGGCGATTTCGATGCTGCCTAGCCGGCATTGGTGAGATCGAAAACCGTCTGTTCACTGAAGAACTGCCCGATCCGTCTTGCCTTTGCGAGCGGTTCGATGCCGGTTTCCGGGTAAGTGATTTCCGTCAGCGCGCGCAGTTGTTCGAGCCGTTGCAGGATTTTCTCCTCCTCATCCGTATGCAGGAAGAACAGCACGGCCAGCACGATCAGGACCCCCAGAGCGGTCAGGGTGTAGCGATTCAGCATGGCTGTATGGTTACCCGCACTACCACGTTACAACCGATACGCCGGAGCGGCTCGACTATGCCGGCCTGGCACGGGTGACCGGCGGACTGGCGGATGTCATCGCGGCACTCGCTACGCGGCAGGGATGTGCCTGGCCTTTCGTTCAACACAGGCGCCAGTAATCAATGCGATCGGTGACGAATGGCGCTTATGGAACGGCCCCCGTCCCTAAACCGCCAGAGACCGTGCGTAGCGAGTCTATTCGGTTGCGCCACCCTGCGGTTCGGCGTAAGGCACACTCCGGGGCTGCATCATGGTAGGCCTTCCCTGGTCTATCGTGGCCTTGCGCTGATCATCCGTCAGGAGTTCCTCGGCGCGGTTGGCGACATCCCTTGTCGCCTGCATCATCTGGCCTTTGAGGTCGGACAGCGTCTTGCCCAGGCGCATTTGCTCCTCCCGCAGCTTTCGCATCTTCTCGTTTTCCGCACGAATCTTGCCCATGATTTCCTGCACGCTCGTGTTGAGTTCCTTTCTGAGGGCGTCGAACTTGCCGCGCTGTTCGTCGGTCAGATCGATTGCCCCGATGGCGTTAAACTTGGCCATGGGGTAACCGCCCCTGGGACCACCCATCATCCCATGATGTTGACCGCCCGGGTGCATCCCGTAACCGGGGGCTCCGAATCCCGGCCCCATGGGTTGTCCGCCACCCTCGGAAGGCGTGCCCATCCCTTGCCCCGGGACCCATTCCCGGTCCCATGCCCTGGCCGCAGGGTCCCATTCCCGGTCCAGCCCATGCCCTGGCCGCCGGGCCCCATTCCGGGTCCCATCCCAGGCTCCCGGGCCCCATGCCGGGTCCCATCCCAGGCCCGGGCCCATGCCATAGGCGCCGGGCGTTGTTCGGGTGCGGATTCTGCGACGAGTTGCAAGGGATGAGCCTGTCCGATCCCCGTAGAGGTTTGCTGCTTCGGCAGCGGCGATTGCCAGTGACATCATGCCGCCCAGGAGAAAAGCCTGGCATCCCGCCAGCATCAAGGCTGGTACTCGTTTAGTGGCCATAATCACTCCTCCAAAATTATTAAAAAACGGTGATGAAACACTAATAGTGTAGTCAATTGATTTTCGTGTCACCCGTCTCACTCGATGCGTTCATTACTGGCCGCTTTGATGAGGGGTGGCGTGGAGGAACTGCCATGCCGGAATTCGCCGGATGTGACGATAGAGAAACCTGGTCCCCGGGTGAGGGTTACATCCCCCAGAAGCCAGGGGGTACCGCCTCGCAGTCGGTGCCGCTGCCACAGCCGGGTTGCTGCAGGGCGTCCAGGTGTTCGGCAGCCTGTTCCAGCTCGAACTCGGCGCTGATGCACTCCAGTTCCTTGCCTGTCACCCCGCAGGACACCTGCTCCTTTTTTGATGCCTGCAGCATCCTGCTCGTGTAATCGTCGTTCTGGTCGGTCAGTACGATATCGCCGGCTTCGGCGGCAATCCCCGAGACCAGCATCACCAGAACCGGCAGCATTCTCGCAATCTTCATAGGTGGATCCTCCTATGCGCTAGCCGATATGGCGGCAGATCACGAGAAAACAGTAGGTTAAGACGAGGCAGGATCAGGCAAGCGCGAGGTCGGCGATGACCGCCGCCGGGTGCGCAACCGGCAAGGATTGTGCGTTCCGCATCCGGTGCCCGGTGGCCTGCCGGGCGCGCCGATTGGCGCTGCTGACCGGCGGGTCGGCGTCGTCGGTGACGTGGTGCAATTGACGGCCTGATCGTCTGGCGAACGGCCGGGCGTGTTCGCCGGCGGTGCGAGAATGATTTGCAATGGCGCCGCCGGTTGTGGAGTATCGCCCCGGTGAGCCGGTCTTGCCGCGATCCTGCGCGGCCGGCAGCCGGAGAGTAGCGGAGATATCTCATGAACACAGGCAGACTCATCGTGATAACAGTATTGCTGCCGGGCGCGGCGGGGTGCGCGGCGCTCAGACCCTCAACCGACGAGGCAAGCGCGCTACACCCTCCTTGCCCGGCGCCTCTGGCGGACGGGACCGGCTGGTGGTATGCGCGTTTTTCCATCGAGCGACCGGCCGGCGAGCCACCGCGCTGGTACATCGATACACTGCTCGGTGGCGAGGTTATCGCCCCGGTCTTTGACCGGCATTTCCAGGATATCCTCATCGGCGCATACACCGGCGCGCCGGGGACGATGAGTACGGTCACGTGTTCAGCTTTATCTTCTACAGCACCGCCGCGGGCGCACAGCGCATCTATGCCGATCTGGAAAAGAATCCCGTGCTGCACAGGCTGAGGCAGGAGGGCAGGGTGACCAAAGTCAGTTTCGATGATCTCGCCACGATTACGCGACCCCGCATCGAGGACACCAGCGACCGGCGCTGGACACTGTCCGTGCAGCGGACATGGCCGGCGCTCGCCATGGGAGCGAGCCGCATGTGGCTGGACCTGGTGGGCGAAGTCGCGGACAAATACGCAGACGAGCAAGACCTGGAGCAGCGCTATATGAAGGACAGCAGGAAATCAATACCATCTGGGAGCAGCAGGGCCAGCACGCCGTCCTGCATCATCTGAGCGCAATTTTTGCTATCAGCCGCTGCTGATTACCTATTGATTTCCAGGCGGCAGGGGAAAACTCGTATAGGCGAATGGCACTTGTTTAATCTGAAATGTAGGGTGGGTTAGCGTTTTTTGCCTAACCCGCCAGGCGTTGCGCAGCAACACAACACATTTTTTAATGTGTGCCTGGCGGCACAGCCGGTGGGTTACGGCACCAACGGCGTGCCTAACCCACCCTACATCGATGATGGAACGTTAAGTAAGTGCCATTGCCGTATAGGCAATGGCTCGATAGCATGACGTTGCCGCTATACTTCACGTTATGCCGCACTACCTTTCGAGTACAGACTATGAAAGCCACCGCCGAATTGCAGGTCGTCCCGATCGGTCGGGTGTCTCCGTGCGGAAGGAAATCCGCCGGGTCGTCGAACTGCTGCATGACCATGACTTCATCCTCGAGACCCATGCCTCGGGACCAATGTCGAGGGGGAACTGAGGGGCATACTCGCCGCCGTCGAGCGGATCCACGAGGTGTTACACGCCGAGGGCAGCGTACGTCTGGTCAGTTTGCTGAACCTGGAAACCCGCACCGACAAGACGCCGACGCTGGCCGGGAACGCCTGTAATCTGTAAACGGGGAAGCATCGGGAGAGAAGGGTTTTCCTTGTTCCTGTCCTCCGTCTGACTCCGCGCGCCGGATTAGGCGGCCTTGGTGAAGGTGTAATCGCTTCCGTTGCGTTTGGCCTTTATCCGGGTGCGTTCGAACAGGATTTCCTCCCCATTGGCAATATTGCGGGGTTCGCCGCCGACGGCAATAAAGCCTTCACGGGTTACGCCACAATGGACGATGCCGAGCTTGTCATGGTTTCTCGGGTCAAGGTAAGGGATGCTTCCGCCATGATGTCTATCCTCCTCGTGTCCGCAATCAACACGAACAGCGGCGCCTGGCCTGTATATCAGGAGTGTGGTGTCAATGACGTATAATTCAATAGCGGGGATTGCGGGGTAATTATTGGACCCCGAACATAGGGTTTTCGAATCCGAATGGATCAGCCAGGACGTTAAGTCGGGATCAGGTCTCGGAGAGATACACCTGGATGAAGAAAGCGGTGTATCAGATGGTACCAATGGTGCTCATGCCCTGCGCGGCTCCGATCGTTCTGTGTCCTGCTATATTCAACCGCCGTACGTACCGCCGGTATGGGGCCGGTACGATGCGATCAACAAGCTGGATACCATAAAACCTGGCATAACCACCAAGGAGGAGGTCCTGAAGCGAGTGGGAAAACCGGATGGAGCTAGAAAAGCTCAGGAAAGCTCTTTGAGTATTCTGGCTGGACGGACGTGACGCTCATCTTCATACCGCTGAACACCGATGCTCAGGGTATTGTCGCGCTGGGAGGGCGCGATACTCTACGATGCAACGAATCGCAGAGTGCTCAAGCCACCTTTTAACCCTGCCCACCCTGGAGGACATCCCTGGACGGTGATTGTCCGTTTCGATGAGAACGATGTCGTCATCAGCGTATCCGCGCAAGAGGAAGCCATTACACAAGGTGTAGTCAAGGAAGCCGGCGCCTATTGCCCGAATGCCGATCTGGGTCATGCCGATGCGCAGTTACACATTGGGGACATTTATAACAGTGGCATTGAGGCCAACCAGTTGATCCCGTTCGCGCCTGGGTCAGGTACAGCCTGGCGGCGAAAGGCGGCGAGATGCAGGCGGCGGAAAAACTGGCACAGGTCACGGCGGTGCTCAGCCCTGAACAACTGGCGGAGGCGCAACGGCAACTGGCGGCATGGCAGCCCGGTCACTGCCTGCAGAGATTATTCAGGATCATCGAGCCAATGAAAACGACGTTCAGCGCTGGCCACCGCGGCTTCAAGCAAACCGGTGATCTCCGCCCGCGGTCTCACGAAACGGTTCGCTGAGCAACGGGCCGTCGACGGCATCTCGTTTGATATCTATCCGGGCCGGTGTTTCGGTTTTGTCGGGCCTAACGGGGCGGGCAAGACCACGACGCTGCGCATGACGATGGGACTCACACCGCCAAGCGGCGGGACGCTCTCGGTGTTCGGCCTGCCGGTCGCCCGCAACGCCCCGGCGATACGCGCCCGCGTGGGCATCGTTCCACGGCTGATAATCTCGATCCCGACTTCACGGTCGAGGAGAATCTGGACATCTATGCGACCTACTTCGGCCTGGCGCGCGGGCAGGTCGCCGCGCGCATCGAAGGCTTGCTGGAATTCGTCTCGCTGACCGACCGGCGCACGGCAAAGACCGATACCCTCTCCGGCGGCATGCGGCGGCGCCTGACCATCGCGCGCGCCCTGATCAATGACCCGGAGCTCGCGGCGCTGGACGAACCGACCACCGGACTGGACCCGCAGGCGCGCCACTTGATCTGGGGCCGATTGAGCGAACTCAAGGCGCGCGGCAAGACCCTGCTGCTGACCACGCACTACATGGAGGAGGCCGAGCGCCTGTGCGATGAACTGGTCATCATGGATCAGGGCCGCATCCTCGCACAGGGTTCGCCGCAACAGCTCATCGAGCGGCACGTGGAGAGGGAAGTCATCGAGGTGCGGGGTGAGAGAGGGCGATGTGTTCCTGCAACTGGCCGAAAAGTCCGGGTGCCGCATGGAACGCATGGGGCTCCAGCATTTACTGCTACTCGCAACAGTTCGCGCCGCTGATCGAGACGCTCAAGCTCCGCCATGATCTCAAGTACGTCCATCGCCCGACGGGCCTGGAAGACGGTTTCTGCGGCTGACGGGACGGGAGCTGCGCGACTATGAGTTATTGGCGACCACCCCGCTGCGTCCTCGGCGCGCTCGCCGGTGCGGCACAACATCCTCGTATGGCGCAAGCTGCTGGTGCCGGCCATCCTGATGAATTTCGGCGAGCCGCTGATCTACCTGCTGGGACTGGGATTCGGCCTGGGGCGTTCGTCGGCGAGATGTCCGGCATGTCCTACCTCGCCTTCCTGTCATCCGGCATCATCGCCTCGTCGGCCATGACCACCGCCAGCTTCGAAGGGATGTATTCGGTGTTTACCCGCATGGTGCCGCAAAAAACCTATGAAGCCATCCTCGCGACACCGCTCGAAATCGACGATATCCTCGCCGGTGAAATGCTCTGGTGTGCCACCAAGAGCCTGTTCAGCGGCATGGCCATCCTCGCCGTCGCCGCGGTGCTGGGTGTCGTCGAAAGCTGGCAGGCGTTGTGGGTGATCCCGGTCGTGTTCCTGATCGGGCTGTGTTTCGCGGGTCTCGCCCTGATCATGAGTTCACTCGCCTACAACTACGACTTTTTCAATTACTACTTCGTGCTGATCGTTACGCCGATGTACATCCTGTGCGGCGTGTTCTATCCCATAGAGTCCCTGCCCGCCGCCATGCAGGGCCCGTTCAGGTGCTGCCGCTGACCCATGCCGTGATGCTGACCCGCTCCCTGGTCGCCGGCGCGGAACTGACCCAGCCACTGTTGCACATTGCGGTGCTCCTGCTCTACGCGATCGTAAGCTACTCGATCGCCGTCGTGCTGGTGAGGAAGAGACTGCAGGTGTAGGTGTCGATTCATACGCTCGGACCCGGTAGAGGCGTCAACCAGGATGTAGCCAGACCATATAGGGGTTGAGCGGGAGCGACAACATCGCCGGGAGCGATGTTGGACAGCCGCAGGCTGGCCCGTAGGGCGGAGTCTATGGATGGGCTCCACAAACCCGGGTTTCACTGCGTTCAACCCAGGCTACCCCCTGCCGCTGTCCAGGGAGGAATACGGGCTATCAAGGCTGTTGTTTCACCTCACCGCGCTGATTTCGACTATTTTCAGCCGCTGGCGCCTGTTTCCCGTCGCTGCCCCCTGTTCATTCCCATGAAAGTACTCTAGAATAGCGGCACAACAGGCTGAGTCAGAAAGCTATTTCGTAAGGGAGGCGGGGTATGTATAGAACCATAACCGGACCGGTCTTTTGTGTGCTTGCCGTCCTCTTGTGTTTGTCGAGCCTACCGTCGGCGACGCTAGCCGCGGGTCTCTACGATGTTTCCTATGTCTGGTCCCGCGATATCGACGGCGTCCGGGATTACCGCAAGCGGGTAGCCGGGGTGCTGGGGAAGGCGGTGGCGAAGGATCTTAAGGTGGTTTCCAACGGCAAGCTGTTCGGTCTTGTCTACGCGCGGCGCGGCGACAGCGCCGGGGCGACCCGGGTGGCGCAGAGCCATACCAAGCTGTTGCGAGCCCGGGGTCTTCAGGCGGCCAGCCCGGTACGTTCCGAGAACTGGACACTCGTTGGCGACACCGGGGCACGGCAAGCCGCTGTCGCATCGCCCGGCGGGTCGAGTTCACCCAAGAGCAGGAAGACCGCACCCGCCGCCGCATCGCCCGAGGTGGCGGGTACCCCCAAGAGCAAGATGATCACGCCTGCCGTCGCATCGCCCGGCGTGACGAGTTCACCCAAGCGCAAGGCGACCATACCCGCCGCATCGCCCGGCGTGCCGAGCGCACCCAAGAACAACATGAGTGCATCCGCCGTCGCCTCGTCCGATGTGCCGAGTGCACGCATAAGCGAGATGACGACCACCGAACGCAGCCGGGAGATCCACAATCTCAAGGCGGCGGTTATGGACTACCTCAATCGCCTGCGCCAGGAAGGCAAGCTCGCACCCGACGAGCGCACCGGCTGGTCGGTGTATGATTTCACCACTGGCGAGAAGCTCGTCACGATCAACGAGGATGAGCAGTTCCAGACGGCCAGCCTCGTCAAACCCTTTATCGCGGCGGCTTTCTTTCACAAGGTCGAGCGGGGTGAACTCACCTACAACAAGGAAAGCCGCCGGCACCTGCAGCGGATGATCCAGCACTCGAACAATGCCTCCACAAACTGGGTGATGCGGCGGGTAGGCGGACCGCAGGCGGTCGAACGGATCCTGAATCAGCAGTATCCCGAGATATTCCAGGAGGTCCAGCTCGTCGAGTACATACCGGCCGGTGGAAAGACCTATCGCAACAAGGCATCGGTGCACGACTACAGCCGCTTCCTGTATGCGCTCTGGAAGGAGGAGATCGCCGGCGCACCCGAGATTAAACGCCTGATGGCGCTGCCGGGACACGACCGGATCTACACGGGCGTGCGGGGCGTGCCGAAAGACACCAAGGTCTACAACAAGACCGGCAGCACCGCGCGTCTCTGCGGTGACATGGGCATCCTGAACGTCAAGGGCGCGGACGGCAGGTGGTATCCCTATACGCTGGTCGGCATCATCGAGAAAGGCAAGAGCGCCCCTGATTACACGAGCTGGATCCGTTCGCGCGGCGACATCATCCGCAATATCTCCAGCATCGTTTACAAGGGTATCGCGCAGCAGAACGATATCTAGGAAAGCTCTGATCAAGTCTCCCGTTCGCCCTGAGCTTGTCGAAGGGTGAACGGGAAATGCCATAAATGTCAGGCGATTTGTCCGTTCATGGTTCGACAGGCTCACCACGAACGGACTTAATCAGAGCTTCCCTAGAAGAAAAATGTGCCGGCTATTCCTGGATTCCGGCTCGCACTCGCTACGCTCGTTTGGTCGAAGTGACGGTGAACAAATGTCATCCCTTTATGTAAGTGTCCGTATCACCTGCGGTTGACTCCTCGCGCCGAAGCCTCCACCCTCTGACCATGGCATGCACCCTACGGAAAGGCTTTCTCGCCGTGCTGCTGGCGGCCTTGGCGGTGATCGGGCATTCCCTTCAGGCAGCCACCTTCCCCGACAAGCCGCCCAAGGAGCACTTCTTCGTCGATGAGGCCAAGCTCCTCGACGAACAGGCGCGCAAGGCGATCGATGCCACCGCACTGGCGCTGCTGAAGGATGAGCGGATCCCGCTCTTCGTCGTGACCATCCCGTCCCTTTCCGCCTACGAGGCGAGCGGCCTGGGCATCGAGGCGTATGCCAAGGCGCTGTTCGATGCCTGGGGCATCGGATCGGCGGATCGGAACTACGGCATGCTGCTGCTGGTCTCGGCGGGAGACCGCAAGGCACGCATCGAGCTGGGCGCGGGCTTCGAACACCGCTATGACGCCCAGGCCGACGACATCATGCAGTCGCTGATCGTCCCGGCCTTCAGGCGGGGCGAATACTCCACCGGGATCGGCGACGGCGTGCGCGGTTTGGACGCCATGGCGCAGGGGGCTGCAACTTCCCAGGCCGACGGCGCCCTGGTGGTTCTGGCCGGTGCTGATCGGTGGCGCCATCTTCCTTGGCGCCCTGATCTACAACCTGTTCAAGAGTGGCAAGTCCGGGTGGGCCTGGGCATTGATCGCCGCCTTGGCGGTGCTCATCTTCTTCCTGCTGCGCGCGGCCGCTGCCGGCGGATCCGGCGGGGGCTTCGGCGGCGGATCCTCGGGCGGCGGCGGAGCGACCGGCTCGTGGTAGGTACCCGAGGATGAAGACGGCGAGCGCACTGTTCAACGAGCGGGAGCGGCAGCTTATCGCGGCCGCCGTGGCCGCGGCGGAGCAGGGCACCGCGGGCGAGATCGTGCCGGTGGTGGCCACGGTCTCGGGACGCTACGACCGGGCCGAGGACCTCTTCGGGCTGCTGCTGGGCCTGGTGGCGCTGGCCGTGATCTGGGTCCTGTTCCAGGACACCACCGAGATGGCATGGGCCGCCGGAGCGTCGCCGACGCTGGGACTCGCCGCGGTGATCGCCATCGTCGTTACCGGCTTCGTGGCCGGCGCCGCGCTCGCGACCCGCTTTCCCGTGCTGCGCCTGCCCTTCATCCCGCCGCGCGAGATGCGCCTGGAGGTGGAACGGCGTGCCCTGGAAACCTTTCAGCGCCACCGTGTCCGCACCACGGCGGGCGGCACCGGCGTGTTGATCTACGTGTCCCTCTACGAGCGCCTGGTGCGGGTGGTGGGCGACGAGGCGGTGGCGCAGAAGATCTCCCAGGTGGACTGGGAGGCGATCTGCGCGCCTGGTGGTCGAGGGCATGAAGACGGGCCGCGCGGCCGAGGGGCTGGCGCAGGCGATTCGCCAGAGCGGCGAGCTGCTCGCCCGCCACTTTCCCATCCGCCCCGGCGACCGCAACGAACTCATCAACGAGTTGATACTCATCGACTGAGAGCTTGTGAAGAAATCTACTGCGCACCCCGATCGCGGAGCGCGCGCCGGAAGGCCGCATTATCGCCTTCGCGGAAAAGCCAAAAGACCCCGCGGTGCAGGCCCAGATGGTCAGCCGTGACGATCCCGAACGGCCGTTCCTCGGCTCGATGGGAATCTATGTCTTCAAGATGCAGGTGTTGATCGATCTGCTCACCGAGCATCCCGACTTCGACGACTTTGGCAGCGATGTGATCCCCTACGCCATCGGCACCAGGCCCGTGTACGGATTTGACTTTGACGGCTACTGGCGGGATATCGGGACCATCCGTTCGTTCTATGACACCAACCTCGAGCTGACCAAGGCGGACGCGCCATTCAACTTCTACGACGCGCACCGCCCGATTTATACGCACGCCCGCTTTCTGCCCGGCTCGATCGTGGAAGAGAGCAAACTCAAGGATGTGTTCCTCACCGAAGGCTGCGTCATCAAGGGCGCGCAGATTACGCCACTCCGTCATCGGCCTGCGCAGCAGATCGGCGCCGGGAACCGTCATCAGCGACAGCATCGTGATGGGCGCGGATTACTACGAACGCCGCTCGCGGGATGGAAGGCTCGGGATCGGCGAACGCTGCCACATCGAGGGCGCGATCCTCGACAAAAACGTGCACATCGGCGATGGTGCCATCATCCGGCCTTTCCCGCGCGGCACCGAGATGGACGCGGGCACCTGGGTCGTTCAGGATGGCATCGTCGTCATTCCCAAGGACACCATCGTCCCGGCCGGCACGCGCATCGCGCCTGACAATGGGATGACCCCTTGATCAACCGGCGTCAGACTCAGTTGGTAAAGCGATCGAGGGATTCGAGCAGGCGCTTGCCATGGATCACGGCAAGGATGTGGATTTCATCCTCAGTCAACTTGTAGACGAGGCGGTAGGTGTAGAGGAATCGCTCGCGCACGTTGGGGTCGGCGAGTTCCGGCACGATGCGTCCGAGCTCAGCGTGCACGGGCAGTTCATCGGCAAGGTCGAACGGACGTTCGACGACGCGTTGGGCGTGATAGGGTGAATCCCGGCCGATGTATTCGGCGATGCGATCGATATCATCGAGCGCCTCATTCGACCAGATCAGGGCTTGAGCCATTTGCTCAGGCGTTCTTTGGCCTGCTCGTGGGTGAGGCGTCTGCCGTCGCGGATGTCATCGCGCCCACGGCGGATCTTCTCAAGGACGTAGAGGTGATACTGGATATCCTCGATCGTGCTGTCATCCGGGAGATGATCTAATAGCTCTCGGACGTCTCGCTTCACGGTGGGCATTGGTCACCCTCTCTATGCGGTGGATTTGCTCTCAAGCATATCACGGTGTCGATGCATTTTTTGTCCCATCTAATTTGGGGTCAGAGTAAAAACTCTTGTGACATTCTCCCAATCTGAGAAAGTGCGAGAGTTTTTACTCTGACCCCCCAATATTTATCGGCCTGCGCAGCATCATCGGCGCTGGAACCGTCATCAAAGACAGCATCGTGATGGGTGCGGATTACTATGAACGCCGCTCGCGGGATGTAAGGCTTGGGATCGGCGAGGGCTGTCACATTGAGGGCGCGATCATCGACAAGAACGTGCGGATCGGCGATGGGACCATCATCCGGCCTTTCCCGCGTGCCACCGAGATGGACGCGGGCACCTGGGTCGTTCAGGATGGAATCGTCGTCATCCCCAAGGACACCATCGTCCCGGCCGGCACGCGCATCGCACCGGAATAACCGCCGGCGATGGGGCAGACTCGATTGATCATAGTCGAAATCAATCAAGTCGAGATGGCGGGAGCAATCGAGTTTGACCCCATTGACTTACCACGACCCATTGGACATGAATACGAGTCACCGCGGTCCAAACGGGACATCCCTTCTCCCTCCGGGAGAAGGCCAGGATGAGGGGGTATAAAATCAAGCTGCTATCTTATTGTGGACATCGTGGGAAAATAGCGTTTATTCTCCATCATTACATCACCCGGCCGACGGTCTCAAGAAAGAGGAACCAAAGCCGCGTAATACCCGGTTGCGGTAGCCCAGATCCAGCCGCTTGGGGCTACGGAGAAGCGCCAGGTACTTCAATTCATCGACACGATGATCGAGCGGGGCAGTTGAAGAAGAAGGCCACCACCGAATAGCGGCTCGCGTGAACACAGAGATCGTCTATGATTTTGAATGGGATGCGGCCAAGGCGCTCGCCAACGCGGCCAAGCATGGGGTCACATTCGACCAGGCGGCAACGGTGTTTCGAGACGCGCTGGCGCTCACGGTCTTTGACTCGGCCCACAGCCAATCCGAGGAACGCTGGTTTACGCTCGGGCACGATGCGAGCGGCGCGCTCTTGGCGGTGGCGCATACGTATCAAACAACGGATCCCAATCGCGTGCGGGTGCGCATTATCTCGGCGCGCGAAGCGACCAACCGTGAACGACGTTTTTATGAGGACGAACCTCGATAGGTGACACCATGAATGCAACCAGCAACCCACCCAACGATGACGATATACCGGACGAGATCGACTTCTCGGGCGGCGTGCGCGGGAAGTTCTACCGACCGGGCGCCAAGTTCAATCTGCCGGTATATCTCGATACCCAAGTGCTCGAGTACCTGGCCGAGCGCGCGAAGGCCAAGGGCGTCCCGCTCAATGAGCTCATCAATCAACTGCTCAAGAAGGACATCGAGTTGATTGAGGCGGGGCGTTGATCCATTCGGCGGGTCGCGGGGACACCCAGTGCCGATCTACGATCTCGGCGTCGCCCCGACGGTCAACCATTTTACACGATGCGCATCGTCAAGAAGTGCTCCTAGCACCGCGCCGACATGGAAATTAAATCTGTCCCGGTTTTCCATCCGCAAATCAACAATGAGGCGAATCTGATGGTTAAGCGACTAACAGCAATCATCGAAAGGGAAGGCGATGGCTATGTATCACTTTGCCCGGAGCTCGATGTAGCAAGCCAGGGCGATTCCATTGCAGAGGCAAGAGCCAATCTAATAGAAGCATTGGAGTTGTTTTTCGAAACCGCGTCTCCGGACGAAATCAATTCGCGACTTCATGATGAGGTGTATGTCACTCATGTGGAGGTCGCGGTTGGTTAAACTGAAAGTGCTGTCTGGCAGCGAGGTATGCAAATCCTGGCAATACACGGCTTCAAGTAAGTCAGAAGAAAAGGAAGCCATGTAATCCTGCAAAAGAAAATCCCTGGAAGCACGGTAACGGTGCCTGTGCCAGATCATAAAGAAATAAGAACGGGCACGCTGCTATCGATCATTCGCCAATCTGGATTGCAGCGCTCTGAATTTGAGTGAAAAAGTTCAGTTGTCGAACCGAACCATGGGGTCACCCCGTTGGTGATGATGAAAAATAAATCCGTCCCGGTTTTCCCGGGTCTAGACGCTTTAGTCCTGCCATGAAACTCAGAGATTCAATTTTCCTATCTTCTTTTTCACTTTTTCTGCTTCCTTTTCAACAGCAACGGTTGAGGCTGATTCAATAACAATACGACCTTCGTCAATCTTGTCGTACATTGATTCAACAGTAATACGCGATCCCTGACTGTCTTGCCATACGAATATGTCCTTGTCGAACTTCGTCCCCATTTTGTTTTCTACCTGTGTAGTAGTCTTTGAAGGCTTTCCGTACTTAGCTTCAAGAACTTCCACTTCTGCTAGCATTTCGCCTTTAGATCCAGATATCTGAACGCTAAGGAGCGATCCATCGTCGCCCAAAACGAGCCATCCGTCGGCTTTCGACAGAATGCCATAGCTTACAGGAAGATGTATCGTACGTTCCTTGAATACACACGGCGAATCACCAGATGATTCGTCTTTTTTTATGGCATTCATTCCTTCTCCCGGCACATTTTGTCCGATGAATGTGAACACGTCTCAGCAATCATATTCGTTATTTCTTGCCGGCACATTTCCTGAAGGGCTTCCTTTACCCCAGGTTTATCAAGAGGAATACCTTTGAAGGTAATGGGCTCCGTTGTAAATTTGCTGGGTAACTCAGCCCCCTTTTGTTGCTCAAGGTGGCTCTGTCGCCCGACCCTTTCTGCAGCTTCGGCGCAAAGAGTTCGTTCTTCAGGGGCCTTCATCAGTTTGCATGCTTCAAGCAATATTTCGTTATCACTTGCTGGCGGTGCGGCAACTGAATGCTTGTTGTTGCAACCTATGATGAGCAATGCGGCGAGTGTCGAACAGATAAATCTTAGCTTCACAATATTCTCCTATTTCATTGCTTTGCCTAGCGCGATAATGAACTATCATCGGCGCGCCGCTTTTGGCGTATCCCCTGGAGCACCTTGTTCGGCGTCTATACCACTGAACTCGCGCTCGAATAGAGTTCCGATTAGCCACACAAGGACAGCTGGGATTATCCAAAGCACCAGTATCACGAGGTATATCAGCAACCGGTTGTCAAAAAAGGAAGTGCATGGAGCCGCGGTCTGCCCAACGGGGCCTGCGCCAAACAAGACGACACCCATCAATATCTCTAGCAGGACTATGAAGAAGGAATTGCCATGTTCCCTGAGATGACGATAGGAGTCAGTGATCCCGCCCGTTGCATTTTCACGCTTCTCAGCGAGACTCTTGTAGAACACGAAAAGCTTTCTGATATTCACTAAGGTGAGGCCGGCAACTAGATACTGAAGCCACACAATAAAGGCAAAAAGCAAACACGCAGCGGAATAGACCCCACGTTCAAAAAGGCTCAGCTCGCTCGTCAGGTACCAGATAACAATCGACGCGATAATGGGCGGAGGGAGAAGAAACATTAATCGTTTGAGCCACTCACAACTGGCGACTCGCATCAGGAGAAATCGCCCTGCGTGGAACACGAGAATGGGCGCACTAGATTCCTTGATTGATAATCTTTTGACCTTGTGAGTCAAGTTTTTCCTGTTGCACTTTCATGCGGCGAATTTGGCCTGGTCACAGAAGGTGTTGATTGCTTCGTTCATCGCGCTGAAGCGTCGATGCAATGCGTTGCTCGGTTGGGCGTCGGTTGGATTGAGAAGCGACATTCCCGGTCGCAACACGCGGTTGTAGAGGCGGCTGTAGAACATCGCGGTCTTGAGACCGTGTTCGGTCAGCCGGTAACGATGCGTGTGCGGGATACGTTCGATCAATCCATGCAGACGCAAACGACGCAGGTCATAGGTCATGCGGCCCGGGCGCAGTTGACTGGTCGATGCCCAGTAAGGTGCAGAGCTGCTCACGCAGGTCGCGGTTGGAGAAGCCACGGGTCAGCAGGACAAACAACAACAGCGCTTGCATCAGGGCTTGAATATGGGGATCGGCAAAGGCAATGCCGAGGCCCGCTGCCCGTTGATCTCCAGGCTACGCTGATGACGCTGGATTCCTCTTCACCCAAGGCGCAATCGTGGCTGATCGTTTGGACGTCCAGCAGACGTCGGTTGGCCGAGAAGCCGACCTGACGCAGCGCCGTCAGGTTATGCAGCCGTCGTCCCAGGGCGAAATCGTAGGTATCGTTGATCGTGGTCTCGGTGCGCAGTGCCTGACCCTCCTTGTGGTACTGCTTGATGCGGCTGTGCTTGTAGTCCACATGCAGCGAAGGTGTTACACCGTCGGTGAGGACGCGGGTGCGGAAGCGACCGGGGGAGCTTGCCGACACGACGGTTGAAGATCAGTTGCACCGAAGCGGGTCGGCCGATGTCGAGATTCTCACGAATCACATCCTCGAATAATACCCGACCCGCGAGCGGGCGGTCCAGCACCTGGGTGAGCGAGAACTCGGCCTGCAGGATGGAGATGTCGTAGCGGCAACCCGAGGCACGATCCTGCTTACTGAAGGGGTGCGGCAGACGTTTCAGCCACTTGCGCAGCAAGCGATCGATCCGTGCGGCATCCAGGCCATCGCACAACCGCTGCAGGGCAGCGGGATTGGCACACGTGTGTACCCCGTTATCGAGCGCCTCGAAGGCGATACCCCGTTTATGCAACTGGCACTTGGCGTATTCGTTGCCATTCAGGCACAGCTTGGCGTTGTACGGAAAATAGGTGCAGAACTTCAGGAACAACGGACCGAAGTCCTCATCCACACAATAGAAGTAGAGGTGGTTGACCATCGCCGTGGACGAGACAATCCACGGATAGGTCCCTCCCGTGCGCGGATTGCGCCGCCGCTCGGTGCGCATCACCCGCGCCTTCTCCTGCGCCTTGCCCACGTAAAGCACGCCCTCCGCGCCCCGGAAACGCGCCAGATAGTCCTGCGTCACCTCATCCTTGCGCTCGCCCTTCTTGAACTGCACCACATCCACACCGGTGCGCGCGACAAACGCATCGACCGACTTCAGAAACCCTCCGTCATCGGCGCCACCGCTGCCGTCAGGTGAAACGCTGTACCTTGCACCCATGCAGATACCCCACCACCCCGCCAACATTCTGCAAATGCGGCACATACACATTCAGATACAGCCGATCAATCGACTCGCACTCCAGTGTCACGTGATCGCGCAGGACATCCGCCGCCGTCTGTGGTAGGTTCATCATCGGCTCCGATCGTCATCGGGTCATCAGACCCACTTGACCCATTGTGGTCCGACCTCTCGAAGGTCTCAATGCCCGCGGCTCATACCGCGGAGTTGATGGCGATCGGGGCCCATGATTCACACACCGGCAGCAGCGAGCACCACACCGCTCGTCGGTCTGAGGCGCAGCCTCGTTAGTGGTACGCCAGCGATTACCCTGTGCAGTTCCGCAGTGTGACCATTGCCGCAAGCGATTACGACGAAGTCTACTTCTGCAGTGACTTTGGCGATGTGGAAGATGTTGCGGCTGTCGGTCTCGGCAGTTCGCTTGAGATCACAGGATTTAGTAGCGTAGCCTGGGAACAGATTCAGCACGTAATAGCCTCCCCAGTTCCATTGCACAGCAAGGTTACCGCATCGAAATACGGTGTCATCAAACAGGAGGTGGTCTGCCTTTGACGGATTTGCGCAGAGAAATGCGCCCACTTTGCGCTCGCTGTCCCAGACTCGTTTGAGCACATAGCGAAACTCACCGCACTCCGACTTAATGGAGGTTGAGATGACGGTGGCGGAGGCGATTGCATCGGTCATAGTGTGCCAAATGAATAGGATTCTATCCTTCGTGTGCCCGCATGATGGATAAAATCTGTTGAACTGATCCGCTGCATTCCGGGCGCTGGCCTATGGGGATTGTGTGAGGCCGACAGGAAGTTCCCGCCTTGGCAGAACGTGTGAGCGAGTTCCTTGATGGCGACACGAATTGTTCCCTCCAGTTTTTCACAGGTGTTATTCCTCGCGGAAACTATCACAAACGGCGCGCAGGCGGTCAATTGCCGGAGCCGGCGTGAGCGCAAG
The DNA here is from genome assembly GCA_963773065.1 of uncultured Gammaproteobacteria bacterium. Lineage (GTDB taxonomy): Bacteria > Pseudomonadota > Gammaproteobacteria > UBA9214 > UBA9214 > CAVQCA01. Next base: position 356,877 of record CAVYZN010000011.1, read on the forward strand.
CTGCCAGCATTTCATGAGCGAGGGCGTATTCGACTTCAAGCGCCTCATAGACCTCGCAAAAACCACGGCGCTTGGATGCTCTTTCCAGAAACGCCTTGTGGTCATAACGCACGGGTTGGAATTTCATATCAGCCATTTTACCCGATGACCCCCAGTTCGCGGCCGGCCTGGGTGAAGGCGCCGATGGCCTGGTCCAGGTGTTCCCGCTCGTGGGCGGCGGAGATCTGGACGCGGATCCGCGCCTGACCTTCGGGCACCACGGGATAGAAAAAGCCGCTGACGTAGATGCCGAGTTCCAGCAGGCGTTGGGCCATCCGCTGGGCGAGCGGCGCCTCGTAGAGCATGACCGGCACGATGGGATGCTCGCCCGGCTTGATGTCGAAGCCGGCGGCGCGCATCTGCTCCCGGAAGTAGCGCGTGTTCGCCCACAGGCGCTCGCGCAGCTCGGCGGAACGCTCCAGCAGGTCGAACGCCTTGAGGCCGGCCGCCGCCAGGGCCGGGGCCAGGGTGTTCGAGAAGAGATAGGGCCGGGAGCGCTGGCGCAGCAGGTCCACGACCGGCTGCGCGGCGGCGGTGAAGCCGCCCGAGCCGCCGCCCAGGGCCTTGCCCAGGGTGGAGGTGGTGATGTCGATGCGCTCCATCACGCCGAAGTGTTCCGCCGTGCCCCGGCCGGTGGGGCCGACGAAGCCGCTCGCGTGGGAGTCGTCGACCATCACCAGGGCATCGTATTGCCGGGCGAGCCTCGTGATCTCGTCCAGCCGCGCCATGTCGCCGTCCATGCTGAACACCCCGTCGGTCGCGATCAGGCGGGTGCGGCGGCTCGCGGCGGATTTGAGCTGCGCCTCGAGATCGTCCATGTCGGCGTGGCGGTAGCGCAGGCGCGCCGCCTTGCACAGGCGGATGCCGTCGATGAGGGAGGCGTGGTTCAACTGATCGCTGATGACGGCGTCCTCCTCGCCCAGCAGGGTCTCGAACAGGCCCGTGTTGGCATCGAAGCAGGAGGTGTAGAGGATCGCGTCCTCCGTGTGCAGGAACCCGGCGATCGCGCGCTCCAGCTCCTTGTGCAGGTCCTGCGTGCCGCAGATGAAGCGCACCGAGGCCATGCCGAAGCCGCGGGTCTCAAGCGCCGCGGCGGCCGAGCGCACCAGCTCGGGGTGGTTGGCGAGACCCAGGTAATTGTTGGCGCAGAAGTTCAGGACATCCCCGGCCTCCCGGGTCGCGATCTCGACGCCCTGCGGCGTGGTGATGATGCGCTCGCGCTTGTAGAGGCCCTGCGCCTCGATGGCCGCGAGCTCGGCCTGGAAGCGCTTCGTATCCGTCGTCATGGCGTGCTTCCTGTCGACACGGTAGGTAACCGAGGGGCGCGGCCGGCTATTGCCAGTCCAACACGACCTTGCCGCATTCGCCGGAATGGACCACCTCGAAGGCCTGGCGATAGTCGGCCGCCGGGAAGACGTGCGTGATCACCCCGGAGATATCCAGGCCGTTGCGCAGCATCTGCGTCATCTTGTACCAGGTCTCGAACATCTCGCGCCCGTAGATGCCCTTGAGGTGCAGGCCCTTGAAGATGACCTCGTCCCAGTCGAGGGTCGTGGTCGGCGGCAGAAAGCCCAGCAGGCCGATGTGCCCGCCGTGGTACATGTGCCGGATCATGTCGTTGAGGGCCTGCGGGTTGCCCGACATCTCCAGGCCGACGTCGAAGCCGTTCGACATCTTCAACTCGCGCACCACCTCATCGAGGGACTCGCGGCTGACATTCACGCCGCGGCAGGCCGTGACCCGGCGCGCGAGCGCCAGGCGGTAGTCATTGACGTCCGTGATCACCACGTGGCGCGCGCCGGCGAAGCGGCAGACCGCCGCGGCCATGATGCCGATGGGTCCGGCGCCGCAGACCAGCACGTCCTCGCCGATCAGGTCGAAGGAGAGCGCGGAATGGACCGCGTTGCCGAGCGGGTCCATGATGGCGGCGATCCCGGTGGGGATGTCCGGGTGCACCTTCCAGAGGTTGGCGGCGGGCAGGACGAGGTATTGCGCGAACGCCCCGTCACGCCCCCCGCCGATGCCGACGGCGAGGTGGCAGAGATGCCGCTTGCCGGCGCGGCAGTTGCGGCAGATCCCGCAGGTGACGTGCCCCTCGCCGGTGACGCGGTCGCCGATCTCGAAGCCCCTGACGCCGGGGCCGATGGCGGCGATCTCGCCGGTGAATTCATGACCGATGATGCGGGGCACGCGGATGTTGCGTTGGGCCCAGTCGTCCCAGTGGTAGATGTGCAGGTCGGTGCCGCAGACCCCGGTCTGGTGGATTTTGATCAGGACCTCGTTGGTCGCGACGGCGGGCACCGGCACCGACTCCAGCCAGATGCCGGGTTCGGCGCGGCGCTTGACCAGGGCTTGCATGGCTGTCGGCATGGATCGGTTGAGCGTATCGGGTGATGACTGAACTTCAGCATAGCGTATGCCGCAGTTGGGTGCAGCCGGTTCGGGCAGGGCGTGTGAGGGCATCGTGCCCCCGGGCGGGCCAGTAGGACATCGCTCCTGCGAATTTGGCAACTCGGGTATGATGCGCAGTATCCGCTATCGGGACCGCTTTCCCGATGCGGGTAACACCACGTTATCGAGTCCTTGTCACGCATGAGCACACGCGCAGAAGAAATCAGGGAGCAGGGGATGGCCGCCGGCCTCAGGCGGGCGGACCTCGATCCGGATCCGTACCGGGAGTTTGAAAAGCGCTTCACGCTGGCCATCGAGTCGGGTATCCCCGAACCCAATGCCATGTGTCTCGCCACGGTCGACGAGGACGGCCAGCCGTGGGTGCGCATCGTGCTGCTGAAGACCTACGACGAGCGGGGCTTCGTGTTCTTCACCAACTACGAAAGCCGCAAGGCGCGGCACATCGACCGCAATCCCCGGGTGGCGCTGTCGTTTCCCTGGTTCGCGCTCGGCTGGGAAGTGAAGATCACCGGCGAGGCGGTGCGGGTTTCCTTCGCCGAATCGGCGAAATATTTCGCCACGCGCCCGCGCGGCAGCCAGATCGGCGCCTGGGCCTCGCCCCAGAGTCAGGTCATCACCTCGCGTTCCCTGCTGGATGCCAAGGTGGCGGAGATGATGCGCAAGCTGCACGACCAGGAGGTGCCGCTGCCATCGTTCTGGGGCGGTTACCGGGTGCGGCCGTCCACCATCGAATTCTGGCAGGCGCGCACGAATCGCCTGCATGATCGCTTCTTGTACAGTCGTGCAGAGGCTGATGGCGGCTGGCGCATCGAACGGCTGGCGCCATAGCGGCACCTGACATGCAGCGCGTTACCGAACCCGAGTTGATGGACGATCCATCGCAGGCCGAGGCCTACGCGGCGGCGGATTTCGCCGAGGCCCACGGCCGGATCGTGGAGGGGTTCGCGGAGTGTTTCCCGGGGGTCGAGGTCACGGGGAATGTCCTCGACCTCGGCTGCGGGCCGGGGGATATCAGCTTCCGGTTCGCCGCGCGTTATTCGGGTTGCATGGTGACAGGCGTGGACGGCTCGGCGGCCATGATAGCACTCGCCCGGCAGCGCCAGGCGCGCGAAGCCGCGCTGGGCGATCGCGTGCGCTTCATCGAGGGGCGGATTCCCGGCGCGCCCCTGCCCGCGGGGCCGTATGCGGCGATCATCAGCAACAGCCTGCTGCATCACCTGCATCGGCCGGAGGTGTTGTGGGAGGCCATCGCCGCTTATGCGTCCGCGGGGACACGGATCTACGTCGTGGACCTGTTCCGGCCGGAGACTGCCGCCGCGGCGCGGCGGCTGGTCGATGCGTACGCGGCCGGTGAACCCGAGATCCTGCGCCGCGATTTTTATCATTCCCTGTGCGCCGCGTTCGAACCCCGCGAGGTCGAAGCGCAGCTCGAGGCGACGGATCTTGCCGGGCTGGCGGTCTCGGTCATCAGCGACCGGCATCTGGTGGTCCATGGCGTCAAGCATTGACAAGCCGGGCTGTTCGTTCAGCGTGCCCGTGTGACTGATTACGGGTAATCAATCCTGTCCTGATTGCTCGATTGCGGTACGCGCACGGTTCTGCGCATAATCGGATCAAGAGGCGGGAACACGCTTCGGCCCGGGCGGTACTGACGCCCGCGCCGCCCACAACCGGTGGGTGACGTTGCAGGGGAGGGGCTGCTACCGTGAGCAATGCGATTCCTGGCAGCGAGCACGCCAGAATAAAAGAGAACACCGGCGTCCCGCCTCCCTGGTGGCGATGGGGCCCTTACGTCAGCGAGCGCGCCTGGGGCACGGTGCGGGAAGACTACAGCCCCGACGGCGACGCGTGGCGCTTCCTTCCGCATGATCTCGCGCGCAGCAAGGCGTATCGCTGGGGCGAGGATGGGCTTGCCGGGATCTGTGACCGCTATCAGTTGCTGGTGTTTGCCCTGGCGCTCTGGAACGGGCGCGATCCCATTATCAAGGAGCGCGCCTTCGGACTCGACGCGTGGGAGGGAAATCACGGGGAGGACGTCAAGGAGTATTACTACTACCTGGACAACACGCCCACCCACAGCTACATGAAGTACCTCTACAAGTACCCGCAGCGCGAGTTCCCCTACGGCGATCTCGTTGCGGAGAACCGGCGCCGCGCCGGTCGTGGACCCGAGTACGAGCTGCTCGATACCGGCGTCTTCGACGATGACCGCTACTTCGATGTCCTGGTCGAATATGCCAAGGCATCACCCGAAGACATCTGCATCCGGATCACGGCCACCAATCACGGACCGGAGACGGCGATGCTGCACCTGCTGCCGCATCTCTGGTATCGCAACACCTGGGTATGGAGCGAACCCGGAGGGCCATCGCCGGTGATCCGCCAAATCGCCACGTCCGGGGACGATTCCGGGGCGCCGGCGACGGTGTGTTTGCTCGCGGACAGCACGGTCATCGATCCCCTGCGCGGTCTGCTGCACCCTTACCGGCTGGGAAATCGTTATCTCTACGCCGCTGGCCCATGCCGCGCGCTGTTTACCGACAACGAGACCAACGGGCCGCGCGTTTATGGGCCCGGAACGATCAGCCGGAGTGCTTACGTCAAGGACGCGTTCCATCGCTACCTGATCCACGGCGAGCACTGTATCAACACCGCCGGTTATGGCACCAAGTCCTGCCTGCACTACCGGCACGAGATTGCCCCGGGCGCGTCGGTCGAGCTGCTGCTGCGACTCGCGCCGGAACCACTGGCCAGTCCCCTGGCGGACGTGCCGTCGATTATTCGCCCGGCGTCAGGCGGAAGCCGACGAGTTCTACGCGCAGGTGCATCCGCCCAGGGCGAGCGCGGAGGAACGGCGCATCCAGCGCCAGGCGTTTTCCACGCTCCTGTGGAGCAAGCAGGTGTATCTGTTCGACGTTCGCAAATGGCTCGACGGCGACACGCCCGGTACTCCCCCGCCGGAATCGCGCAAGGGCATCCGTAACCAGCACTGGCGACACCTCAATTCCATGCGCGTGCTGGTGATGCCGGACAAATGGGAATACCCCTGGTTCGCCGCCTGGGATCTGGCATTCGCCGCCGTGCCCCTCGCGCTGATCGATCCCGCGCTCGCCAAGGAGCAGCTGTGGCTGATGCTGTTCGAGCAGTTCCAGCATCCCAATGGACAGATTCCGGCCTATGAGTGGGATTTCTCGGACCTCAACCCGCCGGTACATGCGTGGGCCGTCTGGCGCGTGTACAACATGGAAAAGCGCTTGCACGGCAGCGCGGACCGGATCTTTCTGGAACGCTGTTTTCACAAGCTGCTGATCAACTTCGCCTGGTGGGTCAACAAGGTTGACCACGAGGGTAACAACGTGTTTGAAGGCGGTTTCCTGGGACTGGACAACATCGCCGTCGTCGACCGCAGTAAGGCGTTGCCGGACGGGCAGATCCTCGAACAGTCCGATGCCACGGGCTGGATGGCCATGTTCTGTCTCAACATGATGCGCATCGCCCTGGAACTGGCCGAGATCAACCCTGCCTACGAAGGGCTCGCCACCAAGTTCTTCGAGCATTATGTCTATATCGGCGCGGCCATGAAGCACATGGGCGGGCGCGACTATCCGCTGTGGGACGAACAGGACGGATTTTTCTACGACGTGCTGCGCTATGCCGACGACACCTTCCACCGTTTCCGGGTACGCTCGCTGGTCGGGCTGATTCCGCTCTACGCGGTGGAGCGCCTGGAGCAGGACTGGATCCGGCCCTTTCCCAACTTTCAAGCCAATCTCGACTGGTTCCTGGAGAACCGGACGCAGTTCGCGCAGTTCTGCTGCCACCCGGTGCGCAACGCCGGGAAAACCACGTACCTGCTCAGCGTGCCGTCCCATGAGCAAATTCAGCGGCTGCTGCAGCGGGTGTTCGATCTCGAAGAGTTCCTCTCCCCCTTTGGCATGCGCAGCCTGTCAAAAGTACATCGCGATGCACCGTTCCGCTTCGGTGGGCACGAGATCCGTTACGAGGCCGCCGAGGCCGAGTCAAAAATCAAGGGCGGAAATTCCAACTGGCGGGGACCGGTGTGGTTTCCCGTGGGCTTTCTGATGATCGAGTCCCTGCGCAAGCTCGGGGCGGCGCTGGACCCGGAGTTGCGCCTGAATCCGCACCGGCGCGATGGCGAGGCGCCTGCGGGACTCACGCTTTTCGAACTGGCGGAAGACCTGGCCAATCGCATGATACGGCTGTTCGTACCCGACGAAGGCGGCAGCCGTCCGATCTACGGCCGCGCAGAACGCCTGCAGCACGATCGCCACTGGAAGGAGCACTTGCTGTTCCACGAGTACTTCCACGGTGAGACCGGCCAGGGCCTCGGGGCCTCGCATCAGACCTGGACCGCGCTGGTTGCCGCATTGATCGATGAGTGGCGGCGCTGAGCGTCCGGAAGCTGGGTGTTCCGGTGAAACCCGGTGCGGTTGGGTGTCGCTGGACAGTGTGGAGAGGGTTTCCTATGCTTGAATTGTGATACCGCGTGCAGAGTTCACGCGGTGCGCCGCAATCAAAAGAATTCGTCAGCCGTCGAGCACCCTGCGCGCAATACGGCTCCTGAGTCGTGAGGAAATCCACGCCCATGTCTTCTGTGCAGCTGCCGCGCAACGCCGTCACCCGACACCGCGCCCTGCGGCAGCGCAAGCGGATCACACCTTCCGGCGCTGGACTCGTCGCGCGCGCGCAGCCGTGGCGGAATGATGTCGGTCCCGGCCCCAGCAATACATACCATTGCCTTCATCGACATCGTCGGCAGCACCAGGCTGTACGAGACGGCCGGCGACGATCTCGCCAAGCAACTCGTGACCGCCGTCGAAGCGGAGATTACCCGCGTGGTGGTGGAGAGCGGCGGCGAGGTGGTCGAGGTGGTCGGCGACGAAGTCATGTGCCGGTTCGACGATGCCAACGCGGCGGTGCTGTGCGCCTGCTGCATCCAGGATCAGATCGAACGTTATTCGAACAGGCAACGGATCTCCATGTCGGTGCGGATCGGCATGCACTGCGGCCCCGCGATCATCGAAGGCGGACGCATGTTCGGCGATTCGGTCAACGTCGCGGCGCGCATGGCAGCCATTGCCAGAGGCCGGCAGATCATCACCACTGAACAGGTGGTGAATCATCTCTGCGCGGATCTACGGAGTCTCTCACGTCGTTTCGATGAAGTCCGCGTCAAGGGAAAGCAGGAGCCATTGGTGATCTACGATCTGCTTTGGCGTCAGGACACGGTGACCTCTCTGGTCGCCGGCGCCCGTGTCGGGGCCGAGATCGCCTCGCTGTTGCGATTGCGCTACACCGATAAAACCTTCCTGATTCGCGCGCCATGCGCCGGCTTCAGCATCGGTCGTGACCCGGGCAGCAGCCTGGTGGTGGTCGCATCGCCGGTCTCAAGAAATCACGCCTCCATCGAGTTTATCCGTGGCAAGTTCGTGCTGGTGGACACCAGCACCAACGGCACCTACGTGCTGACCCAGGACCGGCAGTCCCTGTATATGCGACGCGAGACGCTGCCGCTATGGGGTCAGGGCTTGATCGGCCTGGGCGCACCGGCCAGCGAAGACAATCCCGACGTGGTGCGTTACCTGTGCCGGTCCGCGCAAACTTCCGCGCCCCCGTCCTCACCCGTTCCACCGCCTGCGGCAGTTTGAGCGGGCGGGGTGTTATCGCAGCGCCGGCGCCCGGGAGGCTACCTGGTTATTCAGGTAGCCGGCCGGGTCCACCTGTTCGCCGTTTTGCACGACTTCGATGTGCACATGCGGGCCGGTGGAGCGGCCGGTCGAGCCCATCAATGCGATCGTTTGCCCCTTTCTGACGGTATCGCCGGCCATCACCAGGAGTTTCTTGTTGTGGCCATAGCGTGTGATGTAGCCCCTGCCGTGATCGATTTCCACCAGGTTGCCGTAGCCCGGGCGTTCTCCTGACCAGATCACCACACCGTCACCCAGGGCCATGATGCCGGTGCCTTCCTTGCCGGCAATATCAATCCCCTTGTGTTGCTCCCACTTGCCGGTAAACGGATCGATGCGCCTTCCGAATTCCGATGACAGCAGGCCGTGTTCAACCGCTCGACCGGAAGGCGTGATACGCGCGCGCAGGTTCCGGTGCATGAGCAGTTGCTTGAGTGTCGCCACCTTGTCTTCACGGTCTGCCGCGGTAATGTCCAGTTCATCCAGCATGCCAAGGAAATCCGCTACCGTCGTGGTCGAAGCGGCGGACGCGTCGTGCGGTCCACCCACGGATGGCGGGTTGTTGAAATCGAATTCCGTCGCATCGAGGTCGGCCTGCGTCACCAGTTGTGCGCCCAGGGCATCCAGACGCGACAGTTGTGCCTGCATCCGGCCAAGCCGCAGGGTCAGGACATCCAGGCTGGTCCGGGCGGCTTCCCGCACGCGGGCGATATCCGCTTGTTGCTGGTGGTACAGGGTCTGCAATGCGGTGACCTCGGCAAGCTGCCTGCGGGCCTCCGTGGTTATGCCGAGATGGAAGCCGCTGAAAAGGATCCCGCCGCAGAGCGCGATGACCGTGATCAGGGCGAGGAGCGTGGCGCGCCGCGGATTGATTGCGAAACTGCGCACCTCTGCGATGTCGCTGGTAAGCAGGAGGATGCTCATCGTTGGCTTCATAACGGTTACCGTTATTCCCCCCGAAAACGCCGGCGATGACTCCCGTCGGGTATCCGGGTACGCGACAAACCAGTGACGTGGCCTTGGTCACAGCGCCTATGTGACTTGTTAACAGCATGGAAGTGGATGGGCGCTGCGTAAATTGGCCTTAAGTACAGGCGGAATTCCCTAAGCCCAGACTCGCCATGTGGGTCGCCAAGCAACTGCCGAAGGATCGCCCTCTCTTGAAATAGAATCGAAGATCAAAGGGGGGTTTATTGACGCTTTGCAATAGTAAAACGCCGGACCAAATAAATCTGCCATCTTCAAGTGGTT
>CAVYZN010000012.1:0-26221 GCA_963773065.1 uncultured Gammaproteobacteria bacterium
GTAATCGTGTGGGTGCTTTTGGGTCATTTTAGAGGATCGGCAACATGCACGTCAGATCTCTTTAGCCACAGATCTGTCGCAGCCGTATGCGCGGCGCTGGATGACGCGGATCTTGTTGTTCAGGCCCTCAACGAAGCCGAGCGAGACTTTGTTCTCGGGCATGCAGTAGGCGGCGATTCCATCCCAATGACGCTCGATCATCTCAGCGAACTTCTCATAAGGCTTCAGGCGTTGCCACTTGAGGCTGGCACGCCAGTTGTCGAAGAAGCGCCGTGCCCAGCCCTCACGTTCGTAGTCCCAGAGCTGGCCAAAGGATTCCTTGAGCAGATAGGCGGTGTTGAGGCGCCGGTTGGCCGCCAGCAGGGCCTTCAGCGCCGTGCGGCCCTCCAGGCTCAGGTTCTCCTTGCGCGACAGCAGCGTGTACTTCTGCCCCTTGATGTAGCGTCGCTCTTTGCCGCTGAGGCGCGCGTACTCGCTCCTTGCGTACCTGATCCAGGGCCTTGCCCAGGTGGCGCATCACATGGAACTTGTCGAACAGGATCGCCGCCTGCGGAGCGCGTTTCTGAGCCACATTGCGAAACGGCTTCCACATGTCCATCACCGCCAGGCGGATGCGTTTGGCCTTCTTTTCCCCGAGCCAGTCATAAAACTGCGCCATACTCGCCTCGGAACGGTCCGCGCCACCGAACCAGATCGGCTGGCAACGGATGAGATCGCTGACCACGATGCGGTAGGTGTGTCCCTTGCGAATGGAGAATCTCATCGATGCCGATCGCCTTGGGGCCCGGCGTACCCGCGCGGGCCAGTTGCGTCCGCATGTATTGCTTGTCCAGTGCCTTGACCGTGTGCCAGTCCAGGTGCAGTTCCTTGGCCACCGCCTTGATCGTGGCGCTGGCGCAGCGCCGGCCTACGTAATGGGCAAACCGCTTCGTGTACAGCGGATTGTCGGCCAGGAAGTCCAACCGCTCGCGCTTCACCTTGCCGCAGCGCCGGCACGCCACACGCCTGAGCTCCAGGTAGAGGTACACACGGGTGTCGCCGCAGGACAGGTCGCGCACCCGTGGACCTTGCGGTCGTACCAACCCGAATGCGCACGCCCACAGGCGCTGCAAACCGGTTTTTTGACCGCCGTGTGAGCGTGATGACACGGGCCTGCGGGTCACCGAACACACCGCGCACCGTGGCTTGGGGACGGAAACCGGGAAAGATGTATGCATCCGCCAATCGGCGGGGTCGTTTGCGTGAAGTAGCCATCGGGTTATCATGCCAAAATCCTGTGCCTCAGCAAATGCAGTTTATGCCAGTAATTACAGGGCCTGGTCACGCTGCAAGGCCGGTTTTTACCCACACGATTACGCGATGACCCGATATAAAAATCACTACATCAAATCCAGGCGACAGGGGAAGTGGCTCTACATCATCATCATCCCGCATGATGCTATCCTCCAGGCGACTGCCCCAGAAGGAATCCGGGGCCGATGACCAGACGGCGCGATTCATAAACTCGAGGGTTTCGTCATCCTTGGCCAAAAAGCTGAGTTCGCGAAGATTCAGGGCATCGGGTCCCTCTTGCAGGCAACGATCCCGCAATGACTGGAGACGGGCACGCCGATTATCATTGTGCCGCAATCGCGCCAAGGCACGATGCACGCGGTTGAGAACGGGATCTATGATAGCTTCCTCGAATGCGGAAAGGCTTGACCTGACTGGCGGCAGAACACGCTCGTCGACGATGTCATGAAGCAGTGGAAGGTCTTTCCGTTCCTCGGGAATAACCAGTAAACCCAGACGCCGTAGTCGCCACCCCAGGCTGACTCGGCTCAGGTATACCGAGGTTGGTGCGGCAATGATCAGTGGCAGAGCCACGGGCAGGGACCAGATGAAAAACATCGGTTTGAGCCAGAAAGCGAAAGCAGCCCAGGTGATGGCAATCAGGGTGCCGGGCGCCTGATTGAGGATCGCGGTGGACCAGCGCGTTTCATCGGTGCGGTTCTGACCCGCCCAGGCCAGGGATACGTTGAACAGGGACTCAATCACGTAGCGGCTATGAGTCAACATGCGGATCGGCGCCAGCAGTGTCGATACCAAGATCTCCAGCAGCACGCCGATTGTCAGTCGGCTGATGCCACCATAGTCCTCACGCGGATGGCTGAGCGAGACATCGAGGATGGCAAGGAACTTGGGCACGAACAGCAGCAGGGCGGTGCTGCCGAGCAGTCCTATGGCCCACTCGGGATGCCACTCCGGCCACAAGGGGAACAGGCTGTGATTGGAGGGGAAGTAATTGATCGGCCACAGCACCAGGCGCGTGGTTTCGATACTGGTCAGCACCAGGAAGACCAGCCACAGGGGGGAGGTCAGATACGACATGATGCCGTTGAGAAACGCCAGTCGATGGGCGAAGCGGATTTTCCGGCCGAGCAGCATTAACCAGAGATGCTGCAGGTTCCCCTTGGCCCAGCGGCGGTCGCGGGTAAGTTCATCCACCAGCGTCGGCGGAGATTCTTCATAACTCTCCGGTAGATCAGGCTCCATCCAGATCTCGTAGCCGGCCCGACCCATGTAGGCCGCTTCCACGAAGTCATGGCTCATGATCGGTCCCTTGAAGAGTCCGATGCCCGGCAGTTTCCGCAAACCACAGTGCCGGATAAACGGATCGACCCGCAACACGGCGTTATGTCCCCAGTAGACCGCTTCCCCCAGTTGCACCGAAGCCAGTCCGGCACTGAACAAGGGGCCGTAGTAGCGGTTGGCGAACTGCTGAAAGCGCGCAAAGGCCGACCTGGCATTGATCAGGGAGGGGGTGGACTGCAGGATGCCGATCTGCGGTTCCAGTTGCATGTGCCGCACCATCCGCACCAAGGCTTCTCCGCTCATCACGCTGTCGGCGTCCAGCACGATCATGTACTGGTAATGCCGGCCCCATCGCCGCAAAAAATCGGCAATGTTGCCGCTCTTGTAGTGCAGGTTGATCGTGCGGCGACGATAGAAGAGGTGATTGGCCGCGCCCAGTTCCTCGCAAAGCCGGAACCAGGCCGCCTGTTCCGCGAGCCAGACGTTGGGGTCGCGGCTGTCCGACAGGATATGGAATTCGAAATGTTCCAGATGTCCGGTGGCTTTCAGGGAACGGTAAACCGCCCGCACTCCACGAAAGGTACGGCCGATCGGTTCATGGTAGATGGGTATGAGGACGGCGGTGCGGACAAGCGGCGTCTGCGCGAGCTGTGCCGCACTGTGGCGGCGTGCAAGCGAGTGGACATCGCCCCCACAGCGGCGCAAGACAAAGCCAAAGACCGCAGTCCAGAAACCGACCGAAATCCAGGTGAAAAGGACCGCGAACACACCCGCCAGGCCCTGCTCCACGCCGCTACCGCCATGGTAGGGGAGCACCGAGATCATGAAATAGGTACCCACCAGTGTTTGCGTCAACACCAGCAAGGTCAACAACCCACGGCGCAGCATCGCCATGGGACGCCAGCGTGCACCCCGGGTAGCGGGCTGCGGAGTTGCGACCCCAATCGGTCCGGCGCGGAGATCCATTACAGGTAGGGTGCGTAGCCGATACTGGCACGCTTGATCGGCGGAGTCGCCGGGGGCAACCGCAGATCGGGTCCGGCAATGCGGTTGGGCAATTCCGCCATCACCCGCTCAATCAGATCGGCATCCCCTTCCGCCACGACCTGTTCCACAATCAGAAGCGCCACATGGGTCATGTCCCGGGTGAGCGGCACGCCGGACCAGCGCAGGTAGGCCAGCACCCGGCCGAGGGCATACTCCGCGGTGGTACGCGCCATGCCTAGCCACCCGTGTCTAAGATGGCGTTATCCGCCGGCAGCTTGTATGTCCAGGTCTCGGTTACGGCCTGATCGTCCTTGCTGAGGAAAGCCCGCAGGGAAAGCGGCTGGTTACCCGCCGGCTTGGCGAGGATCGAAGTCGCCATATATGATCCGCTGCCGCGTATTCCACGAAATGTTCGATCACCTCACCACCCTCGCTGGCGGTTACGGAACTGACGACTGGCGCGTTGCCAGGTAATTTCGTGAGGGACCGCCGGCAAAATCCACAAGAACCCGGTAGGCTCCTGCGACGCTACCGCCGCCGGTCTTGTTGCCGTCTCCCACGAAGGTATTGACCGTCTGCCCGGCAGGTTCGTTCGCGATCGTACGGTCGCCGAAACTGACGGTATACTTGTAGGTCACGGCCTGGTCTTTGTTCACCGCTTCCTGAGGGCTCCAAAAGGCCACGATGTTATCGTTGGTTTCTGAGTTGGACGGTAGCTCCACCAATACCACATGCCCCTTGCCCCAATCACCCTGGGTTTCGACCCAGGCGCTGGGACGTGTCTCGTAGTGCGCACCGAGGTCCTGGTACTGCCAGAACTGGTCGTGGCGCTGCAACAACCCGAAGCCCCGCACGTTTTCCGTCTGAAAGTAGTTCATCTCCAGGTTCCGGGGATTGAGCAGCGGGCGCCACAGCCATTCGCCACTGACGCCGTTGTGGATCAGCAGGCCATCGGAGTCGTGCACTTGCGAGCGCCACTCACCCATGGGGCGGGGTGTGTTTTCGCCGTAGTAAAACATGCTGGTCAGCGGGGCCACGCCCAGGAGTTGAATGGCATCGCGGGTAAAAAGGCTGGCCTCCACCTTGAGTTTGGTAGGCTTGCCCGGATACACCGTAAACCGGTAGGCTCCGGTGACACTCTTGCCGTCGAGCAGACCATAGAAAATCGTGGCATTGGCATCATTATCGGGGCGCACCAGCCAGTATTCGACAAAGGACGGGAACTGTTCACCGGAAGCGAGTCCGGTGTCCACGGCTATGCCGCGGGCGGAAATGCCGAAGGTGTTGTCCTTGGCGACACCGCGGAAATAGCTGACCCCGGCGAACACCAGGAACTGGTTCTGGGTATCGGCATCCTGCAGGGGATAGGTCAGCTTGAAACCGGCGTAACCGAGGTCGGGGGGCACACGCTTCTGCAATTCTTCATCGGAGAAGGTGAAATAGTCCTTTCGGTAGGGCACGTCATGCACACCTTCTGCATCAATCATGTGCAACTTCACCGGATGGTGGTAGAAGAGCCCCGTGGATATCAACATTACCTGGAAGCGGGAATGGCTGGAGCGCCACAGGCTCTGGTCGGGTTTGAAGCGGATGCCCTGGAATTGATCGTAGCTTAGATCCTCCATGAACCCGGGGATCGTTTCCGGTGCCTGATAAGTCTGTTGCGCCAGAGCCTTGGCTTTCGCGAGGACGTCCTGAAAACCAAATCCCCGCGCCTGGGCTGGTATGGTGACGAATAATGCGACAAGTGTTGCGACGAAGGTCATGCGACGCATTTCAAGCGACTCCCTTGTTATTTACAATAACCTTTTTTGTTTATTCTCATGCTGCATTGATCCAGAACGACTACCACTATCGCCTAGCTTGTCACGGATCGTTTGGTTCCAGCCATTAGTTGTACTTCTCAAGACTTTCATAGGAGATACTGCCGCTGACATCCGCATACCAATGACTCTTGAAAACTCCAGGTCGAAATTCGCTTAGATATTAAGCCGCGGCTTCCAGTAAGAAAACAGGGTCCATGTAGGCCGGGCATGGCTTAAAAAAACTTCGCATTATCTGCTGAGCTTCATAATTTGTTTGGTCGGGGCGAGAGGATTTGAACCTCCGACCACCTGCACCCCATGCTGATTTTCAAACAGCGCATATCTTACTCTTTTATATATAATTTACACCCCTCTTCTGCGTCTAAAATTATCGCGAAATTAGGCCAGTAACCCATTGTTTTCGCTGAAAACGGGTAATGGTTTTAGACGCTCGCGTGAGCACCTTCAGGTTCGCTTGTATATCAATTCATCATGTGGCGCACACACTACTCGGCGGCCGAATTGCAGAACTTGATCGATGCTGCCAAGTTGGTCTAATGAGAAATCCCCCGCAAAAGTCCCGCACAGTTTTACTGAAACAGAAAGCGACTGCGGGACATATCGCAACGCTTAATTTACTTGTTAAAATGGCGCGCCCGGAGAGATTCGAACTCCCGACCGCCTGGTTCGTAGCTTTAAATATGTTTTTTATCTAATTGTTATTATTAACTTATAGGCGGTCGCGCCCGTTGCATATTGCAGTACTGAGCATCACCGTGCAGGACTGAGTTCGGCAAAAGTTCGGCACAAAAGTCACCGAGAGTTGATTTGTCGTAACTACCCAGTACCTGCCCTGCGGACTTTGGTTAGGTTCAACCCTCCTCCACCAATTACTAAAGGCCAACCGCTCTCGGCTGGCCTTTTTCTTTGCGGAGTACCGCGTGTTTGCGGGGGTTCCTGCGGAAGCCTGCGGACTTCGCACACCGGTCCAGTAGCCCGTTCAAAGCCCCATTCCGCTCTCTCCGGGCCCTTTTTCTCTCGGACCCCATAGCGTCAAGATTTTGAAGTCCGGAAGCACCACAAATGCGGTCATTACAAATCAAGAGGTTACTCGCGGACTTTTCAAGCGGTTGGATAGGATCATTGCCTACCCGGAGGAAATCACCTACGCGCGGCTAGCCCTCGGCGCAGATCATCGGGGCCGCAGGTCGTGCTTGCTCAATATGGCTGATTATGCCCTGTGCAGACGGTCGAGCAGCGAGATGATGGCGCCCATCATTCAGACATCCACTCGGCCCAACGCCGTGAGTTGACCCGCATGATCTATCGTGCGACATCATATAAGACGAGGTAGCGAGACGTGCCAGCGGGGACATCGCCCGCCGTTGTTAAGTATTCCTTAAGCTTCACCCCGTAGTGTGTCCGCATGACCAGTCAATGCGGAGCATTCTAATGAACACACTACTTTATCGGCTTGCCACCGCAGCGTTGGCGGCTTCCCTCAGCACCGGCGTCGCCGCTGAGACACCCACGGACATCCAGCAGTCGCTTGAAACGGCCGCCGGCCAGGAGAGCGTCCATTTCGATGGCTTTTCGGCCCAACGGGGCGAGGAGTTTTTCAAGTCCGCCCACGGCCGCGACTGGAGTTGCGCCTCCTGTCACACCACGAATCCCCTGGCCGCCGGTCGTCACGCCAAAACAAACAAAGAAATCGCGCCGCTGGCACCGCAGGCCAATCCCGAACGATTCACCCGTCCGGAGAAGGTCGAGAAATGGTTCCGGCGCAACTGCAACGATGTCCTCGGCCGATCCTGCACGGCGGCGGAAAAGGGCGATGTCCTCGTCTATCTCATGGCACTCAAGAAATAGGAGCGCACCATGCATCACGAAGCCAAATTGTTCATAGTCGCATCACTGGCGCTAGGCGCGGCCACTGCGGTAGTCGCGGATGACGATGACGGTCGCCGTTATGCCACCAGTCACCCGGCATGGAAAGCCGAATGCGGCGGATGTCACGTCGCCTATCCGCCGCAGATGCTGCCGACGCGTTCCTGGCGCGCCCTGATGTCTAATCTCAACAACCACTTTGGCACCGATGCCAGCCTCGATCCGCAGGTGGCGGCGGAGATCAGTGCATTTCTCGAACGCAACGCGGGACGCGAACGCACCCCGGCCGCACAGCCCGTGCTGCGCATCACCGAGACCCCGTGGTTCATACGCGAGCACGATGAGGTGCCCGCGCGGGTGTGGACGAGCGCGAACGTGGGGAGCCGCTCCAACTGCGGCGCCTGCCACGCGAACGCGGATCAGGGCAGTTACGGCGAAGGCAGCCTTCGCCTGCCGAAATAACGGAGGTTGTTATGGCAACACGCATACTTGTCTGGGATATCCCGACACGCCTTTTTCACTGGCTGCTCGCGGCGTCATTCGCTGGTGCCTTTCTGACCGCGGAATCGGAGCGGTACCGCGACGTGCACGTGGCGCTGGGTTACCTGCTGCTCGCGCTGATCGGATTCAGGGTCGTCTGGGGGCTGGTCGGCACGCGCTATGCGCGGTTCCGGTCGTTTGCCTTCCGGCCGTCGCAGGTGCTTTCCTATCTCAGATCGCTGCTGCGCTGTTCGCCGCAGCATTACGTCGGGCACAACCCCGCCGGCAGCTGGGTGATCTACGGGCTCCTGCTGCTGGGCGTACTGAGCGGCGTTACGGGTTATGCCACCTATAACGAACTGGGCGGCGAGGCGTTCGAGGAACTGCACGAAGCGTTCGCAAGCGCCATGCTCGCGCTGGTCACCCTGCATGTGGGTGGGCGTGATCGTAAGCAGCCTGCTGCACCGCGAGAATCTGGTGGGCAGCATGCTCAGTGGTTATAAAACGGGCCAGGCAGCGGAAGGTATACGCAACGCACGCTGGCTGACGGGCACCCTGCTCGTGGCAGGTGCCATGGCACTGGGGATCGGCGTATTGTGGTGATATGCGCATCTTGCTGGTTGAGGACGACACACTGCTGGGCGATGGCATCCGTGCCGGTCTGACGCAGGCCGATTTCGCCGTGGACTGGGTACAGGACGGTATCCTCGGCGATACTGCGCTGCAGACCGAGACCTATGCGGCCGTCGTCCTCGACCTGGGGCTGCCCCGGCTTTCCGGAGTGGACCTCTTGCGTGGAATCCGCGCGCGCGGCGATGCGACACCCGTGCTGATCCTTACAGCACGCGATGCGGTCGGCGATCGTGTGAAAGGCCTCGACAGCGGTGCCGACGACTATCTGATCAAGCCGTTCGACCTGGACGAACTGGCAGCGCGCTTGCGCGCCCTGATACGTCGCAGCCAGGGCAGCGCAGTGCCGGTACTCCGCCTGCATGGAGTCCTGCTCGACCCCGCCCAACACCGCGTCGAATACCAAGGCCAGCCGGTGGAACTCACGGCGCGCGAGTTCGCCCTATTGCAGGAACTCATGCTTAACGCCGGTCGTGTGCTCTCACGCGAACAACTGGAGCAGCGTGTCTATCCCTGGGGGGAGGAACTGGAGAGCAACGCCATTGAGGTTCATGTCCACCATCTGCGGCGCAAGCTGGCACCGGAGCTGGTGCGTACGGTACGCGGCGTCGGCTACCTGATGCGAAAAGAGGACCATGACTGAGCGCATCCACGGACATTCGATCAGGCGCCGGCTGCTGCTGGCGCTGCTCGCCACGACGCTGCTGGTCTGGGGCGCAACCCTGCTCTTGAGCTACCGCGATACGCGGCACGAACTGGATGAACTGCTGGATGCGCACCTTGCCCAGTCTACCTCTCTGCTGATTGCCCAGATCAGCCACGAGACCGACGAAATCGACGTGGAGCATCCACCTCGACTGTACCACTACCAACGCAAGGTCGCCTTCCAGATCTGGGAACGGGGCAAGTCGCTGTTACTTCACTCCGCCAGCGCGCCCAATGTGCGACTGTCGCCCGCCGATCAGGGCTTCAGCGACAGTCTGGTCGGTGGCTCCACGTGGCGCGTGTTCAGCGCCTGGGACGACACGCGGCATTTTCTCATCCAGGTCGGCGAGCGACGCGAGGCGCGCGACGCGCTTGCCAACACCATCGCCAAGGCCATGTTGCTGCCTCTGCTGGTCGCGCTGCCGGTGCTGGCGCTGATGATCTGGTTCAGCGTGGCGCGGGCACTGCGCCCGCTGCAGGTGCTCGGTAGCCAGGTTGCGTTGCGACATGCGGACAACCTCGCGCCGATCGAGGCGGCCACCACGCCGAACGAGGTGCTACCACTGCTGCAAGGGCTCAACAAGCTGTTCGAGCGCATGCGCGCATCTATCGACAGCGAACGCGGCTTTACCGCCAATGCCGCGCACGAACTGCGCACGCCGCTCGCGGCGATCCGGACCCAAGCCCAGGTGGCGCGGGCCGCCAGCGACGAAGCGGAACGTCGGCGCGCGCTGGACAACGTCATCGCCGGTTGCGACCGTGCCGCGCACCTGACGGATTAGTTGCTGACGCTGGCGCGGCTGGAGCCGAACCAGCCGGTAGAGCGCGAGGCTGTCGATCTGAAGGCGCTGGTAGTGAACGTCGTGGCCGAACTCGCGCCTGCCGCTATCGCCAAAGACGTCGACCTGCAACTGGCGCCGGGTGTCGCGGTGGCGGTCGCGGGCTCGCCGGGACTCCTGGCGATAATGGTGCACAATCTCATCGACAACGCCATCCGCTATACCGCTCGCCACAGCGCGGTACAGGTGGAGATCACGCCGACCGGCGACGGCGCCGAGTTCTCGGTGCTCGACCAGGGACCGGGCATTTCGGAGGACGAGCTGGGCCGTGTGTGGGACCGTTTCTATCGGGTGCTGGGCAGCGGCGAGACCGGCAGCGGCCTGGGGTTGTCCATTGTCAAGCGCATCGCCGAACTTCACGATGCTAAGGTGTCGCTCACACCGGTGGCGCGCGGCACCGGACTGCATGTCCGGGTGCACATCGCCGGCGGACAGGCGCACCGCTGAACAATCCTCGACGCACAGGCTTATCCGATAATCAACCCATAAATCGAATACAGCAGGACACTCCGATGGTCAAACAAATTCCGCTTACGCGGAAGCCTGCGGATATCGCCTCCTTGCCCAGCGACCCGTTCAAGGCCCTATTCCACTCTCTCCGGGCCCTTCTTCTCCCCCCTCGCCCAGCGCCAAAAAAACCCGAAGTCCGGAAGCATCGAAAATGCTATCTTTACAAATCAAAGGGTTACTCGCGGACTTTTCAAGCGGTTGGATGGCGTCATTGCCTACCCGGAGGAAACCGCCTACCGAACAAAACGACAACAGGGCGTGCTCGGAACTCTTGATGGTTGAGGTCAGGCCGATCACCGTAGCAATCGCTCCAGGACCCACCATGATCGGCATGGCCATTCCGCCATGAGTGCAAGTTCTGGGGTAAGTTCATGGTAGCCGCTCAGCATCACCTGGTTCGGCAGCGCGAAGTCGAAGGTGCTTTGGGGGTTGTTCAAACCCGACAATTGAAGGACGGCATTCAACCCGGGGCCGACACCGTTAAACGAGGGCTGGTCCTTGTATTTGAGATCCACCTTGGAGGATAGGTGAGCCCCACGCGCGTGCCGGCCCGGGGTTCGACCAAGAGGCCCGCGTTCCAGCCGATGTCCGTGTCGGTGTCCTTGAATTTCATGCGTCCATCCGAGGCATTCGGTTCGAGGTTGTTGATATTCGTCCGGGCGCCGAGTTCACCATAAACCAGCCACAGGCCACCGCCGACCGACAGCCAGTTGTTCACCTTGTAACCGAAGGCCCCAAGACGAGACCTAGAGCGGTGGCCTTCGGGTTGCCGGCGAGGAGGCGTACAGGGCCAACAGGGGTGACGTCTCCGAGCCCCATTGACGTGTAGGTCTCCGCGGAGAAGTACAGGCAGTTGGTGACGGAAATGCTGGGCGGTCCAGCGAGACTGCCTTCGCCAAGGTGGGTCACCATGAGGTAGAACGTGAACCCGTAGGCGGCGATTTCGAGCGCGTGCGCCGCAAACGCGCCGAAGATCACGACCAGCACCTTGGTCCGGCTGGGAATCCGCAAGCCCGGCAGCCACCGGTACAGACCGCGCAGGGCTTCGTAATGAATGGTGGTGGTCATTCCGATCAGCAGCAGGGCGACACAGGCTACGAGTGGCATGGCAGCGTGTTGGGCGGATAGTCTAGGGGACTAGGGTGACCGCAGCGCCGTCACGATCCCGAACGACAAGTGCATAAGCCGCATGCCTTCCTTCCTGGTGCTTACAGACGTCAGTTGCCTGGCGACCGGACGGTTCATCCGTTCCGGCGGAGTTCTTCTGGGGTGTAGGCCAATGCTGGTTATCTCTGACACGAGATTCCGGAAACATTCCCTCGACTAGGACAAAAACTTGCCTCCGAAACATGCTGTGTCCTATCCATTCGCGTTTGGGTAACTAGCGGGTGTTATCCCAAATGACGTCCACATGGCCACGGAAGCACACGGAAAAACACGAAAGTTACGCTCTTTTTTTCCATGTCTTCGGTGTGATTCCGTGGCTATTTATCACGCTTGGGCACTTGATTAAGTGCCATTGGCCTTAAGGACGACTCCCCGTCCCATTCTGTCCGGCTAGACGTTGAAGGTTTGGCGGATCCCGCCAGCATGGTCCGGCGCGAGCGCCTTTCGCAGCAGCCGGCACACCCGCGGACAAGCACACGCGATCAGTCTATGCCACCCCCGCCATGGCAGACCGAACATCCCACGGGCTCGCCCTTGTGCACCAGCGTGCCGCGCAGGTTGCGATCCGCCTTGGCGACCGAGAGCACAGTACCCGTGTTGCTGGAGCGGGATCCCGCACCGTGGCACACCGAACAGTTGCTGCCGCTTGCCAGACTTTGATGGCCACCGCGGGCGAAACTGGTGTCGGCGCCCACCGGGTGCATGCCGTGCGGTCCACCGAGGGTGTTGACGCTGTCCATGGCGGTGCCGTGACAGACGCTGCATTCCACGATGGCCCCCGTGTGCCCCTGCAGCTGGGTAGCCGGGACGTTGTCGTTCGCATTCGGGTTGGCGTTCGGCCATTCCGCATGGGTCGCCCCGTGGCAGCCCTCGCACATGACCCCGCCGTGACTGGTGCTCACGCGGTATAACCTCGGGTTGCCAGCCGCCGGATTGGCGAAGCCGTTGAAGGAAACCGGCACTGCGGGTTCCGCGAATCGCTTGTTGGTGGGGACGATCGGCGTGGCCTTGGCATCACCGGTCTTCCAGGCTTGTCGCAGGCGAATGCCGTCGGTGTTGCCATTGGTGTCCACCGTATTGACCAGGGTCCCCGCCGTCCCCGCGAGGTTGTCGACCGCATCCCCCGTATGGCAGGAACCGCACCCGGGCTCGTTCGCCCACGGCACGCGCGGCTGACTGCTTGACGGGTCATAGAAGTTACCCTGATTCAGGATGAACGTCCCCGGGTTGGACGGCGAAACGTTCTTGGAAAAGTCGTTGCCCACCTGCAGCATGCTGCCATGACAGTCGCTGCAGAGGATGTCCGCATTGAACATCACCCCGCGCAGGCATTTCGTGTTCTTGCCCGGGTGGCACTGGTAGCAACTGTTATCCAGCGCCGACAGGCGCGCGGACTGGTTGCTGACGTTGCCGTTTGCATCCTGCGTGGGCGCCGGCATGGGTGGGAACAGGCTGGTAAACTGGCCATGGTAATTGTGCATCACGCGCGAATTGCTCTGGTGCGCCAGCTGGTTGCGGCCGTTGGCGTCGGTGCCAGGCGCGCCGGACATCGGTCCGACCTGCGCCAGATCCAGCGCCGGGGTGTAATGACAGACCTGGCACACCACCGGTTTGTTCTGCACCAGCGCCTTGTTGATCAGGCAGTTGGCGTCGCCGTCGCCGCCGTTGGTGTGGATGTCGCAGGGCGCGGTCTTATTGGCCGTGTCCACGTATTCGGCACCGTGCCGCAGGTCGTGCAGCCGCAGAATATTGATGTCCGCCGCATACTCGACACTCACTTTCATCGGCATGTTGCTGTCCGGATCGTCCAGGCTGGTGGCCACCGGCAGCCCGGCGTTGCGCAGCGCGTCGGTGGGCTGGCTGCTGCGGCTGTTCTGCACGTCGGTGGGATCGGAATGGCAATTGGTGCAGCTTGCCTCTCCGGAGATCGGCAGCACCGTATCCACCGTCGCCACAGTGGTGGTGCCGTTTTTCGCCTGCACGCGAACTAGCGGATAGGGGTTCTCGCGCCCGATGTCGTCGAAGGCCGAGAACGGGATGCCCGCGCCCTCGTACCAGTTGACGTCGTTGGCCACGTAGCCAAACGGGAAATTCACGAAAAACGGCTTGTTGACATAGTGCTCCTGAATCGCCTGCGACGCATTCTGGGCATAGGGCATGGCAAGTCCCGGCATTGCGTACTGCACCGCCGTCAGTTGCTCGTCACCGCTGTTCACCTTGCCGTCGGCGCCGATGTAGAGATCCTCCAAATTCGGCACCGGCAAGCCCACGTCGGCTGTGACCGGCTTAGTTGCACCGGCCAGACCGGTGGACAGCGGCGTGACCAGGGCCGGGTAGAACGCGTCATAGGCACCGAGCGGAATCACTTCCCAGAAGTTGGTCTTGTAGGTGGCGCCGTCGGGTCTCACCCCGTTCAGGACACCCGTCTGCCCCAGTATCGGGTCCGTCGGGTTATAGGCCGCCGAGTAGTAGAGACTCACGTTCGAGGGGTTGAGCGTCGGGGTGGAACCCTTCTGGATCACCTGGGCAAGCAGCACCTGGAACGGCGGCAGGATGCTCGCCACACGGGTGTCCAGATCCCCGCAGTGCATGCCGAGGTCATTGATCGCCAGCACGCTGTAGCTTGTGTTCGCAACCTGCGGCTGCCGCGGTACCACGCTGGTGATTTTGCCGCTGGAGGTCTGGCTGGTGGAATTGATCGAAACGCCAGGCGCCGACGGGGTACCGCCGGTCACGGTAATCAACCGGCTTTGTAGCGGACAGGACGCACCCGCCGAGTCGGTCGCCTCCAGCGTGGTCACGAATACGCCAGCATTTGCATAGGACACCCTGACGGGATCTTCGACGCTGGCGTCTGCTGGCGTACCGCCGGAGAACGTCCAGTGGATGCTGACCGTGTCGCCCGCGTCAGGGTCGTTCACTGTCGCGGTGTAGGTTATGCTGTCACCCGACCTGATGGTGATATCGCCTGCCGGGGAATTGATCGCGCAGATCGGCGGGGTGTTGGCAGCCGTGCCGCCACCTACAGCTTCATTCTCACTGTCACCCCCACCACCACCCCCACCACCGCCGCAGGCGGTCAGACCGAGCAGTAGCAATGCTGTCAATGCTGCGGCACAGCGGTGGGAAAATACACCGCGAGTCGGTTGCAGGTCATGGCACGGCCCCGACTGGATGCAACGACGCCACTGTGCTCGCGAAGCAAACGTCGCCGACTTAAACGAATTGTGTACACACCATGATGTCCGAATCATTATCAACTGGCTCTTTGTTTAGCGAAGGAAATAAGCGTCGGCACTTGCTTGATGATCGTGCGACTGACGATTCCCGGCAGGATCGCATTGAGGCGCGCGAACAGGCTTTCCGGGAAGCCGATATAGGCCTCTTCCCTATCCCTTTCAATGGCCAGTACGATCATTTTCACCACCCATTGCGGATCATCCATATGTATCAGCTTGAGCTCTGCCATGCGGTGTACCACGGGCGGGTTGAACGGTGTTCTCACAGCGCGCGGAGAGACATAGGTGACGCCGACGCCGCTGCCGGTGAGTTCGCGGCGTAACGCCTGGGAGAAGCCGCGCAGGGCAAATTTGCTGGCCGAGTAAGCGGCGAAGCAGGGAAAACCGATACTACCGAACATCGACCCTATGTTGACGATGCGCCCGTGACGCCGCTCGATCATTTGTGGTAGTACGGAACGCGTCATTTGCATGGGGGCCTCGACGTTTACCTGGAGCAGGCGCTGTATCATGCCCGGGTCTTGCTCGTCGAAACGGACGAAGTCCATCACGCCAGCAAGATTGATGAGGATGTCGATGCCCCCCCATGCCTGTATCATCATGTTGACGGCGCGTTCGCGATCTTCGGCACGCGTGAGATCAGCTTGTGTCGTCAATATTTCCGTCGGGAAACTTTTTAATTCACGCAATATGCGTTCGGCGTTTTCGTGAGTTCTGTCGAGCAGGCACAACCTGGCCTTGCGAGCCGCGAGTTGCGCGCACAATTCCCGGCCAATGCCACCGCCTGCGCCGGTGACGAGGATACGTTGCGATTCAAGATTCATGCGTGTTTCCTTTTTAATTGCAATTCGTCGCGTGGGTCAGGGTGTGTTTGATTAACTCACCGTGCCCTTCAGTGCCTTTTACGTTTTGTCTTGAATCTTGGCAATGATGGCCTGGATCTCTTCGCGACGTCCCTGGTCGGCTAACGGCCGATTGGGGCGGGCGGGAGCATGCATGGCTTTGTCGAGGTAAGTCAGCGCCTCAGGATAGCGACCCTTGCGGTACAGGAAGTCGCCGTAGAAATAATTCGGGTCGATACCAGCAGGGTTGATCTCCAGGGCTTTCTTCAGGAAGATCTCGGCTTTTTTGTCGTCGCCATAACTTATCGGCCAGCCAGGCACCTGATAGTAAAGGCTGCCGAGACTGGTATAGATGGAACCGTTCAGGGCGTCGGGATCGATCTTTTCCGCCTGTTCCAGGAGATCGCGGGCCTCTCGCACCATGCTCAAAGCACCCAACCCGCCTTTTGCGCCCGCGTGGGTGCTGAGAACGATAGCCTTCCATACCAGTGGCTCGGCATGCCCTGGATAGCGCGTGATCAGCGCGTCCACCATTTCTTCCACGTGGAGATAGGCAGCCGCTTGTTTGTCCTCCGGGATCTGGTAATGGACATGCTCCCATGCATGCTGAATCTCGACAATACCGTTGTTCAGATCGGTATCCTGGGCAGCCGCCGTGGCGGAGAACAGAACCAGGAGCAGGATCGATAGCGCGTGTTGGATGCGTTGCATAGGTGTCATCTCCAGTGTCTGGGTTTACTTGGATATGGAGCGGAAAATGTTTCCATACAGGTGATAAAACATGTTCGCGCAGTGGATCACCGTGTTCTGATCTTCGTCGCAAGTGATGCGGTTCATCAGGTTCCGGAAAAACTCGATGTGTCCCTGATCCAGAACCCCGTGGGAATCGAGATAGCTGAAGGCGTTGTCAGGCAGGTTCAGGTGTTGCTTGATGACCGCGGCCGCACTGGAGGCGATAGCTGCGCTGGTGCCTTCCAGCACCAGGACCATGCCGAAAAAGCCAACGGGGTTGCGTCGCTGAATCACGTCGTAGGCATAGGACACCATCAATTCGGTGGCCGCGAACGGCGTTGCGTCGCGGGCCGCATTACGGTCGCCGCCGCAGGCCGTGATGTCGTCCAGAATCCACTCCTCGTGACCCGTTTCTTCCTCGATGTACTCGCCGACGGCCTCGCGCAACCAGGCGTAGTGCTCGGGTAACCGGCAGCCGCAACCCATCAGCAATGGTACGGTGTGCTTGACGTGATGGTAGGCCTGTTCCAGAAAGGTGATGTAATCCTCCCTGGTGATGTCGCTATGCAGTGCGCGTTGCAGGATGGGTATCGCCAGGAATTTCTCTCGCTCGGTGTCGGTGGCGGCGAGGAGCCGGTCATGGAATGGCATGTTATTACGTTGCCTTGTACAGCCATTCAATCTGTCTGGAATACCTGGCGGCGATGGCCTGACGGTTAAGTACACCGACACCGTTGGCGAGACCGTTGTGGCTGCAGAAGGGTTCGACGGCGACGATCCAGTCTTTTACCCGCGCATAGTCGGGCAACGTTTGATTCAGGGCCTCGATGTCCGGTCCGATCCGTGCTCCCGCGGCCGCGTCGCAGGGCACGACCACGGCGATGTTCCAGTCGCGTCCCTCGCCGAATAACGCTGCCTGGGCGATGGCAGACGTTCCGGTCAGTTCGCTTTCGATCCACTCGGGGGCGAGCTTGCGGCCATGCGCCGTCGCGAACGCGGTTTTCTTGCGCCCGGTGATACGAAGATTACCGTCGCTGTCGAGGAAACCGATGTCACCTGTCGCCCATTCTTCAAGGGAACGGAAGGGCTGGCCGAGGTAACCGCTGAAGAGATTACCGCCAACCACAATCTCGCCGTCCGCAGCGATGCGTACCCTGGTATGGGGTAACGGACGTCCGACGCTCCCGATGCAGTTCTGCCCGGGGACATTCATGCTTACCACAGACGCTGCTTCCGAGAGCCCGTAACCTTCGTAGACCGGGAGGCCCAGGGCGCGGGCCCGATTCAACAGCAGCGGGGAGACGGGCGCGCCGCCCACCGCGATAAAACGCAGCGACGACGGCATGCGCACGCCCTGCGTGGCAGCCTCGACCAGTATTTTCAATAAATGCGGAACCAGAACGGTTACTGTCGGCTGGTAATGATTCAGCGTCGCAATGAGCTGATCGGCGCGTACCCCCGTGGAACCATGGATTCCGCAATCCGAGAGATCGGGCACACAGGCCGTGCTTCCGCAGAAAAGCGGTGTGTATAGTCCTGCGATATTCGCCAGCAAGGTGGAGAGCGGCAGCAGGGTGAGAGCCTTATCCTGGCCGGAGGCGCCGACGGCCGCACCCAGCGAAGCGGTGACACGCTCCATGGCCGTGCCCGTCAGGCATACCCCCCTCGGCTGTCCGGTGGTGCCCGAGGTGTAGGTGATTTTGGCGGTGGACGGCGGCAAGGCAGCACTTTCCGTCTGTGTGATGACGAAGCAGGCCAACGTTTTTCCTGCCACTGTGATTCCCTTCTCCAGACGGGCAAGAGCAAGATTCAGCACGCGTGACGGTTGGTCGCTTATGATCAACTCCAGCCCGGCGTCGACGATCAAGTGCTGTAACTGCCGGTCGGAGAAAAACGATGGCATGGGGATGCACGCGGCACCCCGGTGGTGCGCTGCCAGATCCAGGATCGCCCATGGGCATCCGTTGGCGAGCAGAAGACCGATCCTTTTCAACTGCAGGGTGGAGCCAATCCGCTCGATTTCCTGTTTCAGTTCACGATAGTTAAGGGAAATGCCGCCGTCGGCAAGGGCAGTGTGACGGGGGCGTTTCCTGGCGAACCAGGCAATGCGGTCGAGTATCGCTTGCATGAGTTAAACCGCCTCGCGGATGGCCGGTGATTCGTCCAGGCGGCTGCTTGCACCCAGATGCTGCGCTTCCTGCATCAGTGCATGGAGTCTGGGCTGGCGTTGCGAGATATGGGCGCTCAACTTTTTGTACCCGGCTTCGATGTTACCGGCGTATACCATCGGTCCGGCTTCATAATAGCTGCCCCAGTTGTTGCCGCCGTCCGCCAGGCGTTTGGGGTCGGGGGTGGCAATTTGAACGGGTCTCAGTCCCAGACGCTGGAAGGCGTTGAACACGGGTTTGACGGCGGTAAACAACACCCAGCGGTAGCCTGCGGCCTGCAGGAGCACCGTCATCGCCGCAATGACCCAGCGCGCTTCGCCCATGCCGGTGAGGGCCAGATTACCCACTTCCACCACGTGACGGCGTTCGACGGTTTGATCGAGATGCGTGGTCATCACCTTTTCCACGGGCATGTCCAGGTACTGTTCGGAGAACAGCGGTTGCGCCATGCCGTTGCGGTAACCGACGACACCGCGGATCTGGCCGCCGGTGGTAAAGGCGGTCAGGTTCGGATAGAACACGCGCAACTCCGCACCGTAGGTTTGCTGGAAGGTGTGGTGAATAAAGCATTCCAGCGGTTTGCGTCCTGTGTCGTGCTGACCGCGGCAGTGGATCCTGACGGGGTCACGCAATTCAGTGAGCAGGGGCTGGACGCCCGCGACGATACAGGGGTTGTGTTCGAGTTCGGCTGTGATATTCATCCTGGCGCCTTTTAGTTGCTGCCTCATGAAAGGTCTGCTGCCAGGACTGTAGCCAGCTTCATGCCAACTTTCTATTACATTGATAACTATGAATTAGTTAGGAAGAGGTGCAGCGATTCTCTGTTACAAAAGTTTGCAGTGCGCAAAAATTGTACGAGGAATTCTGCACTAGTTTGACTGCCCGGCGTCCCGGGCGGGTAGGCAAAGTTTCGCTAACGCCTCGCGTTGCGAGGGCGCTACGGGAATCGCCAGCACTTCCTTGACCCGTGCATCGAGACGACACGCGGCGATATAGCCAATGGCTCCCGGTGTCTTTGCAACGAACTGCACCACCGCCTCTTGTGAACTGAGGACATAGGGGGGCGCAACACCCTGGAAGTAACGCTGGTTCCAGTAGTCCTGAAGCTGTTGCGCGCTTTTGTTGAAGAGAGTTTCCGCCAGGCTCAGGCGCAGGGGATTTTCGGGGAGCAGATTGACGGGGACAAAAGGACGTCCGTTATCATCCATGAAAATCTTTTTCAGATAGATATCGCGCAACATAACCCGATTGATGGAAAAATCAGGAGCATCCGTGGCGACGATAATGATGATGATCTCGTCCCTTGCCGATGCCGGGTCATACCACATCAGGGCCAGCAAGACCATGGCGCATCTCGTCAGGTGGCGAGTGTGACCTGTCATGGCACTAGAAAAGGATCGCCAGCGAGCCTAGCCAGCCGCTGGGTGCCATGATCTCGTTGTGATGGCCGTCGCGATATTCGAATTTAACCGACACTGCCCTGTGCGGACGGTAGGCGATCCCCACGGTGTCGATGGTGGCGGTAGGCGAGATAGCGGGCGCCTGGTATTTTTCATACCGTCCTACAAGGTAAAAGTATCCGGGAAGAGGCAGTACTGCCTGAACGAAACCGCCGTGTTCATTCGGGTCTGTGGAGCCGAGGCTGTTGCGGTAAACCCATTCCCCGCTGAACTCCATGCGCTTGACTGTCCACAGGGCATCTGCACCAATCAGCTCCTGGGTGTCCTGCAAGTCAGACAGCTTGAAACGCACGTAGGAGACGCCGACCTGAACGGCATCGTCCATGAAGTGATAGGCAACCCGGCCGCCCGCCGCCCGCTTGAAGGCATTGTGGGGAGAGGTGCCCGATGTGTCGTCCTCGAAAGCGAGCTCATCTCTCTGTGTGGGGTCCAGAGGTCCGCTGTCATCGGCGTACAGGCTGTAATCCAGGCTGTTCCCGCCGACAGCGATGTCACCGTACAGCATCGCGCCGGTCGCATGCCGTGCAAAGGGCGCGGTCGTGGTGACCGGTCGGTCCGCAGTCCACATCAGCGGATCGGCATGGATTACGTTCCAGCGTCCCACCGGGGTGAGGTATTTGCCGAAGCGTAAATTGATCGCATTTGTCGCCCGGTAGTCGGCATACAACCGCTCCAGATCGAGCTCCGTATGCCTGCCGGTGACGCCGTCGTGAGACAACTGCATGGCATCGCCGAGTTCTATTTCGGAGAACAGTTGCCAGCGTTTCGTGAGCGTTTTACTGACGAACAGGCTGATGTCCCGTGCCGTGAAATTCCAGTCCTTATTCTTCAGGTTGGAGTAGTAAAGGCTCAGGTAACCGCCGACGACGAGGTTTTGCTGCGGAAAGTTCAGGCCTTGCCCCAGGCTATAGGGATCGGGGTTCCAGATAGTGTTTTCGCCCGGGGCGGCGGCGGATGAAAAGCCGGCAATGAGCAGCAGGAATCCCAGTCCGGCGCCGGGTCTCGATAGGGACATTACTAGACCACCCTGCGCCGAGTCGGGGAGAATGGCGAGGCGCAACGATGCATGGGAACCTTATATGTAAGGAGTCGAGGTAAGCCGTCACTGATTTGCGGACCATTGCCGCAGATGAAGTCGCCCGAAAAATAGCAGGCTTTTGTTAAATAAGATAGCCCTGGTGTGCGATGACTACTGACTGCGTAGAATGACCGCAGGCGGAAACGGAAGGCGAATGACAAGAGTGCCCGTGACGATTAACAAAGCCCTGCTGCGGGCCTTTTTCGCGCTGGTCTTCGGCGCCGTTGTTCTGCTGGGGGCGTTGTCTTTCTATCAGTTCCGCCAGACCCTGCAGGCGGAGATTGCCAACAATCTGCAATTTGGCGCGAACGCGGTGATGCAACGCATCGATGCCTTCTTTTTCGAGCGGATGGAAAACATCCGTATCTGGCGTCGCCTGGAGGTGATGCAGGACATCCGGGTGAATGACGTCGACAAGCGTTTATCGGTCTTCCTTTCGGATTTGCAAAAGGGACACGGCCATGTCTATCACCTTCTGTTGTGTACGGACAGGGACGGCAAGGTAGTCGCGGCGAGCGATCCTGCGTGGATCGGACGCAGGAAGGTTCCCGGGGGTGTCTGGCAGAAGATACCAGGCGCCGGTCTTGACGAACCCGTCGTGCTGGAGCCGCTGCAGGTCGATGATGCGACGACGGTGGCCATGCGCACCACGGTACCCGATGCGTTTAGCAAGGGAGAGCTGGGTTATTTCTATGCCGTCATGGGTTGGGAGGAGGTATGGGATCTGCTGGATGATGCGGTGATGAACAGCGCGCGAGAAGCCTTGCTGCTCGATGCCGCGGGCAGAGTCATCGCCGCCTCTGCTGCATTGCGCCAGCGGCAGGGGATCGACGGACTCGACCTCAAGGGCTGGTACACGCACAGCCACGGCAAGAACCCCGAGATCCGTGACGGTGACCTGCTCGGATACTCCGCGCTGCTGGTGGGCGGCGCCGCGTCGGGCGGATATCAACATTTCCCTGGCTTCGGCTGGCACCTGCTCATGGTGGTACCCACCACGGTTGCCTTCGCTCCGATCTGGCATTTGCTGATCGCCATGGTGATTTTATTGTTGTTGACCCTGTTGGCGGCGGGATGGCTCTCGACGCGCCTGGCGGCGAGGATCGCCCGACCCATCATGGGATTAACAGAGTTAACGCGCCGGTATCGCAAAGGGGAACAAATCAAACCGGCGAACACGCCGGCGACACTGTCCGAGGTGGGTGAGCTGACCCGGGCGTATACCGATATGATCGGGGCGCTGGAACGCTCGCGTGTGCAGATCGTGCGCGCGGGAAAGCTGGCTGTGGTGGGCGAGATGGCGGCGGTGATGGCCCACGAGGTGCGTACGCCGTTGGGGATTCTGCGTTCTTCCGCGCAGATGCTGGAACGGCAGCCTGATCTGGGTGAAAGGGAACGCGAGCTGACAGGCTTCATCATCAGCGAAACCGATCGTCTAAATCGTCTGGTGAGCATGTTGCTGGAATGCGCCAGTCCCCGGGCTCCGGACTTCAAGCCTCATGATATTCATGCGGTCGCCGGTCATGTGCTCGACCTGCTGGCATCCCGGGCGGTAGGCAAGGGCGTGCAGTTGCAACGGGAACTGACGGCACAGCATTCCATCCTGGTGTGCGATCGCGAGCAACTGATCCAGGTTTTCCTTAACCTGGTGATCAATGCCTTGCACTTCGTGCCAGCAGGGGGGCGCATCGTCATCGCCACGCGCAACGAACAGGGTTCGATCGTGGTCAGCGTCTCCGACGACGGTCCCGGCCTCCCCGCCGAACTGCGGCAGCGGGTATTCGATCCGTTCTTCACGCGGCGCGAAGGCGGCATCGGCCTCGGCCTGACCATCGTGCAGCAGATCGTGCAGGTGCACCATGGTGAAATCCGGATGACGGAAAGTCCATGGGGCGGTGCCTGTTTCACTATCCGCTTCGACAGCTACGACGAGGGTAACGAGCACTGATGGAAACACACAGGATTCTGGTGGTCGACGATGAAGTGAAGATGCGCCGCTTGCTGGAGATGGCCCTGAAGAACATGGGGCACGACGTGGTTCAGGCCGCCGACGGTGCGGAGGCCATGGCCTATTTCGATGAAGCGCCCTTCGACCTGGTGATGACCGACCTCAACATGCCGCGCATGGATGGCATGCAGCTACTGAGAAATTTGCGGGAGCGGGGCGAGGAGGTTCCGGTGATCGTACTGACCGCCTTCGGCACCATCGAAACGGCGGTGGAGGCCATGAAGCTGGGGGCCGCCGATTACATTATCCGGCCCTTCGAGATAAATACCGTGGAACTGGCGGTGACGCGTGCGCTTGCCACGGGGGCCATGCAGCGCGAGAACCGTTTCCTGCGCGATGAGGTCGAGCGGGGATGGGGCGAGTTCATCGGGCGCAGTCCGAAGATGCGCGAACTCTACGATCTCATCCGGCAGGTGGCGCCGGCGCGCAGCAGCGTGTTGATCGCTGGAGAAACCGGCACCGGCAAGGAACTGGTGGCACGCGCCATTCACCAGGCCTCGGGGCGCGGTGGCCTGTTCGTGCCCATCAACTGCGCGGCCATCCCCGCCGACTTGCTGGAAAGCGAACTTTTTGGCCACCAGAAGGGCGCATTCACCGGCGCCCATCGCGACCGCATGGGCAAATTCGAGCTGTCCAGCGGCGGAACGATGTTCCTCGACGAGGTCGCCGAAATGCCACTGGGTCTACAGGCCAAGCTGTTGAGGGTGTTGCAGGAAGAGACGGTGGAGCGGCTGGGCGCGCAGCGTGCCATCAGGGTCGATCTGCGTATCGTCGCGGCCACCAACCGCGATCCACAGCTGGCAGTGGATGACGGCGCAATGCGCCAGGATCTGTTTTTCAGGTTGAACGTGGTGCGCGTTGACGTGCCACCCTTGCGGGAGCGGCGCGAGGACATTCAATTACTCGCCGGGCATTTCCTGCAAAAATACAGCAGCGAACTGGGTCGCCCGGTGCCGCGCCTGACCGAGGCGGTGACGCAGAGTCTGATGGCCTATTCGTGGCCGGGAAACGTCCGCGAACTGGAAAATCTCATGGAACGCGCCAGCGTGCTGTGCCGCGGCACGACGGTTGATCTGCAACTGGTCCCGGCGGATATGACCGCCGCTACTCTCGCCCCGCTTTCCGCCCCGGCGATCAGCAGCGCCGGAGAACCCGAATCGCTGGTGCTGGAAGACCGGGTCTCCGCATTGGAGAGACGCTTGATAACGGTGGCGCTGGAGCGCAGCGGCGACAGCAAGGCCGCGGCCTCGCGCCTGCTCGGGGTCAGCGAGCGCACCCTGTGGTACAAGATCAAGAAATACGGCCTGTAGCGCGCCGAATCGGGATTGTGGCGGTCAGACTACCTGGCTGGCCCCTCACCGTCGCCCTTTCAGGCACAAGGCGAGAACTCCCCAGGTAAGAACGCGATCCTTCACCGCACACCCGCCGGATTTACGCCGCCTGCG
Organism: uncultured Gammaproteobacteria bacterium; assembly: GCA_963773065.1. Classification (GTDB taxonomy): domain Bacteria; phylum Pseudomonadota; class Gammaproteobacteria; order UBA9214; family UBA9214; genus CAVQCA01. The sequence goes on from CAVYZN010000012.1 coordinate 24,557, forward strand.
CCTTGGCCACTAGCCCAACTTGGCGGATTCGGCCTCGATTTTGAGGGTGTCACAAAGCGTTCTCGGGCCTGGTCAGACACCCAGGTGCCGGCTTCATCTGCCTTCAGGATAGTGATGATCTGTTCTTCGATAAATCGCTTTCACTTCATGTTGCGACCTCTCTCGGTCAGAGTCGGATGGAGAGTCATAATAAATCCCCCTTATCCTCCCCCACTGCTCCTCCCACACCAGCGGCGTCCCCGCCGCCAGGTCGAACAGCGTCACCTCCGGCGGCAGCGTCTCGTCCAGGATGGCGGCAACGATATCGGGTGCCAGCGTGGTCAGGTTGACCATGCGGCTCACGTAGCTGTCGTCGATCCCCTTCATGTACGGACAATCTCCTTCATGGACTTCGCCTCACCCGATTCCAACAGGGCCAGCCAGCGGTGCCTGTGGCGATCTTCGTAGGTAATCGCATGGTCTAAGTTCGGCAAAAATCCGCTTCATATCCCTTACTCTGTCCATACACGGTTTATTACTTACTGATTAAATTGGTCGTTTGTATTCAATTTTAGGGTCGACCGAATGTTTATTGACTAGATGGTTGGTGGATGATTACTGCTCAAGTACTCGTGGTAAGATAGCCAAACGTCGGTCCCTGCATAATAAGTCGTGAACCAGTTAGAATATCGTCAATCACGGGGAACCCATATTTGTCGTTATTACGAGTTCACTAATGACAACGCACGTCCACAGAGACAGACGTCGTGGCAATCCCATATCATCCTTTAACGGTTGTTGATAACATCCATAGCCACGCCATGTTGTCGATTCAACCTTGTTTCATCAACACGCACTCGCACCCATTGCGGCGGATCTTTGTTTAGCAGAACTTCCACCTATTTCTGCGCGGGTATATCTATTTAACCACCGCACAAGCGCCGTCGGCTGCGACCACTCCTGCGGCAGCGAGAACCTCGTAATACGCGGTGCCCACACGGCTTCGGGTTACCGAGAACGAATGGATCGACACCGTCAGCTTTTAACAGGCCAGCTCGGAGTGGGTCTATGCCCGGCAGATCCGTCAGGCTCGGGCTTACGGCGGCAATCGCCTTCAAATCGGGCTGAGATCTGGATGATGTCATGATCAGAACGGTCTACGCAGGACCTCGAAAACTGATTTGAACCGCACCTGCTGGCAGCCTGCGGCCAATGCTTGTGCGTATGCACCTGCCAACTGTGGACCGAATCGGTTTGGGTCGCAGTCCCAGAGGGGGTGGTGATTATCTCAGCCTGGCTACCACGGCGGCCTGCCTGCAATCCTCCGTATGTGACTTGATGCCAGCCAGGCAAGGCAGCAAAGTATGGTCCAGCCGCCGTAGCGTCGAGACCCTGCCAATATGCAACTGAAAAGTCGATTGGCGCGTTGGGATCCAATGCCAAACGCGCAAGATCTAGCCCAAGGCGCCAGTCGAGGATACTGTGGTAGGGCAGGTTGCTAAAGTCACGCAGGCAATCAGGACATGAGGTTGTGCACGCGCTGGCTCCCGGGCCTGCATGCTGCTGGCCCACGAGAAAGCCATAAAAGGTAGGGTTCGACTGGCCGACCATATACTGCAGAAGTGCCTCAGTTTCAGCAGGCTCTCCTAGCAGGGAAGCATACCCAGCCCCGTTCTCCAGGCTGTC
>CAVYZN010000013.1:0-14570 GCA_963773065.1 uncultured Gammaproteobacteria bacterium
GAAGGGCGTTACGGCTGACATCAATCAAACCGCCACGACGCCAGGAAAAAACAATTGAATTGAAACAAGGGACCCGTGTTTTCCCAGGTAATAACTGAAAAACATCTAAAAAGAAAACCAGGCCGCAGGAAGGAGCTGGTTTAGTTCATGCCCAGAAAGTCTTCACCAAGGGACAACGATCCCATATTGGTCCGCAAGCTGCGCAAGGGCACATTTTGTCTGGTGATCAAGCGTGATGCCGCTTTTCAGGGATCTTATAGGCACCCCAGCGTACTTCGCCGGGGATTAATACATCCCTGCCGGTAGATCCGTCGGCGGATGCCTTCACCCACGCAATCAGTTGCTCAACGCGCGCATGGTATTCCGCAATCGGCATCAGACGGGAGATGTCGATGGCAAGCATGAAATGCCCGTTGTCGCCGCTTTCAGAAAAATTCTTGTACATCGACTTGACACCGTGGCTGAAACCCGCCCCGGTGATTACACCACTGAGTATTTCCACCATTAGTGCCAGTCCGAAACCTTTGGGCCCTCCGAAAGGCAGGAGCGGGCCTTCCCGCACTCCCTCGGAACGGTAAGGGGATTGCCTTGCCCGTCGATAGCAACATTTTCCGACAGCCTGCCTGACTTCCCTGCTCCACGATCTTCGTGACCGAGGAACCGGCCATGGCGGAGATTGTCATGTCGATCATTACGTCCGTCCATCGGGTCGGGGCGCCGCAAAGGCAAGCGGGTTGGTTCCGAGCACGGGCCTGATGCCACCAAACGCCGCCACCTTCGGAAACGAATTACTCATCGTTATTCCAATCATGTTGCGTTCGGCGGCGATCTGGACGTAATAGGCGGCGGCGCCGAAGAAATTACTGTTACGTACCGCCACCGCACCCATGCCCTCAGTCATCGCGATCCCCACGGCCCTGTTCATGGCCAAGCGACCAATGTGATGACCAAGCCCCGCATCGCCGTCCAGCAGATCCAGTGCCGCTGCCCATCGGTAGAATCTGGGGGTACAGGGGCATTTGATGAGCCCTAATGAGATCCTTCTGGCCAGGAGCGGTAACCGCCAGACGCCTTGCGTGCTCCGCCCCACCTGGTCGCACCAGACGAGCACATCGGCCAGGCTGTCTGCCTGCAGATTTGTCCGCTCCGCAGGCGAGCGCAATCTCGCGCGTAAAGCGTCGCAGTGACCCGGGTGCAATGGCAAGTGCGTCTAGCGGCCGATGATTCTCTTCCATAGCCTTTACGCTTCCTCTCTACCCGGGACAAGAAATTCCTGACCGCCGGCCACGGATCCGACAGGCTGAAGTATGGAAATGTCTGCCTGTGAGCAAGGCTGCGCAGCCATTGAAACCAGCCAAGCTCTCCGCGGGCGTGCAACTGCCGGAAAGCATGGATATCATCCCTTATAAACAATAATTTCACGTTTTGCGCGTAGGAACTCACATCAGGCTGGGGCAGACCGGTCACATGGTTATAGATAATCATTGCGCTATCCATGCCCGCGCGGACCAGCAGTTCGTGTGCTTGCGTAAAGCGAACATTGCTTTCTATCACCTTCAGCTCGCCATCGCGGGGATCACGTTTGAACTCGATGTTCCCAAGCCCGCGGAAACGCATCCCTTGAAAAAAATCTTTTCCCCAACTCGGCCGTATCGGGCAGCCACTGGGTCATGTGGTATGAAGCGGGGCCTTCGTTAACCGGATACCTGCGCAGCACTCTTTTGGTGAAATGAAAGAGTGCCTGTCCGTCATGCGTGATATAGGTGTAATAACGGCTTAACTGGCTATCCGGGCCGGGAATGAGTTCGCAGATCATTATGCGCAGTCGTTTCTCCAGCAGGGTTGCCGCCTGCTGTCGCAGTTCCTTGAAATCCGCAGGGCTAAGGTACTTTCTGTTCGGATAGTATTGTTTAAAACAGGCGCGAATGAACCGGCTTGATAATGACTGGGTACATTACCACGTTTTCCAGGTCATCGAGATCACCCAAATGGTCAAGCTGCCAGAACCGGGGGTCTGGCAGCCCGGGGAACGCGCCCATTCAAATGTGCGTTGCTTGTCGAGCATGTCCAGGACGAGTTCGGGCACATAATCATCAAGCAGGTATAGCCTTTCGAGTTGCTGGCGATGCTTTGCCATGACTTGAAAGCGTCGTCGCCGCAAGCGAAAAGCACGTGTCCTTCAAGCGGTGAGCGATCGGAGCCGAGCAGTATTCGCCCCGGTATTCAAGTGGTGAATTATTCTTCGGCAGAGGAAATTAACCCTGGCAAAAGCGCGACAGTGGGGCCAGGCAACTCTTATCACACGACACACGCACAGGGATGCCTTTCCTGCCGAGACTGCGGACAATCGACAAGCTGTTGGCAGCGCCCCCAAGCAGCAATACGGGCGGAGAGGAAAGGAAATGACTGCTCACCGCTGCAACTCTTGCACAGCCGGCCAGCAGAGGGGCGGTCCGCTTGTCGTGCAAATATGTATTGCAGTACCAATTTACCGAATCGGGTGCCCCGGCCCGGTCAGCGACCAGATCGTGATGATTGAGTCCGGGTGTGGTATTGATTTCGTTGATGACCCCCCCGCTGTCCTGCAATGGCGTCGCCAGCGTCGGGGCGATGATGTCGACACCTGCCAACTCAAGGTTAAGCGCGGATACCAAGCGTTCACCCAGCTCTATGATCGAGGGATGAACCCTGATGTTCCCGGTGGTTCTCCCGGGAGGAGTTCTGATTGACGACGGTTTTCACCACAACGGATTCGCCGGCAGCCGGGATATAATTCAGGTGCATCCCGGCATTTCCAAGATGATACTCTGCACTCGAGATCCGTCGTGATATGGCAGAGTGAGGTCACCGTATCGCCTTCAGCCCTGCGACGGTTCTCCGCAGCAATCAGCGTTCTAAGCGTACACCTGCCATCGCCTGTCACACGGGGAGGGTCCCTCCGCACCGCGTCGACAAATTGCCCGCCGAGATAGAGCAGCCGGTACGAATTGCCCGGTATCGGCGGTTCGACAAGCAGGTTTTTATCGTAGCCTGAAGCCCATACGGATGCGCGCCTGAGCTGACGGCGGCTGTGAACGTTGGCGGTGATCCCGTTTCCCCGCCTGTTCCCTGCATCGGCTTGATGACAACCATGGTATTGAGATGTTCCATGAACTCGGCCGCCCTGGGGATGCTGGCGAGGTCGTACACGAGATAAGGCGGCCCTTGATAGCCGGCTTCCGCCAGAAGCTTGTAGGTCAGGTGTTTGTTCCCGACAATCCGCAGACTCAAATGGGTATCCAGCATGACATGGTATCCACAGACATAGGTACTGTGTTTGCCATCGCTGATTTCCAGGATATGGTCGCCCAGTTCGCGCACCCCGTGCACCGACGGAGCAGGCGGCTGACTCCCAGTAGGAGCGATAGTACTTTTCGTACACGCGGGCGAACTTCTGCAGCAGTTGCCGATTGTTAGGGTAATATCTATGCCTGAACTTGAAGTATAGCCTCTGCATGCGGAGCAAGCGGGTAACGATGTTCTGATACATATTGATATCACTCTGTTTTAGTCCCGTCATCCTGGGAGTCTGTCCGAGTAACCATGTTGCTGCTGCGGCACCGGGGATCTGCCGCCTCCTTATGCACAGAATATTTGGACAGGCTCCCCATGGAATGGGTGGGTGCCTCTTAATCGAGACGTCCCCCTTTTAAACGGATTGCACTAACGCGTCAGGGACGAAACTTCACTTGAAGGATACAACCAGCCTCTTGCAATATATCGTCTACCCATTCGTTGGAGAATACACCGCGTTTGACGTCTGCGACATACCGCTCCAGCGAGTCACGCTGTACGAAGGCACGCTTAGAATATCCTCGGCGAAGTCCAGACGCACGACGGTCAGGCCGTTGGTATCGCCGATAATGATGTCCCCGGGGTTCACGACGATGCCGCCACAGCAAATCGGGTAGTTGATCTCGCCGGGTCCGCGGTGCAAGGGACCGATGGTGATACCCCTCGCGCATAGATCGGCAGCCCGGTCTCCTTTATTCCCGGAAGGTCACGTATCAGTCCGTCTATGACAAACGCCTGAATGCCGCGATGCCTGGCCTTGTTGGCGACGAGATCGCCCATTACACCGTTCATCGGGGTAGCCCCCGCATCTACCACTACAATGTCCCCCGGGTGCGCGACATCGAGAGCCTTGTGCACCATCAGGTTGTCACCCGGAAAGACCTTGACGGTACAAGCGGGTCCGCAGATGGCGTCGTCGTTTACCAGGTTGTGTATCGCTGCCGACATCGTATAGAGCCTGTTCATGAGGTCTGAGATGTCAGGCGATCCAAAGCATCTAAACTGCTCTATAATGCCTGGACTCGGTCTCGCTATGACTTCACGGATGCGGAAGCCGGGACCAGGATACATCTCGGCGGACTTGGGCTTTTTGACGGTGCTGATAACCATATTCGAGTCCTCCATCAAACTGGGATATCTATGGCGCCCAGGGCGACCAGTTTGCAAAAACGATCCAGTAGCCTAAGCTTGTCCTCCCAGAGACATCGACGCGCTCCAGTGCACCCGAGACTGTTTCACTTCCCTCAACATTTCTAAGGAGTTGGTTATACTCGCAGACACTATAATCAGGATGAGATTTAGACTTTGGTCCATGATAATACTTTGTTCTAACAAATACTCAAACTGGTCCCGGAATTCTGGTCCGTGGTACGGGCGCACCATCAGGACCAGAAACTGCGCAAAATGACCCGCTCGTCACAGTTCATCAGGCTGTGTCTGGCGCAGTTCGCGGGCCGCGTGGACCTGCGCGATGTTGTCAGCAACCTCAAGGCTCAGGCCGGCAAGCTCTACCCCGAATTCCTCCCCGAGGGGATAGAAAAAGGCTGCATACACTGGCATAACGGTTGTGCGAACAATCGGTTAAGGCAAAGAGTAGCGGCCGTCGATCACGAACGACCCTCTGATCACAATCGTGCGAAATGCCGGGGGGGTGGGAACCGCGCTTGAGTAACACCACTTCTTCAGCCATTGCAAGTACGATCAGCAGCCAGACATGAAAATATTCGATTTTTCGCCGGAGCATTATTCCAACGAGTATCAAGCGAAGGGTTTTGTCAACATTCCGAATGGCATGAACCCGTAATTTCTGGCCTATGCCAGAGATCAGGCCCACGAACTGATCGAAGCGCAAAGATCGTTGAAGGAATGGGAGTTCAAGGGAAAGAAGCAGCAGTTCTTGTTTTCCTTTCCACGGGATTCAGACTTTCCGGACGGTGTGAAACAGGCTGTTGCCAGGGTTGCCGGGCTTTCGGAAGAACGTATGACGCTCTGTGAGCGCCACATCAAGGCATACGCCCGTACCGCCGCTGCGAATCCTACGCCCACAAGGATCGCGTTGCCTCGGAGGTCGCCGTGGGAATACCGCTGGCGGTTCCAAATGGCTCGTATATGGTCTTGTACCCCAATCATCATGTGGCGGCCAACCCTTACAACACCACGGCGTTGTCCGCAGTAGCCTTGACGAAAATGAACGGCCCGAGAACATATCGAAGGATATCGAACCCGTAAAGCTCGATATCCAGCCGGGTGACCTCGTCATGTTTCGAGGCTCCGCGATCTGGCACCAGCGCATTAACCCGGCCAACACCATGCTGCGGTATCTGAAGTTCAACGCCATGCGGCTCCATCCGATCGGGGAGGATCCCGGTACTCCGCTACAGCGCGAGAAGAAAGTCTCGGGCTCGTGCGGACCACCCCGGATGAGCAGCTTTTGCGATCGAGAATTGAAGTGTCGCCCCGTCTGGAACGGATCAGCCGCCATTACACCCGTCTGTACTGGAAGGAAATGATCCAAGCGTATATCGGAGGCGAGAAGGAATTCACCCTGTCCGAGATCGACCTGCAGATCTTCAGAAACATCGAGGGTGGCCAGACAGTCTCCGGCACGCTGGAGCGTGTTGGTGTCACTGGAGCGGATCAGTTGAACTATCTGCCACGTGTCCGGAGGCTGATCGCTCTGGGTGGCATAGACATTCTGTCGTAATCGAGGCCAATTTATGGACGTTACTGTAGCAAGGAAACCAAGGTCCGATGAATAGAACTCTTAAAGCCCTTTTTCCTCGACAAGAAACGTACGGCTGGGCCTGTGGGCACCCATTGGCGAACCGACCGGTACCCGGGAAATGACGTGATCGACCAGGTGAGAGGCCGTCTCTGCCATGCGAGTTGTAATCGGCGGCATCGGAAGCAAACGGGCTGATGCCAGGTATCTCCTCGCTTTCTTGAAAAGCGCCGCTTTATCGGTCAAAGCCGCTATCCCTTCACGGCGGACGTTGCGCCAGAACGGTCCTTCGACGGTCTTGAGAGTGTTTTCATCGACCGGCAAGACCGAAAGCAGGACACCGTAGCGGAGGTTGAAATCCGCGATGATATCGGCGATACGATCGATTTCGCGCGACGGGCGGATTACGTCGCGCAGAATCAGCAAAAGATCCACGTCCGAGTCGGGTCGCGCCTCGCCTCGCGCTTCGGAGCCGTAAATCAAAAGGCCGCGTTAGCGGTCGCCGTAGCGCATGCGCAAAGCGGTCGAAAACTCTTGCAGGATAGAATCAAGATTGGCCCGGATTGTTGTCATACCCAGTCTCTATCATTGCGCCGATCATCAATCGTGGATCGAGCTATAACCAAGGAGACGAGCTCTGCGATCCTTAATGAGTGGGGCTACCGAAACTTCAACCCTTGTGAGGCAGGAGGATAATAGTGACACATGAGCGCCCGGAGGGCTGCTGTCGCGCCCCACCGCGCCGGATCCACTGCCGTCGATCGCGACCCCACGAGGAGGTCAGGAGCACAATCCGCATCACGTTCGACGAGAAAACATCATTCGGGCACGCCTCTCCCTCTCCTTCGCCCTCCCCGGAGGGACAAGGCAGTACGGCGTTAACGAAATCCCGGTGTTCCTGGCGGCTTACACAACTGTCCCGTTAAGTTATATTGAAACTCAATAAAGTCATGAAAAGCTGATTACGATGTTCTTGGGTTGCAGGACATGAATATTCTGTTGTCATAGAAGGTGAAGAATCCCTTCTCCCTCCGGTACTTGACGTTACCTTGTACGGGTAGAAGGTCAGGATGAGGGAATATAAAATCGAGCAATTATCCTATTAAATCACCTCACCTGCCCTTATCCTAGCCCTCTAACCGTACCGGGCACCGCAGTGTTCTGTCCCGAGCCTGATCCTCCGTTTCCTCCGTGATGAGAGTCCCTCGTCACGGCATAAATTACAGTGCCCACCACGGCGCCGATTGCGATGCCGGTACCCACAGCCGTGCCTTTCGAAATCGGGGCCGCTTTCTCGAGAATAATGTGACAGATTTATTTTCCGTCCTATTCACAACCCAACGCGGCGCAGATCGTGACTTGAGCTTGCTGGAAAGCACTTGGCGTCAGCCTGCCAAAGTGGGATGCCGCAATACGCCTATTCAGCGTGTAAAGCTTCGTGGTTCGAAGATAGCTTGGCTTGGGAAGGATACCTTCTTGAAAATCGCCCTGATAGAGCGGGAGAGCATCTTCGTGACCTGGCTGGGAGGTAATCGCGGCGGCGAGAAAGTCGCCGAAGGAATCGGCGTGTCTCAGCACCAAAACGGGACGACGCTTGCTGGTGGTAAGGTCCGTGTAGGGAAATGGAATGAGCAGGATGTCACCTGGATGCGGCATCGTTCCAGGTCTCGTCGTCGGGATTATCCCAAGTCTGGTTCATGCTGGCCATCTGCGCGGCGGAGAGATTGTCATACGGGGCCTGCTCGCGGCGGCTGCGCAGGAATTCGATAAAATCCAGAACCTCGCGCGCCAACGCATCCGGCAGGGGGTTTGACGGCTTCGTAGATTTTGTCAGCGAGTGCCATGTAATTTCTCCGTGATGTGCATTCAAGATTAGCAGGTAAGCATAGCGAAATAAACGCTGATATCCAGTCGGCACAGCAATAGACCGTAATTAAAGGCAGGTACGGCGTTAAAGTTATCCTGGCGTTCTTGGCATCTACAGAAAACCGGCCTCCCCTGACATAGCCGTGTCTATTTGACGACCTTGTCGTCCTTCAGCACCCCTTCCAGCCGGTCTCGCACAGCGTGGTGATCACCTTGATACGCGCATAGGCTTTGTCGTTGCCTTCTACCATGATCCATGGCGCCGCATTGGTGCTGATGTGTTCGACGCGGGGAATCAAGTTGCAGGGAAGAGTTAGTGCAGAATTTTATCGAACAAACACTACAGAGCACTCAAGATTGAGTATACTCCCCGAAATGACAGCGATCCCATATCAGGACATCAAGAGATTCCCTGCGTCAGCTCTACCTGGAAGACACCGGCCATGGCTCGTCGGCTTCAGCGGTGGCAAGGACAGCACGATGCTCGCCTCGCTCATCGTTGAGGCCGTCGCTGTATCCCCGATGACCAGCGCAAAAAGCCGGTCGCCGTCCTCTGCACCGACACCCGTGTTGAAATCCCGGCCATCGTTGAAATGGTCGAGGGCACCCTGGCGCGCATGCAGCGCTTCTCCCAGCAGAACAGACCTCAACATCGAAGTCAATCTCCTCAAACCGCCGCCCGAGCAATCTTTCTGGGTCAACATCATCGGTCGCGGCTACCCGCCGCCCAACCGCACCTTCCGCTGGTGCACGCAGCGCCTGAAGATCGATCCCGTCACTATCTTCGTCCAACAGCGCCTTGGCCACTGGGCGAGGCGATCCTGCACCTGGGCGCGCGCCGGGCGGAAAGTTCGACCCGCGCACAAACCATGGCCGGCCGCGAAAAGCGCAACGGCCTGAGCCGTCACCCGATCTGCCCCGCGTCTGGGTATCCAATCCGATTGAATTCCTCACTACCGAAGAAGTCTGGGCCTACCTGCTCCAGAAACCCAATCCGTGGGGCGGCGACAACCGCCCGCTCTACAAGCTTTACGCCAGCGCCTCCAACGGCGAATGCCCCATCCAGATTGACACCAGCACCCCCAGTTGCGGCAACTCCCGCTTCGGCTGCTGGACCTGCACCGTCGTTGAGCGCGACAAGGCCAGCGAAGGCCTGCTCGCCAGCCGGGGATGAACGCATGGAGCAGCTGATCGAATTCCGCGAAACACTCCTCTAATTCCGTGACCCCGCTAACGGCTGGCGCGACAGCCGCCGCATGAACGGCAACGACGGCCCCGGCCCGCTCCCATCGAAGCCCGGCGTGAACTCCTAAGACGCCTGCTCGCCTTGCAGGAAGAAATCGGCCTGACGAAGTCATCAGCCCGGAAGAATTCCTTCTGATTCAACAGACGTGGAAAGCAGCACGCGACCCCGACGATGGCCGGGCGTAGCCCGCATCGTCAACAAACAACGAGGTGTCATCATGAGTGCCGACCTGAAAGAACTGAACCGCCTGCGTGAACTGGAGGAGGAAGTCGCCCGCGAAAAGGCCATCGACGCGGATACACTCCGCCGCATGCTCGCCAAGGTGGAGGAATACAGCGAAAGCCACCGCGCCCACGGCCTTCCCGACGACTTGCTCAATATCCTCAAGGATGACCTTGGAAGCCCAGGAGCGGGGGCGAGGAGCTGAAATGCCAGAAGTTTATATCGATTCGCTTGACACTAGAAAATTTCGGTCCGTTCTACGGCGAGCACATATTTAATTTCGGCAGCCTCGCTGGCCGTTGCGGCATTCTGGTTGGCGGAAAGAACGGGGCGGGGAAAACCCATGTGCTGCGGGCACTTTATCTTGCCGTTGTAGGCGAAAACAGCGCGCGGTGCCTTGAATCGCGGCGAACCGATTGTTGTGGTTGACTGGATGCCAACTGGTGCTGTCATCTCAGCATTTTCCGAATGCACGCGATGGCTCAACGTGCTAAGTGATCTGAATTACGACACGGCAAGTGGAATTGCGCCCCACAAACCACTGCTTCTTCTTGTTATCTGTGATTTGGCCGAGTCGGGAAAGATGGAATGAGCGATTCTCTATCGAGATGGTGATCTTGACACTTCGGTTCAGTTCTTACTGGAGGATCGTTGCCGACCGCAGACGTTCCAAGCCTGGACGACATCAGACTCCCGTTCTTTTATTTGCGGACTGAAGGAGTATGGAAACCGCTTGAAGCTGACGGGAGACGGGCAGAAGACAGAAACCGCGCTGTGTTGGGCCAATTGGATGTCTCATACCTTGCGTGCCTGAAGAGCGAGGAATTCCGTACATTAGCGCGCCGAACGCTAATTGCGAAATACTTTGAAGCGCACGAACGGGCCGAACTCTATAGCCTTGTCGGACTTGAAGTGCCGCTAGAAGACATCGTTGCAGCAGATGCGACTCGTTTTCTACCGTCCGAAACGACCGGGACAAAACGCGATGCCAAGTTTTCTTTCGTGTCCTCCCAGCTTACGACTATACCTGCGCGTTGACGCGCTATCGGATGATTGCGACCAACGGAACAACGTCGCTTGACGCGGCGCACATCCACCAATTCAAGAAAGGCGGCAGCAACCACCCAACAAATGGAATCGCACTGTCAAAGACTGCACACTGGCTGTTTGCCCGCGGCTTCTGGTCGATCACAAACGATTTGCGCGTAATCGTTGCCGAACACCGTTTCGAGGAAGTAGGTGAGGACGCTTACTTGCTCAAAAAAATGGCCGGACGCGAGATGTTGCGTCCCACGAATATTCATTTTTTGCCTGATCCACAAATCCCTCCCTGGCATCGTAAGCATCACAAGTTCGAAGACCGATAATGATTCACGTTAAGGAATTGTTGCGCGTAGGTTTCAAAAATTTTAAACGTGAAAGAAAAAAGGGGCGGAGGGGTGGCAGCCGTAAAAAAGATAAGGTTGAATAATTAATTCAGCGAAAACAGGCATCGCCATCAAATTCTCCACCCATTTGGCATAAAGATTGTTTTTCCCCCCAAAAAAAAAAAAAAAAAAAGGGGGGGGGGGGGGGGGGGGGGGGGGGGGGGGGGGGGGGGGGGGGGGGGGGGGGGGGGGGGGGGGGGGGGGGGGGGGGGGGGGGGGGAAAAAAAAAAAAAAAAAAAAAAAAAAAAAAAAAAAAAAAAAAAAAAAAAAAAAAAAAAAAAAAAAAAAAAAAAAAAAAAAAAAAAAAAAAAAAAAAAAAAAAAAAAAAAAAAAAAAAAAAAAAAAAAAAAAAAAAAAAAAATTTTTTTTTTTTTTTTCTTCTGCTCAGGGCGTTCGGATGATTCGCCTGGAGACTAAGTGATTGAGACGGCTGCGCATTCCACTGAATCCTGCCACCCATTCCACGTGAAAGCTGCCACCCGGACCACGTGAAGCCTGCCACTCAATCCAGCACCAGGCGGCCGCCTGTCGGAGCGAAGCGACGCGGGATGTGGCATTGTTACTCAGGGAGGTCGGTTCTTGTCAACTTCGCCTGGCGTTTTCGCATCGACTCCCCCTTCAGGTTGATGCGGTAGGCATTGTGTACGAGGCGATCGAGGATGGCGTCAGCCAACGTTGGATCGCCGATGACCTCATGCCAGTGATCGACGGGCAATTGGCTGGTGACAAGGGTGGAGCGGGAGCCATGACGGTCGTCGAGCAGTTCCAGCAGATCCCGGCGTTGTTCGGCGCTGAACTTGGCCAGCCCCCAGTCATCCAGGATGATGAGGTCGGTCTTGGCGAAGCTGCTCATGAGCGTGGGGAAGCGCCCGTCGCCATGAGCCAGGCCCAGTTCCTCGAACAACCTGGGCAGGCGCAGATACTGGGCGGTGTAGCCCTCCCGGCAGGCCTTGTGGGCGAGCGCGCAGGCGATCCAGGTCTTGCCCACGCCGGTGGGGCCGTTGATGATGAGGTTGAGCCCCTCGCGTACCCATTGGCAGGTGCTCAGTTGCCGCAGCAACGCCTTGTCCAAGCCACGGGGTGAGCGGTAGTCGATATCCTCGAGGCAGGCGCTGTGTTTGAGCCTGGCCTTGCGCAGGCGGGTCTGCAGGCGCCGGTCCTCCCGCGAGCTCATCTCCCGGTCGATGAGTAAGCCGAGGCGTTCCTCGAAGGACAGTGCCTCGATGTCAGGCAGGCGCTGCTGTTCGGTGAGCGCCTTGTGCATGCCGTCGAGGCGCAGGGTCTGAAGCTTTTCCAGCGTGGGGTGGTGCAACATAGTGGGATCTCCTGTGTCAGGTCAGTGGTAGTAGTCCGAGCCACGGATGTTGTCGTGCTCGAGGCAGAGGGTGAGTTCCTGCTGTGCGGGCAGTGGCTGGCATTCGAGCCCCTGACGCAGGATGGACTCGATGCTCTTGTAGCTGCAGGCGCCCAGCAGCAGTGCCCGGCGACAGGCCGCCTCCAGGCGCTGCTCACCAAAGCCCTTGCCCAGGCGCATGATGCCCAGACAGGAGCGAAAGCCCTGCTGGGGATGGGCGCGGCGCTCGAGGATGTCCTGGATCACCCCGGCGGTGGCCGGCCCGGTATGTTCGGCCCAGCGGATGAGCCGCTGGGGTGTCCACTGGGCGTACTCGCGATGGGCCTTGGGCATGTGCTCGGGCACGGTGGTGTGGCGACCCGTGAGCGCAGAGCGGATGTGGCTGGCCACCCGTTGCCCCTGGTGGAAGCACTCGATCGTGTTGGCGCTGATACGCACCTCCAGCTCGACGCTTCACCAGCTGATAGGGCACGGAGTAGTAGTGACCCTCGACCTCGAGGTGATAGTCGATGTGTACGCGGGCCTTCTTCCACTCGGCGAACACATAGGGTTCGCCCGGCAGCGGGCGCAGTGCCGGTCGGTCGAGCTGCTCGAACAGCGACTGACGGGAACCGGGCAGCTTCTTGAAGGGGCGGCGGTTGAGCCGCTCCAGCAGCTCGCGGATCGCCTGGTTGAGTTCGGCCAGTGAGAAGAAGGTGCGGTGGCGCAGCGCCGCCAGGATCCAGCGCTCGACCACCTGCACGCCGACCTCGGCCTTGGCCTTGTCGCGGGGGCGGCGCACGCGGGCCGGCAGCACCGCCACGCCGTAGTGGCTGGCCAGGTCCTGGTAGGTGGGATTGAGGTCCGGCTCGTAGCGATGGGCCTTGGTGACGCCACTGCGCAGGTTATCGGGGACGACCACTTCACTGACCCCGCCAAAGAACTGGAAGGCCCGCACATGGGAGCCGATCCAGTCCGGCAACTGCTGGCTCCAGGTGGCCTCGGCGTAGGTGTAGTTGGAGGCCCCCAGCACGGCGACGAAGATCTGTGCCGCCTTCACCTCACCGCTGGCCCGGTCCACGATCTCGACCGTTTGCCCGGCATAGTCCACGAACAGCTTCTCCCCGGCGCGGTGTGGCTGGCGCATGACCACATCGAGCTTCTCTTCCCAGGCGCGGTACTGGCCGCAGAACCAGCTGTACTGAAAGCCCTCGGGATGGGCGGCCTTGTACTCCTGCCACAGCAGGAAGAGGGTCACGCCCTTGCGCCGCAGCTCCTCTCTGATGTGGGTCCAATCCGGAACGACGCGTTGCGATGGCGGTAGCGATGGCGGCGGTGGAAAAAGCTGACGATCCAGGGTGGCATCGTCCAGCTCATCGGCGGCGGGCCAGCAAAGCCCAGCGTCCTCAAACCGCCGTAGATACTCCTTCACGGTGGGCCGGCCAATCCCGTTGCTGCGGGCGATCTGCCGGTTACTCAACCCGCTATCGAACTTCAATCTCAAGACATCTTTAATCTTACGCATGGATAACCTCTGTGCTGGCATCTGCCCCGTCCTCAACCGTTGAAAACGGGGCAGCATACCGTTGTGGTTATCCCGCGCCAGGATCGCTAACTTCCCCTGTCCAGGGTGGCAGCCTTGCCATGGAATAGATGGCAGCCTTGCCGTGGAATGGGTGGCAGCTTTGCTATGGAATCAGTGGCAGGGTTGGTCTGGAATACGCAAATGGCTTTACGGCGGAGTAAGCGCCATCCTGGGCATGAATTGTGCCGTAGCGACAGGTAATCACGGAATTCGACATCATCTCGATTTTCCCGCCGCTGCACCGTGCAGTGATACAGACTCCGCGTGACGGCAAATTCAGAATTTCCTTAGGGAAACAACACACCCGTCTCATTGTTGCCCACATCAGCGAGACACGGAAGTCTCATCCCGATGGTGTTTTCGAGGTGGCCAGTTTCAGCAAGCCGTCACGGTCACGGGCAGGTAGGTGAGCGATAGCCCTCCTTTTCCAGCGCCATGCATAGTTCAGCACCGAGGAATGTTCGACCCCGACGTGACGATGTGCCGCTTGTTGGATTCGCCTTAGCGCGGCGTGAATCGCGGCGTTGTTCTCTCCGTTGCGCACGACGTGAAGATCACCTCGCCGGTGCGCCCCGATCAACTCGCCACCTGCGCGCGCCGTCTCTATAACCGATTCACTTTCGCGCCGAACTTGTACGCGCTTACGGATGCCCCATTCCGTTGTGAGGTACGGCATCATGCCTCCAGTACCCCGGCAGCATGGCGTCGTCGCTTGTGTCAAGGTAAATCATAATTTTATGGCAAATGTCAACTAGCAGAGAATAGGACTTTTAAACGCCCTTTTCCGTCGACAAGAAAAGTACAGGGGGGCCGCTGGGCTGTCAAGCGCGCGAGAT
>CAVYZN010000014.1:0-200475 GCA_963773065.1 uncultured Gammaproteobacteria bacterium
TCCAGGCCCAGTAGACCGGAGGGAGCGCCACCATGCCGAGCGCGCCGGCAAAGGGCGAGTAGGGCAGCCAGGCGCCGACGCCCATGACGGTCAGAGGTGGTCAGCGTCATGTGCCAGAGACGCCCGGCTTCCGAAGAACGGGATCCGGTTGGTCCGGATGATGTGAACGATCAGGGTCTGGGTCAGCAGCGATTCGACGAACCACCCGGTGTGGAAAAGCTTCTCGAGAATACGACCTTCCGATCCGGCGCGTGTTCCGGCGTCGGCACTGAAGGCAATGCACCCGAAGAAGATACAGCATCAGAAAGAATGTCGCGTAGTCGAAGATCCGAACTGATCGGACCGACGGCGAACATGAAATTGCGCGGGAGGCTGCGGATGTTCCACCGGCGCGGGGTCGTGAGATCACCTCGTCGTCCACATTGTCCAGTGGGTATCCCGACCTGGGACACGTCGTAGAGCAGGTTGTTGGACCAGCACCTGGAGCATCGGCGCCATGGGCAGGAAGGGCAGCATCTCCCACGCGCCTCCGACGACGCTGAACATGTTACCGAAATTCGAACTCGCGCCCATTTTGACGTACTTGACGATATGTTCCCGAAGACCTTCCGGGCCCTCGAGGATGCCGTCCTCGAGCACGAGCAGGCTCTTCTCCAGCAGGACGATGTCCGCGGCCTCCTTGGCGACGTCGACCGCGGAATCCACGGAGATGCCCACGTCGGCCGCCTTGAGCGCGGGCGCGTCGTTGATGCCGTCGCCCATGAAGCCCACGACGTGGCCGCTCTTGCTGCAGTGCGCGGACGATCTGTTCCTTCTGCGCCGGCGACAAGCTTGACGAAGACATCGGCCTCCTGGACGGCCTGGGCGAACTCCTCCGGCCGCAGAGCTGCGCCAGCTCGGCGCCGGTGACCACCCGCTCCACTGTCGAGCCCGACGTCGCTGACAGACCTTTCTGCGTGACCAGGCCGTTGTCGCCGGTCAGGACCTTGACCCGCGACGCCGGCGTCTGTGCAGGAGCCTCGAGCGCCTTGCGCGGCCGAGTCCTTGGGCGGATCGAAGAAGGCGATATACCCGAGCAGGACCAGTCGGCTCTCGTCGGCGATCGTGAAGACTGTCTTGCTCGCGTGGGAATTCCCGGTAGGCGATGCCGAGCACGCGGAAGCCGTCGCTGTTGAGGCTGCTCGACCTCCTCGAAGAGGTCGTCGCGGATCATGTCGATCAGCGGAGTAGACCTCGTCGCCGACCTGATAGTGGCTGCAGCAGGCGTAGATCTCCTCCACCGCGCCCTTGCAGATCAGCACATGGTCGCCCTCGTAGTCGACCACGACCGACATGCGGCGGCGCTGGAAGTCGAACGGGCAGCTCGTCCACCAGCCGGCAGTTCCGTTCGACGTCGAGGTCGGCATGCGCGAGCACGGCCCGGTCGATGCAGGTTGCGCAGGCCGGTCTGGTAGTAGCTGTTCAGGTAGGCGTAGTTGCAGGACATCCTCGCTCGCGTGCCCGGTGATGTCGACGTGCTGTTCCAGCACGACCTGGTCCTGGGTCAGGGTGCCCGGTCTTGTCCGTGCAGAGGATATCGATGACGCACCAGGTTCTGGATCGAGGGGAGCCGTTTGACGATGACCTTCTTCTTCGCCATGGTCAGCGCGCCCTTGGCCAGGTTCACCGTGACGATCATCGGCAGCATCTCGGGGGTGAGACCGACGGCAATGGACAGGCCGAAGAGAAGCGCTTCCACCCAGTTGCCCTTGGTCATCCCGACGATGAAGAACACCGCGGCGACCATCACCACCATGAACCGGATCATCAGCCAGGTGAACGAGCCACGCCCGGTCGAGAAACTCGTTCTCCTCCCGGCGCTCGGCCAGACGCTCGCGCAATGGCTCCGAACAGGGTCCGGGTTCCGCTGTTCACCACGATGCCCCGCGCCGTGCCGCTGGTGACGGTAGTCCCGAGGAAGCAGGCGTTGGTGAGTTCTGGGCTGCGACCTGCCCCGGAGAGCCGGTGGATCTCGGCCGTCTTCTCGACCGCCATGGACTCACCCAACAGGGCCGACTGGCTGACGAAGAAATCCTTCACCGCGAGCAGCCGGAGGTCTGCCGGGATGATGGAGCCGGCGTGGAGAATGACGATGTCTCCGGGGTGAGGACTTCCGAAATCTTGATCTCGTGTTCCTGCCCGTCCCTCAGGACCAAGGTCCGCGATTGCACCCGCTTCCCCAGAGACTCAATCACCCCGGCCCGATCGGCAATCCAGGATGAAGGAGAGCCCGACGCTGAGCACGACCATGGCGCTGACAATGGCGGTGGATTTGAATTCCCCGATGACCCCGGAGACCGCCGCGATGATGAGCAGTTGAACGACCAGGGGGCTTCGACACCGGTGGAAGAGTTCAGGCCCAGAACCCGAGGTGGGTGCTGCACGGGCCGATTCAGCTTGCGGACCATACTGGTCCAGCCGCCGTTGCGCTTCCTCGGCGCTCAGGCCACGCGGAGTCGTGCCCAGAGTGTTTGAGCGCCTCGGCTGCGGGAATCGTGCACAGTTCAACCAGCAGGCGCTCGTTCTCGGCGCTCGCATGGGAGATCCCTGGAAGGCCCTGAGTCATGGCGCTACCACCGTAGGTCCTTAGGTTAAGTAGCAGAAGTACATGCGGAAGGCGTACACCGTCGCCGGGCGTCTGTAGTAGCTGGGAAGCTAGCGTCTCTCTTCGTTCTTGAGCGCCTTAGCGGTGATCTCCTCGTAGAGATGGATGACGTAGGCGCAAAAGCTGTCTAGTCCGGATGCCGGTCCAGCAGCGGTTTGCTGCGCATGGCATCGCCGATGACTTGTTCCAGGAATTCGATCTCCTGATCATCAAGCACCTCTCCTCGTCAACCTTTTCCTTGAGTAGCAGTAGTCTCGGCAATCTCTGCTTCTCGAACCGCTCATGCAGCGCCATGATGACGCCGGCTTCTTTGGACGTGTCAGTCATACTTATCCCCGTCCAGGCCGCCTTGTCGTGATTTGAAACAGGCCCGCTAACGGAAGCATGGCGTTCTTA
This sequence comes from uncultured Gammaproteobacteria bacterium, assembly GCA_963773065.1. Classification (GTDB taxonomy): domain Bacteria; phylum Pseudomonadota; class Gammaproteobacteria; order UBA9214; family UBA9214; genus CAVQCA01. Next base: position 3,041 of record CAVYZN010000014.1, read on the forward strand.
AACCCGAAGTCGCAGCAGATGACAAGGAATCGCGTTCGCCAGTTCTTCTGCCCAGATCGCCCCGGACAAGTATCTGGTTAGATCGGTAGCCGTGGCGATTTCGGCGCCGTCACCGAAGCAAGCGACACCGGATATTCGCGATACCCAGTACCCGTTAGTCAGGTGGATTTGAGCAAAGCAGCAAGTAGGAGTACATTAGCCATTGATCAAATATCGCCCTTGCAGGCTTTTTTTCGACTTTCCCCACCATGCACATTGTTGTTTGCGTCAAACAGGTGCCCGACAGCGCGCAGATCCGGGTTCACCCGGTCACCTACACCATCATGCGCCAGGGCGTGCCCGCCATCGTCAATCCCTTCGACCTGTTCGCTCTCGAAGAAGCCCTACGCATCAAGGACCGCACCGGCGCCCGGCTGACCGTTCTCTCCATGGGCCCGCTCAAGGCCGACGACGCCCTCAAAAAATGTCTGTCCTACGGCGCCGACGAAACCATTCTGGTGACGGACAAGGTTTTCGCCGGCGCGGACACGCTCGCGACCACCTATGTGCTGGCCTCGGCAATACGCCAGCTCGACAAGCAGCATTCCGTCGATATCGTCTTCACCGGCAAGCAGACCATCGACGGCGACACGGCCCAGGTCGGTCCCGGCATCGCCATCCGCCTGGGCTGGCAACTGCTGACCTACGTATCCAAGCTGCGCGATCTGGATGCCGGCGAGAAGCGTATCGTCGTCGAGCGTCGGTCCGAAGGCGGCGTGCAAGTGCTGGAGTCGAGGCTGCCCTGCGTCATCACCCTGCTCGAAGGCGCCAACGAAATGCGCTTCGCCGACATGGCGGGCATGTTCCGCGCGGCCCGCTACGAGGTGCCGCACTGGGACCGCCATCTTGCCGGCATCGAGGACGTGAGCAAGGTTGGCCTCAAGGGCTCGCCCACCGTGGTGGCCCGGGTCTTCGGTCCCAAGCCCAAGGCGGTTAAGGCCCAACACATCGCCGGCGACACGCCGCGCGCCATGGCCGATGCCCTGCTGGACAGGCTGTTCGCCGACCATTCCGAACTGGAGGAATACCTGCTCGACCATCTGGAAATCGTGGCGGGTGAGCAATGAGCGACGCTCTCGACACGGTGACCAAGCCACTCAAGAAACCCAAGCGCGTCCTCGATCCCAAGTTCGCCGCCTACCGTGGCGTGTGGGTCTTCATCGAGCATGAGCACGGCCACATCCACCCCGTTGCGTGGGAGCTGATTGGTAAGGGCCGCGAACTCGCCGACAAGCTCAACACCGATCTGGCCGGTGTCGTCCTCGGCGCGCCCGGTTACGAAGTCCGCGCCCTCTGCGACGATGCGATATTCCACGGCGCCGATCTCTGCTACGTCATGCAGGACCCGGTGCTCAAGGACTACCGCAACCAGCCCTACACCAAGGCCGTGACCGAACTGGTGAACACCTTCACACCCGAAGTGCTGCTGCTGGGCGCCACGACCCAAGGCCGCGACCTGGCCGGCGCGGTCGCCACCACGCTGCTCACGGGCCTCACCGCCGACTGCACGGGGCTGGACATCGACACCTCGGACCGCTCGCTGCTCTCCAGCCGCCCGACCTTCGGCGGCAGCCTGATGTGCACCATCGTCAATCTCAACACCCGCCCGCAGATGGCTACGGTGCGGCCGCGCGTCATGCCCATGCCCGCCCGCGACGCGACGCGCAGCGGCCGCGTTGTCGAGCATCCGCTCGGAATGACCGAGGACGAGGTAGTGACCAAGGTCATCGACTTCATCCCCGATGCCCGCGCCGGCAAGCCGCAGCTCGCCTACGCCGACATCATCGTTGCCGGCGGCCGGGGACTGGCCAAGCCCGAGAACTTCAACCTGCTGTTCGACCTCGCCAAGGTGCTCGGCGCCGAGGTGGGCGCTACGCGGCCGGCGGTGCATGCCGGCTGGGTGGAGGCCGACCGCCAGGTGGGCCAATCGGGCAAAACCGTGCGTCCCAAGCTCTACATTGCCGCCGGCATCTCCGGCGCCGTGCAGCATCGGGTCGGCATGGAAAGCGCCGACGTGATCGTCACCATCAACAACGACGACAAGGCGCCGATCATGGACTTCTCCAACTACGCCCTGATCGGCAATGCGATGGAGATCCTGCCGGCTCTAACCGAGGCCTTCCGGGAGCGCATTGCCTCAGCCAAGGCGAAGAAGAAGGCGAGCCATGACTGAGAAATTCGACGTCATCGTCGTCGGCGCCGGCCCCGCGGGCAGCGCCGCCGCCTACACATTGGCAAAAGGAGGACTGTCGGTGCTGCAACTGGAGCGTGGTGAGACGCCCGGCACCAAGAACGTCCAGGGCGGCATTCTCTATGCCCATGCCCTGGAGCAAATCATCCCCGACTTCCGCGACCATGCGCCGCTGGAGCGGCACATCGTCGAACAGCGCATGTGGCTGATGGACGAGGGCCAGGCCGTCACCGGCATGAGCTACCGCGACGAAGGCTTCACGACGCCGCCGCACAACCGCTACACCATCGTCCGCGCCCGCTTCGACCGCTGGTTCTCCGAGCAGGTGAAGCACGCCGGCGCCATGCTGATCTGCGAGACCACGGTGACGGACCTGCTGCGGGACAAGCATGGCCGCGTCGTCGGCGTCCAGACCGAACGTGCCGGCGGTGACATATACGCTGATGCCGTGATCCTGGCCGACGGCGTCAATTCCCTCGTCGGCCAGCGCGCCAAGCTGCGCCCGGAGATCAGGCCCGAACACGCCGCCCTGGCAGTAAAGGAAATGCTGTTCCTGCCCCAGGAAACCGTCGATGCTCGCTTCGGTGTGGGCAATGGCCAGGGCGTGGTGATCGAGATCGCCGGCCGCATCACCCACGGCATGGTTGGCACTGGCTTCCTCTACACCAACAAGGACTCGCTCTCCATCGGCATCGGCTGCATGCTCTCCGACCTGTGCCGCGAGAAGATCACGCCCTATCAACTGCTCGAAGGACTCAAGCGCCACCCGGCAGTGAAGCCGCTGATCGCCGGCGCCGAGATGAAGGAATATTCGGCCCACCTGATCCCTGAAGGCGGCTACAAGGCGCTACCCCGGCTTTACGGTGATGGCTGGGTAATCGTCGGCGACTCGGCGGGATTCGTCAATGCCGTGCACCGCGAAGGCGCCAACCTCGCCATGACCTCGGGACGGCTTGCGGCCGAGACGCTGATAGACCTCAAGACGCGCGGTAAGCCCTTCACGGCGACGAACCTCGCCGCCTACAAGGCGCGTCTCGACGAGAGTTTCATCATGAAGGATTTGAAGAAATACGCTGACGTGCCCGATTTCCTGCATGACAACCCGCATATACTGAACACCTACCCGACGCTGCTCAACCAGGCGGCGCGCGAAATGCTGATCGTGGATGGCGTCGATAAGCGCGCCAAGCAGGCGCGCATCCTCGCCGACGTGCGCGAGAGGCGTTCCCTGCTCGGCCTGCTCGGCGATGCCTATCGTTTCTGGAGGGCCTTCAAGTGACCGCTGTAGCACCGCTGCCGACTATCAACGTCGAGGAAAAACTCTTTCAGAACCGCTATCGCGTGGATGCCGGACGCCCGCACATCCGCGTCAAGGATGAAGCCATCTGCGAGCGCTGCGATCTCAAGCCTTGCGTTGTCTGCTGCCCGGCCGGCTGCTGGCGCGCTGAAGAGGGTGGCCGCATCGACCTGGTGGTGGATGGTTGCCTCGAGTGCGGCGCCTGCCGCATCGTCTGCGAGCCGAAGAACGTGGACTGGAACTACCCGCGCGGCGGCTTCGGCATTCTTTTTAAGTTTGGCTGAACATGGATATCCGCACCTTCCTGGCCCACGCCGTGAAGCTGGAAGCGGCCGCTGCGCAAGGCTCAGACAGCCTTGCCGACGCGATGGCGACCTGGGGCAACCGTGAGGTCGAAGCCTTTTTCCGCAAGATGGCCGAATTCTCCCGGCTGCACTTGAAGGTAGCCATGGACCGCGCGGGCTTTCATCGCCTATCGGCCTTGCCGGAGGATGGCTATCACTGGCCGGATGACGTCCCTCCCGAATCCGCGGCTTGGTACGGCATTGACGGCTTCATGGGCATCGAACAGGCGGTCGAGCTTGCCCTGGAAGCGGAACGCCGGGGCTTTGAGTTCTATTCGACCATCGCACAAACAGAATCCGATCCCCGGGTAAAGATGATGGCGGAAGAGTTCGCGGAGGAAGAGCGTGGCCATGTCGAGGAAATTGAGCGCTTGCGGCGCAGCATTTTGTTTGTACAGGGTGACGTTCCACGCGCGTAAGCGGCTGCAACAGGGAAATTCACACCGCATCTATACGTGCTGAATCGGTTTCTGCGCGAGCAGGTGGTCGAGCCAGAGGTTGGTCAGATGCTCCTGCAAGCGGTTTTGCCCCAGACGGTCGTCGAGGTTGTCGAGGTCCACGATATCGAGCGGCTGGTCCTGCCACGAGCAGCCGAAAACGGCCTTGGTCCGTTGGCCGGTGTGCGGATCCACCTGCCACTGCAGGCACTGCGCGCACACGCCCTTCAAGCCGCACTGGATCGGTGTGCTGATCGAGGCCACGGTCTCGGGGCGGGTGGTGAAGAAGGGCGCGAGTTCGTTCTCACGCGCGTGCTTTAGCTCACGGATCGTACAGGTCGACGCCTGTATCACCAGTCGCCGCACATCCTTGAGTGCAATCGCCGGTTCACCCCATTCGCCGGCGGCGTAGCGGCGGATGACGTCCACGGTATTCCCGGTCGCGGCCCGGTCCTGCGGCCGGCGCGGTCTGATCGGTACACCCTGGGCGGTGATCCAGAGGGTGGCATCCGCCGCCGCCTCCAGCTCATCGCGCAGGTAGACATCCTGGGCACACGCATAGAGCGCCACATGCAGCACGCGCGAACCCTTGTGGCGCAGCGCCGGACCGACGCTGCGCAGATGGGCGACGCCCCAGCCTTCGGTCACGATCATGATCGTGTCGTTTTCGACGATTTTGGCGCGCACCCCGGTCGGTCCCATGACCGCCACCGGATCCCCGGGCTTGAGCGCGGCGATCACGCGCGCGCTCGTGCCGCCCTCGTGCACGATGAACGACACCGTGCCGTGCTCGCGATCGATATGTGAACCGGTGAGCGCGAGCGGTTCGGTCTGCAGTGGCGTGCCGGCTATCACGGGTGCGCCGGTTTCGAAAGTCTGCAGGCGGAAGAATTGCCCCGGCTGGAAGCGCTTGGCCGCGAGCGGGGCGTGCACCGTGAGTTCGACCACGTTCGGCGTCAGGCGCGTGACTTTCGCCACGCGCGCATCGAGCAGGGTATCGATTTTCTGGCGGAACGCGGCGTATTCCTCGTCGTTGCCGTGTTGGCGCGCGCGTTCGCCGAAGAGCTCGACGATCTTGGGATAGGTGCGCATGCCCGCGGCCACGGCGCCGACGACGCTGCCATGAAACACCGGATGCGTGTCGCCAAGAAAGCTCACGCGCTTGCGGTCGAGGTGGTAGGAGGTGAAGGGGCCGAAGTCCTCCGTCTTGAGGTGCTTCGCCACCGGTACCGGCACGAGCTTGCCGTCGCGCTCGTGATGCGTCTGGAAATGCCCCTGCTCCTTGTGGAAGTGACCTTTGTGTTCGAATTCGTAGGCGACATTCGGACGTGCGCCGGTGGCGACCAGCACCGCGCATGCCGGCAGCACCACTTCCTCGCCGGTCGCCCGCCACTTGCCGTCTTCGCCGCGCGCCTGCTTGCGGAACACCATCGCCTCGACGTGACCATACGGGTCGAGCCGGGTTTCTTTCGGGTCGAGACCCTCGGCGTAGTAGATGCCTTCCTCGAAGGCCTTGATCAGTTCTTCGTGATTGCGCGTGTAGGCCGGCGAATCGTGCAGCGTGCGCCGGTAAGCGATGGTGACGCCGCCCCACTTCTGGATCAGCGGAATGAAATTCGGCATTTCACCGGCGCGGCCGGCGCGTTCGCGCTCGGCGCGCGCCGCGCGCCCGTGCGCGAGGTACTCATCGAGAATCTTAAGCGAAACCTCATCGAGGCCCTGGCGCACATGCGCCTCGCCGTGTGCCCGCGCCAGCGCCTCATAGCGTGCAAGCATCTTCTCGACCTGAATGATGTAGTAAGCCTGTACTTCGGTCGCGGCATCGACGCCGGTGAGGCCGCCGCCGATCACGACCACGGGCAGGCGCACCTGCAGATTGGCGAGGCTCGATTTCCTGCCCGCGCCGGTGAGTTGCAGCGCCATCAGGAAGTCGTTCGCCTGGCGCATGCCGATGGCGAGACTGCCCGGCACCGGCAGCGCCTGCGGGAGCCCCGCGCCGACGGCGATGGCGAGGTGATCGAAACCGAGATGCCAAGCGTCCTCGACCGTGACCGCGCCGCCGAAGCGCACGCCGCCGAACACCTGGAAGTGCTTGCGCCGCAGCAGCGACAGGTAGATGAGCTTGAGAAAATTCTTGTCCCAGCGCACCGTGATGCCGTATTCAGCGACGCCGCCGAAGCCGGCCAGCACGCGGTCATCGAGCGCCTCGAGCAGTTGCTGAGTCCAATCGCCGGACCGGTTTTTCGATCAGCTCGCGCGGCAGCGGCTCGATCTTGAGGCCGTCGGTGCCGACGACCGCGAAGCCTTCCATCAATAAATGATGCGCCAGCGTGAAACCGGCCGGCCCCATGCCCGACCGACCAGAGCATTGTTGCGTTTCGGCAGCCACTGTTTCGCGCGCAGCGGGTTCCAGCGCGTCAGCAGGTCGTAGATTTCCACCCCCCAGGGCAGCGCCAGCACGTCGGTCAGGCACGCGGGTCTCGATCTGCGGGATGTTGACCGGTTCCTGCTTCTGGTAGATGCAGCCCTTCATGCAGTCGTTGCAGATGCGATGGCCGGTGACCGGGCACATCGGGTTGTCCACCATGATCATGGCGAGCGCGGCAATGGTGTCACCCTGTCTCTTCAGGGTGTGCATCTCGGAAATCTTTTCATCCAGGGGACAGCCCGTGAGGGTCACGCCGAGCGGATTCACCTTGAGCCCTTTCTGCGGTTCGCCTTTCTTCTCCGGGAAGCCCTTGGAGCAGAAATCGCCGTCGTGGTCGTGGCACAGGATGCAGTAGTGGATTTCGTTCATCACCTCGCGCTCGTTCATGCGCGGGTCGGTGAGCTTGAAGCCGTCGCGGCGGCGGAAGTGTTCGGCCGGGCCGTGGAAACGGCGGGCCGCGTCGCGATCCATGCGTACGATCGGCACCAGGTGCTCGTGGTCGGTCGGGATCGGGAGCTTAAAGCTCACCCAGCCTTTGACGGCGGCCTTGCCTGCGGGCGTCGTCAGCGCGCGGATGCACCAGCGCGTCAGCTTTTCGATGCCGTCGGCGTTGATTTTCTCGGCGGCGAGCAGCTCGACGCCGAATTTCGCGACCGCCAGTTCCCGATCAGGAATGTTGAGACCGGACTCGTCGAGCGCGGCGCTGAGCCAGCGGTCAAGCGCGGCAAAGTCCTCGATCTCCTCTTTTTTCATCAGGCGCTTGCGCGCCCGTCGCAGCACAAACTGCTTCTTGAATTCGAACACCGGGTCGTGTGAAACCGTTGCCGCGCGCGCGCGCCCTGCCGCGTCCTCGATGCCGAACAGCTCGACCATGAAGTCCTCCAGCACCGGCCCGCAGGCGATCAGCAGGTCACTCACCTGCAACGCCGTGAGGCCATGGTCGCCACGGCGATAGACGAGCAACTGCTCGTGCAGCCTGGCGTCGCGCGTCTGCAGGCGCGCGAGGAACATTTCGTCGAGCCGTTGCAGGTTATCGAGTTCGAACAACGACGCGTAGCTGAAACCGTGGTTGAGCGTGAGTGCGGGTGTGGACATATCAATCGGTGGGCGACGGTCGTTCTCGGGGCCGCCCGGTGTCTTACCTTACGTGGTCGGAAACCAGGCGCGCTATTGTAAGGCGTCCGCCGCGTAAATACAGCCTGTTTCGATTCGTCTGGAACGGGCGCCGACTCAATAACAGACCGAGTGTTTTCGGGGAGTGCCTATCCCGGCGAGAAATGCGGGCGAGACGCCGCGACATTCCTCCCCGCCACCCGCCCGCGTTTCCTGGCAAATCACCGCGGGAATTCCTATACTCCGCTGCTCGCCGCGAACGGGAGATCATCGGATGGATGTGACGAGCTGGGCGGAACTCGGGTGGCAGGCATGGTTCACCCTCGGGGTGATCGGGGTGGTGTTTGCCGCGCTGCTGGCGACGCACGTGGCGACCGATGCGGTTCTGGTCGGCGCCGTCACGCTGCTGCTGCTCGCGGGCGTGCTGACGCCCAAGGAGGCGTTCGCCGGACTCTCCAACGAAGGCATCATCACGATTGCCGTCCTCTACGTGGTCGTGGCGGGTCTCGATGCCACGGGCGGCAACACGCTCATCGCGGAGCGCTTCCTGCGTCGCCCCCGATCCGTGTCAGGCGCGCTGACGAAGATGATGTTCCCGGTTACCTTCGTCAGCGCCTTCATGAACAACACGCCGGTGGTCGCGATGTTCCTGCCGGCCGTGCACGACTGGGCCAGACAGAACCGCATCTCCGTCTCCAAGCTGATGATACCGCTGAGCTATGCGGCCGTGCTGAGCGGTACCGTGACGATCATCTCCACGGCGACCAATCTGCTCGTCAACGGCATGCTCATGTCCGCGACAGGGCGCAGCATGCACATGTTCGAGCTGACGTGGATCGGACTGCCCATCGCCATCGCGGGCGTGCTGTTCGTGGTGGCTTTCAACCGCTGGCTGCTGCCCGAGCGCCGGGCGGCGATCGATCAGTTCGCGGACACCCGCGAATACTCCGTCGAGATGACGGTGGATCCGGCCGGGCCGCTCGCCGGCAAGACCATCGGGCAGGCAGCGCTACGCCAGCTTCCGAACACCTACCTCGTCGAGATCGAGCGCAATGGCGAGATCATGTCCGCCGTCGGACCCGGAGACCAGGCTGCGTGCGAACGACAGGCTGGTCTTCGTCGGCGTGGTCGGCGCCGTGGTCGACCTGCAGAAGATCCGCGGCCTCATTCCCGCCACGGAGCAGATCTTCAAACTCGATTCCCCGCGCTTGCAGCGCTGCCTGATCGAGGCCGTCGTCTCGCACCGCTGTCCGATCATCGGCCAGACGGTACGCGATGGTGAATTCCGCTCGCTGTACAACGCGGTCGTGATCGCCGTGGCGCGCAGCGGCGAGCGCCTCAACCAGAAGATCGGCGACATCGTGCTCCAGGCCGGCGACACGCTCCTCGTCGAGGCGCATCCGTCGTTCGCCGACCAGCAGCGCAACTCGCACCACTTCTACCTGGTGAGCAGCGTGGAGGGGTCGTCGCCGGTCAACCACGAGCGCGCCTATGTGGCGCTCGCGATACTACTTGTCATGATACTCGCCGCGAGCTTCACCGGTCTCGGCATGCTCAAGGCGGCCATGCTGGCGGCGGGCGCGATGCTGTTCGCACGCTGCTGCACGGGCGCGCAGGCGCGCCGCAGCGTCGAGTGGAAGGTCATCATCTCGGTGGCCGCGGCGTTCGCTCTCGGCGGCGCCGTCGAGAAATCGGGGCTCGCGGGCACCTTCGCGGGGAGCCTCACGCACGCCGCCGGCGGCGACCCGACCCTCAGCCTCGCGGCGATCTACGGGGGCACCTTGCTGCTGACGGAGCTCATCTCGCATAGCGCGGCGGTCTCGCTGCTGTTTCCGATCGCGCTGAATACGGCCGCAACCCTCGGCATCGACTACATGCCCTTCGTCGCCGCCGTGACTACGGCGGGATCGCTCGGGCTTCGCGACCCCGCTCGGCTACCAGACCCACATGATGGTCTACAGCCCCGGCGGATACCGTTTCACCGATTTCCTGCGCATCGGCATCCCTATGGATATCCTGTGCGGGGCCATCGCGATGCTGATGATACCGCTCGTGTTCCCGCTGGTTCCGGTCTGACTCCGGCCTCTACCCGCCCGGCGGACGACACCGCCCGGCAGGCGCGGCTTCACCCGGCGCGCCCATGTGGGAATTGATGATTTTGTCGATAACGGCAGGGGCGCTGCCGGCATGAGCTTACCGGACGCGCCATGAATACGTCCCTGTACGTTCGTGTGCTGTCGTCCTGGCGCCGCAGGAAGGCACGGCCACACTCCAGATGCCGCGATGTTCATCCCCGACGCCAGCGCCGCGTTCCTGGCAAATCCATCGCTGGTATTCCTATACTTTTTTGCAAGGGTGAAGTCCATTTCATTAGGGTGGGTTAGGCACGCCGTTTGTGCCGTAACCCGCCAGTTGTGCCGTCAGGCACTCATTAAAAGATATGTTGTGTTGCTGCGCAACGCTTGGTGGGTTACGCAAAAGACGCTAACCCACCCTACATTTGCTTAACTCACGGACGATGTACCCGGTCAGATCCGCGATTACGCCGCGATGGTTTGATTGCGTCCCCGATGCTTGGCCTCGTAGAGAGCCCGGTCCGCCCGGGCGACGAGTTCATCGAGCCCCTCGCTGCTGCTCATCTCCGCGCAACCGATCGACACCGTTACGTGCAGACCGGTGGCCAACTCATCGAACTGTTCAACCTCGATACGATGCCGAATCTTCTCCGCTATCAGCAGCGCCCCATTCAAGTCAGTGGCCGGCAACAACACGACGAATTCCTCACCGCCCCAGCGCGCCACGGTATCGCCGCTACGAAGACAGCCACGCGTAAGACGAATGATCCGCTTCAGCACCCGGTCACCGGTCTCGTGCCCGTAAGTGTCGTTGATGCGCTTGAAATGATCTACGTCGACAAAAACTAAAGACACATTGCTCTTGAATTCTGCGGTGCTGACCGATTTCCTGGCGGGCGTGATTGGCGAAGCTGGCACGATTCATCGCCCCGGTCAGCCCGTCGCGCCTGGCCCGCGTCTCGGCGCGCCGCCGCAGGACATCGCTTCGGCGTTCCAGGTTGCCGAAGGACAGCGCCAGGAAGGCTACGACAAGCCCCACGATCTGGCTGCTGGCGACGATCAGGATCAAGAACGAGATCTCGGCGGCATCCGGACTGATATCGATAATGCTGAGGCCCAGCAGGTACGGCGCCATCATGACCAGCGCGAGGTGACGCCGCGCGAGCGCGCTGATGCGGGTTGGGCCGAGCAGCGCCCGCAGGAAGCCGTGATAGACGGTGCACAAAGCCGTGGCCACACACAGTGGGATCAGCATCAGGACGGTGGCCAGCGACATCTTGGCATGGGGCACCTGCACCCCGAGTACGAACCCGACCAGCGCCAATGCCGGCACGCCGTACGCGAGTACGGACAACATCTGCGAGATTACCGCGTTACGGTACTGGCGCAACAGCAGTGAGGCAGCCAGCATCAGCAGACAGAGCGCGGTGCTCGTCGACACGACGGCCTCCGGCCCCGCAGGAAACGGATTGAGTTCCTGGAGCCAGCGGCTGGCTTCATCGGGGTAGGCCAACTGAGCCAGCGCGCCGAGCAGTACCACGGCGCAAACTCCATCGACGACCAGACGGGCGCGCTGCATCGTGAGCACGACACAAACCGCCAGCAGTATCACGCTCAGCACGGCAACCGGGTGTAGCGCCGGACCGTCGGCCAGCGGCTGAATGATGTCGACAAGGCCCAACCGATACGCAACGAGAGCGAGTACCGCGATCAGGAAGCTGCACAGGGCGAACAGGGAGGCCAGGCCCAGCGCAGTCCTGACCGGCCGCTTCACCTGCGCCGTCGAGACCGCGCCTGCGCGAGTATGACATCGTTCCAAAAACACGTTTCATCTCCCAAGGCGACTAAGGGATGAAGCCCTTGTTCAGATGCCTTGGAAAAAGCCTAGGCAGACTCTCGCCGGTAGACATTGAAGACCATCACCAAATCGACAAAGGACGATATCGACGGTCGTTGTTTCGTCGCGGATCGTTAGCCGTGTACAAAACCGGCCGGCTACGTCGAGCCTGAACCGCTTCCCGGTTGCGTGCTCGATGCATCAATTTGAGACCCGCATCAACGTTCGCCCGAGCATGTCCAGCGGGCAAGCCCATCCCGCACGGCATGGCATGACTTGTGATGGTCTTAGTCATACGGCGGCCCCAGGATGTGGCCACGCCGGCCGCTCCGGTACCGTTTTCGGTAACTTGTGGACAGACCAACCCGATGGCCGGTAGCGTAACCACGGCGCTATACTGGTAACCGATGACCTTCAATCCACGGGAGAGTTGAACATGTCCGCAATGAGAATGGTGTTTCTGGCGATGGCCGCGCTGATACTGCTCGGCATCTGGCTGACCGGATTCGGCGTGGTGCACTGGCTTCTGTATGTCCCGGTGGCGGGATTGATCTTCGCGGGCGTCACCGGCTACTGTCCGAGTTATATGCTGTTTCACAAACTCGGGTTCAAGGGAGCGGCGACCGGCAACAAGCTTTGAGGTTGCCTCCGCCAGATAAGCGATCCGACCTGTCGTGTGATCACCGGTATCCGCGGCGGCGCTTAGCCTGGAGGCCGCAGGGGTATGTCATTAAAAATGCCCCAACAGGCGGAGGCGCTCTATGGGATCCTATGTTGGCGGTCATCGCGGGCTTTCTCCTGACGGCCGTACGCCCAACAGGCGGAGGCGCTGCACGGGATCCAATGTTGGTAGCTCAATCTCATCGGACGGTGCGGGAGAAGGTTCGGACTCGGGCGTTGAGGTAACCTCAGTTGCGAGGGGTTTGGCTGATTCTTCCGCAGGTTCGGGCATCTTGATGAAGGACCCTTTATACAAACTGATTATCATCGTCTGGCCCGGTTCTATGATAATTGCGGTTTCAGACGTCGCAACCCGCAACTGATGGATGCCGGGTTTCACCCCATGAAGTGCTGTCGGCGTTTTTCCAAGACTGACGCCGTCCAGCGAGGCCAGCAGCGCCGGAGGCTCGCTGAAGACCGCCAGTTTGCCTTCAGATTTACCCGAACCATCCAGGGTTCGGGTAGGTTCAATCAAATCGGCCGCCAAAACGACGTCACCAGCCGGCAGCAGTGAGGCGGCGGAAACGGCTATAAATAGCATCGCAATGATCTTTATCATCCTAACTCCCGGAGCCAGATTACGCGGTCTCTGAATGGTCAAATTAAAAAGATTCACTGACTCTGAGGTATCACCCGTCTTGGAAGACCTGGCTCAGAGCATATTTTCAATATAATACCCAAATGATCTTAACGCCATAAACCATGGTGACCCCGGCCTGTGTGATAATACGCACCCCACTATACTGATCGCGCCTCACTCACCGGCTTCCGATTCCATGTCCCGCTCGGCACAACAACACGATGAGCCTGCCCCGGCGAGCCTGCTCGATCCGGTGCTGCCCGGTGAGCGGCGGTCGCTCACCTGGACCCGGCTCCGCGGTGACAGTCTGCCGCTCGCGCTCGCGCGCGCCGCTCCTCGACTGGGCGGGCCACTCGCCGTCATCGCGCCGGACATGCAGACCGCCGAGGTGCTGCATGAACAACTGGAGTTTTTCCTCACCGGCGGCGCCATCGGCGTCAACACCTTTCCCGACTGGGAGACCCTGCCCTACGATGCCTTCTCGCCGCACCAGGACATCATCTCGGAACGGCTCGCCACGCTAAACCACCTGGCCGAGATGCGCCAGGGCGTGCTGATCATCGCCATCACCACCCTGCTGCAGCGCCTGCCGCCCCGGAGTTTTCTCTACCAGCACAGCCTCATCCTGCGCCGCGGGCAGCGGCTTGACCTCGAGGCGATGCGCATGAAGCTCGACGGCGCCGGTTACCGCTGCGTCGCCCAGGTCATGGAGCACGGGGAATTCGCCGTGCGCGGCTCGCTCCTCGATCTCTACCCGATGGGCAGCCCGCTGCCCTTGCGCATCGATCTCTTCGATGCGGAGATCGAGTCCATCAAGACCTTCGACCCGGAAACCCAACGCTCCCTGGCGGAACAGGAGGCCGTCAACCTGTTGCCGGCCAGGGAATTCCCCCTGGACGAGGAGGCCATCAGGGGATTCCGCCAGCGCTTTCGCGCGACCTTCGAGGGCAACCCGCAGGACTGCCCCATTTATCGCGATGTCAGCCAGGGCATCACCCCGGGCGGGATCGAATACTATCTGCCGCTCTTCTTCGAGGAAACCGACACCCTGTTCGACTACCTGCCCGCGGACACCTGTCTTGTCTTCCTGGAGGCCACCGAAGCGGCCGCCGAGCAATTCCAGGAGCAGCTTGCGGAACGCTACGAATCGCGCCGTCATGACCGGGAGCGGCCGCTACTCTCCCCGGACCGGCTCTATCTCGGCGCGGCCGAACTGCGGGACCGTCAAGGCCGGCATTCGCTGATCCGGATTGCCGCTGCCGGCGCGGCCGAACTGGCGGGCGAGTGCATCCGTTACGCCACCCACCCGCTCGGTGACCTGAAAATCCGGCCGCGGCACGAGACGCCCGCCGGCGCGCTGCAGGACTTCGTCGCCGGCTTCCCCGGGCGCATCCTGCTGACGGCGGAATCGAGCGGCCGGCGCGAGACCCTGCTCGACCAGTTGCAGGGTTACGCGATCCGGCCGGCCGCGGTCAGGACCTGGGAGGAATTCATGGCCGCGGGCGATCCCGTGTGCCTGACGGTTGCGCCGCTGGAACAGGGTCTGGTGATGGATGCCCCGGCGATTGCCGTCATCACGGAGACCAGCCTGTACGGCGAACGCGCCCGGCAGACGCGCCGGCGCAAGCCGGAGCGCGATCCCGCCGCGATCATCCGGGACCTCACCGACCTCAATCTCGGCGCGCCGGTGGTGCACGAAAATCACGGCGTCGGGCGCTACCGCGGTCTGGAGACGCTGACCGTCAACGCCATCCCGGCCGAGTATCTGTGTATCGAATACGACGGCGGGGACAAGCTCTACGTCCCAGTCGCCTCCCTGCAACTGGTCAACCGCTATACCGGCGCGGCGCCCGAACACGCCCCGCTGCACCGGCTCGGCGGCGACCAGTGGCAGCGCGCCCGGCAGAAGGCCGCCGGCCGCGTGCATGACGTGGCGGTCGAACTGCTGGATATTTACGCGCGCCGGGCCGCCCACCAGGGTCATGCCTATGCGCCGCCCCAGGACGAATACGCCGCGTTCGCCGCCGCGTTCCCGTTCGAGGAGACGCCCGACCAGGAACACACCATCGCCAGCGTGCTCGATGACATGCAGTCGCCGCTGCCGATGGACCGGGTGGTGTGCGGCGATGTCGGCTTCGGCAAGACGGAAGTGGCCATGCGGGCGGCCTTCCTCGCGATTGAGGACGGCAGGCAGGTGGCCGTCCTGGTCCCGACCACGCTGCTCGCGCAGCAGCACCATCAGAACTTCCGCGACCGGTTCTCGGACTGGCCGGTGCGCATCGAGGTGCTGTCGCGCTTTCGCACCGGCAGGCAGCAGGAGGCGATCCTGGCCGGTCTCGCGGACGGGTCGGTCGACCTCGTCATCGGCACGCACAAGCTGCTGCAGGCCAGCGTCCGGTTCAAGCGCCTCGGGCTGCTGATCATCGACGAGGAGCACCGCTTCGGTGTCACCCAGAAGGAACGGCTGAAGAAGCTGCGCGCCGAGATCGACATCCTCACGCTGACGGCAACCCCGATACCCCGCACCCTGAACATGTCGCTATCGGGGCTGCGCGACCTCTCCATCATCGGCACTCCGCCCGCGCACCGCCTCGCCATCAAGACCTTCATCTGCGAATGGAACGACGCTGCCATCCGCGAGGCCTGCCTGCGCGAGATCAAGCGCGGCGGCCAGATCTATTTCCTGCACAACCAGGTGGAGTCGATCGAACGCATCGCCGCGGAGCTCACGCGCATCGCACCCGAGGCAAGCGTCGGCATCGCCCACGGCCAGATGCGCGAGCGCGAGCTGGAGCGCGTCATGCTCGACTTCTACCACCGGCGCTTCAACCTGCTGGTGTGCACCACCATCATCGAGAGCGGCATCGACATACCGACTGCCAATACCATCATCATCAACCGGGCGGACAAGCTCGGCCTGGCCCAGTTGCATCAGGTGCGCGGGCGCGTCGGGCGCTCGCACCACCGCGCCTACGCCTATCTGCTGACGCCCCCGCGCCAGGCGATGACGGCCGACGCCGTCAAGCGGCTGGAGGCGATCGCCTCGATGGAAGACCTCGGCGCCGGTTTCACCCTGGCCACCCATGACCTGGAAATCCGCGGCGCCGGTGAACTGCTGGGCGATGAGCAGAGCGGCCAGATCCACGAAATCGGCTACACGCTGTACTCCGATCTGCTTGCCCGCGCCGTCAAGGCCTTGAAGGAAGGCCGCCGGCCGGAGTTGGAAAAGCCCCTGCACCAGGGACCGGAAATCGACCTGCTGCTGCCGGCCCTCATCCCCGATGACTACGTTCCCGACGTCCACACCCGGCTGGTCATGTACAAGCGCATCGCCGGCGCCGCCTCGGGCGATGAACTGCGCGAGCTGCAGGTCGAGATGATCGACCGCTTCGGACTGTTGCCGGCGCCGGTCAAAAACCTGTTCCGGGTGACGGGGCTGAAACTGGACGCCGCGCCGCTCGGCGTCGCCAAAATCGAGGTCGGCCGAAAGGATGGCCGCATCCTGTTCGGACCGGACGCCGCTATCGATACCCGAAAACTGGTAGAGTTGCTCCAGCGCCAGCCGGGACGCTACCGTTTCGAGGGCGGCAACAAACTGCGCTTCAGCGGCGACTTCGACCCGGAGGAGGCACGCTTTGCCGTGGTGGTGGAGCTGCTCTCCACGCTGGCCCTACCTGACGAGACCCAGGATGAAAAGACGACACGCAATACCTAGGCCCGCCCGCGCGCACGACACCTGCCGGCGCATGGCGTTGACGTGGCTGTTATCCGCCGCTGCCGCTTTCTGCTGCCTCACCACGGGCGCCGCGTCGGCCGCCCAGTATGACGTCGAGGTGATCGTGTTCCGCAACCTCGCCGCCCGCGATGACGGCGAGCAGTGGCCGGTCGACGCCGCCGGCCTCTCCGGCGGATTCGCCAGCATCCCCCTCCACCAGGGACTGGAGGAGCTGCCGGAAAGCCAGTTTGCGCTCAACGGCGTGGCGGGCGCACTGCAACGCTCCGGCGCCTACCAGGTGCTTGCGCACCGGCTGTGGCGCCAGAGCGCCTACGACGACCGCGGCGCGATCCCCTACAGGCTGCACGCGACGCCGGGCGGGGGGCGCTACACCCTCGATGGTTCGATCAAACTCGCCCGGGAACACTTCCTGCACCTGGCTGTCGACCTCTCGCTCGCCACTTCCGATACGCTGTACCGGCTGGAAGAGGCACGCCGCATGCGCAGCGGCGAACTGCATTATTTCGACAACCCCCACTTCGGCGTCATCGCCAGGGTGACGCCCTACGGGACTGACGAAATCCCGGCGGACGATGGCGGCACCGGCGAACCGAGCACGACACCTGGAGAGGAATCCGGCGCCGCGACGAAACAGCCGGACAATGACGCCCCGGTGACCAAACATTAGTCCGGAGGGAAGCCCGAGGGGTTGCAATCCGGGAAATTTGCCTACGCGCGCCGTCCGTCCCAGATCGGCCATTGTTGCCTTCCCCATGAAGACAAAGTAACCCGAAGACTGCCCCAGTTCTGACATGTCGTCGTTTCAACCTGTCGCTCATTGGGGACAGACTAAATCTTGCTAATTCAGATTGTTAGCTAATTGATGTGTATTAGCGTCGCTATTCAGTGACATGAGCAGCATTTTTACCTGGTTTTTACCTTACCCGGACTGTAACAGATCCATCTATGCATTTGTTTTCTAACTGCATGCAATCATTTGGTATGTGAATTGCCTGTGTTTCGACGATTAATAAACCCAATGTATTCGATATCAGTGTGTACCTTATCAAAGGACATTGTTTCCTCGATTAGAAGAGTGATTTATCACAGAGAAGATTAGATGGATAAGTCAATGCTAAAAGGCATCGTGTTTGGCGTAAATACGCCCACTGCCGGCGGCTCCATCGCTGGCTTTAATAGTGGTGTCGCTATGATTGGTCGGGTACTGAAGAATTTCAGTCATCGGGTGATGGATAATCTCATTCAAGAAGTACCCGAAGCACTTTCGGTCTGTGAATTCGACTGCCCATACAATGAATGTACTGTAAGAAACTGGGTTGAATGTGAACTGCGCCACCAAGCATCGCTGCCGGGAACCGTGGTCAGCCGCTCACTGACACGTGTTCGAGCAGCGCCCTGACCTGCCGCATGGCGTGTTCCAGGTTGGCTTCGATCTCGCGCATCTCGATGATGCCCTCGCCGCGGCCCGCGGCCCAGTTGGCGCAGACCGCGCAGTGCGCATAGCAAAGTTCAAGCTCCCGGGCGAGGGCCGCTTCCGGCATGCCGGTCATGCCCACCATGTCGCAGCCGTCGCGTTCCATGCGGTCGATCTCCGCGGCCGTTTCCAGGCGCGGTCCCTGGGTCGCCCCGTAGGTGCCGTGCGCGATGACCTCGATGCCGGCCCTGGCGGCGGAGGCGATCAGGGCGCCGCGCAGCTCTTCGCAATAGGGGCGGGTGAAATCGATGTGGGTGACGTGGCTTAGCCCCGTATCGAAAAAGGTATGCTCGCGCGACCAGGTATAGTCGATGATCTGGTCGGGTATGGCGAGCGCCCGGGGCGCCATGGCCTGGCTGATGCCGCCCACGGCGCATACGGAAATGATGCGACTGACACCGGCTTCCTTCAGCGCCCAGAGATTGGCGCGGTAGTTCACCCGGTGCGGCGCGATGGTGTGCGCATCGCCATGGCGGGCGAGGAACACAAGCTCGGTCCCGCCGAGATTGCCGTAGGTCAGCGCCCCGGAAGGCTCGCCATAGGGCGTGTGCATGGCCTCGCGCCGCACGCTCTCGAGGTTCTCAAGCGCGGTTAACCCGGTACCGCCGATGATCGCCAGATCGGCCATGTCGTTAACCCTGCCCCTCCCGGGCATGTTTCCCGCCGAGCGTGAAGATGCCGTTGAGGTTGCGCAAATAGCCCTTGTAGTCCATGCCGCAGCCGAACACGTAGCGGTCCTCGACTTCCAGTCCGACGAAGTCCGCCGTCATGCCGGCCACGCGCCGGTCGTGGCGTTTCTCGACCAGGACGGCGCTGTAGACGCGCGCGGCGCCGGCGCGCCGGCAGTAGTCCATGATGGCTCTCAGGGTATGGCCTTCATCGAGGATGTCATCGACCAGCAGGACGGTGCGCCCCTGCAGTGAAAGATGCGGTTTGCAGATCCAGGCAATTTCCGCGTCGCCGGTCGTCTTGCCGCGGTAGCGCGTGGCATGCAGATAATCGGTCTCCAGCGGGAAGGCCAGGCGGGTCAGCAGGTGGCCGGTCGGAATGATGCCGCCATTCAGGACACACAGCACGATCGGCAGCGTGCCGTCGAGCGCCGCCGTGATCGCGCCCGCCATGCGGTCGAGGGCCGCCGCGACCGCCTCGGGGCCGTGCAGCATGACCGCCTCGTCCCGGATCTGTCGGAGCATCGCGTCTGTCAGCGTCATCGTCGTTTATCCATCCCTGTCAGCCAGCGTGGTCCGCGTGATACCGCCTCAAAGACCCAGGTCCAGTTCCGGTTCCGGCTCGCAGCCGGTGACCGCGGCCACGGCCTGATGCCAGCGCGGATCGCGCCGCAGTTGCGCGAGGTCCGGCGCATGGCGCCCGTGCAGGCGGGCGATGCGGGTGTGCGTCACCGGGTTGGTGTAATCGGCGAGCGCCTCGGCGACCCGCCCGGCCTGCTCGCGGGCATTGCAGACCAGCACCATATCACAACCCGCCTCCAGGGAAATCCTCGCCCGGTCGCCGTAGTCGCCGGCGTAGGCGGCGGCCTGCATGCTGAGATCGTCGCTGAACACCAGCCCCTGGAAGCCGAGCCGTTTGCGCAGCACCTCCCGGATCCAGAACGGCGAGAAGCCGGCCGGGTTGGCGTCCACGTCCGCGTAAACGACGTGGGCCATCATCACCGCGGCCAGTCCGTAATGGATCATGCGCTCGAACGGCACCAGGTCCCATTGCGCCAGGTCGGCATAGGGCCGCGGATCGACGGGCAGTTCCAGGTGCGAATCCGCCACCACGGCGCCATGTCCGGGAAAGTGCTTGCCGGTGGCCGCCATGCCCGCCTCGTGCATGCCGCTCTGATAGGCGTGCGCGAGTTCCGCCACGACCTCCGGCCGCCGGTGCAGGGCGCGGTCGCCGATCACCGTGGAGACGCCATGGTCGAGGTCCAGCACGGGGGCGAAGCTGATGTCCACGCCGACCGCGCGCAGTTCGGCGGCCATCAGCCAGCCGGTGACCTGGGCGAGATGCCGCGCGCGCGCCTGATCGTCGTCATAGAGCTTGCCCAGGCAGGACGAGCGGCGGCAGGCGGGTTAAGCCGTCGCGGAAACGCTGCACGCGCCCGCCCTCCTGGTCGACCGCCACCAGCACATGCGGTTCGCGCGCGGCATGGATGGCGGCGATCAGCGCGCTCACCTGTTCGGGCGAGGCGTAGTTGCGCGCGAACAGGATGACCCCGCCGACGGCGGGATGGGCCAGCAGCTCGCGGTCTTCCGGCGTGAGTTCCAGGCCGGCGACATCCAGCATCAGGGGGCCGAGTGTCATGTGTCGTGTTTCGTTGCGGTTATGAGGCGTTTATCGAGCCGGTCGCGCAGGCGATCGCCCAGCAGGTTGACCGACAGCACCACGGCGCAGATCGCCCCGCCGGGCGCGAGCACCAGGTGCGGCGCCACCAGCATGTAGCGCGTGCCGTCGCGGATCATGGCGCCCCAGGAGGCGCCCGGCGGCTGCACGCCCAGCCCCAGAAACGACAGGCCGGCCTCGGCGATGACCACGGCCGCGACGCCGAAGGTGGCCTCGACGATCAGCGGCGCGGCCATCAGCGGCAGCAGGTGCCGGGTCATGATGCGCAGTTTGCCGCTGCCCAGGGACTCGGCCGCCATGACGTGTTCCCGGTGCTTGAGCGAGAGCACCTGCGCGCGCGACAGGCGAGCATAACCGACCCAGCCGACGACGGCGAGCGCCATCACGACGTTGTCGATGCCGGGACCGAGCAGGCCGGCGAGCGCGATGGCCAGCAGGATGCCCGGGAAGGCGAGGAAGATGTCGATGACCTGGACGATCACCTTGTCCCACAGCCCGCCCTGATAGGCGCTGACGGTTCCGATCAGGGTGCCGAGCAGCGCCGACAGGCTGACCACCCAGGCGGCCACGAGAAACGAGGTGCGCGCGCCCACCAGCAGGCGTTGGCCGATGTCGCGGCCGAGGTCGTCATAGCCGAGCCAGGCGCCCGGCCCCGGCGGCGCCAGGATGTGCTCCAGGTGGATCAGATTGGGCGTGAGCGGCAGGATCCAGACGCTGACGGCCAGCAGCCCCCAGAGCGCCAGCACACCCGCCGGCAACCAGACCCGCATCAGATGCCGCCCCCGAGGCGGATGCGCGGATCGACCCAGGCATAGGCGATATCCGTCAGCAGGTTCACCAGCACGTAGCCGGCGCTGATCAGCAGCACGCAGGCCTGCACCAGCGGGTAGTCGCGCGACTGGATCGCCTCGATGGTCAAGAGCCCGATGCCCGGCCAGGAGAACACGGTCTCCGTGATCACGGCGCCGGCGAGCAGGGCGCCGAGCTGCAGTCCCAGCAGGGTGATGACCGGCAACAGCGCATTGCGCAGGGCGTGATGGAGTATCACCCGGTGCGGCGGCAGTCCCTTCGCCCGCGCGGTGCGCAGATAGTCCTCGCCCAGCACCTCCAGCATGCTGCTGCGCACCATGCGCGAGAGCACTGCCGAAAGCCCGGTGGACAGAGTCAGGGCCGGCAGGACCACCGAGCCGAAACCCTCGCGCCCGCTCACCGGGAACCAGCCCAGCCACAGCGAAAACACCAGGATGAGCAGCGGCCCCAGCCAGAAATTGGGAATGGAAACGCCCAGCATGGAAAACCCCATGGCGCCGCCGTCCCACAGGCTCCCGCGGCGCACGGCGGCGAGCACGCCGAGCGGCAGGGCCATGGCCAGCGTGATGGCGAGCGCCACGCCGGCGAGCAGCAGGGTCGATGGCAGGCGCTCCAGCAGGAGGTCGGTGACCGGGCGGCGCGACTGCAGCGAGGTCCCCAGGTCGAGTTGCAGTCAGGCCGTGGAGGTAATGCGTGAACTGGAGCATGACCGGCTGATCCAGTCCGAGGGCGACGCGCAGGGCCTCGCCGGTCCGTCGTGGAGGCGGCTTCGCCCAGCATGATCTCGACCGGGTCGCCCGGAATGAGATGGATCAGCAGGAACACGATGCTGATCACCCCGAACATGACCAGTACGGCCCCGGCCAGGCGCTGTGTAAGGTAGGTGAGCATGCGTGTCGGTCGGGAAGCGGGCGCGGGTCGGAACGGGTCTGTTGTATGATGCGGTTATCGGACCGGGCCAACCATAGACAAACATTTCCTTGCAGGCAAGCAAAAACCTGGTGATGAACGGCCTCCTGACTCTCGTGTTGCTGGCGGCTCTCGGCTACGGGGCCTTCGCCGGTTTCATTTACGTCATGCAGCCGCGGCTCATCTACTACCCGGACACGCCGACGCGCGAGTTGACGGCCACCCCGGCCCAGATCGGCCTCGCGTACGAAACCGTCACGCTGCAAACCGACGACGGCCTGCGCCTCAGCGGCTGGTTCATCCCGCACCCGGCGGCGCGCGCCACCCTGCTCTTCCTCCACGGCAATGCCGGCAACATCTCGCACCGGCTCGAATCGATCCGGCTGTTTCACGAACTGCGGCTCGCGGTGTTCATCATCGACTATCGCGGCTATGGCCAGAGCGAAGGCAAACCCACGGAAGACGGCACCTACCGCGATGCCGCCGCGGCCTGGCGCTATCTCGTCGGTGAGCGGCACATCGCCCCGCACGCGATCGTCATCTTCGGCCGCTCGCTCGGCGCCGCCATCGCCGCGGAACTCGCGAGCCACACCCAGCCCGGCGCGCTGATCATCGAATCGGCCTTCACCTCGGCGCCGAACATTGCGGCGCACCTCTACCCCTGGCTGCCGGTGCGTTGGATGAGCCGCTACCGCTACGACACGCAGCAGTCCCTGCAAGCCATCACCTGCCCGCTGCTGGTGATCCACAGCCGCGAGGATGACCTCATCCCCTATGCACAGGGCGAGCAGTTGTTCGCGCACGCGCGCGAACCGAAGCAGTTTCTGGAACTGCACGGCGGGCACGGCGACGGCTTCCTGGTCAGCCGGGAGATCTATGTGCAGGGGGTTGATGATTTCCTGGAGAGGTATGTCGGGACTGAGGGATCAAGCGGTCAGAACAATTGAAAGAGCCTGCTTCAGGCAGGCAATCGCGTCTCATGTATCCTTCAAATGTTCTGACCCCTTGATCCTATTAGCTTCCCTGTCCAGTTATTACTTCCTGTGACCTAAGCCGGCATAGCCGGAACCAAACAGGAAGAGGTATTGTACGCACGGGCTAAGCGGTGGTGGCGACGATGACACAGGCGTTGGTGGAACGGTACGCAGATCGGTTGCATGGGGTGCTCTCCTGTTACGACCGCATCGTGATGACGGGCACGTTGCCGGGGGCCTGCTATGCGCAGGGCATGACGGCGTTTTTGTACGCGAGGGGCATTCGGATTTTCGACTATCCCCGGTTTGCCGAGCCCTTGCGCGAGGCGCTCCGCGAGCGCGCGCAGGAGCTGGCGCAGTCGGCGGGGATCGAGATCGAGCATATCGCCAAAGCCCACATCCGCAAGGAAGATGTGGTCGCCAAGGTGCTTGAGCGGCGCGGCGATCATCCGGGTCTGGTGCACATCATTTCGGCGATGGAAGCCTGTCAAAGCTACAAGCCCTGGCATGACAAGGCGAGCGGCAAGACCTACCTCAAGCCCGATACGGGCAAATGCCTGCACTACTATTTTTACTTCATCGACCCGCTCGTCGGCCTGTGTTACCTGCGGGTGCCGACTTGGTGCCCGTTCAAATTGCAGTTCTATTGCAACGGCCATGGTTGGCTGGCGCAGAAGCTTAAAACCCGGCGCATCGGCTTTACCCAGGTGGACAATGCCTTTGTGCGCCTGGATGACTTCGCGCGCGCGCAACAGTTGGCCGATGGCTTCAAGCCCGAGCAACTGCACCGCATCCTGGATCGTTACGCGCGCCAGTGCTGCCCGGTGCACAAGAGCTTCGGGCAAGGCTATCACTGGAGCCTGCTGCAGGTGGAGTACGCTACCGATCTGGTGTTCCGCTCCCAAGAGATGCTGGCGCCCCTGTATGAACAGCTCTCCCGCCAGGCGGTGCTGGGGGTGAAGGCCGAACAGATTGCCACCTTTCTCGGCAAGAAGATCACCCCGCCGCTGGCGCAGGAGATCGGCAACCGCTTTGCCACCCGCATCGAAGGGACCTGCATCAAACATCGCCTGGGCAAGGTTCAGGTGAAGATGTACGACAAATACGCCCGTGTGCTGCGCATCGAAACCACCGTCAACGACGTCTCCTTCTTCAAGCACCACCGCAAGGTGGAACATCGAGATAGACCCAGCACGCGGCAACTGGCGCCGCTGAAGAAATCCATCTACAGCCTGATCGATCTGCGCCAGATCCTCCTGGGATGCAATCGCCGCTACCTGGAGTATCTGTCCGCGCTGGACAATCACAGCGCCGGACAGCGCGCGCTCTCGCGCCTGACCGACGAGCGGTGCGAGAGCGACCGGCCGATCAAGGGCCTGAACTTCTTCAAGCGCACCGAGCAGCAACTGCTGCGGGCACTGCAACGTCCGCAGTTCAATATCCACGGTCTGCGGCGCGCCGATCTGATGGCTTTGCTGCCCCACGCCTCGGCGGCTGCGCTCTCGCGAGAGCTGAAACGGCTGCTTGCCCTCGGCGTGATCAAACGGGTCACCGGAACTTATCGTTACTACCTCACGCGCTTGGGGCGCGCCGCCATCGCCGCCGCCTGCTCGCTCACGGAATTCAGTATCGTTCCCGCTTTGGCCACTGCAAAGTAACAAACTCTTCGCCATTTCTGTCAACAGTAAAGTCATAAGAGACTATGGTGGTAAAGGCAAGCGGTCAATCGTAGGTGCTACTGCTGGAACTTACCAGCAGCAGGATACCCAAGATGAGGCGACCCGTGCATGGAACTTCTTTGTTGCCCTGATTTATAAAGCCGGGATTTCCCCTTGGCGGCTCGTTCGGGAGAGCAAGAACTACGAGTCGTGCTTTGTCGGTGTATGTTTCTACCGGATCTTGGATTCGTCCAAGGTCATGACGAGTATGGCGCAGATATTTAATGAGCGAGGCGAGGGGATGATTATTCGTGGTGGTCCGGTTGATCTGACCAAGGATGATCCACAACCCCATTTGAGTGAGCTTGATGCCTGGACGCTGCTAAGTCACGCCTTGAAGAGATATCGAGAAGAGCATCGGCACCTACCCGCCAGGGTCGTACTGCATAAGACCTCAACTTTCAACAAGGCGGAAATGGCAGGATTCTCCGCAGCGGTTGAGGAACAATCGATTGAATTCTTCGACTTTCTCGCTCTTGCAAAGTCGGGGATGAGGTTGTTTCGACACGGCAAGTATCCTCCGCTTCGCGGGACATGCCTGCATCTCGATGACTCGAACCACCTGCTCTACACGCGCGGTAGCAGCGAATTCTATGAAACCTATACCGGGATGTACGTTCCGAGGGCATTGCACCTTCAGCTTGCAGCCCGTGAAACAGCTCCCGAGAAGTTGGCGTTAGAAATTTTGGCGCTTACCAAGCTTAATTGGAACAGCACACAAATTGACGGGAGTTTCCCGATAACGCTTCGGGCTGCCAAGCGAGTTGGAGACGTCCTGAAATACGTGCCCGATGAAGAGGAGCCGAGGGCACAATACAGCTTTTACATGTGAAAGGTTGATGTCTAAACCCCACGAACACAAAACTATCCAATCCCGCATTTTGGCCTATGCGCAGGAAATCGGCTGGCGTTTTGTGCCGCGCGCCGAAGGTGACAGATTGCTCCAATGACGGACACCACGCATAGCCCACCCTCGCGTCCCTCAAAGTTTGAGGACCGATACCGGTTGTATCTGGACGAGTCCGGTGATCATGTGTTCCGGGAAACCGGCTCGCCGGCCCACCGCTACCTGTGTCTGCTTGGGTGCTGGTTCAGGAATCCGGATTACACCGAGTTTCATGCGACACTAGCCCAACTTAGCGGATTCGGCGTGTCGGTCGCGCCAACTCATTGATCCCTATGAACGGACCCTCGAAAGTCTGCACTACAAGCGGACGGCTGTCTCGGCCTGAGCAGTGGTGATCCGAGGCGGTGGTTGGGCCGGCAGTTCGATGTGTAAGCGATCGAGCAGCAGCTTCAGATCACGCTCGGGCTCGGTGTAGCGCGTCAGCACGACTTCGCGTCCATCGGTCGTGGGGATGCGCACATCGATCATCTACGGCGGCAAACTTCTCGAGCACGCTGCGCGCGCTCAGTCCGCGCGCGTGCGGGCGTAGCTGCTGCGTCAATGTCGCGTGCAGGCAGTAGGCCAGGAAGGCGATAAAGACGTGCGCCTCGATGCGGCTCTCCTGCTGATGGAAGATCGGGCGGATGGCGAGCTCCCCCTTGAGATTCTTGAACGCCTCTTCGACCTGCACGAGCTGGATGTAGTAACGCCACAGTTCGGCAGGGTCGCTCCCGGTGAGATTGGTGCGCAGCAGATAGCGACCTTCGCGACGGCGCCGTGCGCGCAGCTTCTCGCGGCGCAGCGCGTAGGTGAAGACGCCCCCGTGTTCGTGAACCTGCACCTCAACCAGGCGCCACGCTGAGGGCGACTGGCTGCGTGCCGCGCCCAGTTTCATCAGCAGCGCCTCGCGGCTGAGCTTCATCGTCGAGAGCTGCTTCAGTCGCGCCCACAAGCGCTTGAGCTGGCGGGTGCGCATCGCGCGCTCTTTCGCGATCCGGTCATGGCTTTGGGCGAAGACGTACATCTCACCCTCCTGTGCGAGGAGCTTCACTTGCACGCCGGGCCGCGCCTCGTGCCAGGGTTTGAAAAGCAGATCCTTCTCCAGGCGCGAGAGTCGCCCCTTCGGCGTGCCGACCAAGTAGTACACGGGCGGATCGCTGCCGCGCATCTCCTGCAACACCTCCTCGGTCGGAATGCCGCGATCCATCACCCACACGCGACGCGCCTTGCCGTACTGACGCTCGATGTGCGCAAGAAAACCGCGCAGCGTCGTAGTGTCGGCCGTGTTGCCGGGCAGCACCTCATAGGCGAGCGGCAACCCCTCGGGGGTGACAACCAGGGCGATGACGATCTGCACGCAGTCGCTGCGCCGATCGCGTGAGTAGCCGTACTGGCGCTTGTCGCCCTCTGCAAACGGCGGATTCGCCTCGAAGTAGGTGCTGGTGTAAGTGCCGACCAAAACCCGCGGCTATTTGCCGCGACTGTATTCGAGGCGCACCCCTGCACTTGAGGTCTGCGTTGACGACTCGGTGTGCAAGAACGAGGTTTGACGGGGCGCGGAGTCACCCGAATCAGGTGACAGAGAATCTGAAAGTTGGTAAGACAGGCTGGCCGAGGAGATAGGCGTAACGCCAGCCATGATTTGACGGTCAACCCTGGCGCTACGCCCCCAACCGTGCTTTCGCACAGCCACCGTAGTGTCGCACCTGGCGTGGTCATTATCCAGCGCTCATCGGCCGGTTGTGCCGATGAAACCCAGTGCCCGTCTGTACCATTGTGCCGGCTGCCATTGCCAGGTCTTTGTCTGTCGACAGTGCGACCGGGGGAACCTCTACTGCGCCCGCGGTTGCGCTGAACGGGCCCGAACGGCGTCGCTGCGACGCGCCGGATCCCGTTACTGTTCGACGCGCCGGGGTCGCCTGGCCAACGCCGCCCGTCAGGGCCGGTTCCGTGCGCGTCAAAGACAAAAAGTAACGCATCAGGGTTCCCTTCCGATAGTGGCGCTTGTTCTACTCCTCTGCGCATTGAACAACCCGGAAAGTCCTCAGGAAGACGCGCGCAGCGGCGCCCCTACCGCGATTTATTGCCATGTCTGTGGTTGTGAATGCGAGCCCTGGTTGAGACGGGAGTTTCTTCGACCCACCGAACGCGCTCGACAACCGCGAGCACCGTGACCGAAGCGCGACAACAGGAGACAGCCATTGACGATCGACAAGGAACAGGAAGCGAAGATTCTGCGCTATCACTTCGTGGAGCGCTGGGGGGTGAACACCATTGCCGCGCAACTGGGTATTCATCACTCCAGCGTCGATCGGGTGCTCTCGCAGGCGGGCTTGCCCAAAGCCGAGCGCACCCGCCAAGCCTCGATCGTCGATCCCTACCACCCGATGATCATCGAGACGCTCGCGCAGTTTCCCCGGCTCACCGCCGCACGCCTGTATGCCATGGCGCAGGCGCGCGGCTACGCCGGTGGGGCGAGCCAGTTCAGGGCGCATGTGGCGCAGCTGCGCCCGCGCAAGCCCAGTGAGGCGTATCTGCGACTGCGAACCCTGCCGGGCGAGCACGACTGCATGGATGCAGGAGGTAGAGCAACGCAGGAGCAGTTGCCGAGGCACAGATCGACTGGGGGCACTTCGGGCAGGTACAGATCGGCCGGGCGCAGCGCCCGTTGATGGCCTTCGTGATGGTGTTGAGCTGGAGCCGGCAGATCTTCCTGCGCTTTTATCTCAACCAACGCATGGACAACTTCCTGCGCGGGCACGTCGCGGCGTTCAGCGCCTGCGGGGGTGTGGCGCGGGTGCTGCTCTACGATAACTTGCGCTCCGCCGTGCTCGAGCGCCAGGGCGAGGCGATCCGTTTTCACCCCACGCTGCTGGCGCTGTCGGCACACTATCGCTTCGAGCCGCGGCCGGTGGCGCCCGCGCGAGGCAATGAAAAAGGCCGTGTCGAGCGGGCGATCCGCTACATCCGCGACAGCTTCTTTGCCGGTCGTCAATGGTCGGATGTCGAGGACTTGAATGCGCAGGCCGCGGCCTGGTACTCGGGCCTCAGTGCCAACCGCCCGTGTCCGGAAGACCCCGCTATCACCGTCAGGGACGCCTTCGAGCAGGAGCGCGCGCAGCTCATTGCCTTACCGGACAATCCCTATCCCACCGAGGAACGCCTCGAAGTGAGTGTCGGCAAGACACCGTATATCCGCTTTGATCTTAATGACTACTCGGTGCCGCACACCCAGGTGCGGCGCACCGTGACGGTCCTGGCCTCGCCGACCCAGGTGCGGGTGCTTGACGCCGGCGCGGTGATTGCCGAGCACCGGCGCGTCTATGGCAAGGGCGAGCAGATCGAGGATCCGGGCCATATCGAGGCGTTGATCGATGCCAAGCGCGGCGCACGCCAGCACCGCGGTCAGGACCGCCTGGCGCACGCGGCGCCGTCGAGCCGCCAGTTGCTGCGCGAGGCGGCCGAGCGGGGCAACCGCCTGAGCCAGGTCGTCTCGCAGCTGACCCGGCTGCTCGACGAATACGGTGCAAGCGCGCTCGAGCACGCCATCGCCGAGGCGCTCGCCAACGGGGTTCCGCACCCCAATGCGGTGCGCCAGGCGCTGGAGCGAGCGCGTGAGCAGCGCCACCTGCCGCCACCGCTGGCCATCGTGCTGCCGGACAACGCCAAGGCGAGAAACATCGTGGTGCGTCCCGCCTCCCTGGCGGCCTACGATCAACTCGACACCGACGACGCCGCCGAGATGGCAGAGCAACAGGAGCGCACCGATGACGAGAACCGCTGATGCAGGGATCCCTCAGGAAGCGCTCAAGCAGCGGGCGCTCGCGCTCAAGCTCCATGAGCTGGTTGCGCACTGGGAGGAGCTGAGCGACCCGCAGATCGACTGGGTGAGGGCGTTGCTCCAGTGGGAGGACAGCGAGCGCAAGCGCCGCGGTCTGGAACGACGGCTGAGCGCGGCGCACATCGGCCGCTTCAAACCCCTCGCTGACTTCGACTGGGACTGGCCCGCGCAGTGCGACAAGGCGGCCGTCTCAGAGCTGATGCGCCTCAACTTCATCAAGGACGCCACCAACGTCATTCTGGTCGGGCCCAACGGCGTCGGCAAATCCACCATCGCACAGAACATCGTGCATCACGCCGTCCTGCAGGGACACAGCGCCTTGTTCGTCAACTCCGCCCAGATGCTCGGGGACCTGGCGGCACAGGAGGGTGACAACGCCTTGCGCCGACGCCTGAAACACTACGCGCATCCACAGGTGCTGGTGATCGATGAAGTCGGTTACCTCTCCTACGGCAGTCGCCATGCGGATCTGCTGTTCAACATCGTTAATCAACGCTATGAGCTCAAGCCAACGATTGTGACCACAAACCGACCCTTTGGCGAGTGGAACGAGGTGTTCCCCAACGCAGCCTGCGTGATCTCAATCGTCGATCGCCTGGTGCATCACTCCGAGATCATCGTCCTCGAGGGCGAGTCCTATCGCTTCCGAGAGGCGAAGGAGCGCGCCAGCAGGAAGAAGAAATCCACGAAATCCACGCGTAGCGCCACTCCAAGAACGCCCGCAGGAGACCGCTGACCATGTCGATGAAAGTCACACGCTTATACACCTACTGGGACGCCCCGGAAGCCCATGCCGTCATCGAGTTCCTGGAGGTGCTTCGAGATCAGCTCTGGGAGATCTATGGCGATCAGATCATTGATCTGCTTCGCGAGGAAACCGTTACCCAGGGCGCAAACGAGCAGCAGGCCGAGCTTCAGTTCGATGACGACCCTGAGTTCTAGACGGCACTGATACGGGCGCCACCGATAGCGTCCATAAGCTGTTATGCCTGGATACGGCAAACAGTCGCGGCAAATAGCCGCGCTTTTACTCCGGCAACAACAGCTGGTGAGATCGTAAAGCAGTACATCGAAGCTGACGTTGAACAGATCACGCCAGCGGCTCGCCAGATGATCAAACACCGCCGTCTTGTGCGCGAGCAAGCGGTCGTGACACGCATAGAGCGTGTGGATGTCGGCAAGCCGCTCGTCGGCTCCGAGCAAATCAGCGAGCGCGCTGCGCTCGAACCACTCCCGGTGCAGTCGCCACTCGCTGCCCGGGGCGAGCAGCCGATAGGCGACCAGCACGAACAGCACCTGATCCCAGCGCGTCCCCTTGCGGCTCTTGCTCAACCGCACCCCCCAGAACGCATCGAGCTCCAGCTGCTGCCAAAGCCGCCACGCCAACCACACCGCGCCCCACTGCCGCGGCCGGCACAATCGCAGTTGCGACAGGCACAGCCGCACCACCGCGGCATCCTCGCTCAGCCCCTCACAGCGATCCTCGGGAAGCAGTGCGAGCGTGCGCGCTGTGCCCTCACGCTCGTCCAACACCTCGATCGAACGGCGCCACGCACGCTCCTGGGAATCGGTGATCTCGCCCAGGTACAGCACGTGCCGTTGCAGCACGCGCCCATCGGCAAGGCGTCGATTCTCAACCACGCTCCAGTAACGGTGCGTCTTGCCATCCTTCTTGCGGGTCGTCGCACGCAGAAACATGGCACCCCATTATCCACACCGTTTTGCCGCGGGGAACAAGCAAGGTCTGCACTACAGCGGTTTTCGGGCGATTCCGCTCGAGAGCCTACATACCGATCAATCACTTGTGCGAAGCGGTCCGCGAAAAATCACGAAAATCAAGGGCGAATCCGCCAAGTTGGGCTAATGTCTCAGCCGTCCTGTTCCGTCGTTTCGCGGACCCACTTTCTGTCTCTATCAATAGACAAACCAATAGGCTGTCATTGCGATCCAACTGAGCACGAGCAATAACCAAGGTAACCAGTGCTGTCTGTAGACTACTTTTTCCTGTACCTCAATTTCGTGTGTCTCAGGTGACGCGACCTGTTGCTTGACCTTCTTGAGATTCTTGTCCAACTCTCTGGCCTTGGCGTTTTGTTGCTTCTTGTATTGCTCGATACCTTTTTGTATCCCCTGCGTAATCAGCTTTGTCTGTTCCTTGGTCTGCCCGGGACGTTGCGTGCCGCGGGCAATCCGCAGGGCTTCGTCATGGGTGGCTTCTGATGGCGGGCGCCTTTTTACATTTCTGGCCATGGGTTTTCCCTATTCTGCCTGTGATTCTTCTATCTCTACCCGGAAGGTGGGAGTAGTCTGACTCGGCTTATTGGATTTGACCAGCTTCCTGCGATACGACCCCATGGCATGGACTACGGAACTTCCGAATCCGGCCATAACTTGCCGTTCCCGGACGGCTAGCGAACGGCAACTTTGCCCGCAACTACGGACATTCATGTCGCTCAGGTTGTGCGGTTGTCCGTGATAGCAGGACGGGGACACGTTTCAGGCACCGCCATCCAAGCCCATGGGAATTCCAATCTCGCAGTCTCAGTTTGGCGAATAGCTACTGGACCTAAACGAAGCGAAACTCGGCCCTATCATGAGGTGTAAAAAAACGCCCCTCGGAGTGCAGAGGGGCGATAAGGCCTGATGAGGGTCAACGGCACCTTCCGTGGCACTGAAGTACTGAAAGTGTAGTCGAGCGAAACAGGTCTGTCTTGTAAAAACGCCGAGGTACACGACATCAGGAAGACAAGGACACCCGGGAAAAAGGCACAAAAAGCGGGACACTTCAGGAACAACCACCTGCTAAAATTAAATTGCGGAGGTTTCTATCCGCTGATGATTGCAGTGCACTTGGTTACCAAGTTTGCTGTCCACATTGCATATAAAACAGTTGATGAGGTAGTAGATATGACTAAGCTGAACAAAACATTGTGTGTCGCTGCCATTGCCGGCGCCCTAGCGGTTCCTTTTACGGCAGCCCAAGCCTGGGGTCCCTGGGGTGGTGGTGGTCCCTGGAGTAATGGCTGGGGTAATGACAGCTCGGGTGAGGGCTGGGGTGATGGCTCCGGTGACATGGACTTCAGTATGAGCGGTAGCGGCCATGGCAGTGGTTATGGGCGTGGTCGTGGTTATGGCTCTGGCTATGGTTATGGCTATGGCGGCTATCCGGGTTATGGCTATGGTGGCTATCCCGGTTATGGTGGCTGGGGTGGTCCTGGCTATGGCGGTGGCTATCCAGGTGCCTATGGTGCGCCGTATGGTTATGCTCCCCCGGCGGTCGCACCCGTACAACCAGCCGCACCGGCCAGTAGCAAATAACACGTAACACGACGAGTAATACAGACGACCCAGCACAGGGAGGTGTGGGGTCGTTGTGGCTATAATGGAACAATGGTCGCCTATAGCTACCTAAGCCGGCATAGCCGGAACCAAACAGGAAGAGGTATTGTACGCACGGGCTAAGCGGTGGTGGCGACGATGACACAGGCGTTGGTGGAACGGTACGCAGATCGGTTGCATGGGGTGCTCTCCTGTTACGACCGCATCGTGATGACGGGCACGTTGCCGGGGGCCTGCTATGCGCAGGGCATGACGGCGTTTTTGTACGCGAGGGGCATTCGGATTTTCGACTATCCCCGGTTTGCCGAGCCCTTGCGCGAGGCGCTCCGCGAGCGCGCGCAGGAGCTGGCGCAGTCGGCGGGGATCGAGATCGAGCATATCGCCAAAGCCCACATCCGCAAGGAAGATGTGGTCGCCAAGGTGCTTGAGCGGCGCGGCGATCATCCGGGTCTGGTGCACATCATTTCGGCGATGGAAGCCTGTCAAAGCTACAAGCCCTGGCATGACAAGGCGAGCGGCAAGACCTACCTCAAGCCCGATACGGGCAAATGCCTGCACTACTATTTTTACTTCATCGACCCGCTCGTCGGCCTGTGTTACCTGCGGGTGCCGACTTGGTGCCCGTTCAAATTGCAGTTCTATTGCAACGGCCATGGTTGGCTGGCGCAGAAGCTTAAAACCCGGCGCATCGGCTTTACCCAGGTGGACAATGCCTTTGTGCGCCTGGATGACTTCGCGCGCGCGCAACAGTTGGCCGATGGCTTCAAGCCCGAGCAACTGCACCGCATCCTGGATCGTTACGCGCGCCAGTGCTGCCCGGTGCACAAGAGCTTCGGGCAAGGCTATCACTGGAGCCTGCTGCAGGTGGAGTACGCTACCGATCTGGTGTTCCGCTCCCAAGAGATGCTGGCGCCCCTGTATGAACAGCTCTCCCGCCAGGCGGTGCTGGGGGTGAAGGCCGAACAGATTGCCACCTTTCTCGGCAAGAAGATCACCCCGCCGCTGGCGCAGGAGATCGGCAACCGCTTTGCCACCCGCATCGAAGGGACCTGCATCAAACATCGCCTGGGCAAGGTTCAGGTGAAGATGTACGACAAATACGCCCGTGTGCTGCGCATCGAAACCACCGTCAACGACGTCTCCTTCTTCAAGCACCACCGCAAGGTGGAACATCGAGATAGACCCAGCACGCGGCAACTGGCGCCGCTGAAGAAATCCATCTACAGCCTGATCGATCTGCGCCAGATCCTCCTGGGATGCAATCGCCGCTACCTGGAGTATCTGTCCGCGCTGGACGATCACAGCGCCGGACAGCGCGCGCTCTCGCGCCTGACCGACGAGCGGTGCGAGAGCGACCGGCCGATCAAGGGCCTGAACTTCTTCAAGCGCACCGAGCAGCAACTGCTGCGGGCACTGCAACGTCCGCAGTTCAATATCCACGGTCTGCGGCGCGCCGATCTGATGGCTTTGCTGCCCCACGCCTCGGCGGCTGCGCTCTCGCGAGAGCTGAAACGGCTGCTTGCCCTCGGCGTGATCAAACGGGTCACCGGAACTTATCGTTACTACCTCACGCGCTTGGGGCGCGCCGCCATCGCCGCCGCCTGCTCGCTCACGGAATTCAGTATCGTTCCCGCTTTGGCCACTGCAAAGTAACAAACTCTTCGCCATTTCTGTCAACAGTAAAGTCATAAGAGACTAAATTTGAATGTCCACAGCGCATTCGAGACCTCCCCAAGAACATAGGGCATGTCGCATTAGGGTCGACTCCCGCCCATTAGCCGATCCGAATACAAGCACTGACTAAACTTCCGGAGTCGGCCATTCCTGGTCGTACAGGCCACAAATGCTAATGTCCCGATTTAGGGATTCTCGAAGAAGTCATCATATTTTACAGGAGGTACGTTTGAAGCTTGGGAAGCTACAGTTCTACCATTGAACTACACCCGCTTAATTCTTTGTGCACAAGAGTTTACCGAACTGCCAGGGTGAATGTCACCACCCCAGGGTAGAGGAATGGTATCAGGGGGTAGAAACGGGCAAAGGTCATCATCAGCAAATCGATTGCCCGGTCGTCTGAGGGCATGCCATGTAGTCGTTTAGACGTTCACCCCTTCTCTGATGGAAAACGTACGAACGTCTCTACTTTTAGAGAACCGATATCGCCACTTTAAACATCAAACGGAAACGGCGACCGAAGCCGCCGTTTCTGTTAAATCAAATCTTAATCGTCACGCTGCTCTTTTGCGTCTTGATATCCCGAGCAAACTCAGCAGGCCGGAACTAAACAACCAAACTGCAGCAGGAATGGGTATAGCACTTATATTCACCGTACCTTCAAGCAGCGTTGGGGTAATCTGTGCTGTGGCGCTGAAAAATTGCGAACTCCCCAGGATCGTGAGGCTTGGGCTACCTGCAGACGCTGCGGTCAGAGTCATCGTGGCAATAGTAAAAGTCCCGGTGGCCGGATCATTGACAAAGGTGTCGAAGCCGATACCCGGCCAGGTATTACCAACGGCCGGCCCACCCCCATCAGGCAGAAAGTCGAAAAGGGCGCTATTAACAGCCACCGATACGACTGTGAGCAATGTACTGTCAAACCCAAGATCAATCACACCGCCGGCCAGTTCCGTGAAATTGCTGCCGACAATGTCCACGGTAAACGTGTCGCCCATTGTGACCGCTTTGAGATCCGGATTGAAACCCACCGTGGTGGCCAATGCCACTCCGTTGCAGCTGAGTAACAATGCAGCCGCACCCAGTGCGCGTAGCAGTCTGGCGGTCGTTGTTTCAAGTACTCGTATTATGTTCATTTTGTTCTCCGTAATCAGGTATTGGTTATGTATTGGTTATGTGTTATTGCTGAATTGCATGCGGTCATCAATCATGACTGTCCCGCTTCGTTGCAGCCCTTCCGGAAGGGTAAACCATTTTCTTCTTGAGCCGCGCTAGAACGACCCGCAGCACGATGGTCCCGGTGGTTGGCGGTACAGCCCCTTGAGAATATTCAGATCCAGCGTGTTGATCACCCGTCCCCGTTAAAGTCCGAATTGGCAGTGTAGTTGGCATCACCCACGGCTGAACGGTATGCAAGCTTGAGCAGGTTCAGATCCAGCGTGTTGGTCGCGCCATCATTATTTAAATCGCCATCGCAAATATTGCCATAGCCATCGCCATCCGTGTCACGTTGATCGGGGTTTGGAACGTTGATGCAGTTGTCGGAGGCGTCTGGCACACCGTCACCATCGGCATCAGGAAGTGGAGTTGTCACCGGTGTCATCACAATTTTGGCTCTTTTGAATTCCGAGTGGGTTAACGCGCCACATGTGGGTTGAGTTTGGAGAAGTCGAGTTTGCCGGCGATCAGGAAAATCACAGTACGGATCGTGCTGAACCGACCGTAGCCGC
The DNA here is from genome assembly GCA_963773065.1 of uncultured Gammaproteobacteria bacterium. GTDB lineage: Bacteria > Pseudomonadota > Gammaproteobacteria > UBA9214 > UBA9214 > CAVQCA01. The sequence continues at coordinate 39,539 of CAVYZN010000014.1, forward strand.
GCGCTTTGCGCTTGGCGGACTGGAACAGCCCGTTCAGTGCCTCCAGGAAACCATTGGTCTGACGGGTCTGCGCCCAGGCAATGATGCTCTCGAAATGGTTGCGGATCAGTTTGGCAACTTCCTTCATGGGTTCGACTTTGGAGCGCATGACATTGGTACACCACTGCCAGAGCATGGCGGCGACCACGTTGATCTGTTTGCGATCGAGGATCTCGCCGCAACTGCTCACGGTACACCCACGCTCGGGCGGTCCGCTTCGTGGTGAGTTTGGCGAGCAGGTTGTCGACTTCCGCGCGGGCGGTGTCGCTGAGAGTTCCGTAATTGCGCAGCAGCTTCCAGCGCAACCCCTTGAGGCCGGGCGTGGTTTTCTGCTCGATGCGCCGGGTCTCGTCCAGGGCCCTGGAGGCGTGGGCGATCACATGGAACTTGTCGAAGGTGATCCGGGCATTGGGAAGACTCTCGGCGCAGCCCTTGATGAAGGCCGGCGACATGTCGATGCTGACCGAGTCGATGGCATCAATGTCGGCACCATGGGCCCGGATATCCTCGGCCAGCCGCCGGATCGCCTCGGCCTCACGGCCTTCGGTGACGAACAGCACCGCGCGGCGCTCGGCGTCGGCGGCCAGGGTGACATAGTCGTGGCCGCGGGCTCGCGAGGTCTCGTCGATGGCCAGGCGGGTGACCTCGGAGAAGTTGGCCTCGGCCAGCGCGAGATCGACATAGCGCCCGCAAATCGCCGCCACCCGATGCCAGCTCTCGCCGGTGAGACGTGCCACCGCCGCAAACGGCATCTCGCGCGCCAACATCAGCACAAGTGCCTCAAAGAGCAGCGTGAAGCCCGAGAGCTTCCCGGTCCAGCCCGGCTCGACCTGGCGCACCGCGCCACCAGGCAGCTTCACGCGGGGTACGCGGACCTCCAGGTAGCACTCGTGCTGGAAGAAATTGAGGTGCCGATAACGCTTGCTGACCGTATCGTGCACCGGATGGACGCCAGTCTCACCAGCCACAGCGAACCGGCTACCAGCAGTGAAGTCGATGCCTACGGTCAGAGTCTTTGCCGTCGCGTCCAAGTCAACGGATGTCACATGCCACGGCTCGGCAATGCCCAGGGCTGTTTCAAAAAGCCTGTCGTTCATCCTGATCCTATCGATTATCAGTAGGTGCGCCTAGAATACGGCTAGCCATCAGATTTCAAAAAGAGGCACAATTTTACCGGTGGTTGAGGAGGCGACAAAACTGAGCCCAGTAACAAACGCAGTCGGATTACTGGGATCCAGCATCGCGTCCTCTTCAATGCCTCTCAGGCTAAAGCGACTGACACCATTGGGTACTCCCAGATCATCCACGAAACTGAATAATTGCCCCCCGGAAATCTTGATACCGGAATCGACATAAATACCTTGAGCATCGTCAAATAGATACAAATCATAAATGCCATCGCCAATACCTGGCGGCGGTTCGACTGCGGCGAAATTCGGCGCTCCATCCTCCGCAGAAAAGTCGTAACCCGTCGCGCTAGCAGGGTCGAACCAAACCAGTACGGGCACCGAGTTTCCTCCCGGTCCGGGCACCGCAATTCCTGCTCTGCGGCAAGGCGACCACTTATTTGAGCATGGGAAATAAAAATTGGGATTGCTCGTTGTCGGCGGGTCCGGTAGAAGTGGGTTTTCCGGTGTGCTCCCCGGTGCATCCGCACGAATAATCGCCCCAACGGCACCGCCTCCTGTGGTTTGGTAATCCGCATAAAATGCGATTTGGCCCGCGTCATTGATTGCGTGTGACGAGAGGTTAACTCTTGCAATCGTTTCACTGCTTGTACTGCCATCCGGCAACGTGACGGGTATGGTATCTCCAACCTTAACCACACTATTGGCCGCGGGATCGGGACCCGTAAAAATCCCATCTGGAAACACAGGACTGTTCGTAACGGCCGCCTCAAAAGCTACGACGCCGAGGTTGTTGATCGAACTTTTCCATATGTGGGTATAGCCGGATCCGGAGGGAACCCGCGTGTCAGTTGCCGTGCCGTCACTTACTTGAAGGACATAGTCATCCAAGAGTCCTGAACCAAAGCCGTAAGCCACCTGCCCCAGATCATTAATACTGGGCGTTTCTACCCCCACGGCAAGAAGCGATTGGCTAACAGGTATCGTGGTGTTATTCACAACCTTATAAACTCTCTTATCATCTGCTCCACTACCCGTCGAGGTGGTGAGGCCAACCGTCGCGAGATCGCCGTTGCCATTAGTCGAGAACTCTGATGCCACCACCTGGGTAAGTGTCCCCAGCGGTGTAACATCTCCCGGTCCCATTAACCGGCTGATAGCGGTACCGTCATATTTATATACCGCCTCTGCGCCCGTCGTTAAGATACCCCTGAAATAGACAGCGTTTGACTCATCGATATCGACCGCAGCACCGAGTACAGCAAACTCGGGGTTTGAAGTGGTGCTCAGCAGGCTACTCGGTTCCAATTGTAAGCCGCCCTTGATCAGTTCCGAGCCAAGACCGAATAAAGGGCCAGTTTGGTTAGAAACAACGGAATTGCCGGATGCATTGAGATTGAGGTCTTGGGTTGCGACGTTGAGATTCAGCATCAGAGACCGGTTTGTGAAGCCATCGCCGACCCCTACTACTGTCCAGGTACCTTCGACATAGTCAACCCACCCGCTGTTGTTGATTGCCGGATTAGCCCGCATCAGGCCAGGACCGGACACGATTTGCCTGTACTTATACGTATTGTCCGCCGCGGTCGATGCTCCATTTGGGCCCAGCAAAAGTGATGCGAAAAGAATCTGCCCCACCGCACATCTGGCGCGCCAACGTAGTATTATCATCATGTTGTCCTCCCTAGGTGTTTTTTTGAAATCGCGCAATTGCTTTCATTTGCTTATTTCTTGTGCGCGATGTGTAAACAAGCACGTATGTTCCCATGACGTGAGACGAGGGACGAGGGACGGCCTTGCTAGCCCCAGGTCATGAACGTATTCTTTTGATTCGGTAACCCCTCCTGGCTCCAATTCTTGTTCTTAGCGTTACAAAGTTAACCGTTGGGATTTATACAGCACCCGCCAGTCTGGTCTTCTTACTGAAGGAATTAGAGAGTGGGACGGGTTATTTCGCAATGATTAAGTACTGCGCAATAAAAAAGCAACAGAAATTTTGCTGACATGACGTAGCTGAAAACGATATACGTAGAAATACGTATTAACCAGGAATGGTCGAAAAGGTCATAGCCTGTCATTGATCTTCATCACCCCCTACTGTTCCTCCCACAATAACCGATATCTAACACCTGCGTAATCATCGTACCCACCCTCAGCCAGCTACAATCCAAAATATCGGGTGGCACAGTCGGCACCCCCATCACCGACCAACACCATTCCTCTACCCTGGGGTGGTGACATTCACCCTCGCAGTTCGGTAAACTCTTGTGCACAAAGAATTAAGCGGGTGTAGTTCAATGGTAGAACTGTAGCTTCCCAAGCTTCAAACGTACCTCCTGCATATCTCCAAACCGGACATTTACTTGCCGTAGCCAGGTGGCTGAGATGGGTCGCTTTAGGACGTTGCCTGTCAAATCAAGTCTGAAACAATATACCTTTGTCGCTCTGCCGCTGCACGGTGAGAAATGCCGGTGAGGCTCATCGGTCCATGGTGCGGAGGGCCCGACCCGCACCCGCCGGCTCATGGCAAGGCCAGGCGCTCGGCCAGGAATGCCAGCGCGGCCTCCAGGTTAAGCGCCGCCCGCTGGCTCAACTCCTCCCCCAACTCAAACTCGTATCCGCGGATCGCGAGGACGTAAGCCGGCGGCGCGGCCTGCCCGTAATGGCGCTCATAGGCCGCCAGTACGGCCGGGGGTGTGAGGGCATGGGAGGAATAACTCTGGTCCGCCAGCGCGGTGATGGGCGCGAATTGAAACGCTTCCTCGCCGGACACGCTGGCGTCGATGAACAGCACTTCCTCCCGCTCCGCCATATCCAGCAGGTATTCCACCTGCAACTGGAAGTCGGTGAGGAGTTCCACGTCCGGCAGCTTCAGGGCCTCCAGGCGTTCGATGGCCCGGGGACCCAGCGCATCGTCGCCGCGGCTGGGGTTGCCGATGCCGATGATCAGACGGCTTGCGCGGGTCAACGCAAACCCCCCTTCCGGCGAATCAGTTGTCCCGGCTGATGGTGTCGAGGCGGCCGCCGTCGGCGTCGAGCAATTCCACGATCAGCGGCATTTTCCCCAGCGCGTGGGTGGCGCAGGAGAGGCAGGGGTCGAAGGCGCGCACCGCCACCTCGATGTGGTTGAGCAGGCCCTCGTTGAGCTTGCGCCCGTCCAGGTGCTGCCGGGCGACCGCTCGGATGGCCTCGTTCATCGCCTGGTTGTTGTGGGTGGTGGAGACGATGAGGTTGGCGCGCTCTACCAGGTCGTCTTCGTTGACCCGATAGTGATGGATGAGCGTGCCCCGGGGGGCCTCGATCATGCCCACGCCCCGCTCCTGGCGGGTGCCGCTCGTCACCAGGTCCTCACCCATGAGGTCATCGTCGTGGAGCAGTTCCTTGATCATCTCGGCGGCGTGCAGCATCTCGATCATGCGCGCCCAGTGATTGCCGAGGGTGGCGCCGCTGGCGCTGCCCGCATCGAAGGCGAGGAATTCCCGACGTTCCCGCTCGGCGAACGGCGTGTCGATGAAATCGCATTGCGTCACCCGGGTCAGGGGCCCCACCCGGTACCAGCCCTGCTCCGGCCCCAGGCTGCGGAAGAAGGGGAATTTCATGTACGACCAGGACTTCACTTCCTCGAAGATGTAGTCCCAGTAATGATCGTATTCCACGTGGTCGAACAGGGTGTGGCCATCCCGGTCCCGGGCGCGCAGGCCGCCGTGGTAGAGGTCCATGGCGCCGTCGGCGCGGATCAGGCTGAGGGTGTGGGCGCTAAAGCGGCCGAAGCTGGTGTAGAGCGCCAGGTTCTGCTCGAACAGGCGCCGCGCCAACTGCACCGCGTCCCGGCTCCAGGCGATGATCTGGTAGATGTCCGCGAGCAGGAAGTCGCGTTCTTCCCGGGACAGGTTCTTGTTTATCCCGCCGGGGATGGCGCTGGTGCCGTGAATCCGCTTGCCGGCGGTGACGCGGATCACCTCCTGGCCGAACTTGCGCAGCAGCACGCCCTGCCGGGCGATGTCGGGGTAGGCGGCGGCGACACCGACGAGATTGCGTCTGGCCACGTCGGAATCGAAGCCGAACAGCAGGTCCGGGGAGGACAGGTGGAAGAAATGCAGGGCGTGGGATTGCAGGATTTGCCCGTAATGCATGAGCCGGCGCAGCTTTTCCGCCGTGGGCGTGAGCTGCGTCGCGCCGACGATCTGGTCCATGGCCTTGGATGCGGCCAGGTGGTGGGACACCGGGCAGATGCCGCACAGGCGCTGCACCATGACCGGAATCTCCCAGAACGGCCGGCCCTGGACGAATTTCTCGAAGCCGCGGAATTCGACGATATGCAGCCGGGCCTGCTGGACGCGGTCGTATTCATCCAGCAGCAGGGTGACTTTGCCATGGCCCTCGACCCGGGACAGGGGTTCGATGGCCACCCGGCGTAAATTTTCCGGATGGGCGGCGGTTTCCAGTTCAAGGCTCATTGCGATTACCTGTGAGAGTGTCCTCGGCCATGCCGTTCAGTCGTAGGAGATCAGCCCGTGCCCCAGCCTGGGCGTGTGCCCGGCGAGCAGATCGGTGAGGAAAGACCAGATGGCGTCGGCGGACGGGGGGCAACCGGGAATGAAATAATCCACCTTCACCACCTCGTGCAGCGGGCGCACCTTGTCCAGGGGCAGGGGCAGTTCCGGGTCGTTGGGGATGAGGCCGTTCTCCAGGCCGGGTTCGGTGAGATAGACCTCCGAGAGGCAGTCGGCCAGGTCCAGGTGATTGCGCTGGGCGGGCAGCCCGCCGGTGATGGCGCAGGCGCCGATGGCCACCAGGATCTTGCAGTTCTTCCTGAATTCCCGCAGCACGCGCACATTCTCCGCGTTGCAGATGCCGCCCTCGACGATGCCGATGTCGCAGAGGCCGCAGTGCTTGATGTCGGTTAAGGGGCTGCGATCGAACTCCACCAGCTCCAGCAGGGTGAACAGGCGTTCATCGATGTCGAGCAACGACATGTGGCAACCGAAACAGCCCGCCAGGGAAGTGGTGGCCACCCGCCATTTTTTCGTTACCGGGGGAGAGGAGGCAGCACCCATCAGGGCGACTCCTCGCAGGACTTGCAGGGGTGCTGTGCCTGGGAACCCCGGGGGGCATCCGCCAGGGCCTGGGCGCTGATGGGCTGTGCATCGTAACGGCGCCGACCGATGGGCACGGCGAACCCCACGCGCTTCTTCAGGATCACGCCGACGGGACAAACCTCCATGGCCTTGTCGGTGAGGGCGATGTCGGTGTGTTCCAGGCGGCCGGATTCAGAATTCACGATCAAATGCTTGTCCAGACCCCGGCCGGAGAGAGCGAACACGTTCTTGCCGTCCACTTCGCTGGAGGCGCGCACGCACAGCTCGCACAGGATACAGCGGTTGAAGTCCAGCAGGATGTCCGGGTGGGAGGCGTCTACGGGTCTATCGGGGAAGTAGTGGCGGAAGCCGGCGGTCATTACGCCCAAATCGTAGCCCAGTGCCTGCAGCATGCAGTTGCCGCTCTTCTCGCAGGAGGGGCAGAAATGGTTGCCCTCGGCGAACAGCATCTGCACCAGGGTATGGCGCAGGCCGTTGATCTCCTCCGTAGCGCTGGCCACCTCGAGGCCGGCCTGGGCAGGCAGGGTGCAGGAGGTGGCGGTGCGGCCGTTGACCATGACGGTGCAGACCTTGCAACTGCCATGGGGTTTGAACTCCGGGTGGTAGCAAAGATGGGGGATATAGCGCCCCGCAGCCAGGGCCGCCTGGACCACACTCTGGCCCGGCTCGAAGGGGACTTCCTCCCCATCGAGAAGAAAGCTCTGGGTCATGATTCGCTCTCCAGGTGCGCTCCTGCATCGTCCCGGCCGGTCATCAGGCGGGCCCGTGCCAGGGCGCCATCCAGGTCGAAAGCCGGCTCGAAATCCAGGGATTTGAGGCGCCGTTCATAGGCCGGGCGGAAGCGCTTGAGGGTGTCCAGGGTGGGATTGCAAGCGGTATGTCCCAGGCCGCAGTGGGCGCTCATGTGCAGCACCCGGTCCAGGGACTCGATCTCTTTCAGGTCGTAGGGAGTGCCGTGTCCCGCCCGGATCTTGTCCATGGTGTCGCGCAACATGGCCGTGCCGACCCGGCACGGCGTACAGAAACCGCAACTTTCGTGGGCGAAGAAATGGGCGAAGTTGCGCGCCACCTCGAACATGTCCCGGCTGGCATCGAACACCATGAAGGCGCCGGCGGTAGGCAGGTCCTCGAAGGCGATCTTGCGCCCGAACTCGCTGGCGTCGATGCACACGCCCGAGGGGCCGCTGATCTGGACCGCCTGGGCATGCTCCGCGCCGCAGTCTTCCAGCACCTGGCGCACGCTCGTTCCGAAAGGGTATTCGTAGATGCCGGGGCGGGCGCAGTCCCCGGACACCGACAGCACCTTGGTGCCGGCGGATTTGGCCGTGCCGATAGCGCGGTACCAGTCACCGCCGTGGGCGGCGATAAGGGCGGCGGCGCAGAAGGTTTCTACGTTGTTCACCGTGGTGGGGCGTTGCAGGTAGCCGTGGGTGACGGGGTAGGGGGGGCGGTTGCGGGGGATGCCGCGCTTGCCCTCCAAGGAGTCGATCAGGGCCGACTCCTCACCGCAAACGTAAGCGCCGGCGCCCACGTGGATGTCGATATCGAAGTCAAAACTGGCCTGTCCACAAATCTCCCCGCCGAGCAGATGGTCGGCGCGGCGGCGCTCAAGCACCCGGATCAGAGGCTCCAGCAGATAACGGTATTCGCCGCGCAGATACAGAAAGCCCTGGCTTGCGCCGATGGCATGGGCCGCGACCGTCATGCCCTCGAACACCAGGTCGGCGTGACGGGTGAGCAACACCCGGTCCTTGAAGGTGCCGGGCTCGCCCTCGTCGGCGTTGCACACCACGTAACGCCGCGGGCAGGCGGCATCGCGGCAGGCTTCCCACTTCAGGCCGGTGGCGTAGCCGGCGCCGCCCCGGCCGCGCAGATTGGAGCGCTTGATTTCTTCCAGTGTCGAGGGAAGGCCCGCTGCGGCGGTGCCGGTGGCTGCGCGCCGGGAATCCACATCGCCCGCCGGTTCCGCCCGGGCGCCGCGTTCGATGGCCGCACGCAGCGCATCGCCCGGTTGCAGCTTATGGTTGAGGAGGATATCCGTCCGCCGGATGTTGTCCTCGATGGTGAACAGTTCCATGGGCCAATCTTCCAGCGGCCGTTGTTCCAGGATCAGACCGGCAATCTCGTCCAGGCGCTCCCGGGTGATGCGCGGGATGGCCCGGCCGTTGACCAGCAGGCCGGGCCCCTGGTCACACAGGCCGGTACAGGAGGTGAAGTCGATGGATACCAGACCCTCCTCGGACATGTGTCCCCGCTCCACCCAGAGCTTGGTGCACAGGTATTCCAGCAGATCCTGGTTGCCGCGCATGCGGTCGGTGATGTTGTTGGAGAACAGCACCCGGTAGCGGCCCACCGGCCGCAGGTGAAGAAAACTGTAAAACCCCGCCACCCCCTCCACCCGCGCGCGCGGCACGTCGAGGCCGCGGGCCAGAGCGGTCAGCGCCGCGGGCGGGATCCAGCCGTTGAGTTCCTGAACCTCGCGCAGGATCTGCACCAGCCGGGTGGCATCGCGTCCATGGCGCTCCAGCAGGGTATCCAGCCTATCCTGGGTGAGCGGTGGGGTGGCGGGTGGTGTCGGCATAGGCAAGAAGGCCTGGTGGTCCCGAGTCGGTCCACATTCAGTTTAGACCGGGTGAGCCACAAATAGGGCCATGCGTGCTTGTGCCTGGAATCTAGCCCCTAACAGGATGAGTGTCAACGCAGCAGCAGGCGGGCGGCGGCGATCGGGGTGGCGTAGCCGGCATCGACGGCGTCCCGTCAGAGCATGTTATAGGCGAGCACCAGGCACCCGAAGGCGATGCGGTACCACGCGAACAGGGAAAAATCGTGATGCGCTATGTAGTGCAACAGGAACTTGACCGCCGCCAGCGCGCTCAGGAACGCAGCCACGAAGCCGGTGGCGAAAACCTCGGCGTCAGCCACGCTCAACAGGTGCCGGCTCTCGTACAGGTCGTAGGCGGTGGCCGCGAACATGGTCGGTATCGCGAGGAAGAAGGAGAATTCCGTCGCCGCGCGTCGCGACAGGCCGAATACGAGCCCGCCCATGATGGTCGCGCCCGAGCGCGAGACGCCGGGGATGAGCGCAGCGGCCTGAGCGACTCCCAACCTGCAGCGCCTGTTTCCAGCCGATGGCATCGACGTCATCCACGCGCGGTTTGCCGACGAGCCGCTCGATTGCGAGGATCGCGACGCCGCCGCCGATGAGCGCGCAGGCGACGACGACCGGCGTGAACAGATAGGTCTTGATGTATCCGTGCAGCAGGAATCCGAGCGCGGCGGCGGGCAGGAAGGCGATCCCGATGTTGAAGGCGAACCGGCGAGCCTCGGGTTCGCGGTGCAGCCCGAGTGCCACGAAGGCGAGGCGGGCGCGATACAGCCAGCACACGGCGAGGATGGCGCCAAGTTGGATTATGACCTCGAAGGTCTTGGCCTTCTCTCCGGTATAATCGAGCAGGTCGGCGGCGATGATGAGATGTCCGGTGCTGGAGATGGGCAGGAATTCGGTCAATCCCTCGACGATCCCGAGCAGCAGTGCCTTGAGGAAGAAGTCCATGGCGATTAATGAATCGGTCAAAAAAAACGGATGATACCATGTCGGACTGGAAGAAATGTCGCGGCGCCGCGCCGCGCGCCGTGAACGAGGGTGTCCTATGGGCGTAGCACTCAGCCTGGTGGTGATGCTGCTGCTGATCCTCGTCGCGGCGGAGGTCTTCACGAATGCGCTGGAGCACCTCGGCGAGCGCCTCGGAATCTCGGAGGGCGTGACGGGTTCGCTCTTCGCGGCAGTCGGCACCGCCATGCCGGAAAGCATCGTGCCTCTGGTCGCCCTGCTGGCCGGTGGAGAGAATCCGGATGTCAATGCCGCAGATCGGCGTCGGCGCCATCCTCGGCGCACCGCTCATGCTCTCGACGCTGAGCCTGTCGCTGATGGGTCTCTCGGTCGTGCGCAGACGCGGGCTGCGGGGGCATCTGCGGCCGGAGCGTACCGGCCTCGAGCGGGATCTCGCCTTCTTCCTGATCGCCTTCGGCATCGCGCTCGTGGCGCTGTTCATCCCGGCCCCGCTTGGCTGGTTACGCGCCGTGTTCGCCGCGATGCTGATATTGACCTACTTCGTCTACGCGCTGCTCACACTGCGCGTATCGGCGAAGCTGGTCGAGGAAGGACATGCCACGCAGGCGCATCGCAAGATGTATCTCCACCGCCTCGGCATGCCCGACAACATGGCGATCGTCATCTTCCAGATCCTGTTCGGTCTGGTGCTGCTGGTCGGCGGCGCAAAGGGCTTCGTGCACGGCGTCAAGGAAGCCTCGGAACTCATCGGCGTATCGCCCTTGCTGCTGTCGCTTCTGCTCATCCCCATCGCGACCGAGTTGCCGGAGAAGGTCAACAGCATCCTCTGGATCCGGCGCGCCAAGGACACGCTTGCCTTCGGCAACATTACCGGGGCGATGGTCTTTCAGGGAAGCATCCTTCCCGTCATCGGCCTCATGATGACCCCCTGGCGTTCGACTCCTGAGGTGCTGGTCGGCGTGCTGGTGACCTATGGCGCGGCGCTCTGGCTGTACTGGCACGCACGGCGCAGCGGCGGCCTCAGGATCTGGCATCTGTGCGTCAATGGCCTGCTCTACGTCGTTTATATCGTCGTCATGGTCGCCTGATCGCGAAGCAGATGCCCGCCGTGGCCTCAGCGGATGGTGCGCCCTGCCGCCGGTGCGGGATCAGGCAGCCGATGCTTTTTGGTCCTTGCGGTTTCTGGTCAGAGCCACGCGTTTCTCATAGGCTTCCCGCGCAATCCCGACATCCTCGAGGAAGCTGTCCAATTCATCCATATGCAGCGCCTGGGGACCATCGACCAGCGCCTTGCTCGGGACGGGGTGGAAATCGACGAGTATCATGTTGGCGCCGGCGATGACGCCCTGGGCGGTGACGTGGAATACATCCAGTATGCCTTCCGGCGAGGCCTCGCGGCTGCCCACGGAATGCGAGGGGTCGATACACACGGGCATGCGGGTCAGGCGTTTGACGACCGGAACATGGGAGAAGTCGACAAAGTTGCGATGCGGGTCGCCCATGTTGGTCTTCATGCCGCGCAATCCGAATACGACACGCCGGTTGCCTTCGCTGGCGAGGTACTCGGCCGCGTTGAGGGATTCCTCCAGCGTGATGCCGAAGCCGCGCTTGAGCAGCACGGGGAATTCACGCTGGCGGCCGACGGCCTTGAGCAATTCGAAGTTCTGGGTATTGCGGGTGCCGATCTGCAGCAGGACACCCCGTCGGGTTGCCCGTCAACTCGAGGGCTTCCTGGATCTCCCGCACGTGCATGTCATGGGTCACTTCCATGGCGATGACCTTGATGCCGTACCTGCCGGCCAGCTCGAACACATACGGCAGGCAGCTCTTGCCGTGCCCCTGGAACGAATAGGGGTTGGTGCGCGGCTTGTAGGCGCCCATGCGGGTGCAGGGCAGGCCGCGTTCCTGCAGGGCCTGCATCATGATTTTGACATGTTCGGGGGTATCGACGGCGCACAGGCCGGCGAAGACATTCAGGTTGTCCTGTCCGAAGCGCACACCGTTGTATTCGAAATGGGTCGGACGGTCATCATCGTGATGACGCCCGAGGATACGGTATTCCTCGGATATGCGCACCACCCGCTCCACGCAGGGCAGGCTTGCCATATCCTCGAGTTGCAGCGTGGCCGTGTCGCCCACCAGATAGATCTCGGACAGCGTCTGCTGCGCGCCCACCTCGTCATGAACCCGGACCGTGATGTTCGGCAGGTTAGCCAGATGTTCCAGCAGGTGCCGGTAGGCGGTACCGTTCTTGTCGGTATCCGCATGCAGAATCAATATCATTATGTCGTTCCTGGAAAGCAGCCAAAGCCGATCGGAACATTATCCATGGAATGCGCGGCCCTTACTACCGGCGCGCCCGTGCGCCCGCTCAGGCTCAGTCGCGATAGCGCCGCAGCAGGTCCTGGTAGGCGTCGATGCGCCGGTCACGCAGGTAGGGCCAGAGCCGCCGTACCTGTTCGGTGCGGCCCGGGTCGATCGTGGCGACGACGACGCCGGCGTTATCCTCCGTGGCCTGCTCGAGGATCTCGCCCTGGGGACCGATCACCGCGCTGCCGCCCCAGAACTGGATGCCGTCCGTGCGTCCGGAGCCGTCCGTCTCGAGCCCCGTGCGGTTGCAGGTCAGAACGGGCAGGCCATTGGCGATGGCGTGCCCGCGCTGGATCGTCAGCCAGGCCTCGCGCTGGCGCGCCTGTTCGTCGGCGGCATCCCTCCGGTCCCAGCCGATCGCGGTCGGATAGAGCAGGATCTGCGCACCGCCAAGGGCCATCAACCGGGCCGCCTCCGGATACCACTGATCCCAGCAGACGAGTATGCCCAGCATGCCCACGGACGTCTGCACCGGGTTGAAGCCCAGGTCACCCGGCGTGAAATAGAATTTTTCGTAATAACCGGGATCGTCGGGAATGTGCATCTTGCGATAACAGCCGGCGATGCGGCCGTCGCTATCGAGCGCGACGGCCGTGTTGTGGTAGAGCCCGGCCGCCCGTTTCTCGAAGACCGAGGCGACGATGACGATCCCGAGTTCGGCGGCGATGCTGCCCAGGCGTTCCGTGGTGGGTCCGGGAATCGTCTCCGCCAGATCGAAGTTGGCCGGGTCCTCCGTCTGGCAGAAATAGAGGCTCCGGTGGAGTTCCGGCAACAGCACCAGCCGGGCGCCCCGCGCCGCCGCCTTCCTGATGCCTTCGATACTGGCCGCCAGATTCTGGGCGGCATCCGCGGAACAGCGCTGCTGTATCAATCCGACGGTTAGCTTCTGTGTGTTCATCTGTGCTGATAGTTTAAATGGTCAGCGCCCAGGCATAGAAAATCAATTCACCGCAAAGACGCAAAGAACGCAAAGAAATTCTATGCTAAAAACAATCAAGAAACTTTGCGTCTTTGCGGTGAAAGGTTTTTCGGACGAACGCGGAATGGTTTGAAGGACCCGCTTACAGGATGCCCGCCGGCAACTGCATGGTAGCGCAGTGCAGGCTGCCGTACTGATGGATGAGCGGCAGGCAGTTGATCGGAATGACCCGCCGTCCGGCAAACGCTCCGGCGAGCCGCTCGAGGGCAATGCCATCGGCCGGGTCGCCATAGACCGGCACGAGCACCGCGCCGTTGATGATCAGGAAATTGGCGTAACTGGCCGGCAGCCGTTCGCCGGTGGCGGAGTAGACCGGCGCCGGCAGCGGCAGGGGGAGCAGTTGATAGGGAAGTCCCTCCAGAGTCCTGAAGGTACCGAGCTGCTTTTCCATCGCTTTCAGTTCCGCGTATTGACTGTCGCTTTGGTCGGTGCATTGCGCGTAGGCGATCATGAGCGGTGAGCAGAAACGGGCCAACATATCGATATGCGCGTCGGTATCGTCCCCCTCGAGTTCGCCGTGGTCGAGCCAGAGCACCCGTTGAATGCCCATCTCCTCGGCAAAGAGCCGTGCCAGCGCCGGTTTGTCGTAGCCGGGATTGCGGCTGTTCGTGATCAGGCAGTTCGAGGTGGTGAGCAGGCTGCCCCGGCCGTCGGTGTCGATGCTGCCGCCCTCGAGTACGAGCGGAAAGCGCCGGCAGGCGGTGGCGCCGAAGGCGCCGGCCGACTCCAGCCTCTGGGTGACTTCATTATCCAGGCTCGGCCGGGTATTTGTTTCCCCAACCGTCGAAGGCAAAATCGAGCAGGCGCAGTTCCGTGCCGTCCGAGACCGCGAGGGGACCGTAGTCACGGATCCAGGTGTCGTTCGTCTGGGCGATGAAGAAGCTTATGGGATCAAGCGGTATGCCGGCCCGAGCGCATGCCTGCCGGATCTCCCCCGTGTGGTCATGGTCGTAGCAGACGACGAGCAGTTTTTCATGCGCCACGACCGCCCGGGCAATTTCGAGATACACCGCGGCAACGCTGTCCAGGCTGTCGGCCCAGGCGCTATGGACATGCGGCCATGTCAACAGGATGCCGGACTGGGGTGCGGTTTCAGGGACAAGATGATACCCGCGCATGGCGTTCGCCAGGCAGGATGGACGGGAACGGCTCGCGGTGCGGTAGGGGTTACTTGGCTTCCGGGGGTTTCACCACGGAGTGCAATACCGTACTGTTCTCAAAGAAAACCGAGTAGCCGTCATAATCCCAGCGGGTAATCGGGGGATGCAGCGGACCTTCGTTGGAGGGTACGGCGGGATGTTCCGTCACCGGGTTGCCGAATTTTGCGCGCACGGCATCCATGGTCATGCCCCTTTGGGGCGTTACCACCTGGGGGGGCGACTGGACACTGTCCATCTGCAGCGTATCAGCGTTGGCAGGCCCTGCAAACAGGAAGGCCAGTGATAATGCAAACAGCGCAGAGCGGGTACTATCCATAGCTAACTCCTTGGGAAACAGGATAATTTGCTGAATTCCGACACTCGATGGTGACTATATCACCGCAGGAAAAAATACAAAAGCGCTATTTTGAAGCGTGTGACGCCTGTCACCTATTAAAGGCGATGATCAACAGGTATCGTCATGGGCGCGGCATAGACCAGCGTCCAGCAGCGCAGAGGCAAACAATTAACAGCTCACCCCGCTCAGCGTTTTTCAGTGGCGCCCATGATGGAGTGGACCGATCGCCATTGCCGCTATTTTCTGCGCCAGATCTCCCGCCACTGCCGGCTCTACAGCGAAATGGTGAGCACCGCTGCGCTGCTGCACGACGATCCGGAGCGTCACCTTGCGTTTCATCCCGCGGAACACCCCCTCGCTCTGCAACTCGGCGGCAGCAACCCGCGTGAACTGGCGGCAGCGGCCCGCATCGGCGAGGGTTATGGTTATGACGAGGTCAATCTCAATCTGGGCTGTCCCAGTGACCGGGTGCAGACCGGGCGTTTCGGCGCCTGCCTGATGGCGGAACCCGAACGGGTGGCCGAGTGCGTGGCGGCCATGGTCGCGGCGGTTGCCGTGCCGGTCACGGTCAAGACGCGCATCGGGATCGATGACCAGGACAGCCTACGAGGGGTTGGCTGACTTTGTCGAAAGGCTGGCAGGGGCCGGGTGCCGCACGTTTATCGTGCATGCCCGCAAGGCCATCCTGCAGGGGTTGAGCCCGAAGCAGAACCGCAGCGTGCCGCCGCTCAGATACGATTACGTCTACCGCCTGAAAAGCGAGTTTGCCGACCTGGACGATCATTCTGAACGGGGGTATCACGCAACTGGAGCAAGCCGCCGCGCATCTCGAACACGTGGATGGCGTCATGCTGGGCCGTGAAGCCTACCATAACCCCTATGTGCTCGCCGGGGTCGATGCCCGCTTCTTTGCCGACACCCACCCGGTAGCGGGTCGTGCCGTCATCGTCGAACGCATGCTGCCTTACATTGAGCGAGGAACTGAATGCGGGCACCGCACTCAAACATGATCGCGCGACACATGCTCGGCCTGTTTCAGGGCGTGCCCGGTGCGCGCGCCTGGCGGCGGCATCTCAGTGAACACGCCCACGGCGCGGGGCGGGCATCGAGGTCATTCAGGGTGCGCTCGCGGCGGCGAGCGTCGGCGACGAACGTAAACACAAGGCGTAAGATACCAAGAACCTGTTTCCCGGAATGGGGTGTCCACACATAATTATGATCGCAGGGTAATAGGGAAGGCCAGTGACCAGAAAACAGGATGTGGTGGTGATCGGCGGCGGCCCGGGCGGGCTGGTCATCGCGAGCGTTGCCTCGCAACTGGGTCTGCGGGTGACGCTGATCGAAAAATCGGAACATCTCGGCGGCGACTGCCTGCACAGCGGCTGCGTACCCAGCAAGACGCTCCTCAATACCGCGCGGCTCGCGCACCGGATGCGCCAGGCCGCGCAGTTCGGTCTGCCGGCCTGCGATCCGGAAATCGACATCAACCGGGTGCTGGACCGGGTCGACAGCGTCATCGCCCATATCCAGCAGCACGATGATCCCGAGCGCTTTCGCCGCTACGGCTGCGATGTGCGCTTTGGCGCGGCCCGCTTCCTCAATCCCCATGAGGTCACCGTCAACGAGGAAATCATCCGGGGCAAGCGCTTCGTGATCGCGACCGGATCGCAGCCGGTCGTCCCGCCGATCCCGGGCATCGCCGAAGTCGGCTACGACACCAACGAAACCATCTTCAAACGCCGTGAGCTGCCTCCAAGGCTGGCCGTCATCGGCGGCGGACCGGTCGGACGTCGAACTGGCGCAGGCGTATGCGCGGCTCGGCAGCCGGGTGACGGTTATCGAGGCGGCCGACCGGATATTGCCCGTGGCCGACAGCCGAGGTCTCCGCCGTGCTTCGCCAGGTACTGGAAGGCGAGGGCATCACCCTGCACCTGTCCTGCCAGGTGGCCACTGCCCGGCGCGACGGCGACAGCCGCCAACTGTTTCTATCCAACGGCGCGAGCGTCGAATGCGAGCGGATACTGGTGGCCGCCGGGCGGCGTCCGGCCGTGTTCGGTCTCGGACTCGATGAGGCCGGCGTCGAGCACAACTCCAAAGCCGTTGTCGTCGATGCACGTTTGCGCACCAGCCAGCCTCATATTTATGCCGTCGGCGACGTGTGCGGGCCTTACCAGTTTACCCACATGGCCGAATACCAGGCCGGCATCGTCCTCGCCAGCTTGCTGTTCAGGATTCCGCGCAAAGTCGATTACCGGGTGATCCCGCGCGTCACCTACACCGACCCCGAGGTCGCACAGGTCGGCCTGACCGAACAGGAGGCACAGGCGCAGGGACTTCGCTATGATGTCGCTCGCTTCCCGCTCGATGCCATCGACCGCGCCATCACGGATGGCGCCGGTGAGGGTTTGCTCAAGATCCTGATTGTCCGGGGACGGGTGGCTGGGGCGAGCCTGGTCGGCAGCGCATGCCGGCGAGCTGATCCATGAACTGGCGCTGGCCATGCAGGTCAAGGCAAAGGCAGGGGACATCAGCCGTTTGATCCATGCCTACCCGACCCTTTCCCAGATCCACCGGCGCGCCATCAACGCGCACTATGCGCGGCGGCTTTATTCCGGCAAGGCGCGGTTGCTCGCCCGGTTGATCAATCGCCTGCTGCCATGACACTCATGCGGACCGGCGCACGGGAAGACTGACGGAATAACACCTCATGCATGCGACATTGCCATTACTGCTGCCGAGCGACTTTCCCGCCATCCGCCGCGGGCGGCTGGAAACGCTGCAGGTCAACCTGGGTTATCGCTGCAACCAGTCCTGCCTGCATTGCCACGTCAATGCCGGTCCCACGCGCAAGGAGATGATGAACGAGGAGACCCTGGACGATGTCATCGGTTATCTGGCCGCCTCCGACATCCGCACCCTCGATCTGACCGGCGGCGCGCCGGAACTCAATCCCGGTTTCCGCCGGCTGGTTGCTCGCCGCGCGCCGTCAGGGTCATGCGTGTCATCGACCGCTGCAATCTGACCGTCCTTCTGGAATCGGGGCAGGAAGACACCGCCGAATTCCTTGCCGATAACAAGGTCGAAATCGTCGCTTCATTACCCTGTTATTTGAAAGAAAATGTCGATAGCCAGCGCGGCGAGGGTGTCTATGAGGGCAGCCTCAGGCCCTGCGCCTGCTGAACCGGCTGGGTTATGGCAGGACTGATTCCGGTCTGATCCTCAACCTGGTCTACAACCCGCAGGGCCCGGTATTGCCGCCGCCCCAGCAGGACCTGGAGCAGGATTACCGGAACTACCTCGGCGATCATTACCGCATCGTGTTCAATCACCTGTTGACCCTGGCCAATATGCCGATCAACCGCTTCGGCAGCACGCTGGTTTCCAGGGGAGAGTTTGCCGGCTACATGGATCTGCTGCGCGCCGCGCACCGCGACGAGAATCTCGCCGGTGTCATGTGCCGCACGCTGCTCAGCATCGACTGGGAAGGCTATGCCTATGACTGCGACTTCAACCAGATGCTCGGCCTGGCCGCGCCGATCGACGGCCGCGTGAAAACCCATATCTCCAGCCTGGGGGGCAAGGATCTGAGCGGCAACCGCATCCGGGTGGCCGACCACTGCTATGCCTGCACCGCGGGCCAGGGCTCCAGTTGCGGCGGCGCCCTGGCCGGCTAGACTGAATTTTTCACCGCCAAGAACGCCAAGAAAAAACCTATGGAACTGCGAAATAATAAATCATGGCGTTCTTGGCGGTTCAATATCATAAAAACGACAGCGCGCGAAAAACCGGCCATGACGGCTGCTGCTGAGCCGGGCATGATATCCATCATCATGCCGGTGCTGAACGAGGCCGGCGGCATCGTGGACACGCTCGAGGCATTGCAGGGCATGCGCCGGCGTGGCCACGAGATCATCGTGGTCGATGGCGGCAGCACCGACAACACCTGGCAATTGTGCGCGCCGCTGGCTGACCGGATCATCCCTGCGGCCACCGGCCGTGCCAGGCAGATGCAGGCCGGCGCCGCGCTGGCCCGTGGTTCGGTGTTGTGGTTTCTTCATGCCGACACGCGGGCGCCCCAGGACGCGGATCGGGCCATCGGCGAATCGCTCGGCTGTCGGCAATCGCCGGTGGGGACGTTTCGACGTGCGCTTCCCGCAAAACGGCCCGGTGCTCAGGCGCCGTTGCGGCCCTGATGAATCTGCGTTCCCGGCTGACAGGGATCGCTACCGGTGACCAGGGTATATTCGTTACCCGCGAGCTGTTCGATCGTGTCAACGGGTTCCCGCAAATTCCGCTGATGGAGGACATCGCGCTCAGCCGCCTGCTGAAACACGACTCACGGCCTGTCTGCCTGCATGACAAGCTCTCCACCTCCGCGCGCCGCTGGCAGGAGCACGGCACCCTGCGCACCATCCTGGTCATGTGGTCGCTGCGGCTGGCCTATTTCCTCGGTGTGTCACCCGTGCGGCTGGCACACTTTTACGAGACTCGACCGGGCATGAAATATCCGGCCTCACGCCTGCTCGTCTTCACCAGGGCGCCGCTGCGCAGGACAGGTCAAGACCCGGCTGATACCCCAGCTTGGCGCGCAGGGCGCGGCCGATTTTCACGCCCGTCTGATACACCGCTGTCTGGAGACCGTCACACGGGCCGCCTTGTGCCCGGTCGAACTGTGGTGCAGCCCGTCGCGGGAGAGCCGTTTTTCCAGGCCTGCCGGGAACGCCATGCCATGGAACTGCATGATCAGGCGTTGGGCGATCTCGGGGAACGCATGCACGCCGCCCTGAGTTCGGCCCTTGGGCGGGCCGAGTCAGCCGTCCTCATCGGAACCGACATACCGTCGCTGGACGCAGCCGATCTCGATGCGGCATTCCAGGCGCTGCAACAGGGCAAGGATGCCGTCGTGGGACCGGCCCGTGATGGCGGCTATTACCTGATCGGGTTGAAGCATGCCAATCGGCGGCTGTTCGACCAGATGCCCTGGGGAACTCCGGCCGTCTTTCAGGAGACAGCCACGCGTCTGCGGCAGCTTGAGCATGGATTGGCTGCGCCTGCGTGAGCACGGGGATGTGGATACGCCGGAAGACTTTCGCCGCCTTCCCGAATCCTTCAGAATAGCCGCCGGCTCAGGCGATACCGCATCGAGCGGTTAACGCCGACTGGCCAGGATCGGCAAATAAAAAAATAATTGTCGTTCCATGGGTCAAATTAACCGCGGTGGCTGGCAAAATAGCGCATCTTGTTCTATAAAAAGCGGTATGATCAGTCAATAATATCAAGGACTTTTGTACATTTTTTGAAACCATACCTTTAAGGAGTTAGGCAATGAGGAGACTTTATTTTCTGCTGCCAGGCATCGATAGCGCGAAGACCATCGTGGATGAACTCCTGCTGGCCCGCATCGAGGAACGGCATATCCATATCGCCGCCGCTGACCATCATGCCCTGTCGGAGGCCCATTTGCCGGAAGCTAACCTGCTGCAGGAAAGCGACTTTGTCCCGGCGGTGGAGCGGGGTCTCGCGATCGGCGGGGCTACCGGTGTCGTGGCAGGCATCGCGGCGATCACCTTCGGCGGCTTGGCCCTGGCGGGCGGCGCGATACTCGGCATCGGTCTGGCGGGTGCGGGCGTTGGCGCCTGGATCTCCGGCATGATCGGCGTCTCGGCGCCCAGTTCACGGCTGAAGGAATTTGAGGCGGCGATTGAAAAGGGCAGCCTGATGATGATGGTGGATGTGCCCAAGGCCCGCGTGGAAGAAATCACGATGCTGGTCAAGTCGCACCATCCCGAGGCCGAAATCGAGGGCACCGAGCCGGTCATCCCGGCCTTCCCGTAAACCGCTTTCGGTTTTGGTATGGTACGGCCGGCAGACGCCTGTGTTCTGCTACAGATACAGGCGCCTGATTTCCTCGTCCGGCTCGCTGCGTTCCCATACCTCCATGAAGTACTTCTCCCAATCCGCCACCTTGCCGGGATCATGGAAGTTGGCGGTGCCTTCGTAGCGGCTGGCTATCGGCCGATGCAGGTAGCCGCAGCCGTCCGCCAGCAGCAATGATTCGTGGAAGTTGCGGTATTGCGGTCCGGGACGACGCAACTGGATGGCGGAACTCAGGCGCCGGGCGATCTCGATCAGGCGATGGCCGTGCTGCACGACCTTGCGGGCATCGTGAAGCAGGATCCAGATGCGCGACTGGCTGTGCGTGCGAGCCAGCCGGCTGACCGCATCCAGAAACGCGGCTTCATCGTAGATGGCGGGTTCGAGGTCCTCGGTGTGCAGCAGCAGGGTGCGCTGCGCCTGGGCGGCCAGCGCGTGCGCCACCGCGCAGGCCTCATGCTGTCTTTCAATCTCGAACTCCAGGCTGGAAACACCGAGGCGCAGATCATCGAGATTGAGTTGTACGGCCGTGGTCTTGCCGTGTTCTGGCTGGTCCATAATCTACACCCGCTGTTTCACTTGTTTTCATTATTGCTGGTAATGAGCGTTTTCGCCATTATCAGGTGCTCGATACCGGCTTCGGTGTAGGGCCGGCCTTGTTCCCGGAATCCCGCCTTGCGGTAAAAACCGGCGACCGCGCACTGCGCAAGACCATCAAATCGAACGCGCTTGGCGCACGGCATTGCCGGTATAGCTTGCCGGTGTCAGCTCCATCAGCCCGGTCTTGACCGCATCCGGTATCTCCAGGTCCTTGATAAATCCTGCCAGGGTCGCCCGGTCCACCGCGCGGTCGCGGGTTAACGCCTTGAGTTTTTCATAGGGTTTCTCGATGCCATAACGGCGCATCACCGTTTGCAGCGCCTCGGCCAGCACCTCCCAGCTCTCGTCGAGGTCCCCGGCGGTGCGCCGTTCGTTGACCTCCAGCCTGCCGATGCCCTTGAGGCAGGATTCACAGGCGATGATGACGTGAGCAATCCCGACGCCGATATTGCGCAGCACCGTGGAATCGCTGAGATCGCGCTGCCAGCGCGAGATGGGCAGTTTGGCCGCGAAGTGGCCGAGCAGGGCATTGGCGATGCCGAGATTGCCCTCGGCATTCTCGAAATCGATGGGATTGACCTTGTGCGGCATGGTGGAGGAACCCACCTCGTCGGCCACGCTCTTCTGCTTGAAATAACCCAGCGAGATGTAGCCCCAGATATCCCGGCAGAAATCGATCAGCACGGTGTTGAAGCGCGCCAGGCAATCGAACTGCTCCGCCAGGTAGTCATGCGGCTCGATCTGGGTCGTGTAGGGATTCATCTCCAGTCCGAGCCCGACGATGAACTGCCGGGATAGCGCCGGCCAGTCCACTTCCGGGTAAGCGATCAGGTGGGCATTGTAGTTGCCGACGGCGCCGTTCATCTTGCCCAGCACCGGCAGCACGGCGAACTGCTCGCGCTGGCGCAGCAGGCGGGCGGCGACATTCGCCATCTCCTTGCCGACGGTGGTCGGCGAGGCGGTCTGGCCATGGGTGCGGGAGAGCATCGGCACGCCCGCATGGCGATGCGCCATGTCCACGACGGCCTTGATGACATCGTCCATGAGCGGCAGCAGGGACTGGTTGCGCGCCTCGCGCAACATGAGTGCATAAGCGAGGTTGTTGATGTCCTCGGAGGTGCAGGCGAAGTGGATGAACTCGCCAACCGCCTCCAGTTCCTGGTTGCCCGCGATCTTCTCCTTGAGGAAATATTCCACCGCCTTGACGTCGTGGTTGGTCGTGCGTTCGATATTCTTGACGCGCTGCGCATCCGGTTCGCTGAATTTCTCGATGATGTCATTGAGCACATGGTCGGCGTGGCTGCTGAGCGCCGGTACTTCGCCGATCCCGGCATGTCGCGCCAGCGCCTGCAGCCAGCGGATCTCGACCAGCACGCGATGGCGGATCAGGCCGTATTCGCTGAAGATGGGCCGCAGGGATTCGGTTTTCGATCCATAGCGGCCGTCAACGGGTGACAGGGCGGTCAGTTGCGAGAGTTCCATGGCATTGGGTTCCGTGTGTTGTTCAGAGTCAGGCGGCGAGCTGGCGCAGGACATACTGGAGGATGCCGCCGTGCCGGTAATATTCGAATTCCTGCGGGGTGTCGATGCGCACCCGCGCCCGGAAGGTGGTCTGCCGCCCGTCCGGCGCGGTCGCGTTTACCTGCAGGGTTTCCACGGGTCCCGCGCGCAGGCCGGTGATATCGAAGCTTTCCCGGCCGGTCAGGCCGAGACTCGCGGGCGTGTCTCCCGGCAGAAACTGCAGGGGGAGTATGCCCATGCCGACCAGGTTGGAGCGATGGATGCGCTCGTAGCTCTCGGCGAGCACCGCCCGGACGCCCAGCAGGCGCGGTCCCTTGGCGGCCCAGTCACGCGAGGAGCCGGAGCCGTACTCCTTGCCGGCGATCACCAGCAGGGGAACTCCCTCCTGTCGATAGCGTTCCGCGGCGTCGAAGATCGTCATCTGTTCTCCGTCCGGCTGGTGCCGGGTGATGCCGCCCTCCGTGCCGGGGGCGAGCAGGTTGCGCAGGCGGATGTTGGCGAACGTCCCGCGCATCATGACCTCGTGATTGCCGCGCCGGGAGCCGAGCGAATTGAAGTCGGACGGGGCGACGCCCTTCTCCGTCAGATAGCGTCCGGCGGGGGTGTCCGCCTTGATGGCGCCGGCGGGTGATATATGATCGGTGGTGACCGAGTCGCCCAACAGGGCGAGGACCCGCGCCCCGATGATATCCGTGATCTCGCCAGCCTGTTTTGCCATGCCCTCGAAGTAGGGCGGTTTGCGAATGTAGGACGAGTCATCCCGCCATTCATAGAGCCGGCCTTCCGGCGAATCGAGTGCCGTCCAGCGCGCCTCGCCCGTGTAGACATCCCGGTAGGCCTGGCGGTATCCCGCGTTATTGACGCTGACGCCGACCACGGCCTGGACCTCGCGCTGGCTCGGCCAGATATCCTTGAGGAAGACCGGATGGCCATCCTGGCCGATAGCCAGCGGCTCGTTCCTGAGGTCGATATCGATGCGCCCGGCAAGCGCATAGGCCACCACCAGGGGCGGTGAGGCGAGATAGTTCATGCGCGCCTCGGCGTGCACGCGCCCTTCGAAGTTGCGGTTGCCGGAGAGCACGCAACACACGGACAGGTTGCCTTCCCTGATGGCGGCGGAAACCGCCTCCGGCAGGGGGCCCGAATTGCCGATGCAGGTGGTGCAGCCGTAACCCACCACGTGAAAGCCGAGCGAGCGCAAGGGATCGAGCAAGCCGGCATTTTCGAGGTAATCCGTCACGACGCGCGACCCCGGCGCCAGCGAGGTTTTCACCCAGGGTTTTGCCTTGAGCCCGAGAGCGACCGCCTTCCTCGCGACCAGCCCGGCGCCGACCATCACGGAGGGATTGGAGGTGTTGGTGCAGGAAGTAATGGCGGCGATCACTATGGCGCCATCGTCGAGTGTTACCTCTTCGTTGCCGATGCGGGTGCGCACTGCATGGCTGACCAGGTTGCGTTCCTGCTTGAGCCCCGCCAGCGCCTCGCGGAATTTTCCCTTCACCGCGGTGAGCGCGACGCGGTCCTGGGGCCGTTTGGGTCCGGCCAGGCTGGGTTCGACGCTGCCGAGGTCCAGTTCGATCACGGCACTGTAATCCGCGGTTCCGGCGCCGGCTTCACGGAAAATCAATTGCTCCCGCGCATAGGCCTCGACCAGAGCGATCTGGTCTTCGTTGCGGCCGCTGAGCCGGAGGTATTCCAGTGTTTCGTCGTCGATCGGGAAGTATCCGCAAGTAGCGCCGTATTCCGGCGCCATATTGGCGATGGTGGCGCGGTCGGCCAGCGGCAGGTGGTCGAGCCCTTCGCCGAAGAATTCGACGAACTTGCCGACCACGCCCTGGCGGCGCAGCATTTCCACCACGGTCAGCACCAGGTCGGTCGCCGTCGCGCCCTCCGGCAGCCGTCCGGTCAGCCTGAAACCCACCACCTGCGGTATCAGCATGGAGATGGGTTGGCCCAGCATGGCGGCCTCGGCCTCAATCCCGCCGACGCCCCAGCCGAGCACGCCGAGGCCGTTGATCATGGTGGTGTGCGAATCCGTGCCGACCAGGGTATCGGGATAGGCCTGGCGCGCACTCCCGTTCCCGGCGCTGAAGACGACGCGCGCCAGATACTCGAGGTTCACCTGATGCACGATGCCGGTGTCCGGCGGCACCACCCGGAAATTCGAGAAGGCCTTCTGTCCCCACTTGAGAAAGCTGTAGCGTTCCTGGTTGCGGCGGTATTCCAGTTCGACTGTTCAAGTCGAAGGCCGCATCGGAACCGAAGCTGTCGACCTGGACGGAGTGATCGATGACCAGCTCCGCCGGCTGCAGCGGATTGATCCTGTCCGGATCGCCGCCCAGTTGCTGCATGGCATCGCGCATCGCGGCCAGATCCACCACGGCCGGCACGCCGGTGAAATCCTGCATCAGGACGCGGGCCGGGCGAAAGGCGATTTCGACGGCCGGTTCGGCCTGCGGGTTCCAGTTTGCCAATGCCTCGATGTCCTTGCGGGTAACCGTGACGCCGTCCTCGTGGCGCAGCAGGTTTTCGAGGAGGATCTTGAGCGACCAGGGCAGGCGCGCCACGCGGTAGTGTTGGTCCAGGACGCGCAAACTGAAGAGTTCATAGACCCGCTCACCGACGCTCAGGACACCGCGCGTTGAAAAACTGTCGTTCATTAGAGTCTCCTGCGAACTTCATCATGGCTGGTCAGGGCAGTGCCCGGCGAACTGGCGGTGTTACCCGACGAAATGCCGCCATCGGGAGGCGATGATTATACATGTAAACGAAGGGCGGGGACGGGTCAACGGCCCTGGACGCAGGTCATGCAGCAATGATTCGAGCGCCTCCTGCAGGGCCTTGCGGCGCAACACGAGCGTCAGGCGCCCGCCGCCGCACTGCCGCCATAATACGGCCGCACGGATGGCCGCCAGCAGCAGGGTGCGTATCAGGTTCTGGTTGTCCGGATTTCCGAGTATCTCCGGCTTCCCGTTGACCAGCACCTGCGGACGCAGTGTGCTCACGGTCTGCTTGTAGGCAGCGGCCAGGCTGGCGATGACGTCGGGATGCGTCAGGTCGTGAAATTCGGCCAGCCCGCGGGTCCTGTCGATGGCGGCACGGATGCCGTCGAGCATGGCCCGATGCCTGGCAAGCTTGCGCTCCAGATACAGCACGGTGATGGCGTAGCGCGTCAGTTCCAGATCACGCCGTCCCTTGTCGTTGCTGATCTGGCCGAGGGCCGTCTCCAGCCCTGACTGGATCCCTGCCAGATCACCGAAAACGGTTTCCGGGGATACCGGGTCTGTATTGAAAAGACCGGTAAGGCAGGCATTGAGGGCGACACTGTCGCGGTATCTGCCGGTCGCAATCTGCTGTACCAGCTTGACGGCCATGAACAGCCCGGCCAGGGCGATGGCGAGATGCCGCGGATTCGCTTTCATGACTAGGTGTTTAGCCTTGACGATCTGTTTACCGCAGAGACGCGGAGGACGCAGAGCGATCTCATTCATGGAAACAAGCAGGTAGCAGGACCACAAAGCCACGCAGTATCGTTTCTAGGATTTCAACGCAAATAGTGTTTTCCCTGCGTCCTCCGCGTCTTTGCGGTGAATAGTGTTGATCGCTTATAGGGCCGCCTCGATAACGCCGCCGCCCAGACACACCTCACCGTCGTAGAACACCACGGATTGTCCCGGCGTGACCGCGCGTTGCGGTTCCCTGAATTCGACCATACAGCCGCTACCTGAACCGCGGGTGACGAGGCAGGGCTGGTCTGGTTGGCGGTAACGGATACGGGCGGTGCAGGTGAGAGGCAGTGCCGCGGGCAGGCCGGCGATCCAGTGCAGCCGGCCGGCGCGCAGGCGCCGGTTGAACAAGGCCGGGTGATTCCCCCCCTGGACGACGCGCAGGATATTGTTCCGCGGGTCCTTATCCGCGACATACCACGGTTCACCCGCCGACGCCTTTCTACCGCCGATACCCAGCCCCTGCCTCTGGCCGATGGTATGGAACATCAGTCCCTGGTGTTCGCCGATGATCTCATCATTCAGCGTCCTGATTTCCCCCGGCCGTCTCGGCAGGTAGCGCTCCAGGAATTCCCGGAATCTGCGTTCCCCGATGAAACAGATTCCGGTGCTGTCCTTTTTGCCATGATTCTGAAATCCCGCCCGCGCAGCCAGCTCGCGCACCGCCGTCTTCTCCAGGTGACCAATGGGGAACAGGCTGCGTTCGAGCTGTGGCTGGTTCAGGGTATGCAGAAAGTAGGTCTGGTCCTTCTTCCTGTCCGCGGCTCTCAACAGGCGGACCGCGCCGTCCTTGTCAACCCGGGCATAATGGCCGGTCGCGATGGCGTCGGCGCCGTGAGCCAGCGCGTAATCGAGAAAGGCGCGGAATTTGATTTCCTGGTTGCACAGGATATCGGGATTGGGCGTGCGCCCGGCCTGATATTCATCCAGGAAGTGTCTGAATACGCGGTTCCAGTATTCCGCCGAGAAGCTGACCGTCTGTAACTCGATATCCAGCCGTTCGCAGATGGCGCGGGCATCCTGCAGGTCCTGCTCAGCCGGACAGTAAGCGTCATCGTCATCGTCATCCCAGTTCTTCATGAAGACGGCCGTCACCTGGTGGCCGGCCCGCTTGAGCAGCAGCGCAGCGACCGCGGAGTCCACGCCGCCGGACAATCCAACCGCGATCCGGCTCATTTTCCTCTCAGGCCGGTCCCGGCGCAGGCGCCTCTCACTCATCATCGGGTGCGCCGCCGGCTTTCCAGACCTCAAGCCTCGCGATGTAGGGCGGCTGGCCGTTATCCAGGAACCAGGAGTCAACGGCATACCGGTCGCCACTCGCGGTTTCCTCGATGACCGCGGTCGTGTGCGGCATGCCGACAAACAGCCCGAAACGGGTCGAACGTTCGAGAACCCGATGATGGCGCAGCAGTCCGCCACGCTCCAGCAGGCGCAGATAGGTGGTGGTGTTGGTGGATTCATCGATACAGTCGAGTTGCCCGGGTTGTCCGAAACCGGGTAGATTTCTGCCCTTATCGCGGTACGTCCCGGTATGCCGGCCGACGATGTCCTCGAAGACGGCAATGGACCGGGCAATGGCGAGGCGTTCGTCTCCCGCTGATCAATGCCGGGTGTTTGCAAGGCTGCGGTGGCCAGGCGCCATTCATCCTGCGACAGGGAATCCGTCACGATGCTGGTGCAACTGTGGTCAAAGCAGACGGAGTAGCGTTCCGGGGTCGGTTCCGTGATCTTGTCGGCAGGCATGATACCACCCGCCGCCAGAAGACCGGGCGCCAGGAAAGCCAATGACAGGATCGTGCGCCGCAGGTTATTCAATGTCCGCGAGCACCGAAAGCGGATAGCGGGCTCCCGCGAGGTAGTCTTCTATCGATTTCAACACCAGCGGACTGCGCAGCTTCTCGGGCTGCCCGCGAATTTCGCCGGCGCTCAACCAGAGAGTGCGTTCGATAGTCGCGTCAAGCTGCCGGTTGGAATCATGGCCGATACCGGAACCGGCAAAGGCCACCCGCAGATAGGTTATCCCTTTTACCGGGTGGCGCCAGCGATACATCCCGATGATCGCGGCAGGCTGGAAATGCCAGCCGGTCTCTTCGAGGGTTTCCCTGATAACGGCCGCGACCAGACTCTCGCCTTCCTCCAGGTGTCCTGCCGGTTGATTGAACACCGACCGGCCTGATTCACGTTCCTGAACCAGGAGAAAACGCCCCCGGTGTTCAATCACGGCGGCAACGGTCACATGCGGCGTCCAAACCATTTCGTATAGTTTCAATCAGTTAGGGTGCAATTATGCCATGTATATACGGGAAAAAGCCAATTACCGCGCAGATCGGGGCAATTTTCCCGTCAGCAATACCGTTGCGAAGCAGTCTGAACGGTAAATAGGGTTGGAATTGCCACTCGCAGAACAACTCCGATTCACCTATACTTCGAACCTCATTTCGCATCGCGCGCCCCGTCCGTGGTGGTAATCTCGGTGCATAAATGTAATGTCAAACAAACACTAAACGTTAAACATGCCTAATGAGGAGGAGTGGGTAATGATAGCCATGCTGAGAAAAGCCATACTGATGGGAATTTTCTGTGTCTTGTCCGTTGGCAGCGCCATAGCGGGGGATGTCCTGATGCCTTTCGTGCTGGCTTACAAGACCACGGGTGATGTGAGTTCCGTGGCCTCGGCTGTCAAGGGCAAGCTTACCGGCGCTGGATTTGAAGTTGTCGGTGAATATTCACCTTATGCCGGTGCCGATATCATCGTGGTTACCAACGCCGCGCTGAAGGCCGCCGCCGCCAAATCCGAACGCGGTGGTTACGGGGCGGCGCAGCGCGTAGCCATCACCAAGAACGGTGATGACGTCGAGGTCACCTATACCAACCCGATCTACATGGCGGCTGTCTACCGCATGGGGAGCGACCTGGCTGACGTCCGTGCCAAGCTGCAAGGCGCGCTCGGCGCCGAGTCGGATTTCGGCTCGGAAAAGAATCTGACCGCCGATGACCTGCGCAAATATCACTACACGGTCATGATGGAGTATTTCGATGACCCCAGCGATCTGGCCGAGTATGGCAGCCATGCTGAAGCCGTTAAGGCCGTCGAGGATGCACTGGCTGCCGGCAAGGGCGGGACCGCCAAGGTCTACCGCATCGATATTCCCGGCAAGGATGAGACCGTATTCGGCGTGGCCATGAAGGGCGTCAACGCCGAGGACTGCAGCAGTGACGAGTTCATCATGAGCCGTATCGATAAGAGCACGCCACGTCATACGGCCCACCTGCCCTATGAGATTCTGGTCAACGGCAATGCGGCTGAGGCGCTTTATGGACGTTTCCGTATCGCCATCGATTGGCCGCATCTGCCAATGGTGGCCAGCCAGACGGGTGCGACCTTTTTCAGCATCATGTGTTCACCGAATGCAATCGAAGAGGCCCTGACCAAGGCCTCCGGTGCGAGAACCGTAAGCATCGATAATCTGCCGGCATGGGTACCGGCAGGCGTGGATCCGAAGACCCCTGCCTTCTGCAGGGGTCTTTTTTTGCGTGTCATCCTGTACAATTTTCCACCCTGCCGTACGAATTCATCACTTTCCATTAAACATCGCAATGGATGGTTACATGACGTACAAAAGAATTACGATCCCGACAACTGGCGAAAGGATCCAGGTCCATGCCGACGGCTCACTGACGGTGCCAAACCAGCCGGTCATACCCTATATCGAGGGTGATGGCATCGGGGTGGATATCACCCCGGTCATGCGCCGGGTGGTCGATGCCGTTGTGGAACGCGCCTATGCAGGGGAGCGCTCCATCGTCTGGATGGAGATCTACGCGGGAGAAAAGGCCAACGAGGTCTACGGCGAGAATACCTGGCTGCCGGATGAAACGCTGGATGCTATTCGTGATTACACGGTTGCGATCAAGGGACCGCTGACGACACCCGTCGGCGGCGGTATTCGTTCCCTGAATGTCTCACTGCGCCAGGAATTGGATTTGTATGTCTGCCAGCGTCCGGTTCGCTATTTTGACGGCACCCCCAGTCCGCTGAAGGCGCCTGAAAAAACCGACATGGTGATTTTCCGAGAGAATTCCGAGGACATCTACGCCGGTATCGAGTGGAAAGCCGGCAGCGCCGAAGCCAGAAAGATCATTGACTTCATGCGCAACGAGATGGGGGTCAAAAAGATCCGCTTCCCGGAAACGTCCGCGATCGGCATAAAACCGGTATCGGAAGAGGGCAGCAAGCGTCTGGTGCGCAAGGCAATCCAGTATGCCATTGATCAGGACCGTGGGTCGGTTACCCTGGTTCACAAGGGCAACATCATGAAATTCACCGAAGGCGCATTCAAGAACTGGGGTTACGAACTCGCCCAGGATGAATTCGGCGCGACGCAACTCGATAGTGGACCCTGGTGCAGACTGGATAGTCCCAAAACAGGGAAGGAGATCATCATCAAGGATGTCATCGCCGATGCCTTCCTGCAGCAGATTCTCCTGCGCCCGGAAGATTACAGTGTCATCGCCACACTCAACCTCAATGGCGACTATATTTCCGATGCGCTTGCCGCACAGGTCGGAGGCATCGGCATGGCGCCGGGCGCCAATCTATCCGACAGCGTCGCTCTCTTCGAGGCAACGCACGGGACTGCCCCCAAGTACGCCGGCAGGGATATGGTGAACCCCAGTTCACTGATACTGTCTGCGGAAATGATGCTGAGGTACCTGGGATGGAACGAGGCGGCTGACAGGATCATCAGCGGTCTGTCCGGCGCTATCGCCGCCAAGACGGTGACCTATGACCTGGCGCGTCTCATGGCTGGCGCCACCACGATAAGCTGCTCCCGTTTTGGTGAAGCAATCATAGCCCACGCCTGAACGGCGTGGGCGTATGTCAGGATGCAACGCGGGAATGCGCGAGAGGGTTACAGATCGGCAGCTTTGATGTTTGCGGCCTGCAAACCCTTTGGACCTTCGGTGATTTCGAATTGTACTTTCTGACCCTCGTTCAGTGTCTTGTAGCCATCCATCTGAATGGCCGAGAAATGTGCAAACACATCTTCACCGCCTTCATCCGGAGAAATAAAACCATAACCCTTGGAATTGCTGAACCACTTTACTGTACCAATTGTCATATCGTCCCTTCCTGAGACATGCCTCTGACGGCATGTCATCCGTCGTTCCTATCTACAGGCATTACCGGCAGCCCCCGGTTGAGAACATCCCGGATTATCCTCCCCCTGTGGCCGGAAGCCCGGCCAGCGGCTAATAAGTTAAATGTGTCCTTTATGCTTAGTCAAGTATGCATTTGCCTTGCCGATTCATTGCGCATGTTGCAATGGTGTTTTTATTGCGCGGTATTCGGTTCTATACTATATCCAGTTACATTATTAATTGTTTGCGCCAGATACCCTGAGATCACAAGATGCCAATCCGGGACCGATGATTTCATGTACACCTGTTAGACTGGAATTGCAGCCATGACAGACGAACACCGGAGCAATGGCGAAGAGGATGTCGCACTCAAGGAGGCCATGCCGGAAGTCAAGGAGCCACCCCTATACAAGGTGGTCCTGCTGAATGATGACTTCACACCGATGGAATTCGTGGTCATGCTGCTGGAGAAACTGTTCGGCATGGATCGGGAGAAGGCGACACGGGTCATGTTGCACGTGCATACCCAGGGCAAGGGGGTATGCGGCATCTATACGCACGAGATTGCGGAAACCAAAGTTGCACAGGTCAATGAATATGCAAGACGCCACCAGCACCCCCTGTTATGCAGCATGGAGGAGGTCTAGCCGGCTGACCGGGGTGCCACTATGCTGAGCAAGGAACTTGAATTCACGCTGAATTTCGCCTTCAAGGACGCCCGCGAGAAGCATCATGAATTCATGACGGTCGAGCACCTGCTTTTCGCCCTGCTAGGCAACCCTTCCGCCGTCGAAGTCTTGCGCGCCTGCGGAGCCGATCTGGAGCAGCTGAAGCGTGATCTCGGCAGGTTCCTGGACGAAACCACACCACGGCTGGCAGTGGGGGATACACGCGAAACACAACCCACACTGGGCTTCCAACGAGTGCTGCAGCGTGCCGTCTTTCATGTTCAGTCTTCCGACAAGAATGAAGTCACCGGCGCCAATGTGCTGGTCGCCATATTCAGCGAGCAGGAATCCCAGGCGGTCTACTTTCTCAACAAAATGAATATCACCCGGCTGGATGTCGTCAATTACATCTCGCACGGGATCTCCAAGGTGCACCACCAAGCCGACGAAAATATCGATAACCCGGGTGCAGGAACCGCCACCGAGGGCGGGCAAAAACAGCCGCTGGAGAGTTTCGCGACCAACCTCAACGAACTTGCCGCCCAGGGAAAGATCGATCCGCTGATCGGGCGGCGCCCCGAAATCCGCCGCACCGTGCAGATACTGTGCCGCCGGCGCAAGAACAACCCGCTCTTCGTCGGCGAAGCCGGGGTGGGGAAGACGGCCATTGCCGAGGGACTGGCGAAAATGATCGTCGAAGGTGACGTGCCTGACGTGCTGCTCGGCAGCACCATCTATTCGCTCGATCTCGGTTCGCTGGTCGCCGGCACGAAATATCGCGGTGATTTCGAGAAACGCCTGAAGGCGGTACTGGCGCAGTTGCGCCGGGAGCCGGGCGCGATCTTGTTTATCGACGAGATCCACACCATCATCGGCGCCGGCGCGGCCTCGGGCGGCGTGATGGACGCTTCCAACCTGATCAAACCCATGCTCGCATCGGGTGAGTTGAAGTGCATCGGTTCCACCACCTATCAGGAATACCGCGGCATCTTCGAAAAAGACCACGCGCTGTCACGGCGTTTCCAGAAAATCGACATCAGCGAACCCAGCGTCGCGGAGACCATCGAGATCCTGAAAGGATTGCGCCCGCGTTTTGAAGAGCACCATAACGTGAAGTATTCATCGCGGGCGCTGCGTGCGGCGGCCGAGTTGTCCGACCGTTACATCAATGATCGTCATTTGCCGGACAAGGCCCTGGACGTGATCGACGAGGCCGGTGCCAGCCAGCGCCTGTGCGCCCCTTCGCGCCGCAAGAAAACCATCGGCGTCACCGAAATCGAAACCATCATAGCTCAGATGGCGCGCATACCCGCCAAGACGGTCACCGTCTCCGACAAGGAGACCCTGCGCAACCTGGAGCGGGACCTCAAGATGGTCGTTTACGGACAGGACAAGGCGATCGATACCCTGGCCTCGGCAATCAAGATGTCGCGCTCCGGGCTGGGAGCGGAATCCAAACCCATCGGCTCGTTCCTGTTCGCGGGACCGAGCGGTGTCGGCAAGACCGAGGTGACCCGGCAGTTGGCACGGATCATGGGACTGGAACTGGTGCGCTTCGACATGTCGGAATACATGGAACGGCATACGGTATCGCGCCTGATCGGCGCACCGCCGGGATACGTCGGTTATGACCAGGGCGGCCTGCTCACCGAGTCCATCAGCAAGAACCCGCATGTCGTACTGCTACTCGATGAAATCGAGAAGGCGCATCCGGATGTCTTCAATCTGCTGCTCCAGGTAATGGATCACGGCACATTGACCGACAACAACGGTCGCAAAGCGGACTTCAGAAATGTCGTGCTGGTCATGACGACGAATGCCGGGGCGCAGGAGATGAGCCGGCCATCGATCGGGTTCACGACACAGGATCACTCCACCGACGGGATGGAAGCCATCCGCCGCCTGTTCACCCCAGAATTCCGCAACCGCCTGGATGCCATCGTCCAGTTCAATGCACTCGATCCGACCGTCATCACCCAGGTGGTGGACAAATTCATCTTTGAACTCGAGGCGCAGTTGCAGGAACAGCAGGTAACCATCGAGGTCGATGAGGCAGCCCGCCTGTGGCTTGCCCAACATGGCTATGACCCGAAGATGGGTGCGCGCCCCATGGCGCGCATCATCCAGCAACACATCAAGAAGCCGCTGGCGGAGGAATTATTGTTTGGCCGGTTGGCGCACGGCGGGCACTTGGTGATACGCGAGGTCGGTGGCAGCCTGATCTTTGATATCGAGGAGAAGGAATGCGTGCACTGAGTGCAGGGTGCTTACCCGTAGATCTCAGCGTGCGCGATAGGTAATCCGCGCCTTGCTCAGGTCGTAGGGCGTCATTTCAACCGTCACCTTGTCTCCCCGCAGTATACGGATGTAATGCTTT
Source organism: uncultured Gammaproteobacteria bacterium (assembly GCA_963773065.1). Taxonomy (GTDB): domain Bacteria; phylum Pseudomonadota; class Gammaproteobacteria; order UBA9214; family UBA9214; genus CAVQCA01. Next base: position 73,909 of record CAVYZN010000014.1, read on the forward strand.
CTCATCTTTCCAGAGATATGCGCGGTCACCACGTGTCCGTTTTCCAACTGGACGCGGAACATGGTGTTGGGAAGCGTCTCGATCACGGTCCCTTCCATCTCAATCTGTTCTTCTTTTGACATAAAATCCGGTTCTTAGCACTCGATAGGCGAATTGGCGCTGCATTATACACGGAAGGTCCGGCAGGAAAAAATTGTTATTCCGAGCGGAAACAACCACGGGAATACGGGCACTAGACCGCTTTAGCAGGTTCGCCCTTGGTTGCGTAAGCCCGTCAGAGAAATTCGCTTAGGGTTCAAAGGCCGGTTTGGGGATAAGCCTTGAAACCGGCTGCCGTCCCGACCTTGATTGGTTTCCTTGCGTGCACGGTGTGGATAATGAGGCGCGATGTTTCTACGCGCGACGGCCCGAAAAGCCACAAGGGTACCGGCTGGCATCAGGTGCTGTGTGTTCCGGTGAGTACCGGTTGATCGCGCCGGGCAACGAGTGGCCGGAATGAACATTGCGGTCTACGGGCTTCCGAGCACGACATTCGATGCGTTTCACACAAGAGACTCGGAGATAGATGGGTACGTCAAAAATTCGACAACCCTGGCTATCTCGACCACCGTACTTGTAACCACGGGATAGAGTTCCGCAGCGCTGCTGACGAGGCCTCGCAGACCCACGCTACGCTGCCGATCGGCACGGACTCATCTCGCTGGTCGTGGTGACGTGTAAGGAGTTGCAGTGATCGCACAAGGAGATCTGCAAACGGGTGCGCCGGATTCCGATGGTATTCACGGTGGAAAGTCTGTAAGTGTCTGTGTCGCCGGCGTGGCTGTCCGTTTGGGGCGGTGAGACAGGCATTGGCAAGGTCCGGGTGCTATGCTACATAAGTGTCGCTTAATAGTATGAAGCATTGGGCTCCGATGCAGGATAATAAAACGCCCCCCTCAGACAGCACGAACAAACCAGTCTCCGGTGAGCGATCATCACTCGAAGTGCTCGCCGAGAGCCGGGGTAAAGTGCGGCACTGGCTCCACACCTTAACCGCCGTGGTGTTGCTGGTAATTGCGCTTATCACGATACACGAAATCTTCGTCCTCCTGTCCTCGCCCGTATCCTCCATGCATAACGTAGTGCATATCAGCCTATTGGGCGTTGCCAGTGTATCGAGTGCCTGCCTCTGGGTGTTCTGGACCGTTTATCGTTCGTTTGGTGTGCATGAAAGTGATATTGGTGACGCGTACACCAGGCTGGATCAACTTGTGCGGGACAGGAGTCGGGAGCTGGCATCCTCCAAGTCATTGTTGGAGTCTCTGTTTGATGCTTTTCAGGACCGTATGGTTGTGGTGGCCAACGATGGACGGATCGTACACGTCAACAGGGTGGCTACAGCCGAGGCGGGGCACGATCCGTGTGGCAAGCATTTCAGCGAAATCTTTCCCGGCTGTGATCCGAATGACGAGCGGCGTAGCGAGTTCAGGTTGATCGAGCATACCTTCCGCACGAAGATGCCGCAGAGAAACCGGCTTGTCAGGGGGGGTAATGCATGCGTCCGTGTACTGGCCGTTGACACGTTTCCGGTAGTGAATGAGGCCGGGAATGTGCAACTCGTCGTCGAGGTGGCTCGGGATGTCACGGAGGATAAGGAAGATCAGGCGCTTGCGAGCCACTACGAAAAGATGGCCGCACTCGGGCTGCTCGCGGCGGGTGTAGCACATGATCTGGCCAACCCGCTCGCGTCCCTTTCCTCGGAGCTTCAGATGCTCAGTCAGGAAGTTGACATTGAGCGCATACGCAGATCATTGCAGACACTCGAAAGACACATCGCGCGCATCACGGCTTCCGTCCATGATATTCTGGGTTTCGCCCGGAAACGCAGCGACCGTTCGGGAAGGGCATCGGTCCATTCCGCCATTGAGGATACGTTGCGGTTGCTGCGCCATGACCCGCGGGCCAGGTCAGTACGCTTCGAGGTTGACGTTCCGCACAAAGTCCCGCCCATCGCCATGAAAGAGGATGACTTGGTACTGGTGTTGCTCAACGTCATGGTCAATGCGATCGATGCGATGCCAACGGGCGGAAAGGTTAAGGTGTCCACCCAGTCCGGCCATCAGGACCACATCGTGTTGACGGTCAAGGACACGGGCACAGGCATGGACGCCGAGACGCTGGCGAGTGCCACGCAGCCGCTTTTTACCACCAAGGCGGGCAGCGGCGGGACGGGACTGGGCCTGGCTGTGGCGAGTACACTGATGCAGCGCGTAAACGGGGGGTTATCGATTAGCAGCCGTTCCGGGACGGGGAACGACGGTGGCGCTGAAACTCCCGTTGCGGCGCACACCCGAGTCGCGGGATCGGGCCCGGGAAAGCCACTGATCATGTCCGATCGCATTCTGATAATCGAGGACGAGGATACACTCCGCGACAATCTCGCCGCTCATCTGGCCAGCCGTGGCTATGACGCAAATGCCGTGGGCACCGGGGCAGAAGGGGTACGTGCACTCGCCGAGCGACCGTATGACTTCCTGATTACCGACCTCTATCTGGAGGATACCGATGGCGTCGAAATCCTTAATCGGCTGCAATCCTGGTCCGCCAACACAACCGTTCTGGTGATGACGGCATACGGGTCGATGGAATCGGCGATCGAGGCGTTTCGTTTCGGTGCCTTCGATTATCTCGTCAAACCTTTCTCATTCACTGAACTCGATCAGAAAATCGAAAACATCGCGAAGCACCGCAAGCTGATTCGGGAAAACACGCTGCTTCGTGCACAACTTCACGCCGCCGAATTACCGGAAAATATCGTTTTTGTTTCACAGGCCATGAAGGATGTAATGGCGTTGGTAAAGAGAGTCGCGGCCTCTCGCAGCAACGTACTTATCACTGGCGAATCGGGCACCGGAAAGGAACTCATTGCGCGCGCCCTTCATGAGTTCTCACGCGCCAGCGAGGGTCTATTCGTGCCGTTGAACGTCGCCGCCATCCCCGAAGGACTGGTGGAAAGCTATTTGTTCGGCCACATGAAAGGTGCGTTCACGGATGCCGGAGCGGCTCGCGAGGGCGTGTTTCGAGCCGCGGCGGGGGGAACGCTCTTCCTGGACGAGATCGGTGACCTGGCGTTGCCGGTTCAGGCGAAGCTGCTGCGCGCGCTTGAGGAAAAGGAAATTACGCCGGTTGGCGCGGATCTCCCGATGAAGGTAGATACCCGTATCATCGCGGCGACGCACCGCGATCTGGAAGGCATGGTCGAACAGGGTAGATTCAGGCGGGACTTGCTCATGCGGCTCAATGTGATCAACATTCACACACCACCCCTGCGTCAACGGCAAGAGGATATCCTGCCGCTGGCGAGATATCTCGTTGCCCGGCATTGTCGGGAAGTTGGCAGACCGATACTGGATATCGAGAGCGCGGCGCTTCAGGTACTTGCGTCATACGACTGGCGCAAGGGTAACGTCCGGGAGCTGTCAAACGTCCTGGAACGCGCCGTGATTCTTTGTGAAGACGAGACCATCGGCACCAACGAGTTGCCGCTCGATTTCGTGGAGTCCCATGCGCCTGGCCCCATGAGCCTCAGAATGGCGGCACAGGCCTTCGAGCGACAGTACATTGCGCGTGTGCTCCAAACTGTCAACGGGGATCGCGCACTCGCTGCGCGCGTTCTCGGCGTCTCCGTGTCTACCCTCTATCGCCGCCTCGACTCCGACGCTTCTTGAGGCTGCTTCGCAATCCTGAGAACGCGGGCCGGCTCGTTTCTCAAGTCTGAGAATCCAATCGTCGGTAAAATTTCCGCGGTCTGCAATTCCCCGGCCGCATCCCCCATTGCAAACAGACGCTTAGCCGGCCGGCCGGCCTTTCGCGGGATGTCGTGATTGCGGCACCGATATTGCGTAGGGAATTAGCTAGCTCGCGTTTCCTATCGGCACGCGTACATCGGTTTACATAACTATAAATAAGTGTTGAATAACCAATGGAGAAGAATCTCAAGACTTATCATGGCAACGGCCGCAGGGCTGCTTGCCAAGATGGTGTCATGAACGAAGCGAGGGGGTGGCTTTCTCAGATTGACGGCCATCATCTCGATCGGGCGTTCCATTTCAACCTGCCCTCAGCGCGGCGGTCCCTCGAGAATTATCACAACCATCGAATATTCACCAGTAATCGCCAAAGTTCTGGCACATCCGGGCTTGGAGTTACCCGGGCACCGCCCCAAGCACCGACGCGAATGTTCGACCACTTCGCTGTTTATCTCGGATCTGTTGGATGCCGACAGAGAATTGTTTCACACCAGATCGTGCGAGGCAGGAGTTGGGGCATGTTCAGGTTGCTGACCGCACTGTTGTTGTTGACTGTCACCGCCGCCGACTCCGCGGCGGCCGATGCGACGCGGGTGGCTATCGGAGTGTTGGTTCGCGATAGCGAACACAACGCGATTGAGCACTGGACGCCCACCGCGGACTACCTGTCCCAGCAAATTCCGGAACGACGATTCGTTATCATCCCCCACAACCTGGACGGCATGCGTCGGGCGGTCGAGCACAACGAACTCGACTTCATTCTGACTTATCCGGGCCAGTACGCCGACCTCCAGGCCAGATATGGAATCACTGCCCTGGCCACGTTACGGAATACCTGGCGGGGCAGTCTTTATTCCGTGGCTGGCGCGGTCATCATTACGCAAGCCGATCGCCAGGACCTCGAATGGATGCAACAGCTCAAAGGAAAATCCTTCATGGCCGTCAGCCGGGACGACTATGACTGTTTTCAACTCGCCTGGTGGGTATTCAAGGCGCACAACATCGATCCGTTCCACGACCTCTCCAGGCTTGTTTTCAGCGGACTTCCGCCGGAAGAGATCGTCTATGCCGTGCGCAACAGGAGCGTTGACGCCGCTACGGTGCGCACGGGCGTTCTGGAACGCATGGCCAGGGAAGGCAGCATTGATCTGAATGAGTTCCGGATACTGCACCCGCAGCTAACGCCAGACTATCCCTTCGCAAGAAGTACCGAGCTTTACCCCGAATGGCCGTTCGCCAGGGCGCGCGGCACGCCAGTCGAACTCGCGCAGCGGGTGGCGAATGCGCTGCGAACCATGCCAGCGGACCATCCTGCCGCCCTTGCGGGCGGATACGCCGGCTGGACGGCGCCCCTCGATTATCAGCCGGTACATGAACTGCTCAAGGATCTGCACCTCTCCCCGTACGAGATTGAAGACAATATAACGGTTGCAGATGTCATCCGTAGGTACCGGAACTGGCTTATTGTGGGTATTGCCTTTCTACTTTTACTGGGCCTTTCCAGCATTTATATGTTGAGGATGAACCAGCGTCTCAAGCTCTCGAAACGGGCGTTGCGGCGTAGCGAGGGCGCGCTGCGATCGCTGCACGACATCACGTCCCGGCATAATCTGTCCTTTGAAGGCAAGGTCCAGGCACTCCTGGCGCTGGGTTGCGAACAGTTCGGGATGCCCATCGGCATCCTTTCCCGCGTCGAGGGTGAGAACTACGAGATCGTTGAAGTGGTGCCATCCGATGGTCCGATTCCCAAAGGCAGTGTCTTTCCTCTCGGATACACCTATTGCGTCAAAACCCTGCAATCCGCCGCACCCGTCAGTTTCGAACACGCCGCGCAATCGGAGTGGCGCACCCACCCCGCCTACGATCAGTGCAAGCTTGAAGCCTATCTCGGCATCCGGTTAGAGGTCGAAGGCGCGGTGTATGGGACGCTGAATTTCCTCAGCGCCGAACCGCGCGCCGTGTTGTTCACGAACAGCGACAAAGAGATTTTAAAACTGATGGCGCAGTGGCAGGGGAGCGAAATCGAGCGTCAGCGTGCCGAGGCCCAGAGGCGCAAGCTGTCCAGCGCGCTGGAGCAGACCGCCGACGCCGTGGTGATCACCAACCGTGACGGTGTCATCGAGTACGTCAACTCGGCATTTCAGCAGATCACGGGTTACACCCATGAGGAAATCAGCGGGAAGACCACCGGCATCCTCAAATCCGGCAAGCACAGCGAGCAGTTCTATCGGCAACTGTGGCAGACCATCCTCCAGGGAGAGACCTATCACGAAACGATCATAAACCGGCGCAAGAACGGGTCTTTATACTACGAGGAGAAAACCATCACCCCGCTGAAGGACGCCCGTGGCGACATCGCGCATTTCGTCGCCACGGGCAAGGACATGACGAAACGCAGGCTCGCCGAAGAACATTTGCGTCAACAGCAGACGCAACTCGCCCATGCCTGCCGGGTGAGCGCCATGGGCGAAATGTCGACGGCGCTCGCGCACGAACTCAACCAGCCCCTGACCGCGATCGTCAACTATGCGCAAGGTTGTCTCCTCCGGCTACGCACCGGCGAGGTGAGCAGGATTGATCTGCTCACGGCACTGGAGCACATCGCCGCCCAGGGCAAGCTGTCGGGTGAGATCATTCGGCGGTTACGCGATTTTTTGCGCACGGGCAAGTCGTCGCTGCGTACACGCTCGGATATCAACGACATCGTGCGCGAGGCCGCGGACATGGCGGGCCTGGAAGCGCGGCGCAAAGAGATCACGTTACGGCTTGAGTTGAGCAACGACTTGCCCCACGGTGCGCGTGGATACGATCCAGATCGAGCAGGTGCTGCTGAATCTCGTGCGCAACGCCATCGAGGCCATCGACGCGGCGCAATGGCCGCGGCGCGAGGTGGTCATTCGGACGAGCCGCGATCCGAACAACGGCGTCGAGGTGTCCGTGCATGATACCGGACCGGGATTGCCGGAGGGGAAAGGCGAGACCATTTTCGAGGCGTTCTTCACCACCAAGCCGGGCGGCATGGGCATGGGCTTGTGCATCAGCCGGTCGATCATCGAGACGCATGGCGATCAACTCCAGGCCATGCCCAATCCTGACGGCGGCGCTATCTTCCGCTTCGCGCTGCCCGCTGTAGAAGGAGGAGTACTGCAATGAACTACAATCCCAACATTTTCGTCGTTGACGATGACCAGACGCTGCGCGGTTCGCTGCGCTGGCTGCTGGAGTCGCTGAAACTCAATGTCCAGACGTATGCTTCGGCGCACGAGTTCCTGTCGACCTATGATCCGGTTCAGCCGGGATGTCTCCTGCTCGACGTGCGCATGCCGGAGATCAGCGGTTTGCAGTTGCAGGCTATTCTGAAGAAACGAAGAATCCGCATCCCCATCATCATCATCACGGGGCATAGCGACGTCTCCATGGCGGTGCGCGCCATGAAGGCCGGCGCCCTGGATTTCATCGAGAAGCCATTCAATGATCAGGATCTATTGGAATGCGTGCAACAGGCCCTGGCGATGGACGCCCGTTAGCGGCGGGAAGAGGCACAACAGCGGATTGCCATCGAACGTCTGGCCACGCTGACTCCCCGGGAGCGCGAGGTGCTGGAAAGAAATCATGTGCGGCAAACCCAACAAGGTGATCGCCGCCGATCTTGGCATCAGCATGAAGACCGTGGAAGCGCACCGGTCCAAAGTGATGGAAAAGATGGGAGTACATTCCGCGTTCGAACTCGCCGGCGTGTATTTCACTGGCGGCGGCTATAGGGCAAAACCCTTAGCCGGACCCGGGAACGCCCGAATTTTCTAGAAACATCTAGGAACATCTAAAGATTGCCTGTTACGGCAATTAAGAAACGCGGACCGTGGCCGAACTCACCGCGCTCCTCGTTGCCGGCCGGCGTCGGGGAAAACCCTTATGCCGGTTCGGGCAAGACCCAATATCTAAAACGATCCAACCCTCCTATAAAGTAAGGGTCAGCTCTCACGTCTCAGTCCTCCGTCGCTCGCAAGCGATAAGTCGGCACGGTTTTGCTGAGGAGAGATGACGCGAGTGCTCAAGGGACTTGTAACCCTACTTGAAACAAATCATCACCCATCCTAACGAGGAGTAAGGACATGAAACACACATTGATAAATCAAGCCAGGCGGGCCGGCATAGCGCTCGCGGCGGTGGCCGCCTTCTCGGCGCTCGGGACCGGCACCGCGCAGGCCGCCGACCTTTACCACCGCCGATATCAGCATCAACAGCGTCGGTTTCATCGATTGTTCCTTCAAGGAGACGGGGCTCGGCGCCGGTGCGACGGTCAACTACACTTGCAATGCGACGGACGTCGGTTGGTTGACCCAATGCTTCGTCAGGAATAAGCCCGTGAGCAACATCGCGCCCAGGCTGCATGTCGCCCACAACGCTGACGGCCTGACGACCACACAAGATCGCACTGCCACCAACCGAGGGACGATCACCTCTGCCATCCTGACCGCCTACCCCACCGCAGAAGAAAATCCGCTCGTTCCACCACTCTGCCCTGAAGTGGAAGGGGTGACGATAACCGAAGAGATCACCGCCATAAGGTGGTGCAATGCCTCGCTGGCGGATACGACTAACGTTATCACGGGCGCTTCGGAGCCTACATTGTTCCTGCAGATCAAAAGAAATGGCAGCGGCACCGTGCCCGACTGCGGCGCCTTGGCGGGAATGCCAAGTGACTTTTAAGCCGGGCCGGGTGGGTACGCGCTGTTCGTGTCCCGACAACACCGGTTAATCCATCAACCTGATGCCACCGCCCAATCCCTCGGGATTGGGCGGTTTTTTTATGGGCGGTGATTTTTTGCCGCTCAGGGTCAGGTCTTGAATTAACACCACGCTCCTCGTTGCCGGCCGGCGTCGGGGAAAACCCTTATGCCGGTTCGGGCAAGACCCAATATCTAAAACGATCCAACCCTCCTATAAAGTAAGGGTCAGCTCTCACGTCTCAGTCCTTCGCTCGCAAGCGATAAGTCGGCACGGTTTTACTGAGGAGAGATGACGCGAGTGCTCAAGGGACTTGTAACCCTACTTGAAACAAATCATCACCCATCCTAACGAGGAGTAAGGACATGAAACACACACAATATCGATACAAGGCACGAGCGCCCAAGGCACTCGTCAGTGCAATGGCCACAGGGCTGATCGCCTTCGCCGGCGTGACGTCGGCCGCGCCGTATACAATCAGCAACGTCCTCGTCCCCCCCGACCAGTTTTCTGGCGAAGCGGGCACCACGTCGGCGCCGGTCTGGAAGCCGCACGAAACCGACTCTGCGGCGACGCCCACGTACTGGATCTCCAGCAACGAGCGCGGCTCTGAGGATGGCCCCCCGGACAGGACAACTCAGTTCACCAACATGGCCGGCATCTCGATCTTCGCGTACGGCACCAACGCGGTCCTGTCGACGCTCAACATCGAGGAGCGCCTGCATCCCGGTGGTCTTGCCCGACGGCACGCTGATGAAGACAGTTCGGTGGCTGCGCGCCTCCGGGAGCCGAAGGTCATCCGCGCCATCCGCACGGCATCGACATCGACGATGCCAAGAAGATCGCCTATCAGGTGATCGAGCATTCAGGTCTGCAATGGAATGCGACCCGCACCGGCTTTAAGAAAGCGACCACGACCGATGCCGAGTCCGGACTTCTCGTGGCCTATGACATTAGTGATCTCTCCAACCCGAAGATCCTCCGAGGCTACGTGACCGGTCATGCCGCCGAGGAGGACGTGGTGAATACGATCAACCACAAGATCTACGTGGGCAATCACGAGCCTTCGCCGACCAACGTAAAGTGCTTCGTGTCCGTGTTCGACCCCAGTGTGGCGCATCCTTACAAGTTCATCGATCTGCCCGGCACTGACTGCGTGCAGGGTGTGGGCTTCGACCCGGGGTTGAACCAGGTGAATGGCACCACGCACTTCGGCCAGAAGATGTACACCTTCAACAGCGCCACCGACACCGTCGCCTATTCGGTCAACATCCGTCCGGCATTCGATGCGTTCGTCGCCAGCCTGCCGCCGTCCCAGCAGTTCACGATTCCGGCCGACTGGATAATCCACATGCACGACCTGACCACCGACCGGGTGAATCATCGCGCGTATCAGACGATTCACACGATCGCCACGGCCGAAGAGGTTACCGCGGAGGATGAGGAGGGGGCCGCTACGACAAGCGAGGATGAAATCACCGGCCGTTGGGTAGCGGAGGTCAACACCAATCCGGCGGACGTAGCCAACTTCAAGAAGGTGCGCATCATCGATCTGTCCAATGGCCAGTCGGTGCCTCAGTTCCCGACGCATGATGACGCGGTCGACTCGGGTCTGCCCTTTAACCAGCTCTTCATCCACGCGCACTTCCTCGACGTCGATCCCGCGCGTAACGCGCTGCTCGTGAGTGGCGAGCATACCGGCAATCTCGCGGTCGTCAACGTCCCCGCTTCGTGGGTGGCGCCGCGGACTCTGACGCAGGTGCTCTCGATCTCGCGTCTGATTCCGAACTGCACGCCGGACGAGCTCGAGCCGCATTTGCATGGCGTCAACATCCAGGGCACGACCGGCACGGCCTACATCAGCGACGAGGGTGAGCATTGCTTCTACGAGTCGGTGACGATCCTGCAGCCTTAACACCGGTGGTTGGCAGTTGCATTGTCTGTTAGGTAGTCCACACCAGGCCGGGCGTGACGCCCGGCCTGGTTTCTTTTCCCGAGAAGAGAGATGATTACCGCATGTTTTCAACCGGGATCAGATTTTTTCCAGAGACGGTGTCGCGTCCGGAAGCGATGGCTGGTGCTGGCTGCGGTGCTGTCGCTGACGCTGGTCGGCGCGGGGAATAGCGCGCAGAGTTCTTCCGGCGATTCGGGCGTACCCGCGGCGCCCGAGCCGTCGTCAGAGCCGATGACTCCGCCTCAGGCGGGCGCGTCGCCACCGGCGGACGGCGCCTTACTCACGGGTACGATACTCTCCAGCAAGTCGGCCGACGCTCGAACCATCATCTCCGATAGGCGCGGTCGCCAATGGGTCTACGCCCGCGGGGACGAGATCGCGGACGGCGGAGAGGTGGTCGAAATCCATAGGGATTACGTCGTCGTGCGGCGCGGCGGGCGCCTGGAGACGCTCGATTTTTCGTGGAACGCGGCGACTCGCATGTTCGAGCACGCGACACCGGGCGCGGCTCAAGCAACGCCGCCCGAGGATTATCGCGAGGTTTTGCGACACGCAATGTTCACCCACCCGGAGCTGTTGCTCCAATTGGTGGGGGCGACCGCCGTCGTCGAAGGCGGACACTTCCGCGGCTACCGCGTGATGCAACCCGAGGACCCCACGTTTCTCGAGTCTCTCGGCCTCAAGCCCGGCGATATGCTGACCGCGGTCAATGGGGCGCCGCTCGATACTCCGGATTACGGCGCCCAGGTGCTCGACGCCGTGACCGGTACCGGGGTACTGACATTCACCGTCCAGCGCGGCGGTCAAGTTCTGGTCGTGAGCGATTGACTGACTACGAAACCATCTCACTGAGATTAATAGATGTACGTCTGCGCCATGATATGGCGCAACATGAAAAAACCATCGAATGCCTCAATTCGTTGACACCGCGCAAAACCGAGGTGCCGGACTCGGCATCAGCGTAAGTACTCTAGAGGTTCACCGCACCCGGGGCATGCAAAAATGGCCGTAACTTCCGTGGCCGAACTCACCGCGCTCCACGTTGCCGGCCGGCGTCGGGGAAAACCCTTATGCCGGTTCGGGCAAGACCCAATATCTAAAACGATCCAACCCTCCTATAAAGTAAGGGTCAGCTCTCACGTCTCAGTCCTTCGCTCGCAAGCGATAAGTCGGCACGGTTTTGCTGAGGAGAGATGACGCGAGTGCTCAAGGGACTTGTAACCCTACTTGAAACAAATCATCACCCATCCTAACGAGGAGTAAGGACATGAAACACACATTGATAAATCAAGCCAAGCGGGCCGGCATAGCGCTCGCGGCGGTGGCCGCCTTCTCGGCGCTCGGGACCGGCACCGCGCAGGCCGCGGCCTTTGCCAGCGCCAGTATCAGCCTCGACACTGCCGGCGCCCTCACTTGTAAATTTAGGGAGACGGGGCTCGGCGCCTTTGCGCAGATCAGCTACACCTGCGGAGCGGAGGCCCTCGGTGTGGTGTCAGGATGCTACGTAAAAAATAAGTTCGTCGGACCCACCGCGGTGTCTGTTTTCAAAGATGTGAGCAGCCAAGAAGAAGAAGGAGAACCAACAATGCTCATCGCCAAGAGCAACGGGACGATCAACACCACACTCACGGCGGAAGTACCCGAATCAGAAGGCGGGGAATTCTGCACCGAACCCGCGGAGGCACGTACTGTCGCCGTGAGGTGGTGCAATGCCTCGCTGGTGGATGTGACGAACAACATCACGGGCGCCTCGGTGGGTGAGTTGTTCGAGCAGCTTGAAAGTACTGGCACCGCGGCAGTCGTCGTGCCTTCGTGCGCCGAGTTGCTGGCAACCCCATAAGCCGGGTAGGGTAGGTTAGGCACGCGCTTTTCGTGCCCCGGTGAAACCGGTCAACCCAGCAAGCTGCTGATGCAACCGCCCAATCCCTCGGGGTTGGGCGGTTTTTTATGCCGCCTCAGGGTCAGGTCTTGAATTAACACATTCTTTAAACGAAAATCCGTTGCGGTGGCGGCGTGGAAATCCGCTCCGCGCGAAGCGAAGACCTTGTTGAAACTCCCTGCGTTACCTCTAATGCCCCGGCGCAATCAAGAAACGCGGACCGTGGCCGAACTCACCGCGCTCCACGTTGCCGGCCGGCGTCGGGGAAAACCCTTATGCCGGTTCGGGCAAGACCCAATATCTAAAACGATCCAACCCTCCTATAAAGTAAGGGTCAGCTCTCACGTCTCAGTCCTCCGTCGCTCGCAAGCGATAAGTCGGCACGGTTTTGCTGAGGAGAGATGACGCGAGTGCTCAAGGGACTTGTAACCCTACTTGAAACAAATCATCACCCATCCTAACGAGGAGTAAGGACATGAAACACACATTGATAAATCAAGCCAGGCGGGCCGGCATCGCGTTCGCGGCGGTGGCCGCCTTCTCGGCGCTCGGGACCGGCACCGCGCAGGCCGCGGCCTTTACCAGCGCCACTGTCACGCTCGACCGTTTCGGCAACCTCGAATGTACGCTCAGGGAGACGGGGCTCACCCCCGGTGGGCAGGTCAGATACGACTGCACATCGAATTATGTCGGTGTCCTGCAACAATGCATGTTAAAAAATAAGGCCGTGGGGAACAGCAAGCTGCTGATCTTCCAAGATATCAGTGGCGAAGAAGTAGAAAACTTCGATGTCAGTAGAAACGGGCAGGTCAGAACAGCAATCATTACGCAAATACCCGAATCTGAAAATAACGCACTACTCTGCACGGCACCCTCGGAGCTAACAACAACCGCCGTGAGGTGGTGCGGTAACTCGCTGGTGGATCTGACTAACAATCTCACGGGCGCTACGGTGGCTGAATTGTTCACGCAGCTAGTACCTAATGCCTCCGGCAGCGTACCTTCGTGCGCCGTCTTGGCGAATGGGCCCTTTGAGACACCGGGCGAATAAGCCAGGCAGGGTCGGCACGCGCGTTTCGTGGCCCGGCGAAACCGGATAATCCATTAACCTAATGCAACCGCTCAATCTCTCGGGGTTGGGCGGTTTTTTTTTGGGCAATGATTTCGAGAAATGGGGACATTCTGGTTTACCAACCATGGTGCCAGCAGGCTGGGATGAATATCGAAAAACCAGAATGTCCCCATTATTCCCGGATGAACGAAAAGATCAGCTAATCCGGGATGGAGGAGCAGGTATGAACAATGCCAGATCAACCGATCCTAGTATGGCTTTCCGCTTTTCCTGCACTGGCGGCGATACAGGACGAGGCCTGGCTGGATGCGCTGCGCGCCGCCAAGGAAGTGCTGATGCCACCCCGGACGGTGGTGATCCGCCCGGGCGATCCCTGTCAAAACTTTCTCCTGGTCACGCGGGGCACGGTGCGCGTCTATGAAAGCTCGGAATGCGGGCGTGAAATCGGGCTTTACCGGACCGGCGGCGGCGAACTCTGCATCCTGACGCTGACCAACCTGCTCGCCGGCACGGACTACGCCGCCGAAGCCGTGACCGAAGATGAAGTAGCCGCGGTTTTGATCCCCATGCTTTATTTCCAGAACGCCATGGCCCGGTCGGATGCCTTCCGCAACTTCATCATGGCCACGCTCGCGCGCCGCCTGAGCGACGTCATGCGGGTGGTGGAGCAGGTGACCTTCCAGCGTCTCGATCTGCGGCTCGCCTGCCTGCTCGGCCAGCTCTTCGAGCGCAACAGGTCGAACGCCATCTCGATGACTCACGAGGAGCTGGCGCGCGAACTGGGCACGACGCGCGTCGTGGTCAGCCGCATGCTCAAGGAGTTCGAGCGCATGGGTTGCATACGCCTGCAACGGGGCCAGATCGAGCTGTTGTCACCCGAGGCGCTGGCGCGATTGTCGCGCGACAGCGCCGCATGACTTTTTTGCAGCGATGGCCATTGAATTAAAAACGACCTATGTAACCTTTGTTGCAGACACGACCGCAATATCTTCTGCATTATAAGCCCCGCTTAGTTGCATGAGTTCGTGACGCGCAAATCACGAACGCTTTTCCGCTGGAACCGCCGCAAAGATAAGTTAGGCAGAATCTGCACCCAAGCCTAGGCCATGGTGTTTATCGGGATGCAAGGCTGGCGCAGGAGATAACACCATAATGAAAGCGGCAGAGTCGATTGCACTATCCATCTTCATTATGCGGCAACCAGTAGGACCTGCGAGTAGGCGCATCGGCCTGCCGGTGTTTCACCTCGCCTCTGTTACCGCGGGCGGGTTTTTAACCCCGGCACAGGCAGCCGCCTGTGACGGATACCTAAATACACGACTAGGAGAAATTAGTTATATGAAGACGTTCAAGAAAACCGCGCTGGTTGCCTCGATCCTGGCGGCGACGCTCACCTTCGGTCAGGCTGGCCATGCCACGGCTGCCACAACACGGGACAAGGTTCCATAAAGCAGCTCACCGGCATAGACGAGATTACCACCACCTTCGTCACCAAATCGAAAATCACCGGGTCGCTTGAAAAAGACGCCAACGGCAATCTCGCCATGGATGCCAACGGCAACTTCAAGTTCAACTTTTCGGGCGACATCTACTATCCCATGACCAACCTCCAGAACGGCGAACTCAAATCACTCTACGGTCCCACGGGCACCGTCTCGGGTCAGGCCGCTTTCCCGCCTGCTTTCGCCGGCCTTGCCATCCAGATTTACGGTTGGCTTCAGAACGGCGCTGACCCTTCCCAGATGCCGGCCATCCCCGCGAAAATTGACTGGACCCTGAACGACATCACCATCGTCGAGGCCGGCACCACCTATAGGCCCATCCCTACCCCCGGTATGACACTGGAGGGACGCGCCTTCACGGGTCTCGGGCCGGTGGAAATCGGCCAGCTCTTGAACGGGTCCAACGGTCTCAGCATGAGCGTGCGCATGGGCGGTTGTTTCGCGGTGCAGGCGGTAAGCGGGCCGCATGCGGGTATGATCGGTACCTATTGCCTGAACAGCACCTTTACCTTCGATTTGTCGGGCATCAATCTGTCGAACCCGATGACCTCCACGCTCAATGGCACCGGCACTTCCAACTGCTGGACCGTGATTCACCAGCCGATGACGCCGTAAAGAGTTTTTGTCGGAACCGGAAGCCGGTGCCTTGGGTGCCGGCTTCCTTC
The DNA here is from genome assembly GCA_963773065.1 of uncultured Gammaproteobacteria bacterium. GTDB lineage: Bacteria > Pseudomonadota > Gammaproteobacteria > UBA9214 > UBA9214 > CAVQCA01. The sequence goes on from CAVYZN010000014.1 coordinate 89,497, forward strand.
GATTTCACCTCAATCCATAAAAAACCGCCGGGGCGGGTTGCAAGGCAAGCCCGATCCCCGGCGGTTCAAGTTTTTACTACTTTGAATGCTTCCCGGTCCGTCTTATCGCGCTTTGTAGCCCCATCAAGGCACCACGTCGTACCGCGCCATCATAGCCATGTCCTCGTGCTCCAGATTATGGCAATGCAGTATGTAACGACCGGTGTAGTCGGAGAACTTCGCGATGATGCGCGCCGTACCCATCCTGGCCGGCACCACCACGATGTCCTTCCAGCCGGCGTGGGTCGCCGGCGGCGCCACGCCGTTGATGTCCAGGATCTGGAACTGCGTCTGGTGCAGATGGATCGGGTGATCCAGCATGGACTGGTTGGTGAATCGCCAGATTTCGGTGGTGTTCACCTTGGGGTTGGCGATCGAAACGTTCTCATTGAAGGGACTGCCGTTGATGGTCCACATCCCACCCATCATGCCCATACCACCCGTCAAGGTGAAATTGCGCGTCCGCACCGCGCTGGAGGGGTTGAGCTTGGTGAGCGGGCGCAACGTAGACGGCACCGCACTCGTATCGGTCGCCGTGGTGGTCACGTTGAACCGCATGAGGTTGTACACCGTGCTGGTGCTGCTCACCAGGGTATTGCGCAGCGTCACGTTCGAACCCACCGCGATGCCGGAGAAGTCGATCACGACGTCGGCGCGCTCGGCCGGGGCGAGCGTGATCGAGGTCACCGTCACCGGCGCGGGCAGCAAGCCGCCTTCCATGCCGAGCACCTTGAACGCCCCGCCGTTGCTCAACGCCAGGCGGTAAAAGCGCGAATTCGAACCGTTCAGGATACGGAAACGATACTTGCGCCTGGCGACGTTGAAGTACGGCTGGATCGCGCCATTGACCAGAGCGACATCGCCGGTCTCGCCGTTCATGGTTTTGTTATAAACCAGGCTGCCCGTGGAGTTGAAACGACGATCCTGGATCACCAGCGGGACTTCATGGTTTCCGGAAGGCAGATTCAGCCCCTCCTCGACACTATCGGTCAACAGGTAAAACCCGGCCATGCCGTACCACACGTGCGGGCCGGTGACCATGTCGGTGTGATCGTGATACCACAGCGTTGCCGGAAGCTGGTTGTTGGGGTAGGTGTAGGTGCGGTTACTCCCGGGGTTGACGAAGTCGGTCGGAAAACCGTCGTCCGCCGAAGGCGTGTGGCCGCCGTGCAGATGGGTGACGATATTGCCCGTCGCCCCGCCCAGGGTCGTCGTCGGCAAGCCGTTATAGAAATTCACGACGGTTTGACGGCCGACACGCGCCTTGATCGTGGGACCGGGCGTCATGCCGTTGTAGCCGATGATGGGCGTGGATTTGCCGGGGATGATCGACGCCGTCGTCTGCGTGATCTGCATGTCGTAATAATCCGCGGTCGAGGTGCTGCTCGTCGGGCTCAACACCGGCGGGATGCGCAACGGTTGGGTGAAAGACGCCACCCCGGAACTGTCGTTGCTCGCACCGAACACCTTCAGCGGCAATAACGCGCCGGAGGCACCCGCCGCGCCCAGTGCACTCAAAGCCTTCAATATTTCACGTCTTGTTGCCATGATAGCTGTATCTCCTCATTGAACACTCGTGGTTAATCTTCACTGCCGCGTCCCAACGAATCGAAGCAACGGGATGCGCGTGAAACTTATCTCAGTGCCGAAGTGCGCATCTTTCGGCGGTGCTACAGCATTTGCATCCGGCAGGCCGCCATGTGCCTGGGTTTCTCGCTTGGGACTGGAAGGCGATGAAGACATGCCTTCGGCTCGTATAACATCCGCAGCAAAATAAGGCGTCCACTGCGCCAGGCCAGATTGCATCGTGGCCGTGACTAGCACCAGGAGAAGCAGGTTGCGGATAATTCGGCGGATGACCCATTCTGTGACATTATCTGAGGGCATTTTCCCTGCTTCAGCTACTTTTGTTACATAGCGATATCTGCGCAGGCCGCGGCGCGCGGCGATCTCGACCTAGTGCCTCGTCTCCTGATGCATTACGGGGGTACGAATTGAGTAAACGCCGAACACGACGTTATTCGCTAAACGGGTGCCAAATCCGGGTCGAAACGCCAGGGTGACGGCGGCGGGGGCAGGGCGCATGCCGCGTGCAGAATGCGGATGAATTCCCTTCGGGGCAGGGGAGCGGCTCCAAGGCTTGCGAGATGCCGGGTATGGACCTGACAATCTATCAAGGGGAAATTCCAGTGTTTTAATTGCCGTACCAGATGCGCCAGCGCGACCTTCGAGGCGTCGCTGGTGTGCGCAAACATCGACTCCCCGAAAAATATCCGGCCGACAGACACGCCGTACAGACCGCCCACAAGCCGGTGTTCCCGCCAGCACTCCACCGAGTGAGCATATCCCTGCCGGTGCAGTTCCAGGTAGGCCGTCGTCATCTCCGGGGTAATCCAGGTGCCGTTCGCGTTGTCACGAGGCCCGGCGCAATGGCTGATTACCGCCCCGAAAGCCTCGTCCAGGGTAACCGTGAACGCGTGTTGTCTCAGTGTTTTCCGCAGGCTGCGGGAGATGCGCAATGCCTCGGGCAGCAGGACGAGTCGCGGATCCGGAGACCACCACAGGATGGGCTGGCCCGGGCCATACCAGGGGAAAATCCCATTTCCATAGGCATTGAGCATGCGGGACGTGGAAAGATCCCCGCCGATGGCAAGCAGGCCATTGGGTTCTTTCAGCGCCAGTTCCACATCCGGGAAAGCGACATCCGGACCGTCGGGATCCAGCCAGTAAGGGGCAGCGCCACGCAGCGTCGTCATGCGGCACGATCCTCGAAGTCCTTACTCCGTAGCCGGGCTCCCTGCCGCGGATTCTCTATAGGGGGAACAACGCTGCATGGCGTCCCGATAGTCAAGCATCAGTTCATGCTCCCGGGCGAGAAACCGGGCGATCGCCTGGCGAAAGTGTGGGTCAGCTATCCAGTGCGCGGACCAGGTCAGGGTCGGCAGGAAGCCGCGACTGATCTTGTGCTCGCCCTGGGCGCCCGGCTCGAACAGGCCCAGCCGGTTATCGATGCAGTACTCGATACCCTGGTAATAACAGGTCTCGAAGTGCAGGCTGTGATATTGCCCCGCGCAGCCCCAGTGCCGGCCATAGAGCGCCGTGTCGCTGCGCAGGTTGATGGCGCCGGCAACCGCCTGCCGTCCCAGCCAGGCGAATACCAGCACGATCTGCTCGCCCATACTCCGGCTGATATCGAGAAAGAATTCCAGCGACAGGGTCGGCATGCCGGCTTTCCTCTCGAAGGTGGAGCGGTAGAATTCGTGCATGGTCAGCCACTGTGCCGCGCTGGCCTCATGGCCGTGGATAATTTCCATGCGGATGCCGGCCTCCTCGACGAAGCGCCGTTCGCGCCGGATCTTCTTGCGTTTGCGTGAACTCAGGCGGGTGAGGAAATCATCGAATGAGCGGTAACCCTCGTCATGCCAGTGAAAATGGCAGCCGGTGCGGCGCATGAAACCATGCCGGAGCAGGGTAGCCGTATCGTCAGTGTCGGTAAACAGCCAGTGCAGGGATGAGGAGTGCGTTTGCGCCGTCAGCGCCAACGCCTTGTCGATGAGCAGATCCCTGACCACGGTACGATCGGCATCGTCCCTGACCAGCAAACGCGCCCCGGTTACCGGGGTATACGGAATGGCGGAGACGAACTTCGGGTAATAGGGCTTGCCGTCGTGATGATAGGCATCGGCCCAGGACCAATCGAAGACGAATTCTCCGTAGGAATTGTCCTTGAGATATAGCGGTGCGACACCCGCCAGGCCACCGGCGTCATCGAATACGACGATGTGCTGCGGATACCAGCCGAAGGCCTCGCCGACACAGTGGTGGCGCTCGAGGGCCGCCAGGAACTCGTGGCGCAGGAACGGGTTGGCTATGCCGCTTACCCGGTTCCAGAGACTGCAGGGAATATCCTCCAGCCGATTGATGACCTCGGCGCGCATGCTCTCAGAATGCCGCTATTCCGGCCGGAATACAAAGGGGAATTTCATTGTCGGCGCGGGCATGCCAGACGGCGGAGTGCATCCGGCGAGGAATCCGCCCGGGAACCAGGCCCCGCCTGATGCTGCTTCAGTGTGATTGCCTGCCGGCCTCGAGATTGTCCAGGAAGTTTTCGGCATCCAATGCCGCCATGCAGCCGGTGCCGGCGGAGGTCACGGCCTGCCGGTAGACATGATCACTGACATCGCCCGCGGCAAATACGCCCGCGACGCTGGTTGCCGTGGCATCGCCTTCCGTCCCGCTCCTGACCCTGATGTAGCCGTTTTTCATCTCGAGTTGCCCCTCGAAGATCGCGGTATTGGGCTTGTGGCCAATGGCGATAAACACACCCTGGAGCGGAATTGTGCGCGTCGATCCATCCTTGACATTCCTGATGCGCATGCCGGTAACGCCGCTGTCATCGCCCAGCACCTCGTCCAGCACATGGTTCCAGACTATCGTCACCGTACCGTCGGCCTGCTTTCTGAAGAGGCGGTCCTGCAGAATCTTCTCCGCGCGCAGGGCGTCACGGCGATGCACCAGGGTGACATGGGAGGCGATATTCGCGAGATAGATGGCTTCCTCCACCGCCGTGTTGCCGCCCCCGATCACGGCGACCGGCTGATCGCGGTAGAAGAAGCCGTCGCAGGTGGCGCAGCCTGAGACACCACGGCCCCTGAAGGTCTCCTCGGAAGGCAGCCCCAGATAAATCGCCGAAGCGCCGGTGGCGATGATCAACGCATCGCAGGTATAGACGCCCGCGTCCCCTTCCAGACGGAATGGGCGCCGTGTCAGGTCGCTGGTATGGATATGGTCATGAATTATTTCCGTATGGAAACGTTCCGCATGCAGGCGCATGTTTTCCATCAGCGGCGGCCCTTGCAGCGCTTCATCGCCACCGGGCCAGTTTTCCACCTCCGTTGTCGTCATCAACTGACCGCCCTGTTCAATGCCGGTGATCAGGACGGGGTTGAGATTGGCGCGTGCCGCATAGATGGCCGCCGTATAACCGGCAGGGCCGGAGCCGAGTATCAGAAGGCGGCAGTGCTTGACATCACTCATGTATACTTGCTCCCTTTGAATCGCCCTTTAAATCGCTAGGGCCGTTGACAGGCTGGATTGGCATCGGATGGAGGTCGGCAAATTCTGCGGTTGCCGCCAACTGCGCGGAGCGGCTCAACAGGTCGCCTGAGTAGCCAGGGGTTATGGTACGTAAGTTGGATGTTGGGGTAAAGCAAGCATGCGCATAGGGATACCACGTGAAATTAAATCCATGGAAGGGCGGGTTGCCCTGGTACCCGAAGCCTGCAGGCAGTTGCTGAATGCCGGTCATACCATCCTCATGGAACAGGGCGCCGGATTGTTATCCGGTTACAGCGACGAGAGTTACGCCGCGCTCGGAGTCCGCCTCGTAGGAGCGGCGGCGGAAGTCTATGCAGGGGCGCAACTGATCCTCAAGGTAAAGGAACCCCAGGACGGTGAAGTGGCGCTGCTGAATAAAGAGCACCTGCTGTTTTCCTTTCTGCATCTGGCCGCGGAGCCGGAACTGGGCAGGCGGCTGCAAGCGATCGGTCTGACCGCCGTGGCATTTGAAACCGTCGAGGACGACACAGGCCGTCTGCCGTTGCTGGCGCCGATGAGTGATATCGCCGGGCGTATTGCCACCCAGGTTGGAACCTGTCTCCTGCACCGGCCCCATGGCGGCAAGGGCCTGTTGCTGGGCGGTCTGCCGGCTGCCGAACGCGGGCGCGTGATCATCATCGGCGCCGGCACGGCCGGCGGCAATGCCGCCCTGCTCGCCGCCGCGCTCGGTGCGCAGGTGGTGGTCTTCGACGTGGACCGCGACCGGCTGGCGGCCATGTGCGCCCTGGGTAACAATGTGACTGGTTTGTATCCTTATGAACACGCGCTGGCAAACGAAGTGAGCCGGGCGGATCTCGTGATCGGAGCGGTGTTGCGCACGGGCGCCCGGGCGCCGCATGTGGTCACGCGGCAGATGGTCAGTCAAATGCAGGCCGGCAGCGTGGTGATCGATATCTCGGTCGACCAGGGTGGCTGCATGGAGACCACCCGACCGACCACGTACGAAAACCCGACCTATGTTGAAGAAGGCATTATCCATTTCGCGGTCACGAATATGCCGGCGGCGGTGCCCAGAACCGCTTCACAGGCCCTGTCGGCTGTGCTGCTGCCCTATGTCCTCGCGCTCACCCGGCCTGACTGGAAATCCTGTAAGCCCTTGACCCGGGGGATCAATATCGAGGCGGGCAAGGTTGTACACCCGGCGCTGAAAGAAACGTTTGCCTGAGTGCGTAGAGACAATTAAATTAGCCGATTGGCACGCATAGTTATTGAAGAGGATGATTTTGGCTCAGGCGCGACGCAAAAAGGACGAGAAAGGCAAACTGGCCCATCATGTCACGCGGGGCCTGCGCGAGGGGGCGCTGCTCATACTCGGCACGCTGGGTATCTACCTGCTGGTATCGCTGGCAGGCTATCACCCAGTGGATCCGGGCTGGTCACACAGCGGTTCGGTGGCGGAAATACACAATGCCGGCGGCGTTGTCGGGGCCTGGCTTGCCGATATCCTGCTGTACCTGTTTGGCTATCTCGCCTACCTCCTGCCTGTCATGGTGTCTTACAGCGGCTGGCTGGTATTCAAGGGGTGTACCCCCACCGGCGGGATTGATCTGCATATCCTGGCGATCCGCTGGTCCGGTTTCCTGCTTACGGTCGGCGCCGGCTGCGGGCTGGCCGCGCTGGATTCGGGTACACTACACGGGTGTGTTACCGTCCGGTGCCGGAGGCGTACTCGGCAAGGTGGTGGGGTCCGGTTTGGCGGACCTGTTCAGTCCGGTTGGCGCGACCTTGTTCCTGCTGGCCCTGTTCCTCACCGGCATCACGCTGTTCACCGGCCTGTCCTGGCTCTCGGTGATGGACCTTACCGGGAAATACATCATCGCGTCGGCGAATAATGCCTACGTCCTGGTCGGCCGGTTGCCGGAATACCTCATTAGCAGACGGGCACAGCGGCAACGCCACGAGAACGTAAGGATCGTCCAGGAAAAGACCGCCAACCGCAAACCGCCGCGCATCGAGCCGGTCATCAAGCCGATCCAGAAAAGCGATCGCGAGGAGCGTGAACGCCAGGTGCCACTGTTTGCACCGCCCCCGAATACCGAACTGCCGCCCCTGTCATTGCTCGATCCGCCGCGCCCCTCGGGAGAGGGTTACTCACCGGCGGCGCTGGAGGCCATGTCACGCCTCGTAGAGATGAAGCTGCTGGACTTCAACATCGAGGTGCAGGTCGTGGAGGTCCACCCCGGTCCGGTCATCACGCGCTTCGAGCTCGACCTGGGCGCGGGGGTAAAGGTCAGCCAGGTCTCCAACCTGGCCAAGGACATCGCACGCGCCCTGTCGGCGATCAGCGTGCGCGTCGTGGAAGTCATTCCGGGCAAATCGGTGATCGGGCTCGAGATACCCAATGAACACCGCGACATCATCAGCCTGAGCGAGATCCTGAGTTCAGCCGAATACGACGGCTCGCAATCGCCCCTGACACTTGCCCTGGGCAAGGATATCGGCGGGCAGCCGGTGGTGGCCGATCTCGCGCGGATGCCACACCTGATGGTGGCCGGCACGACCGGTTCCGGCAAATCCGTCGCCATCAATGCCATGATCCTGAGTCTGCTCTACAAGACGCTGCCGAAAGACGTCCGGCTCATCATGATCGATCCGAAAATGCTTGAGCTGTCCATCTACGAGGGCATTCCCCACCTCCTGACCCCGGTGGTCACCGACATGAAAGAGGCCGCCAACGCCTTGCGCTGGTGCGTGGGTGAGATGGAACGCCGCTACAAGCTGATGGCGGCGCTGGGCGTGCGCAACATCGCCAACTACAACCGCAAGGTAGCGGAAGCCAAAGAGGCGGGCGAGCCGATTCCCGATCCGCTATTCAACCCCGAGGAAGTCCTGGAGGGCACCGAACCCCCGGTACTGCAGCCACTGCCGTATATCGTCATCATCATCGATGAACTGGCCGACATGATGATGGTGGTCGGCAAAAAGGTCGAGGAACTGATCGCCCGCCTGGCGCAGAAGGCGCGCGCCTCCGGCGTCCATCTGATCCTCGCGACCCAGCGTCCCTCGGTGGATGTCATCACCGGTCTGATCAAGGCCAATATCCCGACCCGCATCGCCTTCCAGGTATCGGCCAAGGTGGATTCGCGCACCATACTCGACCAGATGGGCGCCGAGGCCCTGCTGGGACACGGCGACATGCTCTACATGATGCCGGGTACTTCCGTGCCGGTTCGCGTCCACGGCGCCTTTGTCTCCGACCAGGAGGTCCACAAGGTCGTCGGCCACCTCAAGGATAAATCCGCGCCGGATTACATGACGGAAATCCTCGAAGCCGGTACGGAACCGGTACTTGGACTCTCGTCCGCCGAGGGGGAGAGCGATGACACGGAGTCGGACCCGTTGTATGACCAGGCCGTGGCCATCGTTACCGAAAGCCGGCGCGCTTCCATCTCCGGTGTCCAGCGCCGGCTCAAGATCAGGTTACAACCGCGCCGCCCGCATGATCGAACACATGGAAGATACCGGCGTCGTCGGTCCGGCGCAATCCAACGGCAGTCGCGAGGTGCTGGCTCCGCCGCCGGTCGATGCCTGATGTGTCATCCGTTCCATTCCCTGCGCCCTGTGCTCGTGGTAGCGCTCTTCCTGGTGAGTCCGCTGGTCATGGCGGGCGGCGCCCTGGATACCCTGCAGGCTTTCTTCAAGGACCTGCGCACCCTGGAGGCGGAATTTCACCAGGAGGTTCTCACCAGCGAAGGCAAGCTGCAGCAGGACTCCGCCGGTCATGTCTGGATCCTGCGTCCGGGAAGATTCCGCTGGAATTACCAGACACCCTATAAACAGCAACTCGTCGCCGACGGCCGGCGCCTTTGGTCCTACGATGAAGATCTCGCGCAGGTCAGCGTGCAGGCGATGGACAAGGTATTCAGCGCGACGCCCGCCATGCTGCTGAGCGGAAATGAACCGCTCGAGAACGTATTCCGGATGCAGGAACAGCCCGCGCCCGAGGGTGAGCAGCAGGTCCTGCTGACGCCGAAGAGCGATGACAGCAACGTCATCGGGATCCACCTCTATTTCGTGAACGGTGCGCTTCTCGCGCATCGAAGCCAGGGACAACTTCGGGAATACCACCTCGTTTACCTTTACTAAACTGGTCCGCAATGCCCCGGTGGATGAGGGCATCTTCCGCTTCGTGCCGCCGCCGGATGCGGACATCGTCGGCGAACCTGACTGAGCGGCGGTTAACGGCGGATAGCCTCCGCAAGCACCCATGCTGAAGAGCGAAGACACCTGGCGCCCGCTGGCCGACCGGATGAGGCCCCGTTCCCTCGATGCCTTCACCGGCCAGTCGCACATCCTCGGACCGGGAAAACCCCTGCGCCGCGCCATCGAGGAGGGCCATCTGCATTCCATGGTCCTGTGGGGTCCGCCGGGCAGCGGCAAGACCACGCTGGCGAAACTGCTCGCCGAGCAGACCAACGCCGAATTTCTCAGCCTTTCGGCGGTGATGGCGGGCGTCAAGGACATCCGCGCCGCCGTCGAGACCGCCGCACGGATACGCGACCTGGAAGCGCGTCTCACCATCCTGTTCATCGACGAGGCGCACCGTTTCAACAAGGCCCAGCAGGACGCCTTCCTGCCCTATGTGGAAAACGGCACGATCATCTTCATCGGCGCCACCACCGAGAATCCGTCCTTCGAACTCAACAGTGCGCTGCTCTCCCGGGCCCGGACCTATACCCTGAAGCGGCTGGACCACGAGGCCCTGCGCCGCATCGTCGATAGCGCCCTGCAAGACCGCGTGCATGGCCTGGGGGAACGCAATCTGGTGCTGGCGGAGGAATTGCGCGACCGGCTGGTTGAGGCCGCGGACGGCGATGCGCGGCGCGCGCTCAACCTGCTGGAGATCGCCGCCGACCTCGCCGAGACGCAAGGGGATCACGGCGTCATACCCGAGGCCGTGCTGAACGAAGTCATCGCCGGCGGGATCCGCCGCTTCGACAAGGGCGGTGAGGATTTCTACGACCAGATCTCGGCGCTGCACAAATCGGTGCGCGGTTCCTCGCCCGATGCCTCCCTCTACTGGCTGGTGCGCATGCTGGATGGCGGCTGCGACCCGCTCTACATCGCCCGCCGGCTGGTGCGCATGGCCTCGGAGGATATCGGCAATGCCGACCCGCGCGCCCTGAGCCTGGCCCTGGATGCCTGGGATGTCCAGGAGCGCCTCGGCAGTCCGGAAGGAGAGCTGGCGCTCGCCCAGGCCGTGCTCTATCTCGCCTGCGCGGCCAAGAGCAACGCCGTCTACAGCGCCTACAACGCCGCCCGGGCCGATGTGCAGAAGCTCGGCTCGCTGGAGGTGCCCATACATCTGCGCAACGCCCCCACACGTCTCATGAAGGAACTGGGCTACGGCAAGGCCTACCGCTACGCCCATGACGAACCCGAGGCCTATGCCGCCGGCGAGCATTACTTCCCCGAGGGCATGCCGCCGGTGCGCTATTACCGGCCGGTCGAGCGCGGCCTGGAAATCCGCATCGCCGAGAAGCTGGCCCACCTGCGGGAACTGGACGCAAAGCACAAGGGCTGAGGCGCAGCAGGGCTGGCATCGCGGTGCACGGCCGCGGTTGAATCGTCCTTGTCAACGATGCACGCGATGCGGCCTGCGTGTACCATAACCGGCCATGAACCATGGGACGACGGGATGAGACAGGTGCTGGCGATCGCGGCGGGCGGCGCCCTCGGTTCGTTGCTGCGTTACTGGGTGTCGAGCGGCACCCATGCGGTATTGGGCCGGGGGTTCCCCTATGGCACCCTCACCGTCAATGTCCTGGGCAGCCTGCTGATGGGTTTTCTGTATATCTGGCTGCTTGACCGCGTTGCCGCGGGGCCGGTATTGCGCGCCTTTCTGCTCATCGGGGTGCTGGGCGGCTTTACGACATTTTCGTCCTTTTCCATCGAGTCCCTGAACCTGATCGAGGCCGGGCAGGTGATGAAGGCGCTTGTTAACGTCCTGCTCAGCGTGACGGTCTGTATTACCGCCGCCGGACTCGGCGTGCTGATGGCGAGACAATTATGAAAACACTGGATGTCACCTGTGTACGCGTTTACCTGACGGAGGCGGAGGGCAAGCTCGAGCACCTGCTCGAGTGCCTGCATGATGACCAGAAGGTACTCGGCGTGACCGTGTACCGCGGCATCAGCGGCTTCGGCAAGCACGGCAGGATGCATTCCTCCTCGCTGCTGGATATCTCGCTGAACCTGCCGCTGGTGATTGAATTCTTCGACACCCCGGAGAAAATCGTCTCGATCATCGAGTACCTGTATCCGAGACTGGATCCGGGGCATATCGTGAGCTGGCCGGCCACTCTCTACGTCTGAGGCTACGCCTGAAACCGGCCGCTTGAGTCATCTCGCCGACGCCTGAAGAAGAAACCATGCTTGATTCCAAACTGATCCGCACCGACCTCGACCAGGTCGCCGCCGGACTCGCTCGCCGCGGCTTTGTCCTCGATACCACGCGCCTGGAGGAACTCGAGGAACGGCGCAAGGCCCTGCAGGTGAAGGCCCAGGAGCTGCAGGCGCAGCGCAACCGGCGCTCGAAGGAGATCGGCATGGCCAAGGCCGCGGGTGTGGACATCGGTCCGTTGCTCGAGCAGATCGAGGGTCTGGGCAGTCAGCACAAGGCGGCCGAGGATGAGCTGGCCGGTCTGCAGGAAGTGCTTGGCGGGGTCCTGATGGGCATCCCGAACATTCCGCATGAAACCGTGCCGGACGGCCGCAATGAAGCGGATAACCTGGAAATCCGGCGCTGGGGCGAGCCGCGCGCATTCGGTTTCGAGGCGCAGGATCATGTCGATCTGGGGGAGCGGCTCGGCCTGCTGGATTTCCAGAGCGCGGCCAGGATTTCGGGGACCCGCTTCTGCGTGATCCAGGGACCGCTGGCGCGCCTGCACCGGGCGCTGATCCAGTTCATGCTCGACACCCATACCCGGGAACACGGCTACACCGAGGTGTACGTCCCCTATCTGGTGAATGCCGAGAGTCTGCGCGGCACCGGGCAGTTGCCCAAGTTCGAGGCAGATCTGTTCCGGACCTGCAGCGATCCGGCGTACTACCTGATCCCGACCGCCGAGGTGCCGGTCACCAACCTCGCAAGGGAAACCATCACCGAAGCCGATGCCATGCCGCTGCGTTATGTCGCGCATACGCCGTGTTTCCGTTCCGAGGCCGGCTCCTATGGCAAGGACACCCGCGGCATGATACGCCAGCATCAATTTGAAAAGGTCGAGCTGGTGCAGATGGTCCGCCCGCAGGATTCCTACGAGGCGTTGGAAACGCTCACCGGACATGCGGAAAGCATCCTCAAGCGCCTGGAACTTCCGTACCGCGTCGTGGCCCTGTGCACCGCCGATCTCGGTTTCTCCGCCGCCAAGACCTACGACCTCGAGGTGTGGCTGCCGGGCCAGCAGCAATACCGCGAGATCTCCTCCTGCAGCAACTTCGAGGCCTTCCAGGCGCGGCGCATGCAGGCGCGCTGGCGCAATCCGGAAACCGGCAAGCCGGAGCTGGTGCACACGCTGAATGGCTCCGGTCTGGCGGTCGGGCGTACGCTGGTCGCGGTGATGGAGAATTACCAGCAGGCCGACGGTTCGATTCGCATCCCCGGGGAACTTAAGGGCTACATGGGCGGTATGGCGTCAATCAGCCCTGACTGATCGCCGCGCGTTACCAGCCGGATTCTGGGTGATGATGATAGCCGGTAATCAGGTAGTTCTCAGCGCGCAGTTCCTTGGTCCTGTCTCTCCATTCGACGCGCTGATGGCCGCTTTCATGCTCGGCACATGTGTAGGCATGGTTGAACCTTGTTGCAGCAGTTGCTAGAAAACGCGTAGCGGCGAACCGGCCCCGTAGGGACGCCGGTAAAACAACAGACTTGCTCCGCCGGGTTCCTGCAATACCAGTTCGGTTTCATTGCGTACGAACTGATATATGTTCACGGCCCCGGTCTGGGGTGTATACATTTTCACCACGTTGTCATCGATATCGAGGGCGCCCGTTAAGGATGCCACACTATCGCGCAAGCGAAAGCGATTACCCCTGACTTCGAGGATTTCCCCGCTCGTTCCGTACCACCTGCCATCCAGCAGCGATGCGCCGCGATAGGCATTCCTGCCGCCGGGAAGACCGGCCCAGGGCTGAGCTGACGGGTAGACCGTAACCCGTTCCGGCGAAGGGATTAACCCCCAGGGGTGAGGCCCAGGGATTACCTGCCATGGGCAGTGTCCAGGGCGTGGCGCCAAATCCGCCGCCGGGCCAGGCACTCGATCCCGGCCATCCGCCCATGCCGGACATGCCGTTCATGAGCGGCCAGCCACTCATACCCGGACATGCCACTCATGAGCGGCCAGCCACTCATGCCTTGACCGTAGGAATTCAGTGGCGAATTCCATGAATTCGAGCTGTTCATGGACTCCGCCATGATATTCATCATGGTCAGCATCATGCGAAACATAATGCTGAACATGTCCCCCATTCCATCGGCGGCGGCCGTCACAGGCAGCGACATGGCACAGATGAACACCCCAATGGCCCGTTTGTTTCTCATCGCGGGAAAAGCGTGATGTAATCCCTATGCAATAAGTGTAGGAAATCGACAGGGTAGTTATTGCCGGCAGGCGAAGAATACTATATCTAGTAAAATACATTCAAATTTATACGAGATTTAGTAGTTTGGTGCAGGAAGGTGATAGCCGGTTCGGCACGTGATTTCAGCACATCCGGTGAGGTTTCATGCTGAACATCATGCAGGTAAAAAACGACGTCCATGTTAAACTTCATAAAATAAACTTATTTCTCTGAAACACATGCAAAAACTACTGCAACTACTCGACGAGAGAATCCTGTTCCTGGACGGCGCCATGGGCACCATGATCCAGCGCTATAAGCTGGCGGAGGCCGATTACCGCGGTGAGCGCTTCGCGGACTGGGAATCGGATCTGAAGGGCAACAACGACCTGCTGGTACTGACCCGTCCACGGGTCATCCGCGAGATCCACGACGCCTACCTCGCGGCGGGCGCTGACATCATCGAGACCAACACCTTCAACGCGACCCGCGTCGCCATGGCCGACTATCACCTGGAGGAACTGGCCTTCGAGATCAACGTGGCCGCGGCCCGGCTGGCGCGCGAAGCCGCGGATGCGTTCACGGCCCGTACCCCAGGGAAGCCCCGCTTCGTGGCCGGCGTCCTCGGGCCGACCAACCGCACGGCGTCCATCTCGCCGGACGTGAACGACCCGGGCTTTCGCAACATCTACTTCGATGAACTGGTCGAGGCCTACGCCGAATCCACCCGCGGCCTGGTCGAAGGCGGCGTGGATCTCATCCTGATCGAGACTGTCTTCGACACCCTGAACGCCAAGGCGGCGGTGTTCGCCGTTGAGTCATTTTTCGAGGAAAGTGGCGCCCGGCTGCCGGTCATGATCTCCGGCACCATCACCGACGCCTCCGGCCGCACCCTGACCGGCCAGGTCACCGAGGCGTTCTGGAATTCGCTGCGCCATGCGCGGCCGGTCTCCATCGGCCTCAACTGCGCGCTGGGTGCGAAGCAACTGCGCCCCTACGTGGAGGAACTGTCGCGCCTCGCGGACACCCATGTGTCGGCCCACCCGAATGCCGGCCTGCCGAACGAGTTCGGCGAATACGACGAGACGCCGGCTGAGATCGCCGCGGAACTGGCCGACTGGGCGGCCCACGGCTTCATCAACATCGTCGGCGGTTGCTGTGGCACCACGCCCGAACACATCAAGGCGATCGTCGCGGCGGTGAGCGAGCATCCGCCGCGCCGGATTCCCGAAATCGAACCCCGCTGCCGGCTGTCCGGGCTGGAGCCGCTCAACATCGGGCCGGACTCGCTGTTCGTCAACATCGGCGAGCGCACCAACGTCACCGGCTCGGCGCGCTTCAAGCGTCTGGTCATGGAAGGCGACTTTGAGCCGGCGCTGGAAGTCGCGCGCGAGCAGGTCGAGAGCGGTGCACAAATCATCGACATCAACATGGACGAGGGCATGCTGGATGCCGAGGCCGCCATGGTGCGGTTCCTGCATCTGATCGCGGCGGAACCGGACATCGCGCGCGTACCGGTCATGCTCGACTCTTCCCGGTGGTCGGTCATCGAGGCGGGGCTGAAATGCATACAGGGCAAGGGCGTGGTCAATTCCATCAGCCTCAAGGAAGGCGAGGCGGAGTTCCTGCGCCACGCGCGGCTGCTGCGCCGCTACGGCGCGGCGGCCATCGTCATGGCCTTCGACGAGCAGGGCCAGGCCGACAGCCGCGCGCGCAAGGTCGGGATCTGCACCCGCGCTTATAAACTGCTGACCGAACAGGCCGGCTTCCCGGCCGAGGACATCATCTTCGATCCCAACATCTTCGCCGTGGCCACCGGCATGGAAGAACACAACGGTTACGGGCTGGATTTCATCGACGCGGTGCGCGACATCAAGGCCACCCTGCCGCACGCGCTGATCTCCGGCGGCGTTTCCAACGTGTCGTTCTCGTTCCGCGGCAACAACCCGGTGCGCGAGGCCATCCACGCGGTGTTCCTCTATCACGCCGTCCAGGCCGGGATGGACATGGGCATCGTCAACGCCGGGCAGCTCGCCATCTACGAGGAGATCCCGAAGGCGCTGCGCGAGCGGGTCGAGGACGTAATCCTCAACCGCCGGGAGGATGCCACCGAGCGCCTGCTGGAGATCGCCGGGCAGTACCGCGGCGATGGCGCCGGGGTGGAACGCAAGGAAGAGCTCGAATGGCGCGCCTGGGAGGTCAACAAACGCCTGGAGCACGCGCTGGTCAAGGGCATCGCCGACTACATCGAGGCCGACACCGAGGAGGCCCGCCTCGCCGCCGCGCGTCCGCTGGATGTCATCGAGGGCCCGCTGATGGATGGCATGAACGTGGTCGGCGACCTGTTCGGCGCCGGCAAGATGTTCCTGCCGCAGGTGGTGAAATCCGCGCGGGTGATGAAAAAGGCGGTCGCCTATCTGCTGCCGTACATGGAGACGGGGAAGGGCGAGGCCGCGCGGAGCAACGGGCGCATCCTGATGGCGACCGTGAAGGGCGACGTGCACGACATCGGCAAGAACATCGTCGGCGTGGTGCTGCAATGCAACAGCTATGAGGTCATCGACCTCGGGGTCATGGTGTCGGCCGAGACCATCCTGCGGACGGCGCGCGAGAGGCAGGTCGATATCATCGGCCTGTCGGGACTCATCACGCCCTCGCTCGACGAGATGGTGCACGTCGGCAGCGAGATGCAGCGCCTGGGCTTCGAACTGCCGCTGCTGATCGGCGGCGCCACCACCTCGCAGATCCACACCGCGGTGAAGATCGATCCGCAGTACCAGGGCGCCGTGGTGTACGTCCCGGACGCCTCGCGCGCCGTCGGCGTGGCCAGCACCCTGCTGAGCGCGGACCACCGCGCGGATTACATCAGCGGCATCAAGCGGCGCTACGGCGAACTGCGCGAACAGCGCCAGAGCCAGCAGAAATCGCGCAAGCTGGTCGCACTGGCGGAGGCGCGCGCCAACCGTTTCCAGACCGATTGGGGCAAGTATCAGCCGGCGAAGCCGGAGTTTCTCGGCGTCAGGGTGTTCGCGGATTATCCGCTGCCGGAGCTGGTCAACCGCATCGACTGGGGCCCGTTCTTCAAGGCCTGGGAGCTGGCGGGCAAGTACCCGCAGATCCTCGACGACAAAGTGGTGGGGGAGGAGGCGCGCCATCTGTTCGATGACGCCCAGGCGATGATCGAGCGGATCATCCGGGAGAAGTGGCTGACCGCGAGCGGCGTCATCGGCTTCTTCCCCGCGAACAGCGTCAACGACGACGACGTCGAACTCTACACCGATGAGTCACGCCGCGAAGTGCGGACGGTGTTTCACTTCCTGCGCCAGCAGATGAGCAAGCGGCGCGATGCGCCCAACCTGTGCCTCGCGGATTTCATCGCGCCGAAGGAGACCGGCGTGGCCGACTACCTCGGCGCGTTCGCGGTCACGACGGGCCTCGGCATCGAGCGCAAACTCGCCGAGTTCGAGGCCGATCACGACGACTACCACGCCATCCTGCTGAAGGCATTGGCCGACCGCCTCGCCGAGGCCTTCACCGAACGCCTGCACGAGCGCGTGCGCAAGGAATTCTGGGGCTACGCCGTGGGCGAGAACCTCTCCAACGAGGAACTCATCAAGGAGGAATACCGCGGCATCCGCCCCGCGCCCGGCTACCCGGCCTGTCCGGACCACACCGAGAAGGGAATACTCTGGACCCTCATCGATCCGATGAATAACGCCGGCATCCACCTCACCGAAAGCTACGCCATGTTGCCAACAGCGGCGGTGTCCGGTTTTTATTTTTCCCACCCCGAGTCGCATTACTTCGGTGCGGGAAAAATAGGCCGCGACCAGGTCGAGGACTACGCCAGGCGCAAGGGCATAACCCTCAAGGAAGCCGAGAGGTGGCTCGCGCCGGTGCTGGGCTACGAGGCATGAGGGAACCTGCACTGGACTCTAAATTGTTTGCTATCCTACCGGTAGTCCTATGCAGCGCGGATGTCAGCATATCAGCCGCCCCCGGTGGGCCCCTGTTCCCCCATGTCTCCCGCGGGTTCCACGGCAGGCGTAATGGATCCGCATACGTCAAGGGTGGGGGATATCGCGTTTATCCCCCCTTAACCACCAGCACGGCACAGGATGTTTCATTGAGGATGCGTTCGGTGGTGCTGCCGAGCAGGACACGTTCGAGGCCGGTGCGGCCGTGGCTGCCGGTCACGATCAGGTCGGCGTTGCGCTCTTTCGCGACGGTCACGATCATCGTATCCGGGCGCCCGTCCAGCACCAGTCCTTCCGCGTCGATGCCCGCGCTCTTCATATGCTCCACGACCCGCTGGACCGCCTGTTCCGCCTCTTGGCGGTTCACCGGACCCTGGTCGGGCGTCGTGACCGAGACGACGGTTATTTGCGCCTGGCAGAAACCGGCCAGTCTGGTAGTGGTGACCGCGGCCGCGTCGGCGAAACGCGAGCCGTCGGTCGCGAGCACGATGTGCCGGCCTTCGACCCGGGCGGCGCGCGGCACCACCAGCACGTTGCAGTGTGCGAGACCGATGACCTGCGCGGTGGCGTGACCCAGCATCAGGCGTGCGAGTCCGCGCCGCCCGCGGCGGCCCATCACGATTAGGTCCACCTTCAGTCGGTCTGCCAGTTCGACGATCTCGCGGTCCACCGTCTGGCCGTGAATCAGGTGCGTTTCGCAGGCAATGGCGGCCGCCGTGGCCTGCGCCTTGATCTGGTCCAGGTGCGCCTGAGCCGTTTCCATCTCCTGCCTGAGGATTGCTTCACCCAGGGCTTCGTGTTCGACGCCGGTTGCCACCAGCGACATCACGTGCACCTGCGCGCCGCACTTGCGCGCCATGCCGATGGCCTCGCGCACGGCGGCGGCGCTGAATTCGGAACCGTCGCTGGCCACGAGGAAGCGTTCGAAACGCCCTAGCGGCGATAGCTGTGGGCTGGCCGGTGCTGCCGCGGCAAAGACCGGCGTGGCCTCCGCGGCTACGACCGCGGCAGTCGCCTGCACAAGGCGATATTCACGCATGCCCCGGTACAGGGCCTGCAGAATCATGGCGGCGCCGAACACCAGGGCGAAGGCGAGCGCGCCCTCGCCGATGCCGTCGAGCAGGCCCACGGTGCTTGCGGCCAGGGTATCGATGCTGCCCAGCTCCGATAGATAGCCCGGGATGTAGAAGACACGGCTCACCAGCACCAGCAGCATGATGGCCGCCATCACGAACTTCACCACATTGTCCTTCACGTAGGTGGTGCCGATGGCGCCGATCTGGATGCCGAACAGGGAGCCGGCCAGGATGATCATGGACAGACGGATGTCGACGAAGCCGTCGAGCGCATAGAACAGGCTCCCGCCCATCCCCATCACGAAGGCGATCACGAGTTCGGTGGCGCTCGCCATGAGAGCGGGCAGGCCGAGGATGTAGATCATGGCCGGCACGCCGATAAAGCCGCCGACCGCGATGGTGCCCGCGAGCAGGCCGGTGGCGAAGCCGAGCGGGGCGATGACCAGCAGGGAGACCCGGGCATCGATGCTGCGGAAGTGCATCATGGTGCCCGGGATGTGCAGGCCGCGCACCCAGCGCACCAGGGGACTGAGCTGCTTTGGCTCCTTCTGGACGCTCTCGCCCCGCTGTTCCCGCAATGCGTCGCGCAGCACGATAGTGCCCACTATGCCGAGCACCACCACGAAGATGAAGGAGACGTAGAGATTGGTGCCCGCCGCCCCATAGGACTCCTTGATATCCACCATGAGGTGCTTGCCGGCGAATACCCCGGCCTCGGCGAAGATGCCCATCACGATGCCGAGTTTCACGTCAACCTGGCCATACTTGTTGCGCTTGTAGGCGCCCACCAGGGACTTGGGGAACTTGTGAGCCATGTTGCTCGCCACGGCGACGGCGGCCGGCACGCCCAGGCTCATCATGGCCGGCGTCAGCACGAAGGCGCCGCCCGAACCGATGAAGCCGCTGACCATGCCACCGATGAAACCGACCAGGAACAGTATCAGTACCGTGGTGAGATTGAGATCGATAAAATGAATAGTGTCCATGGGTTGCTTCCTACTTCTTCGCCCGGAAACCCAGCAGGTCCCAGAATTGCCCGGTAAAGGCGCCGTGTACGAAGGAGAAGACCAGGGCGATGGCGATGGGTACCAAAGCGTAGATTTTATGCTCGCCCTGACGATTCGCCGCGGCCAGTTCCGGCAGTTTGTCGGAGTACAGATAGAGTAATAGGTACAGGCCGGCGCTGGCGGCCCCCAGGATCAGGGTGATGACGAGCGCCCGCGGCGATCGGGTGGCTGGTGGAAGGGGTGCGGTCATGGCGTTCTCTTGGTAGCGGCTGGAGTCGTTGGGTGTATGCACGAGGCGGCATAGTCTAATGGTTAGTTGTAAAAAGCGAAATATCCTTCGATGGAATAGGGGCATGAATTTTCTGGATAGCGCTGGTTAAACCGGCAAATCAAAATTTCGGCTTGCTCGGTGAGCCCACCGGTAATTGACTGGTGACTGCCGGTAAATCCGTGGTAGAGCGGTGATCACCGATCCGCCTTTATCTCTTGTAATCACGTACAATACGATCATGGATACACCGATTTTCAAGGCTGCCTCCGCCGTGGGAGCCGACTGGCGCGTTGTCGCCGAACAGTGCCTGGCGGAACTGGATTGCGAACCCGCATCCGCCAGTCTCGGCCTGTTGTACATCACCGAGCCCCTCGCGCCTTACCTCGACAGGCTGCTCGAGCAGCTTCGCGCCCGTACCGGCGTCAGCGACTGGGTCGGAACCGTTGGCAGCGGCATCTGCCGCACCGGCATCGAGATTTACGATGAACCGGCGGCCGCCGTCATGCTGGCGGCATTGCCGGAGAACAGTTTTCGCCTCATCCCGGCAGGACTGGATGCGCTGGCGGAAATGCTCACCGTCAATCGCGACTGGATCGCCGAACATCAGGCCCGTTTCGGGATCGTCCATGGCGACCCGCGCAACAACCACATCGCGCAAATCATCGAATCGCTGTCGTTGGAGCTGGACCCCGGGTTTCTGGTCGGCGGTCTGACATCGGCCAGCGCCGGCAACCATCAGATTCAGATTGCCGGCAGTCGTCTGCGAGAACGGCCTCTCGGGCGTGCTCTTTTCCGCCGAAGTTCCGGTGATCAGCGGACTGACCCAGGGTTGCACGCCGCTGGGCCAGAAGCACACCATCACTCGCTGTCAGCGCAACATCCTGGTTGAACTCAACGGCCGTCCGGCCTTGGAAGTATTCCGCGAGGACATCGGTGAAATACTGTCTCGTGATCTGTCGAAGGTCGCCGGTTATATCTTCGCCGGTTTGCCCGTACCCGGTTCGGACACCGGCGATTACCTGGTGCGCAATCTGGTCGGCATCGACCCGCAGCAGAAACTGGTGGCGATCGGGGAACTGGTCGAGGAAGGCGACACCATCATGTTCTGCCGCCGTGACGGCGACAGCGCGCGCGAGGATATGCGGCGCATGCTGCGCGATCTGGGCAAGCGCGCCCGTGGCGGCATCAGGGGCGGTGTGTATTACACCTGTCTCGGCCGCGGGCGTTATCAGTTCGGTGAAAACTCGGAAGAATTACGGATGATTCAGGAACAGTTGGGCGACTTTCCGCTGGTGGGATTCTTCGCCAACGGCGAGATCTCGCATAACCGCCTGTATGGCTATACCGGGGTATTGACGCTGTTTCTCCAGGGAGGAAGCTGATTTATTCCTAGTTTGAACGGCTGAATTGACCTTCCGACCGGCACGCCACCAGCCTCTTGCTGGAATTCCTCATGATGTATCCCGTTCCGGATTGAATGCCGGTTTTCGCCGGCACGTCGCCTGGATCAGGCCGCCATCCGGGCTACGGCGGTGTTACTCCTTCCAGTATTGTTCGACTGGTGATGTGGCCGGGATCCCGGCGCCGGTTCTTCTTGAGTCCGCGCGCCTCCAGCAGATGCGTAGTGTCGTGCACCATGGCCGGGTTGCCGCAGATCATGACCTGTGATGAAGCCGCGTCCAGCGACAGGCCGGCGCGCGTTTCCAGCCGGCCGTCCTCGATCGCCTGGGTGATCCGGCCGCCGAGGGCGTGATCGACCGCCTCGCGGCTCACCATGGGGATCATCTGCAACCTGTTCAGGATGCCGTTCCAGCAGGCGCCTGATGGTGTCCTGATAGGTCAGTTCGCGCGCGGTGCGGACCGAGTGGACCAGGACGATGTTCCGGTAGCGCTCCCACACCTCGCTGGCGCCGAGGATCGACAAAAAGGGGCCGATCGCGGTGCCGGTGGCCAGCATCCACAGGCGTTCGGCATCCGGCAGCTCCTTGAGGATAAAAAAGCCGGCCGCGCGGGGCGCCACGAGGACGGTGTCGCCGGGCTGGAGGTGGATCAGTTCATGCGTCAGGGGCCCCTTGGGCACCGTGATGAAGTAGAACTCCAGCACGGGATCGTCCGGCGCATTCACAAACGAATAGGGACGTGCGATGATTTCCCCGTCGATATCCTTGGCGATGCGGGTGAACTGCCCGGCGATGAAGGGAGCGATATCGGCTTTGACCTGCAAGGAGTAGAGTTCCTCCGTCCATTGCCGGAGATTGATGACACGGCCTTCGGCCCACTGGGTCATGCTGCCTGCACCCGGTTAATGCGTGTGTTCCTGTACACGGTGAACGGGAGTACCGGCAGGGACTGCCGGTCCATGTAATGCGCAATCTTCCGCAGCGGCATGCACGCGCCTTCTTCATGACTTTGACGGATGACTTATCATAACGTAAAACATGGCCGGCGCAGCCGCCTGATTCGCGCGGAATCAACCGCGGTAAGCACCTGAAGGCTCTTTGATCACTATGCAGACGATGTCAACCTGGGAAATGGTATTGCTCGGAGCGCTTGCGCTGCTGGTGCTGTTCTGGGCCGGGCCCGGGGTGAAGGCGATGCTGGAACAAAGCCGGCAGGCGCAAAGCCGGGACTGGGCCGGGCTGCTGGTGCCCCTGCTGCTGGTGATCGCCTTTGTCATCCTGCTCATCAAACTGGTGTGAGCCCATGACGTATGCCTTATCGCTACGCGACCTGAAAAAAACCTACAAGAACGGTCACGTCGCCCTGAAGGGGATCACCCTGGACGTGGCCGAGGGCGACTTCTTCGCGCTGCTCGGCCCGAACGGCGCCGGCAAGTCGACGACCATCGGGATCATCGCCTCCCTGGTCAACAAGACCAGCGGCCGGGTCTCCATCTTCGGTATGGACCTCGACAGGGAGCCCAGCGCCGCGAAATCCTGCATCGGTCTGGTGCCGCAGGAATTCAACTTCAACCAGTTCGAACCGGTCGTGGAGATCGTCGCGAACCAGGCCGGCTATTACGGCATCGAGCGGCGCGAGGCCTTCAGCCGGGCCGAGAAGTACCTCCGGCAGCTCGGTCTCTGGGAAAAGCGCCGCGACATGGCGCGCAACCTTTCCGGCGGCATGAAACGGCGGCTGATGATCGCCCGCGCGCTGGTGCATGAACCGCGCCTGCTGATCCTGGACGAGCCGACGGCCGGCGTCGACATCGAGATCCGCCGTTCCATGTGGCAGTTCATGCGCCAGATCAACGCGGAGGGGACCACCATCATCCTCACCACGCATTACCTGGAAGAGGCGGAAAGCCTGTGCCGGAACATCGCCATCATCGACGAGGGTGAACTCATCGAGAACACCAGCACCCGCAAACTGCTCAATACCCTGCACATGGAAACTTTCGTTCTCGACATCGCCACGCCGCTGACGCAGGCCCCGCCGCTGCCGCGACACAAGCTGCGACTGGTCGATGAGTCCACCCTCGAGGCGGATATCTCCCGGGATGAATCCATCAACCGGCTGTTCGAGGACCTGTCCCGGCACAATATCCGGGTGCTCAGCATGCGCAACAAGACCAACCGCCTGGAGCAGTTGTTCGTCCGCCTGGTCGAGGGCAACGGGAACAACGGTGCCTGAGTCATGACCTGGCAGCAGAAATTCACCGCCTTTCGCACCATCCTCACCAAGGAGATCCTGCGTTATGCGCGCATCTGGATACAGACGGTGCTGCCGCCGATGATCACCACGGCGCTGTATTTCATCATCTTCGGCAACCTGATCGGTTCCCAGATCGGCGACATGGAAGGGTTTCGCTACATGGAGTTCATCGTGCCGGGGTTGATCATGATGGCGGTGATCACCAACGCCTACGCCAACGTGGTGTCATCGTTCTACGGCTCGAAGTTCCAGCGCCACATCGAGGAGATGCTGGTCGCGCCGGTGCCGAATTACGTCATTCTGACCGGTTTTATCTCCGGCGGCGTGGCGCGCGGACTGACGGTCGGCGTGGCCGTCACGCTGGTATCCCTGCCGTTCAACCCCCTCAGCATCCATAACCTCTGGGTCATGCTGAGCATGATCCTGCTGACGGCCATCCTGTTTTCGCTGGCGGGTTTCATCAACGCCATCTATGCCAAGAGCTTCGATGACATCGCGATCATCCCGACCTTCGTGCTCACGCCCCTGACTTACCTCGGCGGCATCTTCTACTCGATCAAGATGCTGCCCCCCTTCTGGCAGCATGTCTCGCTGGCCAATCCGATCCTGTACATGATCAACGCGTTCCGCTTCGGTTTTCTCGGGGTGTCGGACATCCCGCTGGCGTCTTCCTACGCGATCAGCATCGGGTTCATCGTCCTGCTCTACGCCTTCAGCATCCACCTGCTGAGAAAGGGGCACGGGATCCGCACCTGAAGGCATCTCACGGTCTGAGTTCGACGCCCCCGTTTCGGACGTACAGACCGAGTTCACCCCCGAGCAGGGAGAGCAACCGCCGGCCGACCAGTTGCCCGCGCCAGCCGTGCAGCACCTCGCTGTCCGGCGCGCCGCTCGCGAGCTGTTCCAGTTGTTTCCGCGAGGCGAGCACGGCCGGGTTGAGCGCGTGCTCCGACCCGCTGAGACGCACCACCGCCATCATCGCATCGACCAGCGCCTCCTGCGCCGGCGTCAGGCGGACCGGAAGCTTCGGTTAAGGGCAGGGGCTCCGGGGTGCGGCGCCTGGCTTCGGCGACCAGTTCGAGCAGCCGGCTGCCGTGCTTGCCGATGAAACGCTCATGCAGACCCCGGATGGCGCCGAGCGCCGTCGAGCGTCCCGGGCAGGTGGCGGGCGATTTCGACCAGCTCATCATCGCGCAGCAGCCAGCCGCGCGGGCGGTCCTGGTCCCGGGCAAGCGTTTCACGCCATTGGGCAAGCGCCTGCAGCACGGCCAGGCCGGCGCCGCGGAGGCGGTTGCCGCCGCGCACCTTGAGCCACGCCTGCGCGGGATCATTACGGTAAAGATCGACCTGTGTGAGCCGCGCGAAGTCATCGGAGAGCCAGTCGAGGCGGCCCAGTTCGGTGAGCTTTCCGACGAGATGCCGGTAAACCTGCGCCAGGTGGAACACATCGTCCGCCGCATAGCGGATCTGCTCGTCCGAGAGCGGACGGCGTGACCAGTCGGTGCGGGTATGCAGTTTCTCGAGTTCGATGCCGAGCGTCTCCTTCACCAGGTTGCCGTAGCCGATCTGGTCCGGGTAACCGAGCAGCAGAGCGGCGATCTGGGTATCGAAGACGGGGGAGGGCAGCGTATGGCGCAGATGGAAAAAGATCTCCATGTCCTGGCGCGCGGCGTGCATCACCTTGGTGATGCTGTCATCATAGATGACATCGAGCAGGGGAGACAGGTCCTCCAGGGCGAGCGGATCGATGCACGCCACCAGCTCGGGCGTTGCCACCTGCAGCAGGCACAGCCTGGGATAGTAGGTCTTCTCGCGCAGGAACTCGGTGTCGAGGGTCAGCCACGGGTTGCCGCGCAACTGCCCGCACAGTTCCCTCAGCGCGGCGGAGGTATCGATATAGCGAATATCGGGTGTGGTTTCCATGTAGGTATGCGGCACCGGTCAGGGGTGGGTCTGGGCAGCAACAGCATTCCTGCGATGCGATCGGAGCATGCCGGACCCTGTGCAGGTTCGTCCGATTCTGGTCGTTGACATTTTCGATACCCCTGGATGGCAAAAACGCACTAGCGATCCGTGTTTAGGCCGTCACGCTGCGTTTACTATTTCAGCAGACGGGCATAACGTGCTCCGTTTTACCCATAAGCATGGCAAGACACCTGCTGGTGACCGCCACGGACCCGATTCGTTTATTTTGATATAAATGTCGCCTATCTTATTGTATTTGACAGACTATTGACACATGAAAATCACGCTGGTCAATCCTTATGAACTGGGACGTCAACCCTTCGGCCTGGCGGAGCCGGCCGCCTGGCTGGAACGGGAAGGCTGTGCCGTCGTCTGCTGCGACCTTTCGCTGCAGCGACTCGACGATTGCCTGGAGGCGGATACCGATCTGGTGGCGATCTACGTCGCCATGCACACGGCGACCCGCATCGCCATCGAGGCATTGCCGAAGATCCGGCGGCTCGCACCGGGCGCGGGCCTGTGTGTCTATGGCCTGTATGCCCCCATGAACGCGGCCTTGTTCCGGTCCCTGGGGGTACAAACCATCCTCGGCGGCGAATACGAGCCCGGCCTGGTTTCCCTGGTGAGGCGCCTGAAGACAGGCCAGGCGGGTGAGCAGACCGAGCCCGAAATATGCCTCGACAAGATCGACTTCATCGCCCCGCAGCGCGGCAAGCTGCCGGCCTTGTCACGCTACGCCGGTCTGATCCATCCCGACGGCTCGCATCGCACGGTCGGATTTGCCGAGACGACCCGTGGCTGCAAACATCTCTGCCGTCACTGCCCGATCGTCCCGGTCTATCAGGGAAGGTTCCGGGCCATACCGGCCGACATCGTGCTGGATGACATCCGGTCGCAGATCCGGGAAGGCGCCCGGCATATCTCGTTCGGCGATCCGGATTTTCTCAACGGCCCGGGGCATGCACTTAAGATCGTGCGGCGTCCTGCATGATGAATTTCCCGATGTGACTTACGATGCCACCATCAAGATCGAACACATCGTGAAATACCCGCGGGAAATCCGGACGCTGCGGGACACCGGCTGCCTGTTCATCGTCTCCGCGGTGGAATCCGTCGACGACGGCATCCTGCGGGAACTCGACAAGGGCCACACGCGGGCGGATTTCATCGCCGCGCTGGCGTTCCTGCGCGCGACCGGCATCGATCTTTCGCCCACCTTCGTGGCATTTACCCCCTGGACGACGCTGGACGTCTACCTGGAGCTGCTGCGCCAGATCGTCGCGCTGCGGCTGGTCGAAAGCGTTGCGCCGGTGCAGTTGTCGATCCGGCTGCTGATCCCCGCGGGCTCCTACCTGCTGCGCCTTACGAGCCTGGCCGGTGTCATCGAGCCGTTCGACCGGCAACTGCTCGGCCATCCGTGGCGCAACCCCGACCCGCGCGTCGATCAATTGCAGCAGGACATCCAGGCCTGGGTCGCGCAGGCGGAGCGGGACGATCTGCCGCGACGCGCCATCTTCCAGGGCGTCTGGGAACGGGCCCACCGGCAGGCGGGCATCGCCGCGCCGCCGCTCGCGGCCGGTTGCGCCGGCAAGGCGATACCGCGGCTGTCCGAGAACTGGTACTGTTGTGCCGAGCCCACGGGCGAACAACTGGTCTCGTTCTGAGTAGTGTCCGTCCATAAACATCTGAAATCTTTCACCGCAAAGACGCAGAGTCCGCAAAGGAATTCTTTAACGAAAGCATTTAAAATGCTTTGCGTTCTCTGCGTCTTTGCGGTGGATTTGTATCTTTATGGATGGAGTCTGCCTACCAGCGGGTCGGCGTCTGTTGAATGCATATCCTGAGCGGAATGAACGAAGAAAGGGCGGGGCGGGTGATCATGGACCGGCGGAGAGACGCATGCAAACCATCCTGATTGGCCACCGGGGCGAACCGGAAACCTTTCCGGAGAATTCACTGGCCGGTTTCGAGGCGGTGCTGCGCGCGGGCGCCGCGTGTATCGAGACCGACGTGCAGATTACCGCCGACGGCGTGCCGGTGCTCTGCCATGACCCCGATGTGCTGAAGGTGACCGGCCACGACTACGTGGTGATGCGGACCGATTACGCGACCCTCGGCGAACTTCCGGCCGGTTACCCGGCGCGTTTCGGCGCACAGTTTGCCGATGCGCGCCTTGCCCGCCTCGGTGAACTGGCCGCGTTGTTGAAACGATGGCCCCGGGCCCGCGCCTTTGTCGAGGTCAAAGAGGAGAGTATCGAGGCGTTCGGCACCGCCCGCGTCATGGGCATCATCCTGGCGGAACTGCGCGAGGTGCTGGCGCAATGCATCATCATTTCGTTTCAACGGGATCCGCTGCTCCATACCCGCCGCGCGAGCGACCTGCCCATCGGCTGGGTCCTGCCGGAATGGTCGGATGATACCCGGGCGGCGGCCGCCGAGCTGCGGCCGGAGTACCTGATCTGCAACCGCAAACGCCTGCCCGCCGAACCGGAACCGTTATGGTCCGGGCCCTGGCAGTGGATCGCGTACACGGTCAATACGGCGGAGGAAGCGCTGGCGCTGCGCGCACGCGGCATCGCCCTGCTGGAGAGCGATGTCATCCGCCGGCTGCTTGCCGACCCGAGACTGGCCGGGGCGGGGCGTGACTGAACGCTACGATGTCGTCATCGTCGGCGGCGGCATCCATGGGGCCGGCGTCGCCCAGGCGGCCGCCTGCGATGGCTACTCGGCGCTGGTGCTCGAACAAACCGGGCTGGCCGCCGCCACATCGAGCCGCTCCAGCAAGCTGATACACGGCGGCCTGCGCTATCTGGAGGGCCTGCATTTTTCCCTGGTCAGGGAAAGCCTGCGGGAACGGACGCTGCTGCTGAAACTCGCCCCGGAGCTGGTGCATCTGCAGGCGTTCCACATCCCGGTCTATCCCGAAACGTCGCGCCGCCCGTCAACCATCCGCGCCGGCCTGAGCCTGTACGCGCTGCTGGGCGGCCTGCGCCAGGCAAGCCGCTTTCGCAAACTCGCGCGCCGGGAATGGCCTGAACTGGATGGACTGGAGACGTCGCGGCTTCAGGCGGTCTATCGGTATTACGATGCCCAGACGGACGATGCGGCGCTCACCAAGGCCGTCATGCACTCCGCCATGGACCTGGGCGCCGGCCTGCATTGCCCGGCCGAATTCACCGCGGCGGAGATCACCGCCGAGGGCTGCACCGTGCACTATGTCAGCAACGGCGTGGTCAACAGTTGCTCGGCAAGCGTGCTGGTCAATGCCGCGGGTCCGTGGGTCAACGCGGTGGCCGGGCGTATTTGCCCGTCCCCTCCTCAGGTCGCGGTCGATCTCGTTCAGGGAACCCATCTCATCCTGGAGGGCGGCCTGGAGAAGGGCGGCTACTACCTGGAAGCGCCCGCCGACCGGCGCGCCATCTTTTTCCTGCCCTGGAAAAACCAGGCGCTGCTCGGCACCACCGAGACGCTCCATACGGGCAATCCCGCGGACATCGCCCCGCTGGCCGGCGAGGAGAGCTATTTGCTGGAGACCCTGCGGCACTATTTTCCGCATCGCCCGCAAAAGGTCCTGGATCGTTACGCCGGACTGCGGGTATTACCCGTCTCACGCAACGCGGTGTTCACCCGCTCCCGGGAAACCCGCTACGCGATGGACGATCCGCGGCGTCCCCGCGTCGTGTCGATCTATGGCGGCAAGCTGACCGGCTATCGCGCCACGGCGCAACAGGTGATGCGGCTCCTGCACCGCACCCTGCCGGCGCGCACACCGGTTGCGCATACCGCGCGGCTTCGATTGAAGCCGGTATAGCCATGGCGCAGGCGCTGACGCTGGCCATCGACCAGGGCACGCATGCCACGCGCGCCCTGGTCTTCGACGGCCGTGGCCGCCTGGTGGCGCTCTCCAGCAAGTCCGTGTCGCTGCAGACGCGAAGCCGCGCGGAAGTGGAACAGTCGCCTGAGGAAATACTCGACTCGCTGCACGCCGTGATGGAGGAAATCCTGCGCCATCCCGGCGTCGACGCGGCACGGATCGGCTCGGCCGGACTGGCCACCCAGCGCTCCAGCGTGCTGGCCTGGGACCGCCGAACCGGCCGCGCCCTTTCCCGCGTACTCAGTTGGCAGGACACGCGCACCGCGGCGGATCTCGAGGCGCTGGGCGGGCACGATGCCGCGATCCGGGAACGCACCGGCCTGCGCCTCTCGCCCCATTACGGCGCCGGCAAGCTGCGCTGGCTGATCCAGCATGAAACCGCGGTGACCGCCGCGCGCGCGCAGGGCACACTGGTCCTCGGCCCGCTGGCCAGTTTTCTGCTGCATCATCTGACCGAAGCGAAGCGCGAGGTCGTCGACCATGCCAACGCCTCGCGCACGCTGCTGTGGAATCTGGAAAGCCGTGACTGGGACGCCTGGCTGCTCGGGCTGTTTGCCATCCCGCGGGAGGTCCTGCCCGACTGTCTGCCGATCGTTAGCGACTATGGGCTCACCCGCGCCGGCGCTATCCCGCTGACCGCCGTCAATGGCGATCAGACCGCCGCGCTCTATGCCGCGGGCACGCCGGCCCGCCATACCCTGCTGGTGAATACCGGCACCGGCGCCTTCGTCCTGCTGCCGACCGGGGAAACCCGCCGCTCGCATCCCCGCCTGCTGAGCGGTCTCTCCCGAAGCGATGGCCGCATGGCCGATCATTACCTGGAAGGCACCGTCAATGGCGCCGGGGCGGCGCTCGACTGGGTGGCGAGACGATACCGCATCGCGGACTGGCCGGCGCAGGCGCCCGGCTGGCTCGACCGGATCGAGGCGCCGCCCGTCTTTCTGAACAGCATCGGCGGGCTGGGCGCGCCCTGGTGGCGGCCGGGGCCCGAACCCGCCTTCCTGCCGGAGGATGGCGGCGCGCCGATCGGACCGGCGGAGGCCATGGTCGCGGCCATCGAGAGCATCGTGTTCCTGATCCAGGCCAACGTCGAATTGCTCCGCGGGCAGAATCCGCGGGTGGACGGCATCCGGATCAGCGGCGGCCTGGCGCCGCTTGACGGGCTGTGCCGGAAACTGGCCAATCTGTCGGGTCTCGCCGTCGAACGTTCGGACACCATCGAGTCCACCGCCCGCGGCATCGCCTGGCTGGCCGCCGGTTGTCCGGACACCTGGGAGCCATCCGGCGTGGAGCGCCGCTTTCTCCCACAGGACGATCCGCGACTTACGAACGCTACGCGCGTTTTCGCGCCGCGCTGGAATCGGCGCTCAGGCAGGCGCCGTGAAGAGCAGCAGGAAGCCGGCGTTGTAGAAGACGTGCAGCAGGATCGGCGCGGTCAGTGTCCGGTAGCGGTCCTTGAAAAATCCGAACACCAGCGAGGGGAAGAACACCAGCGCCGCCCACAGCGGGGCATGATTGAGGAAATGGAAACCGGTAAAAACCAGGCTGGTAAGCAGATTGGCGAGGCTGAGCGGTCCAAACGCCCGCCGGCTGATGAACTCCTGCGCGAGTTCCTGGAGCAGGCCGCGAAAAACGATCTCCTCCAGCACCGGGTAGACCAGCACCGGCAACAGGTATTCAGCCGGCGCCGCGAGGGGCCAGGCCCAGTGCGGGGCGGGCTTTAACAGCAGAAGCAGCACCAGCCAGCAGAGCGGCCCCGCCATGACCGCCAGCCAGAACAGCGGATCACGCCACAGCGTGCGGGTGAGCGGAAGGCGCGCTGACACGAGCCGTTCGGACGGCCGGGCTCAATTGCTTTTCAACTGCTGGACCATCTCCGGTTCCATGTCCATGCCGACCGGCCAGTTCGGGTTGATCGAGATGCCGACGCCGCTGCCGGTCCGCTCCAGCACCCACTTGAATTCAACCAGCAGGCCGCCCTCGTAACCGGGATGATCCCGCACAAAGGTCTTGGCGCGGTCCGGGCTGGTGAACAGGATCAGCACTTCCACCGCGTCCTCGGTTTTCACGGTCAGGGGGATGGCCTTGTTGCTGCCGGTAAAGCCCGCGATGTTGATGGAGTCCCTGACCGGCATGAACACCTGCGCCTCCAGCAGGTACTGCATGAACTCGTTTTCCGGAAGCCGGCCCTCCTGGGCCGCCAGCAGTTTCTGTTCGAGATCGTTGCGCGCTTCGAAGCTCTCGTGCATGGAAGGGTTCCAGAAAAATGAAGCCCCGCGGAGCGGGGCTTGCGGTTGACGTGCGATCCGGCGCCTACTCGTCGCTGAACACACCCAGCAACTGCAGCAGGCTGATGAACAGGTTGTAGATGGCGATATACAGCGACACCGTCGCCATGATGTAGTTGGTTTCCCCGCCGTGGATGATCTGGCTGGTCTGGTACAGGATCATGCCCGACATCAGCAGGATGAACATCGCCGAGACGGCCAGCGACAGCCCGGGCAGGGTGAGGAACAGGCTCGCCAGGCTTGCCAGGAAGGCCACCAGTATGCCGACCATCAGGAATCCGCCGATGAAGCTGAAGTCCTTGCGCGTGGTGAGCGCATAGCCGGACAGGCCGAGGAAGATGACGCCGGTGCCGCCCATGGCGGTCATGACGATCTGCCCGCCGTTCGGCAGCGACAGGTAGGCGCTGACGATCGGGCCCAGCGTCAGGCCCATGAACCCCGTCAGGGCGAACACACACAGCAGGCCGAGACCGCTGTTGCGGAATCGGGTCGTCAGGAACAGCAAGCCGAAATAGCCGACCAGGGTGATGATCGGGTTGATGAAGGGCATGTGGGTCATGACGGCGATGCCGGCCGTCAGGGCGCTGAACAGCAGCGTCATGGACAACAGCGTGTAGGTATTGCGGATGACCTTGTTGGTGGACAGGACCGACGGCTGCGACCCCACAACTGTTTTTTCAAGCATGCTCATGCAGTAAACCTCCGTGATGATTGACCATTTCCAAACGGATATATAACAATGATAGACAACGATCCGTTTGCCTGGTTCCAAGCATAGCCACACCCACCCCAAACGGCAACCCGCGGAATGTGTGGCTATCCATGCCATTAGGCTGGAAAACGACGTCCCGCGTTCCGGTATGCTTGCCAGGCTTCACGTCAGGCCCGCCTGGAGAGGTGGCTGAGCGGTCGAAAGCGGCGGTCTTGAAAACCGTTGACTCGCAAGGGTCCGGGGGTTCGAATCCCTCCCTCTCCGCCATTTGAATCTGACACGCCGCAGGCATGCAACAACATTCGCCAGGCCGCTGTGCAATTCACCGGAACGTTCGTAAAGCCATGCCGCCGTGGCAATGACCGCGAGCCACGTTTTTACTCAGCAGCCCGGCTCAGCGCCGACATGCTAACCGCTCGACATCCCAGATGGTAATGACACTGCAACTGGCCTTGCAGTGATCTCGTTGTTACGCAGGCGGGTAAGACCACACACGTTATCAAAAGGATGATTCACACACCATTGCGAAAGTGGCTTTGAATCAGGTTTTGCCTTTAATGCCGAGTGTGACGGCAGTGAGTTCGCCGTCAAGAGCACCGTGCGGTGTTTATAGGAAAAATCTGAATATGATGTAAGAGCGCTAAAACTCGATGAAAGATACGTAGAATCCTCAAAACCGTGAATCTTGCGTAAGTGTTATGGTCCCGCAGCGACTCGGTTGAATAAGACGTTTTCGTTATCACGGCTGGTTGCGGCGCCCTGCCTGAAATAGGCACATCTGAACATGACGGGTATCCAGCAAATGACCATCGCCAAAGCAGTACGTCGTAATCGCTGAAAACGATAAACAGACTCAGGGGAGGTGAGAGAGATGAAAATCAGGTTATTGGCGTGCACCGTTCTAATGTGTGCGATGGCATCCAGGGTATTCGGTGATGACAAAACCGGTATCCAGCCCAGCACCGGGCAGCGTTTCCCGTCCTGAACTTGATGCATTGCGAACCAAGACTGATGTCGAAGACAAGCAAAAAAAGGAACTGGAGAAACGGCGGGAGGTCAGGCAGTGGTCGCCCCCGCCCGAAATACCACCTATTCAGACGCCGTCAAACTAGGGAGTAGTGCGGGTAACCAGGACCGTAAAATCATGGAGGAACAACAATGCCGCACGCAAGAATAATCGCAACATTACTTACATTGGTATCAATCCTCCTGGTCAGCGCCGCTCCGGCAGAGGAGATTCGCGACTATTATGCGGAACCTGGGCTGCATCCCTTCAAGGATCCCATCGCCGATCTGAATGAGACGATCGACCCTTTCTCGGGAATGCTGCAGTTAAGACATACGGATATCACAGTGCCGGGCAACGGCGGGCTTGATATCACTGTGAACCGTTTCTACCTCCATCACCAGGATGGTCAGGGCCAGTCACCGAGTTACACCAGCCTATACGGAATCGGCTGGACCATGCATTTTGGACGTATTGTCGTTCCTCAGAACGAGGCCGATAAAATTTGCACGCAGGGTCAATGGTCTGTTTCAACTCGCGACAACCCGTCCATCGAGCATCCGGATGGTTCACGGGAACTGCTGGTCCTTGCTGACAATGGTAATGGTGCGCTGATTACCAAGAGCAACTGGCGTGCCGAGTGTGTATCCGCAAATGGAATGCTCGTGACATCACCGGATGGGACCCGTTACAAGATGGATGTGATATCAACGGTTTCTTTGGGTGATGGCGGGACTGAAACCAGTTGGTACACGTCTGAAATAACGGATGTTGTCGGCAATTCAATCCATATCACCTATCAACAAAATCCGAATGGCTATCTGTACATCGACGAAGTGACCGGTCATACCCCATCGGGTACAAGTGATGGCCGTCTGGTCAAGTTCTCCTACGACACCGACGCAAATGATTGTTTCAAATTACGTGAAATCAGCTCCAACAATCAGGTATGGCGTTACACCTACGAGCCGATTCCCGGGTTCGATCCCGGCTATACCTTCTGTGGCTATAACCTGACTGAGGTTGTCATGCCATCCGGTCAGCGCTGGCAGTATGAATATTATCCAGACAACTATCCGGGGCCGGGCAAGTTTTCTGTCAAGAAGGTCACCTACCCCTATGGGGGTGTCATCGAATATACCTACCAGCATGTCCAGTTCGATCCCACTGACTATCACATAACGACGGCAATACAGACAAAAAATACTTCCGGACCGAATATTACGCCTGGCGCCTGGACCTATACCTTTGCACCAGGTTCTTATCCCGTTACCAATAGCAGTGGCTCGACTGATTACGTGGATTTAACCACAGTGACACAGCCGAATGGCACCACGCGGTATGTGCATCAAGGGGCTTCGGTAACCGGCTTCGGGAATCTGTGGGCGGCGGGTCTATTGCTTGCAACAGAGGTTTACTCCCCGACCGGACAGTGGATAGAACAAATCGTATCACGTTGGGGCAAGCGCCAGATCTCAATTGAGAATTATTACCACGGCCGGGAAAATCAGATTGATAATGAGACGAATGCACCGATCTTGCTTGAAACGCATACGTGGCGTAATGGCGGTACGCATTCGGTTATCAACTCCAACCACGATGTCTACGGCAACCCCGGGACCGTGGAGGAGACGACGCTAATCATCGGCGAACCCAGCAAGATCACCAATCACACCTATTTCAACGACCCGGTCAAGTGGATTATCGGTGTGCCGGAGGACGAGACGATTGTGGGTATCGGGACGATTGACCGTACGCTTAATAACCTTGGGCAGGTAATCTCGGAAAACAAATACGGTGTAACTCACAACACTTTACCTATACCACGGAGGGCGATCTCAGAACCGCGACGGATGCACGCGGCAATACCACAACCACCGACAATTATTACCGCGGTATCGCCAGGAATGAGAGTCACCCGGAGTCTGTCACCATCAGCCGGGTCGTCAATCCGACCGGCACCGTGGCCTCGATCACCAACGGACGCGGATTCACCAAATCGTTCAGCTACGACTTGCTGAACCGGCTGACCGGCATCGACTTTCCGATTAACGCGGACGTGACCATCAACTGGGGTTTAAACGGCAAGTCTCTGGTGCGGGGAAACTATCAGGAAGCCGTGACCTTTGACGGCTTTGGCAAAGAGGTCCGGGTCGACAGAACCGACCTGTCAAGCGGTGAAACGATCACCAAGACCACCGGCTATGATGCGCTCGGGCAAAAGGTGTTCGAATCCTATCCCAATTCGACCCAGGGCATCACCTACACCTACGATGTCACTCGGCCGGCTCGTGCGCCTGGATCATCCGGATGGCGCTTTCAGAAGTTATGCTTTCGGCACCGGCGGTAACAGAGTGACCGAAACGGACGAGCGCGGCAATCAGACGGAGTTTCTTTATCGGTCCTATGGTCATCCGGACAATGCAAAAGTCCTGTTGGATATCGATTCTCCGGAAAATATCTGTACCCACATCGATTACAACCAGCTTGATCAGGTTACCGAGGTATTCCAGGGTGATGAAGACCCGGCTGATCAGACTACCTGTCTCGGTTTCAGAAGGACGTTCACCTATGACACGCATTACTTTCTGGTAACCGAAGATAATCGTGAAACCGGCATTACGACCTATGGCCGGGATGAAGTCGGTAACATGATTTCACGCCAGGTCGGCACATCTGGCATAACAACCTTTACCTACGACGGCCGCAACCGCCTGACCTTCACCGACTATCCCGGCACCACGCCGGATGTGACCCGCGGCTACGATGAGAATGACAACGTCCGTCGGCGTCGACAACACAGGCAGTCAGCATGAATATCTCTATGACGAGAACGACAATCTCCAGACGGAGATCGCCGACATCGGCGCGAACAGCTACGTCGTCGGCTACGGCTACGATCCCAATGACTTCGTCAGCACCATCGCGTACCCGTCAGGCCGCTTCATCAATTACGCGCCCGACGCCTTCGGCCGTCCAACCCGGTTGACGCCGTATGTCACCGCTATCGACTACCATCCTTCCGGCCAGATCCAGCGGATCAGTTATGCCAATGGCCAGACGACCGACGTCACGCTGAACGGCCGTCTGTGGATCGAGCAAATGCACGCCCATGGCGCGGCCGAGGCCATGGACCTGACCTATCAGTACGACAGCATCGGCAACGTCGGGACCATCACCGATGCGCTGGATTCACTTAACAATCGGGTGCTGGGTTATGACGGCATCAATCGCCTCGTATCTGCCACGGGATCGTGGGGAACGGCGGGATTTGCCTATAACGGCCGCGGTGATATTACCCAAAAGCAGCTCAATGGCAGTACGACAGATCATCTCTACTCATACCAGAAGCTGCTATATGTGGATTACGGGTTCATTTACGATCAATTTTACTATGACGAATATGGCAATATTATCGAGGTGGAAAAGCATGACCCGTCTGATCCGATTAACAACGGGATTATCGCGGACACGCTGTATACCTATGATGATGCCGGCAATATGCGCATTGCCCGGACCAACCCCTTTCTGTCGATCGGGATACAACATGGCTATGGCTATGACGGTAACAACCTGCGCGTCAGCCGCTCGGATGGCACAGACCTGACAGAGTATCTCTATGTAAAGAACGGCAATCTGCTGGGTGAATACGATCCGGCTACCAGTGCATTCTATGGCAAGGAGTATTTCTACCTCGGCTCACAGCTCATCGCGAGCGCGCAGGAGAACCATCCGCCGGTAGCCGATGCCGGTCAGGATGCTTCTGTCTATGCCACCCAGCAGGTGTCCTTGAGCGGGTCCAGGTTCAACCGACCCGGATGGTGGTATCGTGACTTATGCCTGGCAGCAACTGTCGGGTACGCCGGTTACCCTGAGCAATGCAAGCAGCGTCAGTCCGACGTTCACGGCACCGAGCATTGCCGCCGCGGAGACCTTACGCTTCCAGTTGACGGTGACGGATAACGACGGTGTTACGGCAACCGATACGGTGAATATCCAGGTGACCCCCAACACGCCGCCGACCGCAAACGCCGGCCCGGACCAGACGCTTCTGGGTGGCGCACTGGTGCATCTGGACGGCAGCGGCTCCTCCGATGCCGAGGGAGCCATCAGCTACCAGTGGACACAGCTCTCCGGGCCAACAGTCACCTTGAATGGCGCCAGCAGCGCCACCCCGAGCTGCACGGCGCCGGTCACGGGCAGCAACTACACGTTGAGTTTCAAACTTATCGTCACAGACTCCACCGGCATCACGGCGGCCGATACCGTGGCTATCACGGTATACGACCCGACGGCCGATGCCGATGCGGATGGCCTGGCCGACGGCTGGGAAATCATCCATTTCGGTAGCATTACCCTGTATAGCGCCAGTGACGATCCAGACGGCGACGGCATCACCAACCAGCAGGAGTTTGCGGAGGGCACTGACCCCAGCACGCCGGCACCAGCGCCAGCACAGCTCAGCGGCGTCACCGCCGTGGCGGGCAACGGCAAGAACACCCTGTTCTGGAATAACACCGTTTCGGTAAAGTCCTACAACCTTTACTGGGGTACCACGCCCGGGTGTAACGAAAACGAACGGCACTAAGATTGCCGGCGTCACACAGCCCTTCACCCATTCCGGGTTGACCAACGGCACGACCTATTACTATGTCGTGACAGCGGTGAACAACGCTGGAGAATCGCCGGACTCCGTGCAGGTTTTTGCACGGCCTGGGCAGCCGATATGGAATCCGGTGGAACTGACGCCGGAAATCAATACATCCGCAGGATTCAGCCCTGAATGACCGGGGCGATATTGTGATTGCGCGGAGTAATAAGCAACCAACTGCGTGTGCGAAATTATACTGAAAGTCAGGGCTGGAATAGCGAGATATCGCTGTCTCAACAATCTGGTTCCATCAGTAAACCGCACGTTGCCATTAATAACAGCGGGGATGCGGTTGTAGCTTGGGGTCAATACGATGGCACGCGCTGGAAAGTGTGGTCAGCACTTCTATGCCGCATCAGACGGTTCCTGGGGTACACCAGTAATGCTGTTTGAGAGCTACAACATTAGTAACACCCCTGTATACGTTGGACAGATAGCCATCAATAATGAAGGTTTAGCTTTGGTTACCTGGATTCACTCGGATGGGATTCTTTATCCTACCAGCTATGCCATCCAACACTATCAGGTTTACGCCACTACCTACATGTCTGGTAGTGGCTGGAGTACGCCCATCAATTTTGATGTAACCGATGCCAACGATCGCTATTCATTTGTACCATCGAACGTGGCCATGAATGAGTCCGGTGATGCAGTCGTTGTTTATATGAAGCAATACAGGCATTTCGGTGCAGTGGACTGGCCGAATAGTATCTGGGCGGCATACTATTCACCCGCGAGTGGCTGGACTAAGTCAATGTTGTACCAGACACCCATAGATTATTACGGACCCGTTGAGGTAGATGTAGATACACCACGCGTTGGGATCACCAGTAACGGTAATTCTGTAGTCAGCCTGGCGGCAGGATTCAGAGAGCAACAATAGCAACAGCGAGATATGGATACGTGAATTTACCGCTGCCTCCCAGACCTGGAAACCGCTTGATAAACTCGCCACTATCCGTAATTACACTAATGTTGGACTGGATATCGCGGTCAATGCTGCGGGCGATGCCATCCTGGCCTGGAACGATGTTTCCGACATCAAGACAAAATACCGGCCAACCGGTGGGAATTGGGGAACCAGCAAGGCAGTCAACGACACCAGTATCGCGAACCGCAGTGTGTCGAGCCCGGCGGCCGGGATTGATGCGGGGGGCAATGCCTTCGTGTTTTTTAGACAGGACCAATCGAATTTCTACCCGGATTCGTCCAGTCGCAGCGATCTTGTCGCCGCCCGTTATGACAAGGCACTGGGCGGATTTGCGGCACCCGTGTATATCTCGGATCGCGGTAGGGGTAATCTGGTGCCGAACTCACAACTCATGGACGTGAACGGTATTGGCGCGGCCGTCGCGATGTTCGCGCAATATGATGTCCAGGCAAGCGGCCCAAGCAACCGCTATACCCGCCGTTATGCAGTCCCACCGCCGGTCAACCAAGCACCAATCAGCAAACGCCGGCCCCGACCAAGTGGTAACGGAGGGCAATGCGGTTACGCTGAACGGCAGTGGTTCAAGCGATCCGGAAGGCAACTTGGTCGGCTACCAGTGGGTGCAGACGTCAGGACCGGCGGTGACGCTGAACAACGCGACCAGCGCGGTGGCCAACTTCACGGCGCCGGCCGTTACCCAGAACACGGTCCTGCGCTTTACCTTGACGGTGACCGACAACGTTGGCAAGAGCGGCGCCGAAGAGGTAATGATTACGGTCCAGCCACCGGGCGGCGGCGACACCACGCCGCCGGTCACCACCGGCGCCTTCACCCGCACGACCAGCAAGGGCAAGGTCTACTACGCCATTGACATTGTCAGCCAACGAGCCCGCGACGAGCCACTACCGCCTGACTGGCCAGGCGCATATCACTGCCGGTGGCGCCGATAGCACCGCCTGGCAGGTCTACACCGGTCCCCTCAGCGTCGCGCTGAACAAGAACGGCACGGCTAATTTCGAGTATTATTCCACCGACACCAGCGGCAACCAGGAAACGACCCACACGGAGGTGCTGCAATGAACGCTCACAAGACTTTCCGCCTGATACGCTGTTTTACCCGGGGTCTGCTCACCCTCTGGCTGCTGCTTGCGGCCAGTGCCGGTCACGCGGTTGAGCGGGTCACCTACTACCACAACGACGCCTTGGGCTCGCCGGTCGCGGCGACCGATGCCAGCGGTACGCTGCTGTGGCGCGAGAGCTACGCACCCTATGGTGAGCGCCTGACCCAGGAGGCCGGCAACCGGGACACCGTCTGGTACACCGGCAAGCAGGAAGAGGCGACCTTCGGGATCAACTACTTCGGGGCGCGCTGGTATGACCCGTCAATCGGCCGGTTCATGGCGACCGATCCGGCCGGCTTCAGTGCAGGACAATATCCAGAGCTTCAACAAGTATGTGTATGCGAATAATAATCCATATGCCTATGTGGATCCGGATGGGGATTTCGCAATCCTTGGTGCGATTGTTGCCGCGGTGTCGGATACCGTGACCCAAGGGTTATTGATAAGTGCGGGCTTGCAGCAGGAATTTAGTCTGGGGAGTGTGGCTATAGCCGCGGGCTTGGGTGCTGCGACGGGTGGCATTGCGAATATAAAGAATGCGGTTAGCGCCGTAAAGATAATTAACAATGCGAAGAAAGGGAGTAAGGTTGCAAAGGGAGAAACCACTGTAATCGGTCGAGTCAAAGACCTGCAAAACCTGAAACAGGGTGAGCGATCGCTGCTTGATCGTCTGCCAGACCAGGGAAGCCCTAAAGCTAACTGGAAGCAAAATTCTGGTGTACTTCGTCAGGAGATGGGTAAAGGGCAGCCAATCCGTGATGCCTCTCCAGGCGATACATCTGGTCAGTTCCTTAATGCCGAACGGAACCTGCTAAAAGATCGCGGTTGGACGTTCGATTCGCAGACCAAACATTGGATGCCACAAAAACAATGACGAAGGTGGTGAGTATCATGGGTACATCGGATCGTTCGTATCTCAACTTTGAGGAGAAAACCAGGAAGGCTTTTGCGTTCCTCGGTGATCTGGGGTTCTCTGAAGTCGAGGTGTTACCAACGCTTATGCGCTACCGAAAGGGCGGCGTTGAAGTGGATGTGTATCACGGGCGGCAATCGTATGAAATCGGGGCAGGTGTTACTGCCTTCGGAACTCGATATGCGATATCGGAGATCATTCGCGCCAACGACCAGGAAACTGCTAAGCACTTTCACTACGCAGCGACGACTACACCGGAAGGCGTGGTTGCTGGTCTCGAAGAGTTGAGCTCGTTGATGAAACACTATGGTCGTGAGGCTCTAGAGGGCGATCCGCGATTCTTCTCAACGCTCGAAAATCAGCGAAAGTTGTGGGCTGAAGAGTATGCCCTTGACGTTCTCGCCGAGCAATTGCGGCCACAGGCAGACGAGGCGTTTCGACGAAGGGATTACTCGACAGCGGCCGATCTGTATTCTCGTATTAGAGAGCGCTTAAGCCCGGCAGAGATCAAGAAGCTGAGTCTCGCTGAACAGCGCCGTAAGGATTGATATTTCCTTAGCTGCGTGTGAACATCGCACCCAAGCTCCGCCGGCGGGGCTTGTCACTTCTTCATCAAAGACCCCTCCGTTCGATGCCCGCTGAAAATGCGCTGAAAATGTCAGAGATTTATTTTCCACTAATTTCACAGCGCCGCCGGTTAGACAGAATACAGACTTCCTGTTTGAACTGATGATCACGGATGACACCGCCCAGACTAGAACGAACAGCGTGACCATAACCGTCCAGCCGATCGGCGGGGGAGGCGACACCACCCCGCCGGTCACCACCGGCACCTTTACCCGCACGACCAGCCAGGGCAATGCCTATTACGCCATCACGCTGTCGGTCATTGAGCCCGCGACGAGCCACTTCCGCCTGACCGGCCAGGCGCATATCACGGCGAGCGGCGCCGACAGCATGAACTGGCCTGGCCTCTCGGCATCGCGATGAACAAGAACGTGACGGCCAACTTCGAAAGTTATTCCACCAAAACCAACGGCTGAATCAACTCCACGGCCCGGTTCATCCGGTTCGCGAGCGTTGCCCGCGGCGTCACCACGCCGATGCGCTGAAGGATCCGCAACAGAATGCCGGGCTCATGAGCCCATTGTACTTCAGAACAATTTACCATCGGCCAGATACCCCCTAGCATCAACCAGTGGTGACAGACACACTATTCCTCCCCGGAAACCACTATCACATCGCGGAATCATGTGGGGTGTGGTTCCAGGTGCCAAGCAATTCGGTTCCGCCGGGTGTGGGTGAATACACTTTCTGAGGGGAATAGGCCTGACACTTGCTGAGATAAGGTAGTTAACACCTGGCACCGTTTTGCCGTGAGGTGCAGAAAATGAAGACCGTGCTTATCTATTTCCACTTGTTATCGCTGGCGGCGGCGATCGGCTCCATGCTGATTGCCGAATATCTGATCTTTTCCCGGCATCGGCAGTTTTCGCGCGACAGTTACGATACCGTTATCTTCGCATCACGCACCGCAACCGTCTCGCTGCTGCTGTTATGGCTGACGGGGATCGGTCTCGTGAGCGTGGGGTATCTCGGCGATTCGCTGTATATCGCGAACCAGAAAATCTGGGCCAAGGCATCCATCGTTCTGCTCATGTCGATCAACGGAGTCTACATCCACAGAAGGCTTTTGCCGCGGTTCGCCGAGGTTGCCCGTGGCGGCCTGTTCATACGTACGGCGTCGGAGTCGGCGCGGATGCGCCTTGCCTTCGCGGCCTCCTTTGCCGGGTGGCTGATCACGGCGTTCTACGGAGCCGCGAAGTTCCTTAATCAGGGGTACCTCTATGGCGAGCTATATGGCCTGTACCTGATGGCGGTGGTGATGATTTTCGCCTTTTCGTACCTGGTGCCGGATGAATGGATCAACCATGTCCATGACGGCAATACAGTCACGGGACCCGGATAACCGGACGGCGGAACCGGCCTGGTCGGACCGGTGATGCCTGCCCAGCGGTGATGCACGGAATACACGCAGGCTAGCGGATCTTGAAGTAATGGAGCCGGTTTCAGAGAGGAATGACGCCGTTCTCCGGTCACAAACCACACCTCCATCTCGCCTTTGCCTTTCACATTCATCGTACCGCGCGGCTCACAGACGAACTCGTCCTTGACCAGCTCGTAGGTGGCGCGGGTGATCTGGATGATCCCGCCCTGCCCGTGGGATTCCATGCGGCTGGCCGTGTTCACCGCATCGCCCCACAAGTCGTAGATGAACTTCTTGCGCCCGATCACCCCCGCCACCACCGGCCCGGAGTTGAGGCCGATGCGAAAGGCCAGTCGGCGCCCGTGAAATTCCCGCCCGCTCACATAATCGCGCATCTCCAGCGCCATGCGGGTGAGCGCTTGCGCGTGGTCGGCGCGCGGGCGCGGCACGCCGGCGGCCACCATGTAACAGTCGCCGATGGTTTTGATCTTCTCCAGCCCGTATTTGTCGACCAGGGTATCGAAATGCGAAAAGACCTCGTTGAGCAGTTCCACTATCTCGGTGGGCGTCATGTCGCCGACAGGGGCGTGAAGTTCACCACATCGGCGAACAGAATGCTCGCGCCTTCGAAATGATCGGCGATGGTGCGCGGCTCGTCTTTCAGGATGGCCACGATCTCCTTGGGCAGGATGTTCAGCAGCAGCGCCTCGGATTTCTCCTGAAACGCATTCTTCTGGCCGACGAAAAAATAAACCATGAGAAACACCAACGAGCTGACCCCGATGAGGTTGATGACGAAGAAGAACGTCACCAACCCGGTCGACAGATGGTTGCCAAATCCCAGATGGGGTTGTAACAAACCGCTCAGCACGATGAGGCCGAGATAGGCCAGAAACCAGCGCGGCGCATGCCGGGGTTCATCGAAGAGCATCGCGCCCAGGGGACAGATCAGCGCCCACAGGATGACCGCGCTGCCGCTGATAAACCCGCCGAGACTCATCATCAGCAGGAAGGGGAGCAGCAGTATCAGCAGGAGCTGACTGAAACGAAAGACGTGATAGCGGCGCGTCAGGCCGAAGTGGATAACGCTGAACAGTGAAATGACGGCGTAGGAGAGCGGAATCGCCCCCGCCAGCGGCTCCCCGACCAGAATATACATCGCTCCCCAGGCGGCTCCGGCGAACATGA
Source organism: uncultured Gammaproteobacteria bacterium (assembly GCA_963773065.1). Taxonomy (GTDB): domain Bacteria; phylum Pseudomonadota; class Gammaproteobacteria; order UBA9214; family UBA9214; genus CAVQCA01. The sequence continues at coordinate 133,837 of CAVYZN010000014.1, forward strand.
AGGGAAACGCACAAAGCACGAGCAATGATTTACGCAAGCGGATGTCATCGCCATCGCCGGGATCCGCACCGATGCGGGGGATCCAGCGCAAACAGTGCTTTCAACTGCTCTTTCATCCGCTGGCTCGCGATTTCCCAATTGCCGCAAAGTTGCATTGTATAGGAATGGGTAAAAATAGGCTCGAAGCCGCGGCGGAACGCAGGGACGGCTAGGTGGATGGCGTGTCGCGCGGCGTCTCCGGCGGGCGCATCCACTATGACAGCAGGGCGTAGGCCAGTGCCAGAATCACCGGACCAAGGAACACGCCGATGAAGCCGAAAGACAGCAGGCCGCCCAGGACGCCCATGAACACCAGCAGCAGCGGCAAGAAACCGCCGCGGCTGATCAGGTAAGGTTTGACGACATTGTCGATGCTGCTGACAACTACCAGCCCGTAAGCCGCTAGGCCGGGAGAATAGTCCAATTTGCCTCCGTACCCCCACGTTTCAGCACAAGGACCGGGGCGGATGCGGTAATCGTTGTGGGGCATTTCCCGGCCGGGTTGACAATGAGCGGTTAAGGCGTATAAATGCCTCGAACGCATCAGCCGTATGGTAGCTATTTTCGGCTTCAACAGGCCGGTGCGGCTGCTTGATGCGTAGCCGCACGGGTACAACATTATCGAGAGGATCAGTATGGCCAAGAAGACCGCACACCCCACGAAGAATGCAGTTTCTCCGAAAGCCGCGACACCCGCCGCCGTTGCTCCGAAGGCTCCTGAAACCGCCACACGGACCGCTTCTCCGGCCTCCAGGCCTGTCGCGACGAGTCCCGTTGAGAAGGCGGCTCCGGACAGGAAGGCCGCCATGGCGGCCAAGACCACTAAACCAGATGACACGATCGCCATCAAACCCGAAGCGCGCTGGCAGATGATTTCAGAGGCGGCCTATTTCCTGGCCGAGAAGCGCGGTTTCACCGGCGGCGATCCCTGTCAGGACTGGATCGACGCGGAAGCTCAGGTCGAGGCCACGCTCAAGAGGCGCGGCGCCGGCAAAAGATAGACTCCGCAGGCGATGGCCTGATGCCCACCGTCGGGTTGGGCATCGGGTCGTCGCCATTAAATTAGGCCAATCCATCGGTCACTGCCGCCTCGCAACTGCCGGTTCCGGCCAGGCGCCATGCACGAAGGCGGTGACCAGACACGGCCGTGCCGGCTGAGATGACGGTGGATAACCCGCCTGCTTAATCGGTAATGGCTCCCGGGCCGCGAGGCCCATCACCGCCGGTTTTGGCCGAAGCGCACACACCGCATGCCCAAACCGGACGGGCCGGTATACGCGCAGGGGGCGCGGCGCGGGTGGCCTGTCCGGATTCATGGACACCGGGTACTGCTGGCATGATGAAACGGGAGGCGGCCCATGGCAAAAAGAAGCATCATCCGGCAAATCAAACGGGAGGCGGCAGGGCTGGTCGGAGAGCGGCGGAGGCCGCGGACGCGGCGCATGGGTCCGTCGCAGTTCCTGGCCGGGAAGCGTCGTCCCGGTATGTTTGCCCCCGTTCTTGCCCTCGCCCTGTGGTTCATGCCGCCAGCGGGCCTGACGCCGGGGTGGGCCGCTCCGGCGGTGAAGCCGCTGGCCACCGCCGTCATCAAGGCCACAACCGGCCACTGTTTTAGAGGGAAGACCTGTCATGTCGACAAGGCGGGGGTTTGGGTGCCCCGCCAGGACGTGGCCATCATGGCTGTATCCATCGCCGAACAGGTAGACGTGGCGCTTTACGTGGACATCGAGGTCAGCACGAAGCCCGAGATGTACATGTGCGCTGGGGAAGACGCCGCCGGCTGCATCTTCCGCATGAAATACTCGGGGCCGGGTCTCTACGATTACGCCGCAAACACGGGGAACACCTACCTGGGCTCGAACGTCACGAACACCAACATCACCTTCCCGGCAGGCTATGGCATCGTGGTCAAGGCCGGCGTTCCGATTTACGTCCACCTCGACGTGAGAAACGGGAGTCTGATCGACCTCAAGGTCGACCAGGACGCCTGGTTATACTACGTACCGCTCAACTAGGCGGCGGGGGCCGGCTGTAAGATTTCCGTAACAGATGACCCGTAAAATAACCGCTACAGTCGAAGACTGCCGGTTCGGGCCGGTCACGCTGCTCTTCTCTGAAACGGGAGAAACTTCAAGCTTGTGCGCGTCGCGTCAGAAATTATTCTGCAACTCAGTATCGAGCAGGAAGCCGCCGGCATTCCCTGGCCGCATCCATGGGACCACTATCCCTTCACGACGAACGGCAACTACGTCTGGCTGCGCTATCAGGATCTCGACTTTGGGCAGCGCGAGGAAATCAGGCACGCCCTGGTTCACGTAAAACGCCGACTTGGCGCGCTGACTGTGTCGCCGGGGTTCGCCTGAATCGTACGGCGGGAACTTTGGCCCGGCCCGCCTTCACATTCCGCAGAACCGGAGAATCCTTGCATATGCAGCGACGTGTTACTGGCCGGATAGTCATCGGATGTATCCTGACAGTGCTGGCAAACAGCGCCGGTTCAGAAGACTTGCGGCAATACACTTATCTCGAAAAGACGGGAGATGTCGAATCCTCTCACACCTGGATCATCCAACACAGTGGGAAAGAGGTCGAGACACGCTGGATAGCCCCCGACAAGTCCTATTTCGATCTGTGCGATGAAACGGGCAACACCCTGGAATGGCGGGTCCTGTATACGGACGCGGATATCACGGCACGGCGGGTTGGCAACCTTATTCGATTCGAGGAAACCCGTAACGGTAAGACAATCCGCCGGGAGGTAGAGATCGATGAATCACCCTGGTTTCAGCCGCTTTCCTACGCCCTTGGCCGTTTCAGCCAGTCGCGCCTCGATTCGGTCGTCTTCTGGATGATCCGTCCGGATAATCTCGATGTCGTAAAGCTTCGAGCGAGCAGGCTTGGCGATGAACAGGTCACGACCAGCGCCGGTCTGTTCCTCGCGCGCAAGATCAGCATTTCGGCGGATGGGTTTTTGTCTCACTTCTGGCAAGCCCATTACTGGTTCCGACAGGCCGATGGCCTCTTTGTGCGCTATGAAGGCGCCAACGGTCTCCCGGGTACACAGACAACGACAATCCAGTTGGGCGGCTGAACCGTTGCGCACTCTCGGCAAGTCGAGGTGATACACCCGGGCCTCAACGATCGTGGTGAACCTGACTGAAGTGCCGGAACGCACATTGGCGCGCTACATGGGCCGCGAACAGGCTGCCTTGTATTTGCAAGGCCATTTTGCACGACATCTCGCGGCGTGATGCGGCGTCTGTGTTTATAAGCAAACGAGATCGGCCGCGCCTTCGGCTGGCCCCGCTTCCTGGAAAAAAGGGGGGCATTCCTGCCGTGACTTAACGCTTCCTCCGGGTCAGGCCTCCGCTACCGCCAGGCGAGCCTGCCGTGCTGGCTGATTATAGAGGCGGATGGCGCTTTCACCGATCAGGCGCGCGGTGGCGACCGCCGATAGGCTGCCGGCCGGCAGTGCATAGAAGGGGTGCAGTTCGAATGCATGCACCAGCAAGGGGGCGGCCACCGACAGGCCGGTTGCAGCCATCACCGCCGCCATTTCCGGAACCCGCGCCTGGTCGTCGATATCCTGGCCGAACACCAGCGCGATTTCCAGGATCAGGTACAGGTTCATGCGCGTCAGCAGCGACGTGGCGCCGACCAAGCCGATCAGCTTGAGCGCCAGGCCAATACCGGGAAACAGTAACGGCATGTCCAGCAGCGTGCCGCCGACCAGTGACAGCGTCGCCTTGGCGTCGATCAGGCGCCGCGCCAACTGCACCGGGCTTTCGTCCGGATAGCGGCGTTGCAGCACCTGTATTGTTCTGCGAATCTCGCTCTTGCGCAGTCGAAGGAAAAAATAGAAAAACTGGTCGGTCGCCAGACTCTGGTATTGCGGCTTGTTCGAGCCGGATGTGCTCATCGGAGAATCTACGCTCGCGCCTGTTACTGTTTAGGAGGGTATGCCGCCTGCGATGGCGCGTCAAGGCGACGGTAACCCCCCGCTCAAGCGAGCGCATCGAACTGCCGCCGACCCAAAAGCTGGGTTTTCTTGGCCACGCCGTTATAGTTGCGGTTTTATGACATCCGCATGACATCGCCGGATATCATACCCGGTTCATGGTCTTCGTATACCTCGATATAGACGTCGTAGAAACCGAATCGAGATTGCACTTTTTGCTTCAACTCTTTGATGTCGTCCCGGCGATAAATGTCACCCTTTGTTCTTACCTTTGCCGCGAGCAGTATCTTTTCCGGGACGATGGCCCAGACGTGCACATCCTTCACATGGACAATGCGGGGAAAATTGCCAAGCAGGAACCGCTCCACCTCGTCCAGGTCGATCCCTTTTGGAATGCCCTCCATCAGAATGTTTATGCTCCCGCGCAGCATGTGATAAGTGGGATAGACAATCAGCAGGCCGATGAGGATGCTGGTGATGCCGTCGGCGGCATACAGCCCGGTCCAATGGATGATCAATGCGGAGACGATTACACCCACCGACCCGAGCGTGTCGTTGAGGATGAGCAGGAAGGCGCCCTTGATATTGATATCTTTCGACTGCGTGTACAACATGATGAGGTTGAACACATTTACCGCAAGCCCAAGTAGCGCAACAATCAGCACAGGGATGGATTCAATCGGTTGGGGGTTGATAATTCGATGGTAGGCGTCAACGAGTACGTAAAACAGCATAAAGCCCAGCGCCGTGCCATTGAAAAGGCCGGACAGCACTTTCGCTCGCTCGTAACCGAAACTCAGATGCTTGTTCGGCAGCAGGCGGCTCAGCCGCTTGACGTAGTTGACCATGATCTGCCCAATGACGTTCACCGCCATGAACGAGGCATCGGTGACCAGCGCGAGACTGTTGTAGTGGAGACCGCCGGCCAGTTCTATGAAGAAGTAGAAGACCGTCAGCCAAAAAACAGTTGTTAGGCCGTCCTTGTTCATGGGTCGATTCGGCAGGTTGGGTCACTGTTACGCTAGGCGAAACTGCTCCGAAGACCCAGAATTCTATATTCCGTCATATTGCAGTAATATGACAGGCTGTAACAACGCAGTGCGAGCATCGATGTTGCTCCCGTTATTTCAGGAGAAACCCATGTCCGAAAAGATCAAATCCGAAGTTCAGGAGGGGGAAGGTTCGCTCCGGCCGTGATGGCAGGCGGTGGCGCAGCACGCTGCGGCAACGGGACGGGCGCGAAGCATGCTCTGGTGCCGGGCAGAAGGCGCCGCTTACTGCGTGGAACTTTCCCCATTCCCGGTGGCCTTACCGTTTTAGGTATAATCCGCGGATTGTCCATGCATTCCAGCGATCGCCACCCCTAATGATAACCAGCGCCTCACGTCGCCGCCCCCGTTTGCTCGGGACACTGCTTATGGTGTTCGCGCTGCCGGGTTGCGGCCGGGGACCCGCGCCGGCCAGCGGCGTGAGCGAGCCGGTACATCTGGTCGAGACGGCGCCGGTAACCAGCGCCAGCTTGAGCGTGGTGCGCACCCGCACCGGCACCCTGCGCGCCCTGCGGGAGGTGAAGATCCATACCCAGGAAGAAGGGCGCATCACCGCGCTGCCGGTCTATGAAGGCGACCGGGTAGTGGCGGGTGACGTGCTGGTGAAACTGGACGACGCCCTCATCAAGGCGCAGCTCGCCCGGGCCGCCGCCATGCGCAAGCAGGCCCAGGAGAACCTCAAGCGGCTGCAGGAACTGCGCGGCAAAAAGCTGGTCTCCGAGGATGAATATACCCGCTCCCTGACCCAGGTCGAGGTCTCCGAGGCCGACGAACAATTACTCACAACCCGCCTGGGCTACACCACCATCAAGAGCCCGCTGACGGGGGTGGTGAGCGAGCGGCTCTCGGAACTCGGCAACGTGGCCGAGCGCTACCAGCACCTGCTCACCATCTCCGACCCCTCGTCGCTGGTGACGCAACTGCCGGTCTCCGAACTCATCCTGCCCGACCTGGCCGTCGGCGATGTCGCCAGGGTGCGCATCGACGCCCTGGGCGACCGGGTTTACGAAGGCCGCATAACTCGCATCTATCCGACGCTCGACCCGCTGACGCGCCGCGGCACCATCGAGGTGGAAATCGCTCCGGTGCCCGCGGGGGCCGCGCCGGGCCAGCTCTGCCGGGTGGAACTCAGCACCCATGCCGCGCGCCGCCGGGTGATTCCATTCTCCGCGCTGCGCCGGGATGAGAAGAGCGAGTATGTATTCATCCTGGACGGCGAGGGCAGGGCGCAGCGCGTGGAGGTGAGCAGCGGTCTGCGTCTGGCGGAGAAGGTTGAAATCACGCAAGGCCTGGAAGATGGTCAGCAGGTCATCACCCGGGGTTTTCTGGGCCTGATCCCCGGGAAATCGGTCAAACGGGTCGAGCGCGCCGTACCCTGACGATGTCCATACCGTTTTCACGCACCGGTGGGCTGGCGGCCTGGTCGATACGCCACCCCGTCGGCGTCACCATGATCGCGCTGGCCGTCATCGTGCTGGGCGTCTTTGCGCTTTCCCGCCTGGCCATCGACCTGCTTCCGCACCTGGTCTACCCCGAGGTGCGCGTGCGCATCATGGACCCCGGCGTTCCGGCCACGGTGCTGGAGGACCAGTTCACCCGGCAACTGGAAGAGCAACTGGCGATCACCGAGGATGCCACCGGCGTGCAGTCGCGCACCAGCGAGGGCGAGGTCATGGTGGATTTGTCGTTCGACTACGGCAAGGACATCGATCTTGCGCTGCGCGATGCCAGTACCCGCCTGGACCGGGCCAAGCGCTACCTGCCGCAAACGCCGGATCCGCCCATGATCTCCAAACGCGATCCCGCGCAGATCCCGGCGCTGGAGTTCGTGGTGAGCTCGCCGCTGCGTGATCCGGTCGAGATGCGCACCTGGGTGGATGACGTGTTCAGCAAATGGTTCATCAACCTGCCCGGTGTGGCCGCGGCCGAAGTGGGAGGCGGGCTCATACGCGAGATCCAGGTGCTGCCCGACCAGCAGCGCCTCGCCGGCGTGGGTCTCACCATGCAGGATGTCATCGCCGCCCTGCAGCGGGGCAACCGTGAAGACCCGGCGGGCCGCCTGAAGATGTCGCAGCAGGAACTCTCCGGGCGCATCAGCGGGCGCTTCACCAGCGTGGAGCAGATCGCCGAGCTGCCGCTGCAACTTCGCCAGGGCGGCATGATTCACCTGCAGGAGGTGGCCGAGGTCATCGACAGTCATCAAGACGAGCGCCTGCGGGTGCGCGTCAACGGGGTGCCCGGCATCAAGCTCTCGATACAGAAACAGCCGACGGCCAACACCGTCGCCGTCGTCGATGCCGTGCGGGAACGTCTGGACTGGCTCAGGGCCGAGGGCCTGGTCCCGCAAGACATCGCTATCCGCAACGTGTCCGACCAGTCCGTCTACATCCGCCAGGCCTTATCGAATTCGAGCCATGCGGTCATCAGCGGCGCTCTGCTCGCCATGGCGGTGGTGTATCTCTTTCTCGGCAACCTGCGCCGTACCCTCATCATCGGCAGCGCCATTCCGATCGCGATCATGGTCACCTTCGTGATCATGGCCCTGGGGGGGCTCACGCTCAACATCATGACCCTGGGCGGCCTGGCGCTGGGGGTCGGCATGATCGTGGACAACACCATCGTGATGCAGGAGAACATCTATCGCCACCAATGCCTGGGCGAGGGGGGTCTGGACGCCGGCACCCACGCCGCGCAGGAGGTGAACAGCGCCATCGTCGCCTGCACCACCACCCATCTGGCGGCGGTGCTGCCATTTCTGTTCATCGGCGGACTGACGGGGTTGTTGTTCCGGGAACTGATCTACACCATTTCCGCGGCCATACTGGCGTCCCTGGTCATCGCCCTGACGCTGGTGCCGGCGCTGGCCGCCAGGGTGCTCACCGTGGACAGCGGCCGGCTGCGCCGCCGGGTGGATGCCGGCATGCGCTGGTTGCAGGACCGTTATGTCAGCCTGCTTACCCGCGTTCTGGGTTACCCGTACCTCGTGATTCTGGTCTTCGTGTTGATGCTGGGGATCACCATCCAGGCCTTCTTCGGCAGGCAGGAGGTCTTTCTGCCGTCCATGGACGATGGCCGGATCACCGTCAACGTGTACGCGGATCCGGGTGTGACCCTGGATGATATGGATCGCAGCGTCCAGATCCTCGAAGCCCTGTTTGAACGGCAGCCGGAAGTGGAGCATGTATTTACCATCGTAGGCGGGTCCATCTTCGGCCGCACGCAGCGCGAGGAACCGAGCACCAGCACGCTGAATGTGCAACTGGTGCCCTTGTCACGGCGGAACATCAGCAGCGAGGAATGGATCAAGCGCATGAACCAGGCAATTGCCGATAAGCAACTGGCCGGGCTGTATGTCAGGCTGTGGACCGAAGGCATACGCGGTATACGCAGCAGCGGCGGCGATGATGATATCAGCCTGCGCATACAGGGTCCGGATCTGAAAATCCTCAAATCGACCGCCGATGAGGTCGTGCGGCGCCTGAAACAGCTCGGCGGGCTGCGTAACGTGCAGCACTCCGCGCAGGAAGTGAATCATGAAATCATCATCGATATCGATCGGGAACGCGCCAGCGCCCTCGGCCTGGACGTCGAGGATGTCGGCGTCGCCTTGCGCATCGCCCTGGAGGGCCAGTTGGTGACGGACTATATCGAGGGCGACCGCAGCTACGACGTGCGCCTGCGTCTGCCGCCGGTGGAGGCGGCCAATCCCCAGGAGCTGGAGTCGGTGCTGCTGTTCCCCGAGCAGGCGGACCGCAAGGCCATCTACCTGGGCGATGTCGCCCGGGTCAATCTCATCGAAACCGCCGACGAAATCCGGCGCGATAACCAGCAGCGGATTGTTGAAGTGAGCGCCAGGGTCGATGCGGGCGCAACCCTCGGCGACCGCCTCGCCGCCATTGACGAAAAGCTGCAGGACCTCTCCCTGCCCTCGGGGTATACGCTCTATGATGGCGGCGCCCGCAAGGCGCTGCAGGAAAGCCAGTCCATGACGCGAACGCTGCTGTTCCTGGCCCTGTTCCTGGTGTTCGTGGTGATGGCCATACAGTATGAGTCGCTGCGCAATCCCTTCATCATCCTGCTGAGCGTGCCGTTCGCCGTCATCGGCGTGGCGATCGGCCTCTATGCCACCGGGCTGCCGATGTCGATGCCGGTCAAGCTCGGCGTGATCATGCTGGCCGGCATCGTGGTGAGCAACGCCATCGTGCTGGTCGAATTCGTCGAGATCGTGCGGGAGCGGGGCCGCTCCATCCGCGAGGCCATACTCGAGGCGGCGCGCCAGCGGCTGCGCGCCATCCTCATGACCACGCTCACCACCGTCGTCGGCACGCTGCCGCTCGCCATCGGCATCGGGGAAGGTTCCGAGATGCTCAGACCCCTGGCCGTCACCGTCGTCGCCGGGCTTACCTTCTCGATGCTGGTGAGCCTGCTGCTGGTGCCGGTGTTCTACGAGTTGACGCATCTGAGGCAATGGCGGATAAAGGCGGCGGCGCGCCGGGCATGAGGCGCCGCGCCGGCAACCGCTCGTGGCGATGGGTTAGAATTGGCCGAGTGACCCCAAAGGATTAATGGCAATTGCCCAGATGATTAAATGGCCACGGAATCACACGGAAACACACTGAATTGCCGACAAATTCAAAATCTTTCCGTGTTCTTCCGTGTGTTTCCGCTGACCATCACCTCTGGTCGTACCTGGATTCCGATAGTGTCTATGGCGCACAATCTCTACATCACCGGTGCCGAATCCGGCAGCGGCAAATCGGTCATCGTGCTGGCGGTGATGGAACTGCTGTCGGGTTATGCCGAGAAGGTCGGCATCTTCCGCCCCGTGGTGCGCAGCGCACCGGAGCACGACCACCTGCTGCGCCTGATCACCACGCGCTACCACCTGGATTACCCGCCCGAGTCGCTCTACGGCGTCAACCTGGAAACGGCCCGCGAACTGGTCAAGGCGAACCGCTACGATGAGCTGCTGCGCATCATCCTGGACAAGTTCGCCATGCTCAATGCCGGCTGCGAGCATGTGCTGTGCATCGGCACGGATTTTACCGGCGTCGGCGGCATGACGGAGTTCGATTTCAACGCGGATGCCGCCAACAACCTCGGCTGCCTGCTGCTGCCCGTGGTGAGAGGCAAGGACCGGGGACCGCAGGAGGTCGCCGATGCCGCCACCGCGTTCCTTAAGTCGCTGCGGGACCGGGATTGCGATATCGCGGCCACCATCGTCAACCGCGTCACGAGCGGCGATGTCGCCGCGGTGACCGCCGAACTGCGCCGCCGGCTGCAGGGGGAGGCGCCGGTTTACGTGGTGCCGGAAGAGCCCCTGCTCGGCAAACCCACCATGCGTGATATCGCCCGCGCCCTGAACGCGCGGCTCTACCATGTCGCCGAAGACGGCCTGAATCGCGAGGTGCGCAACTTCAAGGTGGCGGCGATGCAGTTGCCGGACTTTCTTTCCCATATCGAGGAGGGCAGCCTGATCGTCACGCCCGGCGACCGCGCCGACATCATCCTGGGCAGCATCATCTCCTATACCTCGAAGGCCTACCCGGCGATTGCCGGCATCCTGCTGACCGGCGGGCAGGAACCGGCCGCGCCGGTGATGAAACTGATCGCGGGCCTGGGCAATCCACCCGTGCCCATCATCGGCGTGGAGACGGATACCTTCACCACCGCCATGAACATCACCACGGTCACGGCGGTGCTCACGCCGGAAGACACGCGCAAGATCGCCGCGGGCCTGGGTGTGGTGGAGCAGTCGGTTGATCTTGCGGCCCTGCGCCTGTGCCTGCAGACCTCGCGTTCGACGCGCGTCACCCCCTTCATGTTCGAACACGAACTGATCCGGCGGGCGAAGGCGAGACGCATGCGCATCGTGCTGCCGGAAGGGCTGGATGAACGCATCCTGCGCGCCGCCGAGATGCTGCGCTTGCGCGACGTGGTCGATCTGACCCTGCTCGGCGACCCGCAAGCCGTACGAGCCCGGATCAATGACCTGGGGCTGCAGCTCGACGCCATCGAGATCATCGACCCGCTCACCTCCACCCGGCGCGAGCCGTTCGCCGATACCTATTACGAGTTGCGCAAGCACAAGGGCATCTCCCGCGAAATGGCGTTCGATGCGATGGCCGACGTGAGCTACTTTGGCACCATGATGGTCCACCATGGCCAGGTCGACGGCATGGTATCGGGCGCGCTGCACACCACGCAACACACCGTCCGGCCGGCCTTCGAGATCATCCGCACGCGGCCCGGGACCTCGATCGTCTCCAGCGTCTTCCTGATGTGCCTCGAGGACCGCGTGCTGGTCTACGGCGATTGCGCCATCAACCCGGACCCGAGCGCCGAGCAGCTCGCCGACATCGCCATCAGCTCGGCCGCGACGGCGCGCATGTTCGGCATCGAACCGCGCGTCGCCATGCTGTCCTATTCCACCGGTGAATCCGGCAAGGGCGCGGCCGTCGACAAGGTGGCGAAGGCCACGGCGCTGGCCCGGCGGCTGCAGCCCGGCCTGCTGGTGGAGGGGCCGATCCAGTACGACGCCGCGGTGGACGCGAGCGTCGCCCGCACCAAGATGCCCGGCAGCCAGGTCAAGGGCCAGGCGACGGTGTTCATCTTTCCCGACCTCAATACCGGCAACAACACCTACAAGGCGGTGCAGCGTTCGGCGAACGCGGTGGCCATCGGACCGATACTGCAGGGCCTCAATAAACCGGTCAACGACCTGAGCCGCGGCTGCACCGTCGCCGATATCGTCAACACCGTGGCGATCACCGCCATCCAGGCGCAGGCCGACCGGCCCGGGGCATGAACATCCTCGTCATCAATTCGGGGAGTTCCTCCGTCAAGTACCAGGTCCTCGACATGGCGGACGGGACCGTGCTCACCGGCGGGCGGCTGGAGCGCATCGGCGAGCCGGAAAGCCGGCTGACCCACCATTGGCGGGACGCCGCGGGCGCGCGGCATGAGATAATCCGCAGCGATCCGGTGCCCGACCATGCGCACGCCTTCGAGCGGATCGCGGCGGCGATGCGGGAGTCGGGTTCGGCCGGGCAGATTGCCCTCGACGGCATCGGGCATCGCGTCGTGCACGGCGGCGAGCGCTTTCAGGCGCCGACCCGGATCGACCGGGAGGTGGTCGAGGCGCTGCGCGCCATGAGCGCGCTCGCCCCGCTGCACAACCCGCCCAACCTCGCCGGCATCGAGGTCTGCCTGGCGCTGTTTCCCGAGGTGCCGCAGGTGGCCGTGTTCGACACCGCGTTTCACCAGACCCTGCCCGCGCACGCCTTTCGCTACGCCGTGCCGGAGAGCTGGTATCGCGGCCATCACGTGCGCCGCTACGGCTTCCACGGAACCTCACACGCCTATGTCGCCCGGCAGGCAGCCGCCCACCTGCAACGGCCCCTCGCGTCCCTCAATCTGATCACCCTGCATCTCGGCAATGGCGCCAGCGCCGCGGCCATCCAGTCGGGCCGCTGCGTCGACACCTCCATGGGCTTCACGCCGCTCGAAGGCCTGATGATGGGCACCCGCAGCGGCGATATCGACCCGGCCATTCTGTTCTATCTCAACCGCGAGACCGGCATCGACCTCGAAGACCTGGACTACCAGCTCAACCAGGAAAGCGGGCTCAAGGGCATCTGCGGCGTCAACGACATGCGCGAGGCGCAGCGGCTCGCCGCGGCCGGCGACGAACGCGCCCGGCTCGCCATCGACATGTACTGCTACCGCATACGCAAATACATCGGCGCCTACTACGCGGTGCTCGGCCGCCTCGATGCCCTGGTGTTCACCGCCGGCATCGGCGAGAACTCGCCGCCGATCCGAAAGCAGTCCTGCGCGGGCCTGGAGCGGTTCGACATCCGTATCGACGACGCCCGCAACGCGCAACCCTGCGCGGGCGTGCTCGAAATCCAGGCCGAGGCCGCCCCGGTCAGGGTGCTCGTCGTCCCGACGAATGAAGAAATCGAGATCGCCCACCAGACGCTGGCCTGCCTGATGGTGCGCGCGTAAACCGGGGCACGGCTTCTGAATACAACCACCGCCCGTTGCTACATCCTGGCGCTGGCGATCAGTTACAATGCCGGGTCATTCATGAATCCCCCAGGGGTAAGGCGTGCCAAAACAAAAAACCGGGCAACGAACCAAAACAAGGGCGGACAACCGGCGCCAACCTGGGATCTCGCCGATAGGGACCGAGGCGAGGGCCGCAGGCCAGGGAGGGTCTGATCGCGGACTGAGGCCAAGCTCTGGGCCGCCGCCGACGCGCTGCGCAACAACATGGACGCGGCCGAGTACAAGCACGTCGTCCTGGGTCTGATCTTTCTCAAGTACATCTCCGACGCCTTCGAGGCCAAGCACGCCGAGCTGGAAGCCCAGAAGGCGCAGGGCGCCGACCCCGAGGACCCCGATGAGTACCGCGCCGCCAGCATCTTCTGGGTGCCGAAGGAGGCGCGCTGGCAGCACCTCAAGGCCAGCGCCCCGCAGCCCACCATCGGCACGCTGGTGGACGACGCGATGACCGCCATCGAGCGCGACAACCCCTCGCTCAAGGGCGTGCTGCCCAAGGACTACGCCCGCCCCGGCCTCGACAAGCAGCGCCTCGGCCAGCTCATCAACCTGGTGAGCGACATCGCGCTGGGCGCACCGGCCGACCGCGCCAAGGACACCCTCGGCCGCGTCTACGAATACTTCCTCGCGCAGTTCGCCAGCGCCGAGGGCAAGAAGGGCGGCCAGTTCTACACGCCCTCGCGCGTGGTGCGCGTGCTGGTCGAGATGCTCGCGCCCGGCACTGCTGGAAAGGGGGGCCGCGTCTACGACCCCTGCTGCGGCTCGGGCGGCATGTTCGTCAGCAGCGAGAAGTTCATCGAGGCCCACAGCGGCAAGATCGGCGACATCTCCATCTACGGCCAGGAGTCCAACTACACCACCTGGCGCCTGGCCAAGATGAACCTCGCCATCCGCGGCATCGACGCGCAGATCGCCCACGGCGACACCTTCCACAACCACAAGCACCCCGACCTCAAGGCCGACTACGTGCTCGCCAACCCGCCCTTCAACGACAGCGACTGGCGCGGCGAGCTGCTCAAGGACGACAAACGCTGGGTCTACGGCGTGCCGCCCGCGGGCAACGCCAACTACGCCTGGGTGCAACACTTCATCTACCACCTCGCGCCCACCGGCCTCGCCGGCTTCGTGCTCGCCAACGGCTCGATGTCGTCCAACCAGTCGGGCGAGGGCGAGATCCGCAAGCCATCATCGAGGCCGACCTGGTGGACTGCATGGTCGCGCTGCCCGGCCAGCTCTTCTACTCCACGCAGATCCCGGTCTGCCTCTGGTTCCTCGCGCGCGACAAATCCGGTCATTCCCGCGCAAGCCGACGGGACTGACAAGCGCAGCGGGGTCTGTCCCGCGTTTCGCGACCGCCGCGGCGAGACTCTCTTCATCGACGCCCGCAAACTGGGCACGATGGTGGACCGCACCCACCGCGAACTGACCGACGACGACCTCGCCAAGATCGCCGGCACCTACCACGCCTGGCGCGGCAGACGAACGGGTCGCCCGAGCGCCGACGTATGCGGACATCCCCGGCTTCTGTAAATCTGCAACCCTCGACGACATCCGCAAGCACGGCCACGTGCTCACGCCCGGCCGTTACGTCGGCGCGGAGGCCGCCGAAGATGACGGCGAGCCGTTCGAGGAGAAGATGAAGCGGCTCACCGCGACGCTGCGCGAGCAGCAGGCCGAGTCCTCGAAGCTCGATGCCGCCATCGCCACGAACCTGCGCGAACTTGGCTTTTGGAAAGACACGTGATGACGCCGGAAGAGATGCAGCGCCTTGTCGCCAGCGGTGAAACTTTAACCGTCGAGTTCAAGGGCGAGGAACGATCACCGCTCAACGACCGGGAATTGGTCGAAGCGGTGGTTTGTCTCGCCAACCGCACCGGCACCGAGCCCGCATGGCTGATCGTCGGCGTCGAAGACGACGGGCGCGTCACCGGCGCGCGCCCTCGGCACGGCAACGCAACTGAACCGCCCCGGGTTTACCGGAGACTCCATTTCTTGAGAGGATGGGGTGATGAACACGTCAAAGAAATATTCACCGGAAGTTCGGGAGCGTGCGGTGCGGCTGGTGATTGAGCACCAGGGTGAGCACGCGTCCCAGTGGGCGGCGATCGGTTCGATCGCGGGCAAGATGGGCTGCACGGCGGAGACCTTGCGTAAATGGGTGCGCCAGGCAGAGCGCAATCAAGGGCAGCGTGGCGGTTTGACCAGTTCGGAGCGGGAACGGGTCAAAGAGCTGGAGCGCGAGAACCGTGAGCTCAGGCGGGCCAATGAGATCTTGCGCAAGGCGGCGGCTTTTTTCGCCCAGGCGGAACTCGACCGCCGAGCGAAGTGATGGTGGCGTTTATCGACGCGCACCGGGCCGAGTACGGGGTCGAGTCGATCTGTGCGCAGCTGCCGATCGCCCCATCCACCTACTACGAGCAGAAGGCCCGCGAGAGGGATCCAACGCGGTTACCGCCGCGGGCGCGGCGCGATATCGAACTCTCGGAGGAGATCCAGCGGGTCTGGGACGAGAATTTCCGTGTCTACGGCGCAGAGAAGGTCTGGAAGCAGCTAAACCGCGAACAGATCGCCGTGGCGCGCTGCACGGTGGAGCGGCTGATGCGGATCCTCGGCCTGCACGGGGTGGTGCGTGGCCGCTCTTGCCGGACCACGGTGAGCGATGAGGCCGCCCAGCGGCCGGTGGACCTGGTGAATCGGCAGTTCACGGCCACGCGGCCTAATCAGCTATGGGTAGCAGATTTTACCTACGTCGCCACCTGGGCGGGCCTCGTCTATGTGGCCTTTGTCATCGATGTCTTTGCGCGGCGCATTGTCGGCTGGCGTGTCGCCAGTTCGATGCGCACGGATCTGGTGCTGGATGCGCTGGAGCAGGCGCTGTGGTTGCGCACTGGGACGGAGGGTCTGGTGCATCACAGCGACCGGGGCAGTCAGTACCTGTCGATCCGCTATACGCAGCGCCTGGCGGAAGCAGGCATTGAGTCATCGGTTGGCAGCGTCGGTGATTCCTATGACAACGCCCTGGCCGAGACCCTCATCGGTCTGTACAAGACCGAGGTTATCCGTCACCGCGGCCCCTGGCGGCACATCGATGCGGTCGAGTACGCCACCCTGGAGTGGGTTGACTGGTTCAATCACCGTCGGTTACTGGAGCCGATCGGTTACGTGCCACCAGCGGAGTTGGAACAGGCGTATTATCGTCAACTGGAAGAGTCGGCCATGGCGGCCTGACTCAAACAACCGAGTCTCCGGAATTCCCGGGGCGGTTCAGTATTCTTCACGCCCGGCCGCTACGTGGTCGCTAAGGCCGTCGTTGATAGCTAAGGTGATACTGTTGGGGTCATCACCGTGTACCATCATGATCCAACACAATGGGAAGATGGATTTATACAATGGAGAAAACCATGAAATGTCATATCTGTGGCGGTCACGTCGTACCGAAAACCTCCGATATGCCGTTCAAGCTCGATGACAATCGCATCGTCATTTTCAAAGACGTGCCGGTGCTTCAGTGCGACCAGTGCGGAGAATACCTGCTTGATGATCCAGTGATGGCGCGGGTGGAGGAATTGCTTCGCAACGTAGACACATCGGCGGAGTTGGAAATCGTGCGGTATGCGGCTTAATAACGAGCCGCTCGTGGAAAAGATGAAGCGGCTCGCCGGTCAACTGAACGAACAACTCGCCGAAGGCGCAAGACTCGATCAGGCCATCCGTGCGAATCTCGCTACGTTAGGGTTTCCATTGGAGAACGAACCATGATGCTTAACACGGACCACCTCAAGCGTTGCATCAGCACGCTTGAATCCTCCCTGGCCATGTACCGGGAAGCCGCGCCGGAAAGCATTGACCAGGAGGTATTTCGCAATGCCATCGTCAAGGGCTATGAACTCGCCCAGGAAACCAGCTTCAAGCTGCTCAAGCGAGCGCTCAAGGACTTCGGCCACGGCGGCAAGAAACTGGACGCGACCCCGGTCAAGGAAATTCTGCGTCTTGCGGCCACGCACGGGCTGATGACCTTGGAAGAAGTCGAGCGCTGGTTCGCCTACCGGGATAACCGCAATAACACCACCCACGATTACGGCGAGGGTTTCGCCAAAGAAACCCTGGTCCTGCTGCCCGGCTTCATCGCGGATGCGAAGTTGCTGGAAACCTCCTTGCGCGACCGATTCGGCAACGGGGCATAACCACGCCATGTCCGAGCCCAAGACAGTCTCCCTGGATTTGCCGGAAAAATACCTTGAACAAATCAGGGACCTGTTGCGCATCCATGTTCCCCACGCCGAGGTCTGGGCCTATGGCAGCCGGGTCAGCGGTGGCGGCCACGAAGCCAGCGACCTGGACCTGGTGCTGCGCAGTCCGGCGAATCTCCGCCAGGAAGCCCCGGGGCTTTTCGGCTTGAAAGAGGCTTTCATCGAAAGCGAGCTGCCGATCCGGGTCGACATCATGGACTGGGCACGCATCCCCGAAAGTTTTCACGGCGAGATCGAGCGGGCGCATGTTGTCATCCAGGAAGGAAGCTGATGAAGCGGCTCACCGCGACGCTGCGCCAGCAACAGGCCGAAGCCGCGAAGCTGGACGCTGCCATCGCCGCCAATCTGAAGGAGCTTGGGTATGGCGGGTGAAAGCAATGGATGGCAAAAACTCCAGCTAAGCAAATCAGGCATTGAATTTGTAGATGAGAGACCTTCTTCGAGATATCCAAAGCAGTCAGTGTTTCAAACTACTGGGATCCCATTCCTGAACACGACAAGCACGTCGGAATTTAGACTTGGCGCGCTCAAATACCAAGTGCAACATTTTTAGGAGAGAATGTTGCATGGGAAGAAACTACAAGCAGTTGAGCATTGAAGAACGGACGATGATCCAGACACAACTGGAGATGGGAATCAAACCGGCGGCGATTGCCTTGGGTTTGCATCGCTCGGCATCGACGCTTTCTCGCGAACTCCATCGCAATGGCCGGACTCGCCCAAGAGCGCGTCGCGGCCCTGGAAGAGCGCCGATGGCAGGGGGCTACCGTGCTGATGCCGCCCACCGGCGCGCCCGGATCTGCACGGTTACACCCCGCGTTGATCACCGTCTGCGGCCGGGAACGGCCCTGTGGAAACCTGTCCTGCGCTACCTGAAAGCGGGCTACTCGCCGGAGCAGATTGCTGGCACACTGGCGGTTGTGCATCCCGAAACGCCCTCGTTGCAGGTTTCTCACGAAACCATCTACACCGCGATCTACGCCATGCCCCGTGGCGAGTTGCGCACGCAAGTGATTGGCTGGCTGCGCTTCGGTCATGCCAAGCGCCGCCCGCGCGCGCGGGGCCAGGACCGGCGGGGACGGATCCCTGACAGGGTCAGTATTCATGAACGCCCGCCTGAGGTCGAAGAGCGACTGGTGCCAGGGCACTGGGAGGGCGATCTCATCAAGGGCGCGCACAACCGCTCGGCTGTTGGCACGCTGGTGGAGCGCACGACCTTGTTCACGGTGCTGTCCCGGATGGACAATGCCAGTGCCGAATCGGCGCTAAGTGGCTTTAGCCACGTGCTCAATCGTATCGAAGCGCAAAAGCGCCTGTCGTTGACTTACGATCAGGGCCGGGAGATGGCGCAACATCAGCGGCTGACAGAAGCGACCGGTGTGAAAGTCTACTTCGCCGATCCCCACAGCCCCTGGCAGCGGGGCATCAACGAGAACACCAATGGCCTGCTGCGTCAGTACCTGCCCAAGGGCAGCGATCTGAGCGTGTTCACCCAGAAAGAATTGGATGCGATTGCCTGGAAACTCAATACCCGACCGCGCAAATCCCTGGGCTTCAAGTGTCCCGCCGAATTGTTCACTCCGGACGCTTTCGACTTCAGGCAGCATCATGCTGCACTTTTTGCACTTGGTCATTGAAACCGCCCTTGACCTTTCACAGGTCAACTTTGTCACACTGGAAAAATACAACCAAATAACCAAGGGTAGAGCTCAGAGGAACGATCTGCTTCTCACAACTCGGGGTTCCAATACTGGCAAAGCTGCATTGTTTAACTGCGAGCATGAAACAGCCCTAATCAACGCCCAGATGCTGATTCTACGTGCGAATCCAACCAATATCTGCCCTACGTTCTTGTTCTATCAATTTAGAACCGACGATTTTCAACGGACATTGAAGGCGTATTCGTCAGGATCTGCACAACCTCAGCTCCCGATCAAATCGCTCAAACACATCGATATTGTTCTTCCTCCTGTTGAGGAACTACGCGCCATCGCCGACATCCTCGGCACACTGGACGACAAGATCGAACTGAACCGGCGGATGAACGAGACGCTGGAGGCGATGGCGCGGGCGCTCTTCAAGTCGTGGTTCGTGGACTTCGACCCCGTCCGCGCCAAGGCCGGAGGCCGCGAAACTGGCCTGCCAAAATCCCTCCCCGACCTGTTTCCGGATTCCTTCGAGGACTCGGAGTTGGGGGAGATTCCGAAGAGGTGGATAATCAAGCCCATCGGCGACCTAGCGGATGTTGTGGGTGGGACGACGCCGAGTACTAAAGAGCTGTCCTACTGGGAGGGTGGACGCACGCATGGGCTACACCTAAAGACCTGTCAGCACTTTCAGTTCCCGTCCTTCTCGCTACTGAACGGCGGATCAACAACACGGTGCTGTCGCAGATCGGTTCCGGATTGCTGCCGACGGGAACCGTCCTTCTGTCGTCGAGAGCCCCAATCGGCTACTTGGCCATCGCAGAAATTCCGGTTGCGATCAATCAGGGATTCATCGCGATGACGCCTAAGGCAGAAACGTCAAATTTCTTTTTGCTTCTCTGGGCCAGAGCAGCGCATGACGAGATTGTCAGCCGCGCGAACGGCTCGACCTTCCTTAAGATTAGCAAGACGAACTTCCGTCCGATTCCGGTCGTCACGTCGTCACCCGACGTGATGCATAAGTTTGGCCAGTTGGCGCGACCACTCTACGACGGCGTCGTCGAGTCCGCGCGCGAATCCCGCACACTCGCCACCCTGCGCGACACACTGCTGCCCAAGCTCATCTCCGGCGAGCTGCGGATAGGGGATGCCCAACGTTATGTCGCGAACGTACAATGATGACAGTTAAAGAACGAGGGCCACACAATGACCAAAGACAGCTACGGGCATAAGGCGCGCATAGAGTATTTGCGGGTCGAAAATTACCGCGCCCTCAAACATGTGGAGTTCAAGAACATAACGCCCATGACGGCCTTGCTGGGGCCTAATGGCAGTGGCAAGTCCACCGTTTTTGATGTCTTTGCCTTTTTATCGGAATGCTTCGAATCCGGACTGCGCCGCGCCTGGGACCGTCGAGGGCGCGCCAAGGAGTTGAAGACCCGGGGCGGCGATGGGTCGGTTGTGATTGAGATCAAGTACAAGGAACCCAAGTTCCCTGTCATCACTTATCACCTCGCAGTGGATGAGCGCAAAGGCTCGCCGGTGGTCATCGAGGAATGGCTGCAATGGAAACGTCGCAGTCATGGCAGGCCGTTCAAGTTTCTCGATTACCGGGAGGGGAACGGTCGGGCCATTAGCGGCGCCTTGCCGGATGAGCAGGATACCCGTTCGGAGATTCCGCTGAAATCACCAGACCTGATTGCCGTGAATGCCCTGGGGCAGTTTGCGGACCACCCGCGGGTGGCGGCCCTGCGTGACTTCATCACTGGCTGGTACGTTTCCTACTTCTCCGTCGATGAAACACGTGGGCAGCCGGAGGCAGGACCGCAGGAACGGCTGTCCCGCACGGGGGATAACGTCGCAAACGTGATTCAATATCTGGCTGAGCAGCATCCGAGTCGACTGGAGCATATTTTCAATGTGCTGCGCGCAAGAGTCCCCCGTGTCGAACGCGTATTTGCCGAGGCCATGCCCAACGGGCGCTTGCTGTTGCAGATCAAGGACGCGCCATTCGATAACCCCGTGCTGGCAAAGTTTGCATCTGACGGCACACTTAAGATGCTTGCCTACCTTGTGCTGTTATATGACCCTTCGCCGCCGCCGTTTATCGGAATTGAAGAGCCGGAAAACTTCCTTCATCCACGCCTTCTCCAGGAACTGGCGGAAGAGTGCCGCACCGCGTCGGAGCGCTCGCAGTTGCTGGTTACTACACACTCGCCGTTTTTCGTGAATGCGTTGGCTGCGGAAGAGGTGCGCGTGCTTTACCGCGACGAACAAGGTTACACACTGGCTGTTCGTGCAGCCGATATTCAGGGCGTATCCGAATTCATTGATGCAGGCGCTTCTCTCGGTCATCTCTGGATGGAAGGCCGATTCGGCGTAGGCGATCCACTTGTGCGCTCTGGCGCCCCGGCAAAACAGGGGAAGGCCAAATGACGGTTGAGCATGTCGAACTGCTCGTAGAAGAGCCCTCCATGGAAGCTGCGCTTCGGCTGCTGCTACCCAAGATGCTCGGCGATTTGTCCTTCGAAATATATCCGCATCAATGCAAGGATGAACTGCTGCTCCGGCTGCTGCAACGACTTCGTGGCTACGCCCAGCGCCGCGAGAGCGATGTCTGGTTCCGGGACCATTGCCGTATCGTCGTCGTGGTAGATCGCGATGATGACGATTGTGTAAAGTTTAAACGGGGCTTGGAGAAGACCGCCACTGACGCTGGTTTGACGACGCGATCAAGCACGAGAGGCCGTCCCTACATTGTTGCCAACCGCATTGCGATCGAAGAACTTGAGGCCTGGTATTTCGGTGACTGGGAGGCAGTTCGGTCCGCCTACCCGAAGGTATCCGCGACAATTCAAAAACAGGCAAAATACCGGGAGCCGGATGAAATTGTGGGTGGTACCTGGGAGGCGTTCGAGCGAGTCCTACAGAAGGCGGGTTACTACCGTAGTGGTCTGCGCAAAGTTGAGGCGGCACGCGCAATTGCGGCATATATGGAGCCGTCGCGCAATATCTCTCTGAGTTTTTGCACGTTTCGAGACGTCCTTATGGAGATGGCGGGGACATGAAGGAAGTGCATGTTGAGCAGCCGCATGGTTGTTTCAGGCTCAGTCCGTAAGGTTCTGATGAGCGGGTTTGCCGGGTTGCCGATGCGCGATGTCATGAGTAATATTACTCATCATCTTGAGTAATTAGTAAGTGACATATCGACGGCCCCAATTCGAGATTCTTGCCCGGCGTCTGGCGGAGCCGCGCCGCTTCATTCAGGCGGTGGCGGGGCCGCGACAGGTGGGGAAGACGACACTGGTGCAGCAGGTCGTCGAGGCGGGGAGTATGCCCGTGCAGTTTGCCAGCGCCGATGAACCGACCCTGCGCGGCGCGGAGTGGATTGCCCAGCAGTGGGAGGCGGCGCGGCTGATGGCCGGGGCGCGCGGCGCGGTGCTGGTGCTCGACGAGGCGCAGAAGGTGTCTGGCTGGTCGGAGACGGTGAAGCGGCTCTGGGACGAGGACACCCGCAAGCGCAGGCCAATCAAGGTGGTGGTGCTGGGCTCGGCGCCGTTGCTGATTCAGCGCGGTCTGTCCGAAAGTCTCGCCGGGCGCTTTGAGGTGTTGTATCTGCCGCACTGGTCGGCGCAAGAGATGCGCGCGGCGTTTGACTGGACAGTGGAGCAGAGTATTTTCTACGGTGGTTATCCGGGTGCGGCGCCGCTGGCGGGTGAGCGTGCGCGCTGGGTGCGTTATGTGCGCGATGCCTTGATCGAGACCACGCTCGCGCGCGACGTGCTGCTGCTCACTCGCGTGGACAAGCCGGCGCTGCTGCGCCGGTTGTTCGATCTGGGTTGCCGTTATTCCGGGCAAATCCTTTCCTATACCAAGATGGTCGGCCAGCTTCAGGACGCAGGCAACACCACCACGCTGGCGCATTATCTCGATCTTCTGAGCGGTGCGGGGATGCTGGTCGGGCTGCCCAAGTTCGCGGGCGCGGCGGTGCGCAGTCGGGCGTCGAGCCCGAAGCTGCAGGTGCTTGATACCGCGCTGTTTTCCGCGCAGTCTGGGTATACCTTCGAGGAGGCGCGGGCCGACCCCGAGTTCTGGGGGCGTCTGGTGGAGTCGGCGGTCGGAGCGCATCTCGCCAATGCCGCCGCTGCGGGGGCGTGTGAGTTGTTCTACTGGCTCGACCGCAACCGCGAGGTTGACTTCGTGGTCCGCGCCGGACGGCGATTGACCGCCATCGAGGTCAAGAGCGGGCGCGCCACCGACACATTACCGGGGATGGAGGCATTCGCCGCTGCGTTCAAACCGCAACGCATGCTGCTCGTGGGCGGTAACGGCATTCCCGTGGACGTGTTTCTGTCCCGGCCCGTGGAGCATTGGATAGGCCCATGAGTGCGTTCACCGAATCCGTCGTCGAAGACGCCGCTCTCGCCTGGGTGGAGTCACTCGGTTACGCCGTGCTGCATGGACCCGACATTGCGGCCGGGGAACTTGGCGCGGAGCGCAGTGACCCGAACTATCGCGACGTGGTGCTCGAAGGTCGCTTGCGCCAGGCGCTCGTGCGTCTCAACCCCGACCTACCCGCCGAAGCGCTGGATGATGCCTTCCGCAGGCTGACGCGCAGCGATGCGCCGACGCTGCTGGAGCGCAACCGCGCGGTGCACCGAATGCTGGTGGATGGTGTGACGGTGGAATACCGCCGAGAGGATGGTTCGATCGCCGGCGCGCAGGCGAGGGTGATCGATTTCGAATCGCCCGAAAATAACGACTGGCTAGCCGTCAACCAGTTCACCGTGGCCGACGGCCAGCACACGCGCCGGCCGGACGTGGTGTTGTTCGTCAACGGCCTGCCGCTGGCGGTAATCGAACTGAAGAACCCGGCCGACGAGAACGCCACCGTCTGGAGTGCCTGGCAGCAGCTTCAGACCTACCAGGCGCAGATTCCCGCGCTCTTCGCCACCAACGCGGCGCTGGTGGTTTCCGATGGCGTGCAGGCGCGCATCGGCGCGCTCGGTGCGGGCAGGGAATGGTTCAAGCCCTGGCGCACGATCACCGGGCGCGAGGATGCCGCTTCGAACCTGGCGGAGTTGCAGGTGGTGCTGGAAGGCGTGTTCGATAAGTGCCGCTTTCTCGACCTGGTGCGCTACTTCATCGTGTTTGACGACTCCAGGGATGGAGGAGGTAGAGAAACGCAGGGAGCAGTTGCCGAGGATGAGGGCGGCGGCAAGCTCATCAAGAAGATGGCGGGTTACCATCAGTTCCATGCAGTCAACGTGGCGGTGGAGGAGACGCTGCGCGCGGCGCAGCGCGACTGGATGGGCGATTCCTCGGGCACGTTTTTCGCCCAGAGACAGACGGGTGGTGAGAGGGGCGACCGGCGCGTCGGCGTGGTGTGGCACACGCAAGGCTCGGGCAAGAGCCTGACATGGCCTTCTACGCCGGCCGCGTGATCCTGCATCCGAAAATGGAAAACCCGACGCTGGTCGTACTCACCGACCGCAACGATCTCGACGATCAGCTCTTCGCCACTTTCGCCCGCTGCCGCGACCTGTTGCGCCAGCCGCCGGTGCAGGCGGCGGACCGCGCCGACCTTCGGGAGAAGCTGAAGGTGGCCTCGGGTGGCGTGGTGTTCACCACGATCCAGAAGTTCTTCCCGGAGTTGCCCTCACCCAACCCTCGGCAACTGCTCCCTGTGTTGCGCTACCTCCTGCATCCAGCCGTCGTCTCCCGCAAGCGGGAGAGGTGGAAGAATGGACGTGCTCTCGGCGTGGATTTCCGGCACGCCGCAGGACCGGCTCTCTCTACTGCCTGCGGCGCTGGAACACATCCTCGCGCAGGACGACGGCAAGCCCAGGCTACTGCGAGCGGTGACCGAGTTGTCGCAAGCCTTCGCGCTCGCGGTGCCGCACGAGGAGGCGCTGAAGATCCGCGACGACGTGGGATTCTTCCAGGCCGTGCGGGCGGTGCTCGCCAAGAGCACGCCCGGCGAGCGCAAGACGGACGAAGAGCTGGAGCACGACATCCGGCAGATCATTTCGAAGGCGGTGTGCCTCCGATGAGGTTGTCGATATTTTCGCCGCCGCCGGACTCAAGAAGCCGGATATCTCCATCCTCTCAGACGAGTTCCTGGCCGAGGTGCGCGGCATGCCGCAGCGTAACCTCGCCGTGGAGCTACTGCAGAAGCTGCTGAAGGGCGAGATCAAGGCGCGATCCAGCGCAACGTGGTGCAGGCGCGCTCCTTCGCCGAACTGCTGGAGCAGGCGGTGCGCAAATACCAGAACCGCGCCATCGAGACGGCCCAGGTGATCGAGGAGTTGATCCAGCTCGCGAAAGACATGCGCGCCGCCACCGCGCGTGGCGAGGCGTTGAACCTCACCGAAGACGAAGTCGCCTTCTACGACGCGCTCGAAACCAACGATAGCGCCGTGAAGGTGCTGGGCGACGACACTCTACGCGATATTGCTCGCGAACTGGTCAGGACCGTGCGCGCGAATGTCACCATCGACTGGACTCTGCGCGAGAACGTCCGGGCGCAGTTGCGCGTGCTGGTCAAACGCATCCTGCGCAAATACGGCTATCCGCCGGACAAGCAGGAGAAAGCGACACAGACGGTGCTGGAACAGGCGGCGCTGCTGTCGCAGGAATGGGCTCTGGCGTGAGGGTGAACCCTGTCGGAAGGTGACCGTCAGCGCTGGCAGAACGGCCGGTCATCCGGATTCTCGATGCTGTCCACGATCGCCTCGACCAGTTGATTCAATTCCTGAACCGAGATGGCGCTCAATACGCGGTTGAGGAGAGCCGGCGGCACGCTGGCATAGACGGTCCGGCCGTTACTCAGTTGGATGGTCAGGGCCGCGGCATGCTTCTCGGCGCCCATGCCGGCTTCGACCAGCAAGTGTTCCGACTCCGTCAGCAGCTTTTCATAGAACATTTCGATGGCCTCGGTGGTCTTATCGTCGAGATTATCCGGGACGGCGACCAGCAAACCCATCTCATCCTGCCGTTGCTCGAAGGGGATCGCGTGCTGTTCCAGCCAGGCGATGAACTGGTTCAAGGATTGTTCATGAAAGAGGATATATTCCAGCATGGATCATTCTCAGGTTCTCATTGACACGGCGCCAAGCATAGTGGATATCGGGGTCGAACTGCTATCCTACGCCGCCGGAATGAGTGCCTGCCGGCACATCCGGTGGGTTACGGCACAAACGGCGTGCCTAACCCACGCTACATCGATTATGGAGCCGCATGTTGACCGCAATCTGTCACTGGGTTGACCGCAACATCCTCGAGCTGGGTCGCGAACTGCGCCTGAGCTATTTGCCGCCGCTCATGGTGTATATGGCGGCCGGCATCTCCGGACTGACGGGCATCGTCGGCACCTTCTTCGTCAAGGACTATCTGGGACTGTCCGCGGAGTTTCTCGCCACCCTCGGCTTCTGGGCGGGTATCCCCTGGTCGTTGAAGATGCCGCTGGGGCACCTGGTGGACCTCATCTGGCGCTGGAAGGCGGGGCTGGTGTTCCTGGGCGCCGCTCTCATCGCCATGAGTCTCGCGATCATGATCGGCCTGATCGGCTATACCGATCTCATGCGCGGGATCATGCCGGTCGAGGCCTGGTTCGTGCTCAGCGCGCTGCTGGCCCCGGTCGGCTATGTCGTTCAGGACGTGGTCGCGGATGCCATGACGGTCGAGGCCGTGCCGCGCGTGGATGCCGAGGGCAGGGCATATCCCCGCGAGACCCTCAAACTGATGCACACCACCATGCAGACCCTCGGGCGCGTGGCGATCATCAGCGGCAGCGTCGCCGTGGCCGCGGTCAACCTGTTCATGTTCAAGGGCGTGGAGACCCTGCCCGAGGCCGCGAAGGTGCACATCTACCAGAACATCTACGCCTTGGCGCTGGTCATACCGGTCATCTCGGTGCTGGGCGTGGGGCTGGCGGGCGTGCTGCGACTCCGCGACGTACGGCGCCTGCGGCGCAAGGGCTACAGCCGGGCGCAGGCCCACGACCTGCTCTCGGTGCACAGCGAGGCGCCGGCCCCGAACTGGTGGATCCTGGGCGGCAGCCTGGTGTTCGTCGCCTTCACGATAGCGATGGGACTCTCGGACGTGGCCTGGAATCAGGAAATCATCTTCGGGGGGTCCCTCGCGATCATCCTGTTTCTCATGAACCGTCTGGTCAAGGCGCTGGAGCCGCAGGCCCGCTACGTGCTGGTCGGCACCGCCATCGTCATCTTCGTGTTCCGCGCCGTGCCGACGCCCGGCGCCGGCTCCACCTGGTGGATGATCGATACGCTGGGCTTCGACCAGCGCTTCCTGTCGGTGCTGTCGCTGATCGGCAGCGCCCTGACGCTGGCGGGCATGTTCATCTTCCGCCGCTTCATGGCGGAGAAGTCGATCGCCTACGTGGTCGGTTTTCTGACCGTCGCCGGCACGCTGCTCAGCCTGCCGGTCATCGGCATGTACTACGACCTGCACGTATGGACGGCCGCCCACACCGGCGGCATGGTGGATGCGCGCTTCATCGCCCTGGTGGACACGGCGCTCGAGTCGCCGCTCGGCCAGATCGCCATGATCCCGATGCTCGCCTGGATCGCCAATTCCGCGCCCGCTCACCTCAAGGCCACCTTTTTCGCGGTCATGGCCTCGTTCACCAACCTGGCGCTCTCACTGGAGCAACTGGGCACCAAGTACCTCAACGAAGTTTTTACCGTGACACGCGAGGTCAGGGATCATGCCACGGGCGCGGTCAGCGTTCCCGCCGATTACAGCGAGCTGGGCATGCTGCTCATCACGGTCACGGCGCTGACCTTGCTGTTGCCGATGGCGGCCATTCTGTTCGTGAAACTGACCCGTTTCCGCACGGCCTGATGATAGTCGAGTCCCGGTGAGGTCGCAGGCCGGCTCAGGCTTTGCTCTCTTGCGCTATTTCCTGGAGGCCGTCTGTTCCAGTTTGGCAACCAGGTCGCGGAAAATCTCCTCGTTGCGCTTGTTGAGTTCCATCAGGGCGCGATGCGCCTTGAGCAGGGTGCGGGACAGGGTTTCCCTGTCGGCGCCTTCCGGGGGCAATTCCTCTTCCATCCCGGTTTCCACCGACGCTTGGGAGACGATGTCAAAGACTTCATCGAGGGCCATGCTGGTCAGTACCGCGTTGATCTCGGGGCGGTCCGATACGATGGTTACCCGGGGAGCGTTGTGTGTTTGCATCCACCTGGCAATCCGAACCAGCAGCCCGAGATTGGTGCTGTCGATGCTGTCGGTTTCGATCAGATCGATGACAAATCCGGCGGGGGGCGGTCCGGCAAATAACCCTTCCAGGAAATGGTCTATGGAGTGACTCAGGGTGTAGCGGATATCACCGACGAAACGCAGCACATGAATCCCGTCGTGATTGGCGTGTAGTACCTTGCCGTTATTCATTATTGCCTTGCCTGGTGATCACCAAGATGGCGATGTCGTCCGGCAGGTGCTTGTCAGCCAGTATATCCAGGCCCGCGGTCAATTCCTCGAGGTCAAGACCCGCGCCTGCCGTTGACTGCGATAGGAAAGCGCTATAGCGCTTCTGAAACGTCTCCACCGGCATCAATTCCAGTATCCCGTCGGATACCATCACCAGGTCGAATGCCGCCGGCAGGTCGAGCCGGCGGGCGGTGAATTCCGCTTCGCCAAACATGCCGACGGGACGCCCACGGTACTCGAGAGTCCGCACCTCGCGCCCATCGTGCAGAAGGGGGTAGGGGAATTGCCCTGCGTTGCTGCAGACCAGGGTGTTATCCGCCTGGTTGATTACGCCGTAGAACATGGTGAAGTGTTTGTCGAGGTTCTGACGGTACACATCGCGATTGAGGCGCCGCAGGACCAGTTGAGGATGCAAAATGGTGGTGTCGCCCGCCCGCCACAACGCCTCGCGGTACTGGATCATGAGGGTATTGAGCATCACGGTCACGAACGCCGAAGCCGCTCCGTGGCCGGAGACATCCGTCATATAGAAGCCGATATGACGATCGTCGATGGGGAAATAGTCCACGAAGTCGCCGCTGAGATACATGGACGGATACAGACGCCGCCTGAAGGCATACTCGCCAAAGCGCTTGTTGTCTTCCGGGAGCAGTTGCAACTGTATACTGCGCCCGGCTTCCTCGTCCTCCTGGAGTTGCTGCAGGGTGCGGGTCAGTTCCTGGTTGAGCGTTTCCAGATTCTCGCGGTATTCCCGGTTCTGGCGCAGGAGTTCGGCGTGATCCAGGACGCGGCGCACGGCGCTCTCCAGCACCGCCATGTCGTGGATGGGTTTGGTGATGTAATCCCAGGCGCCGAGTTTCAGCGCCTGGACGGCGTAATTCAGCAGGCTGACGCCGGATACCACGATAACCGGGGTTTCCGGCGATTCGGCGGTGATGGTGGACAGGACCTCCAGGCCGTCCATGCCCGGCAAGCGCAGATCGCACAACACCACATCCGGCTGCTCGCGCCGGAACATCTCGATGCCGGAGGGGCCGTCATTGGCCTCCAGCATGGTAAAGCCACTATCCTCGAGGTAAGCCACTATCCCCTTGCGGATTGGTGGTTCGTCCTCGATGGTCAGGATTTTCGCTGCTTCGGCCATGGTTATGCCCGATGATATCTTTGGTAAAGTTTGCTCGATTCACACCGTGTTTATCCCGCGTTCCTGGCAGGTTCCCCCGGAATCTGTCATGGCGACAAGGGGTAACGGCGGAGAGTATCCGGAATTGCAGTGAAAACAACCCACTGGATTCTGGCTCTGGCTCGGCTCCCCCTCGCGCCGAAGATCGAGCGGAATGGCGAATCAACCAGGGACTCCTGTGAGTATAGGCAAGTATACCCGTCATGCCCTGCGGGTGGATATGCCTATCAGCGGTGTTTTCCATCGATCGGCAGACGAACGATGAAACAGGTTCCTTCGCCCTGGATGGAGTTGACATCGATGGTGCCCTTGTGCTGATCGGTGATTATGAAATAAGACACTGAAAGGCCAAGGCCGGTTCCGGCGCCGACGGCTTTGGTGGTAAAGAACGGTTCGAATACCCGGCGTCGCGTCATTTCATCCATGCCGGGGCCGTTATCCTCCACTTCGATGCGGGCATATTCCCCTTCCTTGCGGGTGCGCAGCGTGATCCGGTGCGGGCGCTGACTGCCGTCCATGGCCATGGCCTGGGCGGCGTTCTTGACCAGATTGAGAAGCACCTGCTCGATCTCCGTCGGGTCGCAAATCACCGTATCGAGTTCCGGGTCCAGCTCGCGCACGATCTCGACGTGCTTGAAGTCATACTTCTTTTTCAGATCATAGTCATTGGCGGCCAGCCGCACGGCCGTATCCAGTATCTCTTCAATCCGTGCCGGCTGGTACTCGGTGGTCGTGCCGCGGCTGAAGGCCAGCATATCGGCCACGATGCGGCTGGCGCGGCTGGCCGCCTGGCGGATGGATTCAACAAAATCAAGGATGCCGCGTTCTTCCAGGTAGCGGTAAACAAGCCGCAGGTCAACGCCTAGCGATTCGGCCACCTGGCGGTTGGCGTCCAGCTCCTCCGAGAGCCGGCGCTGGATATTCTGGCTGCTCTGCAACACACCGCTCAGCGGATTGTTGATTTCATGCGCCATGCCGGCGGCGAGTCCGCCGACCGACATCATCTTCTCCGTCTGCACCATCATCTGCTCGATGCGCACCCGGTCGGTGATATCGTCAACCCGGATCACGGCGCCGATCGCCCCATTGGTCATCAGGGGATAGATCATAACGTCCTCATAGCGTGTTTCATCGTTCTTGTCCGTAATCAGACTGAGGCGTTCGGTGCTGATCTGGCCATGCGAACGCATGGCCTCCTGCAGGTTGGTGAGCTGGGACTCGAGTTCGGGAAACAGCGCGCTGAACGACTGGCCGATGGCCTGTCCGGTCGCCACCCCGGTGGCCTGCTCGGCGCTCTGATTCCACTCCGTTATCCGTCCCTCCGTATCCACGCCGACCAGAATGGAGGGCATGGAATCGATAATGTTCTTGAGATAGGAACGCATGCGCTGCAATTCCTGGTCAAACTGCACGCGCTCGGATATATCGACGATGGAACCGAGGATATGGGTCTCCTGATCCGTCTCCACCGGGCTGAGGCCGATTTCGATGGGGAACTCGCTGCCATCTTTTCTGAGTCCGAACAGGCTGCGTCCGAGTCCCATGGCCCTGGCGCGATGCTCGCCCAAGAAGCGGGTGCGGTATTCCTCGTGCAGACCGCGCAGGCGCTCGGGTATCAGCATATCGACTGGCTGTCCCAGCAACTCATCCCGCCGATAACCGAAATATCTTTCCATTTGCGAATTGACGAGGATGATACGACCTTGCGCATCCACCATCACGATGCCATTGGGGGCTGACTCGACGACCAGCCGGAATCTCTTTTCCGCAAGCTCGCGCTGGGTGATATCCTCGATTTCCCCCACGACCATGAGGGGCTGATTGCGGGCGTCACGGACCAGCCCGGCGCGCGCGCGGACGGTGATGACGACGCCATCCTTGCGGATATAGCGCTTTTCCAGATCGCAACTGCCGATGTCGCCCTGCATGAGGGCGTGCAAGTGTTTCCAGGTTTCTGCCCGGTCATCGGCATGCGTGATGTCATCGATGGACAGGCGGGTGAGTTCATCCGCCGGGTAGCCCAGGATATTGCACAGCGTGGGATTGACACTGAGCAACTTGCCGTCCAGTCCGGCGGTCAGGATGCCAATGGGGGCATGTTCCAACGTCAAACGCAATTGTTCCTCGCGCTGCCGCAGTTGTTCCTCCGCATGCTTCTGGGTGGTGATGTCCTCACCGGAACTCAAGGTGGCGGTAATGTTGCCCGCATCATCGAGCAGGACGGTATTGTGCCAGGCGATGAGGCGTTCCTCGCCGGAGCTGGTCAGTACCGGATGCTGGTAGTACTCCCGAAAAGCCGTCTGCCGAACCATCAGCCTGACGAACGATTCCCTGAGCGAATCCCTGCTGCCTGAGGGCACGAAGGTGTCGAACCAGTTCCTGCCGATGATGTCCTGTTCGGCGTAACCCAGTAATTCGCTGCCTTTCCTGTTGACAAGGATGACTTTCTGGTCGGCCCCGATAATCAGGATGATGACACCGGCGACATCGAGGTAACGTTGCGCGTTGTCTTTTTCGATCTTCAGGGAGTATTCCGTTTGCTGGCGGTGAATCTCGCTGCCGACCCATTGTCCCATCAGACTGAGGATTTCCTTGTCCGTGTCCGTGAAGTGTGCCCGGCGCGGGGTCGGGCTGGAGAAGTTGAGGGTGCCATATACTTCTTTACCCGCCACCACCGGGATGCCGATGTAGGTCTCAAGCTTGAACTCCCGGTAGCACGGGTGGGTATTCCACTCCGACGCCCCGGCATGCTCGAATCCGATCGGGCCATTGGCCCTGATTGTTTCACGGCAATAGGTATTCCCAAGGTCGAGGATGTCGCCGGGTTTGATGGTGTCATCGGGAGAGACAATCTGGATGATCTCATACTGCTTCTCATGGATATGCGAGAGTATCCCGAGCGGCAGGTTGAACTGCCTGCAGCCGTTTTCTAGCAATGCCCTGAGCCTTTGGGGAAAAGGCAGGTTTTGCGCCGAGGTGATTTCATGCAGTGCGCGCAGTGTATGCTCGGTCTGCCTGCGTTCGGTGATTTCATTTTTAAGCGCCGCTTCCGCCTGTTCTCGCTCGTGTATCTCCGTCTCCAGCCGGGTATTGCTCGCGGATAATTGCCGGGTACGAGCGGCGACCCGTTCTTCCAGCCGGGAACGTGATTCAAGGACCGTCTGTTCGGCGCTGGCGCGACGCCTCTCCTCGCGTCTGATCAGCACGTACATCGCGGCGCTGAAGAACAGAAATACCAGGAAGATGAGAAATGCCTGGCGTTGCAGCAGTTTCTTGTGGACGTTGTTCAGACCGGGCTCAGGCAAATCGGCAAGCACCCAGAGACTGCCCTCGACATCAATCGAGGCGCCGATGCGCGCCATCTCATCCGGATTTAATGTGATGCTATTTTTCAGATCGGCGCGGCTGCCGGCGTCGGTGACCTCGATCAGCCCGGGTCTGTTCCTGTGCAGCAGGATCAATCGATGGTCGTGCAACTGGCTGTTGGCCAGGATGCGTGCCAGAACCGCCGGTTTGAAACTGATGAAGAAAATTCCCTTGTGAGCGTCACCGGTCTGCCAACGGGTCATGATGTCGAAATGATAGCCAACGGGATTGGGATGGATAAAAACCATTTGCTCATTACCCGCGGCAAAATTCTGGATGTCAGCCTGACACATTTCCGAAATCTTGCCCTCGAAGTCATCCAGCAGCACATTACCGCGTTCATCGGTGATGGTATAGGCGAAGTAGTCGGGGAAATGCCGTTTGACTCTGTCCGTGAACTTCTTCTGCATTTCTTCATCCGCGGGATGTCGGGACAGTTCACCGATGATATTGCTTTCCTCCTCGGCAAACAGGTGTACACGCCGGCGGACCTCTCCGATATACAGTGCCTATTGTCCTGGCCGCGCCCGCGGTCGAATGCCGCATCAGGGCTTCTTGGCTGCTGAGGTAGCCTTGATTACTTTCTCTCACATACAGCGAAAGGAAAAAGCCGACCAGGGCCAGGATGATGACTATGAGCAGGGTTGTGTAATTTTTCACCGGATGTTCGCCACCGTTGAAATGCGGGCTGGGACAGTCCAGTCACACCCATGAACGGTTTTTCCAGTATAGACAGTTGTTCAAGCCGAAGCGTATGAAAGCTGGCATCGAGGCCCCGAATACGGTTGACTGATCCGCTCCCTATCATAATTTCCTGCCCTGTTTCCCGGAAGTGCCGCGTTGGCGATAACTAGGCACGTACCCGCTAAGGGCCTGGCAGGGAATGACATCGTCGCTTCGCTCAAGTATAAAATATCTATATAACAATAGGATATAGAATAATCCTCGAACCTCTGGCCCCGTTGCCGGCGTGCGGGGCAGGCAGGCGAAAGGGGTGAGGCAAGCGGCTTGGACACGGCGGGACCGCCCGCAAGGCGCAGGGCCGGGCGCGACGATCCTTCGCGGTTGGATCCATCTGAAAAATCCGCTTGCCGTTACACAACCCTTTTTGTCTAATCGTGTCCCGAATTGAGGGTTTGGATTTCCTGAGCAGGAAAGCCGTGTTCGCGCAGCGGCGATGCATGCCTGGAAGGAAAGAAACGCATCGCATCCTCAAGGCATGCCATGTCTCCGTGACTCGCCTGCCTTATCGCACGGCGATTGCCGGCGCATGGCATGCCGGATCTGGCGGGCGTTCAGCCACCACCGCAGGGAAGGAGTGATCATGACCACCGAGACACCGGAACGGATGCTGGGGAACGAATCACCCGGATCCCGCCAATATCGTCATTTTCGGCGCCACTGGCGACCTTACCAAACGCAAGCTGGTGCCGGCTCTGGCGCGCATGTATCGCGCCAGGCTGATGCACCCGCAGAGCCGCATCATCGGCGTCGCCCACAAAATGGATGAGGAGGAGTGGTTTGCCAAGGTCCGCACGGCGCTGGCGACCTTCGCGGCCGATCTGGCGTTCTCGCAGGAGGAATGGCAGGACTTCGCCGCGCATCTGCACCTGGTTCGCGGCGACCTGGGGGAGGAATCGACCTACACGCGTCTGGCCGAATCACTCGCCACCCTGGATGGTCGGGTCAATGCCATGTTTTACCTGGCCATACCCCCGGACTGGTATGCCCGTGTCGGACAGTCGCTGGGGCGCGCGCATCTTGCCGATGAGTCGCAAGGCTATCGGCGTATCGTCATAGAAAAACCCTTCGGCCTCGACTGGACATCGGCGGTCGAGCTGAACCGGCAATTGCAGGGAATCTTCAAGGAGTCGCAGATCTATCGCATCGATCACTACCTGGGCAAGGAAAGCGTGCAGAACCTGTTTGTATTCCGCTTCGGCAATAGCATCCTGGAGCCGCTGTGGAACCGCAATTACATCGATCATGTGCAGATCTCCGTGGCCGAGACTATCGGCATCGAGTACCGGGCCGCCTACTATGAAGAGGCCGGGGCGCTGCGTGACATGATCCAGAGCCACTTGATGCAGGTGATGACCCTCGTGGCAATGGAACCGCCCGGCGAGTACACCGCCGATGCGGTTCGCGATGAGAAGGTGAAGGTCCTGCGCTCCATCCGGCCGATCCGGCCCGAGAATGTCGATCAGGTCGCGGTGGCGGCCCAGTACGGTTCGGGTACGATCGATGGTCAACCGGTGCCGGCCTATGTCAAGGAACCGGGTGTGGCGCCGGATTCCGTGAAGGAGACCTTTGCCGCGGTGCGCTTCTATATCGACAACTGGCGTTGGCAGGGCGTGCCATTCGTGCTGTGGTACGGAAAACGGCTACAGAAGCGGGCCTCGGAGATTGTCATCCGGTTTCGCCAGCCGCCGCACAACCTGTTCGACCCGGCAGGCGAACCGCCGGTCGCCGATGCGCTGGTGTTCCGCCTGCAGCCCGACGAGGGCATGTTCCTGCGCATGAACGCCAAGGTGCCTGGCCTGACCACCAAAATGCGCCGCCTGGTGATGCGCGGGCCTTACGCCTCGGCCACCGAACCGTTGGTCGAGGCTTATGAAACACTCCTGCATGACGTGCTGCAGGGCGATGCCACGCTGTTTTCCCGGGCCGACGAGATCGAGGCATCCTGGAAGATTCTCGGTCCGATCCTCGATGCACTGGAACAATCGCCTCTCCATCGACCGCTATCGCGCCGGCAGTTGGGAGGTCCCGGATGTGGAACGCCTCTTCGAAGGCTGCGTCGGGGGATGGCACAAGCCGACCTGAAGGGCTGATGACGGCATGCGGCTTCAGGTAGACTCTGGTTCATGAACGCCCGCGATACCACCGTTCGTTACCCGCTGCATATCACCATCAGCGCCCTGTTCATTACCCTGATCGTCTTACTCGGGGTCGTACTCAGCTGGCAGAACTACCGCAAGACATCCAGCATTATCCTGACCACGGCGGAGCAGGTCTTCGGCCAGATCACCAGGGAGCTGGTACTCGACTTCAACGGTACCTACCACCCGGTGGCCGGGGCCCTGCAGTTGCTGGCGCTCGCCCCGGTGACCGCGGCTGTCTCCCTGGAGGAACGCCTCACGTCACTCAGAACCTTTGCCGTGGCGCTTGCCAACGAGCCGTCCGTGTCCGGAATACAGGTAGGCTACGGCAACGGGGACTTCTTCATTGTCCGGCCACTCAGGACCGAGGATGCGCGCCGGCACTTCGATGCGCCCGCTGGTGCGGCCTTCATCGCCGATCATGTCGACACAGCGGCCGATGGGGAGCGCCGCCTCCTGCGGCTTTTTTTCGATGCGCAATTGCAGGAGATCCTGAGAAATCCGGCGGTGGCGACAACCTATGATCCCCGCACGCGCCCCTGGTATACCGCGGCGACCGGCCGGCCGGCCGCTACCCGGCCGTATCTCTTCTATTTTATCGGCAAGGTTGGCGCCACGGTGACGCTGACAACGCCCGTTCCCGGCGTCGTCGTGGCTTCCGACGTGACCCTGGAGCGGCTTTCCGAGACGACCAGCCGGCATCGCGTGACGGCGAGTTCCGAAGTCGTGCTGGTCGGGGCGGACGGCAAGGTGCTGGCCTATCGCGATCCCGGGAAACTGGTCAGGGCGTCGGGCGAGCACGGACTCAAGATCGCCGGCCTGTCGGAGCTGGGCAGCGAGGTGCTGGCGTTTCTCGCCGCCGGTTTTACCCCCGGTGAGCGCTCCCTCGATTTCGTGTTCCAGGGCCAGCGCTGGGTAGGCAGCGTCCGCAAGGTCGCCAGCCCCGGCGGGGTGGACCTGTTCGCGCTCATGGTCTCGCCGGTGGATGAACTGCTGAGCGAGGCCGTAAGGATCCGCTGGCAGTCGGTCGTCATCACGGCCCTCATCATCCTGCTGGCGATCCCGGTCGTCTGGTTCGTGGCGAGAAAGGTTTCCCGCCCCCTGCATCAGCTTGCCGGGGAGGCCGGTCTGATCAGCCGCTTCGATTTCGGCAGCCCGATCCGCACGCGCTCCTTCATCAGGGAAGTGGATGAGCTCGCCGTCGCCATGGGAATGATGAAAACCACCATCAGCCGGTTTCTCACGCTGATCAATTCGCTCGCCGGTGAAAAGAACTTCGATTCGCTGCTCGAGGGCATCACCCGGGAAACCATGTCGGTCAGCCAGGCGGACGGGGTGCTCACCTATCTCGTCGATGCGAAGGATGCCTGGCTGGTGCCGGGGACGCTGCAGATACGCGGGCAGGGCGGCTGCGCCGTCGAGGGTCTGCCGCGCTTTGCCATGGCCGGCGCCGATGCGCTGGTAAGCGCCGCCCGGGGGAAGGAGAGCCGCCTGCTGTCGCCTGCGTGCGGGAGAGGAGAGCGGGCTGAAGCCGTTGCTGGAACGCTTCGGCGTCAAGGCGCTTAACCTTATCGCACTGCCGTTGCGCAACCGGCAGGATGCGGTCATCGGCGTCCTGTGCCTGCTGTATCGGGAGGCAGAGGGCGGCGATCACGCCGGGCAGCCGCAGGAAGGCCACATCGCCTTCGTTCGTGCGCTTTCCGGTTTCGCCGCGGTGTCGCTGGAAAGCCGCCACCTGCTGATGATGCAGGAGGCGCTGCTCGATGCCTTCATCAAGCTCATCGCCGGGGCCATCGACTCCAAGTCGCCTTATACCGGCGGTCACTGCCAGCGGGTGCCGGTGCTGACCCGCCTGCTGGCCGAGGCGGCGTGCGCTAGCGATGCCCCGGCGTTCAGCGGTTTCAATCTCGACGAGGAGCAATGGGAAGCCCTGAATATCGCGAGTTGGCTGCATGACTGCGGCAAGGTCACCACACCGGAGTACGTGGTCGACAAGTCGACCAAGCTGGAGACCCTCTACGACCGCATCCACGAGGTGCGCATGCGCTTCGAGGTGCTCAAGCGCGATGCCGCCATCCGCTACTGGGAGGCACTGGCCGGTGGCGGCGAGCGCGAGGCGCTGCGGCAGACGCTGCAGGCGGAATGTGACCGTCTGGACGATGACTTCGCCTTTGTCGCCGCCTGCAATGAAGGCGGCGAGTCGCTTGCCGCCGACAAGATAGAACGCCTGCGGCAGATCGCGCAGCGGACCTGGAGGCGCACCCTCGATGACCGCATCGGCATTTCCTGGGAGGAGAAACTGCGCAAGAGCGCGACGCCGGCCGCGGCCCTGCCGGTTGAGGAAAGACTGCTCGACGACAAGATCGAGCACCTGATCGAAAGAACCGAAGCCGATCGCATGCCCGTGGACAATCCCTGGGGATTCCGCCTCGACGTCCCGCGGTACAAGTACAACCGGGGCGAACTCTACAATCTCGCCGTCGAGCGCGGCACGTTAACGCCCGAGGAGCGTTACCAGATCAACGACCACATCGTGCAGACCATCATCATGCTGGAGAAACTGCCGTATCCCCGGCACCTGCGCGAGGTGCCCATGATCGCCGGCTGCCATCACGAAAAGATGGACGGCGGTGGCTACCCGAAACGTCTGACCAGCGCCGAGATGCCGCTTACCGCGCGCATGATGGCGATCGCCGATATCTTCGAGGCGCTCACCGCCTCGGACCGCCCCTACAAGAAAGCCAAGACGCTGAGCGAGGCGGTGTGCATCATGCACCGCATGAAGGATGACCGGCACATCGATCCCGACCTGTTCGAATTGTTCCTCACCAGCGGCATCCACCTCGAATACGGCCGCCGCTTCCTGCATCCAGACCAGATAGACGAGGTGGATATCGGCCGGTATCTGGGCGGGTCTGCTGCATCTCGCGGCAGTTGACCCCTACCTATCAAGAAAAACCGCTACCTTCCTACCTTCGTTTCCGAAAAAATACCCCCGGTCGTAAGACCGATGCCGGGGGGAATTTACGGAGACACGGAAATTGTTCTTCAACCCCGGAGCTTGTTACCCGGCGGCGGGAAATAGCCACTAAGCCAAACAACCCGGAACAGAACAGCCACGCGGTGGCCGGAACCGGAACCGCAACCTGAAAGTATCGGAGGTGAGGGCAAGGCCTGAGGTCGTGATCTTGTTTGCACCCGTATCCGGTCCGATCGCTTCAAGCAGGTTCAGGTAAATGACTTCGTCGGTCGCGCAATCAACAAGGGAGTCTATAGCGCCAGAACAGGTGATGTTTGTGGTATTGAAACCCCATAACGTACTGTCTTCCGATGCAGCCCAATCACCCTTGAGATCGGCCGACACCCTGAATTTTCCGAGCTCCGGTATTTTACCCGAGATTTGCAGGTCGCCATTTGCGACAGCACCATCCACTGCGGCGTTAAATTTGAATTTCATTTTGGGAATGACAACAGTCGTTTCATCGTCAATCTGTAACCATATCCTCAGCGAGCCTTTCAAGGATTTCGCGGTTATATTGAAAGTATCATCTTCAGTGTCTTTGTCCTTGTAGAAGACAGATACCGTCTGATCGAAATACGGAAAACTGCCGTCTATCGTATCTGGCAGGCCGCAGCCGTTGAGGGGATACTCGGATGGATCAGGGCAACTACTGGTGAAGGCGAAGCTGCTGGTACTTACCAAGCCGATGCTGCCTACCACACATATAATTAGCCATGTACTTATTTTATTGGCCATAACATACCTTCATTTGTCTTTTTATACTTCACACTCTGCATCCAAGCCAATCACTGGCTTGTCTTCTTAAATACGTTTTATGCCGGCGTTGATGTGTTCAGAATTCAGCCTGCCTGTTTCTTGTTTGGAGTCGAATAGGTATCGTGCTCAGCTATATTTTCAGCATCGTCGTCGCGACGTAAAACCGCATCTTCGAGCGCGGTTATCAACCCGGAAAATGATTGAAATACCCTCTTCTCGTCGGTTCCCACAGTTTCAACCAGTCCGGCAATTTCTTCTGATTTTGTACGACGGTAGATTCTGATAATTAGGCTTTCCATTTACCGCTTCCGATCAATAGTAGTATTTGTTGTTGTGTTTTTTCCACTGAAATGTCCGTCGAACTGGGTCACTTATAATTAAGCGTAGCCTAGTAGAATGAATAAAACAACTTACCGAGGCGTATAGAAACAATCACACCCATTCCATGAAATCCATTCATGCTCCCGCTTTGCTTGCGTCCATCGCTAGCGTTCATTGCCGACGGAAATGGGTAAATTTTCGCCATTGGCGCGGAGTTTGGTGACGGATTAACCCAACGATTTGTAGTTTTTCTTCTGGGGAGCTTGATGGCTGGCAATGGGATTCAGAGGTAGATCGCTCCCGCGCTGCCGCTTACGGCATCCTCCCTGTGCATCGTCCCTGCGCTCCGCGATGATGGACAGGACGTCCAATGTCGCGGAGCACAGGACGTGCGAGAGCGACTGTACCTACATCCCTGTAGGCTCATCGCTCCCGCGTATCCCTGCGCTCGCGATGTACCTACATCCCTGTAGGCAAAAAAAGGGCCGCCCAGTGGCAGCCCTTTTATCGGGTGGGTAAGGTGTAGCGTGATTACGTGATCGGCGTCAGGACGATCTCCACACGACGGTTCTGGGCACGCCCTTCCGGTGTGCTGTTGCTCGCGATGGGTTTGTTCATGCCCATGCCGCTGGTGACAACGCGCTGGGGCAGGACCTTCTGGCTTTCCAGATAGCGCGCGACGCTGCTGGCGCGGGCCTCGGACAGGCGCTGGTTCATATCCGCCGAGCCGGTGTTGTCGGTATGGCCGACGATGTCGATGTAGGTCTTTTCATATTTGTTGACCACCAGGGCGACGGAATTCAGCACCGGGAAGAAGTCCGCGTTGATATCGCTGGAGCCAGTCGCGAAGGTGATATTGCCCGGCATGTTCAGGATGATTTTATCCCCGTCGCGGGTGACGCTCACACCGGTGTTCTGCAGTTGCGCGCGCAGCTCGTTATCCTGCTTATCCATGTAATACCCCACGCCGCCGCCAGCCAGAGCTCCGATGCCGGCCCCGATCAGCACGTTTTTGCGTTTACCGCCGCCGGCGATCGCGCCGAGGAGCGCTCCACTGGCCGCGCCGATACCGGCCCCCATGCCGGTCTTGCTCGCCTGTTGTTCACCGGTATAGGGATT
The DNA here is from genome assembly GCA_963773065.1 of uncultured Gammaproteobacteria bacterium. Lineage (GTDB taxonomy): Bacteria > Pseudomonadota > Gammaproteobacteria > UBA9214 > UBA9214 > CAVQCA01. The sequence goes on from CAVYZN010000014.1 coordinate 174,948, forward strand.
GGTGGTGCATGCCGTGGCGGCCAGGGTAAGGACGAGGAACATGACCAGCAGTCGTTTGCCGAAGGGCGTAATCACAGCCTCGCAAGTGTACGAGGTTTTGTCTTTGCTCATGTGTGCTCCTGGATTGAGTAAGGGTCCGCGGATGCCGCGGTGCGTGAAGTATGCAACGAGATCGTCCGTCTTGTGAAGGATACCGGCACAACCCGCGCGGAGATGACGACGCAAGGCTCCGGATTGTGCGGGAGAATCAGGGTTCCAGCAATCGCAGGACCCGGTCCAATTGCTCACGGGGGGTGTAGTAATGAGGCGAGAAACGGATACCGCGCGCCGCGCAGGGCGCAGATGACTTGCTCATTGCGCAGTCGTTCATGAAGTTCCCCGGTGGGCTCGTGCAGAGGTCGAAAGGTGACGATACCCGCATGCCTGTGATCTTCCGGCGGCGTGAGCAACTGGAATTCACCGCCGCGCGCGGTGAAATAGTCGATCAGATAGCGGGTGTTTTCCGTGACCCGTTTCTCGATTGCCGGCATGCCGATCTCGTGGATGAGCGACAGGCTGGCATTCAAGGCGTGTATCCCCGTCATATTGGGACTGCCGCATTCGAACCGCCGGGCCGTGGCGGCGATGCGCCATGCCATGGTGTCATAGTTGCCATGATCTTCCACCATGTGCCAGCCGTACTGCCGCAGTTCCAACCGGTCCATGACTTCGGCGCGGCAGTAAAACAGCGCCACACCTTCTGGTCCCATCAGCCATTTGTGTCCGTCGGCCATGACGAAATCGGCCTGGCAGGACTGAACGTCGAATCCGACGGCGCCCAGGCTCTGGATCGCGTCCACGCAGAACAGGACGCCGTGCTCGCGGCAAGCGGCGCCGATTTTCTCCAGGTCTAGTTTTAGTCCCGTCGCATATTGCACCGAGCTAACCGACACCAGCCGGGTGTTGCGGTCGATATGGGAGATGATGGCGTCTTCGGGGGATGACTCCCCGTCCAGATCCGCGGCGCGCGTCTCGACACCGGATTTCCCCAGCGACTCCCAGACAATCCGGTTGGAAGGGAACTCCTGGCTGGTGATGACGATGTTATCACCCGGCTTCCACGACAAGCCGTAGGCAACGACCGACAGCGCTTCGGAGGTATTTTTGAGCAGTGCGATCTCGTCGCCGGAAGCGGCATTGATCAGGCGTTGCATTTGCGCCTTGAGGGCGTGTTCCGTTTCCACCCAGGCGCCGTAATTTCGGGAACCTACCCTGGCATTTTCCCGGGCAAATGCCTTGACTGCGGCGGCGGTGCGTTGCGGCCAGGGAGAGACACCGGCATGGTTCAGATAGATGATCGAATCATCGAGGACAAATTCGGACTTATCCATGCATAGACGTCCTAAGTACCAAGACCATATGCGGCATACGCGCCTACGCGGACGTATTCACGGCGTGTCTCGAAAAGTCTATCCCGGATAGTGTCCCAGCACGTGGCTCCAGAAACGAAGCCTAAGCAAAATCACATCCGTAATGCCGCAACGGGTATGATACGCTGGCGTCGGATGTCTTCCGTTATAAATCTTATTTCCCCTATCTGCACCGGAACTCGTTTCGTATTCCCTGCCTGTATGAATGATAATACAACAGTACAATCAGATAGATATTCTATAGTCCTGAACTATACATTAGAGTTCGGGTGGGTTCAGGCAGCGGCACCTACCAGACGGTCAAGTGCTTAGCGATGTTGAAACCGAGACTGTCATTCCGATTACCGACCCTGGTGGGATGCTTGCTGCTGCTGTGGGCATGCCATGTCGCGGCCGCGGACGGGGTGTGGATACGGGTGGATACGCAGGATGCCACCCTGTCGGTGATGAAGGGGGAGAAGGTACAGGTCGTCTTCGCGGATGTTGCCATAGGGCGCTATGGCAAAACCTATTTCAAGAAAAGAGGTGACAACAGGACCCCGTTGGGACGCTTTACCATCGCCTGGATACCCAGGGAGTCCCAATACCATCGCTTCCTGGGACTGGATTACCCCGATCTCGAACGGGCGAACCGCGCCCTGCTCGACGGGGAAATCACCGAGCAGCAGTGGCAGGCGATCCGCCACGCCGCTCAGGCGCGGAAGCGGCCACCCCAGGACACTCCCCTCGGTGGTTTCATCGGTATCCATGGCACGGGCGCGGGGAATCCCAAAGTACACGGGCAATACAACTGGACCAGCGGCTGCATCGCGCTGACCAATGACCAGATCGACCGCCTGGCGCGCTGGGTCCAGATAGGAACCCCGGTCGAGATTCACTAGACGGCTTGGGGCGGAGCGAAATTGCTGTTTTTCTTGGCAGAGTGTTCAGGTAGCATATGGCACCGACGCTGCAAGCTGTCGCTGCCCACACCGGATAGGCTGCAGGGGTGGCAGCTTAAAGGGGAGTTGTCTGTCGTGTCAGTCAAGTCATTTCATCCTTATAAGGAGAGAGTAATGAAGGAATCTGTTAAGAGTCGGTCACGTGTGTTGGCCCTTGTTGCCGTGGCGGGTGTCTATGCCGGACTCACCGGTTGTGCCACGACTGGCGACCTGGATTCGCTGAAGTCAGAGGTAAGCCAGGTCAAGGCGGAAGCGGCTGCGGCATCCAAGGACGCCGCGGATGCCAAAGCCATGGCCCAGCAAGCCATGAGTACGGCGAATGAGGCGAAGGCTACCTCCGATGAGACGGCGACGAAGATCGACCGCATGTTCAAGAAGTCGATGTACAAGTAACAGCCGAGTGTCGCTTGCGCAGGCCCACCACCGGTGGCGCCCTGGCGGAGCGGCAATTACTGTTACGCCAGAAACGGCAAAGCCCCCGCGGGGGCTTTGCATTTTCTGATTCGCTACTTCGTGATCATCACGGGTATGCCGCTTTGTTCTTCAACCGCGGCCTTAATGGCGCTGCCGCTGAGCGCCACCTGGTCCTTTCCCGCACCGGCGATGGCATCCGCGATGCTGTTGAAGGCGGCATTGATGATGTCCTGGTATTTGTCCTGGTCTTCATCCAGCGGGGGGTGCACCTCGATAAACAGGGCCCCGGCCAGCCAGCCTACCTTGATGGGCTGGTTGACCAGTTGCACCGGCGTCCCGACGGGAACCTGTCCAAACAGTGCTTCAATATCCTCCGGATACAGGCGTATGCAGCCGTGGGTGACGCGCATGCCCACGCCAAAGGGTTTGTTGGTGCCGTGTATCAGATAGCCCGGAAATCCGAGGCGCAGGGCGTAAGCTCCCAGCGGATTGTCCGGACCGGGCGGCACCACATCCGGCAGGATATCGCCTTCCCTGGCATGTTCTTCCTTGAGTGACTCAGTAGGATACCAGGACGGGTCCTTGTCCTTGGCAAGAACCCGGGTCTTCCCCAGGGGAGTCACCCAGTCCATGCGCCCGACGCTGACCGGATGGGTGATCACGACGCGTGGTTCGCCCCGCGCCGGCTTGGGAAAATAGTACAGGCGCATTTCCGGCAGGTTGAGCACCAGGCCGGTACGCTCCGCCCTGGGCAGGATGTAGCGATTGGGGAGCGTGACCAGCGCCCCGTCTTCGGGCAGCCAGCGATCCACCTCCGGGTTGGCCAGCAGGATTTCGTTCTGGCCGAGGTCATACCGCCGGGCGATATCCAGCAGCGTCTCCTCCCGGCTGGCATGGGTAAACTGGATCTGTCCTACCACGTCGACATCCGCCGGGGGGAGCAGGAAGGTTTCAGCCGCTAGGTTAGCGGCAAGGGGTAAGGTGCCTATCAATGCCAGGAAATAGCGCCGCATGATGAATGGTGTTTGACTGGATTGGATGTATGCCCGGATGCGGGGTGAGATACGATTGTTCAGGATGGCTGTAATCAAGGCATTAGCAGTCTATAGCAGATGCAACCCGGCAAGCAATTTAAAGACATCTCGGAACATTCCTGCTGATCATGGATGCCGTGGCGGGCCCGCGGCCGGTATCTGGTTGGTATCTATCGGCAAGGCGCGCGATTACCGTGGCGCTCAGGATGATGTAGCGTCGGGTTCCCCGGCTTCCTTTAGCGCGGGTGTAAACGGCATGCACGGCGGAATCATTTCTTCTCCTTGCCGCCCAGTGACGTCAGACTGACTACCAGGATGACGATCACCAGCACCGGCCAGAAATAGGGGGCGGCCACGGCGATTCCGGCCGTACCCAGCAGCACGATGCCGATCAACAGGAGGGTGCCCACACCTAGAACGACCAGACTGGCCAGAATGCCGGTTACCAGCAGAATGGCAAGAAAAATGGGAACGGCGGCGATGCGCGCCACCGGGTCTGCCACCGGTTCGCCGTTTATCGTCACATTGAGATAGCCCGACCCCGGGATGGAAAACATACGCCAGCAGCGCGAGCAGCAAGCCAAGCAAGACGATTTTCAGAATCAGGCTGGATTTCCTGCTTTCCATGGCTAGCCCGCCTTGCGGTTAGTGTTCCTGTGGAAGAGGTAGATGCCCAACAACAGTATCAGCAACAGCGTCGCCGCCCAACTGTAGGGCGTGAGCTGCCTGAAACCCATCGCAATCGCGTGAAAGTTCTTGTCCAGCAGGTAGGCGCCCAGACCCCACACCCCGACCCACAGCGCCGCGCCCAGGCTGGTCATCAACAGGAACAGGGCCGGCGGCATGTGCAGAATGCCGACGAGGAAATTGCTCAACTGGCGCACGCCGTCGATGAAGCGCGCCACCAGCACCAGCTTGCGGCCATGACGCGCGCACAGTCGATTCCATGCGTTCGAAATGGGCCGGGTTGATGGGCAGGCGGCCCAGCAGATTGCGACCGCCCAGCCTGCCCAGGTAGTAGCCGATGAGATTGCCAGCGACCGTGGCGAACCAGGCCGACGCCAGCAGCAGGGTGATATCGAATTTGCCGCGCGCCGCCAGCACGGCGCCGACGATCAGCAGCGTCTGCCCGGGCGCGGGAATGCCGAATCCTTCCACGGCAACGGCCGCCATGATGACGAGGAGGCCATAGTTCAGCAGCAGCGGTTCAAACCTGTCCACCTCCGCCAGAAAGTGCTGCGTGATTTCCGAGATCTCTCCAGTCATCGTGAATGCCTGCCGGGGCGGGTGAATCCGTCGGCGGGTGAAGGTTCAAAATGGTAATGCACCGGCGCCACTGGGACAATGTATCCGATACCGCGAACCAATCCGGCTGAAATGTTGTCACACTCTAGCCCCAAAACCCCAGTGAAATCGACGAGGTAGGAAATGGAAAAATCAACCGTAACAGCACTACCGTATGAGAGCTGTCCGGGCAGCACGGCCCAGGCGGCGTTCGAACGCCTGAGAAGCGAGCTGGAGGACCGGATCATCGGTCAGCCGCAACTCATCGAACACCTGCTCATCGCCCTGCTGGCCGATGGCCACCTGCTGGTGGAAGGAGCGCCGGGCCTGGCGAAGACCACCGCCATCAAGGAACTGGCGAGCCGCATCCAGGGCGATTTTCACCGCCTGCAGTTCACGCCGGATTTGCTGCCCGGCGACCTGACCGGCACCGAGGTGTATCGCCCGCAGACCGGCGAGTTCATCTTCCAGCGCGGTCCGATCTTCCATAACCTGGTGCTCGCCGACGAGATCAACCGGGCGCCGGCCAAGGTGCAATCCGCGCTGCTCGAGGCGATGGGCGAACGCCAGATCACGGTCGGGCAGGTGACCTACCGCCTGCCGGGCCTGTTCCTGGTCATGGCGACCCAGAATCCGATCGAACACGAAGGCACCTACCCCTTGCCCGAGGCGCAACTCGACCGCTTCCTGATGTATGTGCGGGTGGGTTATCCGGGCGCCGGCACGGAGAAGCGGATACTCGAACTCGCGCGCCGGCAGGCCGTTCGCGGCCCGGCACGAGAACGAGCGCCCCGATGTCCTGCTGACTCAGGAGCAGGTATTCACCGCGCAACGCGAAGTGCTGGAGCTGCACATGGCGCCGGCCGTCGAGGAATACCTGGTGCAGTTGACGCTCGCCTCGCGCGATCCCGCGCCCTATGGCGATGACCTCAGGCGCTGGGTGAACTACGGCGCGAGTCCGCGCGGCACCATCGCGCTCGACCGCTGCGCGCGCGCCCACGCCTGGCTCAGGCGCCGGGAGTACGTCTCGCCCGAGGACATCCAGGCCATGGCCTTCGATACCCTGCGCCACCGCATCCTGCTGTCCTTCGAGGCCGAAGCCGAAGGCATCACCTCCGATGTCTTCATCCGCGAACTGCTGCAGCGCGTGCCGGTGACCTGAACATGAAGCCACTGCGCACGCTGTTTCGCCGGCGCGGCGGCGGCATTGAAGCGCCGGCGGCGAGCGGGGCCCCGGACGCGGGGGTGCGCGTCACCGCCGGGGAACTAATCCGGCTGCGGCTCGCCGTGCGTGACCTGCGACTGGGCAGCCGCCGGCCGGCACTCTGGCATCAGCGCCGGCGCGCATGCCTCGCGCTTTCGCGGCCGCGGCATGGATTACCTCGAATCGCGCGGTTACCAGGCGGGCGACGATATCCGCAACATGGACTGGCGCGTGACGGCGCGCGCCGGCGAGCCCCACGTCAAGCTGTACACGGAAGAGCGCGAACGTCCCGTGGTGGTCATGGTCGATCTTAACCCCGGCATGTTTTTCGGCACGCGCGGCGCCTTCAAGTCGGTCGTCGCCGCGCGCGCCGCCGCGCTGATCGGCTGGGCGGCCGTGCGCCATCATGACCGTATCGGCGCGCTGCTGTTCAATGGACGGCACCAGGAGCTGCGTCCCCTCGGCGGCCAGCGCGGTGTGCTGCGCCTGATCCGCGCGCTGGTCGGCGCGACGGACCCCGTGCGGGGGATGCGCCAGCCGGACCATCCGGGCCTCCTGACCGAGGCGTTGCGGCGGCTGCGGCGCGTGGCGCGTCCGGGCAGCCTGGTCTTCATCCTGAGTGATTTCTATGGGATCGACGCCGACACGCGCGTACTCCTGCAGCGGCTGCGCCAGCACAGCGACGTCGTGGCCTGCCAGGTCCATGATGCACTGGAGCTACACTCCCCGCCGCCCGGACGCTATGGCATCAGCGACGGCAGCCGCACCGCCGTTCTGGATACCCATGCAAGCGCGCAACGGGACGCCTATGAGCGTTATTTCGCGCGGCACCATCAGGCCGTCGATGAACTGCTGCGCGCCTGCGCGGTGCCCCTGATCCGGCTCGCGACCACCGACGACGTGGTCGAGCGGCTGCGCGGCAGCCTTGTCGATGGCGGCACGCCCGGGAGCAGGCGCCGTCGGGGTGGCGGCATGAACCCGACGGGCGCACCGGTTCTCGATCTGCGCGACGTGCACGCGCCGCCGCTTCCCCGATTTCTGGCCACCCGCCCCGGGCTGGTGGATCGCGGCCGCGCTCCTCGCCGGTCTGCTGGTCACTGTCTCGGTGCACCTTTACCGGCGCTATAAATTGCGCCGGCAACGCCGGCAGGTGCTCTCTACCCTCGATGCGCTGGTCGCAGGCTACTCCATGGAGGCGGCCGTCGGTTTCGTCACCGAGGTGTCGATGCTGCTGCGCCGCGTCGCCCTGCGGCGCTTCCCGCGCGGGCAGGTTGCCGCGCTGTTCGGCGCCGACTGGTGCCGGTTCCTCGACGAGACCGGAGGCGATGGCGGCTTCAGCCGCGGGGCGGGGCAGGTGCTGGCCACCGGTCCCTATGCCGCCCGGGTCGAGGTCGACCCCGAGGGGCTGACGCTGCTGGCGCGCGCCTGGATCAGAAAGAATTTCGGAGCGCCGCATGAATCTTGACTTCGCCTGGCCCTGGCTGTTCGCCGTCCTGCCGCTGCCCCTGCTGGTCGCGTGGCTCATGCCGCGGGCCCCCGAGGCGCCGGGCACGGCGCTGCGGGTTCCGTTCTACGCCGCCCTGAGCGGTGTCGCGGCGGGCAGGCGATCGGCTGCTGCATCCCGCCCGCGCCTGCTGCTGGCGGCGCTGGCCTGGGTGCTGCTGGTTTTCGCCGCGGCGCGGCCGCAGTTCGTCGGCAACCCGGTACGCCTGCCGGTAACGGGACGCGACCTGCTGCTCGCGGTCGATATCTCGGGCAGCATGGAGACCGAGGACATGCAACTGGGACGGCAGGTGACGGATCGGCTGACGGCGGTCAAGGCCGTCGCCGGTGATTTTATCGAGCAGCGCAAAGGCGATCGCCTGGGCCTGATCCTGTTCGGCGATCAGGCCTATGTGCAGACGCCGCTCACCTTCGACCGGAAAACGGTGCGCACCTTGCTCAACGAGTCGGCCATCGGTCTGGCCGGCAAGAGCACGGCGATCGGCGATGCCATCGGCCTGGCCGTGAAGCGCCTGCGCGAGCGGCCCGCGGAGAACCGCGTGCTGATCCTGCTCACCGACGGCGCTAACACCTCCGGCAGCGTGGAACCCCTGAAGGCGGCCGATCTGGCGGCGCGCGAGGGCGTGCGCATCTACACCATCGGCGTGGGCGCGGATGAAATGCTGGTGCAAGGGTTTTTCGGGACGCAGCGGGTGCCCTCGACCGAACTCGACGAGGCCGCCCTGACCGCGATTGCACAAAAAACGGGGGGACAGTATTTCCGCGCCCGCGACATCGGCAGTCTGCAAAAGATCTACGCCCTGCTCGACCAACTCGAACCGGTGAGCAAGGACGAAGAGACCTTTCGCCCGGTCCATGAGCTTTATCCGTGGCCGCTCTCGGGCGCGCTGCTCATTACGGCGCTGCTGGCGCTGGGCGTCGCCGGTCTGCATCGCCGCGCCGTGAGCATCGAGGTGCGTCATGCCTGAAACGTTTCATTTCCTGCGCCCTGAGTGGTTCCTGACCCTGCTGCCCCTGGCGTTGCTGCTCTGGCGGGTGCGCAAACCCGGCTCGATCGACAGCGCCTGGCGCCGGGTCTGCGATGCCAATCTGCTGCCCTACCTGTTGATCAGCCCGCACCAGGCCAACGCCCGCCTGCCGGTGTGGCTGCTCGCGGCGGGGTGGCTGATCGCGGTCATGGCGCTCGCCGACCCGGTATGGGAGAAGCAGCCGCAGCCGGTGTTTCGCACCGAGGAGGCGCGTGTCGTGGTGTTGGACCTGTCGCGCTCCATGGCAACGCCCGACCTCAAGCCATCGCGCCTGGAACGCGCCCGCTACAAGGTCGAGGACGTGCTCAGGCGCAGCCGGGAGGGACAGGTCGGCCTGGTGGCCTTCGCCGGCGATGCCTTCGTGGTCGCGCCCCTGACCCATGATGCCGGCACCATCGCGGAACTGCTCAAGGCGCTCGAACCCGGCCTCATGCCGGTGCAGGGCAGCCGCGCCGACCTGGGACTGCGCAAGGCCGGAGAACTGCTGGCGCAGGCGGGCGCCGGTCGCGGCGAGATTCTGCTGATCGGCGACGGTTACGAGGGCAGGCAGGCGCTCGAGGCGGCCGGGGACCTCAAGCGCCAGGGCTACACCGTGTCGGTGCTGGGCGTGGGGACGGAGGAGGGCGCGCCCCTGTCGAACGGCTCGGGCGGCTACGTGCGCGATGACGCCGGCGCTATCGTGGTGCCGAGGCTCGATACGCCGGCCCTGCGCGCGCTGGCCGACGCCGGCGGCGGGCGTTACGCCACCATCACCGGCAACGACGCGGATCTCGACGGGCTGCTGACACCGCTGGTTCCGCGGCTCGATACCAAAGTGGAGCAGACCGGACTGAAGACCGATGCCTGGCGCTCCCGCGGCCCCTGGCTCGCGGTGCTGCTGCTGCCGCTCGCCGCCCTGGCGTTTCGCCGCGGCTGGCTGCTGGTCGTGGTCCTGCTGGTCGCGGCAACCGTCACGGCGCCGGACCCGGCCAAGGCTTCGACCTGGGATGATCTGTGGACGCGGCGCGACCAGCAGGCCGCGCAGGCCCTCGCGGCGGGGGAGAATGCGCGGGCGGCGGAACTGGCGGCGGACCCGCGGCAACGGGGTACGGCGCAGTACCGCGCCGGCCGGTATGAGGAGGCGCTGGCGGCCTTCGCCGGGGCGGGCGGTCCGGATGCCGCCTACAATCAGGGCAATGCTCTCGCGCGGCTCGGCCGCTACCAGGAGGCCATCGCCGCCTACGACCAGGCGCTGGCGGCGCAGCCGCACATGGAGGATGCGCAGCACAACAAGGCGGTGGTCGAGGCGCTGCTGCGACAGCAGGAGAAACAGGAGCAGGAGAGGCAACAGCAGGATAAACAGCAGGACAGCAGCAGCAACAGGACAAACAGCAAGGGCAGCAACAACAGGACCAGCAGCAGGGACAACAATCCGGGCAGAGTCCGTCGGCGTCGGCGCAACCGGACGGTGGCCGTGGTGATGCTTCGACCGAGAAGGGCGCGGAGGGCAAGCCGCGGGAAACCGGCCAGGGGCAGGATGAATCCGCCGCGCCGTCTGCGAACGGCGGTGACGCACAGGCGGACAAGGCGCCGAAGCCATCAACCGATTCCGCCCATGACGCTCAACGGAACGCCCAGACCAATGCCGATGCCGCGGCAGCAAACGCAGCGCAACAGAACGGGCAGGATGGAGCCGGGTCAAGGCCACGGGATGAGGATAAAACATCCGCATCCGGCGCCGGGCAATCGTTGGCGCAGAAGGCGGATGAAAACCCGGATACCGACCCGAAGCGCAGGCGGCATCCGCCGCGCAGGACCGCCCGGAACCACCGGACGCGGCACGTCAACAAGCCGCTCAAGGGCAGGCCGGGGAGGGAACGGCGGAAAACCCCGAATCCCCGGGTGTACAGGCCGCGGCCGACCCGCAGACCACCGAGGAGCAACAGGCCACGGAGCAGTGGTTGCGGCGCATCCCCGACGATCCGGGCGGGTTGCTGCGGCGCAAATTTCTCTACCAGTACCGGCAGCGTGCGGCGAATGCCGGCAGCGGCGGCAGCCAGGATTGGTGAATCTGCTAAATTTATGGTGAACCGCCAGGAACGCCAGGCACTGCCGGACGATTGAGGATGTGATTAAAATGGCACTTAACTTAAGCCGGAATGTGGGTGGTTAGCGTTTTTTGCGTAACCCACCCAACCGTTGCGTAGCAACACAACGGTTAGCGGGTGCCTGGCGACGCATCCGGTAGGTTACGGCGCAAACAACGTGCCTAACTCACCCTACATCGATTATGGAACCGCTGGAGTAAGCCTATGTTCAGGATACACACCTTGGGCGATCGCGGCAGATCGGTAATGGCAGGACCGCGGCTCGTTTTGTCGCTGTTGCTGGCGTTGTTGACGACCAATCTGTGGGCGGACGTGCGCGCAACCCTGGATCGCGCCACGATCACCGCGGGGGACACCGTCACATTGACCATCGAGGCCGAGGGGCAACAATCCCAGGGCAGTCGTCCGGATCTGTCTCCCCTGGAAAAGGATTTCACCGTCCTCGGCACCAGCACCAGCCAGCAGATGCAGGTCATCAATGGCCGGATGTCGAGCAGCGCCCAGTTGCACGTCGAACTGGAGCCGAAGCATGCCGGCCGCATCGAGATACCGGCGCTGCGGGTGGGCGGGGAAACGACCCGTCCCCTGACCCTGACGATCGCCGATCAGCCGGCGGCCGTGGGCAGCCAGCCCGGGAGTCCGCTGTATCTGGAGACCGAGGTGCAGCCGCGCGATGCCCCGACTTTCGTGCAGCAGCAGATTCAGTACACCGCGCGGCTTTATTACAGCCTGCCGCTCATCGACGGGTCGCTCGGCGACCCCGAGCCGGAGCACGCGGTGGTGGAACGCCTCGGCGAGGGCAGGCGTTATCAAACCACGGTGAACGGACAACGCTACCAGGTCATCGAGCGCAACTACGCGATCTTCCCGGAGCAGAGCGGCTCGTGCACCATCCCGCCGGTCACCTTCACGGGACGCGTGGCGACGGGAGCCGCGCCGCGCAGTCCGTTCGGGCGCATGGATGCCATGATGGAGCAGTTCCTCGGACGCGATCCCTTCGGGAATGGTGGCTTTTTCGGCAATTCGTTCGGCGATCCCGGCAAACGCGTGCACGCGATCAGCGACTCGGTCACCGTGGAAGTGAAGCCGCGGCCGGCGGCGTATTCCGGCGCGAACTGGCTGCCGGCCGAGGATCTGGTGCTGCATGACAGTTGGGCCGAACAGCCGCCGGAGTTCCGGGCCGGTGAACCCGTGACCCGCACCATCGGCATCGACGCCAAGGGTCTGGCTGCCTCCCAACTGCCCGGGATACCGATGGCCGGGATCGCAAACGTGCGGGTGTATCCCGAACAGCCGGTGCGGGAGAGCCGCAGCGATGGCGCCGTGGTCTATGGCCACAGCGAGCAGTCGTTTGCGTTTGTCCCGACGCAAACGGGCAGGATCACCCTGCCGGAGATTCGCCTGAGCTGGTGGGATGTCGATGCGGGCAAGGAGCGGGTCGCCGAACTGCCGCCCTGGAACGTGGAAGTCCTGCCTGGCGCGGACGGTGTTCAGGATACACCCCCTGTCCAGACCCCCGCGCCTGTGGCCAAACCGCTGGTGCAGCCGGTGACCGTTCAGCCGGTGGGGCATCATAATACCCCGGCGGCGGATCGGAGCGCCGGCCTCGGGCCTGTGTGGCCCTGGCTGACGGGCGCGTGCGGACTGCTAGTGTTGGCTTCGTTATACTTATGGCGTCGCTCCAAACGCAACCCGCCGCTCGCCGCCGCCCCCGTGGCCGTGAAACCGGCCGCAGCGGCTCCCGCTCCTGCGCCGGATCCTGCTGCGGCAAAACTCGCCTTGCAGCAGGCCTGTGATGGCAACGATGCACGCGCCGCCGCCCGGGCCTTGCTGGAGTGGGCCGCAGCCGAGTGGCCGGACAATCCACCGCGCAATCTGGGCGCGATCGCCTCCCGCCTAAAGAGCGGTGCGACCGAAATCCGCAGACTCGATCAGTCACTCTACGCACCCGGTGGCGCCGTCTGGGATGGCGCGGCGCTGGGGCAAACCTTCAGACAGGGTGTCGAGAAGAAGGCGGCGGAGCCGTCATCCGCGACCGGCGGATTGGCGCCGCTCTACCCGGAGTGGAACAGGCGGAGCAGGAGCGGCTGATGCGATGTACTGCTATTCCTTCTCCAGTTCGATGACGCAGTCCGGCTTCAGATCGAAGACATAGAACCCGCCGGCATCGATATCGACGACGGTGCTGCAGCGTTTGCCCCCGCGCAGGTAGCCGAACAGGTATTCGCCCGGGTCCATGACAAAGGTGAAGTCGTTCGTGTCTCCGAAACGGTAGATCGGTTCATCATTGATGGTGAACGTCAGGTCATGCAGCAAGCCGTCGGCCACATCCTTGTGTATCCTGATGTTCGCCGAGGCGGACTGCGTGTTGGGAATCGGCGGCTGATTGATGATGCCGCTGGACGCGCAGCCGCTGAGAAGTACAAGGATGAGATAATGAACAAGCCGGTTTGTCATACGCTTTCCTGTCCTTGTGTGGGCGGGGTGTATATTGCATCCCGTAAAGGATGCGCCACTGGGTCCAAAAAATCCATGAACGTCGTACCCGGATACAGCCGTCGGGCATCTATATCCGAGTTTTGGCGGCAGGTCCCGGATTGCGGTCCATCGGGTGTGCCTCCGGGTTGCCTACCTCCTGCAAGATTCAATCATCACTCCGCGCGGGCTTCGGGTGGCGGCTTGGGTTATAGTGTTGATGGTGACTTTTATGCCCGGTCGGCGTTGCGGTTGCAACCGACAGTCAGCGCAGGCCGGATTTTCGGACGGGGAAGACTGATTCGCCCCCTAGTGGCGTATTTTTAAGACAGCACACCCATGCCGAACGTGAGCGTTCTCCTGCTAACAACCTGAGGGTTTAACCATGACATGTCTGAGAAAAAACTTCCCTAAACTGCTGTGCCTGACAGCCATCACCCTGAGCGCGGGTCCGCTGCTCGATACCGCCGTGGCCGAAACGGTATACAAATCGGTCGACGCGGAGGGCAATGTCACCTTTTCCAATACGCCACCGGCGCAGGGCGTTGAAACCCAGACGATCGAGTTACAGCCCGGCCCCACGCCCGCGCAGCAGCAGCAAAGCATCGAGACTGAACAGAACCTGGAAACGCAGAGCAATGAAATCCCCGTGGAGAATTCCCCGGCCGAGCAACAGCAGCCACTCGTGCAGCCGACCACGGAGAATCAGCAGGACTCCGGCGATGCCGGGGATGATCAGGAACCCGTCGTTGTCGATGATGGCTATGTGGGCGACCGCTACCAGGACGAACGCCTGCGCGAAGGCGTCAACGAGGGGATAGAGGGCCGCCCGGCGCCGGCCGATGTCCCCCATCCGGCGGCGCGCGTCCGCTAGCAACCGGGTCGAATGAGGGTGACATGATGAGCGAAGCGACTAAAAAGCTCGGCATCGAGGCAGCCAAGTTGCTGCCGGAGGAGCGCATGGAATTGGTGGATGAGATCCTGGCCAGCCTCGATCGACCGGATGAGCGTATGGATCGACTATGGGCCAAAGAGGCCGAAGACCGGTTAGCCGCCTATCGCCGGGGCGAGATCAACGCCGTCGATCTGGAGGAAGTGCTGGCGAAATATAAGTGAAAATCCGCCTTCCCGCTTGACGACATGCGCTTTGCCTCCGCGCGGAGAGACTGCAAATGAAATCCCGGACATCAGAGTCCAGTGACGGTTTGGGTTCGCTCCCGGCTCCGCAAGACTTCTCGCTCGTCCTGGGCGGGCCGCTCTTCCAGCTTCTGCTTCGGGCGCATCTGTCCGACGATGCGCTCACGCTGGTGCGCCAACGCATCATCGTCATCGCGCTGCTTGCCTGGCTGCCGCTCCTGGTGCTCTCGACTCTGGAAGGACAGGTGCTGGGCGGGAGTGTGGCCGTACCCTTCCTGCTGGACGTGGAAGTTCACGTCCGCTTCCTGGTGGCGATGCCCCTGTTGATCGCTGCCGAGCTTGTGGTGCACCGGCGCATGCGTCCCCTGCTGCAGCAATTCCTGGAACGGCATTTGATTCCCGAGAGCGCCATGACGCGGTTCAATGCCGCCATCGCGGCGGCGTTTCGGTTGCGCAATTCGGTGCTCGCCGAGGTGCTGCTGATCGCCTTCGTGTATGCCGTCGGTATCCTGATCGTCTGGCGCCACTACCTGGCGCTCGACGCGGCCACGTGGTACGCGACACCGTCCGTCGAGGGCACGAAACTCTCGCTCGCCGGGATGTGGTTTGGCTATGTGAGTCTGCCGATCTTCCAGTTCCTGCTGTTGCGCTGGTATTTCCGGCTGTTTATCTGGATGCGCTTTCTCTGGCAGGTGTCACGCATCGAGTTGAGCCTGGTTCCCACGCATCCGGATCGCCTCGGCGGCCTGGGATTCCTTTCCGGCACGGTCTACGCCTTCGCCGTGCTCGCGGTCGCGCACGGCGCACTGCTTGCCGGGAATCTTGCCAACCGCATTTTCTACCTCGGGGCCGCACTGCCCGAGTTCAAGATCGAGATCGCCGTCATGGTCATCTTTCTGCTGTGCGTGGTCATCGGCCCGCTGCTGGTGTTTACGCCGCAGCTCGCTCAGGCGAAGCGGACGGGCAATCGCGAATATGGCGCGCTGGCCGAGCGTTACGTGCGCGAGTTCGATGCCAAATGGCTGCGCGGCGGCGCGCCTGCCGATGAGCCGTTGGTGGGCAGCGGCGACATCCAGTCCCTCGCCGATCTGGGCAATAGTCTCGAGGTGGTGCGGACCATGCGACTCGCGCCGGTTACGAAGGAGGCTGTCCTCCGACTCGTGGTCGCGACACTCGCGCCGATCGTGCCGCTGGCACTCACCATGATGCCGCTGGAAGAACTGCTGAAAACGCTGGTCGGCGTATTGTTCTAGGGAACCTTAGTTCGTACGCCTTGATTTTTGCCGCGAAGACGATGAGTGCGCGCAGGACGACGATGCAGAGTCACGCGCGCGGCAGCGCAGACCGGCATACAACCACGGGAGAGTATCCGATGAAGCAGACTATGAGCTGGTTACCGAAAATCGTCTTGAGTGCGGCCGCGCTTCTGCTTATTCACGGCTGCGCGACGGCGCCGACACGGCTGGAAGCGGTGCCTCACGCGTTGACCGCGCAAGCCGAAATCCCGGGAATGCCCGGGGTGCGTTACGTCGGCGGAGGGGACATGAGCGAGCTCGCCAGAAGCGCGCTCGACTCGTTCCGTAAAGAACAGGAATACCTGGCGAAGCAGGGACACACGGGGCCCCTGCCGCCCGCGGCCTTTCTGGCCATTTCCGGGGGCGGCGACAACGGCGCCTACACGGCGGGCTTGCTCAACGGCTGGACGGCAGCGGGGACGCGGCCCGAGTTCAAGCTCGTCACCGGCATCAGCACCGGCGCGCTGATTGCGCCGTTCGCCTTTCTCGGGCCAAAGTACGATGCGACGCTGAAGGAGGTCTATACCACCATCTCGCCGAAAGACATTATCGAGCCGCGCAGCCTGATCGGTGGCGTCCTCGGCGACGCGATGGCGGACAGCACACCGTTGTGGAATCTGACGCGCAAATCCGTGAACGCGGATCTGCTGAAGGCGATCGCCGCGGAGTACGCGAAGGGCCGCTTTCTGTTGATCGCCACCGCCGACCTGGATGCGCGCCGCGGCATCATCTGGGACATGGGAAAAATCGCGACCTACGGCGGTCCCAAGGCATTGGAGCTGTTCATTAGCGTCATGATCGCTTCCGCCTCCATTCCGGGGGGGTTCCCGCCGGTGCTGATCGATGTGGAGGCCGGCGGCAAGCGCTACCAGGAAATGCACGTCGACGGCGGCACCATGGCGCAGGTGTTCGCTTATCCTCCGTCACTCCACATCAGGGCGATGTCGGCGGCAAGCGGGGTTACCCGCGAGCGCAGGCTCTACGTGATACGCAACGCGAGGCTGGACCCGGACTGGGCGCAGGTCGAGCGCAATACGATGAGCATCGCCGGGCGCGCGATCGCCTCGTTGATCCACAACCAGGGCATCGGCGACCTCTACCGCATCTACGCCACCGCCCAGCGCGACGGCGTCGATTTCAACCTGGCCTTCATTCCGTCCAGCTTCAACGTCCCCCACAAGGAAGAGTTCGACAACACATACATGCGCGCGCTTTACGACGTGGGCTATGATCTCGCGGTAAAGGGATACCCGTGGATGAAGACGCCGCCCGGATTCGCCCCGCCGGACGATGCCGCCGCAACGGGAACAAAATGATGGCGCTCCCGTGCGGGTGACACGTGGAGAGATAAGGAAGCACGATGATGAAAACCACCCGCACACAAAATCTCCTCGCCGCCGCGCGCGGCTTCCCTGGCCTCGCTGCAACGAAGCTTTGCCTGTGGGGTGGGGCGGCGGCGCTGCTCACTGGTTGCGCACATCTCGGCCCCGGAACCATTCCGGTGGACCGTTTCGATTACAGCTCCGCGATCTCCGATTCGTGGAAGCAGCAAACGCTTTTGAACATCGTCAAGCTGCGCTACATGGACTTGCCGGTCTTCGTGGAAGTGTCGTCCATCGTCAGCGGCTACTCGTTGGCGACCGGTGTGGACGTCGGTCGCACCGTCTCGTCCGAAACGGCGGTCCAGGGCGATTTCGTGTCGGCAAGCGCGCAAGCCATCTACACCGACCGGCCCACCATCACCTATGTGCCGCTGACCGGGGAGAAGTTTTTGCGGGGACTCTTAACGCCGATTGATCCGAAGAACATTTTCTTCATGCTCCAGGCAGGTTATGCGGCGGACTTTATCCTGGGTCTGACCGTCGAGTCGCTCAACGGCGTTCGCAATCGTTCGACAGTGGGCGGCACGGTGCGGGAAGCGGACCCGGAGTTTGTGCGCGCGCTTGAGTTGATTCGCGAAGTGCAGGCTGCCGGCGCGGTCGGGATGCGCGTGGAGGAGGACAAGTCCAAAGTCTCGACCGCCGTGCTGTTCTTCCGGCGCGATGACGTGTCCGCTGACATCGTGGAGAAATCGGCTGAAGTCCGGCGGTTGCTCAAGCTGCCCCCCGACCTGCAGAAGTTCGTCCTCGTCTATTCGCCGGTGCGCGGGGCGGAAAACGAACTGGCCGTGAACAGCCGCTCGATGCTGCAGATCATGGGAGCCTTCGCGAGCTACCTGGACGTACCGGAGGTCCACCTGAAGGAACACAGCGCCATGCCGGCTTTTGAAAACTCCGCCCCGGAGAACCGGCGGAACAAGGTGCGGATTCACAGCGGCAAGGACAAGCCGGCCGCCGCCTTCGCCGCCGTGCGTTACCGCGACCACTGGTTCTGGATTGACGACGGCGACTGGCAAACGAAACGCGCGCTCACGGCGGTCATGTTTTTCTTCGCGCTCGCGGAAACCGGCGGCAACGAGAATCTGCCGTTGATCACCATCCCGGCGCAATAGGCGTGTTCATTAGTTAGTGAAATCATGATTACCATGGAATCGCATCTTGCAGGCATGGCGGTCACGACATAACATGACGCCGCAGAGTGTAGGAGCGGACGTGTAGCGGGCCGGCGACGGTTACGGGCATGCACACGACTTCGGTTTCGGGACGGCAATCCCCTCGTAGCCGGGTTAGCGGAAACGCATCCTGCGCGCCTATCGGCGCGCGGAATATTCGTTATTGGGAGTCAGACCTTATGAGCAAGGAGCAGGAACGGCTTCAGGAAGCGCGTGAAAAGTCGCTCCCATGGAAAAAGTGGGGGCCCTACCTGAGCGAGCGGCAATGGGGCACGGTGCGCGAGGACTACAGCGACAACGGCGACGCCTGGAACTATTTCACGCACGATCAGGCGCGCTCGCGCGCCTATCATTGGGGCGAGGACGGACTGGGCGGCATCTGCGACGACCATCAGATCCTGTGTTTTGCGCCGGCGCTGTGGAACGGCAAGGATCCGATCCTGAAAGAACGCTTGTTCGGGCTCGCCAACAGCGAGGGCAACCACGGGGAAGACGTCAAGGAGTATTACTTCTACCTCGACTCGACGCCGACCCATTCGTACATGAAATATCTGTATAAGTATCCGCAGACCGCGTTCCCTTACAGCGATCTGGTGGAGACAAATCGCCGGCGCGGTCGACACGAACCCGAATACGAGCTTCTCGATACCGGCGTATTCGATGCGGATCGCTACTTCGATGTCTTCGTGGAATACGCGAAGGCGGCGCCCGAGGATATGCTGATCAAGATCACCGTCTGCAACCGCGGCCCCGCGGCGGCCACCCTGCATGTTCTCCCCACGCTGTGGTTCCGCAACACCTGGTCGTGGGCGGGGGGCGGCTCGAAGCCGGTGCTGAAAAAGACACGGCGCCAAGGGCCATGCCGTCATCCACGCCCACCACACCGATCCGCTGTTTCAGGAATCCCTGGAGGACTACCTCCTCTACTGTGAGGGCGAGGCGCCGCTCCTGTTCACGGAGAACGAGACCAACAACGCCCGCCTCTTTGGAACGGCGAACGCCTCGCCCTACGTGAAGGATGGCATCAACAATTTCGTTGTTCATGGTGATACGCGGGCGGTGAACCCGGCCCAGGAAGGAACGAAGGCGGCGGCTCATTACCAGATCAACGTCGGTGCCGGCGAAGCGCACGTCATCCGCTTGCGCCTGATACGCGCGACGCCGAAGGCGCCGGCCAAGCCGTTCGGCGACTTCGATGCGGTCTTCGAGACGCGGCGCAAGGAGGCCGACGAGTTCTATGCCGCGGTCATGCCCGCCGCGGTCAAGACGGACGAGGACCGCGCCAGGGTGATGCGCCAGGCGCTCGCCGGCATGCTGTGGTCCAAGCAGTACTTTTACTACGACCTGGACACATGGTTGGCTGAACACGGCGCCGGGTCGGCGGTACCGGTCGCGCAGCGCCGCCGGGTGCGCAATGCCGAGTGGCCCCACATGTTCAACGACGACATCATCTCGATGCCGGACAAGTGGGAGTATCCCTGGTACGCCGCCTGGGATCTGGCCTTCCACACGATCGCGTTCATGATCGTCGATGGCGACTTCGCCAAGGAACAGCTCGATCTGATGCTGCGCAACGACTACCTGCACCCGAACGGGCAGATTCCGGCCTACGAGTGGAACTTCGGTGACGTCAATCCGCCCGTGCACGCGTATGCGACGATACAGAACTATCTGTCCGATAAGGCGCGTCATGAGGGAAAAGGCGATATCGAGTTCCTCAAGTACGCCTTCTCCAAGCTGCTGGTGAACTTCACGTGGTGGGTCAACCGCAAGGACCGGGCCGGCAACAATTGCTTCGAAGGCGGCTTCCTCGGCCTCGACAACATCGGCGTGTTCGACCGCTCGGCGCCCTTGCCGACCGGCGGCTACCTCGACCAGGCGGACGGCACGGCATGGATGGTCTTCTTCAGTCAACAGATGCTGCGTATTTCCGTCGAACTCGCCCTGCATGACCCGCTCTACGAGGAGTATCGTCGAGAAGTTCTTTATGCACACCCTCTACATCGCCGGCGCCATGGATCGGCTGGGCGACAGCAAAAACGAGATGTGGGACGAGGAAGACGGCTTCTTCTACGACGTCCTGCGCCTGCCCGACGGCTCGGCCACGCGCCTCAAGGTTCGCTCGATGGTGGGCCTGTTGCCGCTGGCGGCGGTGGCGGTATTCGAAGAGGACATACTCGACAGGATGCCACGGGTGCGGGAACGGATGCGCGCCTTCATCCGCCGCCACCCCGAATTGTGCGCCGGCATCCACATGCCGACCCAGCCGGGCGTCGCCAACCGCCGGATGCTGTCGATCGTCGACGAGCACAAGCTCCGCCGCATCCTGGCGCGCATGCTGGACGAGAACGAGTTCTTCGGCCCCTACGGCATTCGCGCACTCTCCCGCTACCACCGGGAGCATCCTTTCGTCTTCCGCGTCGGCGGACAGGAGTACCGGGTGGCGTACCTGCCCGGCGATTCCGACTCGGGCATGTTCGGCGGCAACTCCAACTGGCGCGGCCCGGTGTGGATGCCGGTCAACTTCCTGCTCTTGACCGCGCTGTATCGCCTGTACGCCTACTTCGGCGACGACTTCAAGGTCGAATGCCCGACCGGCTCCGGGCACATGATGACGCTACTCGAAGTCGCCCATGAGCTCGGCGAGCGGTTGACCCGCACATTCCTGCGCGGCGCCGACGGCCGGCGTCCCGTGTACGGCGCCGCCAGGAAATTCCAGGACGATCCCCACTGGCGGGACCTGGTGCTGTTCTACGAGTACTTCCACGGCGACAGCGGCGCGGGCATCGGCGCCAGCCACCAGACCGGCTGGACGGGGTGCATCGCCCGGGTCATTCAGGCCAACGCCGTGCTGACCAGGAAGATCCTTCTGGCCCCGGACGCCGAGGCCTTGGTGCAGAAGAAGCTGCAAGCGCAATGACCCTCTCTTGCCCGGCCTTCAAACCGCGGGGCGATGTTTCGGCATCGCGGTCGCTGGGTCGATGTACAAGGAAGTACAAGTGTCGCGAGAGGCAGGAAGCCGGGAGCGACCAGCAGTCGGGCAAGAACTGACCCCGGGATGGCCGTGATCTAACGCCCGGCGCGCCTGCCATTGCGCAAGTCTCTGATCAATCCACTTCACCCAACGGGCTGATCCTTTTCGTTGGCCGGAACCCGACACTCGGTCCTACTGGCCGAGATGCGCGAGGGCGGCGCGCAGCGGGGCGCTGGAGATCTGAATCAGTCCTGCATAAGGATTGTACATCTCCAGGATCAGGAAGATTGCGCCGGACACCGACAGCGCGGAGACGAACAAGCTTGAGACCACGGTCCCGTTGAAAGGGGCGAAGAGGCCGAAACTGATGAAAATGAAAGTGAGCCAGAGTACCAGCACGACCAGCATCGGTATGGAAACTGAGGTAGCCGTCTGTTCGTACATCAACCAGCGCGTTTTTCCAAGATCCATCGCGAGACTCAACGCCTGGCTCTGAAGCGAGCGTTGCGCGTCGTTTTTCGGCGAGAGCCCCTGGATTTTTTCGTAGAAAATTTCGCCGCCGGCGGGCGGCGTCGCCATTGGGGAAGAGTCGTCTTTCGACCACAACTGATCGTGAAGGCGGGCAACAGCGCCGCGCAGCAGAGCACGCGTCTCCTTCGTCTCCGGTCCGTACACGGCCATAATGCGGTCGAGCAAGGCGACGTTGGCGGACATCTGTGTCAGTTCCGCGCTTTGCGCGTCGTAGGAACCCTTGGCCGAGGCGACCAGCAGGCCCAGGACAAGGGCGGCCATCGTCCCGACCAGTCCCATTCCCAGCTTGACGACATCCTTGGTATCGGCGCTCAGATGATGCTGGGGCAGAACGGCGTGAAGAAAAATGCCGAGCAGCGCCCCACCAAAAACGCACGCGAACACGATCAAGCTGATTGTGACGGAACTCATGATCACCCGCTTCTGCGAGACACCACGATGGCAACGGCCCCGTGGAAAACTCCCTTATACACCGTGTCCACTGTGTTTCAAATCGGAGAAATTGCTTTACGTACCGTTTTTCCCAGCCTTGCTATTCACCCCTGATAGACTATTCTCCACTGGAAGAAGGCGTAATGCGGTCCACATACGCAAGTCGCCTATCGGATGGCGAACAGAGGGGGGCGTCACAACCGATGTCACACGCGCGGGTCCGTGTGTCACCAGCCGTTCCCTCGGTGAACGAAACCAGCTCGGCTTCGCTCAACTAACTCGATTAACCAACAAACAGACAGGAGTTATCTCATGAGTCGTATCATCCGTTTCGTGTCTTTCGTTCTGTCCGCCCTCACCCTCGGGCTCTTCGGTTCCGCCGCGGCGCTGGCGCAGGCGACCGCCGAGAAGCCCAACATCCTGTTCATCATGGGCGACGACATCGGCTGGATGCAGCCGAGCATCTACCACCGCGGCCTGATGGTGGGGGAAACGCCCAACATCGACCGCATCGGCAACGAGGGCGCGATCTTCACGGACTACTACGCCGAGCAGAGCTGCACCTCCGGGCGCAACGCCTTCTTCACCGGCATGCATCCGCTGCGCACGGGCATGATCCCGCCGCAACTGCCCGGCAGCCCGTCCTACCTGCGACCCGGCACGCCGGCGCTCGCCAAGTTCCTGCACGATCTCGGCTACACCACCGGCGAGTTCGGCAAGAACCACCTGGGCGACCATCCCGATGCGCTGCCGACGGCGCACGGCTTCCAGGAATTCTGGGGCTACCTGTACCACCTCGACGCGATGCAGCAGGTGAGCTTCCCCGACATCAACAAGACCCCGACTCGTGCAGGGCGTCGCGCCGCCGTGCAAGAACGCGCCGATCCCCGGCCTGCCCGAGGTCCCCGGCGCCGTGGATCCAAAAACCACGATCTGCTTGACGCCGCCGCGCCCGGTGATCTGCGTGCACGTCCTCCGACGGCACGGAAGCGAACCAGAGCTGCAAGGACGAAGGCCCGCTGACGCTGGAGCGCTCGAAGACGGTGGACGAGGAGATCTCCGCCCAGGTCATCGACTTCCTCGACCGCAACGACCCGAAGAAGACCAACAAGCCCTTCTTCGTCTGGTACAACCCAGCGCGCATGCACATCACGACCATGCTGTCGGCCGAAGTACCTGGACATGGTGGGCGAACAAGGGCGGCAAGGACTGGGGCATCAACGAAGCCGGCATGAAGCAGATGGACGACAACATCGGCTCGTGCTGAAGAAGCTCGAGGACATGGGCCAGCTCGACAACACCATCGTCGTCTTCACCACCGACAACGGCGCCGAGGTCATCACCTTCCCCGACGGCGGCATCACGCCGTTCAAGGGCGGGAAGCTGACCACCTGGGAAGGCGGCATGCGCGCTCCGCTGGTCGTCCGCTGGCCGGGCCACATCAAGCCGGGCACGATCAAGAAAGAGATGTTTGCGTCCCTGGACTGGCTGCCGACGTTCGTCGACATCGCCGGCGGCCCCAAGGGCGACGGGCTGAAGAAGCAGATCGAAGCGGGCAAGTATCCCGGCATCGTCAAGACGACGCTCGACGGCGTGGACCAGCGCGACTACCTCGAAGGCAAGTCGGAGAAGTCGGCGCGCGACGACTTCTTCTACTACTCCGGCGCGACACCGTCGGCGGTGCGGTACAAGAACTGGAAGATCTATTACACGATGGCGGGCACCAACCCGCTCGGCGCGATGGGGTCGACGGTGACCTATCACTGGACGCAGATCCACAACATCAAGCGCGATCCGTTCGAGATCGCGGGCGGGTTGGACGATCCAGAAGTCGGTCAATGGCCATCGGCGGTGCGCTGGCCGCGCCGATGACCGCTTATCTCTACAACTGGAACATGCTGCCCATCGGCCAGCTGCTGTGGATGAAGGAGCTCGATGTCCTACAGGAGTTCCCGCCGCTGCAGGATCCGGCGAGCTACAACCTGAGCGGCATCCTGGAGCAAATGAAGAAGGCGGCCCACGGGAGCCAATGACCGGGCAGACGGGCCGCATCGTGACGACGCGGGCGGCCCGAAGGGCCGCCCGCTTTCTACAGGAGGACACTAAGCATGGAAACGCATTCGCACTCTTTTCGTTGCACTCGCCGCTTCCTCGCGCTCGGCGCCGCTGCTCGTCCTCGGCGCATGCGCCATGTCCAGGCCGATGCCGCAGACCGATCCGCTGCCTTCCTGGAACGACGGCCCCGCGAAGCAGGCGATCGTCGACTTCGTGCAGGCGACCACCGACCAGGCGAGCCCGAAGTTCGTGCCGCCGGCGGAGCGCATCGCCACGTTCGACCAGGACGGCACGCTGTGGGTCGAGCACCCGATGTACACGCAGGTGATGTACTGCCTGGAGCGCGTCCCGGCGGTGGTCAAGGCGAAGCCGGAGCTGCGAACGTCGAGCCGTTCAAGACGGTGCTGTCCGGCAACCGCGAGGCGATCGCGAAGCTCTCGATGGAGGACCTCTTGAAGATCCTCGCCGCCACGCTGACCGGCATGACGGTCGAGGAGTTCAACGCCGAGGTGAAGAAGTGGCTCGCAACGGCCAAGGATCCGCGCTGGAAACGGCCGTACACCGAGCTCACCTATCAGCCGATGCAGGAAGTGCTGAAGTACCTGCGCGCCAACGGCTACAAGACCTACATCGTCACCGGCGGCGGCCAGGACTTCGTGCGCGTGTACGCCGAGCAGGTCTACGGCATTCCGCCCGAGCAGGTGGTCGGCACCGCCGGCGGGACCAAATACGGCTACGACAAGGACGGCAAGCCGTTTCTGACCAAGGAGCCCAAGCTGCTGCTGAACGACAACAACGCCGGCAAGCCCGAGGGCATTCACCTGATGATCGGGCGGCGGCCCGTACGCCGCGTTCGGCAACTCGACCGGCGACCGGCAGATGCTGGAGTACACCAAGGCCGGCGACGGCGCGCGGCTGGCGATGCTGGTGCTGCACGACGACGCGAAGCGCGAGTACGCCTACGGCCCGGCGCAGGGACTGCCCGACACCAAGGTCGGCACGTTCACCCAGGCGCTGTACGACGAGGCGAAGAAGAGGGCTGGATCGTCATCAGCATGAAGAACGACTGGAAGCGCATCTTCGCGTTCGAGCAATAGCGCAGCAGAAGTGTGAAACAACCAACGAAAGGAGAGAGTACATGATACGCAAGAAGCTCTGCGGTTCGAGTCCGACC
>CAVYZN010000015.1:0-49280 GCA_963773065.1 uncultured Gammaproteobacteria bacterium
ATGGCCTGTCCGGGCACTGCATGCGGACATGCGCTCAGAGCTACCCCATCCGGGTTCACCGTATCCGGCAATTCCGGATGGGGTAGTCGCAGGGCATTCCTGCCCAAATCACAGAATAGTCTGGCTGTTGCTGTCGATCAGATCGGTGGGGAGAATTCGTCGTACGGAAGCGATACGTGCGCAGGTGTCTGCGGCAAACCACTTACGGTCCGACCGTATCCGGCAAATCCGTAGGTGGTCGTCATCACCTGAAAAAAAGCCCCGCACATGGCGGGGCGTTGTAATTGACTACGACTCGATGGGCCGGAATACCTCATCCAGATCGATGCGGGCCGGCTCGATATACGGCTCGACGACCCGTGCTTTTGCCTGCCTGCCATCGGATTGCGTGATGTGGCACAGATCCTCCGGCTCATAGCCATCGACGTCGTAATCGACGACGGCGACCGCCGGGGCGGCTTCGGGTTGATCGGTGATCACTGATCGCACGATGCCGCCTTCCAACACGACGGCCAGGCGCGAACACCGCTTGCCGGTTTTGATGCGTGGCGGATCTTCATTGTTGCAGGCTGCCTGAAGTGCGGCCTGGTAGGCCAGATCCAGTTCATCCCAGTCGATGCTGCCGCCGCGTGCTTCGCCACGACGGTATGCCTCGATCAGCAGCTTTCCCACCTGAAACGCCGCCTCACGCTGGTGATGTGTGTTGACGTTCCCATACGGTTCTGGCCAGGGCTCATCCTCCGCCAGCTCCTGCTCGACGGTAACGTGCAGCGGGCTGTCGCCCTCCTCACAGTCATCGAGCAGCAACGGTACCTCCTCGCTGTCCTGCATGATGTCGCCCTGGTCGAACAAGGCCTCGGCCTTCCTGATGGCTTCATCCGAGCTGGCGGCCTCGATGCCGACCCTGACCCGCTGCACGTAAGGCAATGTGTATTGAACAACGTATTTCATAATGATCTCCTTGTGGTTGGTGAATTGGAGAGACCATCACCCACCGGGGAGAGAGTCTCCCCGATGGGTGATGGCGATGCACTCAAGTCATCGACTTGATGCGCTGAAAGAACGGCACGGGAACCTTGCTTCAGTCCTCATGCGGCAGCAGGATGGTGAGCACCGGCTCGCCGGCATCACCCGGTCCGACGATGAGTTTCAACGTGACCAGCACCGCTTCTGTCGAATGCCCGTCACGCGGCACCCGGTAGAGCTGGAACAACAGCCGGTCACCGGACTCCTTGCTGCTCCGAATGGCGTGAGAGGCCATGTAGAGCACATCCCACAACCGCCCGGATTGATCCTGAGGGACCTGGTGATCACTGTCGTCCTCGGACCAGGCCACGCAATCGGCCCAGGCGGCGGTGGTCAGAGCAACCGGCCATTTGAAACCGGCCTCCCTGGCCATGGTACCCGCGTCGATCAGGACACCGTCCTCGATGGCCTGAGCACGGGTGTAGGTGGAAATGACGTTACCGAAAAAGGATTCGGCAGCGTGTTCATTTGAGGCATTACACATGGTGGTTCTCCTTTGTGGAAATGACACCGGGTCACACCTCCTTCCCTGTCGGGGAAGAAACGGCTTCCCCGGCAGGGTGGGTAAAAAGAATCGACGACGGTCAGAGCAAGTCCCCGTTCGGCGAACGACACAGACTCGCCGCCCGAGACCACGAAGTGGTCGAGCACCCGCACATCGACCAGCGCGAGGGCATCGCGCAACCGGCGGGTGAGCATCTCATCCGCGCGGCTGGGCTCCGCAACCCCCGAGGGGTGGTTGTGGAAGAACACCAGGGCGGCGGCGTTCACCTCCAGGGCCTGTTGCACCACGACCCGCGGATGGACCGAGGCGCCGTCGATGGTGCCCTGGAACAGCTCGCGCATGACGATGATCCGGTGCCGGTTGTCGAGAAACAGACTGCCGAACACTTCGTTGCGGTAGTCTGCCAGCTTCAACCGCAGGTAGGTTCGCGTCTCGTCCGGATTGCTAAAGACACACCCGGCGCGAAACTTGAACGCCAGCACCTTGGTCGCCAGGGTCACGATGGAACGCTTCTCCCGTTCGTTGAGTTCCGAGGGCTTCAGACCGGTGAACCGGTCCTCCGCCTCCGTTACGTTGACTGCTTCCTCTTGCTTCATGACTGATCTCCTCAAAGTAACGTGGGAGACCAGTCCCCCGGGGGATGATCCCCCGTTGGGTTGGAAGGTGGCCGGGTAACTGGGTTACCCGGCCGGTGGTGGAGTTACGCCGCGTCGTCTTGCGCGGTATAGAACGGCTGCCCGTCGACCTTGGCCCAGGCAATGCGCAGGAGCCGAGCCTTCAGGCTGACACCGGTCTCGCCGGCCTTGTCACCGCTCTTGAAGGTGAAGGCTTCCGCATAGAGATCACTCAACGTGAACCCGAGCAGCACCTTCGCTTTGCCCTCGACGGCAGGCTTCAGCTGACGCACGACCTCCTGCGCCTGCTTGCCGGACACGCGACACTCGAACGGCGTGTACTGGGCGTTGTCGACGCTGCCCCGCAGGGCCGCGAGGGTGACACTCAGAAACGGTTTCCCGTCCTTGGGCGTCACCTGCCGGATACGGTTGAGATAACCGAGTCCGGTGGTGTGAAGATCGAAATACTTGGTGGTTTCGTTCGTTGACATAGCGCTTGCTCCTTCAGGTTGAGGTCAACCGGAGCAAGCGCTTCCCTGGCGGGAGGGCTTCCCCGGCAGGGTGATCGGAAGGGAAACGGGTTCCCGTCCGTTGAAGATGGACCGACGGCAATTGATTGAGAACTTGCCGCTGTGCACCGATTGCACGGTCCGACGGTGCCTCGATTGTCACTGAACCGCAGTGACCACGGATAAAACCGGTAGGGTTGATGCGTTCAGGCCGCATCGGAGGCCTCGCAGACATAGCGCAGGTATTTCAGCATGCCGCGGGCATTGGCGAAGGCCGGGTGGGCGGCGATGGCCTGATGCGGGAACCAGTTGGCGATATGCTCGGCCAGGGCGACGGTCCCGCCGCCCACGAACAGCACGCGATCCAGTTCCACGCCGAGACCCAACTGCCGGCGGGTTTCCGCGTGGATGCGTTCCACCACCTCGCGCTTGGCGGCCTCGACCAGGGCCGCGATGTCATGGTCCTTGCCGCGCAGCCGCACGATTTTGCTCTCAACGGCCTGGGCGACGAGCTGTTCGCTCACGACCTCCAGATCGAAGCGTTCCTGGATGCCGTTGGTGACGATGTGTTTCACGTCCAGCATGCCGCACTGCAGGGAACCGGACGAGCCATGCAGGATGCCCTGGTTCTTGACCACCACGTAATCCGTGGTGCGTCCGCCGATATCGACGATCGCGACCGGCACGGCGACACGGTCCGCCTCCAGGGTGACGCCATCGCCCTGTTCGACGATCACATCGTCATACCAGGCGGCCAGCGCCTCCGGGATCACCTCATGGAAGGCGATGCCGGCCGGCAGCGCACCCGACAGCGGTCGAACCGCCTGCTTGAGGCTGTCGCGCTTTTTGGCAATGGTTTCCTGCCGGTGTTCGCCGCTCTTGCGGTAGAAGGCGCTGACCGGCAGGCCGGAGACGGCATGCACGGTCCGGCCCGCGAGGCCGGCCTGTTGCAGCGCGTGTTGCACGATGGCGCGGTTGAGACCCGACCACGGGATAGCCCTCGAAATGGGTCGGTGCGCCATCGACGGCGCCGACCGCGTACACCGCCTCTTCCGTCTCGTACTCGAAGATGCGCTGCTGGCTCGGGTCAATCCAGGTCACCCCGGACTGCCCAATGCGGGCGCGCGAGGGAATGACGATCAGCCGTCCGTCCGGGAGCGCCACCTTGGTGTAGGCATAGCCATCATCGAGGCCCACCGGGACGGGGGTCATGGAGGAAGCGTCGGTCATGTGTGTTGGGTCCTCTGGTTCGTTCGTTTCGATCACGTCGCCGGGCTGCCCTACCCGATCACCTTGCCCAGGGCGGCGAAGGGTTTGCTGGTCGTCGTGGCGTGCGCGCATTCCGTCAGTACAGAGCGTCCCGGCGCGGCTCAGCAGTCGACGGTTTTTGTGCCTTACCCGTCCTGCCAGTTTGGTGAATGCCATTGTCGGGCGGCGTGCTTTGCCTTATCCGGCGCACCGCGCAATGCCTGACACTCGGCACGAAACCCCTGCACCAGCAGTCCGCGCAGCCACTCTTGCCGGCGGCTCAATGGAATACGTTCCAGCCGGTTCAGGAGGATCGCCTCCAGTGCCACGCGGGGATCGAGTTGTATAACGACTCGGTACCCGGGTTTCGTCTTAGCCATCGACGTGTGGTCTCATTGGCAGCAGACTTGGAAATGGATTATGCGAACGGTGTGACGACTCGCCAGCGAAAACCCGACACCCTAGCCGTCGGGGTTTTCGACTTCGGAGGTCTTCATCTGGGTTGCCGGTGATGTGGGATGCAATCCGACGTGCCCGGTAACCGCAGATGGGAATTTCACCTTGCGTGGTACCAGGGGCGCCTGGCGTTCGCCGCTCAGGATAGCCTCGGGCACCTCGCCCATGGCCTGGCGGGCCTCGTGACTTTTGCCTGATTGCTTGCGCACCGCTTCCCGATCAATCTTCAGCAACCGGTAGCCTTGGGGGAGCATGAAGAGTGCGCGCAGCTTACGTGCGCACGCCTGCTGCACCTGCACGTACGCCGCGCCATCCAGCAGCCCGATGTGGCGGGCCGTCAGTGCCGTGCAGACCAGCTGGTCGTAGCTGGCCACGAGCTGGGCAGCGCGGTAGGCATACGGGTTGGCAAATTGCAGTTGAACCCGGTAGGGGTGCTGCGACGCCGCCACATTCACCTCCATGCCGGTCATCTGTTCCAGGTGTTTGTCCAGTTCCACCTGTCGGTGGCGGATAAACGTCTCGTTGGCCTCGATGGCCTCATGAACCTTGATGAGCCACCAGTCCGCATAGGGATCATCACGCCGCGCCGCCAGCCAGATCACCCGCAGCCGATCGGCAAAGCCGATCAGGCCGATGATGGCGGGTTTATCGGGGGTGCCCGCACGACCGTGAATGAGTTGCTGCGCCTGGCTTGTCTGGACGGTTAACCAGACCTGACCACTGGAGTGCGCCGGGCTTCTCCGGCTGGCCTGGATCGCTCGACAAGATTCGTGGGCGTTTGGATCAGCAAAGGGATCTGTCTGCATTCATGGCGCTATTGAGCCCATGGCCTGTGGCACTGCCAAGTGACAATCCCTTCTCGTAACCGTCGTCGTTTTCAGCGCGCAGCACGAGGTATTACGCGTGCTTGAGGTGTTGATGTGTCGTAGCAGTGCTCAACCCGTGGGGTGTCGATATTCGACACCCTCGCGCATCCTGTCGGGGTGCTGCCCCGGGCAGCACCCTATCGGGATTAACTTTCGTCGGTAATGCCTTGATTTTCCGTTGGCGCCCTCATACCCAGCAGCTTCCGCATGTTGGCAATCTCTGCCTGGCTGACCGCCGTTCGCCGTTGCCGCTGCGCAGCGGTCTGCCGCTCGGGTGGTGACACGTTCGGCGCAAGCCCTTTTGGATCCGGCGTTTCCTCTCCACGGCGTCCCTCTCGTACGTTGATCCCCAGGTTGGGCTGAAATTTCCCATGCCGCATCTGCTTACAGAGCGAGTGCAGGAAGCTGATCGCGTCATACACCGGCTGCATGCCCTTCGCTTCCGCCCGCAAGCGGCCTTCCAGCTCATCGAGGACGGGTTGGCGCTGTTCCGGGGCCAGCGTGCTGAGATAGCGAGCGGCGATTTCACGGTGGTTGTCGCTAGAGCCGTGCCGGGTAGACCAGGGGCTGCTGGTTTTCCCCGGTGAGTACAAAATTCGACAGCTCCCCGCTTGGGGTTGTAGTAGTAGTTTTATTTATATAACTACTACTACTCGGTGTCGATTTTTGCGCGCTCGAATTTTGCACACGGCTTTCCACCGTGTTCGAATTTTGGTCATGGTGAAGGCCACCTTTCTGGCTGCCGCGTGCGTCAGTGCGCAACTGCTTGACCACCTTGTGGGTGAAGGAGAAGAAACGCCGCGGCCGCTCGCCGCGCTCGGCCACCAGGCTTTGCACCCGCCGCTCGATCGGGTGGGGTTGCGCACACAAGGTCCTCGCCGTCCTGAAGGTCCTCAGCGATGGAATCGAGCACACCCTGGGCAACGGCACGGACCCGGGCATGGCCATGACCCGTCGCCTGCCCCAGGAACGCCATATAGTGGGCATCGAGATGCAACGCATCGGCGAGCGGCAGGGGTTCGTCATGCAGGGCATAGACGTGACCGTGAAACCGGCCACCGGCTCCGCGTACCTGGGCGCACAGGGTCAGCCAGCGGGTGGCGCGCAGGATGGCGATGGCCCGGGCGATGGTGGAGCGGGAGGACACATTGGCCAGCCGGCCGATGGCGTCGTGGCCGGGAAACGCCGTATTGCCACCGGTCTCGCCGGCCGCGAGCATAATGACCATCCACACCAGCTTGTCGACCGGTTCGAGCACCGGGTCTTTGACCATCGCGGTCGGAAACGCCTGGTGCCGGTTCCCGAGGAAGACCATGCGGTCCGTCGGACCCTGGCCGGCGGAGGCCTCGGTCCTGGCGATGACCGCCCGGATCAGGGTATCGAGGGCGAGCGTCTCCGAGCGCAGGGGGACGGGGACTTCATTCATGGGTTCCCGGAGGGCACAGCCTCCTCATCGAGCGGACCGTTCAGGTTGCCGTACTGCGCCCAGCGTTGCGTCAGGCCCCAGATGGCGCGCAGCGACAGGCCGGTTTCCGCCTGGATCGCCAGATACTGTTCCGGTGTCAGTAACCCGGATTCCTCACCGTCTACTCGACTGGACCAGGCGTCCCAGAGCCGGTGCGAACTCGCCTCGTCCAGTTCGGGTGGCCGGCCAATGGAGGGATCGACTAACAGGAGGCGGCGCAACCGGGTGTAGTCACGCGGATTGAGCCCAAACAAGACCTGCATCATCTCCTGGGGGGCATCGGCCACGATCAGCGTCTGCAGCGTGTCTTCCAGCGCGCGCTGCTCGCTCAGATGTTCGATCATGGGCCAGTACACCTGCCGGTTGAGTGCAATCTCCAGGCAGTGCGCACGCAGGGATTCGATCCGGTAGAGATCCGCGACCCGCATCTCACGCAGGGCCTCGATTTCTTTGATGCCGAAGTTCATGTGACGTAACGCCGCCTGGTCACCCTCGGCCAGACAGCGCATGGCGTACATCAGTACCGCCGTGATCAGGTCGGCTTCCTTGGTCCCCTCCATCGCCGTCACTCCCAGATGGCCGTACCGGTTTCGGCGGCCAGGTGACGGATACGCCGGTAGGTATCCATGAGCGTGAGCAGATCACGCCAGTCCCGGTCAGGGAGTGG
The DNA here is from genome assembly GCA_963773065.1 of uncultured Gammaproteobacteria bacterium. Lineage (GTDB taxonomy): Bacteria > Pseudomonadota > Gammaproteobacteria > UBA9214 > UBA9214 > CAVQCA01. The sequence goes on from CAVYZN010000015.1 coordinate 7,357, forward strand.
ACGCCACAGACGATAGCCGGTGTGACCGGGATCCAGCGTCCAGATACTGCTGAAGAGCAGTTCGGCATCCTCCTCTTCCAGGGCACGGCGGAGCACGGAATCGGCCGGCAGCAGCGGGCACGATGGCTGCAAGCGGTGCATACGTCATTTCCGAACACGCGGCGAGCTGCCACCAGAGCATGCAGACCTGGGCCAGCGCCTCCTCGTCGAGCTGATCCGCCAAGACGGGGTCGGGTACGTCACGCAACACAAAACCGAGTCCCTTGCCCGACAACGGCACGACCAGATCCCCGATGCCATTGCGTTGCGCCAGGCGTGCCGCCAAGGTCCAGGCTCTGCCCGCGCAAGGACTTCAGGTCCGTCGGTGCGGAATGGCCGGCGTCAATCAGGGATTCGGGAACATCGGCAACGGGGTCATTCCCGATGGCTCCTGTGGTTGAGTGAGTGTGGGTCGCGGGTCTACGGGCGCTGCATCCGCCCGGTTGAACCCGGTTCATCCGCTCATGGTAGTGAACCATCCTCCGTCATCGGCTCGTCATCGGTATGACCCTTCGTCCGATGTCACCGAGCGCTCTCCGTCGACCGTCATTGACGTCGTTCGGGATCGGGGTGGTTCTTTGATCGGCACGAACTCCGGGATAACCACTTCCCGTCCTTTCATCTCGGTCTCGAGCGCCACGCGGATGGTATGCACGCTGGTCTCGGCTTCCTCGGCAATCTCCGTCTCGATGGCAACCTGCAAGAGATCGGTATCCCACTCCGGTCCGTCGTAACGGCGGCACAACGCAGCGAACACCTCATCGAACGCACTGTCACCGCCCGAACAATCGGCGTGCCAAAGCGACCTGGCCGCCCGTTCCAGCGCCCGCATCCGCTCGATCTGCCGCCTTCCCATGCCCGCTTCGAGCGCCTGTGGAATCAACTCCAGCAACCTCTCAACGGCATATTCCATGAGACAGAGGCTGGTATTGCTGATGCGGTATCCCGCTTTTCCAAGCTCGGTCTCGAGCCTTCTGCAGGGATATCATTGAGCACCCAGCTCCGTGGCGAACACGTGCCTTGCATCGAGGACCGCCCGCGCCTTGTCGATAAAGGTGAGATTGCCGCGCAGGTCGTTTTCCCGCAGATGGGCGAGCAGCACATCCGATTCACGACGCCAGGGCCTGAACACACACGTGAATCCGCGCGAACCGTTCATCACCGGTTTCCTCATACAGTTCTTTCAGAATCAGCAGGCGCGTATTGCCGCCGGCATGCACGATATAGTCGGTGGCGCCGGGCCGTTGCGTAATCACCAACGGTTGATCCAAACCCTGGCTGCGGATCGAATCCTTGATCCGGTCGTATTCGGGATTGCGGCCCTGCCGCGGGTTGCGTTCGTAGGGCTGGATGCGGGCGATGTCGACGCTGCGGGGAGCGGACGCTGCACTGTCTTCAACCATGCGGCGGTACCGACGACAGCGGTGGGTGGTAGCGGTGCTTTCCGGGCCATCGATTAGCCTCCGAGGAGTCCGGCGAAAATTTCGGGATGGCGCACGAGGCTTTCCCGCGGCACGAGTTCCAGCCGTCCCCCGGAGTGGGCCGCCACCTGCCGGCTGACCTGCTCGATGCGGGTCGCCAGCTGGGGGCTGGCGTGGCGATGCTGGCCGGCAAGCTGATAGAGGTAGGCGACGGAGTGGTTGCAGACGCTCGCCAGCTCGGTGCGTTCGCGCTTGGTGGCGCGTTTCAAGAAGGTCCTTAGCTTCATGCGGGCGCACCTTAGCAGCGCGCATCCATGCCATCAAGCAAATCTACCAACAATTTATTTATCCATGTGCTAAATTATCTGCTATAGTCAACGCCATGACACGCCTCCCGGAGCAAATCCGCCTGAATAACCTCGAACTTCTCATTGCCGAGGCCGGTTCGGCCGTCAAATTGGCGCGCCGTGTCGGCACCAACAGTTCCTATCTCAGCCAGGTCCGGCGCCGGATGCCGACCCAACGGGGCACACCCCGCGGCATCGGTGACGATCTGGCCGGGAAACTGGAACAGGGGATGGGCAAGACCGCGGGCTGGATGGATGAACCCCATCGGGCGGAATGGAGCCAAGCGAACCTCGCCGCAAAGGACGCCAACGTGCACCTTGGCCCGGATCTTCGCAGCCTCCACCCGGTCATCTCCTGGGTGCAAGCGGGTGCCTGGAGGGACATCGCCGACGGTTACCAGCCGCAGGCCGGCGATGAGTGGCTTCCCTGCCCGGTAACCTGCAGCCAGGACACCTATGTCCTGCGGGTGCATGGCATCAGCATGGAGCCCAAGTTCCACGACGGTGACTTGATCTTCGTCGACCCCCAAGTCGAGCCGGTCAGCGGTAAGTACGTGGTCGTCATGCTGGAAGATACCGCGGAGGCGACCTTCAAACAGCTGATCATCGAGGGCGGGCATCAGTATCTCAAGGCCCTGAATCCCGAGTGGCCGAACCGCATCATCGAGGTCAAGCAGAACGCCCGGATCTGTGGCGTCGTGGTATTCAAGGGCGAGATGGTTTAGACGTATAACTACATAATCGTAATAACTAACTGCTTGTTTCAAGATCATCCCATCAATGCAGGGGCAACCTTCCCCGACTCGTTTATTAAAGCAACCATAGTTCATCAGGGATTTATCCATCTGCTAAACATTTTCTTTTGCGTGGCAAATTTTCGATGTGGTAATGTTTTTAGCGCGAAGCAGATTAACTGTATCCAAAACACTCGCAGTAATGAGGTATGAAGGCTGCCGGCCGTGCATCATGATCTTGACGTCTGAACAACTTGCTGACTTGACAGATAAAAAAAGGTCAGGTGATCAAATAGCCTGGCTGGTTGAACATGGCTACCGATTCGAGATAAGCGCCGCGGGGCGCCCCAAAGTGCTGTTGAAGGAAGTCGAAGGAAAGATGTTAAGCCCTGAATGCAAAACGAGAACAAGGAAATCGGCACCTGACTTTGCAGTAATAAACACAAATTGAGTATGCTTCGGTGATGGGACGACCAAGGAAAAACAAAAAGCACCTGCCGCCACGAATGCAAGAAAAGCGTGGCGTGTACTACCACACACTTTTCATTGACGGGAAAGTAAAGTGGATTCGCCTCGCTGATAACTATGCGGATGCACTCAGAATCTGGGCTGAACGCGAAGGCGCCTCACAGAAGACAGGGTCCACAGCCAACCACATGATTGACCGGTATGTGCTTGAGATACTGCCTAAGCTCGCCCTAAAGACCCAGGATGAACGGACCCGGCAGAGTAAGAAACTCAAGCAGGTGTTTGGACCCGTGCTCCTATCTGACGTCGAACCTCACCACATTGCCGCGTATCTTGATCAGCGGGAAAGCAAGGTAGCGGCGAATCGGGAAATCACCTTCCTGTCATCGATGTTCAGCTATGCCATGCGCTGGGGTTGGTGCAAATTCAACCCTTGTACCGGTGTTCGCAGAAATACCGAGAAGAAACGCACCCGGTATATTACTGACGAGGAACTGAAGTTATTAATGAGTGAGGCCAGCGAGCAAATGGCCTGCATTATCGAACTGGCATATCTGACTGCCATAAGGAAAAGCGACCTGCTTAAAATCCGGGTAAACGACCTACAAGCCGACGGTTTGCATGTGTTACCCACAAAGACACAAGACAGTACCGGACAGGTAATGATATTCAGCAACACACCGAGGCTGCTGGAGGTACTGAACCGTTCCAGGAAGTTACGTAGACGTGCATCGAGTATGTATCTCTTTGCCACCCAAGATGGCACGCCACATTCGACCAGCGGATTCAATTCAGCGTGGAAACGATTGAAGAATAAGGTGGGCCTTAGCGATATCCACTTCCATGACATTCGGGCCAAGGCACTGACCGATGCCAAGCGAATGGCTGGATCAGATTATGCCCAAGCACTTGGAAATCATGCCTCAGTAGAGACAACGGAAATCTATATAAAAACCCGCGAAGTGAACACTGTCAGGCCGTTATTTTAGACAACGCGATTATTTTAGACAGGAATTAAAAGTAGTTGTGTGTATTTTTTGATTTGATGTTTTGGTTTTAAGGTGTAATTGTGTGATGGATAGTTTATATGAATGAGAAAGTTTTGTGAAGAATGTAAGAAAATGAGTATTGAATAATGGGGGAGGAGCGGAAGAGGGAGTTTAGAGGAGTAGAAATTGAATTTGGGAAAACGTAGGAGGTGTGATAAAGTACGTGAGCGTGCAGAACGGAGGGGGGCGAGAAGGAGCGTAAGCGGAGGGAGGTGATGCTGGTAGGGTAGGGAAAGTGGGGGGAGTGCGCAAGAGGCGGAGTAGGAAGAAGGTGGGGGGAGTGTGAACAGCAACGGGTAAAGGGAAGAAAAAGCAAAAAGGGAGCAACGGGGAAAAGGAGGAAAGAGGGGGGGGTAGGGGGGGAGAGAGCGGAGGGAAGGGAGAAGAGAGGCGAGCGGAAAAGAGGGGGGGGGGAAGGGGGAGGGGGGAGCGAAGGGGAAAGAGGGGGCGAGAAAGGGGGAGGGAAGAACGGGAGGGGGAGGGAGGGAGGGGGCGAAAGAAGAGGGGGGAGAGGAGCGGGAGAAGCGGAGGGAAGGAGGGAAGAGAAAAAGAGGAAAAGAGCGGGGGAAGGGGGGGGGGAGGCGAGGAGAAGCGGGGGTAAGAGGAAGAAAGAGGAGGAGGCAGGGAAGAGAGGGGGAGCGAGGGCGGAGAGGCGAGAAGGGGCGGGAGGGGGGGAGGGAGACGAACAGAAAGAGGAGAGAAAATTATAAAGTTAAAAAATTAGATGTGTAGTGAAAAATCTAAAAATATTTCTAAGTGATTGATTAAATGGTCGGGGCGAGAGGATTTGAACCTCCGACCACCTGCACCCCATGCAGGTGCGCTACCAGGCTGCGCTACGCCCCGTTCAGAAAAGCTCGTGGATTATATACCCTTAATGCGGATGTTGCCTGTGCTACCGTTTGAGAAGCTGCAGGACATCCTCAAGCTCAAGGCGAACCTGGTGTACGATTTGCTGGCTCTGGGTGACATCTTCCTTAGCATCCTGTCCGGACATCTTCTGTCTGGCGCCACCAATCGTAAAACCCTGCTCATAGAGCAGGCTGCGAATCTGCCTTATCATCAGGACATCCTGACGCTGATAATATCGCCGGTTACCGCGCCGCTTGACGGGTTTTAGCTGTGGAAATTCCTGTTCCCAGTAACGCAGAACATGAGGTTTAACGCCGCATAGCTCGCTAACTTCACCGATGGTGAAATAGCGCTTGCCGGGAATGACGGGGAGTTCGTTGTTATTGCTCGCTTCCAGCATAGGCCTCTACTCTAGCTTTAAGTTTCTGACCAGACCTGAAAGTCACTACACGGCGTGCAGAAATGGGGATTTCTTCGCCGGTTTTAGGGTTACGACCCGGGCGCTGGTTCTTTTCGCGCAGGTCGAAATTTCCGAAACCGGACAATTTGACTTGCTGCCCGTTTTCAAGTGCGTAGCGGATTTCCTCGAAGAAAAGCTCCACCAGTTCCTTGGCTTCACGTTTATTAAGTCCAAGTTCGTCAAACAATTTTTCTGCCATGTCGGCTTTTGTTAGCGCCATCACTTACTCCCTCAAAGCTGCCCCGAACTTCTTATTGAGACCGTCTGTTACCCGGCTTACAATCAGTTCAACATCATCATCCGTTAGTGTGCGTGAAGAATCCTGTAGAATCAAGCCAAAAGCGATACTTTTTCGCCCAGTTTCTATACCTACCCCCTGATAGACATCGAATATGACCAGCCCCTTCAGACGTTCACCCGCCGCCCGTTGTATTTCCCGTTTCAACTTCACTGCCGACACATCCACATCGACCACAACCGCAAGGTCACGGCGTATCGAAGGATAGCGGGACAATTCCTGGAATTGCACGAGCACCCCCTCCCGCACTGCCGCATACTCGAACTCATAAAGATAGGTATTGAGATCCAGCTCATATTGACCGGCAATTACCGGGTGAATCCTGCCCAGCCAGCCGATGTCACAGTCATCCCGCCGGATGAGCGCGGTTTGTCCCGGATGCAAGGCGGGATGTTCACCGCTGACAAACTGATACTCATCCGCCCGGCCCGAGAATGACAGGATAGTTTCGATATCATGCCGTACATCATAAAAATCCACCGGGCCGCTCCTCCCATCCCAGTGCTCGGGATAGCAGTTGCCTGTCAGCACGCCGCCAAATACATAATCCTGTTTTATAACATCATCTTGCAAAAAGAATCTGAGACCATGCTCGAATAGGCGCAGACGGGTTGCCTGGCGATTGAGATTATAAAGCGCAGCCCTTAACAATCCAGGCCAGAGGCTGGTACGCATGACCGACATTTCAGATGAGATCGGGTTTTCCAGTGCTATCGGCCGCAGGACAGGGTTCAATGCCCGCTGAAACTCCGGTTCGACGAAGCTGTAGGTGATCGCCTCCTGATACCCGAGATCCACCAGCACCTCGGCGATTCGGTCGATGGTAATGCCTGCCTCCGAACAGGCATGCATTTCCAACTCACCCACAGGCGCCCGTGACGGCAACCTGTCATAGCCATAAACACGACCGATTTCCTCAATCAGATCCGCTTCGAGTGCGATATCAAAACGGAAGGATGGTGGCGTAACCTGCCAGCCATCCGCGTAGCTGCTGACCTCCATCCCCAGCCTTCCAAGAATATCCATCACCGTACTCGCATCCGGTAACAGTCCCAGCACACGGTCAATGCGGTCTTTTCTCAGCGATATCGGCGTACGCTGCGGCAGATACTGTGGCGCAACAGCCTCGCTGACCGGCCCGGCCTTCCCGCCCGCAAGCTCCAGCAGCAATCCCGTGGCGCGCTGCACCGCACGAAACTGCAAACTGTAGTCCACACCACGTTCGAAGCGGTATGCCGAATCGGTATGCATGGCATATTTCCTGGCGCGCCCGGCAATCACCTCGGGGGAGAAATACGCACACTCCAGAAATATGTCAGTGGTCGTATCCCGCACACCCGAATGGATACCACCCATGACACCGGCGATCGCGAGCGGTTTCTCATGGTCAGCGATAACCAACGTTTCAACATCCAGCGGCACTGTCCTCTCATCCAGCAAGGTCAGGTGTTCGCCTTCATACGCATAACGCACACACACCCCGCCCGCAAGCTGCGCCAGGTCAAAGGCATGCATAGGTTGCCCCAGCTCCAGCAGGACATAATTGGTCACATCCACCACGGGGCCGATGCTGCGCAGACCGCTGCGCCGCAGACGTTCTTGCATCCACAGCGGGGTCGTTGCATGCGGATCGATGCCGCGGATAACGCGACCCAGGTAGCGCGGACAGGCCCCGGGCGCCCGCACTTCAATGGGGAGACTGTCCGGGATCGATGGCGGCACATCGACGATATCAACGGCCGTGACCGGGCTACGCGTGAGCGTACCAACCTCGCGTGCGAGCCCTTCAATGCCCAGGCAGTCGCCGCGGTTGGGGGTAAGGTCGATTTCAATCAGGGTATCATCCAGACCAAGCAAGGCCTTGATATCTTCGCCTGTCGGGGTTTCTGCGGGCAGTTCCATCAACCCCTGCTGATCATCACCCAGTCCAAGTTCACGGGCCGAACACAGCATGCCGTGTGATTCCACGCCCCGCAGCCTGGATTTCCTGATAGTGAGACCGCCCGGCAACCGGGCACCGACCAGCGCTAGCGGATACTTGCCGCCGACACGTACGTTGGGGGCACCGCAGACAATTGGCAGCGCTTCGCCGCGTCCGGCATCTACCCTGCAAACACGCAGCTTGTCGGCATCGGGGTGCGCTTCAACAGACAAGACCTCTCCCACGACCAAACCCTCGATTCCGCAAACCACTGGCTCAACCGAATCGACTTCCAGACCCGACATGGTCAACTGTTCCACCAACTCTACAGTAGAAAGCGGTGGATCAACCCATTCGCGCAGCCATTTTTCGCTGAATTTCATAAAGCCCCAGGTACGATTACAGCCAGTGCGTATGCTTCATATACATACACCGCAGAGAAACACAGATTTCTGATCAACTGATAACTGAATTCTCCGCGGTTTTTGTTAGTGGCCTTTATCATGGCGAGTCTTTTATCGCTTTTTAACACTGCGTCCTTTGCGTGTCGGCGGTGAAAAATATCCGGCTCAGTTAAACTGCATCAGGAAATTAATATCGTTTTCGAAGAACAAACGCAGATCATTCACGCCATAACGCAGCATCGCGAGTCGTTCGACACCCATGCCAAAGGCAAACCCCGTGTAGCGATCATTGTCAATTCCGGCATATTCAAACACCTTCGGGTGCACCATTCCGCAGCCCAGCACCTCGAGCCAGCCGCTTTGGCCGCAGACACGGCAACCACTGCCGGCACACATGACGCACTGTATGTCGACCTCGGCGGAAGGCTCGGTAAACGGAAAATAGGAGGGACGGAAACGCACTGCCAGGTCATCCCGTTCGAAGAACAGGCGCAGGAATTCATCCAGAACCCATTTAAGATTTGCAAAACTGACGTGCTTGTCGACCAGCAGGCCCTCGACCTGGTGGAACATCGGTGTATGCGTCAGATCCGAATCACAGCGGTAAACACGGCCGGGCGCGATAATGCGCAATGGCGGCTTACGCTCCTCCATAACCCGCACCTGTACCGGCGAGGTATGGGTGCGCAGCAGGGTGTGAGCATTGAAATAGAACGTATCGTGCATGGCGCGTGCCGGATGGTGCGCGGGTATATTCAGCGCCTCGAAGTTATGGTAATCGTCCTCGATTTCAGGTCCTTCCGCGACGGTGAACCCCAGTGGGGTAAACAGCCGCTCAATCCGTTTCATGGTGCGTGTGACCGGATGGAGTCCTCCAATCTGTTGCCCCCGCCCCGGCAGGGTGACATCGATAGCCTGCTTTACCAGCTGCGCATCGAGTGCGGTTGATTGCAGGTACCGGCGCCTCTCCTCGATCGCCTGCTGGACTTTCTGCTTGATCTGATTGATGACCAGTCCGGCTGACGGTCGCTCATCGGCCGGCAGGTTTCCGAGTAGCTTGAGTTGTAGTGTCAGAAGACCCTTCTTGCCCAGGTAACGAACACGCACCGCGTCGAGCGCCGCCGGATCCGCGGTAGCGACAATTTCGCGCAACGCATCAGCTTCAAGTTCACCCAGGCTGGACACCTGTTATTCGCTCCTGATTCCTAACCCGGCAAAGATTTGGCGACCAACTCGGCAACTGCAACGAAAAGGGGAAAGGCATCCACCTTTCCCCTTGTCTCTCTGGCCAGATTGACTGTTTGTCGTATACGGAAAGGTTTTATACCGATAGACCGGTTTTGGCCCTTGCAGCCAGTGCGCTGAACCCGGCCCTGTCAAAAACGGCGAGGTCGGCAAGCACCTTCCTGTCGATTCCGATTTTCGCCTTGTTGAGGCCATCGATCATGCGGCTGTAGGACAAACCGTTCGCGCGCGCGGCCGCGTTGATACGCGCAATCCACAGCGCCCGAAACTGGCGTTTGCGCTGGCGCCGGTCACGATAGGCATATTGCCCCGCCTTGATAACGGCCTGCTTGGCGACGCGATACACCCTGCGGCGCGCCGCATAGTAACCTTTTGCCTTGCCTAGTACCTTTTTGTGGCGGGCGCGGGCGGTGACGCCACGTTTTACTCTGGACATTGCTTATTACTCCCGGATGAAACTGATCAGCTGAAAGGCAGCATGCGGCGCACGGCGGCGACATCAGAGGCATGCACCTGTGCCGGAGAAACCAGCTGACGCTTACGCTTGCTGCTCTTCTTCGTCAGGATATGACGGTGATGCGACTGGCCGCGCTTGAAGCCACCGGCCGTCTTGGTGAAGCGCTTTGCCGCACCGCGATTGGATTTTAACTTTGGCATTTCTCTTTCTTCCCAAAAAAGTAATCTGTCATGTAGCTACAGGTCCTGTCACCTGCGTTTTTTCGGCGCCATCACCATGACCATCATACGTCCTTCCGACTTCGGTTCCTGCTCAACGACACCGAATTCATCGAGATCATGTTTCACACGCTGCAGGAGTTCCATTCCCAGTTCCTGATGCGCCATCTCCCTGCCCCGAAATCGCAGGGTAACCTTGACCCTGTCACCTTCATCCAGAAATTCGGTCAACTTGCGCAGCTTGATCCGGTAATCGCCGATATCCGTGCCCGGACGGAACTTGATCTCCTTGACCTGGATCTGCTTCTGTTTCTTCTTGGCTTGCTGAAGCTTTTTGCCTTCCTCAAATCGGAACTTGCCATAGTCCATGATCCGGCATACGGGCGGCTCGGCATTGGGCGCGATCTCGACTAGATCGAGCTTGGCCTCCTCGGCCAGACTGTTCGCCTTCTCAATGGAAACAATACCAAGTTGTTCACCGTCATAATTGACAACCCGTACCTCGGGCGCAGTAATGGTCTCGTTGACGCGATGTTGCGGTTTTCTGGCAGTGATGCTCTAGCCCTCCAAAACAGTACGGCCGCGGCTCGCGATCTCGGCATCGAGCCCCTCACACAGCCTTTCCTGCTTCAGGGAGCCGAGGTCCTTACCCTCTCGCGTGCGCACGGCCACAGTACCGGTTTCCGTTTCCCGATCGCCAACCACCAGCAGATAGGGAACCCGTTGAATTGTGTGCTCGCGGATTTTAAAGCCGATCTTCTCATTTCTCAAGTCTGATTTGACGCGCAGACCCTTATTTATCAAGGAATCTTCAACTTCCCTTGCATATCCGGCCTGCCGGTCGGTGATATTGAGGACCACCGCCTGCACCGGGGAGAGCCACAGCGGGAGCGCCCCGGCATAATGCTCGATCAGGATACCGATAAAGCGCTCCAGTGAGCCGAGTATCGCACGGTGCAGCATGACCGGTACCTGTTTGCTGCCGTACTCATCGATGTAATGGGCCCCCAGCCGTCCCGGCATGGAGAAATCCAGCTGTATGGTGCCCAGCTGCCAGACCCGGGCCAGGCAATCCCTGAGGTTGAATTCGATCTTGGGCCCGTAGAAGGCGCCTTCGCCCGGCTGCAGCTCCCACACCAATCCCTTGTGGTCCAGCGCCTCCTGCAGGGCCTTCTCGGCCTTGTCCCAAAGCACCTCCTCGCCCACGCGCTGCGCCGGACGTGTCGAGAGTTTCACGCTGATATCCGTGAATCCGAAGTCGGCATAAACCTCGAACAGCAGGTCGATGAAATCGGACACCTCGCCGAGGATCTGGCTTTCAGAACAGAATATATGCGCGTCATCCTGCACAAAATTCCTTACCCGCATAAGCCCGTGCAGCGTGCCCGAGGGTTCGTTGCGGTGGCAGGAACCGAATTCCGCCAGGCGCAGGGGCAGATCGCGGTAGCTCTTCAGACCCTGGTTGTAGATCTGGATGTGGGCCGGGCAGTTCATGGGCTTGATGGCGAAATCACGGTGTTCGGAGTGGGTCGTGAAGATCATGTCGCCAAACTTGTCCCAGTGTCCCGATTTCTCCCACAGGCTGCGGTCAAGCACCTGCGGCGTGTGCACCTCCTGGTAGCCATGGCGTTTCAACATGCCACGAATGTAGTCCTGGATAACCAGATAGATCCGCCAGCCGTTGTCGTGCCAGAACACCATGCCCGGGGCTTCATCCTGGGTATGGAACAGGTCCATCGACTTGCCCAGTTTGCGGTGATCGCGCTTTTCAGCCTCTTGCAGGCGGTGCAGATACTCGTCCAGCTCCTTCTTGTCACGCCAGGCGGTACCGTAGATACGCTGCAGCATGGCGTTCCTGGAATCCCCCCGCCAGTAAGCTCCGGCCAGTTTCATCAGCTTGAACCCCTTGCCCAGCCTGCCAGTGCTCGGCAGGTGCGGCCCGCGGCACACATCGAACCACTCGCCCTGGCGGTAGACCGAGATGGCCTCGCCCTCCGGAATGGCCTTGATGATTTCCACCTTGTAATCCTCGCCGATTCCGGCAAAGACCCTGATTGCCTCATCCCGGCTCCAGACCTCGCGCCGGATGGGAAGATCGCGCTTGACGATCTCGTGCATGCGTTCCTCGATCATCTTCAGGTCCTCGGGCGTGAACGGTTCCTCGCGGGCAAAATCGTAGTAGAAACCATCCTCGATGGCAGGACCGATCGTTACCTGGGTACCCGGGTAGAGTTCCTGCACGGCCTGGGCCATGACATGGGCGGCATCGTGGCGCATCAATTCGAGCGCCTCGTCATCCCGGGCGGTGATAATGGCAAGCCTGGCATCGGTGTCGATCACGAAACTACTATCGACTAGCGTCCCGTTGACCTTGCCGGCCAGGGCGGACCTGACGAGACCAGGGCCGATGGAAGCAGCGACGTCATGCACGCTAACGGGCCGACCGAACTCGCGGCGGCTGCCGTCCGGAAGGGTGATCGTGGGCATGATGCGGGTCTCCAGTGGTGACCGATACGAGGGGCCACTTGTCAAAACAAAAAAGCATCGTTGGACGATGCTTTAAGGAAATGAGTCGTTAGGCGCGATTGGATTCGAACCAACGACCCCCACCATGTCAATCTAAAGGGCAGCATTTTACCCCGTAAAAAAACATAACACAAACCGGCAGTATTCCCGTATTCCCGCAGTTTCATGCCAATAATGAACCCCACCCTCGCTTCCACCTGTAACAGCGAATAACATCATACATTGCGTAGGGATAATTATTAGCTCTGGGAGGGGGAACTCGTGTTGGAGGAAAATGGACGTGTGTCCCATACTCGGGTAGCAGCGGATTCATGATCGTCCTGTTCAACAAGCCCTACCGGGTGCTGTCGCAGTTCACGACCGAGAGCGACAAGGCCGTGCTCGCGGACTATATCGATATCCCCGGCGTTTATTGCGCCGGCCGGCTGGATTATGACAGCGAGGGACTGCTGATCCTGACGGACGACGGCAGATTGCAGCAACGCATCGCCCATCCGGAATACGACAAAGAGAAGGGATACTGGGTACAGGTCGAGGGTGTACCCGATGAACGCGATCTGGTAAAACTGCGCAAGGGAATTCTGCTCAAGGACGGAGTGACCCGTCCCGCCAGGGTCGAATTGATTCCCCCGCCCGAAATTTGGGCGCGTGAACCGCCGATCCGTGTACGCAGGAACATCCCAACCCGTTGGCTGGATCTGACCCTCACCGAGGGCCGCAACCGGCAGGTGCGACGCATGACGGCGCACATCGGTTACCCCACGCTGCGGTTGATACGTTACCGGGTGGGTGAATGGTCGCTGGAGGGCATTCCCGTCGGTGCCTGCCGGATCCTGGGGGCCGCCGGTTAAAGAAAACAAGGAGGGAAACGTGAATAGTTTACTTTTTCCTGGTACGGTGAGGACAGCCTGATGACCGGACACACCCTATGGACGGTAGAATAGCCCTTTGTTCCCGTCAGTTACCGGCAGACGGGAACAATGACCGATGTCATCCGGTCTTAATGCACTGAGATTAGAATTCCTCATGAGTTAATATACTGCCTGTCCCGTCGAGGGACGGGGGACGCAAGGCGGATCCCAACGCGGAATTCAAGGAGTCGGTGATGGCACTTTCATGGAAAGACAGTATCTATGTGCAGCGCGAGGAATTGGCGCACATCCTGCGTGAACCGCTGGCGCAACTGGCCGGAAAATGCGCGCCGGTCTGGGGTGACCGCAGCAAGCTGGACGAAGTCCTCCTGGAGGGTTTTGAGGACATTCCCCATTGCGCCGTCCTGTACGTTCTTGGGACGAACGGGGTGCAGATCTGCGACAACGTGGGAGCTTCCGGGCTGATGCCAGAGCACTTCGGACGCGACCGTTCCCAGCGCCCCTATATGAAAGAGGCGATTCCGCCCTGGGGTTTCCTGCTCTCGGATGCCTACATCAGCCTATACAATCAGCGGCCCTCGCTCACCGCGCTGCAGGTCGTACATTCGGATAACGGCGCACTGGGTTATCTCGGCGCGGATTTCGACCTGCGCAACCTGCCGGTGACCTCGGAGCTCTACGAGGAACCCGGCTACTGGCGACAGGTGAAGGGCGATCCGGCCATCCGGGGCGGACTGTTCCAGCAGACCCGGGTCGAGAGCCCGATGGACCGCAACATCGAGAAGGCGCTGTCCATCCTGGAGGAATTACTGACGCAACGCGGCATCTTCCAGTGCCAGATCCACTTCTCCAGCAGTCAGGCGACGATCTGGGTGGCGGACGATCCGTTCCGCTATCGCATCCTCGATCCCGAAGCGTTGACGGACCCGGATATCTGCCTGGTCTACCCCTTGCAGCCCTACCCGGACACTGCGCTGATCCCGCACGAGGACATCGGCGCGATCCTGGACACCATGCGTTCGCTGCGCATGACCGACAATACCATCTATCTGCGCACCGCCTCGATCAATATCTTCAACGGCATGATCAGCCTTACCTTCTCCTGCGACGGTTCGCACTACATGCCCTATCTGGAGTTCCTGCTCAAGGACACCACCTTCTGGTTCTAGCCCGCACCCGACGGGATGGCCCGGGCTGGCAGGCACCCGTGTACAAAGAGCAAAGGCTCACTTCCAATCGCCGCGCAACGCGGCCACGCGTTCCTGCAGCCCCGCGGCGCTGACCTCGGCGGCCGGCACCGGCGGGCCGAGCGCCATGGCGATTTTGTAGAACAGCGGCCTCGGCAGCTTGCCCTTCATCGCCGCCCCGCCCTTGCGGCTGAAAAAGCTTCCCCACAGCCCGCGCAACGCCATCGGGATGACGGGCACGGGATTGCGCCGGATGATCTGCTCGATCCCCGGGCGGAAGGTTCTCAGTTCGCCGTCGCCGGTGAGCCCGCCTTCGGGGAAGATGCAAACGAGCTCGCCTTCATCCAGATACCGGGATATCAGGTCGAAGGCGCGCGCGAGCATCTCCGGGTCCTCTTTGGCCGGGGCGATGGGAATGGCCCCGGCGGTGCGGAAAACGAAGTTCAGCACCGGCACCTTGTAAATCCGGTGATCGATCACGAAGCGGGTGGGACGCCGGACGCAGCCCGCGATCACCAGCGCATCGACGAAGCTCACATGGTTGCAGACGAGCACCGCGGGCCCCGCCTCCGGAATGTGTTCGAGACCCTCCTTGCGGATGCGATACACGGTGTGGATGAGCAACCACACGATGAAACGCATGAGGAATTCCGGGACCAGCGTATAGATATACACGGCCACCGCGGCATTCATCACCGCGATCACCAGGAACAGTTGCGGAATGCTGATACCCGAATTGAGGAGCACGATCGCCATGACCGCGGAGAACACCATGAACAGGGCGTTGATGATGTTGTTGGCGGCGATGACGCGCGAGCGGTGGCTGGGCTCGCTGCGCTGCTGCACCAGCGCATACAGCGGCACGATGTAAAAGCCGCCGAACAGGCCCAGCAGGAGGATATCCAGCAGCACGCGCGCGTGGCCCGGCGAGCGCAGGAAGCCCATGGCATCCAGCGCGGCTCCGGTGACGTGATTTTCCGAAACGGCCAGAGACAGATCGATGCCGAAAACAGTCAGTCCGATCGAACCGAAGGGCACGAGCCCCAGTTCCACCTGGCGGCCCGAGAGGCGCTCGCACAATAGCGACCCGGCCCCGATGCCCAGGGAGAAGAGCGTCAGCAGCAGCGTCACGACCTGCTCGTTGCCTCCCAGGGTCACCTTGGTGAAGTTCGGCAACTGGGCGAGATAGGTCGCGCCGAGCAGCCAGAACCAGGAGATGCCCAGGATGGAGAGGAACACGGTCCGGTTGGTGCGAGCGAAATCGAGGTTGCGCCAGGTTTCGGTGAACGGGTTCCAGTTAATCCGCAGCTCGGGGGCCGCCGCGGCCGCGGTCGGGATGCCCAGGCTGCTGAGATAGCCGAGGCAGGCAAGCGCGATGACCGTGACGGACACCATGACGACGCCGTTGCCGGGCAATCCGATCAGCACGCCGCCGGTGAGGGTGCCGAGCAGGATCGCCAGGAAGGTCCCCATCTCCACCATGCCGTTGCCGCCGACCAGCTCATCTTCCCGGAGATGCTGCGGCAGGATGCCGTATTTCACCGGCCCGAACAGCGTCGCCTGCGTACCCAGCAGGAACAGCACGCCGATCAGCATCGGGATGCTGCCGAGGTGGAAGGCCGCAACCGCGAAGCTCATGATGGCGATCTCCAGCAACTTCACCCGCCGGATGAGCCGGGATTTCTCGTACTTGTCCGCCAGTTGGCCGGCCGTGGCGGAAAACAGGAAAAACGGCAGGATGAACAGGCCGGCGCTCAGGTTGATCAGCGTATTGGAATCGCCCAGGCCCCGGCCCGCGGCCTGAAAGGCGAGGAGGATGATCAGCGCGTTCTTGTAGACGTTGTCGTTGAAGGCGCCGAAGAACTGGGTCAGAAAAAACGGGCCGAAACGCCGCTGCCGCAACAGCGAGAACTGGTTGGTTGACGCCATGTCACTCGCCTGCTTCCAGGTCATGGGAGCCCTTACAGGCTATTCCATCTTCATGGTATTGACCGGCAGTTTTTTCAGGGTCCACTCCTGCATGGAACCCGCGTAAAGCCTGACGTCCCTGTTGCCGAGCAGTTCGCTCAGTATGAACCATCCCTCCGATGCCGTCTGGCCGCTGTTGCAATAGGTGATGGCAGCGGCCTCATCGCGGATATGCATGGCCTGCAGCAACTGCCGCAGTTCATCCACCGGCAGAAATTTCGCGGGCAGCCGCTCGCTGCCCATCAGTTCACCGGGGAACACCCTGGCGCCGGGTATATGGCCGTTCGCTTTCACGTTGGTCTTGCTCTGGATACCCAGGTATTCGCCGAGCGAGCGGTTGTCCACCAACTGAGCCGATCCGGTCTTCATCGCCCCCATGACATCCGCCGCACTGGCCAGGATCGTGCCACGTTCCGCGGTGGCCTGCCAGTTGCCGGTCGACGGTTCAGCGGCCGTCATGACGATCTTTCTTCCATCGACCAGCCATTGGGCGAGGCCGCCGTTCAGGATTCCCATGTTGTCATGCCCGTAATACTTGAGTTCCCAGTACAGGAGTGTGGCCATGGCCAGGTCCTCGTTACCCTTGCCCTCGGACATGATCACGACGGCGCTGTCCCGGTTGACGCCGGACTTTTGCATCAGTTTCTCGAATTCGGCCTTTTCCGGAATCGGGTGCATTACCTTATCGCCCTCGATCTCGCGCGCGGCATGCACATGCTTGTAATTGACCGGCGCCGCCCCCGCGATGTGTCCGCCGGTCTTCTGAAGCTGCCGCTTGCCGGTTTTCTTGTCCGTTTTGAATACCGGTCCCTCCGTAAAAGTTTTGGTGTCCTTGCGGACATCCAGGATCACGACTTCCCCCTGGTGCTTGTCCAGCCAATCCGTCTCCACCAGCGGCCCCGGCACCTGGATGGCGTGGACCAGAGTGCTGCAGGACAGCATGAACAGGGTTGCGAGTAATCGTTCAAGTCTTTTCATCAATTCACTCCTGGTCGATAAATCACCCGGCTTCGTATCTTTCCATAAACATCCGTTTTCACCGCAAAGGCGCAAAGAACGCAAAGGGATTCTTTGACTCAAACCAGTGCTGTCCCGTTAATTCCCTCTCTCATGGAGCTAACGGGATAGTAGTGAACTGAAACAATAAAAACACTTTGCGAACTTTCGGCAATTGTTCCCTACATTGCTCTACCTCCTGCAGTCGCTATGGGCATCCTGCCCTCTCGCGACACTTGCACTTCCCTGTGCATCGTCCCTGCAGTCGAGCGTCTTTGCGGTGAATGGATTTCTTTTCTGCGAGAACCACCCTGATCGAGACGGCACAGGGTTAGGCAGCCCATTGTAGGAGCGGGCTTGCCCGCGAACAAGCCGCTGTCTGAAATGGCGTGATCGCAAGGAATCCGCGCCTGCCGCGCGTCAATTGCCACCCTGCTGCGCCTCCAGTCGTTCGCAGGCCTCCAGCCAGTCCCGTTCGAGACCCTCGCACTCCCGGTCGACGTCCGCCTTCTCCCGCAGCACGCCGTTCAGTTCGGTCTTGTTTTCCGGCCGGTAGAGCCTGGGTTCGGCGAGACGCTGTTCCAGGTCGTGTTGCCGGGCATGCACGCCGGCGAGCGCGGCTTCCGCCGTCGTGATTCTCTGACGCAGCGGCTGCAATTGCCGGCGCTGTTCCGCCTCCTGGCGCTTTCTTTCCTTGCGCACGGCGGCGCCGCTCGCGGCGTCGGTGTTCGCTGGCGCGGCCCGGCTCTGCCGGTTCTGCTCGCTCAGCCATTGCGGGTAATCGTCCAGGCTGTCCGGGAAATCATCCACCCACCCGGCGTGCACCAGCACCAGCCGGTCACAGGTGACGCGCAGCAGATGGCGGTCATGCGATACCAGCACCATGGCGCCGGCGAAATCCTGCAGCGCCAGGGCCAGCGCCTGGCGCATTTCCAGGTCCAGGTGGTTGGTGGGCTCATCGAGCAGCAGCAGGTTGGGTCGTTGATACACCAGCAGCGCCAGCACCAGGCGCGATTTCTCCCCGCCCGAGAACGGACCGGTCGGTGCCAGCGCCTGCTCGGCGGAAAAACCGAAACCGCCGAGGTAATCGCGCAGCGCCTGCTCGCGCGCCTTCGGGTCGAGCCGCAACAGGTGCTGCAGCGGCGAGCGTTGCGCATCGAGCTGCTCCAGTTGGTGCTGGGCGAAGTAGCCGATGCGCAGATCCTGCGCGGGCTCGCGTTGGCCCTGCCGCGGCGCCAGCACACCGGCCAGCAGCTTGATCAGGGTGGATTTGCCGGCGCCGTTGGGACCGAGCAGGCCGATGCGCTCGCCCGGCGACAGGCTGAGGTTCACGCCGCTGATAACGGCCGTCTCGGCGTAGCCGGCGGCGACCGCGCGCAGGCGCAGCAGCGGATCCGGGATCTTCTCGGGCGGGCGCAGACTGAAATGAAACGGCGAGTCCACATGCGCCGGTGCGATCAGTTCCATGCGCTGCAGGGCCTTCAGGCGGCTCTGGGCCTGGCGCGCCTTGGATGCCTTGGCGCGGAAACGCTCGACATAGGAATGGATGTGGGCGATCTCGCGTTGCTGCTGCTCGTATTGCGCCTGCTGGCCGGCCAGGTGTTCCGCGCGCAGGCGCTCGAACGCCGAATAGTTGCCGCTGTAGAGCGTGAGCCGCTGGCGTTCGATGTGCGCGATATGGCTCGCCACGCTGTCGAGAAAATCACGGTCGTGCGAGATCAGCAGCAGCGTTCCCGCGTAGGCGCGCAGCCAGTTTTCCAGCCAGATCACCGCATCCAGGTCCAGGTGGTTGGTGGGCTCGTCGAGCAAGAGCAAATCCGAGCGGCACATGAGGGCCTGCGCCAGGTTGAGACGCATGCGCCAGCCGCCCGAGAAATCGCCGACCGGGCGGTCTTCGTCGGCGCGGCTGAATCCCAGGCCATGCAGCAACTGCGCGGCGCGGCTGCGCGCCGTGTAGCCGCCGATCACCTCGAACTGCCCGTGCAGCGCGGCAAGATGTTCACCGTCATGCCGCGTTTCCGCCTCGGCGAGGGCGGCCTCCACGGCGCGCAGGCCGGCATCGCCGTCCAGCACAT
Organism: uncultured Gammaproteobacteria bacterium; assembly: GCA_963773065.1. Classification (GTDB taxonomy): domain Bacteria; phylum Pseudomonadota; class Gammaproteobacteria; order UBA9214; family UBA9214; genus CAVQCA01. The sequence goes on from CAVYZN010000015.1 coordinate 26,894, forward strand.
ACTCGATGGCCGCGCGCGGGTCGGCCGGCGTCTCCTGCGCCACATGGGCGATCACCCAGTCCGCCGGATACCGGCACGCGCCGCCATCGGCGTGCAGTTCATCCCGGATGAGGGCAAACAGGCTCGACTTGCCGGTGCCGTTGGCGCCGGTGACGCCGAGCTTCCAGCCCGGGTGGATCTGCAGGCTGGCGTTCTCGAACAGCAGCCGTGGACCGCGCCTCAGGGTGAGATTGTCGAATTGCAGCATGGACGCCATTGTAGCGTCTCGGACGAAAAATGGCTGGCATGACATCACCCCATTTATAATGCACGGCCAGAATCCGCACGGCGGTAACCATGACACTGTTCAGCCATCTCCATCCCCGTGGCTTTGTCGCGGCGCTCGCGGCGATCGATGCCGAGGCGCGCGCCGAGCGCGCCCGGCATCCCGCCGGCGAGCGGCGCGCGGCGGTGGCGCTACTCAGCGTGGCCATCTGCCTGTTGATGATCCATTACCTGAAATTCGAGACCAGCTTCGAGGCGGTATTGGCGTGGTTCGGCCGGCAGACGGGCGATGCCGGTTTCCTTAGCGCGGTAAGGTACGGCCGCTACTACGCACTTTACACCGAACTCTGGTGGGGCGCGGTGCATCTCCTGGGTTATGTGGTGCTTCCCGCGCTGGTGATCCGGTTCATCCTGCGCGAGCGGGTGCGCGACTTCGGCCTGCGCTGGGGCGACACCGCGCGCTATGCCCGGCTGGTATGTGCTGCTGGCCGCGCCGATCATCGGCTTCGCCTTCCTGGTGAGTCACCGGCAGGACTTCCTCGATCACTATCCGTTTTACCGGTTGGCATTTCGCAGCGGCTTCGATCTGCTCGCCTGGGAGGTGATCTACCTGCTGCAGTTCGCCTTCCTGGAGTTTTTTTTCCGCGGCTTCTTCCTGCACGCCTGCAAGCCGGCCTTCGGCGCCAACGCCGTGTTCGTCATGGTGGTGCCCTACCTGATGATCCATTTCGCCAAGCCCTGGCTGGAGGCGAGCGGCGCCATCCTCTTCGGCCTGTTTCTGGGGTGCTGGCGCTGCGCTCGCGCTCCATCTGGGGAGGCACGCTGGTGCACATGAGCGTCGCGCTCAGCATGGATCTGCTGGCGCTGCTGCAGACCGGACACCTCCCGGGGCGCTGGTGGCCGTAACGACTCCCGAGGCCGTATCCGCGGCGCATCACCGTTACCGGAGCCTGCTCTGGGTGGCGGTGCTGCTGGCCTCGCTGCCTGCCGCGCTGCTGGTGAGCTGGCAGTTGCTGGCGAGCGCCGACTTTCTCTACCCGCTGTGGTACGACGTGATCGGCATCGACCAGACCATCGCGGAGTACGGACCGAAAAACCGTTACCGCGAACACTTCGAGGATACCACGCGGGAAGAACGCCGCCGGCTGTTCGCGGCCATCGTCGCGGCGGTTCATGACGGCGGGCAGGGACTGGAGACACTCGCCTACCACGATGCCCGGGGCCAGTGCGGTCGCCCCGCTGCTGCGGCCCCCGGAAATCACCCACTTGCGCGACGTGTCCCGGCTAGTCGATGGGCTGTATCGCCTCGGCGAGGGCGCCGTCGTGATCTGGATCCTCGCGCTCGTGTGGCTGCGCCGGTTGCGGTTGCCGCCCCCGCCGCTGGGGCGTTACCTGGCGGGCCTCGGACTTACCGCCGCCGTGCTGGCGCTCGGCGTCATCGCCGTCGGGACAAAAAAGGTTTTCTATACCGCCCATACCCTCATCTTTCCAACCGGACACCAGTGGTTCTTCTACTACGAGGAGTCCTTGATGACCATGCTCATGAAGGCGCCGGATCTCTTCGCCGCCATCGCCGCGGAGTGGCTGCTGCTGACGGCCTTGTGCTACTCGCTGGGCATCTGGCTGTCGCGCCGATTCATCTCCCGCGCCGGTTGAGCGGTAGGAGCGGCCTTGGCGGCAACAAAGCCTCATGCCGGGGAAGTCCTGTAGTGACCGTCGGCCGCAGGGACGATGCACATGGATGTACAAGTGTCGCGTGAGGGCAGGATGCCCGGAGCAACTGCGGCCGTCGAGCGTACAGGGACGATTCACCGCGTGTCACGCAAGGATTTACCCGGCATCGCTACCTATAGAAGGCGAAGTTAGCGTTTAGTAACTACCTTTCGCGTTCTACAGCAGCACCCGCTCGATGCCGCCGCTGCGGGCGCGGGCGACGAATTGCGTTTCCCAGTCCTTGCCGAGCAGGTGGTTGGCGAGTTCCACCACGATGTAGTCGGTTTCAGCCCGGTATCATCGGCATAGCGGGCGAGCCCCTGCTGGCAGGAGGGACAGGAGGTCAGCAGCTTCACGTTGCCCGCGACGGCGCGCGGTTCGCCCGTCAGCGCCTCGATCCCGGCGGCGAGCTGCTCCTGCTTGCGAAAGCGCAACTGGGTGGCGATGTCGGGGCGCGACAGGGCGAAGGTGCCGGCCTCGCCGCAGCAGCGGTCGGAGAGCGTCACCGGCTGGCCCATCAGGGTCGAGGCGACCTGGATCGGATTGTGGGTCTTCATCGGCGTGTGGCAGGGGTCATGGTAGAGGTATTGCACGCCATCCGCGGCATCGAGATGCACCCCCTGCTCCAGCAGGTACTCATGGATATCCAGCAGGCGGCAGCCCGGGAATATCTTGTCGAACTGGTACTCCAGCAACTGGTCCATGCAGGTCCCGCAGGAAACGATGACGGTGCGGATGTCGAGGTAGTTGAGGGTGTTGGCGACGCGATGAAACAGCACCCGGTTGTCGGTGGTGATCTGTTGGCCGCGGGCGGCATCGCCGCCGGATTTCTGCGGATAACCGCAGCACAGGTACCCCGGCGGCAGCACCGTCTGGGCGCCCGCTTCATAGAGCATGGCGAGCGTCGCCAGACCGATCTGGCTGAACAGGCGCTCCGAACCGCAGCCCGGGAAATAGAACACGGCATCCGAGGCCTCCGACACCTTTTGCGGATCGCGCAGGATCGGCACCAGGCGGCTATCCTCCAGCCCCAGCAGCGCGCGCATGGTCTGGCGCGGCACGCGCGAGGGCAGCGGTTTCTTCACGAAATGCACGAGCTGGGAACGCACCGTCAGCGGACCGCCGGTCGCATCCGGCAAGCCGCCGCCCTGCGCGGGCAGCAGGCGGCGCGCCAGGCGCACCGCGAGCCGCTGGCTCTTGTAGCCCCAGTCGATCATCAGCTTGCGCATCAGCTTGATGGTCGCGGGGTCGGTGACGTTGAGAAAAGTCATCGCCGCCCAGGTGACCGGGCTGTAGTGCTTATGGCCGCGCTCGCGCAGGAGTTTGCGCATGCGCATGGAGACCTCGCCGAAATCGATGTTCACCGGGCAGGGGTTGAGGCATTTGTGACAGACCGTGCAGTGGTCCGCGACGTCGTTCATTTCCTTGAAATGTCGCGACGAGACGCCGCGCCGCGTCTGCTCCTCGTAGAGGAAGGCCTCGATGATCAGGCCGGTGGCGAGGATCTTGTTGCGCGGCGAGTACAGCAGGTTGGCGCGCGGAATGTGCGTATTGCACACCGGTTTGCATTTGCCGCAGCGCAGGCAACTGCGGATGTCGTCGTTGAGCGCGCCGAGTTCGCTCGCCTCCAGCAGCAGCGCCTCCTGCTGCACCAGGCGCAGCGACGGCGTATAGGCGCTGCCGAGTCCGGAACCGGGCAGCAGCTTGCCGCGGTTGAAATGCCCGTCGGGGTCGACGTCCCGCTTGTAGCGCTCGAAGGCGGCGATCACCTGCGGGTCCAGGTACTGGAACTTGGTGAGGCCGATGCCGTGCTCGCCCGAGATCACACCGCCCAGCGAGGTGGCGAGTTTCATCACGCGGGCGACGATCCGGTCCGCCTCGTGCAGCATGCCATAGTCGGAGGAGTTGACCGGGATGTTGGTGTGCACGTTGCCGTCCCCGGCGTGCATATGGGTGGCGACGAACAGGCGGCTGGTGCGCCGCCCGACATGGATGGCCGCGAGTTTTTCCAGCAAGCGGGCCCACTCATGCCCGCTGAAAATCTCCGTCAACGGCCGCTCCACCTCCTTGCGGTAGGAGATGCGCAGATCCCGGCGCAGCAGCAGGTCCAGCACCCGGTCACCCGGCTGGAGCTTCGCCCGCACCGGCGCATCCAGCAGCTCCGCCTGCTCCGCCGCCGGGTCATCCAGGTGTTCGAGCAGTCCCGACCAGCGCGCATGCCGGGACCTGAGCAGCTCCCGGGCGGCGTCCTGCTTGGCCTGCGCGATGGCCCGGTTCTCCTCGCTGTAGGTAAATTCCCCGTCGCGATGCAGCGCCGCCAGGTCGCCGGAAATGAATTCCAGCACGGACTCGACGATGGCCAGTTTGTTGCGCGTCGAATACTCGATGTTGATGCGCTCGATGCCGGCGCTGTATTCATCCAGGCGCGAGAGCGGGATGACCACGTCCTCGTTGACCTTGAAGGCGTTGGTGTGGGCGGCGATCGCCGCGGTGCGCGAGCGTTCCGCCCAGAACTGCCGGCGCGCCTCGGGACTGACGGCGACGAAGCCCTCGGCGCCGCGCTGGTTGGCCATGCGCACCACCGTCGAGGCGGCGTCGGCGACGGCCGCTTCGTCATCCCCGGCCACATCGATCAGCAGCACCATCTTGGGCAGGTCGCGCCGCGCCGCCTTGCTGCTGTAATTGACGGCCCGGACATAGCGTTCGTCCATGTGTTCCATGCCGGCCAGCAGCACATCCGGCCGGGCATCCAGGTAGTGCTTGGTTTCCACGATGGCCGGTACCGCCAGACGCAGGTCGGTGCCGAAAAACTCGAGGCAGAGGGTGCGCGTGAATTCCGGCATGCGGTGCAGGATGAATTCCGCCGAGGTGATCAGGCCGTCGCAGCCCTCCTTCTGGATGCCCGGGATCCCGGCGAGGAACTTGTCCGTGACATCCTTGCCGAGACCCGGCTTGCGCAGGGAACGCCCTGGCACGCGGATGATCTGCGGCTCGCGCAGGGGCTGGCCGGGAAGGTTGTGATAGCGGGTCACCCGGAATTCGACCTGCTCCTGCTCATGGATCTTGCCCAGGTTGTGATTGAGCCGCTCGACTTCCAGCCAGTCGCCGTCGGGTGCCACCATGCGCCAGGAAACCAGATTATCGAGCGCCGTGCCCCACAGCACCGCCTTCTTGCCGCCGGCGTTCATGGAGACGTTGCCGCCGATGGTCGAGGCATCCTGGGAGGTCGGATCCACCGCGAACACGTAGCCGTTGCGCTCGGCGCATTCCCCCACCCGCCGCGTCACCACACCGGCGCCGGCGCGCAGCGTCGCCACCGGCCCGTTCACGCCGGGCAGCTCCTTCACGTGGATTTCACTCAGGGATTCGAGCTTTTCCGTATTGATCACGGCACTGTCGCCGTGCAGCGGCACCGCTCCGCCGTGGTAGCCGGTCCCGCCGCCGCGCGGAATGATCGTGAGCCCAAGCGCGATGCAGGCCCGCACGATATCGCGGGTCTCCTCTTCCGTGTCCGGGCTGATCACCACGCAGGGCATCTCCACGCGCCAGTCGGTGGCGTCGGTGGCATGGGAGACGCGCGCCAGGCCGCTGAAGTCGATGTTGTCGCGGCGCGTGATGCGTCCCAGGCGCTGGCGAATCCGTTTACGCAACTCCCGGGTGCGCGGATACCAGGCGGAAAAATTATCGACGGCCCGACGCGCCGCCGCCGCGAGCCGCAGCGCGTCGGTATTGCCCGCGGCGCGGGCGACGACCTGATCGAGGCGATGGTGCATCGCCCCGATCAGCGCCTCCAGGCGTTTTCCGCTCGACAGCAGGTCGTCCTGGATATAGGGGTTGCGGTCCACCACCCACAGATCGCCCAGCACCTCGAACAGCATGCGCGCCGAACGCCCGGTCACCCGGGAGGCGCGCAGCGTGTTGAGCAGCTCCCACATCGCCTCCCCGAGGTAGCGGATGACGATTTCCCGGTCGGAAAAGGAGGTGTAGTTATAGGGTATTTCACGGATACGTTCGGACATGGCTATGATGGGTCCTGCTGGACAAACCAAGGATCGTGGTGGCGGTATATTACCACCCCATCATGGATTTAATTCCGTCACGTCAGTGTTGATTACCGGTGGCCGGGCGCTTGGTGCGCGTGACACGGCGGCGGAGCCGGGCAATTCCCCCTGAGGCCATCTGCGCGATGAAGGACAGCGGCGACAGCAGGACCACGATCACTTCGCCCGGGCGCATCAATTCCGACAGAAACCATTCCCGGTATCTCGAGTGCGTGACGATGTGCTTGAGCTTGGTGTTCTTCTTGTGGCTGACGGCGAAGTTGTCGCTCCGGCTGATGCTCTGGGTGGCGATCATGGGAAACAGTGCGTAGGTGGCGGGAAGCATCGCGTAGGCCGAATCGAGCGCCTTGCCGATGAGCCGGCGCTTCTCGATGCCGGGGGTGCCCCAGGGATGCTCGTGCAACCAGCACAGCAGGCGCGGGCTGACGATGTAGGCATGGGCGCAGCCCGAACTGGTGCGCAAAACATTCGGGCGCACGAAGTAGGCCCACAACGGCCAGTGGCCCAGGAAGAAAATCATCCAGTCCGGCGGCAGCCGCTCGATGGCGCGTCCGATGGCGCGCACGGAGCGCGGGCTGAGGCGGCGCACGAACTGCACGTCGTCCTCGAAGATCAGCGTGGTTTTATACCCGCGCTCCCTGGCGTGCCCGGCCACCGCGCGGTGCGATTCCCAACTGCCGATATAGCCGCGTCCCGGATAGCGCAGCGGACGATAGAACAGCACCTTCCGGCACAGGCCCACTTTGTGAAACTGGACGGCGACATTGATCACCCGGTCTTCCCGGCTCTGAAGCGAGATGCAATAGACGCCATCGAGGAACGACCAGTCCAGCGCCTCGGCGTCCCCGATGGTGGCGTTGCAGTACGGACAGGACGGATCGGTCGGACAGGCGTGAAACACCGGCTCCTCGCGTGCCTGCGTTACGCATTCCGGTTTGACTTGTGCTTTCAGGCTGTTCATACCATCAGTTGGCCAGGTTCCATTCCTAAAGAAACAACATCACCGCAAAGATGCAAAGCTGTTTAAGTCGTCGTTTGATGAAGACTTCCTCTGCGATCTTTGCGTCTTTGCGGTGAAAACGGATGTTTATGAAAGGACCTGGTTGGTTTAATAACGGTTGACGCCTACAACGCCGCAGACGGATTTAAAAGCCCGCATTTTACCCATTTCCGAAGTCACGGAAACTGTTTCCCGCGATAAATCCGTCCCGGATGGAGTCGGCGATCCCCTGGAAGATCCAGCGGCCGTAGCGCCCTACCTGGTAGATGCCGGCCTGCTCCAACGCCTGCATGGCCTGCTGTTTCCAGTGCGAACCGGGCCAGGACCAGGTATAGGCGACGTCGACCCAGGTCGGGTGCACGACCTCCGCCGCGCCGATGAAACCCCACCCCTGAAGTTCCTCGACCACCTTGGCGCAGTAAGCGGCGACGGTAGCCGCATCCGGTTGCTCACCGGCGGCAAAGGCGCGCTCGACATAGATGCCGACCCGGTCACCCGACGGGCGCGCCACCGCGGGCAGGAACCCGCGGTCGACGTTGCTGTAGAAACCCACCCGGTGGAAACCGGATTCGGAAAACGGGATATACAACCAGTGATCATCGGGGCAGTGGGCGCCCCGGATCGCGCCGATGTTGACCACCAGCACCGCGGTGCAGGGGTCCGGCCGCGCGGGCGTGGTCAGGCCCGCCATTTCCATCACCTGATTCAGGGGCAGCGTCGAGAGAATTCTGTCGTACGGTCTCGCGCTGCCATCGGCAAAGCGGATTTTCCGTGCCTCGACATCCAGCCCGACCACGCGCCGTCCATACTCGATGCGGCACTGCCCGGCCATGCTCCGGGCCAGCAGGTTGAGGCCGCCCTCGGGGTAGATGAAGGTGGTGTTGTAACCCACCGCGGGGGCGTCGCTGAAAGCGCCCTGCAGCGCCAGCGAGAGGTTCACCGGTGATTTGTAACCGTCCTGCGGCGCGATCCGCCGGTACAGGCCGGCCGTGTACAGATCGTGGAAGGGGTTGAAAAACAGGCCGGCCAGGGTGCCGCCGAAGCAGCCCGTGAGCCACTCCTCCATGGTCGAGCCGGGACCGGCCGGTCGCGCCATTTCATCCAGCGCGGCCAGCGCCACCCGGCTGTCGAGAAAACGCAAGTGGTTCTGGATCGGGTAAGGAACGTATCGGCGGGTATCCGGGAAAAACACGGATGAGCGCCTGGCATAACGGCGCACCGGCACGAAGCGGTTGATGAAGTGCAGCACCGCGGGATCGCCGCCGAATATCCAGTGCCCGCCCCCGTTCTCGAAACGATAGGCCGCGCCGTCCTCGGGACAGTCGAAGAGCGGTTGCTCGCCGCCCGGACGCAGGTAATACGAGAGGCAGATACCACCCGGATTCCCCGTCGCCTCGATCACCGGCAGCCCCGATGCCAGGCCGGCGGCAAGCCCGGTCATGCCGGCGCCCAGGATTAGCGTTTTCTCAGTCATCTGGCGGAAAATACAGGTCTTGTTCTTGAAAGGCGGCACATGATAGCGCACTTCGTCGATCATTGACCTTGTCCGGCATTAACAGTTCATTACCCATGAACCGCGACCGCCGATGTCGGCGCACACGAGATTGGCTATGATAGCGGGCCATCCAGACAACCTGACAGTGCCCGCACCCACCCATGAACGCCAGTCATCAGCCCATCTTCCAGCGCCGTTTCCTGCGGCCCCGCTACTGGCCGCACTGGTGCATCATGCTGCTGTGCTGCATCCTGGCCCTGTTGCCCGGCGGGGTGCGGGCCGACTCGGGGATGCGGCGGGTCTGCTGCTCTCCCGCATCGATTCCAAAGCCGGACGCATCGCGCGGACGAACCTGTCGCTCTGCTACCCGCGGTTGACGGAGGTGGAGAAACGCCGCCTGCTCCGGGAACACTTCCGCACCACCGCGCATATCCTGCTCGGTTATGGCCAGTTGCTGGTGCGCTCGCCGCGACACCTGCGCGAGCAGTTAGACATTCATGGCCTGGAGCGCGTCGAGAAGATCGCCGCCGATGGTAACAGCATCATTCTGCTCTCGCCGCACTTCCTGGCCATCGAGTACACCGGACAATGCCTGTCACGCATACACCCCATGGTCAGCATGGTGCGGCTGCACAGCAATCCGCTCATGGACTGGATCGTGACGCGTATCCGCACCCGCTACGGCGGCGAGGTCTACAGCCACAAGGCCAGCCTCTTCCCCCTGGTGAAGGCCACTCGCGGCGGCAAATGGCTTTGTTATTTTCCGGACGAGGACCGGGGCGCGGAGAACAGCTTGTTCATCCCGTTCTGCGGGGTCCCCAAGGCGACCATGCCGCTGCTGGGAAGACTGGCCGCAAGTTGCCGCGCGATTGTCATTCCCACGCTGAGCTTCTACTCGCCCGAGCGGCGCCGGTTTACCATCGAGTTCCTGGAGCCGATGAAGGATTTCCCGAGCGGGGACATCCAGCGCGATGCGCAGCGGATGAACCGGCTCATCGAAGACATGGTGAACCGGAATCCCGCGCAATACCTGTGGACGGCCAAGATCTTCCGGACCCGCCCGCCGGGCGAACCGGGATTCTATTAACTCGTCTGACCCGAACCCGCCTGGCGGCAAAGCGGCAGACTGGAACGCCTTGCCGGGCGGCACTACCGACAATATTCGGTGAGCAGTTCATTGACTGCTTTGATGTCATATGCGGCGGGATCGAAATCATCCCCAATCCATTCTTTACAGTCTTCGTGTTCCGGGTGATCCGGATCATTCAACGCTTCCAATAAATTGGCGTATCCCCATATGCCACCCACATCCTCCGGTGGACACGCACCTTTGGCATTGATACATCGCGGCAGGCCGGCTCCCGGCTCGAAGGTCAGGATTTTTTCCAGCGTTATTTGATGTTCCCAACTATCCCCGAAATCGTATTCATAAATTATCGATTCCTTTTCCTTCTTCAGCAGTTGATTGAGCCTGAACATTTTCTCATCGAGGATTTCCGGGAAATCGAGATCAGGATCCAACACTCCATAAAGTCGGCCATTGGCAATAAATTGATGTAAATGGGAGTCCGTCCAACCCATGACGATTTGTATCGCCACATGGAATTTTGGAAGCCCCACGGAATCGTCTATGAGTAACCGACGCCAGATAGGGGGTTTCGCACCCTTCAGGCTGATCTTCAACTGATACGTTTTTCGCAGTGCTTGTGGCAATGCATATTCCTCCGTCTATGGTACGCAACGAGTTGGCTGACGCGGGGCCGGCGAAGTAGGTCGTCGCCACTCCGGCGACTGGTTATGCCACATCAGGATATCCCTGAACACGTCATCCCCGCGAAAGCGGGGATCCAGTAACCCACTGATCCTGAGCAGGCTGAAGTGTCGCTCCCCGCTTTCGGGGGGACAAGCTTCGCGGGAATGACAGGCTTAATCAGAGCCTTCTTGGTCTTTCTTCAGTGTATCTTTTCACCGGTCCACCGATCCCGCCCTTTCCAGAAAGGGCATTGCGGACATTCCTCACCCTCCGGGTAATCGATGCCCTCTTCATGGGGACAGCCAATGATTCTGTCCGGCATCACTACAGAAACGGCTCCATTGCTGGAGAGAAATTCCTTAACCTCTCGCAATATATTTTCGTCATTTCTGACATCTTCTTCCGAGAACCACTTTTTCATGGGTTCCGGTTCGACGCCTTCATAGGCCACGATACTGACAACCACCTTGGTTGCTTTCTTGTCATCTGGTCCGTAGTGAGCAATTGATGCGATAGGATAGCCGCGAAACCCTTTCTTCGCCTTTTTTTGGAGAGATTTACTTGTCTTCTTAATGGGCATTGTCTTTAGATCTGATTGCGGAATAACGCCGCGCTTCACCGGCCGAAGCATGCATAGCGCGCGAAGATCCGGTGCAAGCGCTTCGTTAGCGCGTCACACTGACGACGAACCTTCACCGCGCGCCACCCACTACGCTTTAAGATCAACCGCAGCCCGATAGCTCCCATCCATGTAGAAAGGCACCGACGAGTGATCGTGGACGATGCGCCATCGCCCACTTGCCTTCCGGTCAAGGAAATAGGGACATTCTGGTTTACCATCCGTGGTGCCGAAAGGCACGTATGGATATCGAAAAAACCAGAATGTCCCCATTATTCCTATCGGGCCACGCGAACCACAACGAAGATAAAGGCCGCCCCCAGGCACGTAAGCCCGATGAGGCTGCCGGTAATGGCCGAGCGGTTCTGAGAGTGCGCCTCGGGCAGAATGTCGGATGCCCCGATATACAAGAGGAACCCGGCGAAGAACCCTAAATAGAGCATCAGCATGGCGGTGGGGACCCGAAAAAGCAACGTAGAGGCCGCGCCTAAAACGGGAGCGAGCGCATCCAACACAAGCATCGCAAACGAACGCAGTGTCGTGTTGCGATGAACGAGCATCAAGCTGACCGTGTTGAGGCCATCACAAAAGTCGTGCGCAATCACAGCAATGGCCACGATAATCCCGACCGCTTCCGAGGCTTGAAACGCCAGACCAATCGCGACTCCATCCATGAGGCTGTGCCCGGCCAGGGCAAGGGCCGAGAGGACGCCTACCTGCGGGTGATGATGCGCGGCGTACTCGGCCTCGTGGACATGGTGGACCAATACGAACTTCTCGAGGCTGTGAAAGAGAAGAAAGCCGACAACGAGTGCAATCATTGCCCCGGTGGCGTCAATCCCTTGCTCGCGGGCCAGCTCGAAAATCTCGGGCAAAATGTCAAAACTCACGACGCCCAAGAGCACGCCGGCTGTGAAGCTGAGAATAAAGTGCAGCCGGTCGCGGAACTTGAGGGCAAACAGTCCACCGGCAAAGGTCGAGAAGAATGCCGCAAGCGACAGTAATACAGCGCTCATAGACCCCTCAGGTGTAGTAGTAGTTGACCTTTCTCGTTTCGCACGCGACGTCTGCTACGCATCGAGAACTCGAAGAATATCATATGTCCAGGAGCCAATAGACCGTATTACCCGATATGACATGCTGGACAGGTAAGTGACACAAGGAGTTGCCCGAATTGCGGATAAATACCCTGTGTGGCGCGACAGGGTCGAAGACCACACTTAGGCCCGCAATCATGCGCATTTACAACGAACAGATTGTTCGACTATGATTCGCCGGCATGATATCGCCATCCCCGCTGGCCTTTTCCTACCAAGAGATTTTTGGTGGGAGCAGTCAAATTCACCAAGAAGCTTGATTATCTTTCTGAGACCGTCCATGACGGTCACCATCAAGCCATATCAGCAAAGTAGATCCATGAGACCAAAAGCGCTGCGCCTCACGACAACTGTCGTATCCAAACCCGGTCGCTGCCGTTTCGCCGCCATGCTGGCCGCGACCCTCGCCATGAGCCTCGGGGCGCGGGCGGATGCGTCGGCGCCGGACGCGGGCGTGCTGCGCGCGACGCTGGAAAACGGGCTGCGCCTGGTCATCGTCCGCAACGACCTGGCGCCGGTGGTATCCGTGGAAGTCAACTACCTCGCGGGCTCGGATGAGGCGCCGGATGGCTTTCCGGGCATGGCACACGCCCAGGAGCACATGATGTTTCGCGGCAGCCCCGGCCTCACGGGCGATCAGCTTGCCTACCTCGACGCGGTGCTAGGTGGCATGGCCAACGCGGGCACCCAGCAGGGCGTGACCCAGTACTCGAATACGGTGCCGGCCAAGGACCTCGGATTGGCCCTGCGGATCGAGTCGATCCGCATGCGCGGTGTCTCCGACAGTCAGGACGCTTGGGTCAAGGAACGCGGGGCGATCGAACAGGAGGTCGCTCGGGACCTCTCCGAGCCCGAGTATGTCCTCTATACGCAGCTCCTCGAGACCCTGTTCGAGGGCACGCCCTATGCGCACGACGCCCTGGGGACCCATGCGTCCTTCGAGCAGACGACCGGGGCGATGCTGAAGGACTACTACAACCGCTGGTACGCCCCGAACAACGCGATCCTCGTGATCGCCGGGGACGTGCAGCCGGAGTCCGTGCTGGACCAGGTCAAGGCGCTGTTCGGCGACATTCCCAAGAAGGAGATACCCGCCCGACCCGAGGTGCGACTCGCCAAACTGCATCCGCGGACCATCCGGGGCCAGACGGACAAGGCCAACGGCATGGTTCTGGCGGCCTTCCGTGTACCCGGCTCCGACAGCCCCGATCATGCGGCCGTGTCGCTGCTCGCGGATGTGCTCGGCAGCCAGCGCGGCGACCTCTATGCCTTGGCCGCGGACGGCAAGGCCCTGACGACGGAAGCCCAGGTGGACCTGCTGCCCCAGGCCGGACTCGCCTATGTGGCTGCAGAGTTCCCTAAGGGACGGGACCCGTCGGTCCTGATGGATCAGCTCAAGGCGGTCGTCGCGAATGACGCCGAGCACGGCTTCCCGCCGGACCTCGTGGAGGCCGCGAAGCGGCGCGAGCTCATGGAGCTGGAGCTCAAGAAAAACTCGATCCCCGAGCTGGCGGGCGCCTGGTCCCAGGCCTTGGCCGTCGAGGGGCGCAGCTCGCCCGAGGACGACATCGTCGCCATGAGTCGGGTCACGGCAGCCGACGTGGATCGGGTTGCCCGGGAGTATCTACGGCTCGACCAGGCGGTGTTCGCGGTCCTGACCTCCGAGGCATCAGGCAAGCCGACGGCGGGCAAGGGGTTCGGCGGCGCCGAGTCCTTTGCACCCGAGCACCCGGGTGCAGTCGAGCCGCCGGACTGGGCGCGGCAGGCCCTGGAGTCCCCGTCCGTGCCGGAGTCCCGGGTCCGCCCGATCGACGAGACCCTGCCGAACGGATTGCGGCTGATCATCCAGCCGGTCTCCGCGAGCGACACCGTAAGCGTTTTCGGGCGCGTGCGCACCGAGCCGGGGATGCAGGCCCCAACCGGCGAGGAAGGTGTCGATCGGGTTCTGGAGCGATCCTTCGACTATGGCACCCAGACTCTGGATCGACTCGCGTTCCAGCGCGCCCTCGACGAGATCGGCGCGGACGAGTCCGCGGGGGCCAGCTTTTCGGTCCAATCCCTGGCCGCACAAATCGACCGTGGCGTGGAGCTGCTCGCGGACCACGAGCTGCATCCGGCCTTCAAGCAGGACGACTTCGAAATCGTCCGGACCCAGGTCGCCGAGGAGGTCGCCGGGGAGTTGGAGAGCCCGGCTTACCTGACACAGCACGCGCTGCTGAACGCGATCTATCCGAAAGGGGACCCGAAGCAGCGCCACGCGACCCCTCAGAGCGTCGCGGGCCTGACGCTTGCGGATATGGAAGGCTACTATCGGCAGGTCTTTCGACCCGATATGACCACGATCGTCGTGATCGGCAAGATCGACCCGGACCGAGCCAAGGCCCTGGTCGTGCGGTACTTCGGGGACTGGAAGGCCGAGGGGCCGAAGCCGGCCATCGACCTGCCTCGGGTGCCGCCCAACCCACCTTCGACGACCGCGGTCCCCGACAGGAGCCGAGTCCAGGACCAGGTCATCCTGTCCCAGACCTTAGGTATGGACAGGTTCGATCCGGACTATTACCCCGTGGAACTCGGCAACCATGTCCTTGGGGGCGGCTTCTATGCGACCCGTCTGTATCGCGACTTGCGCGAGCGCAACGGGCTCGTCTACAGCGTCGGCGCCTCCATCACCGCGAAGAGGACCCGGGCCGTCTATCTGATCGAGTATGCCTGTGACCCGAAGGATGTCTCCCGGGCGCGGGCGATTGTGGAGCGGGATCTCCGGGAGATGCAGACCGATCCCGTGGACGCCGCGTCGCTGCTCCAGGCCAAGTCACTGCTGATGACCGAGACCGCCCTCGAGGAGGCGAGCGTCAGCGACATTTCAGACGGGCTGCTGGACCGGGCGACCCTGGGCCTGCCCCTCGACGAGCCGGTCCGGGCCGCGCGCCGCTACCTCGCGCTCGACGCGCAGCAGGTCGAGGCGGCGTTCGCGCGCCGCCTGCGGCTCAAGGACCTGGCGCAGGTCACGCAAGGGCCGGAACCGCATTGAACCATCCGGAATCCTCAGAGAACGAGAAATGGGGACATTCTGGTTTACCATCTTTAACCATCGATGGTGCCGACAGGCGCCTATGGATATCGAAAAAAACCAGAATGTCCCCATTATTCCACCGGAATCCTAACCACCGCATACGCGGGCAAGCCATCTGATCAAAAAGGCAGGGCTGACGCACAGCACACACCGGAGCCGTTACGCTGATCAAACGTCTCTGCACATGCGCTGAATCTGCATAAGTGTGCGTCAAGGGTTTGCATAAATAATTTCAGATAACGGACCATAAGTCTGCGATATGGTCGAAGAGCACTTACTTCAATCATGCGCATTTACAACGACCAGATTGTTCGACTATGATTCGCCGGCATGATATCGCCATTCCCGCTGGCCTTTTCCTGCCAAGAAATTTTTGGTGGGAGCAGTCAAAGTTACTGCATAAAGGACTGTGCCCAACATGCAATTGACGTCGCGAGTCATGAGTAGCAGAGCCTCCGCGTCGCGCTTTCACCGCGCCATGAGATGGTGTCTTATCGTCACGCTCTGTATCCAGCTCATCGCGCTCACCCAGCACCGCCATGATTTAACGGCGCATCCCGATGACTGCGAGGCGTGCTACCTCACGGCATTAACATCGGGCGGAAGTACCCCTCCTCTCGATCCGGCCATGTTGGCGCTGCCGTTCTTCCAGACATTCTGGATTGCCGTGCATCGCGTTTATGTCATCCATGCCGCCTTCCGGGATTTTATCCGTCCGCTGCCTCAAGCACCTCCCCAAATTTAGCTCGCCAGTCCAGTTTCACTGATTGATGCCGTTGCTTTCTTGACTCACGAGCAGCGCTCATGGGTTCGCCATTGATTATTGGCGAGTTAAATCAAAATCCGTTTGAGGTGAATAATTATGACCTTCATCGAATCGAAAGGCATTATTGTTCGGCGGCCGGGGGCGCAGGCCCTGCATTTTGCCGACCTGTCTATCCATAAGAGAGATTCCGTGCTACTGCTCGGCCCTTCAGGATCGGGCAAGACAACGCTGCTCTCCGTTCTGGCAGGATTGTTGCCGCCTGGCACGGGTCGGGTACTGGTTGAAAACCAGGACATCTATGCCCTGCATTCGCGTATACGCGATCATCTGCGCGGACAACAATTCGGTTTCGTATTCCAAACGTTGCATCTGCTGCCGTCGCTGACCTTGAGGCAGAACATTGCCTTGGCCGCCGACATGCTGGGCCTTAAGGTGGAAGAGGGACGGCTTGACTATCTTCTCGGCACGCTGGGCCTTGCCGACAAGGCGCACCGCAGGCCCGATGCCTTAAGCCAGGGTGAACAGCAGCGCGCTGCCATCGCCCGTGCGGTTCTCAATCGTCCTTCCATCATCATCGCGGACGAGCCAACCTCGGCGTTGGATGATGCCAATGCCCGTAAAGTCATGGATTTGCTGGAACATCAGGCGCAGGAAACAGGGGCGGCATTGCTGATCGCCACCCATGACACCCGCATCATCAACCGGTTTGAAAATGTCATTCATCTGAATAACGAGATGAAGGAGGTCGCATGAATGCCGTAACGCTTGCGCTCGCCGCGGTCAGATCGCGCCCGCTGCATTCCGCGCTCAGCGTGATGGCGGCGGCGGCGGGTATTGCCCTGTTGTGCGCCATTTTCCTGCTGTCACAGGCGATTGATGAAGGCTTGTCGCGTAATGCGCGTGGAATAGATGTCGTCGCCGGCGCGAAGGGAAGTCCTATCCAACTGGTGCTCTCCGCCATCTACCATGTAGATGTGCCGAACGGGAATATCGAAATGGAGGATTACCAGCACCTCGCCCACAATCCGCAGGTGAAGCAGGCCATTCCCCTGGCGCTGGGCGATAATTACAAAGGCTGGCGGGTGGTCGGCACCACGCCGGACTATCTCTCGCTCTACCATGCGCAGGTCGCGGAAGGTCGGGTCTTCAGTCAACCCTTCGAGGCTGTCGCCGGTGCCTTGACCGGCTTACCGATCGGCTCGAAATTCGCGGCGTTGCACGGTTTCGCCGCCGACAGCACTGATGTTCACAACTTCCACCTCTATACCATCACCGGCGTGCTGAAACCGACGGGAACCGTACTGGACAGGCTGATCACCACCCCCGTCGAAAGCGTGCAGCAGTTGCACAGCCACCCGGACGCCGACGATCCCGACGCGGCGGAAGAGCTTAAGCTCGGCCATCAGATCACGGCGGTGTTGATCAAGGTCAAAAGCCCGGTGGCGATAATGAATCTGCCGCGCGAGATCAATCGCTCCACCAACATCCTTGCCGCCAGCCCCAGCTATCAGATGGCGCGCCTCTCGCAAAGTCTCGGCTTCGGACGGGATGTGCTGACCGCACTGGGCATCGGTATTGTCATTCTCTCGATGCTGATGCTGCTCTCCACGCTGGCTTCCAGCCTCACCGCCCGCCGCTACGATCTCGCGGTACTGCGAGTGCTTGGCGCCTCGCCGCAGAAACTCTCGGCCACCGTCATCGCCGAAGGTCTGCTGTTGAGCGGCGTCGGGTCAGTAACGGGGTTGATCGCTGGACATATTATCGCTTATGTCATGGCCTCAATGATCGGCAGCCTCAGTGGGGTCGTCTTGCCCGTGACGCTGCTGGCGCCGCAGCCATGGGATGCCGGTTTTCTGATGATCGGTCTGGGCGCCGGTCTGTTGGCGGGGCTGGTTCCGGCCCTGTCAGCGGCACAGACCGACATCGCCGGGCTTCTGGCCAGGGGGCGGGCATGAAATACCTGCTGGTTTTATGCGCGCTGCTGTTTATTGCCCCACCCCTCCTGGCTTCGACTCTCGAGAAAGGCGCTGACGCGCCGACCCGTACTCTCGAGGACTACATCAAAGACTATGTCGATGTTCCCCCAGGGGCGACCGACTGGAAAGTCTTCGGCAAGACGAAGCAAATCGATATCAGGGGCAAAACCAAAGATGGCTATGACTTAGAATATTACAAGCCCAAATTTACACCCGAAGTCACGGCCCTCGACGGCAAGCAAATAACCATCAAGGGTTTCATGTTTCCACTGAATGAAACGGAAGAGCAGACGTTGTTTCTGATCGGCCCGTTCCCTATCAACTGCCCGTTCCAATACCATGTCGGCCCTTCGTTGGTCATTGAAGTACACACCGACAAGCATCCGGTAAAATTTTCCTACGATCCCATTGTGATTACGGGCACATTGCAATTGGTCGCCAAAGATCCTGAAAACAATACCTTCTATCGACTACTGGATGCAAAACAGGTGAGTCAATGAAATCTTTTGAACAAGGTAATGCGGGTTGTGTCAACCAGCGGCAGGACGCTTTGTTCGTTGTTGAGTAACAGCAACTAAACGAAGTGCCAGATAAATGGGAGTAGGTAAATGTCCGGATTCCAATGGTTAGTTGCCGTAATACTGGTAATACTGTGCAACCGGTGACTTGTCGTCATCCATATAAAACTGGGGGCTGGAAAGACGCGGGTCGTTGAGACTCGTTGGTGCTGGCGTATAACTGTACCCATTGATTGAGGACGTAAACACTGGTGTGGATGAACACGCGCACAGCAACAGAACCGAAACCACGCTTAGCAATATCTTCACGGTGACCTCCTGCCTACTCCACTATGGAGTATACAAAAATACTCTCAGCGCTTTACCAGTGTCAATGACATTCGGGACAAACCACGTTTTCGTATGATCGCTGAAATTCGTATTGCCACAAGTGGCAGTCACATCAACGCTGTGGGAGGAGAAATGGGGACATTCTGGTTTACCATCTTTAACCATCGATGGTGCCGACAGGCGCCTATGGATATCGAAAAAAACCAGAATGTCCCCATTATTCTCGCTTTTCATAGCCAAGCTTGGCCAAGACCGATGCAACTTCCCGGCCGGAGACCCGAGGAAGAAGGCTCACACCGCTACTTCGACAATTTCTTCGCTGATCGAGGGAGGGACAGGCTCGTCGTGCGCTTTCAAGCTCTCCAGATAAGCCTCTATCGCTTCTTGAATATTCTTCAACGCCTCCGCCCTTGTTTCTCCTTGTGAGATACATCCCGGTAAGGCTGGAACCTCCGCGACGAAGACACCGTCTTCGTCCTGCTCGATAATCACTCGATATTTCATCTTGCCCTCCTTACTTGAGATCGGTGGTACGAGCATGGAAAAGTATAGTTGGGCCTGTGGGCTGTCAAGGGAGAAATGGGACATTCTGGTTTACCATCCTTACCATCCATGGTGCCGACAGGCGCGTATGGATATCGAAAAAACCAGAATGTCCCCTTTATTAACGCTGCCCTTGCGTTCATAAAAATACCGATCCGGTTCATCAACCGGACCCGAAGGTGTCACAACTGCCGATGTCGCCGTGCTCGATGCCGCGTTTGAACCACTCAACGCGCTGCCGGGAGGTTCCGTGGGTGAAGGTTTCGGGCACCACGTAGCCGCTGCCCTGCTTCTGCAGGCGGTCATCGCCGATGGCGCTGGCCGCGTTGAGCGCCTCCTCGATATCGCCTGCTTCCAGCACTTGGCGGCTGCGATCGGCGTGATTACCCCAGACCCCGGCGAAGCAGTCCGCCTGCAGTTCCAGCTTGACCGAGAGTGCATTGACCTCCGCCTTGCCGATACCACGCTGCGCTGATTGGACCCGATCGCTGATACCCAACAGGTTCTGCACATGATGGCCCACCTCGTGGGCGATGACGTAGGCCTGCGCGAAATCCCCGGGCGCCCCGTGCGTGCGCCTGAGTTCATCGAAGAACGCGAGATCGATGTAGACTTTCCGGTCGCCGGGACAGTAGAACGGACCCATGGCGGCACTGCCCGTGCCGCAGGCGGACTGTACGGCGCCGCTGTAGAGCACCAGGTTCGGTTCCTGGTAAGTTTTCCCCGACTGCCGGAAAATTTCCGTCCAGGTGTCCTCGGTATCGGCCAGCACCACCGACACGAAATCCGCCATCTGTTCCTCCTCCGGTGAGGGCTGCCGGTCGGTCTGGCTGACATCGGTCCCCGTGGTGAGGAGAAATGGGGACATTCTGGTTTACGATCTTTAACGATCGATGGTGCTCGAAACAGGCGCCTATGGATATCGAAAAAACCAGAATTACTCCCCATCATTCCCCCTGACTTGCCGCATCACGCCGACGTTCACGCGTGCATATTTACCATCTGGCTGTGCAACAGCTTTGTTGGCCGTCATCTCATATTGTTCGAAGAATTCTTGGCTTTAGCTCATAATCCTTTTTCGGGCGCTGCCCCATGTTGAGTTCCTCGAACATTTCGACCATTTTGTCGCCGTCAACGAGTTCTATCGGAGTGGCCCCGTCGCGTATCGCTTCTCGTTTGGCATCAGTCGTGAACGTTCCAGTGGTCAGAATGATGCCTTTGTCGGCACGACCTTGGAGCGCACCTCGGAAATCACGAACGGCCGAGACAGCCACTGCCCCTTGGTACCGTTTGCATTGGAACAAGACTTTGAAGGACACAAGGGGGTTAATTTGCAAGATGCCGTGCCCATCGATTCCGCCGTCGCCGGATCGTCCAGTGACGGCAACTTGCTGGATGTTCCGATTCACGAAGAAGTCGCTGGCAGACATGTTCGAAATGCCGCCGAGGAGGGGGCGTTTGTAGTGTCGATAGAAGGCCGGTTTTGTAGTCCACAACGATGCGCCAGAGATCCGGCATTGGCGTCATCCTCCGTAACAGTCGGTTCAGCTCCCTTGCGAAGTTTGCGCTCTGCTCCATACTTTTGATGGACGTCCCGGAAAAGTTTGAGGATGGAGACTCCTCATCAATCTTAGTATCACGGCCCTTTCCGGTGAGCCCCCAAACTCCGCGCTGAGAAGAACTGAGCAATCCCGCTTTGACCATGTAGAATCTTGCCCATGCAATCTGGTTGCGAATGCGGGACCCGCCGTTCTTGTTAGTGATCTTCCTGCTCCGCTTCGGGAATGTTCATGCGCTCGATAACAATATCGGTCACCTCGGCAGGGCGGCCAGAGCCGCCGAGTTCTCGAAGAACCTCAACAATCGGCATACAGAACCGAAGGGAATTCCTTAGGTCCTTTACGTTTGGGCATATTTCCTTTCCTATCCTCTCTTCTCAGTGACCTACAATACGCCGCTCCCGCATTCATCATGACGCCAATGGCTGATCAGCCGGACCCGAAGGTGTCGCAACTGCCGATGTCGCCGCGCTCGATGCCGCGTTTGAACCATTCGACGCGCTGCCGGGAGGTCCCGTGGGTGAAGGTCTCGGGGACCACGTAGCCCCTGCCCTGCTTCTGCAGGCGGTCATCGCCGATGGCGCTGGCCGCGTTGAGCGCCTCCTCGATATCGCCTTCTTCCAGCACCTGGCGGCTGCGTCGGCGTGATTGCCCCAGAGTCCGGCGAAGCAGTCCGCCTGCAGCTCCAGCTTGACCGAGAGCGCATTGGTCTCCGCCTTGCCGAGACCACGCTGCGCGGATTGGACCCGATCGCTGATACCCAGCAGGTTCTGCACGTGATGGCCCACCTCGTGGGCGATGACGTAGGCCTGCGCGAAATCCCCGGGTGCGCCGTGCGTGCGCCTGAGTTCATCAAAGAATGCGAGATCGATGTAGACTTTCCGGTCGCCGGGACAGTAGAACGGACCCATGGCGGCGCTGCCCGTGCCGCAGGCGGACTGTACGGCGCCGCTGTAGAGCACCAGGTTGGGTTCCTGGTAGGTTTTTCCCGACTGCCGGAAAATTTCCTTCCAGGTGTCCTCGGTATCGGCCAGCACCACCGATACGAAATCCGCCATCTGTTCCTCTTCCGGTGAGTGCTGCCGGTCGGTCTGATTGACATCGGTGCCCGTGCCGGTCTGCATCATCAGGATATCCAGGGGGTTGATGCCGAGAAAATAGCTGGCGGCTAGCACCAGCACGATGGTGCCGATGCCGCCCTTGAAGGCGACGGGTCCGGCGCGCCGGCCGCGCTGGTCCTCGATATTGCTACTCCGGCGGCCGGTTTTCCAGCGCATGGGGGTCTCCTTTCTGGAATAGGAAAACGGAATCCGGGATCATGTTACACCCGGCAGGCGCATGAGGTCGCGCCGCCCGTCGATCATACCCGCTTGCGGACGAGCCGAAAAGCAGCTTGAGCGAGAGCAGCAGCAGCGGTGCGCCGTGCAGGATCAGGTCGAAGATATCGATCGGTCTGACCAGCGTTCCCGAGACCAGCATCTTCAGCTTCTGCCACAGGTGCGGTTCCGGGACGAACGGCGCCAGCGCCATCACCACGGCGAGCGGCAGCAGCAGGGAAAGCGGAATTCTGTCGAGCCATTTCATGGTTTACAGCCGAGATTGGTTGTACCAAAAGGGCGA
>CAVYZN010000016.1:0-144903 GCA_963773065.1 uncultured Gammaproteobacteria bacterium
TTCTCTGCGTCTCTGCGGTGAATAAAAAGTCTAGCCGCCATACACGGGCGGTTCGCCCGGCGGGCGGGTTTTGAAACGCCGGTGCACCCACAGGTATTGTTCCGGTTGTTGCCGGATGCGTTCCTCGATGAGACTCGTGATGCGGCGCGTGTCCTGTTCGAGGTCCCCGCCCGGGAAATTCTCCAGCGCCGGGAGCAGGGTGAGTTCATAGCCGCGCGCGCCGGGCAGGCGTCGCTGAAAGAAGGGCACCACCGGCGCGCCGCTCACCCGGGCGAGGCGCGAGGTCGCCGTCAGGGTGGCGGCGGGTATGCCGAAGAAGGGCACGAACACGCTGTTGTCGCTGCCGAAATCCTGGTCGGGGGCATACCACACCGGCCGGTTCTGTTTCAGACTTTCCAGCATCGCGCGCAGGTCATCGCGCGGGATGACCTTTTCGAACAACCGGCGGCGCGATCTCCTCTGCAGGGTCTCGATGACGGGATTCTTGTGGGAGCGGTAGAGCACATGAAAGGGCGTATGCAGCGACAACAGCCGGCCGCCGATCTCCAGGGTGGTGAAATGGGCGCTGAGCAGGATGGCGCCCCTGCCTCGTCACAGGGCGGCCTCAAGATGCTCGAGCCCGTTGACCGTCACCAGTTCTCTGAGCCGGCGTTCGGACCCCCACCAACCGAGCGCCGTTTCGATCAGCGCGATGCCGAGCGAGGCGAAGTGGGCATCCAGCAGTCGCTGGCGCTCGCTGTCGGTGAGCGCCGGGAAGCACAGGCTGAGATTGGTCAGGGCAATGTGCCGGCGATCCCTCGCCAGCATCTGGATGACATGTCCCAGACCCCGCCCGATGGCCAGTTGCCAGGCATAGGGCAGCCGGGTTACGCACCACAGCAGCCCGGCCGCCAGCCAGGTGATCCCGTGGCGCGGGCGGTAGCGGGCGCGGCGTTCGGACCGGCAGGCTTCGGTCAGTGCGGGCATGGTGTTTACCGGGTGGCGTCGGGTCCTTGCGGATGGGATGGCCGTGATTATGGCATGAAAGGCCTGTGCTATTATCGCCGCAATGACTGAGGCGCCGGGTTGATGCTGTCATGAAGCTGCCTATTCCTTCCTTTGACCAGGGGCGGGTTTTGATCGTCGGGGATGTCATGCTGGACCGTTACTGGCATGGCACCACCTCCAGAATCTCACCGGAAGCGCCGGTGCCGGTGGTGCATGTCGGAAAGTCCGAGGAACGACCCGGCGGCGCCGCCAACGTGGCGCTCAATACCGCGGCGCTCGGCGCCCGCACCCGGCTGCTCGGGGTGACCGGCGAGGACGAGGCCGCCGCCTCGCTCGAGGCGCAACTCGCCGCGGCCGGTATCGAATGCCGTTTCCAGAAACTCACGCATGTCCCCACGGTGACCAAGTTGCGGGTGATCAGCCGTCATCAGCAACTGATCCGCCTGGATTTCGAAGACCGTTTCCAGGGCATCGACACCGAGCGCCTGCTGCGCGAGTTTCGCCAGGGGCTCGCCGGCTGTGATGTCGTGGTGCTCTCGGATTACGGCAAGGGAACGCTGGCGCAGGTCGGCGGGCTGATCGCGGCGGCGCGGCAGGCGGGCAAGCCGGTGCTCGTCGATCCCAAGGCGCCCGATTTCTCGCGTTACCGGGGCGCGAGCGTCATTACCCCCAATCTGGCGGAATTCGAGCTCGCGGCAGGGCCGTGCGCCGATGAACGGACGCTGTGCGAGCGCGGCGGCGCCCTGCTTGCCCGCTATGCGATCGACGCCCTGCTGGTGACGCGCGGTGAACAGGGCATGACCCTGTTGCGCCGGGATGAAGCGCCGCTGTACCTGCCGGCCGAGGCGCGCGAGGTCTTCGATGTGACAGGCGCGGGTGACACGGTCATCGCGGTGCTGGCCGCCGCGCTGGCCGCGGGCGCCGACCTGCCGGCAGCGACCGCGCTGTCCAATCTGGCCGCCGGCATCGTGGTGGGCAAGCTCGGCACGGCCAGCGTCTCCCTGCCCGAGTTGCAGCGCGCCGTGCAGCGGGCGCAGGGCGCCGGTTACGGGGATTTGAGCCGGGAACAATTGCTGGCCGCGGTCGCGGATGCTCGCGCGCGCGGCGAACGGATCGTCATGACCAACGGCTGCTTCGATCTTCTGCATGCGGGCCACGTCGCCTGTCTGCGTGAGGCGAGGCGCCTGGGTGACCGGCTGATCGTCGCCGTGAATGACGATGCCTCCGTCACCCGGCTCAAGGGGAACGGCCGCCCGTTGAACCCGCTGGCACGGCGCATGGCGGTGCTGGCAGGCCTGGAGAGCGTTGACTGGGTTGTGCCGTTTTCGGAGGATACGCCGGAGCGGCTGATCGGCGAGATCGGCCCCGACGTGCTGGTCAAGGGCGGTGATTACCGGCCGGAGCAGATCGCCGGTTTCGACTGCGTGAGCAGGAAATGGCGGCGAGGTCGTGGTGCTGGGCTACGAGGACGGCTGCTCGACCAGCGCGCTGATCGAGACCATCCGGCAGCGGGAATCGCGAAAGTCGTAAGAAAATACGGTTTTCACCGCAAAGACGCAAAGAACGCAGAGAATCGAATAAATAACAAATTTACACATAGGTAACTGAAGTTTAGAGATTTCTACCTTTGCCCGATGCCGAGGGCATCCAGGCTACGCGAGAAATATTTTCAAAAAATGCAGAAAAAGCTTGACATGAAATTCGATTTGCGAGGTCGGCGCGTTGCTCGCTCGGTGTTGTTTTTAGAGCGAGCAACGCGGCGACCAATGAAGGGTTTTCGATCTCGGATACCCTCTCATGTCGCTCACCGCCCAAGTTTGCCTGCTGCTCTCGGAATGGATTTCCTTTCTTCTGCTGGCCGTTCCACCACGCTCCCGTCGGACGTTTGTCGAACTCCTGATCGGTTGCATGCTCAACCCGGAAGGCTGGGTCACCCGCGCCATCGGGGCCATTCGCCGCGAGGCGCACTGGACCACCTATTACAAGCTGATCGAGCGAGCGCAGGTATCGGTCGCCGACTTGTCCGTCCGTTTGCTGCAATTGGTGCAAGCGGTGTTCCCGAACGAACTGGTGAATCTGATCATCGACGATACGCTGGTTCCGCGTTGCGCGAAGTCGGGACCTGGTATCAGTATCAAACACGATCACAGCCACAAGGCCAATCGGCCCACCTTTCTGAACAGCCAGTGCTGGGTCACGCTGGCACTGGTCGTGCGCGTCAGGCTGGGCTCGGCGCTGACGATACCGATCCGCTCCTGGTTGGTCGAAGAATCGGGCCAACGCGGCAAGCTCTGGGTGGCGAGGCAACTGATCGATTCGATCAGGGGGCACGTCAAGGAGGTGCGTTTGCTGATCGATGCATGGTTCATGCGCAAGCGCCTGATTCTGCCCTTGCTCGAACAGAAGGTGCGCATCATCGGGCAGGTGCGGCGGGATACGGCGCTGTTTCTGCCGCCGGAGTCGGAACCGAAGCGCCGGGGGCCAAAACGCAAATACGGGCAGCGGATCGATGCGGCCATGCTGGATACGCTGCCCGCGCAGGAGATCGAACTGATGCTGTACGGCAAGATGCAGCGGGTGAGGCTGCGCTCGGTCACCGCCGTGGTGCGATTCCTGAAGGGGGTGCCGGTGCGGGCGGTGTGGTGCGAGATGCGCCAGGACGACAACACCTGGTCGCGTCCGCGATTGATTCTGGCGACCGAGACAGAACTGTCGGCTCAAGCCGTGGTGGAAATCTATGCCGAGCGCTGGGGTATCGAGCCGTTGTTTCACAACCTGAAGCGATGGTGGGGAATGACGAACCTGTGGCAGCAATCGAAGGCCGCACTGGAACTGTGGATGCAGGTTCGTTCCACGGCGTATGCCCTGGTGCAATTGTCGCCCTGAAGTTGTGGGAATTCTTCCCGTTGATGGAGATCGCACCTTGGCGCAAGGGAGCGTTGATTACGGCTGGACTTTTCGGCCAGTGGATGCGCATCCAATTTATCGGACTTCGCGTGCGCGATGCCTGCAACCCGAAGTCGGGGAATTTTGTGATGCCTTTCCCCGTCCAGGATCAGCGTTTGCAGTGTTGAAGTATGCGGCATCGCGTTTGTCGGTTTCGAATCGTGTTCTTTACGTTTGTCGTGCCTCGCCAGCATGGATAATTCAGGGCGGCAGGCAACGGCGTGTGTCTAAACTTCAGACATAGGTAATACAGCGGCATTATTCCGACCACTTATTGTTTGATAGATGTTTCATTAGATTTTTCCTTTGTGTACTTTGCGACTTTGCGGTGAATATATGTTTCTGACAAATACATCAGCCAAAACTAAATGATCATCGTCACCGGAGGCGCCGGGTTCATCGGCAGCAATATCGTCAAGGGGCTCAATGAGCGGGGCCGCGAGGATATTCTGGTGGTGGACGACCTGACGGACGGCGCGAAATTCCGCAATCTCGCCGATTGCGAGATTCTCGATTTCATCGACAAGGACGACTTCATCGCGACGCCGCAGGGATGCGCGGGGCTGGCGGTGCCGGTGGAGGCGGTTTTTCACCAGGGCGCCTGTTCCAGCACCACGGAGCAGGATGGCCGCTATCTCATGAAAAACAACTACGCGTATTCCCGGCAGTTGTTGCAGTTCTGCCTTGAGAATCAGGCGGCGTTTCTATACGCCTCATCGGCCTCGGTATACGGCGGCGGGGATGACTTCGGCGAAACCCGCGAAAACGAGGCCCCGCTCAACGTCTACGGCTATTCCAAGTTCCTGTTCGACCAGCAGGTGCGGCGGATCCTGCCCAGGGCGAGGAGCCAGGTCGCGGGTTTCCGCTATTTCAACGTGTACGGACCCCGTGAACAGCACAAGGGCGACATGGCCAGCGTGGCCTGGCATTTCAGCCGGCAGCTCGACATGCCGGTGCAAACCCGCGCCTCTTCAGGGGCTGTGACGGCTATGCCGATGGCGAGCAGCGCCGTGATTTTGTCTACGTGGACGACGTCGTGGACGTCAATCTCTGGTTCCTGGACCATGCCGACAAATCCGGGATCTTCAATATCGGCACCGGATCCTCCCACACCTTTAATGCGCTCGCCGCCGCGCTGATCGACTGGTACGGCCGGGGTGAGGTCGAGTACATTCCCCTTTCCGGAGCATTTGCGCGGCCATTACCAGTCATACCCGGGCCGACCTCACGGCGCTGCGCGCGGCGGGATACGAAAAGCCGTTCCGATCCCTCGAGGAAGGCGTGCCGCTGTACATGAAGTGGCTGAGTGATCATGGATGACGGCGGCGCGGCGGCACGGGGATGCGGTCATCGCGCCCGGCGCGAGGCGTCGACCGACCTCGCGTGAGAGCGCTCTATACAGCCCTGCTCTATCTGCTGGCGCCCCTGGTGCTGCTACGCCTTGCCTGGCGCGGACTGCGTTATCCGGAGTACCGGCAATGCTGGGCGGAACGCTTCGGCGCCATACATCCCGCCGTGGGAGAACGGGTCATCTGGGTGCACGCCGTGTCCGTGGGCGAGGTTCAGGCGGCCGAATCCATGATCAGGGCGTTGCTTGACCTGTACCCGGAGTATTCGATCCTGATGACGACAGTTACCCCCACCGGCGCGGCGCATGTCGCGGAACTGTTTGATGGCGAGGTCGCGCACGTCTATGCCCCGTATGACCTGCCCGATGTGGTGTCGCGTTTTATCGATCGCGTCCGCCCGCGGCTGGCTATCGTCATGGAAACCGAATTGTGGCCGAACCTCTTCCGGGCCTGCCGCAGGAAGAAAATTCCGCTGTTGCTGGTCAATGCCCGCCTTTCGGATAAATCGCTGGCGGGGTACCGGCGTTTCCGCGGGCTGATCGGCAAGACGCTCGAGGCCGTCACGCAGATTGCGGCCCGCACGCCACTCGATGCGGAGCGCTTCGTGTCGCTGGGCGCCGCTCCCGACAGGATCAGTGTCTCGGGCAACCTGAAATTCGAACTGCACATACCAGCCGGCCTGCATGAAAAGGCGGCCTGCTGCGCCTGGAGTGGGGCGTGAACCGGCCCGTGTGGATCGCCGGCAGTACCCACGAGGGTGAAGACGAACTGATCCTCGACGTGTTCAGGGAGATTCGCAAGACAATCAGCGACTGCCTGCTGGTGCTGGTTCCCCGCCATCCGGAGCGATTTGCCGCGAGTCGCCGAGCTGTGCCGCCAGCGCGGCTACCGCGGCGTGCTGCGCAGCGAGCGGCTGGCCTGCGAGCCGGATACCGCCGTCTTCATCGGCGATTCGATGGGCGAACTGCTGATGTTCTATGCCGCCGCGGACGTGGCCTTCGTGGGCGGCAGCCTGGTCGATGCCGGCGGGCATAACATGCTGGAGCCGGCCGCCCTGGGTAAACCGGTGGTGACCGGCCCGCATGTGGCCAATTTTTCCGGGGTCTGCCGATTGCTGCTAAGGCCGGCGCCTGCCGCCAGGTGGTGAATCACGGCGGAGCTGCAGGACACCGTACGGTGATGGCTGCAGGATAGCGGTGAACGCCACCGGGTGGGCGACAGGGGCCGGGTAGCGGTCGAGCAGAACCGCGGTGCGCTGGCGACGGTGCTGGGGATGATCGACAATCAATCTGGCCGCGGGAGAAGGGAGAAGTGCTGAAGTAAGAGAGTAAGAAGTGAGAAGTGAGGGGGCAGGGCTTGACTTCTGATCCGGACCGACTAATCCAACTTCTTTTCACTTTTCACTTTTCACTTTTCACTTTTCAGCCGGTATAGCGAATACCGCGGCGGGCGGCCATGGCGGAGCCGATATCCTTTAACTGGCGGCTGCTCAGGCTGCTTTCCGCGCGCGGCAGGAATTCCATGTTTTCCCGCTTGACGTGCTGCCGGTTCAACTGACAGAAGGCATGCACCCGTTCGGCCAGGGCGGCGTGATCGGTGACATCCCGCAGCCGTTTGAGATCGGTGGCGATTGCCTCCCAAAGGGCGTCGAGTTGCCGGTGTTCCTGCCTGAGGCCGTGCACCAGGTCCGCCATTTCAATGACTGGCGCGTGAGCAGGGGGAACAGGTCGATTTCCTCATCCTGGTGGTGGAACCGGGCGCTGGTTGAGAAATAGTTCATGACCTTGCGCGCCGCGCTATGGACTTCTTCTTCCTTGTCGGTCTTGCCCAGGATTGCGACCAGTTCTTCCAGCAGATCGCAATGGGCGAGGATTTTCGTATGGCAGGCGCGCAGCAGGGCCAGTGGCTGGTCAAAGCCGGGCAGGGTTTCAGGTAGTCCCTTGTCTTCCATCGCGTCTGTTTCCAGGCCGGTTATGCTTTGGAGGAAATGATGTGAGACAGGAAAAGTAATGAAGTGAGAAGTAAAAAGTGAGACGTTATCAAGATAGGAGTTGACTTCTGACGGGATCAGGCGATCATCCTGCTTCTCACTTCTCACTTCTCACTTCTCACTTCTCACTTCTCACTTCTCACTTCTCACTTCTCACTTCTCACTTCTCACTTCTCACTTCTCACTTCTCACTTCTCACTTCTCACTTCTCACTTCTCACTTCTCACTTCTCACTTCTCACTTCTCACTTCTCACTTCTCACTTCACTGCAGCAGGGCGTTGATCAGTTTCAGATCCTCTTCGCCGAGGGTGCCGGCGGATTGCTCCAGGCGCAGCATGTCCAGCAGATAGTCATAGCGGGAGCGGGCATGGTCGCGTTTGGCGCTCAGCAGGTCGCGCTGGGTATCGAGCACGTCGACGATGGTGCGGGTCCCCACGTCGAAACCGGCCTCGGCCGCCTCCAGTGCCTTCTCGTTGGATAGCACCGCCTGTTTCAACGCCGTCACCTTGCTGATGCCGGTCATGACGCCGCGGTAATTATCGCGTGCCTGCCGTTCGGTGGCAGCGAAGTTGCTGTACCTGGTTCTCCTGGGCCTGGTTGAACTGATACTGCGACTGGCGTGTTTTCGAGTTGACCAGCCCTCCCTGGTAGAGCGGCAGGTTCATCTCCACCCCGATGGAGCTGTCATTGCGTTCCTGGCTGATGCCGAGGCCGCCGAAGTTGTTGTTGCGCCAAGCGTAGTCGGCCGTCAGGTCCACGGTTGGATAATGACCGGAACGCTGGATGTCGATCTCCTGGCGGGCGACCTCGGTCGCCTGTCTTGCCGCGAGCAGCAGGGGGTTCTGGTCGGTCGCTATGCCGACCCATTGCTCCTCCACGGCGGGGTCGGGCGCGGTCAGGGGGATCTCGGGTTGCAGGATTTCAAGCGTTCCGGGAATGACACCCGTCAGTTCCCGCAATGCCTCCCGGGCATCGGCCAGCAGTTTCTCTGCATTGATTTCGTCGCTGACCGCGATGTCGTAGCGAGCCTGCGCCTCCAGCACATCCGTGATGGCGGAGAGTCCCACGTCGAAACGCTGTTTGGCCTGGTCCAGGGTGCGTGCGATGGCATCCTTATCCCCCTTGACGAACGCCAGATTGTCCTGTGCGCCGAGCACCAGAAAATAACGTGTCGCCACGCGCAGGACCAGATCCTGCTCTGCGGCGGTCAGTTGGGCCTGCGCCTGGGCGACAACACTGTCGGATTGCTCGAGCTTCAGAAAATTCTCGCGCTGGTAGATGGCCTGGCGCAATTGGGCGCCAAAGGTCTTGTTGGTGGCATAGCTGTTCTCAGGGTCGCCGGCCGAAGGCGAACGGTTGTGATAACGGTCCCTGGTGACGACGCCAGTCGTGCCGATATTGGGCAACAGCGGCGCGCGGCTTTGCGGGATAACCTCCGTTGTAGCCTGATAGCTCGCTTCCGCCGCCAACAACTGGGGGTCCGATTGCACGGCCAGTTGATAGACCGAGAGCATGTCATCGGCAAGGCCCGGCAGCGGCACCGCCAGCCACAGGAGATGCAGCAGAAACCGTTTGCGGGTTAGACGCATGCGTATGTCCTTGATCACCGGGGCGTATATCACTAAAGGACAAACCGCTGTGGTGCCGCCGCATGCAGGAGCGGCGGCAGCGAGGTTTCGAACAGGCTCTCCTGTGACCAGTTGTGCTCGTCGATCCGGGTGATGAGCAGCGCTTCCATGATCGGCGGTGTGCCGGTTATGACGAACAGGCGGCCGCCGACTGCCAGATTGTCGTGGAAGTGCCGGTGCAATACCGGCAGTGAACCGGTCACGGCGATGACATTATAACGCGTAGCGGTGTCGATGCCGTTGGCGGCGTCGCCGTCTTTGAGCGTGACATTGCGGTAACCGTTTGCACCCAGTTTTACCGCGGCGGCCTCACGGAATTCCGTAAATATCTCGTAACTGGTAACGTGATTGCCCAGCCTGGAGAGGCAGGCCGTCAGGTAGCCGCTGCCCGTGCCGATTTCCAGGATCGAATCAGCGGGCTGGATGTCCAGGACCTGCAGCAGGCGCCCTTCCGTCTTGGGCGCCATCATGACCTGTTCGCGGCCCAAGGGGATATTGATATCGGCGAAGGCTAGGGAACGGTATTTCCCGGGCACGAAGTCTTCGCGGGGGGTGCTGCTCATCACATCCAGAACTCTTTGGTCGAGCACATCGCAGGGACGCACCTGCTGCTCGATCATGTTGAAGCGGGCTTGTTCAATATCTATCTGACTCATATGAGTTTGTTGCACGGTTAATAGGCAAGGCGAACAAGGGTACGGGGTTTGCCGCCGACTGGCAAGGATTTGACCCGGATAAGGATTGCCATCATCAGTCAAAACAATGTCTTATGTAATTACAGGTTTATTGGCTCGCTTGCAATGACAGGCGCCTTTCGCTACCGTGTAGCCTGCGTAGCTGGGGGTGCCCGAGTCGGGCTGAGACAGACCCTTCGAACCTGATCCGGCTGAAACCGGCGTAGGGAAGCTCAGGTACCTGCCGGCCGCGATACCCCCATCAAGACAGGAAGGTACCATGAGCGCGATACCCGAAGACTTCATCAGGAATAACCGCCCGGCTTTCGGATGAAGTCACCCGCCCCTATCCAAACTCCAGGAAAATCCATGTTCAGGGATCGCGAGCGGATATCCGCGTCGCCATGCGGCAGGTGGAACAAGCCGACACGCCGGCCAGCTTCGGCAGCGAGAAGAACCCGCCGGTTACCCTCTACGATACCTCCGGTCCCTATACCGATCCGGACGCCACGATCGACCTGATGCGAGGTCTGCCGGCGCCGCGCAGTCGCTGGATCGAGGAGCGGGGCGATACCGAACAACTGCCGGGGCCGAGTTCCGAGTTCGGGCGGCAGCGTCTATCCAGCCAGGAACTGGCGCCGCTGCGCTTCGAACATATACGCCCGCCGCGGCGCGCCCGGCCCGGCGCCAATGTCACGCAGATGCACTATGCGCGACGCGGCGTCATCACGCCCGAGATGGAATATCGTCGCCATCCGCGAGAACCTGCGGCTCGACGAGCTGCGCGATACGCCGCTGTTCACCCAGCACCAGGGCGTCAGTTTCGGCGCCAGCCTTCCCGCGCGGGTCACCCCCGAGTTCGTGCGCGAGGAGGTCGCGCGCGGGCGCGCCATCATTCCGGCCAATATCAACCACCCCGAGCTGGAACCGATGATCATCGGCCGGAATTTCCTGGTCAAGGTGAACACCAATATCGGCAATTCGGCCGTGACCTCCTCGATCGAAGAGGAGGTGGAAAAGATGGTGTGGTCGGCCCGCTGGGGCGGCGACACGGTCATGGATCTCTCCACCGGCAGGAACATCCATGAAACCCGCGAATGGATACTGCGCAATTCGCCGGTGCCGGTCGGCACGGTGCCCATTTACCAGGCCCTGGAGAAGGTCGACGGCAGGGCGGAGGAACTCAACTGGGAGATCTTCCGGGATACGCTCATCGAGCAGGCGGAACAGGGGGTGGACTACTTCACCATCCATGCCGGCGTGCGCCTGCGTTATGTGCCGCTGACCGCGCGCCGGGTGACGGGCATCGTCTCGCGCGGCGGATCCATCATGGCGAAATGGTGTCTGTCGCATCACCGGGAGAGTTTCCTCTACACGCATTTCGAGGATATCTGCGCGATCATGCAGGCCTATGACGTCTCGTTCTCGCTGGGCGACGGCTTGCGCCCGGGATCGATCGCCGATGCCAATGATGCCGCGCAGTTCGCCGAGCTGGAGACCCTCGGGGAACTCACCCGGATCGCATGGCGGCACGATGTGCAGGTCATGATCGAGGGGCCCGGCCATGTGCCCATGCAGCTCATCCGGGAAAACATGGAGAAGGAGCTGGCGGAGTGTCACGAAGCGCCGTTCTACACGCTGGGACCGCTGACCACCGACATCGCGCCCGGCTACGACCATATCACCTCGGCGATCGGCGCGGCCCAAATCGGCTGGTACGGCACCGCCATGCTGTGTTACGTCACGCCCAAGGAACATCTCGGTTTGCCCGACAAGGACGATGTCAGGGAGGGCATCATCACGTACAAAATCGCGGCGCATGCGGCGGACTTGGCCAAGGGTCACCCCGGTGCGCAGGCTTCGTGACAACGCCCTGTCCAAGGCGCGCTTCGAGTTCCGCTGGGCCGACCAGTTCAACCTGGGCCTCGATCCCGACAAGGCGCGGGAATTCCACGACGAGACCCTGCCCAAAGAGTCCGCCAAGGTGGCGCATTTCTGTTCCATGTGCGGCCCCCGGTTCTGCTCCATGAAGATCAGCCAGGATGTGCGTGACTATGCCGCGGGCAAGGGGATCGGCGATATCGGCGCGGCCCTGGAAAGCGGCCTGTCGGACAAGGCCGGGGAATTCCGGGAGCAGGGCGCGGAAATCTACCGGAAAATCTAGATATCTGTCTGGCATCCACGGACGCGGGTTTGCCGGTACCCGGTTCATCAAGGTAGTGCACCAAGGGACAGTTCATTCTTCAAGGATCTTCTCCATGATTGACTTCAAGCAAAACTTCAGCGCGCGCATGCTGCTCAGGATGATCGTACTATCCCTGGTTGTTCTGGTCGGCATCCTGGCCAATATCGAGTTCTTCAAAAATCTCTATTTCAGCCACCAGCTGACCTCGGCCGGCCTGATCACCAACGGCGGTATCCTGCTGTTGTTTTCCCTCGGGCTGGTGAAGGTCGTGCTGTCCCTGCTGCGCTACATGCGCGAGGAGTCCGCCCTGGCGAAGTTCGTCACCGCCCTGGGGAGCGAGAAAAATCCCCTCAAGGGAATCAGTCCGAGAAGCCTCGTGGCGCAGCGCTACGCCATGATCGTGGCGATGAGCGAGAAGAACGCCCGCATCAACCAGAGCGCGCTGGCCGCCACCCTGGCGGCGGACGAGAGCACGCGCACCAGTTTCGCCAAATACGTAAGCAACATCCTGATCCTGACCGGCGTATTCGGCACCTGCGTCTCCCTGTCGATCGCCCTGGCGGGTGTCACCGATCTGCTCGATTCGGCCCAGGGCAGCGGGAATATGGGGCTGGTCATGCACGGGATGTCAACGGCGCTGTCCACCACCATCACGGCCATCGTGTCCTATCTCTTCTTTGGCTACTTCTACCTCAAGCTGAATGATGCCCAGGTGCATGTCCTGAGCAGCCTCGAGGAGGTGACCACGCTGTACCTGCTGCCGACCTTCGCGCGCGACAAGGACAGCCTGCTGCACGAGGTCGCCGGCCTGGTCCACGGCCTGCGCCAGGCGGCCGAAGCCATGAGAGCCACCCAGCAGGATTACGCGGCAGCGGGCAACCGCCTGCACGAGGTGTTGACGACACTGGACCTGCGGGTGAACAGCGTGACCGATGATGTCGGGACGATCAAGAAACTGCTGCGTGATGGATTCCGTCTTCCCGCCAAGGTCGAGTGACCATGGATGAGGGTTTCATCGATCTTCGCCGGCATACCGAGGCCGGTATCAGCAGCCTGAATTTCTGGCCCTCGTTCACCGATGTCATGATGGTCGTGGTGGTGATCTTCATGATGGCCAGCTCGGTGCTCATACTGCGCAATATGGACCTGGTGAGGGAACTGCGAGCGACCATCGATGCGCAGCTCCACGCCGAGGAAGCGGCGCGCTCGGCGACACAAACCAGCGCCACCCTGGAGGAGCAACTCGCACAGACCCAGAGTGAACTCACCCAGTTGCGCATGCGCCTGATGCGCGCCAACGAGATCAACCAGGCTCGCACCGAGGAGTTTACCCGGCAGGAACAGCGCCTGCTCGCTCTGGAGGCGGACAAGCAGCAATTGACGTCCGGCCTGCAGCAGTCGCGGCGTGAGGCACAACTGTACCAGGATCAGTTCACCCAGACGCAGGCCGAATATGCGCAGTTGAACGATGCCCACGCCACCCTGAAAAAGCGATTGCAGGAGGTACTCGACCAGTTGTCACCAACTCGAAAAGAGCAGCCAAGATCAGGCCGCCGAACTGGCCCAATTCAGGCAGCAGCGTTCATTGAGCGAACAACAGATGGTAGCGCTGCAGGGTGAGTATGACGAACTCAGGGGCAAGTACGACAAGCTGATCAAACCGGCGCGTTCCGCCGTTGGCAAACACGTCGTGTCGGTGCGCTATTGGAAAGAGGACGAGGATTACCAGCTCAGGATGAAGGAGTCGGAGGAGGACGATTACCAGACCGTCACCGTGGATCAGTTGAATGAGCGTCTGGCAAGGCTCAAGGATGAGTATGCCGGCAACCTCTACGTCAAGGTGATCATCCCGGACAGCAGCGGCCTATCGTACAGCGAGGCGTGGAACTTTATCAACGATCTCCTCAAGAAGTACGACTACTACCACCAGGATGAGCCCTGAGACGCATCGGTACACCGTCCGGCCGGTACGCAAGGCAGCCCGGGATCGACGCCGGGTTATCATCGCTGATGACGACGGGCATCAACGGTCGCCGCGACAGCGGCATGGCTCCGCTGCCGGCAACCCGGGGGGATTCGACCGCAGGGCAATGCCAGTGGGGTACGCGGCAGGCACGCACATGACCAGCGCTCGTGAAAATTCCCTGGATTGAGAGTGACCGATAGGGTATTTTCCCGTCGCAGAGTAACCGCAGTAACCGTGCGGCGCAAGCCCGCATCCAGAGGATGATTACAACTTGAAATTACAACGGAATCTCCCATTTATCGCGATATCCCCATGAAGTCCGATAATGTGGTTGATTTTCAGGTAGTCACGGGCCTGGAGGGTCTGAAGTCTCTGGAAGCCAGCTGGCGCGAACTCACCGGCAGACTGGCCCGAAGATGCTTCTACCATGAGTATGACTGGTTCAGGAGCCGCCTGGAGTGTCAGGTTGACACCCATGCGCGAGCCGATTTTTGTCCTGGCGAGCCTGCCTGACAAGACACCGGTCGCCATCTTTCCACTGCAGCAAGCAAGGACCAGGAAGGGATGGATGACGCTTAGCAGCCTGCAGATATTCTGGCCATGTGATATGGATGTCAATGACTTCATCATGGACAACAGTCAAATTGACACCGACCTGATGCATCTTCTGATCAGAGCATCTAAGGCGGCAAGGCCGGCCACATTTCGATCTTCTGGAACTGCAGAATATACCGGAGGAGAGCGCCATCAGCGATGCCATGAAGTCCCATTCCCGCCCGTTGACCGTATCTGTACCGCGTCCATTGCAGCAAAACCATCGCCCTTGGCAAGACTTATGATGAAACCACCAGCGCCCTCTCGGGAAAATTCAAACGCAACTTGCGAAGACAATTAAACAATCTGGTGAAATCCGGCGAGGTTGAATTCGCATTTTATGATGACGCTGCTGACCTGGAAAAGGCCTACGAAACCTTCCTCTGTGTCGAGGCAAATAGCTGGAAGGGACCCGATGGCACAGGCACGGCCGTGATATTGAATGAAGAACAAACCACCTTTTATCGCGAACTGGTGTCCCGATTTGCCAGGACCAACCAATGCCGAATCGATGTGATGACGGTATCCGGGAAACCTGTTGCCGTTCAACTCGGCATCATTTCAGGGAGTACGCTAAATCTTCTGAAAATTGCCTATGATAAAGCCTATAAAAGATTGGCTCCGGGGGTGTTGCTGCTGAACAAAACCCTGGAAATGTACAGCGGTCACCAGCGGATAAAATACATCAGTTTCATAACCGGCGCCCGATGGAATGATGACTGGGCGCCCCTGGTCAACAAAGTTTACACGCATTCGATTTATCAACTAACACCGGCTGGCTTATATGGCTACACCTTTGAAAGCCTCAAAGTCTTCCTGTGTAAAGTAAAGTGCAGGTATTACTCCGGCAACGGTTTATTAAGCAAGCGTAATGGCGTCATGGCCGGTTATGGCGCCAGACAAGCTAAATCGGCGTCACAACCTCACGCATGGGAGGACAAGGTGACGACTCGCATACGGGCTTCGCCAGGCAATGGCGCCAGTAACGGTTAGGGAGTTGAAGAAAAACACTGGCAACGTGAGCTCATTCCGGATTACCGTTCTGACAAGTTCCGACTTGAAACAGGATTGATGACAGATACGCAAACACCTTTCTCAGATTCAGAGTGAACCCTCCCAGCTCAGCGCCCAGTTACGGGATCAATTCCCCTTGCACGACTTTTTACCGTTGCAGCAGTCCACCTCATTGTGTTGCGTTCATGGGGTGCGTCAGATATTCGTTTCGACAGCCGACATCATGCCAGTAATGACGGTGCCCATCATCCTATCAGCGGCAAAATCCAACTCGTACTCGTGGTTTTCAACTATCTCATCCGCCGAGTTTTCGGAGTTCATTTCTGATAAAGTTATTCAATATTTGTCGGTTATCATGGGCGGATCGTCATTCTGTACCGCGTATAATGTGTTTATCCGAAAAGACCATGACATGCACGGGATTATCAGATGCATGTTTGTGGTTACGCATGTACATTGAGACAATGTGTATAACAGGAATAACGCTATGAGTTGGAAAGATGACGTCAAAACACGCTTTTCCGTTGCCCAGGATGCAAAAAAATGGGATCAGATGTATGAACAAGATACCGAGAAGCTTGATGAACATATCTTTAGGCTGAGACGTGATTTCACGGTGGATTTCATAGTTAACAACTATGATGAACAAGCAAAGCTATGTGACTTGGGATGCGGAGCCGGACCAGTAATATTTCAAATGCTTAGTAGAGGCTATGATATGGTTGGGCTTGACTACTCCGGGGATATGCTGGGCAACGCGGCTAAACGACTCAGTGCTGGGCAGATACGCAATAAACCCTTGATCAATGGCAATTGTGAGCTGTTGCCATTTGGAGATAGCAAATTTGATTGTGTTGTTTGTTTGGGTGTCATCAGTTATGTGGAGAATTACGAAAATATTATTAAAGAAATCTTCAGGGTTCTCAAACCAGGCGGTACTGTCCTGGTGAGCTTCCGAAATAAATATAATTTGATTATGAACGACCCGATCGTCTCGTTAATTTCTCTGGCAAAAAAAATATTGTTTATGGGCGAGAAGAAAAACGGGTTTGAGATCGGGCAATATTTGAGTGCGCGCGAAGTGCAAGCATTGATAAAGTCCAAGGGTTTTGACTTTCTTGATTTCAGGGGAATCGGCTTTGGTCCATTCAGCATTAAACACAGACGATTGTTTAGTGACAAGACATCCATAAAAATAAGTCAGTACATATCAAGCCTTGCGGATAAATTAAATGCGGAATTTGTTTATAGGCTGGCTTCAGATGTAAATATCCTGATTTTCAGAAAACCCTGACCCGGGTATATCAGCTAACGTTCCTAACTGGCGGTAAAGGCATGATCGGGAAGCTGCAAAAATGCCTCTCACTGCAAATTCATGCTCGATAAACGGAAGTCGGAGCATTCAATTTCCCAGAAACCATCTTACAAGTGTTATGTACGGTCACTTTTGCTGTTCGCCAGGACAAATACGCGCTATAAAATATGATTTTACTCAACTTGGCCTGTTCATGGCCCCGGAATCATCAGATGCCAGCAACGACTAAAGACAACGGCTTGCTCGAGGTAAGAGTCGCCACGGCTGATGAGTTTGAACAGAGCAGGGAAACATGGAATACGCTGGCCGCAGCGATGAAGTATCCCACCATCTTCTGCTCATGGGAGTGGATCCACACCTGGTGGAACCATTTCGGAAAAGCACATGAACCCGCGATCCTCTTCATTTACCGCAGAGGCGAGTTGA
The DNA here is from genome assembly GCA_963773065.1 of uncultured Gammaproteobacteria bacterium. Classification (GTDB taxonomy): domain Bacteria; phylum Pseudomonadota; class Gammaproteobacteria; order UBA9214; family UBA9214; genus CAVQCA01. The sequence continues at coordinate 17,076 of CAVYZN010000016.1, forward strand.
CTGGCATACTGCCGTTATTCATGGAAAACCGCAGAGAGGTCTGTACACCCGTTCCCGAGGAAGCTGGGATTCTGTGGCAGCACCAAATTGTATCCCGATCATCTCGATATCATCTGTGCTGCAGATGACGCCAAGCAGTGCCTGGATGCGGCATTTGGTTTTCTGACGGCTGATTTCAGGTGTTGGGATATTCTGCAATTATGCTTTATTGCCGAAGACAGCAATCTTTACTCATGGTTATGGTCAAACCGTGACCGGATCAAGTGGCGGATAAAGGACCGAACCGTTGCCCCCTATCTAAACCTTGCCGGCTCATTCGACGACTACATGGGAAGTTTTACAAGTCGCCAGAGATACCCTGTCCAGAGCCGCAGGAAAAAGCTGCTTGAACGCCATGCCATGCGCTATGTCAAATGTGATTTTGGAGACCTGGCAGAATGTCTGACTACGGTATTTGATCTCCATGCTCAGCGGGCCGTTGCTAAACGGATAGACAGTACCTTTACCGGTGATGAAATCTTCCAGTTTCATGTCGATCTCCTCAAGGAGATCCGGGACAAAGACTGGGTTTGGATCCGGTTTCTGAAAACCGGGGAAGAGATGATAGCTGCCTTTTATGGTTTCGTATTCGGCAAGCGTGTGTTCTATTATCAACTGGGGCATGATCCGGAATGGGCTAGTTTTTCTCCAGGCATGGTTATGCTCAATGAGACTATTCAGGAGTCATTCGCTGGCAACTACCTGGAATTCAATTTCCTGCAGGGAGAGGAAGAATTCAAATACAAATGGACAAAAGATCAACGGATTCTGTATGACTTCTCTGTATATCAGAATAATTTACAGAGTCGCGCACTTTATACCAAAGATATGTTGAAACAAGCGTTAAAGAAGTTGCTAGGACGACACCCTCGGACATAATCCGCAGGTTTGCGAGTCTAACCGAATAAATAATCCAAAGTTGTCAGTTACATGATTAAACATGAGGCCAATGCTGTAAGCAATCCAGCACAGGATGCCCGCCAGCTTTCCAAGAAAACAGTACAAGCAGCCGGCTGGAACTATTTATCCTTCGGGCTCAGCAAGCTATCCCTCATCGTCACAATCACAATCCTGGCGCGACTGCTGGGTCCTGGGGAATTCGGAGTCGTCGGCTTTGCGACCCTGGCCATTGCCTACCTGTCCTTTCTGCAGGATCTTGGCCTGGGCCATGCCCTTGTCCAGAGAAGAACCGATATCGAGGAAGCCTCTGAAACGGTTTTCACATCCAACCTGGCAATCGGGTTTGCACTTACGCTGATTGTATTCATCACCGCTCCCTACATTGCCGATTTTTTTCGCGAACCGAGAGTCGAGCTGTTGATGCGGGTTCTGGGTCTGTCGTTTTCTATCGAGGCACTCGGATCAACCCACCTGGCTCTGCTTAGGAAGGAACTCGACTTCCGCCGCAAAATCATCCCGGATCTTGGTCGCGCGTTAATCAAGGGAATAGTCTCCATCAGCCTGGCGTTTCTCGGTTACGGTGTCTGGTCTCTGGTCATTGGCCAGCTTGCCGGTGCCGTCACCGCGGTTGTTCTGGCCTGGATCACTTGCCCGTGGCGTCCGCATTTCCATATCAACACCGCACTGCTGCGCAGCATGCTGAGTTTCAGCATGTCACTCATTGGAGTCAACATCATACACGCCATCGCTTCAAATCTTGGTTACACCCTCGTAGGCCGGCTGCTCGGCGATGCAGCGCTTGGCATCTACACCATGGCCTATCGAATACCGGATCTTGCTATCGACAGCATCTGGACCGTGCTCGCGCAGGTCCTGTTCCCCACCTACTCGAATGTGCAGCATGATATGCGGCTACTGGCGAAGGGGTTCCTTGCAACGGTCCGTTACTTGCAGCTCGTCATCATGCCAATTTCACTCATGATGATCCTTGTTGCCGATCCACTTGTGCATGCATTGCTCGGCCCCGAATGGATTGAGACTATCCCCATCCTCAGGCTTATTGCAGTTTCTTCCTTGATAATCTCGATTGGGAGTAACGTAGGAGACGTGTATAAAGCGATTGGCCGACCAAGTATCCTGTGGAAACTCGGCATATTCAACCTTATGGCACTCACCATATGCCTGGTTATCGGTGTGAAGTATGGATTGCTGGGAGTAGCCATTGGCCGCATCGTCGCGGCCATCTATGTAATGGCTCTAAGATTGCTTTATGCAACCCGTGTGCTTGATATCTCATTACTGGATATCTGGCGGCAGATCCGTCCGGCATTCAACGGAGGGATCGTCCTCTGCCTGGTTGCACTGCCCGTGCTTGCTTCAACAGGAGACATGAATCCATTCATACAATTAATTCTTGTCTGCCTTACTGCCAGCCTGGCTTATTTAGGAGCGTTGTGGTTCCTTGAGAAGGACTCGGTTATTACCGTACTCGATATGCTGGGCTAAAAAAGTTATTGCCGCGAGATGGAACACCCGATAGGAACTGACATGCAGGTACAGACACCATGACCGGTAATTACGCTGAACCAGCGTGCATACTCCATTCAAATTACACGTTGGATAGCGGCGTAGAGAAAAACTCACCTCCTTGCGTGATGATGTATTCAACGCTGAACGAGGCCACATGCTGACATGAAAATCGCCGTTGTTGAGACTTTTGGCACGGGCGGACTCATCCATTTCACATATCAATTGTGTCGAGCCCTCGCCAATAAGGGATGTGAAGTAAAACTGATTACCAGCGATGACTACGAACTCTCAGCCTTCCCACATAATTTCAGCGTAGACAGCTTCATGCACTTGTGGCCAAGCCACGATCCCGCCTCTATGCGACAGGTGCCGGGCACCCTGTCACATCGTATATGGCATAAACTGCGCTGGACGGCACGGAGAGCGTTCAGGGCGGCCAAATTAATATGGCAGTGGCGCCGTCTAACACGACTGTTACTAAGAGAACGCCCTGACATAGTCCAGTTCAGCTTGATTCATTATCCATTCCAGGCGTATTTCCTTTCCCGATTACAGCGCAGTGGTATCCTGTTGACGCAAATCTGCCATGAATATGAGCAGCGCGACACCAAACCCGGCTGGATCAACACACTGAACTCGAACCTTTCCCAGAAAATCTACCGCAGCTTCTCCGCCATCTTCTTTCTGGCGGAAAAGACCAGGCAGGATTTCCACCGGTTCTCTGCCATACCTACAGAGCACACCTTCATCATTCCGCACGGAGACCAGTCAATGTTTCTTGATGACCGGGAGCGACGGCTGGACATGCGGGCACATTACGGGCTTTTGAAAGAAGACAAGGTGATTCTTTTTTTTGGTGTCATCCGCCCGAGTAAAGGCATTCCCGATCTGATTGAAGCATTTGCATTGTTGCCAAAAGATAGAAACGCCAAACTGCTGATCGTTGGCTACCCTACCAAACACGCTGATATGGGTGAACTGCAGGACGACATAAACCGGCTTCACCTATCGGGTTCCGTCATCATCGATCCGCGCTATATAGCAATGGAAGAAGTAGGACCGTTGATGGAAGCAGCCACCCTGGTCGTATTCCCTTACCGCAATGCCACCCAAAGTGGCGCGTTACATCTGGCGTATTCTTTTGGCCGCCCGGTTGTTGCCACAAGGGTTGGCGGCCTGGCGGAGGATGTCAAGGATGGCCAAACCGGATATCTGGTTCCCCCACAGTCACCAGCGGACCTGGCCGCGGCCATTGAGCGTCTTCTTACGGATCCTGACCGTCTCGCACGGATGGGTATAGAGGCCCGAAAACTCTCCCAGACCCAGCATTCATGGGATGCCGTAGCCGAGCGTATATTGAGCGTATATAACAAACTGTTACTTGATTCCGCTATCCCCACGGCACATACTTCAGCAACGCATACCTCGGGGTATTAAACGTCTTTACATCATTAGCGGCTCATTCCTGCAGGGTGTGCGGTACTTGAAAATACCCGCAAGTCACGGTAAACATACCGCACTTCATCATACATTCGATCTCCTTCTGGACCGCATTTCTAAATGCGCCGTGAAAAGGCACGTCTCTCAGTGGATGTAATTCCCACCCGACAACTATCGCTCCAGCCAGTAGCAATCGGAGCGACCGGAGCCTGCTGGTGTGGAGTGTCATTATTGTAACCTGGTTGCAGGAGACCATAACAGTGCAGTGAACGCTAGGCATACCCTTGGTCCGGGCAGATGGCGACTATTATCGTAGATGCCGCCGATTTCGAAGCGACCCGCCAGCGGCGTAGTATGCCTACGGTAGGGGGCGCGGCGCAGCAGATAGCGCAATGTGTCGGCGACTTTGGCCAATTCGACGTCCACCAAACGTCAGGCAGAATGGGCCTGTTTTCGTGTCGCGTCGAACATCATCAGCAGTTCCTTGCACATGAGTGGGAAGAGAATCTCGATGTGGTCATGCGCCAGCCACATCGCGCCGGGGAGAAGCTGTTCGTGAACTATTCCGGGCAAACGGTTGAGGTGGTGGACCGGGCTAGCGGTGAGGTAAAGGCGGCACAGATTTTCGTCACCTTGCTGGTGGCTCCAACTATACGTACGCCGAGGCCACCTGGAGCCAGCAGCTGCCGGACTGGATCGGCCACGCAAATTGGCCGCCTGACATCATCACGGCACTGCCCACCGCCACACTGTATATGTTTCTCTACGGCAAGGAGCAAACTGTCCGGCTGCGTTCGGTTGTAGCCTGGCATCATTTCCTCACGCCACGTCGGTCTGTACGGTTTGGTGCGAGTGCTTCGATCCGGAGAAGAACACCAGTGTCCAAACCCCGTTTGCTGCTGCCACCGAGACCAAACTGTCCGTCACAATCAGCGTGCGCCTCTATGACCGTTGCTGGGGCATCGAACCTGTTATTCCCTTAAATTCGCCTTCCCCGAACAGCACGGTAATCCCGATTACCCTTGTAGCCATTTAGTCAGCGTCTTCCTGTTCATCAATCAATGCTGGAGTTGTAAAACACATCCAGAGGAATAAATTCTACGATGATATTATTCAAACGCCTGTCTGGAATTCTGCGACGATCCACTGACTTTATCTGTCCCTTAGTGCCCGAGACGAGTAACGGAGAGGAATTATTTATGTCGCGTCTTTCCTTATGCCTTCGTTCTCTCATTTTTAATGCGCATCCACACCTCGATACGCTCCTCCTTAATCTTGTTGTGCATTAACCGATTAGCTGTATACACATCATAGTCCTGAAATAATGGAATTTTCTTGTTTTTATTTGATCCAGATCAATTGGAATCTATATTTGACTCCCCTGGAAACCGCCTGAACGAATGTAACGGTTGGGGAGCAGGTTACATTATGCCGTTGTTTGTATCGAAGCCTTTGCAATAGATAAATCATCCTTCGATTTCCGCTAAGCAGTTGGATTCTTTGAGTGTTGCATAAAAAAGCGATCATGTGATCGCCCGTTGCTAAATATCCTTATTCAATCAGGTTAGTTTGTAGAATGTCAACCAGGGCATCTCAGACAACAGTAACTGCCTTTCCTCGACCTCCAAATTGCTCAGGCGGCGATCCCTCGTTTTGCGTCGTTCCGACGTAACAATATCATGCATACTGTCTTCCAGCGGGAACGTGATAAGGACATGTGAGTGTCGCCTTTCTTTAGTGTTTCTCATGATCTACCTCCCCAAGGTAGTGAGATGTCGGACTTACCTTGAGCAGGTTAACGGCCCATTAGTTCAATCCTTAACTCAAAATATAGCAAGAGAATCAGGAAAGTTCTGCCGGGACAACACGATTTTCTGGTTATGTCTTTCTTTGCTTCGTCACTTTGTTCCTCGCAATGACGACACATCAGAAATTCCCTAAGATCATCACGAGTCATGCCGCGCGGTCCGGGATGGGCTTGTCGCAGCCGTGTGCCGCCAGAACGGCGGCACGACGAGCCTACCGGGAGGTATTCACGGCGTGCTGCGGCAAGCCCATTCCCGGAGTATCCCTGAAGAGTGGCCTTACTATCGAAGGCAATAATAAAATAGCTGCGATGCGCCCAAGAGGCCGTTCCTGGTCATCCCGACCGCGGGGCGCGATCTTTCCCGGCGCCGAAGTTCCGGCTGCCTGCCGGATCGGGTCAATGCATGACTGCCGGTTTGCCTGGCTATTGGCGGCGGGTTCACAATGGCCCCCATGGCGTTTGTGATCGTCGACAGACTGCGTAAAGTCTATCAATCCCATGGTACGAGCCAGGTGGTTTTCGACGCGCTCTCCTTCACGCTCGACCGGGGGGAGGTGGTGGCTCTGCTCGGCGAGAGCGGGAGCGGCAAGACGACGCTGCTCAATCTGATGAGCGGCATCGACACTCCGGATGCGGGCACCGTCCTATTCGACGGTGTGGCGGTCCATGGCCTGGGTGAACCCGCGCGCACCCTGTTGCGGCGCGAGCGGATCGGCTTCGTGTTTCAGTTCTTCAATCTCATCCCGACACTGACCGTGGCGGAGAACATCGCGCTGCCGTTGCAACTGCTGGGTCGGTCCCCTCAGACCGCCCATGAGCAGGTTGCCCGGCTGCTGGCGGAGACGGGACTGGCGGGGGCGGGGGAGCGCTATCCCGAAACCCTCTCGGGCGGGGAGCAGCAACGCGCCGCCATCGCCCGGGCGCTGGTCCACGAACCGGCCCTGCTGCTCGCCGACGAGCCCACCGGGAATCTCGATGAAAAGACCGCCCGGCGCATCATCGAACTGCTGACGGGACTGGTCCGCCGCAAGGGCGCCACCCTGTTGCTGGTCACGCACAGCGAGGCGGTGGCCCGCTCCGCCGACCGCATCCTGTCGCTGCGCCACGGGCAGGTGACGGCGGTCTGATGCTGCGGCGCGCCTTTCCGTCCCTGCTGCTGCGCGCCGGCTTGCGCTATTTGCTGCGCCACCGCTGGCAGGGCATGCTCGCGCTGACGGGCATTGCGCTGGGCGTGGCGGTGGTGCTCGCCGTGGACCTGGCCAACCGTGGCGCCCGGGCCGCCTTCGAGCTTTCCGCCGCGCAACTGCAGGGCGCGGCCACCCACCGGCTGATCGCCGCCGACGGGACACTGCCCGAATCCCTCTATGTTGCGTTACGACGCCAGCCGGGACACCCGCCCATGGCGCCGGTGGTGACGGACTGGGTGCGGGTGGCGGGACAGGCGGGCCGTTACCGGCTGGTCGGTCTGGACCTGTTTGCGGAAGGCCCGTTCCGCGGCCGGCTCGCGGCGGTCGCGCAGCGGCGGGATTTCATCGGCGACTGGCTCACCCGTCCCGATGCGCTGGTGCTCGGCGCCGCCACCGCCCGGCAATTCGGCGTCGCGGCGGGCGACCCGCTGCAGATTGCTTACCGGGACCGGTTGTCCGCGCTGCGCCTCCTGGCCATCGACCCGGCCGTCGTCGCCGGCGGCGAGGACCTGTTGCTGGTGGATATCGCCACCGCCCAGTCCGTGCTGGGTCTGGCCGGGCGTCTCAGCCATGTGGACCTGATCCTGGATGCCGCCGCTGAGCAATGGCTGCGGGAACGCCTCCCTGAAGGCGTGCAGCTCGTGACGGTGGCCGAGGACGCGGCGGGCGTGACCCGTCTGTCCGCCGCCTTCGAACTCAACCTGACGGCCATGAGCCTGCTGGCCCTGCTGGTGGGGATGTTCCTGATCTTCAACGCCATGAGCTTCTCCATCGTGCAGCGGCGCAGCCTGCTGGGTCGTTTGCGCGCCGTCGGGGTGACGCCGCGAGAATTGTTCCTGCTCATCCTGGCGGAGGCGGCGATCCTCGGAGTGCTGGGTACGGTGGTGGGATTGCTGCTGGGCGTCTGGCTGGGGGAGGGGCTGACGCGCCTGGTCGCCGCGACGGTGAGCGAGCTTTACTACGAGGTGAGCGTGGCGGCACTGCATCTTGAGCCCGTGGCGTTCCTCAAGGCGGGCGGTCTGGGTTTGGCGGCCACGCTGGCCGCGAGCCTGGTGCCGGCGCGGCAGGCCGCCTGGACGCCGCCGCTCACCACGCTCTCGCGCGCGGCGCTGGAGCAGGCCACGCAACGCCGGTTGCCCTGGCTGGCGGGGCTGGGACTGGCGGCGCTGGTGTGCGGCCTGACGCGTTGCCCTGGTCTTGCCGGGCGGGGTGATGACGGGTTTCTGCGGTCTGTTTCTGCTCGTGCTCGGCGCCGCCCTGATCACCCCGCCGCTGCTGCACGGGCTGCATCGGCTGCTCGCCGCACGGTTGCCGGCCGGCATCCTGGGCATGGGTGTGCGCAACCTGGACCGGCACCTCTCCCGCCTGGGGATCGCCATCGCCGCCCTGATGGTGGCCCTGTCCGCCGGCGTCGGTGTGGGCGTGATGGTGGACAGCATGCGCGGCGCCGTTGCCACCTGGCTGAACGATCTGCTGCGCGCCGATCTCTACGTGGCGGCCGCCGGTTTCCGGGAGGGCGAGACCCTGCCCGCCGCGGTGGTTGCGGAAGTCGCGACGCTGCCTGGCGTTGCGGCGGTGAGCCGCTACCGCCAGCGCACCCTGCGGCTGCCTGAAACGGCAGGTGACACTGATCGGCGCCCATCTGGCGGCGCCCTCGCGCCGGGGTTTCGAACTGCTTGCGGGCGGCGACGCCCCGGTGTGGGACGCGTTCGACCGCGGCGGGCTGCTGGTATCGGAACCCCTGGCCTACCACCTCGGTCTGGCGCGTGGCGATCATCTGCGCCTGCCGACGCCCGCGGGGTGGCGTGATTTCACCGTCGCCGGTGTCTTCCGGGACTATGCCAGTGAACACGGCCGCATCTTTCTGGAGGAGGCCGCCTACCGGCGGTATTGGTCGGACCCGGCGGTGAACACCCTGGCGCTGTTTGCCGCCGGCGGCGATGCGGCCGGCCTGCGCCGCGAGGTGAGCGAGGCTTTCGCCGAGCGTTACCGGCTGGTGTTGACGCCGGCCCGCGCCATCCTGGCCGAATCCCTGGCCGTATTCGATCGCACCTTTCGCATCACCCGGGTGTTGCGCGCCCTGTTGCTCAGCGTGGCCTTCATCGGCGTGTTGAGCGCGCTGATGGCGTTGCAACTGGAGCGCAGCAAGGAGTATGCGGTGTTGCGCGCGCTGGGCTTGACACGCGCGCAGATCGCCGGGCTCATCACCGGCGAGTCGCTGGTCATCGGTCTGGTTGCCGGCGGTATCGCCATCCCGACCGGACTGCTCATGGCCTGGGTGCTGATCGAATCCGTGCAGCGCCGCGCCTTCGGCTGGACCATGCCCTTTGACGTGGATGCCGGGCTGCTGGCACAGGCCGTGCTCGTCGGTCTGCTGGCCGCGGCGGCGGCCGCGATCTACCCGGCCTGGCGCTCGTCCCGGCGGGATCCGGCGCCGCTGCTGCGGGAAGACTGAGCATGCGCCTGCTGCCGCTCCTGGTGCTTGTCCTCCTGCTGTCGGCCTGTGAGGGAGAGGCCCCGCCGATGGCTGCGTCCGTGCCGGTCGATCGCGTGCTGGGCACTGAACCCGATCCGGGCTTCGCGCGCGCCAGGGCGCCGGCCGTGTTGCAGTTCCCCGCGGATCACGGTCCGCATGACGATTTCGCCACCGAGTGGTGGTATCTGAGCGGTAACTTGTACACGCCCGGCGGGCGGCGTTTCGGTTACCAGTTCACGCTGTTTCGCATCGGCCTGCGCCCCGGCGCGCCGGCGGCTGATTCGCGCTGGCGCAGCAACCAGATCTACATGGGACATGGCGCGATCACCGACGTGGCGGGCGGGCGGCATTATTCGGCGCAACGCCTCTCGCGCGCGGCGCTCGGCCTGGCGGGCGCCGTGTCGCAGCCGCTGGCGATCTGGCTGGAGTCCTGGTCATTGCGCGGTGGCGGCGCTCCGTTTCCGCTCGCGCTGTCCGCCGAGGCAGAGGACTTCGGGATTGCCCTGAATCTGGCGGCCGGTGAAAAACCGCTCATCCTGCAGGGCGAACAGGGCTTGTCGCGCAAGAGCGCCACACCCGGCAATGCGTCTTACTATTACTCTTTTACCCGTCTGCCGACCACGGGAACGCTGCGCGTGGGCGCAACGAACTACCGGGTAAGCGGCGAGTCCTGGCTGGACCACGAATGGTCCAGTTCGGCGCTGGACGACGACCAGGCCGGCTGGGACTGGTTTGCGCTGCAACTGGACGATGGCCGGGAGCTGATGTTCTACCGGCTGCGTTACCGCGACGGCGGCATGCATCCCTTACAGCCGGGGCAGCCTGGTGCTGCCGGATGGCAGTTCCCGCGGCCTGACGCCGGCGCTCGTCACGCTCACGCCGGAGCGTTACTGGAAAGCCCCGGACGGCGCCCGCTATCCGGTGGCATGGCGGCTGGCGGTGCCCGGGGAGGGCCTGGACCTGCGCGTGCGGGCGGTGCTGGACGACCAGTTGCTGGATCATACGGTCCGTTACTGGGAGGGGGCCGTGGATGTCACCGGCAGCCACACCGGCAAGGGTTACCTCGAACTGAGCGGCTACACGCATCACACGGGGACAGGTGACGCAAGGGTGTGGAAAACCCTCATCCCAGTAAGGGCGGTCACCGAAGCGTCCCGCCAGAAAATCCGAGAAGACCTGGATGCGCCGGGGCAGCATGCGACCCGGCGGGTAGACGGCGTAGATTCCGACAGCGGGTCGCCGGTAGTCATTCAGGATGCTGACCAGGCTGCCTTCCCTGAGATAACTGCCCAGGATGAAGGTGGGACCGGTCGTGATGCCCAGACCGGCGACGGCGGCACAGGCCAGGGCCTCGCCGTTGTTGGCGCGGATGCGGATCTGCGGCTGGGCGAAGACCGTCCTGCCCTCCGGTGTCTCGAATCGCCACTGCTGCCGGTAGCCGATGTTGCTGTACTGCAGGCCGATATGCCGCCGCAGATTCATCCGGGTGCGCCGGTTCCCCGTGGCGATCGAGGTAGGCCCGGCTGGCGCAGGTCACGGCGCGCGAGATCCCCAGGCGGCGCGCCACCAGCGTGGAATCCTGCAGTTCCCCGATTCTGACCGCCAGATCGAAACCCTCCTCGACCAGGTTGATGTTGCGGTCATTGAGGTCCAGGTTGAGTTCGATGGCGGGATGTGTGTCGAGAAAGTCCGTGATGGCGCCGGAGAGATGCTTGAGGCCGAAGGTGAGCGGTGCGGCCAGTTTGATGGCACCGCGTAATTCGGTGGTCTCGGCGGCTACGCTCTGCTCCGCCTCATCGAGCTCCGCGAGGATCTGCAGCGCGCGCTGGTAAAAGTTTCTGCCGGCATCCGTCAACGTCAGGCGCCGCGTGGTGCGATGCAGCAGCCGGCTGCCCAGACGGCTCTCCATCTGGCTGATACGCCGGCTGACCATCGATTTCGCCACGCCGAGTCGCTCGCCGGCGGCATTGAAGGTACCCGCCTCCACGACCGCGACCAAGGCTTCCAGGTCCGCGAATTTGCCCATATTGTTGCTAAATATAGAACAATAAAGTTTCTCAAATGTCTGTTTATCAATTTATTCGCAACAGCCATGCTTACATCACCCGGTGCGGAGAGGTACTGCACACGTACTACCTGAGGAGAACACCATGACGACATCCGACAGACTCCTCGACAGAGGAGAAACAGAAATGAATACAGCAATACCCGGAAAGAACCCCGCGTGGAGAAGCGTCTCACGCATCATCAAGGGCATGCCGGCCACCGACGGGGCCGGTGTGGAACTCACCCGGGTCATCGGCCAGCCGGCGTTGCCCATGCTCGATCCCTTCCTGCTGCTGGATGCCTTCCGCTCCGACAGGCCCGAAGACTATATCGCCGGGTTCCCGTCGCACCCGCATCGCGGCTTCGAGACGGTCACCTATCTGCTCGCCGGGCGCATGCGTCACCGGGACAACGCGGGCCATGAGGGCGTCATCGAGCCCGGCGGCATCCAGTGGATGACGGCCGGCAGGGGCATCGTGCATTCGGAAATGCCGGAACAGGCAAATGGTCTGCTCGAGGGTTTCCAGCTCTGGGTGAATTTGCCCGCCGCCCACAAGATGGATCGACCCGGCTACCAGGAATACCCGGCGGAACAGTATTCCCCTGGAATCACGGGAGGGGGGTGTCGAAGTTCGGGTCATTACCGGGGTGACGTCGCAAGGCACCCGGGGACCGGTAGTCCAGCCCTTGACCGAGCCCCTCTACCTGGATGTCCGGGTGCCGGCCGGCCGGGAATTCATCGAGCGGTTGCCGGCGGCGCATAATGCCTTCGTCTATGTCATCCAGGGACCGGTGTCTGCCCGGGATGTGGATGGCCGGGCGGTGCAACTGCGTCGTGATGACCTGGGGGTGCTATCCCGTGGCGATACCGTCAGGTTTGAGGCCGGGGAAGAAGACGTGCGTTTCCTGGTCGTGGCCGGCAGGCCCCTCAATGAGCCGGTAGCCCGCAGCGGTCCCTTCGTGATGAACACCAAGGCCGAGATCCAGCAGGCCTTCGAGGATTATGGGCAGGGAGGTTTTCTGTGGTAAATGGCGACGTACTAAACCATCGCCGATTGCCAGTTACCAGCGTTGTCGCACGATTTCATTGCCATGTGCAAAGCCGGCGCAATTCCGGTAACTTCTTGTCCCCGGATCGCCTGGTTCATCGTCTGGCCACCGCTGGTCGGTGATCGATTGCCGGAGGGTAACCCAGCCGATCCTGTAGTAGGATCTATCCTTAGACCCGGGGGGACCTTTGAAGATACCAGACAACGGCGCCGACGAGCATCGTCGTGCGGCATTTCCGGCAGATCCTGCTGTGGCCGCTGCAGCTCATGCCCATTCAGGAAAATGCGCAGACCCAGAAACCCTGGGAAGTGCTTGAACAGATGGGGACGGCCAATCCCTGGCGCGAACTTTCCTCCGAGTTCAGCGGCGATCAGACGAAATTCCAGCGGCGGCACTACATCGAATTTGTCACTTTTCTGCCCAAGGTTCAGCGCTTCCTGTATGGCGAGGGCCTGGGGGGCGAGCGGGATGCCTGGCACTCGGAATCGCCGGTGCGCGTGTTCCGGCGCAATGACATCGCCAGGGCGAGGATTACCTACCAGCGTGACCAGCCTCCCGTACTCTTCAACGTCGGGCATGTGGAACTGTACTTCTTCTACGACATGGAGGTCATCCTGCTGGCCGTGGAGATCTTCGCCGACGATCTCAGCCTGCACCAGGTCCAGCATACCCTGTATGGCTTCGGGCGCGCCTATCCGCTCGACTGGGAGCCGGGAGGCGCGGGGAGCCACTGCCTGGATCGGGTCGAGTGGCTTAACGCAGATGAGGAGATCCTCGCCGCCTCCGATTATGAAAAGGAAGAGCGGTATCTCGCGTTCGTCGCCCGGCATCGGGCGCCCCATATCGCCTCACACTGGGAATACCTGCTCCGGCCGCTGGCGCTGCATTACTCGAGCACGGCGGAACTGATCCGCTACCGGCAGATCGAATTCCACCGCATGCCGCTGATCGCCTATATCGCCATCGATGACCCCGTAGCTCTCAAGCGCGCCGACTTCATCCGCCTGGGGCTGGCGGCCGCACCGGGTAGCGGCGATGTGCTGCCGTACTCCGAGCGTTACCTGCGCGGCTTCGAACGCCGCTACTGTTACGACCGCTATTGGTGTCCCGGGGTCAACGGACTGAACACCCGTTTCATCTGCACCGGGCCGACGCTGATCGTGATCGGCAGCGCCAGGCAGTCCAGTTTCGTCGATGGTGAGACCGGCATCCTCGGGCAGTTCCGGCACCAGTATTTTCTGCTCTTCCTGGTCGCGCACTTTCACCGGGCGGCGCTGCTGATGTTCTCCAACCGTCTGGTCAACGCGCTGAACAGGCTCGATATCCAGAACACCGACGCCATCCGGCAATTCAAGCGCACGATACGGCAGATCCTCGAGATCTTCCTGCGTTTCACCCACCGCTACTGGTTCCACGAGATCTCGGATCAGGCGCAGGCGAAGGAGCTGTTCCGCATGTGCGCGGACAACCTCGACACCGAGGAACTCTTCAACGAGGTGCGCGAAGAAGTCCAGGACATGAGCCACTACCTGGACAGCGATTCGTTGCGCCGCCAGTCGAATTCGATGCTTCGGCTGACCGTGGTCACGATCTTCGGCTTGATCGGGACCGTAGCCACGGGCTTCCTGGGCATGAACCTGATCGACGAAACCAGAGCCTCCATCGCGGTGAAGCTGCTCTACTTTATGTTGGTCGCGTTGCCCACCGCGGCTATGACGCTGTATGCCGTGCTGCGGTCCCGCCGCCTGTCGGATTTCTTCGATGCCCTGTCTGACGAGCGGATGCCGGTGCGGGCCAAGTATGCGGCGCTGGCAAATGTCTTCCGCAGGCGTACCCGGCCGATCCGCTGACGGGGATGCAGAAGGTTGATTGCCAGATCCGCCTCGGTGATGGACGCCGTCTCGGTTATGCCGAATATGGTGATCCGGAGGGACAGCCGCTTTTTTACTGCCACGGGTTCCCGGCTTCCCGCCTCGAAGCCGCGCTTCTGGACCCGGCGGCCCGAAAGGTCGGGGTGCGCGTCATCGCGGCGGATCGGCCTGGCTGCGGGCTGTCGGATTTCAAGCCCGATCGCCGGATCGGTGACTGGCCGGGCGATGTGGTCGAATTGGCCGATGCCCTGGATATCGACCGCTTTTCCGTCGTGGGTGTGTCCGGCGGCGGGCCCTATGCGCTGGCCTGTGCCTGGAAAATACCGGAACGTCTGAAGGCGGCCGGTGTGGTCTGTGGCCTGGGTCCAGTCATTGAACCCTGGGCTACCAGGGACATGCAGTGGAATCGACGACTGGTATTCAGATTGGCCCGGCTGGCACCGTGGCTGCTGAGAATGATCTATGCAGGCGTGATTGATCAGCTCATACGCCGGCGTCCGGCGGTGATCCTGTCGCTGCTGACGCGCACCCCCGTCTTGCCCGACCGACGGGTGCTTGATCGCCTGGATGTGAGAATAGCGCTGCTGGCTTCCATACAGGAGGCCGTGCGCAGTGGTCCGCGCGGCATCTTGTATGAACTATCCCTGTACACGCATGAATGGGATTTCAGACCGGAGGAGATTGTCATGACCGTCGACCTCTGGCATGGCGAGGCGGATCCCATCGTACCCGTGGTGCATGCGCGCGCACTGGTTGAAAGACTGCCTCGTGTCCGTCCCAGAATCCTGGCCGAGGAAGGTCATTTCTCGCTGCCCATAAACCACATGGAAAGCATTCTCCTGTCGTTGACGGGTTGACACCGGACCTGCTATTTCATGATTTAAACGCCAAAACGCCAAGATTTTATCTTCGATTCCAACTATTTACTCATGGCGTCTTGGCGGTTCCATATGAATAAAACAGACCCTCCCTCATGCGCTGCTGGTCGCTAAGTTTCCGTCGATTATTTTTTCACCTGATACCAGTCGATCTGCCTGCCGATTCGGCTCTCTTGTCTCAAGAAGCCGATCGGTGCCGGTAACCCAGATACCGCGAAAAACTGCAGGAACCTGACCAGTCGCTACAGGCCAGGACATCACCAGCCGATAATGATTCTGTCCTATGTAATGTAATGACCGCGAGATATACCTCGCTGTCCAGGGGTAGTGTCAGGCGGTATCTAATGACGCTGCCATGGAGGAAACGCAATGACCACCTACTATGCCGTTGATCACAAAGACATATGGTTAGTGGATGGATCCAGCACGGGGAATGTTATCCACCTCCAGCTTCCATGTACTGCACGTGTCACCGCTAGGGAATGCTGGTTGCTGCTGGGCCAGAATGATATCCAAGGGGCGGCGGATAAATTGTCTGACATGCTGGAGCTGAACGACTGGGATCAACGCGCGGCGGATGACCCGCGGTTTATCTTCTTCCTGAAGCTGTCTGCCGCACGGCAGGGGATGCTCTCGTCGGATACCGTCAGGGAACTGGTCGCGCACATGCTGGCCATCGGGGATTGACCCGCTAAGCAATCTCTGATGCGGCTATTCCGGTGCATCAATCAAACGGAGACGGCGGCCATGGCCGCCGTCTCCGTTTGAGGTCTGGGTTCGGCAATAGGGCAGGATCATTGCAATTCACGGCAGTCCGGACATCGCTCGCCGATCCCTTGCGTCCACTCTATACTGGTATTCAGCATGTTGCCTGAGGGGCTGCGGTTGGTTAATCGGTACTTTGGCCTTTTGCCAGGCATACCCTTCGCCATGTGTGAGGCTTGAGATACAGCCCTATCGGGACATGGAGACAGGCTAGCTGTCGCGGACTGTTCAAGCGCGGTTTCAACCTGTAACTGATTGCGGATTGGCTTGATTGCCGCGTACCGCAGCAGACAAGAGAATAATCACATGCATATACACGAGCTTGAGCACTGGCAGCATGCCCATGACTTTTCGGTGCTGCATGAGCATGGGGAAAGACGTACGCTGCAGGTACTCATACTCACAGCCACCATGATGGTTGTCGAGGTCGTTGCCGGCATCATCTATGGGTCAATGGCACTGCTGGCCGATGGCTGGCATATGGGCACCCATGCCGCTGCCTTCATGATCACCATCTTTGCTTACCGTTATGCCAAAAAAAACGCTGCCAGTCCGGCGTTCGCATTCGGTACCGGCAAGGTGAGTGTGCTGGGGGGGTTTGCCAGCGCCGTGACCCTGGCCGTCATTGCCCTGGTCATGCTGACCGAATCGGTACAACGTCTGTTCAATCCGCATGTCATCCATTTCAATGAGGCGATCGGTGTCGCGTTGCTTGGATTGTCCATCAATATTATCAGCGCCTTTCTGTTACAGGACCATCACGGCCATGAGGCCCATGATGACCATGATCATGACAGTCATCATCACCATGACCACAATCTGAGGGCGGCCTACCTGCACGTACTGGCGGATGCGCTGACGTCCGTGCTCGCCATCATCGCCTTGGTATCGGGTAAGTATTTTGGCTGGAACTGGCTCGATCCGGTCATGGGTATAGTCGGCGCGGCCGTTATTACCCGCTGGTCATACGGGCTATTGAAGGAAACGGGTCCGGTATTGTTGGATGAAAGCATCGATGAACAATACAAGTCGCACATCAAGCAAAGGATAGAGAATGATGCGGACAATGGCGTAACGGACCTGCATGTTTGGAGGGTCGGGCCGGCTCACTACGCGGTCATCCTGTCACTGGTTACGCAATACCCGAGGCCGCCGGAGCATTACAAGGCGCTATTGGACGATCTGGACCGGCTTTCCCACGTCACTATTGAGGTAAATCATTGCGCGGGTGGGCCCTGTGTTGTGCCAGGAACAAAAATCGCCTGACCAGATATTGCCGCCGCAGAAACGTTGTGGGCTTTGATAATGTTGGCTTATTTTCGTATCGTGCTTTATGGCCCGAGAACGAAAGACCACTTTCACTGATTTGAGTCAAACATTATATTGATATAAATATCAATATAAATAAATATCAGTCAATAATTGATAAATATATCAATAATTGATATATATTACATATCACTTGATTAGTACATCAAAATTTTATGAGTGCAACGACTGAACTGCTCACCCAAATTATTACCCTTGGCAGGCAAAAGGGACTCAAACAGCAGGATATCGCCCGGCGCGCCAGGCTTCACCCGGAGTCGCTCTCGCGCGCCAAGAAATCCGGTGATATGCATGTTTCCAGTCTCGATGAACTGGCCCGCGTGGTCGGATTGAAACTGGCCCTGGTGTCCGATCAGCCCGTGATCGAGAAGATCGATAAAGGGACCCTGTTTGAATGAGCCGCGATCGTGAGGCGGTCGTCTGGACCAGTCTGGCCACACCTCCGGTACGTATGGGGCGGCTGTATCTGACGGACACGGATTGCCGCTTTTCCTATGACCCTGCCTATCTGCAAACCGGGTTGCCTGGTTTGGGCCTGGTTTATGCGCCGGATATCTACCGGGAAAACACCATCATTCGAAAGCGGACGGCGTTCTTCGACTTCCTGCCGCCAATCCAGTCGCTGATACCACCGCAGGGTGAAAAGAATTTCCAGCGGCGTCTCATTCTGAGTTATCTCGCTAATACCGGGATTGTCCCCGCCCGGGGGATCGATGAGGACTGGGAGATTCTCAAGGTGTCGGGGCATGGCGCCATCGGCCACCTGGACGTTTTTGAATCGGACGAAAAGGCGCTGGCGTGGTACGCCGCTTCTGCCGATTCCACCTTGTTCGAAATTACCGCCGACCTGGGTTTTTCGCTGAAGGCATTTCTTACCTGGTTTGATCAGGATGCGGATGCCTGGCTGCACGTCATCGGCCCGACACCGAGCATCGGCGGGGCCATACCTAAACTGCTGGTGTCGATCCCGGAATCCGGTTGGGACGGTCGCATCGGCTTGCCGACCCGCATCGGTGTGCGCGGGGTAACCGATGTCGTACTTAAGCTTGAACAATCCAGCGCCTACCCGGGGATCATCGAGCTGGAAGCGCTGGCCCTCGCTATCCACCGGGAAGCCGGGTTTGATGTGCCCAGGCACTGGATCGCGGAGATCAACGGCATCCCGGCACTGGCGGTCGAGCGCTTCGACCGGGATGGCACGCACACCCCGGTATTCACCGAGTCCCTGTATTCGATGCTCGCCTCGGGTGACGCGTCCGTCACCAACAACTACAGCTACAGCTATGACAAAATTGGGAGGGCATTCGACCGGTCGCCCATCACACTGGTCGCCGACCGTGTCGCCGCGAAGCGGCATCTCCTGCAACGACTCGTTCTGGCGCTCCTGACAGGCAACGGCGACCTGCATCTGGAGAACCTGTCGATTATCGATCGCGGTGAAGGGCCGCGTTTCTCCCCGTCTACGATCCCACCCCGATGCGTGCCTACTCGATCCACAATATGCTGTCCGTGATGCCCTTTGGCGACTACGGCGAGTTCACCGGCACACGCGGTGAACCCGTTGGCTTTACCGAGGCCGTGCTTAATTTCACGCGCAATCTGGGCATCGGCAGGGCCGTGCTGCGCGATATCATCACCGCCTCACTTGAGTGTACGCGTGATTATCACCAGCGCGTCGCGGCGCTAAGGTCGCTGCCAGATGCCAACAAGCAGAACCTGATCGCAATCACCCGGAAAATGGCATCGATGCTGGAAACTGTTGTCTAGATGCGCACAATCCGGCAACCACACCACATGAGGGACGTCACCATGCGAGATCGCCTGATGCGCTTCGGCGGTGTCGCCGCCATGTTCCCGCTATCCGCATCGGCCTCGGGTGCGGGCGCCATGCCTTCCCTGGTGCATGATATCGGCTACTGCGTCGTGCTGGCGGGCGTGCTTGCCATCGTGTTCACCCGCCTGAGGATACCGGTCATTGCGGCATTTCTGTTTGCCGGGGTGGTGGTGGGTCCGGTCGGGGCGGGGCTGGTAACCGATCCCGCCAACATCGAGACGATCTCCGGGCTGGGGTTGATCCTGTTGCTATTCCTGATCGGTCTCGAGATCGATTTCCGCAAGCTACTGGCCAGCGGGCGTGTCCTGATTCTGAGCGGGGCGTTGCAATACCCGCTGTCGGTCGCCTTTGGTTTCGTCATTGCGCACTTGCTCATCTGGCTCGGGGTCGGCACGCAACTGCTGGGCGCCGGTAGCTATGCGCCTCTCTATGTCGGCTTCGTGGTGGCGGCATCCTCCACGCTGCTGGTGGTGAAGCTATTTCAGGAGTCTTTCGAACTGGATACCGAGGTGGGACGTGTGTCACTCGGCATACTCATCTTCCAGGATATCTGGGCGATCGGCATAATCGCCGCCCAGCCGAGCTTCAACGACCCCAAGATCGTACCGATACTGTTTTCCTTTCTGGGCATCGGCGTGCTGGCTCTGATAGCGGTGCTGTTTGCCCGGTTCGTCATCCCAATCGGCTTCCGCTGGGTCGCCAAGATGCCGGAAGTCATACTCGTGGCGGCGGTGTCGTGGTGCTTCATGGTGGTGTTCCTCGGGATGAATCTTGACGAGATCACCCGGGCGGCCTTTGGCTTCGACCTGCACATGGCCGTCGGTCCCGGCATGGGTGCGCTGATTGCCGGGGCCAGTATCGCCAGCCTGCCCTACAGCACGGAAATCGTCGGCAAGGTCGGGGTGGTGAAGGACTTCTTCGTGACGCTATTCTTCGTCGGTCTCGGCATGGGTATACCCATGCCCGACGGTCCCGATGTGCTGTTGGTTGCCGGGCTGCTGGCCGCGCTGGCGCTGCTGGCCCGTTACGTGATCTTCTTTCCCTTGCTCTACTTCACGGGGCTGGACCGCGGCAATGCCATGGTGGCCTCGATCCGTCTCGCACAGATCTCCGAATTCAGCTTGGTGATCGGTTTTATGGGCACGCAGCTGGGCCATATCACAAATGGTCTGAACAGCGCCATCATCTTCGCCTTCGTGATCACCGCGCTGCTGACCCCCACGCTTTACCGTCAGGCCGACCTCATCCACGAGAAACTCGCGGCGCTGTTGGAACGCATCGGCTTCCGGGCGCCGGCAAGCATGGCGGCCGGTGAGGAGGAATCCTACCGGCTCGCGTTGCTCGGTTTCCATCGGGTCGCTTCTTCCCTGCTGCACGAGCTTGGCAGGAGGCATCCCGGGCTGCTTGCAAAGACGCTGGTCGTTGATTTCAATGTCACCATCCACCCCAGGATCGCCTCGCTCGGTCTTGCCGTGAAGTACGGTGACCTGCGCAACTCGGAAACCCTGCGGCATGCGGGGGTGGACAAGGCCAGGGTTATCGTCTGCACCGTACCGGATGACGTCCTGAAAGGCACGACCAACCTCCAGATCGTCGCGCTGGCCCGCCGCGTCAATCCAGGCGCCGTTATCATTGCCAACGCCATCGAACTGAAAGACAGCGGGAGACTGTATGAAGCGGGCGCGGACTACGTCATTCTTCCGCGCATTGAAACGGCCAAGGCCGTGGAGCAGGCAATCGAGAAGGCGCTTGCCGGGGAGATCAGGGCGTATCGCGCGCAGGTCGAGGCCGGAGAAGGCGAGTGGCATGCGCGTCAGGAGGTCTTGTGAGTGGGGGATGAGTTGGCTGTGCCGGCTTCCACCGTGGCAGTGACGGAAACACATGCCCGCTTCCGGCATCACCGGCCGATTCCCGAGCGGATACCCGAACGGTTCCGCCTCAGCGTTGCCCGGCCGCGAAGTCGATCATGCGTTGGGTGGCTCTCAGGGCCTTCTTCCTGATTTCCTCTGGGACGAATACTTCATTGCGGCTGCTCTGCAGGACCTCCGCGAGATTGCGCAGGGTATTCATCGCCATCCATGGACAGTGC
This sequence comes from uncultured Gammaproteobacteria bacterium, assembly GCA_963773065.1. Taxonomy (GTDB): domain Bacteria; phylum Pseudomonadota; class Gammaproteobacteria; order UBA9214; family UBA9214; genus CAVQCA01. The sequence continues at coordinate 38,317 of CAVYZN010000016.1, forward strand.
GCGCAGCTCTCGCAGGTGGCGCCTACACCCGCGGAAGGGGCTTCCAGGAAGATCTTGTCGGGCGCGGCCTGTTTCATCTTGTAGAAGATGCCGTTGTCCGTGGCCACGATGAATTTTGTGTTGGGCAACCGTTGCGTCGCCCTGATGAGCTGGGTGGTCGAGCCGACGACATCCGCCAGCGCGATGACCTCCTCCGGCGATTCCGGGTGTACGAGGATGGCGGCATCCGGGTGCTGCTTCGCCAGAACTTGCAGCGCCTCCGCCTTGAAGCGTTCATGGACGATACAGCTCGCCCGCCACAGCAACATGTCGGCCCCGGTGGTACGCCGCACATAGTCGCCCAGATAGCGGTCCGGGGCCCAGAGGATTTTATTGCCCTTGTCCTTGAGATAACTCACCACGGGAACGGCGATACTGGAAGTGACGACCCACTCGGCTCGCGCCTTGACCTCGGCGCAGGTATTGGCGTACACGACCACGGTACGCTCCGGATGAGCGTCGCAGAAGGGGATGAATTCATGCGGCGGGCAACCCAGATCCAGCGAGCATTCGGCCTGCAGTGTGGGCATGAGGACGCGCTTCTCCGGGTTGAGGATCTTCGCGGTCTCGCCCATGAAGCGCACGCCGGCCACCACCAGAGTACTGGCCGGGTGCCGGTTTCCGAAGCGCGCCATCTCGAGTGAGTCGGATACCATACCGCCGGTCTCGTCTGCGACCTGCTGCAGGTCTTCATCCGTGTAGTAATGTGCGACCAGCACGGCGTCCTTTTCCCGAAGCAGGTGCTTGATCTCCTCGATGAGCGATTCGCGTTCACCGGGTGCATACAGCGGGCGTCCGATGCTCCCGGGCAGAGGGTACTCCCGCTCCAGCAGGATCGGGGGTATCTGGGGAGTGGTCATATTGGTCATATCACCAAGCCTGTACAGTCGTCTTCAAATATAAAAAATACAACTTATTGTTTTATATAAAAATGGTTGGTTTAGTCAGGTTATTGCATCAGGGCTTTGGCAACGGGAGAGCGGCGGTGCCGGCAGAGTGCGCCCCGATCACCGCCGGCGGCCGGGGATGTTTCATGCGACAGTCTGGTGTTCCTCGGCGGAAAGTTCCTTTTCTACCAGCTTCAGATAGCTCGAAGCCTCCTGGTCGCCCTGGCTGGCGGCGCGTTTGAACCATCTGGCGGCCTCGAGGTGGTCGCGCGGCATGCCCTGGCCATAGTAGTACATCATGCCGAGGTTGGTCTGCGCGTCCATAAATCCCTGTTCGGCCGCCTTGTGGTACCAACTGGCGGCGGTGACCAGATCCTGGATTATGCCCGCGCCCTCATCGTACATGACCCCGAGGTTGTACTGGGCCTCGACGTCACCAAGTTCCGCGAGGGGCAGCCATTCCTCGTAGGCGGCCTGGTAATCGCCTTTCAGGTAGGATTGATAGCCACCCCCGAGAATTGTCCAGGTGGGCATGCCGGCCATCAGGTATTGCTCATGACTAGGGGATCGATAAACATCGGCGCAATTCTAATGATTTTCTCTCCGACATGTATAGTTATTGTTTATCGGGGTTCTTAATATGTGTGAGATGCCAGGCACTGGTTAAACTCTATGTCGTCACCCCATGAATAGGAAGCTGGGCATGTATCGTGTATCAAAGTCTGTCTCATTCTGTTACGGTCATCGCCTCATCAATTACCAGGGCAAGTGTCAGCATCTCCACGGTCATAACGCGCGCGCGGTGATCACGCTGGAGAGTACCCACCTGGATGAACGCGGCATGGTTGAAGATTTCAGCGATGTCAAACGGCTGGTCTGGGAATGGCTGGATCGCGAGATTGATCATACCTTGCTGTTGCACAAGGATGACCCGGTATTACCGGTGCTGCAGGGCGCCGGTGAACGGGTCAGGGCCGTTGATCACAATCCGACGGCGGAAAATATTGCTCGCATGATCTACGATTTCGTGGCGAACACGGGCTACCCCGTGGTCGACGTCACCGTGTGGGAGACGGAGACCAGCCGTGCCAGCTATTCACGCATGCAGGCAGATACCTGAGTGCGCACATGGGCGCAGTCGCGTGGCCGTATCCGTGTAAATCGGGGATATGGCAATGTCGGTAGCAACTCTCATGGGGCGCGTTCTCAAGGTTTTTCCTGTTCACTGTCGGCGCAGCGGCCATCGTTAACCTGACTTTCGCAACTCAAGCGCAGTGGTCGCCGCTCAATCCCGCCAGCGCCTGAAAATCAGCGTTGCGTTGGTGCCGCCAAAGCCGAAGCTGTTGGACATGATGGTATTCAGCCCGGCGTTGGTCTGGCATTGGCGCACGATCGGGAAATCAGCGCCGGCCGGATCGAGTTCGGTAATGTTCGCCGACGCGCTGATGAAGTTCTCTTGCATCATCAACAGCGAGTATATGGCCTCATGCACGCCGGCGGCGCCAAGCGAGTGGCCCGAAAGGGACTTCGTCGAGGTGGTCCGGGGCGGCTTCGCGCCGAAGACCGTGCGGATGGCTTCCAGTTCACGCATGTCGCCGACCGGTGTACTGGTGCCATGGGCATTGATGTAATCAATCGGTTCATCAATCGTGGCCATGGCCTGCTGCATGCACCGCACGGCGCCTTCGCCTGAGGGTTGCACCATGTCATAACCATCGGAGGTCGCGCCATAGCCCACGAGTTCCGCGTAGATCCTGGCGCCGCGTTTACGGGCGTGTTCGAGTTCTTCCAGCACGACCATGCCGCCGCCGCCGGCGATGACGAAACCGTCACGGGTCGCATCGTAGGGACGCGAAGCGGTTGCCGGTGTCGCGTTGTATTTCGATGACAAGGCGCCCATGGCATCGAACATCAGCGTCAACGTCCAGTGCAGTTCCTCACCGCCGCCGGCAAAGACGATATCCTGCTTGCCAAACTGAATCAGTTCATAGCCATTGCCTATGCAGTGGGCGCTGGTGGAGCAGGCGGAGCTGATGGAGTAATTCACCCCATGGATACTGAAGGGGGTTGCCAAACAGGCGGAATTGGTGCTCGACATGGTCCGCGGCACCATGTAGGGTCCGACGCGCCGGATGCCCTTTTCCCTGAGTAGGTCGATGGCCAGGGACACGTTCTCTGTGGATGCGCCGCCGGAACCGGCGATCAGGCCGGTACGGGGGTTCGATATCATGTCTTCACCGAGGCCGGAATCCTCCACCGCTTCCTTCATGGCGAGATAGTTATAGGCGGCGCTGTTTCCCATGAACCGCCGCAGCTTGCGGTCGATCAGGGCATCGACGTCAATGTTGATGGTGCCGGCAATCTGGCTGCGGAAACCAAGCTCCTCGTATTCCTTGATGAATTCGATCCCGGATCGCCCCGCGCGCAATGAGTCGGTGACTTCCCGCTTGTTATTGCCAATGCTGGAAACGATGCCCAGGCCCGTGATGACAACACGACGCATAACGAATTTCCTAGAAATTTTCCGTGGAGGTGAACAGACCGACACGCAGGCCGGTTGCATGATAAATCTCGCGACCGTCGACTTCGACGGTGCCATCGGCGATGCCCATGTTGAGCGTGCGCTGGATGACGCGCTTCATGTCGATGCGGTAGGTTACCAGTGAATTCTTCGGCGTAACCTGCCCGGTGAATTTTACCTCACCGGCGCCCAGCGCACGCCCGCGTCCGGGGCTGCCGTTCCAGCCCAGGAAGAATCCGACCAGTTGCCACATGGCATCAAGACCAAGACAGCCCGGCATGACGGGATCTCCATCGAAATGACAGGCGAAAAACCACAGCTCCGGTTTGATGTCAAGTTCGGCGATGATATGGCCCTTGCCATAGGCGCCGCCCGAATCACTGATGTGGGTGATGCGCTCGAACATCAGCATGGGCGGCAGCGGCAGTTGTGCATTCCCAGGGCCAAACATCCTGCCATGTCCGCATTCAAGGAGTTCGGCAAAAGAAAAACTGTTTTTGCGTCCGGCACCTGGCTTTGGCGTTGTCTGGGTCAATGTTGATATTCCCTGCTGCGCGCAGCGTATTTGATCGGGGCGGGTATTCTAGTCTATTTTCCGGCTGTACTGTACTGGCATTCTCCATATGCCACTCGACGGGCCGTGAGGCACGTTCCTGCAACTAGCCAGCCCGAATTTTTAGCGCCAAGACGCCAAGAATTTCAATTGATGTGTCATACCGGATCGATAAAAAAGACCGTCAGAATAAACGAGGTATCCTAATAGAAGACACCGCTTGAATGTGTCAGGCGAATAAAATCCCCACAAGCTGCAACATACTGTGTGCCTTCAACAGAAACCGAATGTTGTTAATACTTTGTTTTCTACTGGTGCGCATGGCGTTTTGATTAATGATAAATCGAGATTAGTCCCGGAAATTGATATATTGCAGCGGCAGGCCAAGATTAGCCTCCCGCAGCAGGCGTATGACATCTTGCAGGTCGTCACGTTTCTTGCCGTTGACCCTGACCTTGTCTCCCTGGACGCTGCTCTGTACTTTTATTTTCGATTCCTTGATTTGTTTGATGATCATTCTGGCTGAATCCTGGTCTATGCCCTGGCGTATGGTGATATCCAGCTTCGCCTTGTTACCACTCGTCTCGATATCGCCCTCTGACAAGGCGTCGATATCAATGCCGCGTTTTGCCATTTTCTTGTGCAGAATGTCGAGCATCTGCTTTATCTGGAATTCATTGCCGGCCTGCAGTGACAGAACAGCATCTGTTTTCTCTACCCTGGCACCGCTACCCTTGAAGTCGAAACGAGTGTCGATTTCACGATTGGTCTGATCAATCGCGTTGGCGACTTCATGCATGTCAACTTCCGAAACGATATCAAACGACGGCATGCATCACTCCTGAAGACATGTGTATGATGGGGTTAGTCCGGCGATGGGCATTATAGCCCCATAAACGATCGATGGTGGAGTACGCGCGTCGGGGAGGGGCGTTGTGATATTACCGCAGGTCCGGCATTGGCCGCAGCATGCGGTCTCAGGCGTGCCGGATGGGATGGATGTGTTGCAGGGTTGCGCTTATATGCCTGAGCGGATCAGCCCGAACCAGGTGAGTGTTCTTTTCAGGAAGCCGGGACGTCTGGTGACCCGTTTCGGTTTGGTGGCTCTGTCCCTGTTTTTTACCTGCTCCCGGTCGGCACAAGACAGAGCCGCTTTTTGTTCGGGCCAGTCTGCTGCGGCGTCCGCAAACAAGGGTGTCAACAGGATCGTGGAGTCCTGGTCATCCCCGTTCAATGATGTATCGGTCTCCACGGCATCCATGGAGACGGCTGGATACCCGGAACATGCAACGCGCGGTATGACTGGTGCTGGCGCTGTCCCACCGTGGCTTTCATTCATTGCGATGGGTGCGGGTACGACGGCCATTTTCTCGGGTACCGACCCGGCGAAGGTGTTTGAAATGCGTTCGGGTATCTCTGCGACCAGGCAGTCGGTCTCATCGGCTTTCTTGTTTGCCGTGCTGAAATGATCATATTGAAAGCCGGGAGAGAATATCTCGATTTCTTCAACCTCCATGTCCTCGCTCTGGAACAAATTCCTGGTGTTGGTAATGGTCTTGGGTACCCTATTGACGAAGGCAGCTTCAGCATCACTGCCTGTTTCAGGTTCAGTCAGCATAACCTGTTCTGTTTCAGGAGTTGCATCAGGGAGGGTAGTTTCATCATAAACGATCTGGTTGCCACCTCGTGTAATTGCCCGGGTCAACCGCTGATCGGCGATGGCGATCAGTTCACTAAGCCGCATATCCCTGCGGATTTCAGGCGTGGCGACACCGATGCTGACTGTTACGGTCGCCTTGTCATTACCTGATTTGAAGATGCGGGTACTGATATTGCTATTAATACGCTCTGCCAGGTTGTGTATTCCCGACTTGTTCATGCCGAGCAAAAGCAGTGCAAAGCGCGCCGTACCGATGCGCGCTACGACGTCTTCCTGACGAACTGACATGCTCAGGATTCTCGCCAGGGTTTGAATGATGGACTCGGAGAATGATTCTCCGTATTGCCGGTAGACTGTGAGGTACCTGTCGATCTCTATACGGAACAGGGTAAGACTTTTGTAGTGCCGGATGGCATAAGACAGTTGCTGGTAGCCGCGCTCCATGAAAGCGGCTTCGTTAGCAAGCCCGGTGAGTGTATCTATCGTCGACCTGTCTTCCAGGGCGGTAGTTTTTTCCTTGAGTGCGTTGGTGACCGCGTGAGAATTGGCGTGCGTCTGGGTGCGTGCGAGCAGATAAACCGCGTCGAATGGTTTGCCGATGAAATCAGTGGCGCCGGCCTGTCGCGCCCGTTCCATGGTGGTCTCAGTATCATTCGCGCCGGTTATGATAATGACCGGAAGTTCACGGATATGTGGCAGGTGAGAGTTCCTGATCCGATTGAGCAGGCCAAAACCATCCAGTTTTGGCATGGTAAGATCGGAAACAACCAGAGAGACGTGCATATCACCGCTGAGGATTTCCCAAGCATTCTCGCCATCAACGGCTTCGATGGTTTCAAAATGATCGCGCAGTATCTTGCGGGCTGTCACCCGGATGACCTTAGAATCATCTACAATCAGTAATCTTTGTTTTTCCTTGGACTTATCACTCATGTCCTGTCCCGGATGGTCCACCTCTTGTGTGCTTGGATATCGACATCCGGTGGGCGACCTTTAGGTTGTCAGTCGATAAGTGCGGGGTCGATCCGGATTAACATCCGCTGGATGCATGGAATGGTGATATTCCATCTGCGATTTATAAGGATTTGGATGGGGTGATATGATCCACGACACGGCAGCATCCAGCAGGGCGGGGATTCAGTCCATGCAGACCGGGGCGACACTGCCGCTACATGAGGGCATGGAAACGCAGGGACAGCAGTGATATGGACATGGGGATATCATCAGTCGGGCAGAAAAAAGGATGACGCTGGCCCTCAATAAGATGTTTACATGGTTCAACGGGCTGGTCTGGGAGCAAGACCTGCGTCAACTGAGCGGCCTGCACAGGGTGGTGGTTTTTATTGCTCGTGTACTGCACATGCTCGTGAGGGAGCTGCTGGGTGGGCAGCTCAACCTGCGTGCCATGAGTCTCGTCTACACCACGCTGTTATCACTGGTTCCCCTGCTGGCGGTCAGCTTCTCGGTGCTCAAGGGTTTCGGTGTTCACAACCAGATAGAACCGATGCTGCGCAATATCCTAGCTCCGCTGGGGCCGGAGGGGGGCGAGGTGGCCGAGAAGCTCATAACCTTCGTCGAAAATGTCAATGTCGGCGTACTGGGTTCGGTCGGTGTGGCACTGCTCATCTATACAGTCATCGCGCTGTTGCAGAAGATCGAGGCGGCCTTCAACTTCGTCTGGCAGGTCGAGCATTTGCGTTCGTTTTCACGGCGTCTAAGCAACTATCTCAGCGTGGTCCTGATCGGCCCGGTCATGATATTCACCGCCACTGTTCTCAGTTTGGACATTGCGCAGCGGCTCCTTGCGATCAAACCTTTTACCAAGGTGCTCATGTCTGCGGGCGAATTGGTTCCCTATTTTCTCGTATGCCTGGCATTCACATTTATTTATTTTTTTATGCCCAATACCCGTATCCGGGTACGGGCGGCGCTGGTTGGCGGCGTCATTGCCGGCATACTCTGGAAAATGACCGGCTGGGGATTTTCGGTCTTTATCGCCTCTTCTTCGAAATATGCCGCGATCTATTCGAGCTTCGCGATATTCATTCTGTTGCTCATCTGGTTTTATGTGAGCTGGCTGATTCTTCTCGTGGGGTCGCGGATTGCCTTTTTTGTTCAGTACCCGAAATACATGACCCTGCATCGGGTGCAGTTTGTGCTGAGTAACCGGTTGCGTGAGCGGCTGGCGATACAGATCATGTACCTGGTTGCCTATGACTTTTATCACAACGGGTCGCCGTGGAGCCTCGATGCGCTGGTTGAACGACTCGATCTGCCAGCAGAGCCGGTACACCGCGTTGTCTCGATACTGGTTGAATATGGTTACCTGGTGGAAGTTACTGGGGAGGATCCGACGGTTTACCTGCCGGCGCATGCTATCGAAACCATGCGCTTATCCGATATGCTGGCCAATGTACGCCAGGCCGGTGAAAGCCGATTCCTGAACGACCAGCAGTTAAAACCGATCAGCATCGCCGATCAGGTGATCCTCGAACTCGAAGGTGTATGCAGGGAAACTATGGGTGGCAGGACGCTCAAGGACCTGGTGGTTGCCGGGGATGGGAGAATGCTCGGACTAGGGATGTGCCTGTGCGCGAACCGGGGTTACCATTGCGGTCACCGGATTCTGCCTGGCCTGCAATGAAGCCACTTTAATCGTGATCCATTGCGGCAGCTTGGCCCTGAGTTCCCGGTACAAGTTGTCTGTCGATATCGCCGGGCATCCCGCAAGACCGGGTTCATGGCTGATGCGGTAGTACCAGGCCGGGTAGCCGCCAAGTTTAATCGGGGCGGTGGACGGATAGGGGCCGCTACGGTCAACGGATGCACCATTCATCAGCCAGTTGCCACCGCAGAACTTCCTTCCTACCTCGTCTTTTGCCCGCCCCAGTTCGACATGGACGAGTGCCTCGGCGACGGATGCCGTTTTGGCCTTGTCTCGCGGTATCCAGGCGATAAAATGATCCAGTCGCGGATCCACCTGTATGACTTCACTGACGGTGTCGGGTTCCATGCCGTCATTTTCGGTGACGCCCACCCGATGTGTGGCGCAACCCTCCAGCAGCGCGACCAGGCCGATCAGGGTGATGCTTGCGATGTACCTGGAGTGCATGCGGGCCGTCACTTGTCATCTCCGAACCTGATATCATTTGCCGGTATTCACCTGCCACAGTCCTGGTTATCAGGATAGTGACCCTGGAGCGGGAATTCTGTGAACCGGGGCGGATATTTCCAAACCGGCACGTACGCGGCCTTACGGGAAGATTTTCCTGCTACGATTTACGACTTGTAATTACGTTCAGGTGGAATGTAATGCCGGTTGGGCATGGAAAAATTGATGAGTGCGTCGAGGCCTTGTGTCACAAGGGCTGTAGCATGGTTTATGGGTATATCCGCGCATTGCAGCAGGACGAGGAATTCCCCGAGGTGGCGGATCTCTCCAAGGCAGAACGCCAGTCAGTACTGGCGCAACTAATAGCCATCATGGATATCTACGACGGCAGTTGTGGCAGTTAAAGACGGGTAAGAGTAATGGTATTTCAGGACAGTTTTATTGTTGCAACCCGCGGACGAGGCACTTATTCGATCACTGCGGCGGTCCAGGAGAGAGTGCCAGATCGGGCGTGCAAACCGGGCTATGCAATGTATTTATCCACCATACCAGCGCCTCCCTGATTCTCTGCGAAAATGCCGACCCGCAGGTACGTGCTGACCTGGGACGCTACATGGAACGGCTGGTCCCGATCGCCTGCAATTGCTAGGGCATCCTGCCTCTCGCGACGCTTGCTCATCATTGTAGATCGCCCCTGCTGTCATGCACCACGGACTGAATGACGAATAAATCAGAGCCTGCTTGTCGAAGTTCTATCCACAGGCATCAGATGCGACACACCGAACGTGCACCAAAAATGATGCTGCCCACGCGCACCATGGTTGAGCCCTCGGTGACGGCTATTTCGTAGTCCCCGCTCATTCCCATGGACAGTTCGCGGAACATGTCATCGCCAAAACGCGCTGCGCAGGCATCGCGCAGTTTGCGAAGTCCAGAAAATGCCAAGTGAGAGCCAGGAATGGAAGACTCACGACGTCCGATCGTCATAAGACCCCGCAGTCTGATGCCGTTAAGATCTGCCTGCAATAACTCATCCACGAAGGTGTAGACACTCTCCGGCTGCAGACCGAATTTAGCCGGGTCATCTGCGATGTTGATCTGTAACAGGGTATTCACCACTACCCCCGAAGCCTCGGCATAGACGGAAAGTTTGTGCGCGAGTTTAAGGCTGTCCAGTGTATGGAGCCATGTAAAATTCCCCGGGATATGTCTGGCCTTGTTGGTTTGCAGATGACCGATGAAGTGCCATTCGTTTGCCTGATCCCGTATGAGCGGCAGCTTGGTCATGGCATCCTGAACGGTACTTTCCCCAAAAATATGTTGTCCCGCTTCGATGGCGCGGATGATGTCTGCGGTAGTTATGTATTTTGAAACGGCAATCAGGCGGATTTCATCCGGATTCCGTCCGGCTGACATGGCCGCGTTGCGGATGCGTTCCCTGACGGTCTGCAGGTTGGCCTGAATATCGGGTGATGGTCTTGTCATGCCAACGGTGGCGCGGGGATGAGAGCGTCAGGGACAGACAAGATTGCGCGGTGTTCCGTCCAACCATGCCTTGATGTTGCCGGCAATCTCATCGATGAGTCTTTGCCGGGCATTGATACTGGCCCAGGCGATATGGGGAGTCACCAGCAGGTTTGGCATTGATACTTGCAGCAACGGATTACCGCCATGCGGCGGTTCCTCGCTCAGCACATCAACGGCTGCGCCCGCAATCCGTCCGGTCCGTACTGCGCGCAAGCAACGCAGCTTCATCGACAATTCCACCGCGCGCCGTGTTGATCAGGATGGCATCCCGGCGCATCAGTCCGAATTCCCTGTCGCCGATCAGATTGCGTGTCTCCTCCGTCAACGGGCAGTGCAGACTGATTACATGGGATTTTTCCAGCAGGCTGTCCAACGGTGTTCGTCCCGGGCGAAGAGGGGATCCGGGTCGTTCGGCGACCAGGACGTTCATGCCGAACGCTACGCCTATCCTGGCGACGGCGTGGCCGAGTTCGCCATAACCGATGATGCCGAGCGTCAACCCTTTCAGTTCCCGGATCGGGAAATCCATTAAACAGAAATCATCGGTTTTCTGCCATCGACCCTCTGCAATGGCCGCGCGGTATTCGGTCAGCCGTCGGGTGAGGGAGAGTATCTGCGCATAAACATGCTCGACGACCGACGGTGTAGCATAGCCGGTGACATTGCAAACGGCGATATCCAGGGTGCGGCATGAATCGAGGTCGATGTTGTTGGTGCCGGTGGCGGCAATGCAGACGAGTTTCAGCCTGTCAGCCGACCGGAGCGTGATATCCTTCGAGTCTGACCTTGTTGCTGACGACGATGTCGGCATAGCGGACACGCTCGATGATCTGGGCCGGAGCGGTCCAGTCGTGGTATTCCCATTCATTCACGCTCGATCGGAGCGATGTCAGGTCAAGGTCATCACGGTCGACCGTGCGAAGGTCGAGGAACACGCCGCGCATGATCGTGCTAGTCGATACCCAACATGCCCTGCTTCAGCGAATTGCTGACCGGGTGCGCACCCAGCCAGATCGCGAGCAGGGAGCGAAAGAAGTCATCGCCTTCCACGTTGCCGCGCCATTCACCATTTATCCGCACTTCGGTCCCTGTGCCCGGCAGATAATTGATCTGGATGACCTCACCCTCGTGCATGGTGCGGAACAGGGTATTGAATTTATCGAGTCGCGATTTCAGTGCCGTCATTTCAGCCGCAGTCAGATTGGCGGTCAGGCCGTCTGTCCATGCGTCGGTAATCTTCTCCTTGCTGACTTCCTTGTAGAGGAAATGCATCATTACACTGGCCGGACCTGAACCGGAAAGGATTGCCTGCGCATCGCTCGTTTTCGCCGGCAGGTAAAGTGCGCCGATGTAAATATCGAGGAACAGCTTTTCGCGGACACCGGCGCCGTTCAGTACCAGTGTGGGTCCGCCGTTTGCCAACGTCAGGGAGTCGGGGATCTCGACGCCGCTTATCTTGACGGCCGCGGCCGGTAAGCTGGTGAGAATCAGGTTTAATAAAAGAAATACAGCTCGCTTGCGCATTGTGGTTGCTCCGTTGGTTTTCACGATAATCGGTTCAGGTTCCGGGTACCGGAATTTACTGCCGCCTGGAAGGGTGGCGGGTGATTTCTTCCACATAGACGGGGAAGGCATTTCCCTTTAGATCGCTACAGTATTTGCTGAGGGTAAGCTTGACAACCGGGAATGCCAATTGGTCCCAGGGTATCTCGTGTTCTCCAAACAACCTGACCTCAAGGCTCTCCGGGCCGGGTTCAAATTTTTCCTCCTCGAGGCTGGCGCGGAACATCAGGTAGACCTGGCTGATATGGGGGATGCTGAAAACACCGTAGAGTTCCAGTTTGCCGACCCGGGCGCGGGCTTCTTCCCAGGTTTCACGGGCGGCGGCCTGTTCGGTTGTTTCGCCGTTTTCCATGAACCCTGCCGGCAGGGTCCATAGACCGTAGCGAGGCTCGATGGCGCGCCGGCAGAGCAACAGGCGACCTTTCCATTCCGGAATGCAGCCGGCCACGATCTTCGGGTTCTGGTAATGAATCGTGGCGCAGGCTTCGCACACATGGCGGTGCCGGTCATCGCCTGCGGGTATTTTCACGGTTAGCCGTGCGCCGCAGTTGCTGCAAAAGATCATGCGAATCTCTTGGCGGTGGATTCTTAACAGAGCGGGATGAGTAGTACAGACGGACAATAGCATAGATTCAGGAGGTAAGGCAGAATCTTAAGGATGGAATGATACTATTGAAACTTAATGAATATAATCACGCAATAACAATCGATGCAGATATTCATTGCATATGATTTATTTTTTGACGTTTCGCTAATAAGTGTCTTTGTATACCGGCAAAAAACCGGCTTCGGCCGGTTTTTTCTGGGTGGGGCCTCAGGGATAAACATAAGATGCCGCCAGCAGCAATCCAAGCATGGTCTTGGCGTCATGGATAGTGCCGTCGTGAACCTGTTCGATTGTCTTGCTGAAAGGCACCCAGTGAATCTCGATTAATTCATGCCGCTCCGGGCTGTGCGGCAACCGGTGTCAACTCTCTGGCAAGGAAGAGGTGAATTACCTCGTCGCAAAAACCGGGCGTCATCAGCACCGCACCGAGAGTCTGCCAGTGTCTGGCCCGCAGTCCGGCTTCCTCCGTCAGTTCACGCGCGGCGGCGGCTTGCGGTTCTTCATTTTTATCAAGCTTGCCGGCCGGCAGTTCCCACAGCCAGCCGCCTGCGGCATGCCGGAACTGGCGCAGCAGGCAAACGTGCTGATTTTCATTCAAGGCGACAACCGCCGCACCGCCAGGATGACGGACAATCTCCAGTTCCAGCGGTTCTCCGTTGGGAAGGGTAAGGGATTCGATGCCGAGCCGGACGACCCGGCCCTCGAATACCGGCTTGGTCTTGTGGGACAATGTTTTCTCCAGTGGGCAGCCGTGATGTCCGCGATCCACACGATGATACTGTAAAACGCGGCAATTCTGCGGAGAAAGGTCGGGTGATGGAACCATTTTATGAAAGACAGCCACTGCGGTTTGATTGCACCCGTTGCGGGCGTTGCTGTGTGACGGGTGAAGGTTATTACGTCTTTCTGAACGGGAATGAAGCGGAACGAATCCGTGCCTATCTCAAGTTGTCCCACAGATGGTTTCGCCGCCGGTACCTGCAACGGTTGCCGGACGGTGATCTGGTTGCGGCATCGCAGAGTGACGGGCGCTGTGTGTTTCTCGAAGTCAGTGGAAGTTGCGGCGTTTACCCGGTACGCCCCTTGCAATGCAGCACGTATCCGTTCTGGCCCGAGATCGTGTCCTGTCAGACGGACTGGAAGCGGGAATCACGGCGCTGCGAAGGCATCAATCGAGGCGAGGTGGTGCCGGTCACACGCATAAGGAAGCTTGTCAACGCCTGTCTTGCACGGAAAGTCTGAATCATTCACTCCGGGGTTCGAATACGGAAAACCACTGGCTGGCGCCGGATGGTGCGTGCCAGTCGAGATAGAGGCTGACCAGTCGCATCCCCAGCGCCGGTTCAAAGACGTTGCCGCGCATGAGCGTGTCGAATTGATCTCCAGCCAGCAGTTGGTGCGTCGTTGTCAGGTAGAGGCGGTCCAATACCCTTGCGTCCAACAGGGTGTGCAGAACATCGGGTCCGGCGATGGCGTAGATGTTGCCGTATCCCATGGTGGCCAGTGTTGCGACCAACTCGGCACCGTCCACCGTTCTGTCCGCGCCGGCAAATATGACATCGACTCCATGATCCCTGAACAGAGCTACCCGGTCGGGTTCTGTTTGACGGCCAGTGAAGATGAAGATCCGGCGGTTCTGGTACGCCTTGAGCGACTCGACAGGGATTGCAAGGCTGCGGCTCAGAATGGCGATATCCGGCTGTGCCGTCAGGCCGTGACGGCTGCGCCATTCCCGGATGTCACGATAATCCGGGTGGTCGCTCACCGGCAGCTTATCCTGGGCTTCCTCACTTTCGCTCTGTCTGAAAAACCGCCCGCTGGTGACCAGGATATCGGCCTGTCCCGCAAGTTCCTGGTAAAGCCGCCAGTCGCGGGGGTTGTTTATCGCGGTGGGAACCTGGTGTGTCGCCCGTCCTGTCCTTGCGATGGCGATTCGACCATCGAGGGAAGAGATGAAGTTGCTGTAGACAAATGGTTTCTCTGAAGTCCCCTTGGTGTGCAATGCCTGTTCAAGATAGAGGCCCTCCAGCTGGTATTCCTTGGAAGAGGGCGGGAATAGCCGGGAAATGGTCGCTTGCATGGGGTGAGATTCTATAAGGCCGGCAGTATAACGACAGGATCTTGCCGCTGCGTACCTGCTGGCAGCAAATGCGCGGTCCGGAGCGATGACTTCGGTGATACGGGTGATAGCGACTTAGCCGGCATTGGCTTGACCAGCGAGAAGCCTGTTAACTGGAGAAACGGGGCCAGCATGGCCCCGTTTTCCAATCGAAATGATGCAGTTAACTCAAACCTTGGCAGTCTGATCCCCGACATTTTTCTTATGGTAGTTTTCGATCGCGGCTTTGATGGCATCCTCTGCCAGTACTGAACAGTGAACCTTGACCGGCGGCAGGGCCAATTCCTCGGCAATGTCAGTGTTCTTGATTTGCCGCGCTTCATCAAGGGTTTTACCTTTGACCCATTCGGTCAGCAGTGAACTGGAAGCAATCGCGGAACCGCATCCATAGGTTTTGAACCGGGCATCTTCAATGATGCCGTTCTCATTGACCTTGATTTGCAGCTTCATCACATCGCCGCAGGCCGGAGCGCCGACCATGCCAGTACCGACCTGCTTATCATCCTTGTCAAAGGAACCGACATTACGCGGGTTTTCATAGTGATCAAGTACTTTTTCACTGTAAGCCATTTAAGTTTCTCCAGACAAACCAAGTTAAAAAAAGTGATCAGGCCGCGCTTTTCTGCAAACCCGTGTGAAACAGCGAGGACTGGGTATTCTCCATCTGGGGTTCCACTGCCTCGGCCAGGGATATGCCATCCAGATAGTCATATACCTGGCTACTCAATCGCCGCCACATCAACAGGCTGCCCGGAATCTCTCTTTCAGCGCTTGGTATCTCCTGGTGTTTCACCATGTCATCGACTGCGTTGAGAACCTGTGCGATTGTGATCTCGCTGGCCGGGCGGGCAAGAAAATAACCACCACCTGGTCCGCGCATTCCCGTTACCAGCCCGTGCTGACGTAGCTTCGCGAACAACTGTTCGAGGTAGGAAATCGAAATGGACTGTTGGGAAGAAATATCCGCCAGGGTCACAGGCCCTTTTTTCTGATGCAGGGCCAATTCCATCATTGCTGTAATAGCATGACGACCTTTCGTTGATAACTTCATAACAAACCTCGATGAATACGGTACTGTCGGATTTTCTCCGATGCTCTCTGCCCCGTATTCCACGCAGATAACCCGCATCGTTACAAAGAAGTGATCTTAATGTTCCTTGCAAAAATAATAGTAATTGTTGACTATAATAGTCAACAATTATTTGGTGTGCCCTATAGGATCAATCAGGAAAAAATAGGATAGATAAATATTACAAACAATGGCTTAATTAACCACCTACCCTTAAGGGGATATAAGGCATAAAGCGGTCCTTGTTTGTGTGAAGAGAACGAGGACAAATGTCCGGAAATGCCATGAAAATGTATCAGCCAGATTCATTTCATGAATATTCAAGGAGACACTGTGTGTTGTCATTACGATTGGAGCAATGCCAAAGCAGGCGTCAAATGCCGGAAATCGAGAATTGATTTTGACTGCTTAATCGAATCATCTCCCCCATTGTGTGATAATGCAATGGCAGGTACTGAGCAGGTAGAGGCGGCGGGATTGGCACGGTGTTAATGAGTCAGCGATTCAGCATCTATGTCATAGGTTATACCTGTTTCTTATTAATCAACTGCGTATGAAGTGATTTGCTACAATCGGACCGATCATAACTCGGCAGGAGCACACCATGGGATCCCAACACAAGTCGGAAGTCGATCGTCGCACGAAGTCACGTGACAGACTGGATGGTCTCGTTCAGTCCCGCACGGAAACGTTGTCCTTGTTGACCGAACTGGCAGGTCGACAGCCTTTTACCGCCGATCCTGAAATCGAACGAGCCCTGCGCCGTTTTTGCGAGGCATTGATCGACTATACGGCTAGCGCGCATTTCCAGTTGTACCGATATCTGGCGGACAACCGGGAACGTCAGGCAGTCAGTTATTACCATGGCTGACAGGATATATCCGAGAATTGTTGAAACGACGGATGTCATTTTGCGCTTCAATGACAAGTATGAAGCCATGTCACTGGACAACAGCGTCGAATTTCTCGCCGCAGATTTATCCAGCCTGGGTGAATGCCTCGCCGACCGAATCCAGCTTGAAGACCGGATCTATCAGCCGCCATGAACGGCACGAAGCATTAGCTCGGTCAGTCTATGGAGAGCGCCGGCCAGGCCAGGCGTGTTCATGTATAATAACTGCGCCATAATATATGGCATGTATCTGATTTTACCTGAATACAGTCAAGTTATCCTACGATCTGTGGTGATTGGCATGTCACGGTCAGATGATAGTACCCGCCGGGGGGCTGCCAATAATGAACAGACGCGAATTCCTGCGACTCGGCAGCGGGGCAGCCGCCATCCTGATCGTACCGGCGGGTTTACCAAACCGGATCTCCCTCTGGAACGCTCCCTCGGTTTCTATAATACCCACACCGACGAAACACTGAAAACCGTCTACTGGGTGGAAGGAAAATACCAGCCTGATGGTCTGTCGGAGATCGACCGGATTCTCCGTGATCATCGCACAGGTGATGTCTACAAGATGGATAAAAGGCTTGCTGGACCTACTGTATATGCTGCAAACCCGGATTGGACGCACGGACAGGTTCCACATCATTTCCGGCTACCGTTCCCCCGCCACCAATGCGAAACTGCACGCGCAGAGTGCCGGCGTCGCAAAGCACAGCTATCACATGCAAGGAAAGGCCGTTGATATACGGCTGCCCGGCTATGACCTGAAAAAACTGCATCAGGCCGCGTTGGCTTTGAAGGCCGGCGGTGTGGGTTGCTATCCTTCCTCGAATTTCATCCACGTGGATGTGGGGCCGGTGCGTCATTGGTAGTCGAGGATACGCATACCGCCGATTATCCTGCCGCAACAGCAGGCCGTGGGCGTTCAGGCATCCCCGCTTCATTTTCCCTGTCGCATGCCCGCAGGGAATAATAATTGCTGTACCGGTTTGCCGGACCCATTCCCATTCCGACCTTAATTTTCGTACAGTTAGTTGTAATATCCGCTGTCTCGCGCATTTATTTTAGCCGGCGGGATCTGACATATACTGCAGCAGTCAGAAACGGAGTAGCTCCAATGCAAGTAGACGATTGCGCACCGGCGACAATCCGGACACTGCTAGACATCATGGCCCGGCTGCGTGACCCGGATAATGGCTGTCCCTGGGACAGGCAACAGGATTTCCGCAGCATTGCGCCCTATACCCTGGAGGAAGCCTGCGAGGTCGTTGATGCGATCGAGCGTGATGACAGGGCTGACCTTCAGGACGAGTTGGGTGATCTGTTGTTCCAGGTGGTCTATCATGCCCAGTTGGCCAGTGAGTCCGGGTGGTTTGATTTTTCCGATGTCGTGCGGGGCATCTGCGACAAGATGGTCCGCAGGCATCCGCACGTCTTCGCCGACGTGGTTATTTCCGATGCCGATGCGCAGACCCATGCTTGGGAGAGGCACAAGCAAGGGGAGCGGGGCGAGCTTCCCGGCGGCAGCGCGCTTGACGGCGTGCCCCTTGTGCTGCCGGCGCTTATGCGTGCCAACAAGCTGCAGAAGAAGGCATCCCGCGTTGGTTTCGACTGGCCGGATATACTGGGTGTTTTCGACAAGGTGGATGAGGAACTGGACGAACTGCGCGTCGAAATCGATAACGGCCTGGATCAGGAGGCGCTGAAAGATGAGGCCGGAGACCTGTTGTTCGCCGTAGTCAACCTGGTGCGTCATGCGGGGGTGGAACCCGAATCCGCCCTGCGCCAGGCCAACAGGAAATTCACGAAACGATTTCACCAGGTTGAGAAACACTGTCATGAAGATGGAATCAGCGTCAGCGAAACCGATCTCGATACACTGGACTGGTATTGGGATCAGGTAAAACTTAAGGAATGAAGCGTGCGACCGCTTGCCGACCGGCGCTTGTCGATGTACAGATGTTTGGGTAACAGTAGGGCGGCATACCCCGCCGTGTACCCCATGTTCGATACACATCAGAGCCTGAGAGCATGACAGCATGACAGAGAATCATCCCGGAAACGTCATTGAAATCGAGGACCTCGTGACCCATTACGGGACCAGGGAGATCCTGAAAGGGATAAACCTTGCCATCCGCTCGGGTGAGATCATGGTCATCATGGGAGGCAGCGGATCCGGCAAGACCACGTTGATGCGCAACCTGCTGGGGCTGAATCGCCCGACCTCGGGCCGTATTCGTATTCTTGGAAAGGACATCACACAAATCGGCACGCGTGAGCTTTATGAGCTGCGCCGCAAGATGGGCGTTGCATTTCAGGGCGGGGCCTTGATTGGTTCCATGAGCGTCGCCGAAAACATCGAACTGCCGCTGCGCGTCCATACCAGGCTTGATGAAAAGACGATACGCATCATGACGCGCATGAAACTCGAGGTGGTGAATCTTGCCGGGTTCGAGAACCTGATGCCCTCGGAGCTTTCCGGCGGCATGCTCAAGAGAGCGGCGCTGGCGCGCTCGATCATCATGGATCCGAGCCTGCTGTTCTTCGATGAGCCATCCGCGGGACTGGATCCGGTCGTTTCCGCCGAGCTGGATGAGCTGATCCTGCGTCTCAAGGACGCGATGAGCGTCACCATCGTTGTGGTTACCCATGAACTCGAAAGCGCCCTCAAGATTGCCGACAGGATTACGGTGCTCGGGGACGGGCGTGTGCTGATGACCGGGACGGTTGAGGAGATAGGCAATAGTACTGATGCGACGATCCAGGGCATGCTCAATCGCCGCCCCAGAGAGGAGGCGGTGAATGCGGAGGATTACCTGGCGCGACTTACCGCTGACCGCAGCCAGCGGCATTACTAGAGGTCCCCGGCCCTGAAATTAACCAACAATGCCAAGACGCAAAGGATTTGATTGTCAGGTTGTTAAAGTTTCATTGCGGGCTGTGGTCTTGCGTGAAACGGTGTTATGCGACACTTGCCTAGGATGGCTGGTTGGCAAGTTCCCTGACTTTCTCTTCCATCTTCGCCAGCAGGCCGGTGAAGCCTTCCTTCATCACGATTTCCTGATACGAGGTGCGGTAGTTGCTGATCAGGCTTACTCCTTCGATGCTGACATCATAGACCAGCCACCGCTCATCCTTCAGGTGCAGCTTGTAGCTGACGGGTATCTCCGCGTTGCTGGTAATGATCATGGTATCCACAACCGCGCGGTCATCCATGACCTTCTCCCGCGAGTATACCACCGTTTCGTTGGTATAGGCTTCGACCCGGCCAATATAGGTGTTCTGGATCAGTTCGGCGAACAGGTCAACGAAATGTTGTTGCTCCTCCTTCGATGCCTTTTTCCAGTTGGTGGCGAGGGTGCGCTGGGACATGGCGCGGAAATCAAAACGCTCGGTAATCACAACCCGTATTTTCTCGCGCCTGGCCGGTTGATCCAGTCTGTGTATCCTTGAGTATGCCGATGATGGCTTCCACCGACGTGCGCACGGACTCGGTGGCGGTGGTCCCGGCAAAAGTCGTGCTTGCCAGTGTCGTCATGAAACCGAACAGTAACGGCAGGGAGAAACGTTTCAGCATAATCGATGCCTCCTTACGGCATACGCCGGGTTCAGGTGATAGCACGCCCGTGGTTACGCCCATGAGTCAGTTCTTGACCTTGTTCTCGCGGTATTGCATATAGGCATCCCGTACAAACAAATAGGGATCCAGAGCATCCTTCTTGATGGCCTCATAGGTATCCTTGTCCAGCGACAGGTCATTGATTTTCTCATAGCCCTTGACCTCCCAGTAAGTCCAGCCCTCAAACAGGTAGTAGAGCAGATTCATGCGTGAATCGGCGAAGGTGCCAATGGCATCCCTGACATCCGAGGGTCCCAGTATCGGCAGCACCAGATAGAAACCCGGTCCGATGCCATAGTGTCCCAGCGTCTGGCCCGTATCCTCATCCTGTTTTCTCAGATTAAAATGGTCCTTGGCCGTATCGAACAGGCCGCCGATCCCGAGTCGTTGTATTGACGAAAAAACGGGTCAACTCATTTCCGGCAACCGTGAACTTGCCCTGGAAGCCCGCATTAACAATTCTAACGGGTGATGCCAGGTTGGAAAAAACATTCTGCACGGATACCCGCCAGGGCTCGGGCACGGCCCACCGGTAACCCCTGGCGACCGGTTTGAAGAGGTAGAAATACAGCTTGTCGTTAAACCAGAAGATGCCGCGATTGAGGGGCTGGAGCGGGTCGGAAACACTGTATTCCTCTTGCTCCTCATCAAACGGAAACTCGTCTTCTTCATTGTTCTGTGTATCCCCGGCAGCATCGGTCTGCGTCGCTTCAATGGCGTCAGACCCGGGGTCCAGACTCGCGGCGGTCGGTGGGTAGGTAAGCACCAGCACAAGGATAAGCAGTTTTTTCATGGTATCCCCTGAAACCATCGTTATTTTTTCTCGAATATGTATTTGCTGACCAGTTCTTCCAGGCTGATGGCCGATTCGGTTTCCTGAATCTCGCCACCCGGGCCCAGATAATCTTCCGACCCGCCGGGGGTGAGTTTGATGAAGCGGTCGCCAATAATACCGGCTGTCCTGATCGAGGCAATGCTGTCATCGCTGAGATGGACAGCCTGGCTGATATCCATGTGGACCACGGCCTCGTAATCCTCGCCATCGAGCTCGATCCCGGACACCTTGCCCACCTTGACGCCGGCCAGTTCAACGACCGCGCCTTCCTTGAGCCCGCTGATGGAAACGAACCGCGCCGAGACCGGGTATGACTTATCCATGAACAGGCGAATATCGCCCATCTTGATGGCAATAAAGGAAAAGCTGGCAAAACCCGCCAGCAGGAAGAGCCCCACGATCATTTCCAGGTTCATTTTTTTCATAACTGGCTCCAAGTCGTCCGGTCACTGAAAGCCACCGGCGGTCTTCTCATGAAAGCACCAGTGACCCGATCAGGTAATCCCACACGAGTATAGTGACCGAGGCGAGCACCACGGCATCGGTCGTGATGCGGCTAACCCCCTCGGCGCCGAACACGCCGCCGCGGTTGAGGTGCAGGAAATACCCCTTAAATGAGGCTATCCAGACGATGAGTACGCCGAAGATCATGGCCTTGATGGCGCACAGGCGGATGTCCACCCATTCCACGCTGTCATACATGCCCTGGAAATACGCGCCTTTCGCCACGCCCAGGAATACGACCCCGGCAAGATAACCGCCGATGATGCCAAGGATGTTGAAGATGAAGGTCAGCGCCGGCAGCGAGATGAGCGCGGCGATGAACTTGGGTGCGATCAGGAACTTGTAGGGATCGATGGCCATGCATTCCAGTGCATCGATCTGTTCCGAGTGGCGCATGATGCCGATTTCCGCGCAGATGGCCGATCCGGCGCGACCGATCACCATCAGCGCCGTGAGCACCGGGCCCAGCTCCTGAATGAGGCTGAGCGCGACCGCCGAGCCGAGCAGTTCCTCCGAGCCGAATTTCTTGAGGTTGTGATAGCCCTGCAATCCGAGCACCATGCCGGTAAACAGGCCGGTGACCAGGATGACGATGACCGAGCGCGCGCCGATGAAATAGACCTGCCGGATAACGGGGTAGAGGGTGTAGGGCGGTTTCAGGATATTGATCAGTGTGGTGGCGAAGAAGATGCCCATCCTGCCAGAATTCTCAAGCAGATACAGAAATTCCCGGCCGAGTTTCTCGATCGCGCCACGCATGGATAGTAAATGCCCTGGATGTCCTTGGTGTAGTCAGCGTACCGGCAGGCGAGGGATGATAGCGCATTTCATCGACGCCGGCGGGAACGCGGTGTTCATGCTTTTATCCCTTCCTCGACGGTTGCATACAGGGTGAAAACCGTGTCAAGCCGGGCCAGTTCCAGGACGCGTCGGGTCGGCTCGCTGGCCGCCACCAGGGCAAACCTGCCGCCATTGCGCTTCGACGCCTGCAGTGCCTCGACCAGCGAGGCGACGCCGGAACTGTCGATGTAGGTCACGCTGGAGAGGTCAACCAGGACCCTGCCGGCGCCATCGACGGTTTTCAGCAGGATTTCGCGGGCGGCGGGCGAGCTTTCGAGATCCACGTCGCCTTTCAATACCACGATGGATGCGCCTTGTTTTTTGATAACCTCATGTTTCATCTTTGTGTCTCTTGAAGAATTTTACCATCCGCAGCAGATTTCCCTGGCCGGAAGGCGCGGGAAGATACTCCACCCTGTCCATGATGTTGTGAATCAGGCACACGCCCAGCCCGCCGGGGTGCACCTCCTTCGGCCACACGGGCTTGACCTTCTCCTGGTCAACCGGAGGGGCCGAGTCTGTCAGGCAAAATTCCAGTATGCCGTCACGGCACAGGATCTCCAACGTGGCCTCACCATCGGCGACCCCCTTATAGGCGTGGCGGACCACATTCTGGCAGGCCTCCCCGACGGCGATGACCAGGTCCTGCGCCAGGGCGGGCGGGCAGCCGCATTTCTCGCAGGTCTCGCGCACCACCTCCCGTACCGGCTGCAGTTCTTCCGCGCGGGCCGGGAAGGTAAGGCTGACCAGTGGCTCGGCGCAGCGGTTGGCGTCGTCTTTCATCATCTGGCGTGTCGGGTCCTCCACCGCCAGGATGGTGATATCATCATGGCGTTGTTGTCCGCTGTCCCTGAGCCGCGAGACGACGGATTGAATGCGCGCGGCGGCGGAATCCGCGTTGCACTCGGTGATGATCGCCTTAAAGCCCTGCACGTCGAGCCGCTGTCCGGTCCTTACCCTGCCTTCGGTGACACCGTCCGTGAATATGTAGAGTGTGCCACCATCGAGATCGATTAGCTCCTCCCGAATACCGTTCAACCCAGGTTTCAGCGGCATGATACCGAGTGGCGGCACGCTGGCGGGCACCGGGGTGAAGCTTCCGTCGGGGCGATGTATGAGGGGCGGTTCATGGCCGGCATTGGCCAGTCGCACCCTGCCGGTGGCGGGATCCAGCATTCCGCAAACCATGGTGACAAACATGCCGTGTATGGCCGTCTCGCAGAGTTCCCTGTTGATGGTTGCCAGCAGGGCGCCGGGATCATGTAAGGTCTTGCCCATGCAGCGGAACAGGCTGGCCGTTTTGGACATGAGCAGTGCCGCGTCCATGCCCTTGCCGGAGACGTCCCCCAGACTGAAATAGATGCGGCCGTCTTCCAGTTCGAAGTAGTCGTAGAAATCTCCCGAAACCTCGTAGGCCGGCAGGTTGATCCCACATACCGGGAACGGCGCCGGGCGCGCCGCTGGCAGCAGGCTGCGCTGCATTTCGATGGCAAGTTCAATTTCACGGTTGACGCGTTCCTGCTGCACCAGTACCTCCGCCATGCGGGCATTCCGGACGGCAAGGGCGGCCGCCGCCGTGAGGGTCTGCAGCATCATGAGATCCGTCTCGGAAAACAGGCCGTTTCCCTCCTTTTTGTTGATGAGTTCGATGGCGCCAAGCCGGATGTTCTGGGTGCTCATGGGTGAACACAGGATGGAACGGGTGTGGAAACCGGTGGTTTCATCGACGAAGTGAGTAAAGTTCGGATCCGTACTGACATCGCGCACCATGCGGCTGGAATTTTCCCTGACGCATTGTCCCACGATCCCTTCGCTGGCCTTCAAGGTGATGCCGCGTATATCGACCGGTCCGACGCTGGCCTTGCAGGTCAGCCGCAGGCCATTGTCTTCGAGAAGAAACAGGGAACCCGCCTCGGCGTTGACATACTTGGTGATCAGTTCGAGCGCCTTCTGAATGGTGTCCTCGATGTTGAGTGTGACCGCCAGATGGCCGCTCATCTTGGCCAGCAATTCGAGATGCCCGGCCAGCGCCGGTGACTTGCGCCGATCCAGCCGGTTTGGATCCCTGCGTTCGCCTCCCGGGGGTAAGCTTTTCATCTTGTTTGGGTTCTGCCGGTAGTCATAATGCGGTACTGTTTTCAGGATATGGCATTATATAGCGATTCGGGATAGCGGGTGGCGAGTGATGGATATTGGATTAAGTTGCCGGCCGTGTTAGCGCGCCGGCAGTCATTCTGTATGAACGCGATGTGTGGCCCGTTGGCTAGTCAGAATACTTCCATTCCCATGTTATTTCACGGTATTGCATGATGGTTGCGCACGCTCATTTGAATGGTGTGAAAACGGCTACGAGGTGCTTTTCTGCCTGGCTTCACCAGGCGCCACGCTCCACGCGCGCGCGGCGGTTGGCGCGTGTGATCTGCCTGCTCTCGTTAATCCAGCCATGCGCCCGCAATGTCCCGGCGGCAGATGACGGCACCGGTTCCGCGGCGGGGGCGGCGATTGAGCCCGCAACCCTGGCGGTCATCGTGAACGATGCCGACCCGTTAAGCCGGCGCATCGGCGCCTATTACGCACAGCGGCGCCATATCCCGGAAAAAAATCTGATTCATGTGAGTTTCGCGCCGGGTAATGCGGACATGACGCGCGGGGAGTTCGAGCGGGTCATGGCGAGCGTGAACGCCCGGGTATCTCCATCGGTCCAGGCCTATGCGTTGGCCTGGACCGTGCCCTACCGGGTTGATTGCATGTCGATCACCACGGCCTTCGCCGCCGGTTATGACCCGGCATTCTGCGCCTCGGGTTGCAAGGCGACGCGGGCAAGCCCCTACTACGATTCCGACAGCCGCCGGCCCCATGATGACTACACCTGGCGTCCGGCGATGATGCTGGCCGGAACCGGTTTCGATGACGTCAAGGCCCTGATCGATCGCGGGGTTGCGGCCGATGGCGCCCATCCGCGCGGAACCGCTTACCTGGTGAGCACCAGCGACACGGCGAGAAACGTGCGCAGTCGCTTTTATCCCGGCATTATCCTGATGCAGTCGGATCGTTTCGCAGTTGAACTGATCAAGGGCGATACGCTGCGTTACCGCACGAATGTGATGTTCTACTTCACCGGACTTGCCAAGGTGAGCGGGATTGAAACCAACCGCTATTTGCCCGGCGCCATCGCCGACCATCTGACCTCGGGCGGTGGCATATTGACGGGCAACGGGCAGATGAGCAGTCTGCGCTGGCTGGAGGCCGGGGCGACGGGAAGCTACGGCACGGTCGTGGAACCCTGTGCGTTCACCCAGAAGTTTCCGCGGCCCGACATCGTGATAAACCGCTACCTGGATGGCGAATCGCTCCTGGCGGCTTACTGGAAAAGCGTCGCCTGGCCGGGGCAGGGGGTTTTTATCGGCGAACCCCTGGCGGCTCCTTTCCGGGATGGCATCGCGGACAAACAGGACGGGAGCCGGCGTTGCCCGCCGCCGCGGGTCAGAACTGAGGCGATGCCCCACGGGAACCGGAGCGACGCGCTTGCAACGCGGCTGTGCGCGGCCGGTCTCACGGACACGGAAGGGCCGGCGCGGCGACGGGACACAGGGCCGCGGCGGCCTTCGGTTCGGGTAACGTGCGAGCGGTTTTTTGGGTTACCATCGCTCATCACTCGATGGAAATGGGACACAAGACGTGAAGCGATTCAAGAATATCCTGTTTGTTCATGAGCTGGCGGTTGAGGACACGGCGGCGTTTGAGCGGGCGGCGGTGCTGGCCGAGGAAAACACGGCGCGTCTCAGGGTCATCGAGGTGCTTGAGGAAGTCTCGCCCGATATCGGAGTGCCGGTTCCGGTGCTGTTGACACAGGCCCTGCGCAATACCCTGATCGAGGAAAGCCGTGAGCAGATGGAGGAACTCGTCGCGCCGCTGCGGGAGAGAATCGATATCAGCATCGAGGTGCTCACCGGAACGTCTTTCCTGGAAATCATCCGCGAGGTCCTGCGCAACCGCCATGACCTGGTCATCAAGGCGGCCGACAAGGGCGGCCTGATTACCCGGATCTTCGGCAGTACCGACATGCACCTGCTGCGCAAATGTCCCTGCCCGGTGTGGCTGCACAAACACGGTCCGAACAAACCCTACCATCGCATACTGGCGGCCGTGGATTTCGATGAATTCAGCGGCACGGAACAGGGAAAGCACGATCAACCGGGATATCATGGATCTGGCCGCCTCGCTGGCGCAGCGTGAACACAGCGAGTTGTATATCGGGCATGCCTGGTCTCCCAAGAGTGCGGAGCTGCTGCAAACCCGGCCAAGCGGACTGACGGAAGAGGAAATCAATGACTACATCAACGAGACCCAGGCTTGCAACGAACGCCGGCTGAACGAGTTGATGGGCCGGGCGGAGGCCTGGGCGGGCGAAGATATCTGGCGCGAGGTCAAACCGCAAACCCGCCTGGTCAAGGGTCTGGCGCGCCGGGCGATTCCGGATCTGGCCGAGGAGCTGCAGGCGGAGCTTATCGTGATGGGAACGCTCGGGCAGTGCCGGCATCGCGGGTATTCTCATCGGCAACACGGCGGAAACCATACTCAACCGCATCGACTGTTCGGTGCTGGCAATCAAGCCGGAGGGATTTGTCACCCCGGTGACGCTACAGGAATCCGTAGCTTATGACAATGCGTGACGATTCCTGCAATCCCTCACTATCATCCGGTTATGTGAAGGTCGCTCAGCGCGGCGATATTCCGCCCGGTAAGATGGCCTGCGTGCGCGTCAACGGCCGGCGCATCCTGCTCGCCAACGTGGAGGGCAGCATCTACGCCGCCGACGACACCTGCACCCACGAGGAGGCCTCGCTCTCGAAGGGCTTTCTCAAGGGCGAGTGGGTCAAATGCCCGCTCCACGGCAGCCGCTTCAATCTGCGCACCGGCGAGGTGGTGGACGATCCAGCGGACGAGAACCTGCGCGTCTATCCCGTGCGCCTCGACGGCGACGATATTTTAATAGCCTTGAACTGATCCGCGTCCCATGAGCACAGCCGCCCCCGTCATGCCATCCGATCCTGCGACCACGATGCGCTCGATCATCAAGCGCATCGCCACCGGCCCGGAGCTGAGCAAGGACATTTCCTTCGACGAGGCGCGCGAAGGCATGCGCATCGTGCTCGACGGCGCGGTGGACCCGGTGCAGGCGGCGCTGTTCCTGATCGCGTTGCGCATGAAGCGCGAAACCGACGACGAGAACCGCGGCGTGCTCGCCGCGATCCGCGACGCGACGCGCACCGTCACCGCCGAAGTGGACGACGTGCTCGATCTCGCCGACCCCTACGACGGCTTCAATCGCACGCTGCCGCCCGCGCCGTTCCTGCCGGCCGTGCTCGCGGCCTGCGGCGTACCTTGTATCTCGCATGGCGTCGAGCGCATGGGACCGAAGTTCGGCGTCACGCATCGCCAGATCCTGCGCGCCGCCGGGATAGCCGTGGATCTCGCGGTCGAGGACGCCGCCGCGCGCCTAGCCGACCCGCGCATCGGCTGGGCCTACGTGGACCAACGGCACTTCTGCCCCAAGCTGCACCAGCTCGCCGACTTCCGCACGCTGATCGTCAAGCGCCCGGCGATCACGACCGCCGAGGTGCTGGCGGGCCCGGTCCGCGGGCGGCGCCGCACTCACATCGTGACCGGCTTCGTACACAAGCCCTACCCGCGCATCTACGCGCTGCTCGCGCGCCACGCCGGTTTCGATTCGGCGCTCATCGTGCGCGGCGTCGAGGGCGGCGTGATCCCGTCGCTGCGCCAGAGCGGGAAGGCATTCTTCTATCACGACGGCGGCGAGGAACGCGCGCTCGATTTCGCGCCGGCCGATTTCGGCATCGAACAGTCGCTGCGCGCGCCGCCCTTGCCGCCCGGGCTTTCCCCCGACGAGGACGAAGCAGTAGCCGCCGCGCTCGACACCGAGGCCATCGCGAAGGCGGCGGCCTCGGCGGGTCTTGAAGCGCTCGAAGGATCGCCGGGCGCGACGCGCGACTGCCTGGTGAGCGCCGCGGCGCTCTGTCTCTGGCACCTCAAACGATTCGAGTCGCTGCGCACCGCCGCCGATGCGGTGCGCGCCGTGCTCGACAGCGGCGCGGCGCTGGCGCGTTTCACCCGCGCCCAGGCATAACCCCGCCGGCCTGGCCCGCCAGCGCTAATTACCCGGTCATCCGGTATTGCGCCGGTGATTTCCCGGTCCAGCGCTTGAAGGCGCGGGTGAAATTGCTGGGTTCCGAGAAACCCAGCAAATAGGTGATCTCGCCGATGCTGCGCCGGGTATCCCGCAGGTACTGCAGTGCGAGTTGCTGGCGGGTGTCCTCCAGCAGATCCTTGAAACTGGTGTCTTCATCTTTCAGCCGGCGCTGCAGGCTGCGCAGGCTGACGTGCAGCGTGTCGGCAATCGCCTCCTGCTTCGGGATGCCGTCCGGGAGCTGGTGGATGATCTTCGAGCGTACCTGCATGGCGATGCTGTCCCGGTCAAAGCGGGCCAGGTAATCCACGACGACCTGGTCGTTGATCCGCGCGAGTTCCGGATTGGCCGATGCGAGATGACGGGTGAGCAGTTGCCGGTCGAAGCACAGCCGGTTGTCGGGCGCCCCATAGTCGATGGAGGCGCCGAACATCTCTTCAAACTGCGCGCGACAGGGCGGCAGCGGGTCGCTGCAATGTGACATGCCGGGGCAGGATGGGATGGCCTGCCGTGATCTGACACATGCGCAGAAAGGCCGCCATGCCCAGGTCTGCTGCCGCGTACTCGAAGTCAGGCGGGAGTATCTCCGGCAGCACGGTGACCAGGTCGATGGAATCCGGCTGTTCTTCCAGGCGGAAATGGAGGGCGCTGTTGATCAGGCGCGCATAGCGCACCAGACGGCCAAACGCATCCAGCAGGGTGTCACTGACCAGCCAGGCAAGACCCAGCCCGTGCAGCATGGCGGGCTGGAACTGGCGTGCGGCGACCAGTCCCAGGCAGGGGTCGCCGGTGGCCGCGACGGCGAGCTTCCACAGTTTCTGCATCCGCGGCATGGGAAAGCGCGCATTGGGGTCGGTGGCCCTGCCCAAATCGATGCCCGCCGCGACAAACAACGGCTCCGGATCACAGCCGCAGGCGCGCAGGGTCGTGGCGATGAGCCCCGCTACGCTGCCCAGCGTGGTGATTTCCGGTATCGAGTACGCCATGGCTTGCAGTTTGGTCCCGGCGGATAAGGCAATGGCACCCAGTGATTAACCAAGCCTAGCAGGATCCGGCTAAGGTGGTAGTCCTGAAGGGGGGTTGTTCCGCCTGTAAACCACCAACCGGGAGTGCTGTATGGGAATCACGGTAAAGATCCAGATCTACATCTGGCGGCATTGCCGATCGAATACCTGGCCCGGCAGGATGGCCTGCTGGAGCGGATACGCGCCGATGAGCGTGCGTTCAACCCCTACCGGGAGGTCTTCATCACGGGTATGCGGGCCTACCAGCAGCATACCTATCTCGAACTGGTGCGGCGGACCTACGGCCGCGCCGTGGCGCACCAGGTCGAAGTACACCAGCGCCACATGCTGGATTTCATGACGGGCATGGGACGACGCATCGAGCAGGCTCTGGACCTGATCGAAGGGGCGCTCGACACCCGGGCAGTCAGCGCCGCCACGCGCCACGGCGAGATCGAGATACCGATTGAAATGAATGTGGCGCTGGCCCTGCTGCTGGGGCTGGAGGAATCACCGGATTATGTCGCGACGGCGGCGCGGCGTGCCGAGCAGATCACCCGCATGCAACCGGAAATCGACTGGCGCCTGGCGCATGGCCTGGCGCGCGCCCGGGAGGAGATGGTGAAGACATTCTCGCCGGTGCTGGTCTGTCTTGACGGCGTCGCCGGGAAAAGAACCGGCATCAGCCTCTCCGGATGAGTGGCGTATCTCAGTCACCGATGAGGGTTTGCGCAGGAAATTTTCTCGACCGGTTTCCCCATGCTTAAATTGATCGGTAGTATTTTGCTTGTTTATTACCTCATCCTGGGGGTGGCTGCGCTCATTTTCCTGGCATGGGGCTACATCGACGATCACAGGCAAGCGAAACGGCGCAAGCGCGAAACCCGGATCCGGAACTGATCACGCACGCGCGGCCCGCACCGGGGGCGAGAAGGCGATCTGAACCGCCGCAAGAAGCAAAACAGGCCGGTCGCCCGCCGGATAACGTCGTAGGTTCAAGCACGACAAATGATGCGCCCGGTCCGGCGCGCTGCCGCATGCCAAGGCCCGGTATTTTCGCTACACTAGGGCGCCTGAATCCGGATCCGTCCATGCCAGCCGCCGCCATTCCCGCCGTCCGCACCGCCCTGTTCGACTACCCGAAGTACTGGGCCGAGTGCTTTGGCAGCGCCCCGTTTCTGCCCATGAGCCGCGCGGAGATGGATGCCCTGGGCTGGGATTCCTGCGACATCATCCTCGTCACGGGCGATGCCTACGTCGATCACCCCTCCTTCGGCATGGCCATCATCGGGCGGCTGCTGGAGGCCCAGGGTTTCCGCGTCGGCATCATCGCCCAGCCGGACTGGCAGTCGAAAGCGGCGTTCGAGGCGCTCGGCCGGCCGAACCTCTTCTTCGGCGTCACCGCCGGCAACATGGATTCCATGATCAACCGCTATACCGCGGACCGCAAACCCCGTTCCGACGACGCCTACACCCCCGGCGGGCGGGCGGGCAGTCGCCCGGACCGCTGCTCGCTGGTCGTATGCGCAACGCTGCCGGGAGGCGTACCCGGACGTGCCGCTGGTGCTGGGCGGCATCGAGGCCTCGCTGCGGCGCATCGCCCATTACGATTACTGGCAGGACAAGGTGCGCCGTTCGCTGCTGGTGGACGCCGGCGCCGACATCCTGCTCTACGGCAATGCCGAGCGGGCCGTGGTGGAACTGGCCCACCGCCTCGCCCGCGGCGAGGCCATCGCCGACATCACCGACGTGCGCGGCACCGCCTTCATCCGCCGCGACACCCCCGCGGACTGGTGGGAAGTCGATTCCACCCGCATCGACCGCCCGGGCAGGATCGACGGCGTCATCAACCCCTATATCAACACCCAGGCGATGGATGCCTGCGAACGGGAACGGCGCAACAGCGCCCGCTACGGCTTCGGCTTCGACGCAGCACGGCGCGCCGCTGATCCCGGCGCCCCAACCGCGACTGGATCGCGCGCGCACCGTGATTCGCCTGCCGTCATTCGAGAAGGTGCGCAACGACGCCGTGCTCTACGCCCACGCCAGCCGGGTGCTGCACCTGGAAACCAATCCCGGCAATGCCCGGGCGCTGGTGCAGCAACACGGCGCGGTCGATGTCTGGCTGAACCCGCCGCCGATTCCGCTCACGACCGAAGAAATGGACTACGTGTTCGGCATGCCGTTCGCGCGCGTGCCCCACCCCCGCTACCGGGGCGAGAACATCCCGGCCTGGGAGATGATCCGCTTCTCGGTCAATATCATGCGCGGCTGCTTCGGCGGCTGCACCTTCTGCTCCATCACCGAGCACGAGGGCCGCATCATCCAGAACCGTTCGCAGGAGTCGATCCTGCGGGAAATCGAGGACATCCGCGACAAGGTGCCGGGCTTCACCGGCGTCATCTCGGACCTCGGCGGTCCCACCGCCAACATGTACCGCATCGCCTGCAAAAGCCGCGACATCGAGGCCGCCTGCCGCAAGCCGAGCTGCGTCTATCCGGGCATCTGCCCGAACCTCGACACCGATCATTCCGCGCTCACGCGGCTCTACCGGGAGGCCCGCACGTCTGCCGGGCATTAAAAAGGTCCTGATCGCCTCCGGGCTGCGCTACGACCTGGCGGTGCGCGACCCGGAGTACGTGAAGGAGCTGGTCACCCACCACGTCGGCGGTTACCTGAAAATCGCGCCGGAACATACCGAGGAAGGTCCGCTGTCGATGATGATGAAGCCGGGGGTCGGCGCCTACGATGCCTTCAAGCGGCTGTTCGAGAAATTTTCCGCGGAAGCCGGCAAGGAGCAGTACCTGATCCCGTATTTCATCGCCGCCCATCCGGGCACCAGCGATGAGGACATGGTGAACCTGGCGCTCTGGCTGAAGCGCAACGGCTTCCGGGCCGACCAGGTGCAGGCGTTCTACCCCTCGCCGATGGCCACCGCCACGGCCATGTATCACTCGGGCAAGAATCCCCTGCGCCGGGTGCGCTACAAGAGCGAGGGGGTGGATGTCGTCAAGGATGCCGGGCGGCGCCGGCTGCACAAGGCGTTCCTGCGCTACCACGATCCGCGGCACTGGCCGCTGCTGCGCGAGGCGCTCCTGGCGATGGGACGGGCGGACCTGATCGGCGGCGGCCCCCACCAGCTCATCCCGCACGAACAGCCGGACGAAGGCAAGGACTACCGGGCGCCGCGCCGCAAGAACTCCGCGCAGGCGCATCAACGGCGCCTCGAGGGAACGCTGCTGACCCGGCATACCGGTCTGCCGCCCTGGCAGGAGGGCAGCCGTAAAGCCGGTCAAGAGGGGACGGGGAAACGCAGGCGCAAGCCGTCGGTCGAACGACCGCGCTGATGTTCAATGGGGTCACCCCATTGATCTCGGACGTCTGATATGACTTCCACTGTCAAGCAAAGCCGCTGAAGTTAATGAATCGATGGGTGAGCGGTTCACGGTGGGTGACCGAGCCATTGGAAGAGACGCAGCCAGTAATAGCGACGGTTGATCATGCTGATATCCGTGGGTTGGTTACCACCTTACTTGTGTCCGTCGGGTACCTGCCTCGATCTAGGGACGAGCATTTATTTCAGGCTCCTAACGTCTTCGAGGGTTGTACCAACACCGGGGCTGCGTCTCTTCCAATAGCTCGGGCTTTGTGTCGGGTCTGTATGGTTCGGCGATACCGGGTTACACGGCTGAGTGGTGTTTGTTTGGCGATGGCCCAGATAAAGGCGGCCATTTCGCGGGCGATGGCGACGGTGACCTGGTTCTGATGTTTGCCCTTGTTCACCAGGGTGCGATAGCGTTTACAGAGTCTGATCTGCGCCTTCC
This sequence comes from uncultured Gammaproteobacteria bacterium, assembly GCA_963773065.1. Lineage (GTDB taxonomy): Bacteria > Pseudomonadota > Gammaproteobacteria > UBA9214 > UBA9214 > CAVQCA01. Next base: position 71,703 of record CAVYZN010000016.1, read on the forward strand.
AGCTGATATCCTGAATCGGCTGGCTGAGCTTTTCGAGTCGCAGCTGCAGGTGTCGGCTGACCTTGGCCGGGTAGCGGTAGGCCCAGGCGCCCTCGACGAGCGCCTTGCGGGCGTGGGTGTTACCGGTCTTGGTGATGCCGCCCTGACGGCGCTGCCCGCCGCTGGAGTACTCGGAGGGGGTGAGGCCGAGATAGCTCATGAGCTGGCGGGGATTATCGAAACGGGTGAGATCGCCGAGTTCGGCGATGAGGGAGACGGCGGTGATGAACTGCACGCCTCTGAGGGCCTGGATGGCCTCGACCACGGGGAACAGGCGCCAGTTGCGGGTGTGGTCCTGAAGTTCGGCCTCCAGGCGTTGCATCCGTTGATGCGTCGGTAACGCAACGAGGTACTCCTGGAAGACAATCTGTTGCGCGGGGGTGTCGCAGACGACCTCAGCCAGCCAGCCAGATGGCGGCTCCCCAGTTGGCCTTGCCCTGGTAGCGATATCGTGGCGCAGCAGAAAGGCCTTCAGGCGGAACTTGGCGGGCTTGAGGTCCGTGAGGGCGTCTTCGCGGGCGCGGGTAAGATCGCGGATGGCCTCGTCGGCGACGTCCGGGACATAGACGGGGGTGAGGTCGCCGCTGCGCATCAGGCGGGCGAGTTCGATGGCATCGCGGCGGTCGGTCTTGACGCGGTCGCCGGCTTTTTTGGGGATGAGCGAGGGGGCGATAACCCAGCAGGTAAGTTTTTTCCTGGTCAGGTAGCGATACAGCCAGTAACCACAGGGGCCGGCCTCATAAACGAAGACCAGTCGGGCGGATTTGGATTTCAGTGTGCGGATCAGTTTATCGATGTCGCACTGGCGGGTACCGATGGTCCCGAGGGCGACAACGGCGGAGTCCCGGTCGTCCGGTGCATAGGCGACCGCGATGGATTCCTTGTGGACGTCAAGACCGACGTAGAGTGTGGTGCTAGACTGTTTCATGGCTGACCTCCGAGCTCGTTAACCGATTGTGCCGAGAGCACGCTGCGGCTCTGGCCTTCATAGGCTAACCCGCGATTGAGACGGAGGTCAGCCTCCAACTGTGGAAGTCATAATGTCTAATCAAATGAACAAGAATCGGCTTCTATTGATGCCGGTTGTTGTTAAAATAGTTGATGCCCTCGGTCGGGGAGAATTGCAGGAATATTCCATGGTGGGTGATAAAGAAAGAACATTAAGTGATATCGAATGGTTACTAGGTAATGCAAAGGTAGCCGCAAAGGTAGCCGCAGTTCTCCAGAAAGCGCTTCAGAGTTACAAACAAGGCGACCTGGCAATGGCTCTTGAATTCAGCGAGGAGGCGATTCTTCTTAATGCCCTGTACGCTAACGCGTATATCATGCACGCAATGATCTTGATGCAAATGAAACGCTTCGATGAGGCGCGTAGCGCCTTACTGAAGGCAATTCAGCTACAACCTGATATAAAGAATGCAAAATATTATCTGGCTGCGCTGGGCCATGCAGATATGCCAGATAAGTCCCCGGAAACATATGTTAGCGAGTTGTTTGATGATTACGCTGACCGTTTCGATGAAGATCTAGTTGTTAAGTTGGGTTACCAGGTGCCCCAGCATCTTTACAATATTACATGCAGGCATCTTGGTGGTATGAAAAGAAAGCTCGATATATTGGATCTTGGCTGTGGTACTGGTTTGTGCGGTATCGCGTTTGCAGGTCTTTCAAGAAATCTTGTAGGCATAGATCTTTCTAGAAAAATGATTAATAAGGCGGGGGGAGCGCGGGATCTATTCTCAACTCATCCAAGGTGACATTTCTACTATCTTGGGAAAGTACCGGAAGCAATTCGATCTTGTATTGTCAGGTGACGTATTTATTTACCTTGGTGATCTTAGTGAGGTATTCAGATTAACCAAAGAGCAGCTGAAATTTGGTGGACTTTTTGCGTTCTCGATTGAGGTCAACAAATCAGAAGAGGACTATAAGATACAAACATCATGTCGCTATAAGCATTCCCCGGAGTATATAAAACGACTTGGTAAGGAATATGGACTGGATGTGATTGAAAATAAAACAATCACTCTTCGTTACGATCGAAAGACACCGGTTGCTGGGAATGTCATTGTTTTGAGATCTGTATTGTAGATAGCGCCTGAAACAGGCTCATCTAGGAAGATCTCATCATGCTACAGCTAGGGGCAATGTGAGGTGCGGTCCAAATCCTACTTGGTCTTGGACTGTATGTCTGCTTCTGGCAGATAGTATTGAAAAACTTGAAAATTTGATGAGACCAATTTTTAGCCAAATCTCACTCCTTTCTAAAGTGTGATTCAATTCTTGTGTTTGAGGCAATGCGAGGGTAACTGGCGAGAGCTTGGATATTTCTGATACCCCTCATATCTGCAGAATCAAAACTCGTCATAGAGGCTAAGAAATATTCATTATCACCAGAAACAGAGTTTTTCAACACTTTCGGCCCGTTAGCGAAGTACGATGGCAGGATGGGAACGGCAAGTTATGCTGCAACCCGGTCATAACCGCTCCCGGTAGATATGTCTTCTTTCGTGCGCATTCAAGACATAAAACGGCGGCCTTCGGGTCGTCGGTTTATTTCAGCAGTAACTTGGCAATGGCCTGAAACCTTGCTATCCGTCTTCGTGTGTACGTTTATCCTTTACTTCCTGATTAGAGAAAGGGCCTACGCAGTTGACCCGATCGCTGCCATTGCACCGGCTCACACGCCTCCGCGAACTTAGACGGGCAAGCGAGTCATCTCCGCGCCGGATCGCCGCCCCTGCGCCACGACATGCGGCCAGGTAATCCCGGCGCGGCCGGCCAGGGTGTAGAATTTCTCATTACCTGTTCTAGAACGAGTAACTCAGATCGTGATCGGGGTGCGTATATGGCAAGGCTAGTAATAGTGCTGGCGCTGATCGGGATTGCTTACTGGTATTGGTCAGGGCCTTATCAGAATTCTGCGAACACGCCTCCTGTAGACGATACGAAGCAAAACGCCGAGATCATGGCGCGCTGTCTCGCGGACGAGAACTTCGCGGAATCAGACGATGTCAGGGCCCGGAGAAGACGCCGAAGAAGTGTGCGCGGATGAGAACAGCCTCATTAAGATGGATGGGAAGTGGTATCACAGATGACGCGGCGGCCCTCGGGTCGCCGTTTTTTCGCCCTATGTCTGGTTATGCGGCACAGTTGCCCTTCGCTGGTCATCCGTGTAGGTCAGAAGATGGCCGATCTACGACCTTCCTCCTCGCTCCGAGCACTTCGCCCGACGCCCGCAGTCACTCCCCGTAGAGTTCCCAGCAACCGTTCCCAAGGACGCAGTACCAGGTAACGGCAGGCGGGGGCTCAGAACTCAGAGCTCAGTGCGAAGGGCTAGGGGGAGGGTGTACGTCATAGGCAGAATGTCTGGAAGGTTACTGATGCCGGACATTCTGGTTCAGGGGGCTATCGTCAGCCATCGACCCAGGCTGTGTAAAAACTCATTTTTTTGAAAGGCGCTCAGAGAGGCGACCTTACCAGACGCACCACGATCAACGATCTCATGTGAGGTAATGGTTTTGGGAACCCTGTTTTCGAGATCATTCGGAGTTTTTACACAGCCTGGACCCAACCCGGACGTCCAGCATTTCGGGCTTCATGACGTGTTTGTACTGTAGTCGGACCTTTAGTATCAGGAGCACAGGGGTTATTGACTCTTCCTCGCCACTTATCCGCTACTATCATAAAAATAATTTAGCTTGAACAACTCATTCTCGGACAACTAGATTAATCACATGAAACCGGGCGTTTATCCGTCATAATAAACTTGAAAAAAAGGGGTATCGCTTATCCTATAGTTAGACTTAAGCAAATCATTTAATTCCGGTAACTGACGGAGGAAGTCATGTACGCGATGAAACGCACTCTGACCTGTTTCCATTCGGCCCTGCTTAATTTAGCTTGTGCCTCATCAGTGCTCGCCGCAGAACAGGTACCAACCCAACCATATCCATGGCCGGGGTGGCACGCAATGCCTTGGCCAGCTTTCTGGTGGATATTTCCGCTCATGTTTTTCGTGATGATGATTGTGATGATCATTTTCATGATGAGAAGGGGGTGCATGGGCTGCATGTGGCGTGATCGTATGATGGATAGACCCGAATTTCGCGATGCCATGAAACGATCTTTGGGCGAACATTCAGAGTCCGCTCTGGAAATACTGAATAAACGCTATGCAAAGGGTGAAATCGACACGAAAGAGTACGAAGAGAAAAAAGCTGCAATTACTCGCTCAGGGTAACCTTTTTGTGGATATGTTGCCTAACCCCTCGCTTCGAGTATGACCTCGTAAAACGTTCCACGCGTTTCTCGGCGCCTCAAGCAGAAAGTCGGTGTAGTTTAGTGGAGTGCAGATCACAATCTGTATTTGAATGCCTGCCTTACAGCATTAATCAGGCTTACAATGAAATTTGGCATATGATCTGTATTGGCCGATAACCAAAGTACGATTGCCGGATATGAACGGCAAGTTATGCTGCGTTCCTGACCTACACAAGGAGTTGGGGAACGGCAAGTCCTGGCCGATAGTTGCCAACCAGGGACCACGCATAAGCGGGGTTCTGTGCTTCTGGGAGTGGCATGTTCTGGCGCGTGTCCGGAAATTTAATCAGCTCTTCTATTAGGGTCAGCTAATTGGCGGGAGACGACCCAAATGAACCCTTTATCGCCTCTGGCTATTGTTAGTGCATCTTGCCTTTAACTTATGTTTACACTCAAAGGCACCATTAGCCATGTATCCGCAGTCTTCACGCCGAATCGCACTTAGTTAAACCCTGACTCGGGTAAATAGCCACGGAACCCCACGGAAGACCCGGCTGTAGGTGCGAATTTATTCGCATATACTGACCCATGAGTTAACCGTGCGAATAAATTCGCACCTACAGGGGAGGACGCAGGGCAGAAAAGGGGTCGAAGCTCTATTATTGCCATTTCTGTATTCCGACTCCAAGAAAAGGGCATTTACCCCTTTTTCCGATAGAATCCGGAGCCATGCTGCACATCTGCCGTTCCAATCGCGTCGAGTCACTGCTAGAGCGCCTGGCGGACCGGCTCGGCGAGGAGCCGCTTTCCTCGCCTTTCCTGCCCGAGGTGGTGGTGACGCCGAGCCCCGCTATGGCGCGCTGGGTCAATCTGCAACTCGCCGGCCGGCACGGGGTGGCGGCCAATTACCGCTATCCGCTGCCGGCCGCGTTCATCTGGCAGCTCGCGCGCGATCTGCTCGGCGATCTGCCCGATACCGACCCGCTCGCGAGCGATGTCATGACCTGGAAGGTCTACGCGCTGCTGCCTGAACTGATTGAGGAGCCGGCCTTTGAATCCATCGCTCACTACCTGCAGCAGGATGCCGGTGGCCTGAAGCGTTTCCAGCTCGCCGGCCGGATCGCGGACGTCTTCGACCGTTACCAGTTCTACCGGCCGCAGCTGTTGCGTGACTGGGGTGCCGGCAAGGACGGACAGTGGCAGGCGGTGTTGTGGCGCCGGTTGACCCGCGGGATCACCCAGCACCGCCTCGCCGTCATCGCGCGCCTGCTGTCGCGCCTCCAGAAAAGAAGGGAAAAGGGGTCAGAGCCCTTTTCTGAACAGAGTGGCCTGACTGGTAATTTTATTTCGCCTGAAGAAAAGGGGTCTGACCCCTTTTTGCCGGAGCGCGTCAGCCTGTTCGCCATCTCCAGTCTGCCGCCGCTGTTCGTCGAGGTGCTGCACGCGCTCGCCGCGCATACCCGCATCGACCTCTACCTGCACAGTCCGACCGACCAGTTCTGGGCGGACCTGGTATCCCAGAAGACGCTGGCGCGCAAGCGTCTGGCTGAGCCCGAGGCCGCCGAGCTGTGGGAAACGGGTAACAGCCTGCTGGCCTCCTGGGGCCGCCAGGGGCAGGCCCTGCAGGATCTGTTGCTGATGCAGGAAACCCCGGCCACCGAGGAGGATGCCTTCAGCGCGCCCGAGACGGAGTCGCTGCTTGCGCATCTGCAGCGGGACATCTACACCCTGCGGCCCATGGCGGCCCCCGGCGAGCGGATGGCCGTCGAACCCGACGCTTCGCTGCAGGTGCATGTGTGTCACAGTCCGCAGCGGGAATGCCAGGTGCTGCACGATGGCCTGCTGGCGATGCTGGACGGCGACCCGGCACTGCGTCCCGAGGACATGCTGGTCATGGTGCCGGAGATCAGCCTCTATGCCCCCTACATCGAGGCCGTGTTCGAACAGGATGCGGAATCCGACCGGCCGTTCATTCCCTGGAACCTGTCGGATATCTCGCTGCGCGACGAGCATCCGCTGGTGCGGGTGTTCCTGCAGTTGCTGGACCTGCCGCACAGCCGTTTCAGCCACACGGAAATCCTGTCCTGCCTCGACGTGCCGGAGCTGGCCGGACGGTTCGGGCTGGACGGCGAGGCGCTGGCGCAGATCCGGGAATGGCTGGCAGAGGCCAGGCTGCGCTGGGGATTGAGCGGTGCGCACAAGCGGCAGTTCGGCCTGCCCGGCACGGAGGAGAACACCTGGGCGCAGGTCGAACGACGCCTGTTCGGCGGCTACGCCCTGGGCGAGGGCGAGCTGTTCGAAGACATCGCCCCGATTGCCGGCGTGGATGGCGCCCGGGGCGAAATCCTCGGCCGGTTCTGGCGGCTGCTGTCCTGTCTCATCGAGTATGCCGAGCGGCTGCGCCGCCCGCGCCGCGCCGGCGAGTGGCAGGAATGTCTGGGCCGCCTGCTCGATGATTTCTTCGGTGAACAGGAGGACGAGGAGGGCAGGATCCAGAAAATCCGCGATGCCCTGGCGGATCTGGCCGGACAGGCCGGCGGCCTGGACGAGACCCTGCCCGTTGCCCTGGTGCGTCACTGGCTGGAGCGGCAACTGGGCACGCAGACCCGTCACGGACGCTATTTCAGCGGCGGCGTGACCTTCTGCGGCATGCGCCCCATGCGCAGCCTGCCCTTCAAGGTGATCTGTGTGCTGGGACTGCATGACCAGGCATTTCCGCGCCGCGAGCAGCCGGCCGAGTTCGACCTGATGCGCGAGCACTGGCGTCCCGGCGACCCGCGCAAGGGGGCCGAAGACCGCTACCTGTTCCTGGAAACGCTGCTGTGCGCGCGGCAGGTCCTCTACCTCAGCTACGTCGGGCGCGACATCCGCAACAACAGCGAGCGCCAGCCCTCGGTGCTGCTGCGGGAACTGCTGGATTATATCGACCAGCAGTACGTGGATGCCGGTGGCGATGCCGGGGACCAGGCTCAGTGCGCGGCTGACGCGCGTGCATCCGCTGCAGCCCTTCAGTCGCGCGCAATTACCGCGGCGAGCCGCGCAGCTACGACGGCGACTGGTGTGCGGTGGCGCAGGCGATGCGGCAGCCGCTGCGGCCCGAACCGGCGGGCGCGGACTGGAACCGCACCCGGTTGCCCGCCGCCCCGGACACCCTGCGCACCGTCAGCCTCACGCAATTGCTGCGCTTCGTGCGCCATCCGGTCAGGTACTTCGTGAATACGCGCCTGCAGGTCTACCTGCGGGAGGAGGCGCCGGGTGAAGATGACGAGGTGTTCAGCGCTGGATGCGCTGCAGAGCTTCAGCCTGAAACAGCGCCTGGTGGATGATTACCTCAAGGGACGGCCGACTCCCGCGCGGCAACTCAGTGCCGAGGGCATCCTGCCGCACGGGGCCTTCGCCGGTCTCGCCTGGCAGCAGGAGTCACTGAAAGTGCAGCCACTGACGCAGCGGCTCGCGGCCTACCGGGCGCACCCGCCGGAGCAACGGCTGGTCGACCTGCCATTCGAGAACGAGGCCGCGGGATCGCTCCGACTCGCGGGGCAGATCAAGGGCATTTACCCGGGGCCCGGTCTGCTGCGCTACCGGCCGGGTGCCCTCAAGGGGCCGGACATCCTGGCGCTGTGGCTGGAACACCTGGCCTGGTGCGCCGGTGATGGCGGCCGGCGACAAATGCAGCACCCTGCACGGGACGACCGGGCAGTTCACCCTCACGCAGAGCCTTGACCCGGCCGAGGCGCGGGCGCACCTCGCCCGCTACCTGCAGTGGTACCGGGAGGGGCTGCACCGGCCGCTGCCGTTGCTGCCCGGCGCGAGCCATGCGTGGATGCGCGCGAGTCAGGGCGGCCGGGCCGACCCGCTCAACGCCGCGCTCGCCGCCTGGAACGGCAACGAATTCACCGGTATCCCCGGCGACAAGGACGATGCCTATATCGAACTGGTGATGCGCGGCGTCGCGGGGAACCCGATCGACCAGCCGGAGTTCGCGGAACTGGCGGCAGGCGTTCTACGCCGACGCGCTGGCCGCAGGAGAGCTGTCATGAGTTTCCAGATGCTCGATCCGCCGGCGGTACTCGCATTCCCCCTGACCGGCATGCGGCTGATCGAGGCGAGCGCCGGGACCGGCAAGACCTACACCATCGCCAATCTCTACCTGCGCCATATCGTGGAAGGGCGCGATGTCGCCGAGGTGCTGGTGGTGACTTTCACGGTGGCCGCCACCGATGAGCTGCGCGGGCGCATCCGCGCGCGCCTGTTCGAGACCCTGGCACTGCTGGAACACGAGGCGGACACGGACGACAGTTTCCTGGCCGGACTGGCCGTCCGGCTCAAGGAACAGGGCCTCGCGGAACAAACCGTCAAGCGCCTGCGGCTCGCGGTGCGCGCCATGGACGAGGCCGCTATCTACACCATCCACGGCTTCTGCCAGCGCACCCTGAGCGAATTCGCCTTCAACAGCGGCCAGCAGTTTCAGCTTGAGGTGCTGGCCGACGACGGCGATTTGTGGCGCCGGGCCATTCAGGACTGGTGGCGCAAGACCGGTTATCCTCTTGATGCGGTGCAGGCCCGCCTGTTCCGCGACAGCCTGGGAGACCTCGACGCGTTCGAGGCGCTGGTCAAGCCGCTGCTCGGTGTGCAGCACAAGCGGTTGCTGCCCGAGGTGGAAAACTGGGATCAGTTGCTCACCCGCTGGGATGCGCTCGCCGTCGAGCTGGATGCACTGGCCGACCACTGGCGAGGGGATGGCGCCTCGCTGCAGCAGATATTGCGCGAATCGAAGGGGCTCAGCCGTGCCCAGTCAAGTCCCTATCAGTCGGACCGGATCGATCAGGCGCTTGCCCTCCTCGACGACTACTTCGCCGAGGCGGAACGCATGCCGCCGCCGGATGCCTTCGAAGTGCTGACGCCGCAGTGCCTGCGGCGGTTTGCGTTGAAGAAGGCCGATCCGGCGCTCGAGCGAGGGTTTTTCCTGCGCTGCGGTGAGGTATGGGGAAGGTCTGCGCGCGCTGAAACGCGACCTGCGCGCCGCCGCCCTGACAGAAGCCGCGGCCTTCGCGCGCGAGCAGGTCAGGCAGGCCAAATTCACGGCCCAGGTGCTCTCCTACGACGATTTGCTCGCCGAGATGTACCGGGCGCTGCAGAGCGGCAACGGCGCGGCTCTGGCGGAGTCGGTGTGCACGCGTTTTCCGGTGGCGATGATCGACGAGTTTCAGGATACCGACCCGGTGCAGTACGGCATCTTCCGCGAACTCTACCGCGGCCGGCTGGACTGCGGCCTGATCCTGATCGGCGACCCCAAGCAGGCCATCTACAGTTTCCGCGGCGGCGATATCTTCACCTACATGCAGGCCAAGCAGGACGTGGGCGCGGACAGCGTCTACACCCTGAACATCAACTGGCGCTCGACGCCGGAGGTGCTGAACGCAGTTAACGCCTTCTTCAGGCAGCGTGAGAGGGATGCCTTCGTTTATGGAGAAACCATTCCGTTTATCGGCACCCACGCGGCGGACAAGTCGCATCGCTATCTGCAAAGGGACGGTGAGCGGCAAGCCGCGCTGCAACTCTGGTTGCTGCCCGAGGGCCGCAACGCGAAAGGCGAGGCGAAACCGCTCTCGAAAGAGGAGGCGAGCGGGCTGAGCCATGACGCCGTGGCGCAGGAGATCACGCGGCTCATCGCCGAGGGCAGAGCCGGGACGGCGCGGCTCGGCGACCGGGCGCTCTGTCCCCGCGATATCGCGGTGCTGGTGCGTACCTCCTTACGAGGCCTCGGGTCTGCGCCGGGTGCTCTCGGAACATGGCGTCAATGCCGTCTCCGTCGGGCGCGAGGGCGTGTTCAATACCCCGGAGGCGGCGGCTCTGGAGGTGCTGCTCCAGGCCGTGCTCGCCCCGCGCGAGCGGGAACTCGCGCGCCTGGCGCTGACCTCCGCGCTGCTCGCCCTGGACTACGCGCAGATCGAGCGCATCCTCCAGAGCGAAGCGCAGTGGGTGGACTGGGTGGATCAATTGCGGCTGTTGCACCAGGTCTGGCAGCGCAAGGGATTCATGTCGATGTTCCAGCAGATGCTGCGTCGCCTGGGTATCGCCGAGGCGCTCGGCCGGGGCGAACAGGCCGAGCGCCGCCTGACCAATCTGCTGCATCTGGGCGAGTTGCTGCAGCAGGCTTCCAAGGCTCACCCGGGCATGGACGCGTTGCTGGGATGGTATCGGGAGCAGCGCGACCGCGGCGCGGCGGAAGAATCCGAACTGCGTCTGGAAAGCGATGAGGAGCTGGTGCAGATCGTCACCATCCATGCCAGCAAGGGGCTGGAGTATCCGGTGGTCTTCGTACCCTACCTGTGGGGCTGCAAACCGCGCGCACTGAACGGCTTGCTGGGGTTTCACCGCGGCAACGAGGCGTGTCTGGATGCCGGGTCCGACGCCATCGAGGAGCATCTCCTCCTCGCCGAGCAGGAACGCCTGGCCGAGGACGTGCGCCTGGCCTATGTGGCGCTGACCCGCGCGGAGGCCGCCCTCTATCTGGTGTGGGGGCGGGCCGGATCCAGAGACGGTTCCGCCGGCCAGACCGCGCTGGCCTGGCTGCTGCACCCGCACCAGGCGCGGGAACGGCTGGCCGCGGAGCGCCCGGACGCGTTTGCCGGCCTGGCGGACCTGGAGCCGGACCTGCACCGGCTGGCGGAGCGGGCGCGGGGCGACATCGTCGTTACCCCGCTGCCGCAGTCCGTGGCGGAGACCGTGGCGCCGCCGGCCGGAGAAGCCGGAAGCGCTGGCGCCCCGGCGCTTCACCGGTCACATCGCCACCGACTGGCGGATCAACAGCTTTTCCGCCCTGACACGGGATGTCCATTCCGGTCCGGCGATTCCGCGTGCCGGCGCGGCGGATGACCCGGCGCTGCAATTTCCGGCGGGCAGCCATGTCGGCTCCTATCTCCACTTGCTGCTCGAATGCCTGGATTTCCGGGGCGATGTCGAACGGCAGGTGCTGCAGCACAGCGCGCAGGTGGCCGCGCGCTTCAACCTGGATCACGAACGCTGGGGCGCGAGCGCGGCCGAGTGGCTGGCGCGGGTGATCGCCACGCCGCTCGATGCGCAGGGGTTGCGGCTGGCGCAACTGCCGCCGCAGGCGCGGCTCAACGAACTGGAGTTCGATTTCTCCACGCAGCGGGTCGACATCCCTTCCCTGAATGCCTTACTGGAACAGGCGGCCGGTCGGCCTCTGCCGCCGCTCGAGGTCGCGACCTTCCGGGGCATGGTCACCGGCATCATCGACCTGGTGTTCGAGTACGAGGGCCGGTTCTACATCGCCGACTACAAGAGCAACTTCCTCGGCGGGCAGTTCGGCGACTACGAACGGCCCGGGCTCGAGCGGGCCGTGTACGAACGCCGCTATGACCTGCAGTACCTGCTCTACACCCTGGCGCTGCACCGCTACCTGCGCCAGCGCGTCGACGGCTACGACTATGCGCGCCATTTCGGCGGGATCCACTACCTGTTCCTGCGCGGCATGCGGCCGGAAAGCGGGGCGGCGTGCGGGGTGTACTTCGTCCGGCCCGACCCGGCGCTGGTGGAGGCGCTGGACCGGCAAATATTCCACCCTGATGAGGCGGTAGCGACATGAGCGACGTGTTGCGGCGCCTGATGGACACCGGCGGTCTCCCGCCGCTGGCGTATTACTTCGCCCGCTTCGTGGCGCGCGGCTGCGGGGTGGATGAGGACGGTCTGCTGGCCCGGAGCGCCGCCCTGGTCAGCCTGCGCAACCTGCAGGGCGACGTCTGCGTGGACCTCGCGCAGTATGCGGGCCGACCCCTGTTCGGGGATGACGACGAGGCATCGCGCGAGCTTCCCCGTGCACCGGCGCTCGGCGAGTGGCTGGAGGCGCTGGCCGCTGCGACCTGGGTGGGTCGGCCCGGCATCAGCGCGCCGCTCATCCTGGATAACCACCGCCTCTACCTCGGCAAGTACTGGCAGTACGAACAGACAGTGGCCGAGGCCCTGCGGGAGCGTCTGGAATCCGTGGCGGCGCTGGACGCGGCGCGGCTGGCCGATGGCCTGCGGCGGCTGTTCAGGGATGCGCAGGATGGCGCGACAGATTGGCAGAAGGTCGCGGCGGCGATCGCGGTCAGCCGCCGTTTTGCCGTGATTTCGGGCGGACCGGGTACCGGCAAGACCACCACCGTGGTGAAGGTGCTGGCGCTGCTGTTGGAGCAGGACCCGAGACTGCACATCGCCCTGGCGGCGCCCACCGGCAAGGCGGCGGCGCGTCTCACGGAAGCCATCCGCGGCGGCAAGGGCTGCGTCGACGCCGCGGCTGGAGTGCTGGCCGGCATACCGGAGGAGGCGAGCACGCTGCACCGGTTGCTCGGCGCCGGGTTCGGCAGCGGCTTCCGCCACAACCGGGACAACCCGCTGGTGCTCGACTGCCTGGTGGTGGACGAGGCCTCGATGATCGACCTGCCGCTAATGGCCCGTCTGCTCGAGGCCCTGCCGGCGCAGACCCGCCTCATCCTGCTCGGCGACCGCGACCAACTGGCCTCGGTCGAGGCGGGCAACGTGCTCGGTGATATCACCGGTCATGGCCAGGAGATCCGTTACAGCCGGCCGCAAATCGATTTCCTGGAAGCTCTCGGCGTGGCGCCCGGCGGGGTGCTGCCGAGAGCGTCGCAGTCGCCGCGCGTCGCCGATGCGGTGGGACTGCTGCGGGTCAGCTACCGTTTTGCCGCGGACAGCGGCATCAGCGAGTTGGCGCGCCGGGTCAATGCCGGGGAGGGGGAGGCAGCGCTGCGGCTGTTCGGGGATGATCGCTACCGCGATATCGCCTGGCTCGACGCGCGGGAGGGTGGCCTCAATCCCGCCTGCATGGACTGGGCGGTGGATCGCTATGCCCGTTATCTGCAGGAGGACGATGTGGCCGCCGCGCTTCGGTCCTTCGAGCAGACGCGGGTGCTGGCCGCGCTGCAGGGCGGAGCCTTCGGCGTCGAGGAAATCAACCGGCGCATCGCCGAGCGGCTGCAGGCGCGTGGGCTGATCCAAGGCGGCGAGGAATACCACGGCAAACCCGTCATGGTGACGACCAACGACTACGAAGTGGGCCTGTTCAACGGCGACATCGGCCTGTTATGGCGCGCCGCGGACGATACCCTGCGCGCCTGGTTTGCCTTCACGGCAAACGAGCCGCGCAGTGTTTCCATCCGCCAGTTGCCCGAACACGTCTGTGCCTACGCCCTGACGGTGCACAAGAGCCAGGGTTCCGAGTTCGACGAGGTGCTGCTGGTGTTACCCGCAACGGAAAGCCGGGTGCTGACCCGTGAGCTGGTTTACACCGGTGTTACCCGGGCGAGACGCCGGGTAACCATCCAGGGCGAGCGGCAGACCTTCCTGCAAGGCTGCCAGCATCGCGTGCTGCGGGCCTCCGCCCTGTCGGAGAAGCTCGGCTGGGGCAGGGAGCAGAGGAAACATCATCAGGCCACCCTCAATAATCCTGAACAAATCCCGATTTTTCGAGGTTCCCATGCGTTGGGAGGCATGGACGCGTGTCGGGTGCGGCTACCCCCGCTGCTTGAAAATCCAGACTTCATTCAGGCGGAGTGTTTCCTTGACCTCTTCGGCATGGGTTTGCGCTTCTTTTGCCGTCGCAAAGCCGGTGAGCTGTACGCGCCAGAACATCCGGCCTTTCACCTCGGCTTGGTTCTGCTCCACGGGGACGCCGCGGTCGCGTGCGCTGGCCGCGAACCGTCCCGCCACCGCCTTGTTCGGGTCGGACAGCAAATTGATCACCCAAGGGCCCTTCTTGCCGCTCCCCTGCGCAAGAACCGCGTCGGTTGCGAGGGCGGTGGTAATCGGGATTGCTGGTTCTCCTTTGCGTGCCTCGACCGGTGTCTCCTTCACGGAATCCTGCGCCGCCGCGGTGTCACCCGCTGCCCCGCTGACCATGGTCACAGGTTGCGACTCGACGGGTGTGGACGCCGCCGCGGGTGTTTCCGCAAGCGCTCTCCTCACTCTGCCGGTGGCTTCCGTAGATTCGGGCGCGACATCGGCAGGCGACCGCGCAATGCCTGCCGCGGGCGCCTCGGAAGGGATGTCCACTTCCGTGATTGCCGTCGTCCCTTCCTCTGCTGCCCAGGCCGCGACGGTAGCCTGCCGCTGCTGCGAGGTGACCGAGGCGAGTTTGGCGTCGAGACCGGAAAATGCCTCGGTCAGCGCCCGTACGCGCGCATTCAGTGAGGTATATTTTCCCTCGAGCAGGCTGGCGGGAAAGGCCCAGGTCTTTACCTCGACCAACTCGCTTTCCAGTGCACTCAGCCGCTTGTTGATGTCGAAAATATAGAGATTGACGCCAACGGTAAGACAGATAACGACGATCAGGGAAAACAGCTCCAGATATTTCAATATGCGATTATTAATGGCCAACGGTATTTGCCCTTGAGTTGTGAGTCGATTGACGTCGGGTTCTTTCCGGATAGGTCAAGGCGCCCGGGGTGGCTGGAGTTCTGCAGGGCCGGTCTCTGTAGAGGAAGAGTCCTGCGTTTTCCGCTACCTCTATTACACAGGCAAGCATCATTCAAACAGGTACTGAAAACCCGGCCTTTGTGGATGCTCATTTTTCTGATTGGTACAGCAAAACAAGAACGACGGCCCGGCGGGCGGCGCTACGTTTAGGGATCGACATGGTGATGGCAATTGACAGTGCTGGCATCACCATCTTTTCACTATCCGACAAAGTAATCTTGTGAACAGGGTTTCAGTCGCCGGGTGATTATAAACATGCTCCAGAGGTACCCATTCTGCCGAGATACTATTCAATCGCCGGTCTGGGAATCTTCGCCGATTGTGGGGATAGGCCTGCTCCTCCTTGGTGTCGAAGCTGCGCCTGTCTGTCAACTTCCTCCGGTCTCGCATCCCTCATCCTGCATTCATGAGTTTTCAAGCGGAGGGATTCTATCAAATCACTGTCCTAGTGACTAACGCTTCTGATCTTCGAGGAGAACGTCGCATTGGGGTCACCAAATTTTCACCTCCAGCCCCCGCATTCGCGGGGTATTGGCTAGAATGACGGGTTTGGTCAGGGTATCACCTGACCCCGTGTCAGCCGCCTCTGTCGACCTCTTCCGATGGATTGTCCGGCAAGCGGGCATAGGGGTGGTCAATGGGCGTTTCCACATAGGCCTGGCGTGTCTTTTCGGATTCGAAATAAATGGTCAGATTCCCATCGACGATATAGGGGTGGCCTGATACGTTCTCGATATCCCGGTTGGTAATCGGATCAATGGTATTGATGAGATGGTCCGGCTCATGCAGCCGATGGCTTTGCTCCCGATCGCGAGGCAATGGATCCGAAGCGACCCAGTTGAGGTTTTCAATACCCTGAACCGGGGTACGTTGAGTAGGTGTCGAGATGGTCATTGTAGTCTCCTTAACCTTATCGGTTGATCGAGTCGCCGAACGCGCCTGCTGCGCCTAGCGAACCTCGTTGTGTGTGTCAGGATGAGTGGCTGGCGGCTAGCCTGTTCAGGCGCCGACGATCAGACGTGCAAGGCATCGACGCTCCAGCCTACCCCACCTGCCATGGCTTCAGGATGGTTCCGATGGACCATTGCCTCCACTTTGGCTACCTGCCAGACGGGCACATCGATCATCAGCAGTATCTCCCGGTGTTTCATCGCACTCTGGAATTCGGCCAGATGGACGTTGGGGACGCGCATGACAAATTCCAGCCCCAACAGAAAAGATGCCAGCATCACTCCCGCCGGTATCGCTAGCCAAAACCAGGGTGCCTGCAGCAGCGCAAGCACCACCAGCGCACTTAATGCCATGAAAAACAGGGTCAGATTGCCGCCCCACAGATAATTCTCGATGCGTGCCCCAAGATCATCACGCTGCGTCGGCGAAGCGACGGGTAATCCACCCACTTCACCACCGCGTCCCGCGATGGCATGCATAGAATTACGCTCGAATCCCCGCAATTCCAAGTCACTTACCAACGCTCGGGCATGTTCGCTATCGGGCGACAGAAAATAGAGACGTCGCTTAATCATAGGCTCCTCGCTAGAACGGTCTGATGCTGGATCCCTCCAGCTCGCCGGCCGTGGGATGTTTACCCAACATGTTCATCACGCCACGGATCTAATTCTTGGTACTTAATAAACATAGTAAACCTGAGTGTTTTAGTCAAGTATTATGCGCCGCTGACCGATTGCGTATTTTTCTACCAATTCGCGCCATGGCTCTTACTCTGAAGCTGAGAGTGCGTCAGCAGCCGACGGCCATCTCTTTGACGGGACAATCGGCGGACGTCCTGTAATCGCTACGCGTCCACATTGATGGGCAGGGCGGTGGTGTACTTCATCTGTTCCATGGCGAAACTCGAGGTGACATTGGATAGTTCGATGCGGTCGATCAGCTTCTTGTAAAACCGGTCGTAGGCCTCGATGCTGTCGACCGCGACACGCAGCAGGTAATCAATTTCACCGCTCATGCGATAAACCTCCATAACCTCCGGCAGGTTACTGACCGCCTTGTCGAAGCGCGCTATCCATTCCCTGGTGTGCTGGTCGGTCTTGATCGCCACGAAGACCGTGACATCGGCGTTGACTTTTTTGGGGTCCAACAGCGCGACCCTGGCTCGAATGTAGCCCTCCGTTTCCAGTTTTTGAATCCGCTTCCAGCATGGCGTAACCGACAGGGGGATTTGCCCGGCAATTTGTTTAACTGTCAGGCTGGCATCTGTTTGGAGGAGATTCAGTATTTTCCTGTCAGTCGCATCCATAGATAAATATCCTATTTATACGGATTATACAAATAATATATTTTCACAATAGCAGATACCCTGCGTATTATAATAATTATTTTCTACAGATAATAGAATATGGATAAAAACAATATAGACTGATATCTACCGTCGGCAGTTGACATTACGCTAGGAGAGGAACGATGGAA
Source organism: uncultured Gammaproteobacteria bacterium (assembly GCA_963773065.1). GTDB lineage: Bacteria > Pseudomonadota > Gammaproteobacteria > UBA9214 > UBA9214 > CAVQCA01. Next base: position 88,932 of record CAVYZN010000016.1, read on the forward strand.
TCCGTCATGAATCCGCTGGAAATCACAGGATTACCGTCCAATGTCGGCAGTTGGAGCGCGGTCAGCATCCCCGGGTTTCTCATCGCGGTTCTCAACCGCTGGCAGAGACACTTGGGGAGACTGCCGGCGCGATTTGTGTTGGTCGCCTGCCCACAGGTGGAAGTCAATGCCGTGGGGGGTCTTCCGTCCCGGGTCAGGGAACTGACGAATCCGCGTCAGCGGTTGCAGCATTTTACCGGTTGTCACAAGCCCTATCTGGTCATATTCCTGGTGGGCGAGGATACTGAAGCCCGCCGTGAAGAAATCCAGAAATGGCTCTCGTGGTCTGAAGGCTATCAGGTGGAATTCACGGACGGGACTCTACGACTGCGTTTCATCGAAGCAATCGAGGAGCGTGACGACGTCGCCGCATAAGGGCATGAGGGAAATGCGCGGGGCCGGTGACCGCCACGCGGGTTCGAACGGGAACGCGATACCACCTCATGGCATCGAAGGAAAGCCGGCTTCATTCGGCCCATGCCATACCCGCGCAAGCGGGACAACCCCTCAGTAGCTTTGAGCAGCCGCAGATAGGCTCGCACCGCGAATACTCAGAGTAGTTCGCGCACATCCCGCGCAAGATCAGTATTGTTTCGTCGCACCGGCGGGTCATAGCTGGAAATTCCACGCCAATGGGCTAATCTGACAGTTGTCTCTCGTGCGGTGACCACGGCCATACCCATGGTGCGAACGGCAACCGTGAACAGGCTCGATTGGCGGGAGACAGTCCGGGAATTACCTGCTACTGACTAACGTTCATGGAGAAGACTTATGATGATGACACGCAAGAAAATGACGGGCCTGCTGCTGGCTACAACCGCCGCCGCGCTGTTTAGCACCGCGAACATCACGGCAGCCGCAGAGGAAACCGCGAAAAGCGCGGAGGTGAAGTGCATGGGCATCAATTCCTGCAAGGGTACTTCCGAGTGCGCGAGCGCAACCAATTCCTGCAAGGGACATAATAGCTGCAAGGGCCAGGGTTGGGTGCACGCGAGCAAGGAGGACTGCACCGCCAAGGGCGGCAGCGTAATCGAAAAGTAATACCGCTACAAATGCCAGGGCGCCGTCCGGCTCCCTGGCGTTTTCAACCAACGGTGTACCAACGACATAATCGGGCCGGTCGCACCGGAGCGCAGGCGCGGCGGAGCGGATCAGCGTTGCCGCTGCCTGCCGGCCGGCGCTACCATGTCCATCAGTACCCCGCACCCGCGCGGCGTACCATCAGGAACATGATGGCGAAGTCAGAGCAAGGCCAAACCCGATTCCCGGATCTCGGCTTCGGGCTGGGTTTGCGCACGCAGCACTATCAGGAAATCCTGGACAGCGCTCCGCCCGTGGACTGGTTCGAGGCGCTGACGGAGAACTATCTCGTCCCCGGCGGCAAACCGCTCCATTATCTGGAGCAGGTCCGCGCCCGTTATCCGCTCGTTCTGCACGGGGTATCCCTGTCCATCGGCAGTTCCGATCCCCTCAATTGGGACTATCTGCGGCAGCTCAAGGCGCTGGCGGCCCGCATCGAGCCGATCTGGATCTCCGATCATTTGTGTTGGACGGGGCTTAACGGGCGCAACCTGCATGATCTCCTGCCCTTGCCCTACACGGAGGAGGCCGTGCTCCACGTGAGCGATCGCATCCGGGCGGTGCAGGATTTCCTCGGCCGCCGCCTGCTGATCGAGAACGTATCGAGTTACCTCACCTATACCGATTCCTGCATGAGCGAGTGGGAGTTCCTGAGCGCGGTCGCCGGGCGCGCCGACTGCCTGATACTGCTCGACATCAACAACATCTACGTCAGCAGTTTCAACCATGAATTCGATCCGCTGGAGTACCTGCGGGGAGTACCCGTGGAGCGGGTACAGCAGTTCCACATCGCCGGGCATCGCAATCACGGCGACTATATCGTCGATACGCACGACGAACCGGTGATCGATCCGGTGTGGCGACTGTACGCCGACGCCTGCCGGCGCTTCGGACCGGTGTCCACCATGATCGAACGGGATGACAACATCCCCCCGCTCGCGCAATTGCTGGAGGAGCTCGATCGGGCGCGCCGCATCGCGGCCGGCATGGCCGTGCAGGCTCCGGAACGGGCAGGCGCCACATGAGCAGCGGCAGTCTGCGCGAGCTGCAGGAACAGTTCCAGTCCCATCTGCTGCATGGCGATCCCCGCGTGCAGGATCGCATCATCGGCACACCCCGGGTGGACGCGCACACGCGGCTCGCGATCTATGGCGATGCCTATCGCCTGCGATTGCTGGAGGCATTGAGGACTGACTTTCCCGCGCTGCATACGCTCGCGGGTGACGCGGAATTCGAACGCATCGGGCGCGCGTACATCGACGCCCATCCCTCCGGGCACTTCTCGATCCGTTATTTCGGCCGCCGGCTCGGCGAGTTCTTGCGGCGGGACGAGCGCTGCCGGCGGATCCCGGTGTTTGCGGAGATGGCCGATTTCGAGTGGGCCTTGGGTTTGTCCTTCGATGCCCCCGACAGCGGGGTGATCGGCGTGGAGGACGTCGCCGCGATTCCAGCCGCGGCGTGGGCCGGGATGCGCATCGGCCTGCATCCCTCGCTGCAGCGGCTGGATCTGATCTGGAACGTGCCCGGACTCTGGAATGCGATTGATGAGGAGCAGCCGCCACAGGCGCCGGTCGCCGCCGACTGCCCGCTTGCCTGGATCATCTGGCGCCGGGAATTGCGCACGCTTTTCCGTTCCCTGCCGGTGGATGAAGCCTGGGCGATCGATTTCCTGGGGCAAGGACACGGCTTCGCGGAGATGTGCGAAGGGTTGTGCGAGTGGGTCGACGCGGCAGTGGCGGGAGCGCAGGCGGCGCTGTTCATGCGCCGCTGGGTGCAGGACGGACTCATCGCCCGCATCGATCTGGATTAACCCGGATTATTAACCGCCAAGCCAGGATAACAGGGTACCGCTGTTGCCATGTGGACGTGGTCGCTCAACTGGGGAGAAGTCTCGCCGCACATCGTGGTGGGAACCTGTCCGATGGCGCCGGAGGATGTCGGGCGCATCCAGGCGGGGGCGGGGGTATCCGCCGTCCTGTCCCTGCAGCATGACGACTGTCTGGCGTACTGGGGCATCGACTATGACGCCATGCACAACCAGGGATCGCGGCTCGGTCTCACCATGAGACGGTGCCCGCTCCGTGATTTCGACATCCCGAACCAGCGTGAGCGGCTGCCGCATGCCGTTGCGGCGCTGACCCGCCTGCGCTCGGAGGGACACCGCATCTACGTGCATTGCACCGCGGGTTTGGGTCGGGCGCCACTGACGGTATTGGCTTACCTCACCTGGGTGGAGGGTCAGCCGCCCGAGTGCGCGATACGCACGATTCATAACGCGCGGCCAGGCGCGGTGCCCGCCTGGGAGGCTTATCATGGGTGCCGCGCAGACCTCGTCGCGAGATACCGTTCGATGATCGAGCGGCGGGCCTATGAACTGCATGAAAAAGGCGGCCCAAGAACCGCGCTCGATAACTGGGTCGATGCCGAAACCGGGGTCATCCGATCCGCGCTCATGGAATTATCCCTGCTCGGATAACAGGCTAAAGCTCATTGAAACAGGGATTTCAATTTGTCCAGGGTCCGCTTTGAGACATCTGAAACTGCGTTGGTGCTCTCGAGTTCCAACAGGCGTTTGTTGTCCGGATCAACCGCCAGTCCCCGATCTCGATAGACTTGCGCCTTGCCGTAATGGAACTGGTCGAGCTCCCGTTGCGCCAGGTCGGCGTAGCGATCGGCGATCTGCGCCACGCCCGTTAACGCCTCCTCGTTATCGGGATCCTCTGCCAGGATCCTCTGGTAATAGTAATACGCGTTGTTCATTTCCGGTGTGGTGAGACGGTAGTCATCCAGCGCCTGCCTGGCCAGCAACAAGTCATTCTCACGTTGCAGTGTCAGGTCATCGCTCAGGCGCAGCACAACCTTTTGTGTTGTTGCCTTACCAGCCGGCAAACTCACGGTTTGCTCTTCCTCCGTCATCATCAACGGTTCTGAGATGAACAATTTTAAGGTGACAGTCAACAATAGCAACATCACCGCGCCGGTTAGCGCCCAGCGGATGCGGACGTGGTCAGCAAGGATTTCCTGCAACTTCCGGAATGCGACTCGCGACCGGTGACCGAGCTGGTAAACAGTATCCGCACCGGCTCTGTCGTGATCTATCGGCAATCGTTCCCTGCGTTGTCCTACTTCCACGGTAACTGCTCCCTGCGTTACCCTACCTCCTACATCCCTGTAGTCGTGCATTTTTGCAGTCATACGAGCGGCGATCCTGGCGGCGATGACTTTTATCCGCGCCCATGGCCTGGAATTGCGCAGGTCCCGGACAGCACCGGCTACTGCCGCTGCAGCGACGCCCCGCGGCCGGTGCTGCCGAAGCTCCCGGATGATCCCGACCATTTCCCCGGCGGTGGCGTAGCGGTCGTCAGGCGCTTTCGCGACCATCCGTTCGATCAACTCCTGATAACGGCTCAGCTCCGCCGGCAAAGCGGGACAAGGCCTGGTCAGGTGGGCCATGATGGTTTCGATCGGAGAGTCGCCCTGAAATGGCTTAACGCCCGTCAGCATCTCATAGAGAATGATGCCGAGCCCGTAGATGTCGGCGCGCCCGTCCAATGGTTTGCATTCGGCCTGTTCCGGGCTGAGGTAATACGGGCTGCCCAGCGCGGTGCTGTCCAGCGTCAGCCGGATGTCATTCTCCAGGTGCTTGGCGATCCCGAAATCGGTGAGTACCGGGGTCCCGTCCTTGCGAAACAGGATGTTCGCCGGCTTGATGTCGCGGTGAATGATGTCTCTGCGGTGCAGGAAATCCAGGCAGCCGCCGATGATCTCCGCCAGCTCGAGCGCCGCCTCGATGTTCATGCCCTTGCTGATCCGCTTCTCCAGGTCGCCATCCTCGAGGTATTCCATGGATATGTAGTGCCGCTCGCCGACGACGCCGATATCGTGGATGGTGATGATGTTGCGGTGATTGAGCGAGGCGATGATCCGGCCCTCGTTGCGGAACCGGGTGGACTGCAGGGGGTTATCGATATTCTTCAGCAGTTTGAGGGCGACCTGCCGCTCCAGGGATTCCTGTATGGCCAGGTGCACGGATGCCATGCCGCCATCGGCGATGGGTCGTATGATTTTGTAGCCGGGTATCTGCAGATCCATGGTCTAGCGTTTAGTGAAGGCCGGTTAGAGAGCGGGCACTGCCCCGGGTATCACGTCCAAGGAGATTGGTCTACCACGGCGATGTTCATTGAACCCAGCCTGGAACAAGGCGTTAGTCACCGCTATCGACCGTACTATCGAATTCCTGAACGATCATGCCGTGGCCATGCTAAGGCCGTCGTTAGTGGATCCACTTTGCGAAGGTACGGTCGGGGATGGGCTTGCCGGGACCGTGTGCCGCCAGGACGGCGGCACCCGAGCCTACAGGGACGTATTCACGGCGTGTCCCGGCAAGTCCATCCCGGACCAGGTGGCACTTCGTGGTCTTGAGCGTTGGCAGGCAGACTCAACCCTCAGCGACAGGGATCAAAGGGCATCACCATCGGGACAGTTTACCGCTCGTCACGTTCGGACCGGGTAGCGGAGGCGGATTCGGTACCGTCGGTCTTGTCGCCGAGCAGCCGGCGCATCACGACATAGAACACCGGCACGAACAGCACGCCGAGCAGCGTCGCGCCGACCATGCCGCCCATCACATCCGTGCCGATCGCATGCCGGCTGTTGGCGCCGGCGCCGGTGGAGATGGCCAGCGGCAGCACGCCGAGGATGAAGGCGATGGAGGTCATCAGGATCGGCCGGAAGCGCAGCCGGCAGGCCTCCAGCGTGGCCTCCAGCAGGCCGCGGCCCTGCGCTCGCATGGTGTTGGCGAACTCGATGATCAGAATCGCGTTCTTGGCGGACAGGCCGATCACCGCGATCAGGCCGACCTTGAAATACACGTCGTCCTCGAGGCCCCGCAGCCAGGTGAAGGTGAGCGCGCCCAGCACGCCGAGCGGCACCACCAGCATCACCGCCACCGGGATGGACCAGCTCTCGTAGAGCGCGGCCAGCGCGAGGAACACCACCAGCAGCGACAGGGCGAAGAGGATGGGCGCCTGCTGGCCGGAGATGATCTCCTGCAGCGACTGGCCGGACCATTCATAGCCGATGCCCTGGGGCAGATACTTCTTTACGATCTCCTGCATGGTGTCCATGGCCTGTCCGGAGCTGTAGCCCGGGGAGGGGGAACCGTTGATCTGGATCGCGGGGTGGCCGTTGTAGTGATCGATTGCCGGTGGTCCGAGCGTCCAGCTCGATGAGACGACGCTGGTGAGCGGTACCATGTTATCGATGCCGCCCCGGCTGGCGGGAATGTAGTAATGGCTCAGGTCCTCGATACGGCTGCGGTAGTCGGCATCCGCCTGCAACAGCACCTTGAGTACGCGGCCCTGGTAGTTGAAATCATTGGCGTAGACCGGCGCCATCATCAGGCGGATGGCGTCGTAGATATCCGTCAGTGACAGTCCCATGGACTGCGCCTGCACGCGGTCCACCTCGAGGTGCAGTTCGGGCGCGTCCTCCAACTGGTTGGGCCGCACCCCGGACAGCACCGGATTGCCCGTGGCCTTGCCGAGCAGGGTATTGCGGGCCTGCATCAGCGGGTCGTGTCCCAGTCCGGCCCGGTCCTCGAGGCGGAAGTCGAAGCCGCCGAAGCGGCCCAGGCCGCGAATGGTGGGCAGGTTGATGACGAACAGGCGCGCGCCCTTGATGGCCTGCAGCGCGCCGTTCGTCCACTGGATGAAGGCATTGATCTGTTCGTCCGCCTTGCGGCGATCGTCCCAGTGCTTGAGGCGGATGAAGCCGAGGCCGACGTTCTCGCCCTGGCCGATGAAGCTGAAGCCCGCCACGTCGAGCACCTGTTCCACCGCCGGGCTCCGCTGAATGATGGTCTCCATCTGTCGCAGGATATCACCGGTGCGTTCCATGCTGGCGCCGGGCGGCAGTTGCACGATCACCAGCGCGTAGCCCTGGTCCTCCTCGGGCAGGAAGCTGGTCGGCAGCCGGGCGAACAGCAGGATCGCCACGCCCACGAGCACGGCGAAGGCCGCCATCCAGCGCGGCGTGTGGCGGATCGACTTCCGTACCCGCGCCAGATAGCCGCGGGTCAGTCCGCCATAGAGGGTGTTGAACCCGCGCAGGAAGCGGTTCGGTTCCCCGTGCACCGGTTTGAGCAGGGTCGCGCACAGCGCCGGTGTGAAGCTGAGCGCCATCAGCGCCGAGATGGCCATGGAGATCGCGATGGTCAGGGAGAACTGGCGGTAGATCACGCCCACGCTGCCCCCGACCAGCGCCATCGGAATGAACACCGCCGCCAGCACCGTGGTCATGGCGATCACCGCGCCGGTGATCTGGTCCATGGCCTTGCGCGTCGCCTCCTTTGGCGGCAGGCCTTCCTCGGTCATGATGCGCTCCACGTTTTCCACCACGACGATGGCGTCGTCTACGACCAGGCCGATCGCCAGCACCAAGCCGAAGAGGGTGAGCACGTTGATGGAGAAGCCGGCGAGGTACATGCCGGCGAAGGCGCTGGTCAGCGCCACCGGGACCACGAGGGTGGGGATCAGCGTCGCGCGCAGGTTCTGCAGGAACAGCAGGATCACCAGGAATACCAGCACCACGGCCTCGACTAGGGTGAATAGCACCTCGTGGATGGAGATGCGGATGAACTGCGTGGTGTCATAGGGCACCAGCCAGCTCACGCCGTGCGGAAAGTAGGCGTCCAGTTCGTCCATCTTGTCGCGCACCGCGGCGGCCACCTCCAGGGCATTGGCGTCCGGGGCGAGCAGGATGGCGAAGCCGGCGATGGGATCGCCGTCGAGGTGCACGTCATGGCCGTAGGACTCGGCCCCGAGATCGATGCGCGCGACATCCTTCAGGCGCACGCTGCTGCCGTCCGGGTTGGTGCGCAGGATGATGTCGCCGAACTGTTCCGTGGAGGTGAAGCGGCTCGCGGCGCTGACCGAGGCGCTGAAGCCCTGCCCCGGCGGGGCCGGCTCCGAACCGATATAGCCGGCGGCGATCTGCACGTTCTGGTTGCGCACCGCATCGAGCATTTGCGAGGCGCTCAGGCCGTAGCCGCGCAGCTTGTCCGGGTTGAGCCAGATGCGCATCGCATAGGCGGCGCCGAAGAGGTTCGCATCCCCTACACCGGGCAACCGCCGGATCGGATCGAGCACCTGGGAGGCGATCAGGTTATTGAGGGCGTAGGTATCGAGGCTGCGGTCTTCCGAATGCAGCGCCACCACCATGAGGAAATCGTTGTTGGCCTTGGAGACGGTGATGCCGTTCTGCACGACCTCCTGGGGCAGACGCGGCTGCGCGACGCTGAGCCGGTTCTGCACTTGCACCTGGGCGATATCGGGATCGGTGCCGCTGATGAACGTCAGCGTGATCTGCACCGTGCCGTTGGAGCGCGAGGTCGAATCGAAATAGAGGAGATTGTCGACACCGGTGAGCTGCTGCTCGATCACCGAGGTCACGGTCTTCTCGATCACCTCCGCGCTCGCGCCGGGATAGACGGCGTTGATGCTGATCTGGGGCGGTGCGATCGGCGGATACGCCGACACCGGCAGCTTGAAGATGGCGGCGGCGCCGGCCAGGGTGATGAGAATGGCAATCACCCAGGCGAAGATCGGCCGGTCGATGAAAAAGCGTGGCATCGGAGCTGCGCCTCAGGGTTTGGCCGCGGCCGCCGGCGCGGACGCGGGCACCGCCTTGGCGCTGGCGCCCGGTTGGACCTTCTGCAGCCCATCGACGATCACCCGGTCGCCGCCGCCGAGATCGCCCGTGACGATCCATTCGGTACGAGTCATGCCGCGGGTCTGGAGCCGGCGCTGGGCTACCTTGCCGTCGGCGTCGACGACCAGGGCGTAGGCGCCCTGGTCGTCGCGCGCCACCGCGGCCTGGGGCAGCAGGTAGGCATTGTCGATCGCGCCGCTCGTGAGTCGCAGGTTGACGAACATGCCCGGCAGCAGCGAGTGGTCCGGATTGGGCAGGATGGCGCGCAGCGACACGGCGCCCGTGCCGGGGTCGACGGCCAGGTCGGAGAAATCGAGCGTGCCGGCGTGCGGGTAGGGCGTGCCGTCCGGCAGCAGCACTTCCACCCGCGCCGGGTGTTCCGCGGTCGAGCTGCCCCGCAGTTCCCGCAATTCGGCCACCGACTGGCTGAAGTTCACATAGACGGGATCGATCTGCTCGATGGTGGTCAGTTGCGTCGCCTCGCCCTGACCCACCAGCGCGCCCTCGGTCACGAGCGCACGGCCGGCGCGCCCGGCGATGGGCGCGGTGACGGTGGCATAGCCCAGATCCAGGCGCGCGCTTTCCACGTCGGCCTGCGCCTGCTTGACCGCCGCCGCCGTGCTGCGCTCGGCGGCAAGCGCGTTATCCCGGTCCTGGGTCGAGATCAATTGCTTCTGCGCGAGCTCGCGATAGCGTTTGGCGGTCTGCGCGGCATTGGTGGCATCGGCCTGCGCCTTGGCGAGGGCGGCATCCCTGGCGTGCAGCGCCGCCTCCAGCGGCGCGGGATCGATCTGGTAGAGGACCTCGTCCTGCCGCACGTCGGTGCCTTCGGTATAGACGCGTTTGAGGATGATGCCGGCCACCCGCGCGCGCACCTGCGCGACCCGGGTCGGCGCCAGGCGGCCGACGAGTTCACGGGTCAGCGGCACGGTCTGGGGATGGACCTCGATGACCGCGACTTCCGGCGGTGGCGGCGTCTGAGGATTCTGGGACGTTGCCTGGTCGCAGGCGGCAAGCAGCAGCAGGCCCGCGACTAACAGTGCCCTGCGCAGGAATTGTCGTTTCATATTGTATCCTTGCAAGGCGCGAACGGGATCGGTGCAACGGCGCCCGTTATTTTAGTCCGCCGCCGGTTTCGATAGGTTCCGTGCCTGATGGGTGGTGGCAGTCGCGGGTCAGGGCGTCATTCTAGCATTCGCCTTCGCGGCCCGTCAGTGGATCGGACGATGTTACGAAGGCCTTCATTAGCAGCGCCACTTTGTCGGGGCGCGGTCCGGGATGGGCATGCCGGAACACGCCGTGTATACATCCCTGTAGGCTCGGGTGCCGCCGTCCTGGCGGCACACGGTTCCGGCAAGCCCATCCCGGACCGCGTGGCGATTCGCTAGGATGATTGATCGATCCCCAGATCCGTTGTGCGAAATCGGGAACTCGGGAATCAGCTTGAATTCGGCTTTGATGGAACGGTCATTGCAGGGTTTTCATCAATCGAGTCCAGTCCGCCGCCGTTCCTCCAACTCGCCCGTCACGACTGTTGGTGGCGCCGCAACATCCTGCGGTTGCCGCCGCCAGCCGTCACCTGGTCGAGCGCCGGGTTAGAAAATCCTATCCCGTTATTTCAGGCAGTTACGTCGCCGTCATCGGTTGCGCCTGGCTTGGCACGGATGCTGCACCGTCAGGGGTGAGAGCAGCACTGAAGCGGAGGGCACACACCATGATCACCTTGACGCCTTACCTGGCAAAAGCCATCGAAATTGCCGCGGCCTGCGTCGAGCGGGAGTTCCGGGTGCGCCGCCGCCTCGATCCCCAGATCACTGCCGAGGAGGTCTGGGCGGGCGTCGGTCTCGACGGCCGCATCGTGATCGGCCATCCCTGCTCCCGAGCGGGCAGGGCTTTTACGTCAACTACCAGGGTGAGTGGCAGGAGGTATGAACATGTACACACGTTATGAACACAGCGGCGCCCGTGCGCCGGAGCGCTACGACTTCACGCAGAGCGGTTGGTCCGAGTTTGCCGAGGCCGCCGATGTGCCCGAGGCGCCCAGCGCCTGGACGCTGGAGGATTTCGCGGACATCCTGCCGGCCGCCGGAGGGTGGCAATGAGACCCCGCCGGTTGCGGCTGCCGGCGCTCGCCGGCATGCTGCTCGCGGCAACTCTTGCCAGCGCCTCCGGCCAAGCGCCGCTCGATCTGATCCACGCCGCCGTCGACCAGATCGCGGGCGGAACTTAAAGCCCGGCCGGAACTGCGCGGCGACCGCGCCGGGCTGCGCCGCCTGGTCGAGGAGCGCGTCGCCCCGCATTTCGACTTCGCGGCGCTTTCGCGCCTGGCGCTGGGCAAGCACTGGCGCGCGGCGAGCCCCGCACAGCAGGCGCGCTTCACCGACGAGTTCCACCGCCTGCTGGTGCGCACCTATTCGGCTTACCTCGGTGACTACGACGGCGAGACGATCGAATATCAGGCGCAACCGGTTTCGGACGCGGGGCGCCGCGCCGGAGTCCTCACGCGCATCATCGCCCCGGGCCGTCCGCCGGTCACGGTGGAATACAGCCTGTACGCCGGGGCGGACGGCTGGAAGATCTACAACGTCAGCGTCGAGGGCATCAGCCTGGTCACGACCTACCGCAGCAGCTTCGACGAGGAGATCCGGCGCGAGAGTCTCGATGGTCTGATCGACACCCTCGCCGCGCGCAACGCCGGGGAGTGCATGGCCGGACAGTCCGCGCCGGGGCAGGCGGCGAGCGCCGCGTGCTGAGGCGGGACTGAACACGCGGCTGGTGGAACAACGGGATTTCTGTGGGATGATTTTTCAGTCCATCAAGCATACCTTTGGTCCGCAAACGGTGCATCACTGCACCGCTACTCCCGCTTTCGTGGGGGATGACTTGTTCAGATTCACCATGTTCGACAGACTTTCAGAAGCTCTGATTAAGTCCGTTCGTGGTGAGCCTGTCGAACCATGAACGGACGAATCGCCTGACATTTATGGCATTTCCCGTTCACCCTTCGACAAGCTCACGGCGAACGGGAGACTTGATCAGAGCTTCCTTTCAGGGAAATAGGCTTTATTCTTTCGCTACTCGAGGGCATGATCATCACGTATGAGTCCGGGCGCTGGAACAAGGTGATTCAAACAACGAGGTTGCATGCATGGAACAGATTGTCAATTTACATATCGAGAAATTGCCCGAGGGGATGTATCTGGCGACATCGGATGAGATCCCCGGCCTGGTGGCCCAGGGTCGCACGGTGACCGAGACCCTGGAGATTGCCCGCGATGTGGCGAAGAAGCTGCTGGAAGCCCAGGCCGAACGCCAGGGGCAACCGGTACTGAAAGAGGCCGGGGATCTTTTCGACTACCCGCTGGTTGTCAGCGGCTAAATGGGACGCCTGGCCGGCTTTCGTTACCAGCAGATTGTCAAACGCCTGAAGGTACTCTGCGGGCTATCCTGAAACAGGCGGGTATTTCAACGGAGGATTTTTTTTAAAGGTGAAATAAAGCCCGGCTGAACGATCCTGCCACACGGCGAGGCCGCCGTGACTTTCGATCAGTTGGCACGCCCCGCGGTTCTTCGCGACGATCCGCCAACGCTAACGCATCACGCCAAGAGTCAACCGCATGATAAGCATGGACTGGGATTTCACGCCACACTTGTCATAAATCCGCTTCAAGTGCGATTTGACCGTATTCCGGCTAATTCCCAGTTCTTTAACCACGTTGTCTATGCTGCCGGTGATGAACAACTGCCGGCAGACAGCCATCTCGGCATCGGTCATATGAAAGTAATCGCGCAATATGGCGGAGGGTAGTTCCGCTTTTTGATCCGGATCGTGGATGGATACTATCCATACGCCATGATGCCGGGGTGGATCGTCATCCGATTGATTGCATAACGGACGCGCAATCACCTGGTAGGCCATCTTGCCCGACGGTCGTTCCACTCGCAGGACAACGGTGCAAGGTAAATCTTCCTTACCTGCCCGATTCAAAGACTCGTTGATTCGGTTCTTGAGATCATCCGCACCCCACTGATTCAACGCGAGGAAACCATGCGTGAGCCCGATTCCGTCCGATGTGGAAAATAGCCTGGCTGCCGTCTCATTATGGAGTATGACCTTCATCGACTCTGACACGATCACAACCCCGTACGGGATATGATCCAGGGTCTGCGTGGCAAGGTACTCTACAGGTTCGCATTTCAGACTATACGTATTCATACGTATTCGTTGGTCCCATATCGCTTCTTTTTCACCATGCTTTGTGAGTTAAGCCTGCAATGACGTTTTCACTATCAATGCTAAGAACAGAAGAATTTCAAAACATCACCCAAATGGGTGATGCGTCATCGGCGGGAGTCTGACTAGATTATCAGCGTGGAAATAGTGCATTCACATTTACGCGACAGAACGGCTGTTGCCGCCTTAGTAGCCCCCTCCGTAAGAATAGTTGTCACTGTTGTCTATAACGCCAAGAGTAAGTGGGAGGCGGAAGGTGACGAAAGTTGTCGAGGTATTCGCAGGATGCCTGCACCGGGTGTGCTGCACCACTCCGACCGGGGAAGCCAGTACGCCAGCGGAGCGTTCCAGGACAAGCTCGCGGACTACGGCATGACGTGCTCGATTAGCCGCAGGGGGAACTGCTGGGATAACACGCCGACGGAAAGCTGGTTCAACAGTTTCAAGAATGAGCGGACGCATGGCACGTATTACGCCACGCGTGCCGAAGCAACGGCCGATGCCTTCGATTACATCGAGGTGTTCTACAACCGCAAACACCGTCATTCGACCCGCGGTTACAAGGTACCTATCCAGTAGCTTGACGACTGGATCAGTGTTCAACACAGGAATGAGCTGGTTGCATGAAGCAACCCGGTTGGAAGACGAAAAACCGGAGGAACCTCACTACAACGAAAAACAGGAGAACATGTATGAACCGTATCTTCTTCAGTCTGGCTCGTAACACCCTGCTCGGTGCAGCGCTGACGACACTTTGCGCCTGTGGAGGCGGTGGCGGTGGTGGCAGCGGTGACACGGGGGGCGTGAATCCCCCGCCCTCCACGGGCATCACCCTGAGCGGCACGATTGGTGTGCCCGCCGGTATCTCGGTCGACAACGATGTCAACGATCCACACGCGCTCTATGCCGAGAATGACAGCCCCGCCTCGGCGCAGTCCATCGCCAATCCGACGATGGTCGGCGGTTATGCGAACAGCCCGGGGGCCGGAAATTCAGGTCGCTCGCAGGTCGCGGGGGATGTGAGTGACTTCTATCAGGTCACCCTGAGCGCCAACCAGACGCTGCTGCTGTCGTTGGCCGACCCCGATGCCGGCGATTTGGATCTCTACCTCTGGGACAGCAACGGCACCACCATCCTCGATGCCTCGCTCAACACCGGACCGTTGGAGTCGCTCACCGTCGCCGCGGCCGGCACCTATTTCGTGGAGGTGCAGGCCAAGCGTGGCGCGACCAACTACACCCTGGGCGTCGGTCAGAACGTACCGGCGGCCATCGGCGATCTGGTGTTCGGTGCCGAGTTTGTGCCGGGCGAGGTGGTCGCGCGCTTCCGGGATGACCGCGCCTCCTTCAGCACGGCCTCGAGCGGATTGGCCCGCGTTCAAGCCCTGGGCCTGCAGCTCGAGGCCGGTGAGCCCGAGCGCGAAATGTTGCTCCAGGTGGGTGAGGAAGCGGACTTGCGCCGCGCCGCCTCGGTAACCGCTGATGCAGCCGATGCCGATACGGCGCGTCGGGCGGCCATCGCCGATTCTGAGCTGCAGCGCAAGTGGGACACGTTGCAGGCGATCAAGGCCTTGCGTCTGCGTCCCGATGTGGCCCTTGCCGAGCCGAACTTCATCCGTAGGGCCGATGCCACTCCCAACGATGAGTTCTATCGGTATCAATGGCACTATCCGATGATCAACGTCTCCGGCGCCTGGGATCTGGTTGCTGGCCGTGGCGATGTCGTCGTGGCGGTGATCGACACCGGCGTGCTGCTGGGTCATCCGGATCTGCAGGGCCAATTGCTGCCGGGCTTTGACTTTATCCGCGATCCGAACAACGCCCAGGATGGCGATGGCATCGATAGCAATCCCGATGATCCGGGAGATGATCGCTACAATGGCAACAGCTCCTTTCACGGTACCCATGTCTCCGGCACGATTGCCGCGGCCACCAACAACAACGTGGGTGTGGCCGGCATCGCTCCCATGGCCAATATCATGCCACTGCGCGTGCTCGGCGCCAAAGGCGTCGGCTACTCCTATGACATCCTCCAGGCGGTGCGCTATGCGGCCGGTCTCAGCAATGATTCCGGCACCCTGCCGGCGCGCCGCGCCGACATCATCAATCTGAGTCTGAGCGGCGCCAGCGCCTCCCAGGCCGAGCAGGATGTGTACACGCAGGCGCGCGCCCGGGGTGTGATCATCGCGGCTGCCGCCGGCAACAGCTCTAGCTCGGTCCCACAATACCCTGCCTCCTATGCCGGCGTCGTCGCGGTCAGCGCTGTCAATATCGGTCGCACCCTGGCCCACTACTCCAATTTCGGCGCCAGCGTCGATGTGGCCGCTCCTGGGGGTGATTCCGGTGACTAAAATGGCGACGGTGCGCAGGATATGGTCATGAGCACCGGTGGCAGCGATGCGTACGGAACCATCGCCTATACGTATCGACCCATGGCCGGCACGTCCATGGCCATGCCGCACGTCGTCGGCGTGGCCGCCCTCATGAAGGCCGTCAACCCGGCACTGACGCCGGATCAGTTCGATGCCCTGCTCGCACGCGGTGATCTGACCATCGATCTTGGCACCCCCGGCCGTGACGATTACTACGGCTACGGGCTGATCGATGCCCGCAAGGCGGTGCAAGCCGCCATGACCGGTACCCAGCCGCCGGTCAGCCCGCACCTGGTGGTTGCACCCGCCTCGCTCAACTTCGGCGACGACACGACCGTCGCCACCGTGGCACTGAGCAACGACGGGGGTGGCTCCCTGTCCGTGAATCCTCCGACCGACGACGCGACCTGGCTCAGCGTAAGCCCCGCGCAGGCCGGCAACCCGATGGGCGCCTATGTGGTAACTGTGAACCGCAGCGGCCTGGGCGCTGGCACGTACTCGGCCACGATCACCTTCAGTTCTTCGGCCAATACGGTGAGTGTGCCCGTGATCATGCAGGTCACGAATCATCCGCTGTTCGGTGACGCCGGCTACCACTACGTGCTGCTCATCGACTCGGCGAGCGGGGAAACGGTCGATCAGTTCGAGGCCCAGGCCAGCAATGGCGTCTACGCCTACCGCTTCGTCGATGTCGCACCGGGACGCTATGAGATCTTCGCCGGCACCGACGCCAACAACGACACCTACATCTGTGATCCGGGCGAGGCATGCGGTGGCTATACCACCCTCGACCAGCCCAAGGACCTGGATGTCAGTGACTCACTCAGTGGACTGGACTTCAGCACCGGCTTCGAGCTGAGCGTTCCGGCGGCGGCTGACACCGGGGCGCCGCAGCAGTCCCACGCGCTGCGGCGCCATCACTAAGACCAGTGCCATGGGAGACGACCTTATGAACACACTGGCCATACTCTCCCTCACGGCCGTGGCGGTCCTCGCCACGGCCTGTGGGCAAACCACGGAGCCCGGCGCCGGAACCGAAGTCGTGACTGCCGAGGTAATCTACCGCACCGCACAATGCAGCGGCGGCATACGGGAACCGGCCATGACCTGGATCGAGGATGCCACGGCCCTCACCCAACTGCTTGCGCGCCTCGACCCGCCGTTCCCGGGTAGCAGCGCCCCTTCGATACCGGTGGTCGACTTCGCTCACGAGCGCGTACTGCTCATCGACATGGGTGAGCACCCCACCGCCGGTTATGGCCTCGCGCTCGGCGCACCCGCGCCCACGCGCGAGGACGGTCGCCTCACTATCACCGTGCAGTGGACCGAACCGCCACCCGGGGCCATCACCGCGCAGGTGCTCACCCACCCCTGCCTGCTGCTCAAGTTCCCGCGCCTGAACACAACCACCGTGCGGGTCGTGGACCAGCACGGACAAACCCGTATCCAAACCCATACCAGCGGAGAATGAACTTGACTTCGTAATGCTGTCTTTGCTTCTTTATACCTGCATCTCCTTCTCAATAAATATCATAGGGAAAAACCGGTTCGGGCTCTAGGCGATAAGCCCAAGGTCTCCAGTCAACCGCCCGCAGTCCAGACGGCGCCTTGACCGTTATGTAGAGGAACAGAGTTTGAACCAGAGGTAAGACACGCCACGATTGCGAAGGCGAAGACAACACGATGCCCAACAGGTAAGACCGACGTCAGGAAACTCCGTTATATGTAGTGGCCAATAAGGCCGACACCCTATGAGAAACCCGGCGTGCGCATTGCATTATGGCTCGAGCCAAAGCATGGCTCACTCAGAGGCCGAATAGATACACGCAATCCTTACCCCTAATGGCAAAGTCAGATTTTCCCCTTGCAAAACGGGTGGAGTCCATAGATACCCAAACGGGTAGGGCGCTTCAGTCAGCGGGGCGCAATATGGTCTTCGATGATTGATAGAGAGGATAAATACATTGGTTGAGTGGCCAGAAGTAAAAATAGCGGGTGAATTGTGAGCCTGATCATAAGACAGACGGGCAGTCGTCGTTTCGATTTACCTGCCGAATTTCCGTTAGCGGATAGTCAGGGAGTTTTTGTGATTCAAGATCGAAGACGATTGCCTGACCGACGAACGGCAATGCATGACCTTAACGATCTAAAGGACATACTCTCGAAATTAGTTGGAAACATAGAGAACTCTTGGGGATAGCCCACGTTTTGGTGTACTCGGATGGCCGTTGCGAGTATTGAATTGACAGGAATCAAGCTCTTTAATACGTATTTCTACGTATACATAACCACGTAATTACCAGCACCTACTCTGAAATTCTCATTGTGTATTATTTCGCACGGGGATAATAATTCCCTTGCCTGACTTTAGGTAATTACCTGAAACAAGAAGTCCGAACCGGCAGGTAGGGTAAAGAACCCAGTCGTTAAGGAATACCCCCGCCACGATAGAGGGCGAGTCTTTAACCGGCGGAAATAACAACACGAGAATCTAAGGAGTTCCCCCATGCGTATGTCACGTCTGTATGGCGATTCGCTGGACGCGGCAGATGAAGCGCTCGGCGTTTCGCGGGAGACTGCCAAGACACACTTGACCCACGTGTTCCAGAAGACGGGTACGCACCGTTAGACTGAGATCGCCGCGCTCCTGTTGCGCTTGCCCGGAGCCTGAGTCTCGACGTCATACCTTCCCAAGGAGAGTCATGCCCAAGATGCTGCACAGCGACGACCTCTCGGCCCTGAACGGCACGATCTATGACGCCGGCGCCGACCCTCGGCGATGGCCCGAGTGTCTGAGAGCACTGGCGCAAGCGGTTGGGTCGGAGCAGGCGCTCATGCTTCACTCGGAGAAGGATTCAACACCCGGTCAGGAACTCTTCACGACGGGCCTCGACCTCGACGTGATCGCGCGTTGGAATGGTTGCAAGGATCACGTCGACGTATGGCTGCAGCACGTTTTCGAGGTTCCCGCCAACGCCGCCTATTTCTCCACCGATATCGTCAACTCCGATGTCTTGCACGGATCCGGGTTCCACGCCGATATCTTGCGCCCGCTCGGCATCGAATACAGCCTGGGTGGCGTTACGGAGAACGGCTCGCTCCGTACGGGCTTTTTCGCCGTATACCGGAGCGCACGCGCGGGCCCGTACACGGAGCGGGACAAGAACCTCTACCGCCTGCTGGTTCCCCACGTACGCCGCGCGCTGACATTAGGACGACAACTTGCACTCGTCCACGACCGGGAGATGACCTTTCGCCAGGCCCTGGATTGCGCGCCCTTTGGCGTCATCGGCGTAGGCGCGAACGGCCGCGCACTCGTGGTCAATGCGGAGGCTAACCGGATTCTGTCCGAAGGGGACGGCATCACGCTGCGCTCCGATCGGATCAGGTTGTCGATCCACGAACAACAACTCGCGTTGGAGCGAATGGTCGCCGCGGCGATCCGGACCGCCGGCGGACGGTGGGTTCCGCAGGTGGATCATTGAGCGTTCCACGGCCGTCAGGCAAGCGCTCCTACCAGATCCTTATTTGCCCGCTTCGAGCAGAATCCGACGGACCTTGGCTGGATGTCGGCGGTGTCTGTCTCGTGCTGATGCACGATCCGGAACAGCACGCGAAACCCTCAGCCGTCTTGCTGCGTCGATGGTACGGCTTGACGGCGGCCGAAGCCCGCCTTTGCGCCGCACTGATGGAGTGCGGATCGATCGATGAAGTCGTCGAGCGGTTGGGGATCAGCCGCAACACCGCAAAGACTCATCTGGCACACGTGTTTGCCAAGGTGGGGGTCCGGTCGCAGACCGAGCTGCTGCGTGATCTGGCGCTGGGGCTGGCGCATTCGGGATTCCTTTCTCGACAACACGCTGGCAGTCCATAGCATTTGGGATTGAGGAGACAGCGTTCCTCCCTGACCAGCCTGTGAAGAATCGATGACTGACATCCTATCCCATTAACGTCGTTGGGGAATAGGTATACTGTCCCCTGAAAAGTAAAGCTGAAGATCCCCGATGAAGATGAACCGCTACCACAATGTGTTCGATGCGCTGGAAGACGATCCGGCGATTGCCGAGAACCTGAAAATCCGTGCGCAATTGATGAATGCGCTGACCCGGTATATCGAGAAGCGGGGACTCACCCAGGCGAAAGCCGCCGAACTGTTCGAGGTCAACCAGCCTCGAATCAGTGATCTCGTACGGGGCAAGATCGAGCGCTTCATCATCGATATGCTGGTCAACATGCTGGCCCGTGCCGGGAAGCGCCTCAACGTGAGGGTATCCAACCAGGCCGCCTGAAAAACGTCAGGGATAGACCACCTTTTCCGGCTTCGGGAACTGGCGAAAAATAAATCTGGCCCTGGAGGGTGGCGGGTTCCAAAACTGTTGATGTGTAAGCATGTTAGAAAACCGCAGGGAAGCCCCGGCGTCTGACCCAGGTTTCCCATGACATCAAGTACTGTATGGGCAGCGATGTGGAGAGCAGGGAGAAGCGATGATTCTGGAAGACGGTTTCGGAAACAAGGTGCGGCTTACAGACGAACGGCTTGCCCACATTCTGGATCATCCCGAAATGCGGGGAATGGAGAAGGAAATCGAGCGGGTACTGCGCGAGCCGCAGCGCGTTCGGCGGTCGCGCACGGACGAAGCTGTGCGGCTGTTTTATGGGTTCTACGCCCAGACATTGGTGGGTGGCAAATGGTTGTGCGTTGTGGTTAAGTACCTCACGAACGATACTTTTGTGATCACCGCTTACCTGACCGACAAACCGAAAGCCGGAGAAGACCTATGGCCGAAAAAGTGAAAGTGTGGTTCGATGTGGAGGCGGATTACCTCGAAGTTCAGTTTCGAGAAGGCGTGGGCTATATGAAGGAAACCGCCCACGATGCCGTGATGGAACGGGTGGATATGCAAGGTAATGTGCTCGGGTTCAGCATCCTCGGCGTGAGCCGGTTCCGGAAGGATAAGCCACTGGAGGCGGAACTGACTGCGACGTGAACCGTCACGTCTCCCCCTTGAAGGTTTGACCGGGAGCAATGACATAAAAACGTGAGATTTAGTTTCTGGGGATAGTTACGGAAAATGAATCTATCACGTTCAATCACCACGGCCCAACAACTCGGCCTTGACCTGTTCATGCGGGATGGTGCGGCCCGCCTCGATATCGGCCAGCCCTTCCTCGATCTTCTGCTTCACATACAGTTCGTACATGATGTCGTCCCAGGTCGCCTGATCGGGCAGGCGGTCAATGATCTGCCGGGCGGCGTCTTTGGCGCTTTGCATGGTCTGGGTTCTCCATCGTTCTCTCGTTTAGCCGCTGGTCATTTAGCGGGGAATTGCGGGAACAGTATACCTAAGACGCCTTCTTAAATCGCTCCAGGCCATCGAGGATGAAGACTCGGATCAAAACTTGGTACGGAATCCCATGCTTCTCCGCGACAGCCTTGAGTTCCTGAATCGTCGTCTCATCGAGAGCAACGCTGGTTGGCCTTTTGGGTGAATGCTTAAAGCGCTTCATTGCGGCCAGAATCTTGTTGGAATCCAGCTCGACAGGAGCCTCATAGGTTTTCAGCGATTTTACGTAGGATTTCTTCATATTGCTTTTTCTCCTTACTATGTGCGGGTCTCGCGCTAATGACGCGGACTCGTCCTTCTCTTAATACAAAAGCCACTTGTAGGAATTTGCCATTGATCGTTGGCCCGACAAGACCAAGGCGCTGTTCGTTCGCCGGCGGACTGACTTGAATTCCAAGCGGCAAAGCGAGACCGGAACGAAACACGGCCTCAACCTCTTCAATGGAAGTCTTGTGCTTGGTGGCGTTCTTGGTCTGGTTTCCTTTATCCCATTCGAATTCAAAGTGAGAGGTTTCAAGAATCCAAAAGAGCAGCCATTCCACAAATTCCCACTAAGCCATGGTGCACTATACCGCCACTATATCAATAGTGTCGAGTGGTCTTTCTCCCGAAGGATCATGGGCTAGCCGCTGATGCGGCTATCGAGAGCGCTCGCCCCAATGGGCAACGGCGCTTGCGCGATATCATCCTTCTGAAAAGGGAATGTAAAGACAGGGTGACAACACGAGAAATGCCACTTGGGGCAGGAGGAACCAGGTGGGATCGTCGGCCGCAGGGACGATGCACAGGGATGTGCAAGTGTTGCGTGAGGGCAGGATGCCCGTAGCGACTGCGGCCGGCGAGCCTCCAAGGATGGATTTACAGTGAGTCACGCCTGGCCCCTTCCTGCCCTTGGCCCATGAGTTATCCGGCATTGCCACTGACGGCCTTGGTGAGTGCCATTCGAGTCTGATGTTTCGATTCTCCGGGGTCACAGATTGTTCTTTCTTTACCGGGTCCGCGTGCTAAAGCCTCGACACGAACGGACTGCCCTTGACGTAGAAGCGCAGCAGCCGTTTCGCCCAGTGTCCCGCGTAGTCCACGCCGATGCGCGGCCGCCTGACGATCGTCACCGGCGCCTCGCCGGTGGGTGCGGCGATGTAGAGGTCGTCGCTCAGGAGGTCGTGCGCGTTCAGGCGCCGGTCGATGCCCATCGCCTTGCACAGCAGGCCCGGTCCCGAGGTGCGCCCCTCGATTTTCTGCACCGGTTCCACGGCGCGCAGCAGCACGGCCGAGGCGTGTCCTTCCTCCATGGTCACGACGTTCATGCAGCAGTGCATGCCGTAGATCAGGTAAACGTAGGCATGACCGGGCGGGCCGAACATGACCTCGGTCCGCGCGGTGCGGCCCCGCGCGGAGTGCGCGGCGAGATCATGCGGCCCGAGGTAGGCCTCGACCTCGACGATGCGGCCGATGCGCTCGACGCCCTGCGACACGTGGACCAGGTACTTGCCGAGCAGTTCGCGCGCGACGACGATCGTGTCGCGATCGTAGAACCTGCGGGGGAGCCTGCGAATGGCTATTGCGCGGCCACTCGTCGCACCGGCACGCCCAACGGCAGGACCCGCGGGGGTACACCGTCGAGTCGTGATGATGCATGCGCCAATGGGAACGCGTTACCTAAGCAGGCGTCGTTCGAGTAACGACGGCATGTCCCTGCGCCCATCGAGGACGCAATGAATGTATACGTCCAGCCCGATTACCTCGTAGACGACACGATACGGCTTGAAGTGAACCTCACGGTATGCCGTCACACCGATGCGAGCCAGCTCGGGTGGGATATGGCCTCGTTCGGGTAACTCGGTAAGGCGCGAACAGCACGATTCCAGTTGGTCCAGCACGTACGCTGCCTTTTCGACCGAGTCATGGGATTCAATGTAACGGTAGATGTCGATCAGGTCCTGCTCCGCATCCTCGGCAAGTCGGATGCGATAGCGCTTCACTCGGGTCGTTCCTTGAGGCGCTTGCGGATATCCGCGAAGGCCCTCTTGACGGGCTTGCTGCGACCTTCTTGCAAGCTCCTGGAACTCTGGGCTAGCATCTTGAGCAGCGCCAGGGACTCCTGGGTCTGCTCGTAACTGGCAATATCCTGTAGTACCGCCTTGGCCTCACCGTGTTGTGTGATCACCATGGCCCGCTGGCCCTCGCTGACGTCCCGCAGTGCCTCGGCGGTGTGGTTCTTGAGGTAGCTGATGGGTTTGACCGATTCACTTAGTTTCATGACGCTCTCCGCCTCTGGGCTCTGTTGCGTGCCAAATATAAAGCATAGGCCAACTATAGGCCATAGTTGGTACCACCATAATGATCCCCCCGAATGGTGAAGGTTCATCTGGGCAAACAATGTTTCCCTGTATGATCAGAAGTGTCCGCTGCCGTGTTCACAGCCCGGCGCCGCCCGCTTGCCGTGGTGCGGCAACAACCGATGCTTGACGGGTATTTTCCAGCGGGTATATCGTTGCCACGCCATCACAAACATAAGGAGGGGGAACATGGCTGGTGATCAGGGGTTTGTGCAAAAGCTGCCGAAGGCCCTGCCGGGCCTGGCGCTGATAGTCATCACCATGGTGGTGATCCGCTTGTGGATCGAGCCGTGGATGAGCGAAGCGGTGGTGCTCGGCCAGAAGGGCTGGCTGGTCAAAGTCACGCACCTGAACTACATCCTGCTCGGCATCATCATGGGCGCGCTCTACCGCAACGTCATTTTCGGAGGCAGGCTGCCGGGGGTGCTCGTGGACGGTTTCCGCTTGTCGCGCCTGATGATCAAGACCGGGATCATCCTGCTGGGGTCGCTGTACACCGTGCAGGCGATCGTCAAGCTCGGCGCGATGGCGATCTTTCTCATCGGCGGCTTCGTCGCGCTCTCGATCGTCATGGTGCTGTGGCTCGGACGAGCTGTTCTCCATGGACCGCTCCATGACCGGTGTGCTGGCCAACGCCTGCGGCATCTGCGGCGTGAGCGCGGCGGTGGCGACGGCGCCGGCGGTGGAAGCGAAAGCGGCGCAGGTCGCCTATGCCATCGCCACGATACTCGGCTTCGGCATCCTGACCATGTTCATCAGCCCGTTCATCGGCCACGCGCTGCAGATGACCGATCTGCAATACGGCGCCTGGATCGGCACCGGCATACTCAATTCCGGCCAGGTGCTCGCCGCGGCGCTCGCTTTCAATCCCAATGTGGCCCCCGGGTCGGCGGTGTCGGTGGCGGAGATCTGGAACATCATGCGCGTGATCTCGATTCCGTTCGCCGTGTTCGGCGTCACCGTGTGGTACTGGGCGGGCCAGGCGGCGCATCTGCGGGGCGCGCAGCAGAAGACCCTGGGCACGCTGCTGGTGGAGAAGTTTCCCGTGTTCGTCATCGGATTCATGGTCATGGTCCTGCTGACCAGCGTGGGGGCTTTCGGGGACGTGGGAATCAAGGACGGACCGCCCGCCTCGGAGACGATCAAGATGCTGCGGGTGTGGATGACCTGGATCTTCGGTTTCGGTCTGGTCGGCCTCGGCGGCTACATCGACGTCAGGGAACTCTCCCAGGCAGGGGGATCGCCGCTGAAAGTCGGGCTCATCGTCGGTGTGACCAAGTACGTGCTGGCGCTCATCGTGGTGCTGCTGCTGCGCAATTACCTGGTTGAAATCTGAAGGAGACGGACATGGCAGAAGAATCGAAAATTGGCAGCGAGACCGTCGGCAGCGCCGAAAAGGGAAAAATGACGCTGTTCCGCGACGACCGCCAGGAAGATTGGGTCGCCATCGTGGTTGCCATCATCGTGGTCGCCATCGTCGTCCTGCTTAGCCGGTGAGCGCGTGAGCCGCGGCATCGCCGTCGCGGTGGATGGTACGGAGGCGAGCCGCGCCGCCCTCGCGTATGCCATCGGCATGGCCCGGGGGCGGGCGGTTGCGCTGACCGGCGTTTTCGTCATCGACAACGGCTGGGCCGATTTCATCGGCAACGACTGGCAATCCTCGCGCAACGCCCGGCAGGGGTTTCTCGACTACGTGCTGGCCGATCAGCGGCACCACGCGCAGATGGCCCGGGAGCAGTTTGCGCGGGCCGCCGGCGGACTGCCCCGCGCCGATTTCACCGTGCTGGTGGGCACGCCGGCCGAAGCCCTGCGGGAACTCATGAAGCGCGAGGACCTGGAGGCATTGGTTGCGGGGCGACGCGTTTATCAGGCCTGCGGCCGGCCCAGCGTGTCGCGCCTTGGCCGCATACTTGCGCGCAAACTGTCGAAGCCGCTGTATCTGGTCGACTAGTCGAAGTCGACGGGTAGCCACGATGCGTTGACGTTCTCGCTTCGTGCGGAAAGGGGATTTAGCTGTAGTCATCCGCATCCGATTTGACAGACAGTGTCAGATCTGGGGTGAGTGGGTTTCAGAAAAGGCGGTAAAGATGAAAAAGCATCATCAAGTTGAAAACGTTCGTGTAGAGAAAGGTATTCTTAGTCTCATTGTTGATGGCAAGAGCATTCAACGTGAACTGAAGGAGATATCCCCACTACTGGCAGCCGCAACAGAAGAAGAACAAAAAGAATTTGAGGTTTCGCCATCGGGATATGGTATTCACTGGCCGTTGATTGATGAAGACATCTCAATAGATGGTTTACTTGGTATTGTGCACAAGCCAGGCACGAGCAGAAAGAGCGCATAGCCAGTTAGTATCGTGGTTAAGTACGTCACGAAAGAAAAAGTAGAAAACGGGGACATTCTGGATAAGTGATTTCACTCCACTCTCGTGGCACCTCCCGTGATAATCCAGAATGTCCCCGTTAATCCTAATGGTTGGTCGTCGCCTGTGAACTGCACGTAGACTTAGGGGAAAAGGGCGTCTATTCTTTTTTATACGCCGCATGAATATTTGCGGGTCCCAGGCGTTTTTACCGCTGGAAGTCGCATTGCCTGGGGCTCGTCCAGCTTCCGGGGGCAGCGTGTGAGAATTCGAGACCCACACCTGAACGCCGACTTTACAGCGTGAATAGGGTAGCGGGGATACACTGAATGATGCATGTCCGTTGATTGATTTGTCTCATTCGGACGTCTGGGTCAGTGGCTGGCACGTGAGGCGGCAATACCGTCGTTAGCTTGGTTCATATAAGAACTGGCTAACATGGAGGGTAATCCAAATGTTCACCAGCAATCCGTTCGCCGACCTGACGGTTTTTCTGTCCCCTCTTGCCATGCAGGTCTACATCGTTCTGATGATCTTGGCGGTTGCCATTGGAACGCTATTCGACATGCTTCACAAAAGCAGCGCCAAATTTTTCGTGCGGCAGTGGAAGAAATCAAAGGCTGCCGCAACGAGGAGGCTTAGCGGCGCAGATACCGCCTCCCTGGCGGCCAGGACCATTCTGAAAGAGGTTGCAACCTCCGGCGAATTCTGCAATCCGAAGAGAAGAATTTCCCATCTCCTGATGTTCTACGGCTTCCTGACGTATCTCATCACGACCATCGTGATGGTTTTCGGCTATCCGACAGAAGCCACGCCTACGCCGGCGCTCCTGCCGATCCTGTGGAACATCGGCGCGCTGATGGTTCTCATCGGTGGTTACTGGTTTTTCTTCTTCCTCAGGGTAAACGTAGCCCATGAGGGTCATTCGCCTTTCCGTCTGATGCGCGCGGATCTGTTCATCGTCAGCCTGCTGGCGAGCGTAACCTTCGCCCTCATATGGGAGCTTGTGCAGACGGCGGATAACCTTGCGGCGACCAAGATAGCCTTCGGCCTCTACATCTTCTTCACGACGCTGCTCTTTGTTTCCGTTCCCTGGTCCAAGTTCGCCCATATGTTCTACAAACCCGCAGCGGCCTTCCAGAAAAGGGTGGAGGAGGCAAACGGTTCATCCAACCTGCCGCGACCCGCTGACGTTAACAACATAGTGAGGTAATCGGATGCCCACCTTCGTTTACATGACGCGATGTGACGGCTGCGGACAGTGCGTGGATATCTGTCCTTCCGACATCATGCACATAGACCGGACCTACCGGCGGGCTTACAACATCGAGCCCAATTTCTGTTGGGAGTGCTACTCGTGCGTGAAGGCATGTCCGCAGCACGCGATAGACGTCCGAGGCTATGCGGACTTCGCTCCGCTGGGCCACAGCGTCAGGGTGCTCAGGGAAGAGGAAAAGGGAATCCATCTCCTGGAAGATAAAGTACCGGGACGGGCGGGTGAAGGAGTTTACCTTCCCGATAAGGACCACCCCCTGGGGTTCCATAAAGTCGCCATCCGATTATGAGGCACCCGACACAAACGCTCTGAGCTCTCCGATGCTCGCGCACGAGCCCAAGGCACTCAAGGTGGCGGCGCTCCCCACGCTGCCTCCTTTCAAGAACAAACAGGTGTGATGCCATGAGTCTACTATCATCCAGAAAAACCAGGTTCGTGGATTCAGACATCCTCGTTATAGGCGGTGGTTTTGGCGGTTGCGGGGCCACTTACGAATCCAGATACTGGGCGCGGAAGCGAAGATCGTCCTCGTCGAAAAGGCGAACATCGAGCGCAGCGGTGCCGTCGCGCACGGTCTGTCGGCGATCAATTGCTATATGGGCATGCAGTGGGACGAAAACCGGCCGGAGGACCATGTGCGCTACGCACGAAATGACCTGATGGGTCTCGTGCGCGAGGACCTGGGCTTCGACATCGCCCGGCACGTCGATGCGACTGTGCACATGTTCGAGGAATGGGGTCTGCCGATCATGAAGGACCCGAAGACCGGCAGGTACCTGAGAGAAGGGCGCTGGCAGATCATGATTCACGGCGAGAGTTACAAGCCGATCATCGCCGAGGCCGCCAGGAAGGCTGCCACTGAAGTGTACAACCGGATCATGGTGACGCATCTGCTGATGGACAAAACGCATCCCAACCGGGTCGCCGGTGCGGTCGGCTTCAGCGTCCGGAGTGGGGATTTTTACGTCTTCCGGGCGAAAGCGGTCATCGTGGCCGCCGGCGGCGCTTCCCACATCTTCAGGCCCAGGTCGGTCGGCGAAGGTATGGGAAGAACCTGGTACGCGCCATGGAGCAGCGCTTCGGCCTACGGGTTGCTGATACCGCTAGGCGTCAAAATGACGCAGATGGAGAACAGGATCGTGCTCGCCCGCTTCAAGGATGGCTACGGTCCGGTCGGTGCCTGGTTCCTGCTTCTCAAGGCCTATGCCACCAACGCCTACGGGGAGAAGTATGAGGCGGCCTGGTTCGACGAGATCAAGGCTCTCGTCGGGGAGTATGCGGAGAAACAGCCGATGCCGACCTGCCTGCGAAATCACGCGATGCTGGAGGAGATCAAGGCGGGCAAGGGACCCATCTACATGCATACCCAGGAGGTGCTCGATACCCGGGAGAAGGAGGAGATCGGCTGGGAGGATTTCCTCGACATGACGATCGGCCAGGCGGTTGTTTGGGCATCGCAGAACATCGATCCCAAGGAAAAACCGTCCGAGTTGATTACCTCCGAGCCCTACGTCATGGGTTCTCACGCCACCTGTTCTGGTGCCTGGGCAAGCGGACCGGAGGACTGCGCACCGGCGGACTACCAGTGGGGATACAACAGGATGATGAGCGTTGATGGGCTCTTCGGGGCCGGGGACACGATCGGCGGTTCCGCGCACAAGTTCTCATCCGGCTCCTTTGCAGAAGGAAGGATAGCCGGAAAGTCGGCCGTCAAGTATGTCATGGATCTGACCGGGGATCCGCCGCAGGTGGACGAAACGGAGATCAAGAGGCTCGAGGAGACAATATTCAAGCCGCTGGAAAACTATGAAGTGGGTAGGAACGAGATCGTCGCCGGGACCGTGTCGCCAAGTTACCTATCTCCTCTTCAGGGCCTGCAGAGGCTGGAGAAGATCATGGATGAGTACGTTGGCGGCATCAGTACCTTTTATGTGACCAACGAACCGATGCTCAACCGGGGCCTGGAGCTTCTAACCATGCTGAAGGAGGACCTCGACCATATCGGTGCCGAGGACCTCCACCAACTCCAGAGAGCATGGGAACTCAACCACAGGGTCTGGACTTCGGAGTCCGTGACCCGCCACACGCTCTTCAGGCAGGAAACCCGATGGCCGGGTTACTACTATCGTGGCGATTATCCGAAGCTGGATGACACCGAGTGGCATGTTTTCACCGCATCTCAGTACGACCCGAAGACGGGTGAATGGCACATGAGCAAGCTGCCCGTACACCACATCATAGACTGATCGGGGTGATTCAATGATACCCGAGCCCTACGGTGGAAAGCGAGTAAAACAGGCTTGGTGTGCGCAGCACAGATTGATCTGAAATGACCCCGTTTATCTTTCCAAGGTCCACGCACTGCTACCGGTCACCGTTGTGACGTCGAATGCAGCGCGCCCGGTAGGCGCGCCGCGATCGATGACTGGATTTATCGCCCGTTCACTTCACAGCAGGCTGCGCAGCATCCAGGCGTTTTTCTCGTGCACCTGCATGCGCTGCGTCAGCAGGTCCGCGCTCGGTTGATCGCTCGCACGGTCCACGTCCGCAAAGACGGCGCGGGCGGTGCGCACGACCGCCTCCTGCCCCGCGACCAGTTCGCGGATCATGTCCTCGGCTTTGGGTACGCCCTGCGCCTCCTTGATCGAGCCCAGGCGTGCGAACTCCGCATAACTGCCCGGCGCCGGGAAATCCAGGGCGCGGATGCGCTCGGCGATCTCATCCACCGCCAATGCCAGCTCCGTGTACTGCGTCTCGAACATGAGGTGCAGCGTATTGAACATCGGGCCGGTGACGTTCCAGTGAAAATTGTGGGTCTTGAGATAGAGCGTGTAGCTGTCGGCGAGCAGCCGTGACAGACCCTCGGCGATGGCCGCGCGATCCTTCTCGTTGATTCCGATATTGATGTCCATGTTGATCTCCTCTGTGGTCAGGTTAAACAAGTCTCTCGATGCCCGCGCCTCCAGCCTTCATGCCGCCTTGATTTCCTTGACATCAAGGCCCAGCCCCTGCGCAACTCCTTCCCCGTACGCCGCATCCGCCCTGTAGAAGTGGCGCACCTGGCGCACCTGGATTTCGCGCGGCACACCCTGCATGGCGCCGACGAGGTTGCCGATCAGGCGCTGCTTCTCCCCGGCGTTCATGAGCCGGTACAGGTTGCCGGGCTGAACCTAGTCGTTTTTGTTGCCGGCCCACGGGTCGTAGCGACCGTCGGGTTACTTCTGTGATAAAGCTTAGACGTGTGCGGCGGATGCGGCTAGTTGATTGTCGGCATGGGGGCGATAGCCGCTGGCTATCGGCGCCGATGGGGAAGGAAAAACGGGGACATTCTGGATTATTACTGGATGAGCCACGAGCGTGGCATGAAATCATTAATCCAGAATGTCCCCGTTTTTTCCGAGGTAGGTGACACAGTCGAGCGCGCAGGCGCGGATCGCCTGGCGCAGCGCCTCGATCGCCTTCGGGCGCGGGAAGCTCACGCGCCAGGCGAGCGCCACGCGCCGCCGCGGCGGGTCGGCGAACGGCCGCACCAGCGTCAATTCCGACCGGTAGTGGCCCGGCCCCTCGGCCGCCGTGCACGGCAGCACGGTGATGCCCATGCCGGAGGCCACCATGTGGCGGATGGTTTCGAGCGAACTGCCTTCGAAAGTCTTTTGCAGCCCACCCTCGACGGAGGGCGGACTGACGCAACTGGGGCAGGCCGCGACGACCTGATCGCGGAAGCAGTGCCCGGCGCCCAGCAACAGGACGGTCTCGGAACCGAGATCGTCGGTGGTGATCGCTGCGCGCCTGCGCCAGGGATGCGCCGCCGGCGCCATGGCGACAAACGGCTCGTCGTACAACGGCAAGGTGACGACGCCCGGTTCCTCGAACGGCAGACAGGCGAGGACCACATCCAGCTCGCCTTGCAGGAGACGCTCGCCCAGCCGCGCCGTGTAGTTCTCTTCGATGACCAGCGGCATGAGCGGCGCCGAGGCGTGCAGGACCGGCACCAGGCGCGGAAAGAGGTAAGGGCCGACGGTGTAGATCGCGCCGATGCGCAGCGGTCCGGCGAGCGGATCATGTGCCTGCCGGGCGATGCGCCTGACACCTTCCATCTCCTCGAGCACGCGGCGCGCCTGCTCGACGATGCGCTCGCCGACCGGCGTGACCGCGACCTCGGTCTTGCCGCGCTCGAACAGGGCGACGCCGAGTTCTTCTTCCAGCTTCTTCACCGCCACGCTCAGCGTCGGCTGGCTGACGGGGCAGACCTCGGCCGCGCGTCCGAAATGACGCTCGCGCGCGAGCGCCACGATGTAGCGAAGTTCGGTAAGGGTCATGGTGCGGTGATTCTACCGTTTATTTCCGCGAGCACACATTCACTGACGAAGCGGGTGAATTTTCTATCCGTACCGTAAATCCATGACGTTCCGTACGCCAGCGTCTGTAAAAGGTGATCGACTTCGTGTAGCCTTCTTTGCGAAGCCGGACAGTCCCGCTTTGCTTCGGCCTGGCGCGGTAACAAGGTCGGTCATTGGGTTGGTATTCCCCGTTGGCTCCACCTTGAAGTGCCGGCTTGAAATCTATCGAATTACCCTTTTCCCTAAAGAAGGAGTGTCCCCATGAATATCAACCTGAGCCTTACCCCGCTGGTGTCGCTGGTTGCCGGCATTCTCATTCTGGTCGTGCCGCGCTTATTGAACTACATCGTCGCCATTTATTTAATCGTCATCGGCCTGATTGGGCTGTTTGGCCACGGCAGGTTAGCGATGGCGCCTGCTCGCACGTCCGACTGACGTTTGCGCGCCAGCGCCACGATGTAGCGAAGTTCGGTGAGGGTCATGGTGCGGTGATTCTACCGTATATTTCCGCGAGCACACATGCACTGACGAAGCGGGTGAATTTTCTATCCGTACCGTAAATCCATGACGTTCGGTACGCCAGCGTCTGTAAAAGGTGATCGACTTCGTGTAGCCTTCTTTACGAAGTTGGACAGTCCCGCTTTGCTTCGGCTTGGCGCGCTAATAAGGCGGTGATTGGGTTGGAATTACCCGATGGGCTCCACAGTGAAGCGCCGGTTTGAAATCTATCGATTTACCCTCTTCACCTAAAGAAGGAGCGTTCCCATGAATATCAACCTGAGCCTTACCCCGCTGGTGTCGCTGGTTGCCGGCATACTCATTCTGGTCGTGCCGCGCTTATTGAACTACATCGTCGCCATTTATTTAATCGTCATCGGCCTGATTGGGCTGTTTGGCCACGGCAAGTTATAACGATGAGCGCCCGGTCACTAGCCGTTACGCATTCAGGGGGGAAATACTATGGAAGATGAAATAAAGCAAAACCTGCGCAATCGCAAGACATGGCTGCGCGCGCTCTATATGTTGCTGTTTATGGTTATCTATGGTGTTGCCGAGTTTATCATCGCGGCCGTCGTGCTGTTCCAGTTATTCTCTGTACTGTTCACCGGCAGTACCAATGAGCGACTGTTGACGCTGGGGCAGAATCTCAGCACCTACGTTTATCAGATTGTTCTTTTTCTCACCTTTAACAGCGATGACCACCCCTATCCGCTGGGAGAATGGCCACAGGGGACGCCAACGGATACTGTCTATTGATGGCTGCAACCGATAACGACGGTGAAACACCACAAGGCGCTCAACTATGGCGCGGTCTACAGCGCCACGCGCTGGTTTGACGTTACGTCCCGGAAACGAACCCTGCCGCGACATTTATCCCGAGGAATCCCGGCATTTGTTTTGCGCTATGCGGATTTCAACCTTCAACCACCTGGTCTGGAAACAGCAGGCGTGTCACGTCGCTGTTCCGGGTGATCCGGCGTGCGGCTGATGCTTATCGCGACAGTCAGCCGTGCCCTTGGCGGATAACCCCTTATTTAATATCCATTGCAGGGGGACAACCGCGGCCCTCCCGGTCCAGTTCACCGCGGTGCTGAACAAGTCGCGCAGCCTGTTTCCGGAATCGTGATCATTCCCTTCCAATTCAAACACCACATCCGTTGCCGCACCCGACGGGTCAAGATAGCCCTGAAAACCGGTGGCGCCGATACGGGCATGAAAGGGGGAACGCATCGTCTTTCCCCCGCGGATCTGACTGGAGAGAGAAACCTCCGTGATTTCCACCGGCTTGATGAGGAGATGTTCTATGGCCAGTTCGATGTCCGCATTCTTGATCTCGACACGCTTGGGGAGGATGGGCATGTCGATGGCAATACCCTTTTTCGCAGCATCCCCATCGCCGGACTTGAGTACCGGTAATAGCCCGTCAAGATCGGCGGGGTCCAGCGCATCGACGTGCATGCTCGCATGGAGCAGGGGTATTTGCTCATCCACGGACCAATCCAGGTCACCGTTGAGTTGCGTCTTCCCGGTACTTGCCTGGAGAAACTGCAGGCGTCCGACATTTTCAGAAAGTATCAGTTGACCACGGGCGGTATAGGACGCCTCCGCGCAGGGCGAGACTCCGAACCAGTCGGCGAGATCGCCAATGCGTTTACCGGAGAGATGCAGATTCAGCCGGGTTTGTGTATGATCCGCGCGCGCTTGCCAGCGAGCCGTTGATGCCAAACGCGGCGCCGCCCCCGGTGGCGGACAAGTCGACAGGCCAGCCTTCGCGCTTGAGGAGCGCTTCCAGGCCGCCCCCGGTGAATTCGATAGTTAAAGGGGTCGTTGAGCAAGGTTCCCTGCGCGCTCACCGACATTTCCTTACCCCCGGGAATCGTCAACGCCAGATCATCCAGCGTGAGATCGACAGGCTTTCCGCCGGCGACATTACCGTACGAGAGTTGCGCGCCGGTTAGGTTCAGTCCGATGTCAAACCCGTTCAGGAAATCCACCGTGCGGGCATCGCTCGTGGCGGCATGGAACTCGATCTGATTGAATCTGCCCCGGATGCCTTCGATCCCCGTCAGACTCTCGGCGAGCTTTGCTGCGTTGGCATCCGTGGCGGTGAGTCCCAATTTCAGCACGGGACCGTCACCCTGCCGGTTCACTGCCAGGTCACCGTGGAAAGGTACTTCGGCAATGGTTGCATCCAGCGGCGCGCTCAGCCGCCCGTCCCGCACGGACAGCCTCAGGCTGGCATTGCGGATAGCGACCGGGGTATGAATGAACTCCTGAACGGTGATCGCGGCATTGATATCGACAGCCTCGAGCCACCCAGGGACATCCGCCGAACGCCCCGCCGGTGATCCAGCGGTCTGGTGACGGGGAGATGATCCATCCGCCGCATGCGATGACCCGGTAGCGGAGAGGAGCGCCGCATCGAGCGCCGATACCCGCAGGTCACCGGTGATGCGTGGCCGCGGTGCATCGAAGCGCGCGGATAACTGCCCCCGCAGCGCGGATTGCCCGAACCTGGCCACGATGTCCATGAGATCCAAACCGGAATCCGAAGCCGCCAGCCGGCCACGCATCATGGCTTCTCCGATGGCAGGCAGACGCTCGCCATGCAGCTCAAATTCCATTGCAGGCCCGTGTTCTGGATGCGACGCGTCCACTGTGCCGTTCAGCGCCAGGCTTGCGCCCGCGATGGTCGCCGTGATTTGCAGCGGCCAGTTTTCGGAGGAATGCCAGCAGTTCCGAGAGAGTTCCGCCTGTCAGGTTTGCAACATAGGGTTCCTGTCCAATGCCGCCACGGATCAGCAGGTCAAGGGGCTGGTCGAGCAGGGAGCTGCCGCTGATCTCATCGAGTTTGATCCGATAATGTTGGCCCGTTCTGTCATCCCGGTAGGACAAGACGATATTGAGCAGGGACAGATCCCGCAGTTCCTGCTGCCGGATCACCGGCGCTTCGCTTCTCGGTGTCATAGGTGATGGCGCGTGATCGGTCGATGCCCGGGCATCGGCATGGCGCCAGTTACGTGAACCATCCCCGCGGGTTTCCAGCGTGATGCTGACGTCCTGAATCAGGAGTCGTGCGATGTAGGGCCTGCCCCTCAGCAAGGCTATGAGTCCGAGCCTCGCCTCCACCCGATCGGCCTGCAGAAGGTCCGTGCCATCCTGTCCACCGGAACCGGCGATACCCAAGCCGTGCACCACGACGGTTGGACCGAGTGTGGGTCTTAATTCAATCGGTCCGCCGATGCGGACTTCCCGGCCGAGCGCGCGGGATGCCGCAGTCTCTATGGGATCCCGGAGGACATCGAGACGGACGGTAACACCCAGGGCCAGCACCATCAGCCAGACGATAATCAATCCCGCCAGCAGGGCAGCGAAGGATGTGGCAATCCGGCGGATCGCACGCTTAAGGCCCTTATTCATCGAGCAGGTATTCTGCGCCTCATGGGGTGTTTCAAGCCAGGAGAACCGACCGAAATCCGCGCCGACTGAGCATGCAAGATCGGAGAATGATTGATTGCAAGCCATGACCCCGATGCGTCTACAGCGCCTTATATTTCATCGCCGGCTATTTGAACCGGGATGCCGCCGAAGCTTAGGGTTGGAAATTGCGCGTGGGGACAGTGGCCGGGTGGCGCTCGGGTGAGGGCGCCGCTCCATCACGCGAGCCGGTTATTGCAGGGAGGTGATATGGCTGTGGTTGCCCGCAGCCGGTGTGCCCTGGTCTGCGTACTTGCGTCTTAACAGGCGAGTCAGGAACGCCATGAAAGTGCGTGGCTTGAATCTGAAAGGATCGAATTTACTTTCCCGCGAAAACCCCTGTGGCAACGCACGGCCAGGCGCTGCGTCGAGTTCCTCGATGACCGTACCGAGATAGACAGCCGCGGCCGGAACGGGGGCAATCCCGCCCATGCGGGGTTTCAGGTACCCGATGTTTTCCACGCGTTTCGCCAGTGACGGCATGGGATCATCCCAGCGCGGTTCTCTGTCCATGGCCTTCTTCAGCCACTCCAAACCCCGGTCGCCCTGCAGCCCGGCGCGTAACACCGAAGCCATCCCCGCATGCGGTTTCAGCATGGCCTCCCGCACACGCGCCGAAAGTTTCCTGTACACCGGCCAGAATTTCTCCTCGAGGTACAGGCGGCATACCGTCTCGACCGTGATCGTGTCAAGCACCTCCTCGTCGCTGCACACTTCCATCGCATAGCTGTCTGCCGCCAGTTCGTCGAGGCGGGCGGCGGGCAGGCTGATCGATTCGTAGAGTGGTGCAAAGACCGAGAAGAACCAGCGCACCGGCTGGAAGCCGGGGTCTGCAGCTTTGGTTGCGATACCATACAGTGGCCAGATCCGGCGCAGTTGATAGAGCCAGTTCCCCAGCGGGTTGTGGCGTTTCGAGAATTGGCCCAGTCGGCGTGCCAGCGCGCAGCGAAACTGGGCAGCGGAAAGACTCTGCATCAGCGGCAGGCCGATGACCAGCGTGTTCATCGACCACACGGGCAGGGCCCAGCACGGGGTCTTCACGACCTCGAGTGCAAACGCGCCGGTTATCACCATGCGGTCGATCCGGGGATGACGGTAATGCCTGTGCAGTTCTTCCACCAGTTCGAAGAGTGCGGGCGCCTTTTTCCGATCGAGTACGATGCCTGCGGGTAATGCCGGCCTGAACTGTGCCACGCGGTAGGTAACCAGCGCGGAGAATACCGTTACGGCTGACCAGACGATCAAATGGGTCCAGGCGACAGCCGGCTGGCCGATCAGGGCATCATAGCTGCCCGAGACGCCCGCCAGTACCAGCCATGGAAACAACAGCAGCCAGCCATAGCCGGCGACCGCGAAGCCGGTTACCACCAGCAGATAGCCGCGAGGGTATGTCTCCGCAAGGGATTCGATTCCGGTACCGATATGCTGCAGGAGTGACTGTCTCCATCCCGTCTCTGACATGGCATTGCCTCGACCGACCGTGTGTACGGTGACTGTGTATTACCTAGGGAACCAGAGTAACGCTCCGCCGGATTCATGCCGAGACGGTAGTCACGCTTCGTGCATGCGGTCTTGCCATGGTAGGCGATTCCGCCTGTTAAATCAGTTTCGCTCAATAAGTGACCGCATGCATGGCTTTGCGTGTAATCAATAATAGGTCGGCGATAGTAAATACATCAGCAGGCGAAGTGGCTGGCGCACCATTGACCAGGGGCGCTACGTTACCGCGCGCCAATTGGTCGGATGTCAGCGTTACCAGCCCTAACACGGCACGGTTTGCGATAAGCACATCAGCCGCATTTACCACCCTGTCGTTGTTGATGTCGCCCCATACCGGAAAATTGGTTTGGGATAAGGGGTCGTAATTGGCCGCCACTTCCGTTCCATCCTTGAAACCGTCGCCATCCGTGTCTTTATTCAAGGGATTGGTACCGGTACTTCTAACTTCATTGAAGTCGGTCAGCCAGTCGCCGTCGGTGTCGCTTGAGAGCGGGTTAAGGTCCTGGGCGGGATCATAGGACAAGGCATCACCGTCCCAGGCAACTTCCTCGTAGTCGGAGAGGCCGTCGCCATCGGTGTCGATATTGGTTGGACTGGTGCCGATGCTCGCTTCAAGGGTGTCGGACAATCCGTCATTGTCACGGTCCGTTTCACAGAGCCCCACGATGCCGTCACCGTCATCATCCTCATCCAGCTCTCCCTTGTCGATAGCGAGCAGGTAACTCTCCGGAATATGCCCCGGCGCGTAATCGCGGTAGCGGTGATAACGCGCCAGATCCGGATTCGCGTCCAGCAATTCCGCCAGCGGCAGCAAGGCGGCCTTGAGATCCGCCTCGGTCTTTGCGTTGCTGACTGAGCAGACCAGCGTTGTGTACTGGGTAATGATGGCCTCGTTGAGCGGAGTGATGAGTGAGGTGTATTCACCGTAGGTCAGGCCACCCAGCTCTATGTTGACCTTGCCCGCGTAGTTGGGATCGCCGTAACACGGGATGCTGGCGGGGTCCGCATGGCGAAATTCATCCGCCAGTTCGCTGTAGTGCCAGTACATGGAGACCTCGTAGAGCAGGCCGCTCTCATTCGGACCCTTGGTGGTGTCGTCGGCCGTGACGACGCCGACGCCGCCGATCTTCGCGACGGTAAACGCCTTGGCAAAGGTGCCGCCGATGCGTTGACCGTTTCTTGCTCAACGGGCAGGTAATCGATCTTGTTGCCGCCCGACAGGCCATTGCTGGCGGGCTGCAGCGTATAGGCGGCGTTGCCGCTGCCGTTGTCGACCTTCAGCAACTGCACGGTCAAGCGCGCCGTTGCGCCAGCGGTAGCCGGACTGCCTTCAGTGCTATACAGCGCGGTGATATGCAGGTTCTTCGCCGGATCGCGCAGATAGTCCAGCGGTGGCGGCGATTGCGGATCCGCGCCATTGCAAGTGGAATAGGTGTGCGGCGTCAGCGTACCCGCCTGGTAGGTGGCCACGGCCGCTTCCGCCCGCGTCAGGGTTGCCCGGTCCGTGTAGCAGAGCTTCTCCCGGTAGTCATGCAATCCCAGCACACACGCCGAGCGCGTGGCGTGGATGCCCGCATAGAGTATCGCTCGCCGCTCAAAGCCGACACGCAGCGTCGGTATCCGAACTGAGTCCGTGCTGGACCGCATACGCCCCGGTGGGGCAGGTGGCCGGGTCGCTACCGTAGATGCCCGCCAGGGTGAAGACGAGACCGCCGCCATTGACGGTATCCACCAGCGCCGAGGGCGCTGTCCCGCTCTCGAGCTGGCTGGTGATCATGTCCTGGTAGGCAACGACCGGCCAGGTGCGGCAGCCGATCTGCAGGATGCCGCCGTTGGAGCGGTCCGCATTGGCCAGCACCACGATGAACTTCTGGTTCGAATCGAACGGCGTGGAGCCACCCAGGGCATAGACCTTCGAGGCCATGCCGGCTTCCGGGTTGCCATTGGCGTCGGTCTGCAGGGTGTCATAGGCGCGGTTCAGCTCGCCTTCAACCGCAGCGAGGCATTTACCGTCAACCTCTACCCCGACTTCATTGGGACACATTGCCACAGGGAGAAACGCCCTTATATTCAGGCGCCAGACTGGCGAGTCCCCGTCGGGGCTCGAGCCGGAAGAGATCCACGTAAGTGACTCCGTTGACGGTGTCGTAGTCGTGAAAGTGACCATCGACCCCGCGCCCCAGTCCGTCACCTAGTGTGACGTTATAGCCCTGGCTTTGCTTGACTGTGGAATTTGTTGCCGTCGTGCCATTATGGGGACTGTCGGTGTGCACCTCGATATGGCCGTTTAAAAACGACATGGGGGCCACGACGTCGGTGGCATAGGCGGGATAGACGATTGACAGAAGAAGTAATGCAGCAAGATGGGTGGCTATTTTGTTCATTGTTTTCACTTTGTCTGCAGATAACGGAATGAGCATGACGCATCTGCTGATTTATAAGGTATTTTCAATACAGAGAAGTACCACAGAAGACAAAGTGTTTCCAGTTTATATGACCTGGGCAAATGCCAAGGCGTGTGCGGAGCGAATGCGATCTGTGACAGACCACGATTTCCGCATTCCAGATACACGACGACCATGGCCAAGTTTCGTGTAAATCGTAATCTGTGCTCGATTCACAAGGCGTGATTTGTCCTCGCACGCCAGATGGTAAGTCGCGGCGGGACGGCATCTGTGAGATAATGCCGAGCTTTACCTCATCACCTACCTACTCTGGATACACGCCGTGTTAGCCACAGCCAATATCACCATGCAATTCGGGGCCAAGCCCCTGTTCGAAAACATCTCGGTCAAATTCGGCGACGGCAACCGTTACGGCCTGATCGGCGCCAACGGCTGTGGCAAGTCGACACTGATGAAGATTCTCGGCGGCGATCTCGATCCGACCGCGGGCAATGTCTCGGTCGACGCCAATGAGCGCATCGGCAAACTGCGCCAGGATCAGTTCGCCTTTGAGAACCACACGGTGATCGACACCATCATCATGGGGCATGCCCGCCTCTGGACCGTGAAACAGGAACGCGACCGCATCTATGGTCTCACCGAGATGAGCGAAACCGACGGCATGAAGGTCGCCGATCTGGAGGTCGAGTTCGCCGAACTGGACGGATACACCGCCGAGGCGCGCGCCGGCGAACTGTTGCTCGGCGTCGGCATTCCGATCGAGCAGCACTTCGGGCCGATGAGCGCCGTGGCGCCGGGCTGGAAGTTGCGCGTACTGCTGGCGCAGGCGCTGTTCGCCGATCCCGACATCATGCTGCTCGACGAGCCGACCAACAACCTTGACATCAACACCATCCGCTGGCTCGAAGAAGTGCTCAACGAGCGCAACAGCACCATCATTATCATCTCGCATGACCGTCACTTTCTTAACCGCGTCTGCACTCACATGGCCGATCTCGATTACGGCGAGCTGCGCGTCTACCCCGGCAACTACGACGAGTACATGACCGCGGCCAGCCAGGCGCGCGAGCAGCAGTACGCCGACAACGCCAGGAAGAAGGCCCAGATCGCCGAATTGCAGACCTTCGTCAGTCGCTTCTCCGCCAACGCCTCCAAGGCCAGGCAGGCCACCTCGCGCGCCCGGCAGATCGAGAAGATCAAACTCGAAGACATCAAGCCATCGAGCCGCGTCAATCCGTTCATCCGCTTCGAGCAGGACAAGAAGCTTTATCGTCTGGCGCTGGAAGTGAAACACCTCTCCCAGGGTTATGACGGGGTCCCCCTGTTCAGTGGCCTCGACCTGACGATCGAAGTCGGCGAGCGCGTCGCCATCATCGGCCCCAACGGCATCGGCAAGTCCACGCTGCTGCGCACGCTGGTGGAGGAAATGAAACCGCGGCACGGCACGGTCAAATGGTCTGAGAACTCGATCATCGGCTATTTCGCGCAGGATCATGCCGCGGATTTCAGCATGAACCTGAATCTATTCGACTGGATGAGCCAGTGGAAGCAACCCGGCGACGACGAGCAGGCCGTGCGCGCCACGCTGGGACGCCTTCTGTTCTCGCAGGACGACATCAACAAATTCGTGCAGATCATCTCCGGCGGCGAACAGGGCCGCATGCTGTTCGGCAAACTGATGATGCAGAAGCCCAACATCCTGGTCATGGACGAACCCACCAACCATCTGGACATGGAATCCATCGAGTCGCTCAACACCGCGCTGGAAAAATATCCCGGCACGCTGCTGTTTGTCAGCCATGACCGCGAGTTCGTCTCGTCTCTGGCGACGCGCATCATCGAGTTGAGTCCTACCGGTGTAGTGAATTACAACGGCAACTACGAAGACTACCTGCACAGCCAGGGCGTGGAAGTGCCGGGCTCACTGCCGGCCGGAAAGAAAGCCACCGGCGGTCGGAAATAACTGTTGGGCGGGTTTCCCGTTCCAGTCCTTCGCGTCAACTGCCGGAACGGCAGAAAAGCAACGCTACTTCACCTTCTACAACACGCGTCGACCCCCAACCAGTTCTACTTAACAACCTGGGCAGAGCTGTTCAAACAAACGGGGCCAGCTCTTTTCCCCACATGACTATTGTGGGTGCAGGAGGTTCGACCATGGGACAGATATGGGCTGCGGCTTGGCTTGTGACATTCCTTCTGGTGGGCCAGACGACTGCGGCTGACCAGACCCAGAAGGCGGAAACCGCCAAGAGCAAGGCGGAGGTGCTGGAGGAGAAGGCCGCGCCCGAGGGCAGTCAGGCCCAGAAGGCGGAAACCGCCAAGAGCAAGGCGGAGGTGCTGGAGGAGAAGGCCGCGCCCGAGGGCAGCAAGGTGCTACCGACTCCCGCCCAGATCATCACTAAGCCCCAAGCGCAGGCGGTCGATCCGACCGGCGAAGAGTCCTTGGACGATGCGATCACCTGTCTTGCCCGCAGCATCTACTGGGAGGCCAGGGGTGAGGGTGATGCCGGCATGGAAGCCATCGCCAATGTCGTTATGAACCGGATCGGCCATGAGGGCTTCCCAAACACCATCTGTGGAGTCGTCAAGCAAGGCCACGAGCAGGGTGCCTGCCAGTTCTCGTGGTGGTGTGATGGCCGTTCGGATGACGCAGCGGAGGAAGAGCCCTACTCGCACGCCAAGGAAATCGCCCGCAAGGCCCTCAACCGCCAACTCAAGGATAGAACCGGTGGTGCCTTGTATTTCCACCATTGGAAACTAGCCCCCAATTGGTCCAAGGAATATATCAGGACGGTCGAGATCGGCGAGCTTGTCTTCTACAAACCGGCTGGCGGCGAGGCCAAATAGGATTAACACGTACTTCCGCCCTTTTCTAGCATTCAATCCGCTATCGATGGAAAATTCAAGGTTAAAATGAGGCTTTGAACAATCAACAATTGGAGAAAGCTATGGATCTCACTGGAATTGGCGGTCTCATAATCTTGATTGCAGATATTTATGCAATTGTAATGATTCTGCAGAGTTCGGCAGAGAGTATTGAAAAATTGGTTTGGTCTTTGGTAGTGCTTTTCCTACCACTGATCGGCCTGATTATCTGGTACTTGGCGGGGCCAGGTAAGAAACCATTCTGATCGAGTGAAATGATTCGAGCGAGGCTTTCCGGTCACTGTCAACGTGCAGTGTGAGCGTAAGCCCTTTCGCGCTCAGGTTCAGATCGGGTCAGTCTCGGTGTCGAACGTGCCAGGGTTCTGGCTAGGGCATTAAAGTGCCATCCGGCCGTTCTGCTTTTTCCAGGGTTGGGACATTAATCAAGAATCCGCGGCATAATAAGGCACCCCAATGTGGCTCGGTGTCAGATCAAAATGGCACTGACTTAAGCGGCTCCACCATCGATGTAGGGCGGGTTAGGCACGCAGTCTGTGCCGTAACCCGCCGGATGTGCCGGAGGCACGCATTAAAAACGCGTTGTGTTGCTGTGCAACGCCTGGTGGGTTACGCAAAAAATGCTAACCCACCCTTGTATTGTGAAATTGTAGGTGCCATTCGGTTTTGATCTCTTTTTCTGAAACGTTGGCAGTAATGACGGAGAACCAAGCGCATGGCGAAACTCGGGACAGAGAAACATCCGGCCGTGGTTAGAGTTGCCACCCAGGAAA
Source organism: uncultured Gammaproteobacteria bacterium (assembly GCA_963773065.1). GTDB lineage: Bacteria > Pseudomonadota > Gammaproteobacteria > UBA9214 > UBA9214 > CAVQCA01. The sequence goes on from CAVYZN010000016.1 coordinate 131,569, forward strand.
GGGCCGAGGAAATCCTGGCCATCTGCAATGCAAATGGCTGGCAGGTGATCGCCGGTATTGAACCTGGTGAACCGGAAGACATCAGTGATGTCGAGCGACTGCTGAATCCATCCGAACCGTATCTGGCGCAAGCATCGATTGGGCGGAATGAACCATGCCCCTGTGGAAGCGGAAGGAAGTCTAAAAAGTGTTGCGGCCCATAGAGGGTACACAGGCACTCGTAAAATGAATCCGCCAACCAACGGGTCCAGCGTACGCTGACCCGCAATGATGGCGAGAAGAGAACAAGGAGAAATGGCGTAGATGCCCACTATCCTGAGGGTAGGACCGTATCGGTTCTTCTTTTACGCAGGAGATGGATACGAGCCGATACACGTGCATGTTGAGCGAGATGACAATATTGCGAAATTCTGGCTCGATCCAGTTCGCTTGCAGAGAAGCGGAGGATTCCGACGCCCGGAGATAGCGCGTATCATGAAGATGATTGAAGAGCACCGTACAGAAATTATGGAGGCCTGGCATGAGTACTTCGGCAGTCGAACTTGAAATACCGGATGCCATCGACGTGAAGGTGTCTGACGACACGCTGAGCGTGGAACTGAGTGACGGAAGAACGATTTCCGTCCCTTTGGATTGGTATCCGCGGCTAACGCATGCCACAGAAGCGGAAAGGAATAATTGGCGAATTATCGGTCGAGGCCACGGGATTCACTGGGAAGATATAGACGAGGACATCAGTGTAGAAGGACTCTTGGCCGGGAGGCCATCCGGTGAGAGCCAGTCTTCATTCAAGAAGTGGCTTGAAAGCAAGATAGTCTTCAAGTACTCTGACCCCTCGATTCCAGAAAATACTGATTCAGGATATTCAGAGAGTGAAGAAATGACTTGGTTGGAACGTCTAACATCAATCGAATTACCTGAGTCAATTAAGAACAATGCGATTACAGCAATTGCCAAAGGTATCGGTGGTTTGATTGAGTCAGGCCTAAACTTGCCAAAGGCATATTTGGATGGCCTAACAGCGAAAATCCAAGCGAAATACGATGCTGAATTAAACATTATCACCGCCGCAGGCAAATCCGCCGCAAATTTGATCGCCGAGAATCCAGAACTAGGTGAGCGTGCTTTGGCGCGCTATGGAAAGGAGATATATCAACAGCAATTGAACCGCGAATCAATTGCCTGGAAGACATTCGAGGAACTAGAACATACTGTGACTACGACCGAATCCGTAGATGCTATAGATCCCGATTGGTTAACACTATTCTGGAAAACTGCGCAGATAAAATCCAATGAAGAGATCCAACGCTATTTCGCCAAGCTACTGGCCAGCGAAATTTCTGCGCCTAGCTCTATTAGTCCACATACACTTCTAATTCTTTCGGTGCTTACCGGCGGGCTTGCTAAGTCGTTTGAAAGTTTATGCAATATTTCCATAGACGATGGCCATTGGGCATTTGTCGTACATCCTGATGTTATGGCCTTCCAGACTATAGGGTCCCTGGAGAGTTATAGCGTTTCGTATGATGATTTATTCGATCTGGATGGCGCCGGGCTAATACGCTCAGCTGAGGCACTATATTTGAACTTCAAAGGAGATGACGGCGGTCCTCTAGCTGACGTTGAGTACGCTGGCTCTCCTGCGGGCTTGCGTTTGGCAGGACATGCGGCGTATCTGATCCAGTTCACAAAAGCCGGCCGTGAGTTAAGGCGGCTTGTCGATAAGCAACGCATTCAAGCTTATACGGATGCCCTAATCAACAATTTAGGGGGCGATTTTGATCCCCGAGACACCTAACGATTCAATGCTGTCAGACGACCAGAAAGCTGGCCGCTGCTGTTTGGGTCGTTCCGGAATGTCTCGTTGTGGCCGTTCTTTGCCCTCCAAGGGTGTATGATAAACCGGCTGGTGCCAGAACTTGGTTTATCCCCAGCCGGCCACTGGCGTTACCCGGCGCATTTCCGGCTGCACCATACCCGCCGCGCCGTTCAGGTCGCGATCAAGAGACTCTCCGCGAAGGGCCACTCCTGATCGAGCCACTGCGCCTCGCAGGAAAAACCCGCGGCCGCGGCGAGCCGCGGCACTTCCTCGGGCGCGTACTTGTGGCAGCTCTCCGTCCAGATCGTCTCGTCCTCGCGCAGCGTGAATGCGAGCCCTGCCGCGCGGAGGGTGACGGTCTGCGTGCAGGTCGAGCGCAGGTGCATCTCGATGCTGCGCGCGTCGGGGTTGTAGCGGGCGAGATGGCGGAACTGCGGCAGCATAAAGTCGGCGTCGAACTCGCGGTTGATGCGCGCGAGCAGGTTGAGGTTGAAGGCGGCCGTGATGCCGAGGGGATCGTCATAGGCGGCGAGCAGTTGCGCGACCGGCTTTTCGAGGTCGGTGCCGAGCAGCAGCGAGTCCCCCGGACGCAGGATGCGCCGGACATCGCGCAGGAACTGCACCGCGGCCGGGCGCTCGAAGTTGCCGATGGTGCTGCCGAGAAACAGCACCAGCAGGTGCTCCTCGTCACGGCGGCGCGCGGCCACCTGCGCGAGGCCCTCCAGGTATTCGCCCTCGTAGCCCACGATGCTGATCGCCTCGATATCGCCGAGCTCGCGCCGGCACATGGCGAGCGCGCTGCGCGAGATCTCGATGGGGCAATAACACGAGGGCCGGCGGCGGGCGAGCGCCTCGAGCAGCCAGCGGGTTTTCTTCCCGCTGCCGGTCCCCAGTTCCGCCACGATCACCGGCAGCGGCAGCCGTGAAACGATTTCCGGCGCGTGGCGCCGCAGCAGCCGCACGTCGGCGCGGGTCAAGCCGTATTCGGGCAACACGCTGATGACCTCGAACAGCGCCGAGCCGACCTCGTCATAGAGGCATTTCGATGGCAGCTCCTTTTGTCCGGGCCGGGTCAGCCCGGCGCAGACCTCGGCGGCGAAGCCGTTTAATGAATCGGCGGAAAGTGTCTGGCGCAGCATACGATGGCCTCCTGTTGAAACGGGTTTATTCACTTACGCAGCGGAACTTCGCGTAGACGTAGGGGTAGTGCGGCTGGAACCAGTTGCGGAACGAGCGGCGCAGCATACAGGTCGCCGTGCGGGCCGAGCCGCCCTTCAACACGTAATGCCGGCCGTCGAAGAAATCGGCCGAGTAGCCGGGATAGCATTCGAACGGGCGAAACCCCGGGAAGGGGGCGAACCGGCTCGCGGTCCACTCCCAGCCGTTGCCCAGCAGCCCGGCGACGCCGAAGGCGCTGCGGTTTGCGGGGAAGGCGCCGACCGGGACGGGATCCCAGTCGCGGAAGTCGAAATTCCCGAGACCATGGCGGGGCGGCGCGTCGCCCCATGGGTAGGCTCTTTCGCTGCCGTCCGGCGCGCCATACGCTGCGCGCTGCCATTGTGCCTCGGTGGGCAGGGCCTTGCCGGCCCAGCGGGCATAGGCGCTCGCCTCCGCGTGGCTGACGTAGACGGGCCATTGCAGCGGCAGCGGTACGAGCTCGAACATGCCGCGGTAATACCAGCGGTTATTGAGCCGGGTCCAGAACGCGGGGTGGCCGATGTGCTGTTCGGTGCGCCACCGCCAGTCGCTCTCCGACCACAAGGCGCGTTCCTCGTACCCGCCCGCCGCCATGAACTCGAGGTACTCGCCGTTGCTGATCGGATAGCGGTCGATGGCAAAGGCGGGCACCTCGACCGGATGCCCGTCATACTCGTTGTCCCAGCCGAAGCCGCGACCGTCATCACGAGACAGCCCGAGGGTGACGGCGCCGGCGGGAATCTCGACCACGCTGGGCACGACCTCCGGGGCGATGACCCGCGGCGTACACGGGCGCCGGAGCTTTTGCTCCGGCGGCAACCGATGGAGCAGATACGCCAGGGTTTCCGCGTGCATCAGGCGGTGCTCGATGGCGACGTTGAGCAGCAGCTCCGGCGGCTCCTCCGCGGGCGTGGCCGCGGATAGCGAGCGCGCGTGCCAGTGCCGCATCGAGCGCCGCGCGCACGCGCTGGCTGTAGCGGCGGATCGCCGCGGCGGAGGGCCAGTCCGCGGGCGTGTCGGTCGGGAGCCCGCCCCCCACGGGATCGATGCCGAAGGCGAACAGGCGGTCGAATTCCGGCGCGAAGGCCTTCAGCCCGGGAAGCCGCGCGCGGAACAGGTTCCCGTCGAAGGCCTCGAGGTGGCCGAGGTAGAAGACGAGGCGGTGCCGCTCGGCAACCGGCCGCTCGTAGAGCGCATCGGGCCTGACCAGAGCGAACAGCCGGTCGGTACGGATGCGGGCCACCGCCAGGCGTGTCAGCAATTCATGCCGGGTGACGGCGGCGTTTTTTTTCATGGCAAGCATGCGGATCCTCCCGGTTTATGAGCACTATGACCTATTCGAAACGAGGTTCCTACAAGTATGGACAATGATTATTGAGGCGCCATTGAAATATCCTCCGGCGCCGAGACAATGCCATCCGTTTATTGTCGCAGCGCCACGCCCACCGCCGTGGTTCGCCGCCGCAACACCACGAAGCCGAGCAGCAGCGCCAGGGCGGGGTAGAGCGTCGATAACCGGTAGAGCTGCTCCATCGCGACCGCCTCGCGCAGCAGGCCGATGACGTAGGAGCCGAGGCCGACGCCGACCATCAGCGCAGCGATCAGCATCGAGGACACCCACGGCACGTGGCGGTCGAAGCGCTTCGAGGCGAGCCCGATGCTGAGCGGGAAGAAGGCCGAACAGGCCAGACCGGCGAGCGCGAAGCCGGCGATGCCGCGCGCCGGGGTGTCGGCATAGGGCAGCAGCAGGAACGCGACGATCATGAGGCCGGGCAGGCTCAACCAGATGTAGCGGGGCGCGAGCTTCAGCACCAGCACCGAGGTCAGCAGGCGCCCGCCCACCATGGCGGCCCAGAACACCGACAGCGCCGAAGCGGCGACCGTCTCGGGCAGGTGCTTGACGTCCTGCAGGTAGAGTACGGCCCAGTTGCCGAAGGTGCCCTCGGCGAAGGCGTACAACACGGCAATCACCGTGAACAGCCAGAAGCCCGCCGTGCGCACCGGGTGATCGCGCAGCGCCGGCGGCGGCATGGCCGGCAGGGGCATGGGGTCGCACATGGCCAGGCGCCCGGATGCCGATTCCTTCCGCGCCGCCCCGTCATCGGGGAAGCGCTGCGCGAACGCGGCCGCGGCGAGCAGCGCACACAGGCTCGCGAGCAGCAGCGGGAAGCCGGCCCAGCGTCCGGTCATGATGAAGGGACTGGCCACCAGCGGCCCGACCGCGAGCCCCAGGCCGAGCAGGGTGTGCAGCGCCACCAGCGCGGTGTCGCGCCGGAGCGGGAAAAACAACGGCGGCAGACCGTTGAGCGGCGCGCCGGAGGCGCCGAAGCCGAGGCCAAGGCAGGCCGTGCCGAGCAGCACCACGGCGAAGGCGGCCGTCGGCGGCAGCATCACCGTGCCCGCGAGCAGCAGTTGCGACAGGCCGTTGATCAGCAGCGCCCCGCCCAGCAGGACCCTGAGGCCCAGGCGCGAGGCGAGCGCCCCGCCGCCGAGCGCACCAATGACCGCAAGCGCCACCTGCGGCAGGAAGATCGCGCCGTACTGCGCATCGCTGAAACCGTGCATCTGCTTCAGCATTGCGCTGCTCGCCGGGAAGCTCACCAGGGTCAACCCCTGCAGCATGCCGGCGAGATAGAGGCTGCCGATCGGCAGCCAGGGAGTGGCGCGTTGCGCTTCAGTTTGGGTGTCCATCGTCAATCCTCGTTTACTGCCGTGCCGTTTGCAGGCATCGGCAATTCATCGATTCGTTTCCAACCAATAGAAGGAAGCGCTTCCCTGTTCGTCATGCCCGCGAAAGCAGGCATCCAGTTTTTTAAGGAGTTCTGGATTCCCGCTTGCGCGGGAATGACATTGATCAAGGGTTCCAGGAATAAATTCACCGCAAAGCCGTTTGATTGTTGTTGCCAAAAAATTCCTTCGCGTCCTCTGCGTCTTTGCGGTGATAAAGGTTTCTGATTGGATCATTACCGTGATCCTCACTCGGCAACCTGCCCGGGCGCCGGCTCGGGGGTCGAGGGCCGCGTGATCAGCCGCGTGCTGCTGCGGAAGGTGAAATAGGCCCAGGCCCAGTCGAGCATCACCGAGATGCGGTTGCGCATGCCGGCGAGAAAATAGACGTGCACCAGCCCCCACAGCCACCAGGCGAGCGCGCCGGAGAGGCGCACGACGCCGAAGTCCGCGACCGCCGCCTTGCGCCCGATGGTGGCGAGGCTGCCGAGGTGCTGGTAGCGGAACGGCCGCGGCGCCGCGCGCCCGGCGAGGTGGGCGCGGATCATCCGCGCGGCATAGTGGCCGCCCTGTTTGGCGGCCGGGCCAAGCCCCGGCACCGGCTGGCCGTTCCAGGCGGTCGAGAGCGCGGTATCGCCGATGGCGAACACCTCGGGGTGGCCGGGCACGCTGAGATCGGGCGCGACCTTGACGCGGCCGCTGCCGTCGCGCTCGGCCGCGAGCCAGTGCGCGGCGGGGGAGGCGACCACGCCGGCCGCCCAGAACACGTTGCGCGCGACGATGCGTTTGCCGGCGACCCGCACGCCGTCGGCATCGATCGCCTCGACGCGGCTGTCGGTGAGGATTTCCACGCCGAGTTTGCCGAGCGCGCCGACAGCGCGCGCCGACAGCGCCTCGGGGAAGGCTGGCAGGATGCGCGGCCCGGACTGCACCAGGATCACCCGCGCCCGCGCCGGATCCACGTGGCGGAATTCCTTCTCCATGCCGTAGCGCGCCAGCTCGGCGATCGCCCCGGCAAGCTCCACGCCGGTGGGGCCGGCGCCCACGATCAGGAAGGTGAGCAGCGCGGCGCGTTCGGCCTCGTCCTGCGCCGCCTCGGCCTGTTCGAAGGCGAGCAGCAGGCGGCTGCGCATGTCATTGGCGTCCTCGACGCGTTTGAGCCCCGGCGCGAAGGCGGCCCACTCATCCCGGCCGAAATAGCTGTGCGTGGCGCCGGTGGCGAGCACCAGATAATCGTAGGCAATGCGCCGCGCGCCGAGGCGCACCTCGCGGTGTTCCGTATCGACGCCCGTCACCTCCCCGAGCAGCACCCTGGCGTTGGCCTGATCGCGCAGCAGCGAGCGGATCGGCATGGCGATGTCGCCGGCGGCGAGCGCGGTGGTGGCGACCTGGTAGAGCAGCGGCTGGAACAGGTGGTAGTTGTGGCGGTCGATTAGCGTCACGCCGACCGGGGCGTGGCGCAGCGCATGGGCGCAGGCCAGCCCGCCGAAGCCCGCGCCGGCGATGACCACCTGCGGCAAATCCTCGAAGCGCCCGGGCAGTCTGCCCTCAAGCTCCGGGTAGCGGCGCCGCAGCCGGTAGTGCAGGGCATGATCGAGGGAGTACGTGCCGGCGCCGGCCAGTCCCAGCGACGCGAGCAGCAGGACGAAGAGATGCGTGGTGTCGAGGTCCGCCGGCCCCGCCATTGCCAGGCCGAGGTAGAGCCCGATCACGGCGAGCACCGCGGGGCGGGGCGCGAGACCCGCGAACAGCAGGGCGGCGACGATCAGTCCGATTCCGCCGGCGAGCGGGGCGAGGGTCGTCACCGGCAGCCACGGCAAGGCCGTGCCGCCGATGAATCCGCCCGCCACCAGGATGCCGGCCGCCAACCATAGCCGCAGCACCAGCAGATAAACCGGCGCAACAAAGCGCGTGACCCAGTCCGCCGCGCGCACGGCCGGTCCCGCCAGCGGCAGCGCGCTGTCGGCAAGCCCCGGGGCGAGCAGGCGATCGAGCGAGAGCGCTCCCGCCCCGCGCACGACATAACCGAGGAGCAGGGCGGCCCACAACAGATGCGTGTCCAGCGCCAGAAAGTTGAACTGGATCACCAGTGAGAGCAGCGCGAGCGGCACGGCCGCGACCCGGGTAGCGAGCCCCAGGGCGAGCAGCACCGGCGCGACCAGCTCGGTGGCGGCGCCGAGGTACGCGGCGGTGATCGGGTCCATCCAGGCGACCGGGTACTCGTAGCGCGAGAGCGCCAGGGCGTTGTCCCAGTTGGCCGCCTTGAGCAGGCCCGAGACGAAGAAGCCCTGAGCGAGCCACAGGCGGATGTACAGATCGAGCAGCGGGCCGACGGTGCGGGTCAGCGCCGTCACCGTCCCGGCATAAGCCGTGAACGCGCCGCGCAGCCCGCCCGCCGCCCAGCGTTGCTGCGGTTTCTTCATGGCGATTGCCGTGTCCATCGTGCTTGCCTCCACCCGCCGGTTTATGCCACCTGACCGGCGGCAGGCGCCGCCGCGGCCGGCGCCGCCTGCGATCGCTCGCGCCAGAAGCGCGGGATGTCGCGGCGGTAGCGACGCGCGACCAGGTTGGCGATGAGCCCCGTCCAGCCGGTCTGGTGCGACGCCCCCAGCCCCTGGCCGGTGTCGCCGTGGAAGTATTCGTAGAAGAGATGCAGGTCGCGCCAGTAGGGATCGTGCTGGAACGGACTGTCCGGCGGGTGGGCACGCACCCGCCCGGTCTCATCGCGCCGGTAGATGTCCACCAGACGCTCGGCGATGAGGTTCGCGATCTCCTTGAGGTTCAGCCTGCGACCGCCCAGGCAGGGCACGGGCACGGTGAACTCGTCGCCGAGGAAGCGGTAATACTTCTCCAGCGCCTGCACCAGCAGGAAATTGGTCGGCATCCAGATCGGGCCGCGCCAGTTGGAATTGCCGCCGAACAGCCCCGAGTTCGACTCCCCCGGAACGTACTCGATCATCGCCTCACCCACGCCTGGCAGGTGGCCGAGTTCGCGGTGTGTGGCGTGCAGCTTGCTCACGCTGCGCACGCCGTAGGACGAGAGGAACTCGTCCTCGTTCAGCAGCCGCTGCAGGACGCGCGGCAGCATGGTGTGATCGGTGAGCGACAGCAGGTGTTCGCCGCGGGCGTTCCCCCACTCCGGGCAGGCGCAGATGTAGTTGCCCTGGAACAGCCCGCCCTTGTGCTGGGCGAGCAGCGCGGCGAAGCGCGGCGCCTTGGAGAGCAGCCGCTGGTCCACCACTTCGCAGGCAAACAGCGGGATCAGCCCCACCCAGGAATAGACGTCGATGCGGTGATGGCTGCCGTCGGGGGTGACGACCAGGTCCTTGAAGAAACCCGCCTCTGGGTCCCACAGCGAGATGCCGCCGTCGTTATGGCCGGCAACCGTGTTGGCGATAGAGAGGAACTGATCGAAGATCTGGATGGCGATGTCCTCATATTCCGGGTCGTAGTGTGTCAGCTCCAGTGCGATCAGCGTCATGTTGAGGGCGAACATCGCCATCCAGCCGGTGGCGTCCGCCTGCTTGAGGCTGTAGCCCGGGGGCAGCGGGTGCGAGCGGTCGAACACGGAGATGTTGTCCAGTCCGAGGAAGCCACCCTCGAACACGTTGTGGCCGTCGGCGTCCTTGCGGTTGATCCACCAGGCGTAGTTGAGCAGCAGCTTGTTGAACACACGCAGCAGGAAATCGCGGTCGCCCCGGCCGCGTTGCACGCGCTCGCTGCGGTAGCACTTGAGCGCGCCCATGGCGTGCACCGGCGGGTTGACGTCGCCGAAGGCCCATTCGTAGGCCGGGATCTGGCCGTTGGGATGCAGGTAGGTATCCTTCAGCATCAGCTCGATCTGCTCCTTGGCGAAATCCACGTCGACCAGCGCCAGCGCCGCGCAATGAAACGCCAGATCCCAGGCCGCGAACCACGGGTACTCCCACTTGTCCGGCATGGAGATCACGTCGCCGGCGCGAAAGTGCTTCCAGTAGCGGTTGCGCCCGAAACGGCGCGGGGACGGGGCGGGGTAGCGGTCGCCCGCGAGCCAGCGCGACACCTCGTAGTGGAAGAACTGCTTGCTCCAGATCATGCCCGCGAGCGCCTGGCGCATGATGCGGTGATCCTCGGGGCTCGCATCGGGCAGGAATTCATCGTAGAACACATCCGCCTCCGAGCGGCGCTGCGAGAAGGTCACCTGGCTGCGTGCGAAGGGTTCCTCGAGCGGCTGGGCGGAGAGCACCAGGTTGACCACCGTCTTCTGCCCGGGCGCGACGTTGCAGCGGAGCCAGGCCGCGAACTTCGTGCCCTGCGAGGCCGGGTTGACGGCCTCGTGTTGCCCATCGATGAGGAAGCGGTGGAAGGCATCCTTGACCCAGGGAGTGGCGTTTGGGCAGCCCCACAGGCGCTCGGCATTGCTTTCGTTTTCGGTGTAGAGACCGGTGCCCGGCTGGCGCCCGTAGAGGTAATAGCTGCCGAGCGTCGGGTGGCTCGCCTGCACCGCCCAGGCGGCGCCCTGCGGCGGCTCAATCGCCTTCAGTAGCGGCTTCTCGCCCACGGCCTCTCCCCAGGACCAGGTGTTGCGGAACCAGAGCGTGGGCAGCAGGTGCAGCGTCGCCTCCTCGGGTCCGCTGTTGTAGGCGAGGATGTTGGCGTGGATCTCCTCCGGCGAACGCTTGGCGTAGTGCACCTCGATGTCCCAGTAGCGGTTCTCGTGAAACACCCCGGTGTCGAGCAGGCTGTAGGGCGGGTCGAGCCGGCCGCGCCGCCGGTTCTCCTCGACCAGCCGGGCGTAGGGGTATTCCGCCTGCGGATACTTGTACAAATAGCGCAGGTAGCTGTGGCTCGGGGTGGCGTCGAGGTAGAAGTAATACTCCTTGACGTCCTCGCCGTGGTTGCCCTGGTTGCCGGTCAGGCCGAAGGCGCGCTCCTTCAATATCGGATCGCGGCCGTTCCACAGCGCGAGCGCGAGACACAGCCGCTGCTGGTCGTCGCAGACGCCGCCCAGGCCGTCCTCGTTCCAGCGGTAGGCGCGCGCACGCGCCTGGTCGTGGTCGAAATATTCCCAGGCGGTGCCGTGGTCGCTGTAGTCCTCGCGCACCGTGCCCCAGGCGCGCTCCGCCAAATAGGGCCCCCACAGGCGCCAGTTCTCGCGGCCCTGGTGCTGCTGCTCCAGGCGCTGCCGCTCCGCGTTCAGTTCAGGTGTTGCCATGTCGTATGCCTCCCGAAGTCTGTCTGCCGTCATCGCTGTTGAAAGTAGTTAGTGTTCATCCATAAACACCGTTTTCACCGCAAAGTCGCAAAGTTCGCGAAGAAACTTATTAACAAAAACAATTAAACGGCTTTGCGTCCTTTGCGTCTTTGCGGTGAGTTTATTTCTTTATGGATGGACACCAGTTAGGTCCATCGTTTCCACGGCGGTACTGGCGCGGCGCGCCTGCTCGATGCGCCACCAGGCCTCCAGCACGCAGGCGACCGACCAGGCCTGCGCCGGGGCGCCGCGCGGGGTGTGCGGCGGATCGCCGTCGAAGATCTCGCTCACCGTGCCCAGGCCCGCATCGCGCAGATGATCCTGAACCGGTTCGAGCAACCGCTGCGCCGCGGTCGCATCGCCGTTCACGCGATAGTGAGCGAGCGCGTAATGGCCGAGCAGCCAGCTCCACAGCGGTCCCTGGTGATAGCCGCTGTCGCGCTCCCATACGCCGCCCTGGTAGCGCGGCCGGTAGTCGGGGTGCGCGGGGGTGAGCGAGTGCAGCCCGTAGGAGCCAAGCAGCTCGCGCGCACACTCGGCCACCACGGCGGCTTGCGCCTCGGCGGGCAGGGGACTGTGCGGCAGGCTGACGGCGAAGATCTGATTGGGACGCACGCTGGGATCGTCGCCCGCGGGGCCGTCGAGCACGTCGAACAGGCCGCCCTCCGCCCGGCGGTAGCGCGCGAAGCCCGCGCCTGCTTGCGCGGCCAGCGTCTCATAGCGTTCGGTGGGCCGCCCGAGGTCCCGGGCGAAGCCGGCCATGACGCACAGGGCGTTGTACCACAGGGCGTTGATCTCGACCGGCTTGCCGATGCGCGGCGTCACCACCCAGTCGCCGAGCTTCGCGTCCATCCAGGTGAGCTGCACCCCCGGTACGCCGGCGCGCAGCAGGCCGTCGGCGGGGTCCACGCCGATGCCGTAGCGCGTGCCGCGGACATGCCAGTCGATGATCGATTCCAGCACCGGGAACACCCGCGAGAGCGCCGCTCGGTCGCGCGCGGCCTCGTGGTAGGCGCGCCACGCCTCCACGTACCAGAGCGCGGCGTCCACGGTGTTGTAGTCGGGACGGTCGCCGGCGCCGGGAAATACGTTCGGCAGCATGCCCTGGTCCACGAAGCGGGCGAAGGTCTCGAGGATGCGCCGCGCGCTGTCATAGCGGCCGGTGGCGAGTGTCAGACCGGGCAGGGCGATCATGGTGTCGCGCCCCCAGTCGCCGAACCACGGATAACCCGCGATCACCGATTCCCCGTCCGGCGCCTCGGGCAGCGGCCGAGCGAATATGAAGCTGTCGGCGGCCAGCACCAGTTGTTGCAACCAGGCGGGCGCCGCGCGCAGGCCGGGAGTGTGCAGGCGGGCGCGCGCTAGTACGCCGCGGTCGTGGGCCTGGAAGCGCCGCAGCGCCTCCTCGAGATAGGGCGAGGCATCCTCGCGCAGGCTGGCCGTGATCCCGCTCCAGAGGCCCGGCGTAAGTTCCAGCAGCGCCTCGCCCACGCACAGGTGGTTGTCGGTCGGATCGAGGCCGCGTTCGCGTTCCACCGGCAGGTCGAGGTTCTCGATCCAGGTGTGGTCGCTGCGCAGTTCACCCGCCGTGGCGCGGAGAGTCAGCCGGAACCCATTGGGATGGATGACGGTGAGTCGTTGGCCCTCCTGTGCGATGACCGGGTTGAAATCCCAGGGACGGGCGCTGCCGTGGTGGTCGCGTGCGTTGACCAGGAACCGCACCCGCAGCCGCGGCGCCCCTACTCCTGAAACTGGGCTTGCCAGGCGATAGGCGACATAGGTCGTGTGCGCCCCCGGCTCCATCCAGATGCGCTGCTCGAGGCGCAGCGCGCCGGCAGCGTAGTGCCACACCGGCATGCGGCCCTCGAGATGAAACGACTCGATATGCACGTGTCCTTGCGGCGCGACCGCACCGCCCGACCAGTGGTTGGTGCCCAACTCCCATTCTCGGCTGCCTGCAAGCAGCACCGCCTCGGCCTTGGCGAACACCAGGTGGCGGCCAAGCGGCGGATTGACCGGGGCGATCAGCAGGCCGTGGTAGCGGCGCGTCAGGCTGCCCGTGATGGTGCCGGCGGCATAGCCGCCGAGCCCGTTGGCGAGCCACCATTCGCGCCGTTCGGCCTGGGCGAGGTCGCCGCAGATCTCGCGTCCGAAGCGGATGAACTCAGGCAAGGGCGTGTTCACGATCGGCGGCATCGCGGGTCTCCCGGTTGTGTTGGCCCAGCAGGTCGCTCACCCGCAGCGACCAGGCGAAGATGGTGAGCGAGGGGTTGACGCGGCTCGAGCGCGGCAGCACGCTGCCGTCGACGACGTAGAGGTTATCCATGCCGTGCACCTTCCCGCTCGCGTCCACCACCGA
>CAVYZN010000017.1:0-171886 GCA_963773065.1 uncultured Gammaproteobacteria bacterium
CCGTATTTCTCACCGGGATAGGCACTCCCCCAAAACACACGGTTGTCTATTGAGTCGGCACCCTTGCCATTACCTCAAAGCCTTATGTGTATTAGTCGCGACATAAGCAGAGAGACAGTGTCAGATTTAAGTGCGCTGACCGTCTCACAACGGCCACAAACCGTCATTTACGGAGTGACAACATTAGGGTGCTGATCGTCTGGCTCTGGCGATAAAGTGGACGTTCAGCCTTCGAGTAGTAGTTGGCTCGCGAAATTGCTGTCCCGTGCAATCCTGGCCCCCACGTGCTAGGTGCGCGAGGGGATTTTGGCACTCAAGTTTTAATGCTGATCACGGCCTCAATTCCCAATCCTTGAGTTTCTTCGCCGCCGCGCCAAACGGGCCAAGCTGGTACACGGCCGCGCCCGCCGGCGAGAAGGTGAACGGCTCAAACGGTTCGGCGAGCATCTTGTCGAGGTATTCCCGCGGGGCCACACCGGTGGTGACGTGCGGATTGAAATGTTCGCCGAAGCTTTTTGAACAAACGCCGACACATAATCGATCATTTGCACGTCGAGCGCGGAATCGTCGTGCGCAGCAGTGAACGCACCGATCGGCCCAGTTTCCACCGTGAACGGGGCCACAGCGGCAATGATGTCCGCTTGCAACTTGAGCAGTACGGGCGTCGGTTTCGCGACAATGCCCGCGACGCCAAGCTCCCCGGCCGGGATGTAATAGTATTTGACGGCGTCCAGTTTCAGGCGCGCTGACGCCGGCGAGCACCTTGCCGACCGCGGCATAGACCTTGTCGAGGTCGGCGGTGCGGACGAAACACTGGAGCATCGTGATGTGCGGACGGTGCGTCCCATCCAGGGCGAACCCTTTCGGGTAGATCTTGAGCAGGCGGACGTTGTTGGCTTCGGCATGCCGGAGCATGGTGGTGTCCGGCTCCAGCAGGACGTCGATGGCGGTGACTGGAGGCTGCCCGACCGCGAAGACCTGTTTCCAATCGTCCTTCATGCTGACGACAGTCCAGCCATCCCTCTTCGCTTGCTCGTATAGTGGCTGTGTGAAGGCACCCAGCTTGACGTCCGGCAAACCTTGCGCCGGACCGTAGGCGTATTCGCGGGCCGCTCATCGTGCAACACCAACAGCTCGAACCGCGCCCCACCGCCTCCCTGCGTGTATTCCAACATCTCCTTGTCGCCATTGGAATTGCCAAACGCCATGACAGGCCGGCGGCCGATGTGCTGGTTGATGCCGACGGGCTTGTCGCCCTTGTCGTCATTGAAATTCAGTTCCGGCAGACGCACGAGAACGGGCTTGCCGTCGCGCATTTCAAACTTCGTCCTGACGCTGCTGCCGACAACCTGTTCCGGCGGGATGCCGTACACCCGCTCCGCCCACGGGCGCATGAACTCGATCCCGCCGCCGGAGACGATGAAGTTCTTGAAACCGTGCCCGCGCAGGTACGCGAGCAATTCGAGCATCGGCTGATACACCATCTCGGTGTAGGGGCTGCTTGGTCACCGGATGTTTCGCGGTCGCGAGCCATCCTTGACGATCTGCTCGAATTCCACGGTGGTCATGCCCGTGTGCGTGGCCATGAAGAGTTCCAGGATCGCGCGGTCGCCGCCGGAGAGCGCGGCGTTCACATCGCCCTTGAGCAGCGAGGCGAACGGTTCCTTGGTCGTCCATTCGGGATGCTGCGGCACGAGCGCTTTCACGCGGTCGAGGGCGAAGTACAATTGAACGGGCAGCGGCTGCTCGCACCAGAGCGTGCCGTCGTTGTCGAAGATGGCAATGCGCTCGGGGATCGGGCACGAAGTTCGGCGAGCCGGGTGTGGTGACCTGCTCGACGAAGGCAATGATCGCCTTCTTCGGCGCCGTGTCGTTCCACGAGGCGAGCGGGTCAGTGGCGCAGGCCGCGTTTGTGAGCAGCAGCAGCGGCGAGCAGAATCTTCACCGTAAGCTCTTCATCGATTCGGCCGTCCTTGATGCGCACTCGCGGCGGGGCGCTCCGGCCGACGCGCCCCGCCGCGACCGCGCTACTTCGACCCGCCGCCTTCGCTCATCTTCCGAAGAACTGCATCCAGGTTGAAGCTGTCCGCCTTCTGGCGCTGCGGGAATTCCTTGAAGGTCGCCAGGAACTGGCCCACGTAGGCCTGCGCGGGCACCAGCAGGAAAGCATGATCGAGCAACCAGTCCCAGTACGTGTTCGACGTGATGTCTGCGCGCTCGTAGGGGTCCATCCGGAGGTTGAACATCTTCGGCAGCCGCAAGGAGGTGAACGGGTTCGCCCAGACGAACATCGTTCCGGGGGTCTGCTGCTCCATGAACACGAGCTTCCAGTTGTCATAGCGCATGGCGACCAGTTGCTGCTCGTCGCTGAAGTACAGGAACGATTCCCGCGGGCTCTTCGCGACCTGCCCGGTCAGGTAGGGGACGAGATTGTCGCCGTCGAGGTGCACCTTGTAGGTCATGTCGCCGACCTTGTAGCCCTTGAGCAGCTTCTCTTTCACTCGCGTGTCGCCGGCCATGGCCAGCAGCGTCGGCAGCCAGTCGTGGTGGGCGACCATCTCGTTGGACACCTGCCCGGTTTGATCTTGCCCGGCCAGCGGACCATGGCCGGCACCCGGTAGGCGCCTTCCCAGTTCGAGTTCTTCTCGTTGCGGAACGGTGTCATCGCTCCGTCCGGCCAGCGAGTTCATGTGCGGACCGTTGTCGGTGCTGTACATAACGAAGGTGTTGTTCGCGATGCCCAGGTCATCCAGCACCTTGAGGACCGTGCCGACGTTCTTGTCGTGGTCGATCATGGTGTCGTGGTACGGGCTCTGCCAGCGCCCCGACTGGCCGATGCTCTCCGGCTTGGTGTGGGTGCGGAAGTGCATGTGGGTGAAGTTCACCCAGACAAAGGCGGGCTTGCCGGCCTTGTTTTGCCGCTTGATGAAGTCCACGGCCCGGTCGGCGACGTCGTCGTCGATGGTCTCCATCCGCTTCTTGGTCAGCGGACCGGTGTCCTTGCATACCTGCTTGCCGACCTTGCCGAAGCGCGGATCGACGGTCGGGTCGTCCGTGGCCGAGGCCTTGCAGTCCAGTACGCCGCGCGGGCCGAACTTGGCGAGGAAACCCGGATCTTTCGGATAGTCGGGCAGTTCCGGCTCTTCCTTGGCGTTGAGGTGGTACAGGCTGCCGTAGAACTCGTCGAAGCCGTGCACCGTGGGCAGGTATTCGTTACGGTCGCCCAGGTGATTCTTGCCGAACTGGCCGGTGGCATAGCCTTGCGCCTTCAACAGTTCGGCAATCGTCGGGTCTTCCTTTTGCAGCCCTACTGCCGCGCCCGGCAAGCCAACCTTGGTCAAGCCAGTGCGCAAGCCGGATTGGCCGGTAATGAACGACGCCCGGCCGGCGGTGCAGCTCTGCTCGGCGTAGTAGTCGGTGAACATCATGCCTTCCTTGGCGACTCGGTCGATATTGGGCGTCTGGTAGCCCATCACGCCGTGCGAGTAGGCGCTGACATTGGACTGGCCGATGTCATCGCCCCAGATGATGACGATGTTGGGCTTGCTGGCCGCGACGGCCTGCGCCGGCAAAGCAGGGGCCAGCAGCACCAAGCAGGTAGTCACCAGACAGAGTAGAAATTTATTTTTTTCCATTGCATTTCTCTCACTATTGAAATTGATGGTGAACACCGCATTCACGGGTCCAATCTCTTTACGAGAGTGATATTAATCCTATTTGGCAGAAATAAAAAATGGGTCATCGCGTAATCGTGTGGGTAAAAACTGGCATTGCAGTGTAGCCAGACCCTGTAATTACCGGCATAAACAGCATTTGCTGAGGCACAGGAATTTAGCATGATAACCCGATGGCTACCTCACGCAAACGACCCCGCCGATTGGCGGATGCATACACCTTCCCCGGTTTCCGTCCCCAGGCCACGGTGCGCGGTGTGTTCGGAGACCCGCAGGCCCGTGTCGTCACGCTTACACGGCGGTCAAAAAAACGGTTTGCAGCGTCTGTGGGCGTGCGCATTCGGGTTGGTACGATCGCAAAGTCCGACGGGTACGCGACCTGTCCTGCGGCGACACCCGTGTGTACCTCGACCTGGAGATCCGGCGTGTGGCGTGCCGGCGCTGCGGCAAGGTGAAGCGCGAGCGGTTGGACTTTCTGGCCGACAATCCGCTGTACACGAAGCGGTTCGCCCATTACGTAGGCCGGCGCTGCGCCAGCGCCACGATCAAAGCGGTGGCCAAGGAACTGCGCCTGGACTGGCACACGGTCAAGGAACTGGACAAGCAATACATGCGGTCGCAACTGGCCCGCGCGGGCACGCCGGGCCCCAAGGCGATCGGCATCGATGAGATCTCGATTCGCAAGGGACACACCTACCGCATCGTGGTCAGCGATCTCATCCGTTGCCGGCCGATCTGGTTCGGTGGCACGGACCGTTCCGAGGCGAGCATGGCGCAGTTTTATGACTGGCTCGGAGAAAAGAAGGCCAAACGCATCCGCCTGGCGGTGATGGACATGTGGAAACCGTTTCGCAATGTGGCTCAGGAACGCGCCCCGCAGGCGGCGATCCTGTTCGACAAGTTCCATGTGATGCGCCACCTGGGCAAGGCTCTGGATCAGGTACGCAAGAGCGAATATGCCCGCCTCAGCGGCAAAGAGCGGCGCTACATCAAGGGGCAGAAGTACACGCTGCTCTCGCGCAAGGAAAACCTGAGCCTGGAAGGCCGCACGGCGCTGAAGGCCCTGCTGGCGGCCAACCGGCGCCTCAACACCGCCTATCTGCTCAAGGAATCCTTTGGCCAGCTCTGGGACTACGAACGCGAGGGCTGGGCACGGCGCTTCTTCGACAACTGGCGTGCCAGCCTCAAGTGGCAACGCCCGAAGCCTTACGAGAAGTTCGCTGAGATGATCGAGCGTCATTGGGATGGAATCGCCGCCTACTGCAAGCCCAAGAACAAAGTCTCGCTCGGCTTCGTCGAGGGACTGAACAACAAAATCCGCGTCATCCAGCGCCGCGCATACGGGCTGCGCGATGAAGAGTATCTGCGACTCAAGATACTGACGTGCATGCTGCCGATCCTCTAAAATGACCGAAAAGCACCCACACGATTACGCGAAGAGCCTAAAAAATATTGAGTGCAAAAAAAGGGAAGTGGTCAGATACATCATCACATACAGACGAACAAGTCAGGGAAGTAACATTTCCGTTATCCAGTGCCCATATTTGTCCGCGATCGGGGGAGAAGCGGTCAGTCGATAAACTTGATGCTGAATGTCGCCTTGGGGTCGGAATTTGCCTTTTGGACACTACCTGTCAGATAAAGTCAGAACCAGTACACCTTATGTCGTTCCGCCGCCGCCCGGTGAGAAATGCGGGCGAGGGAGTCAGTTCGGCGGCGCGACCACGGCAAAACTCAGCGCGGCCAGGACAGCGCCGATGAGCGCTCCGGCCAGCACATCGGTCGGGTAGTGCAGCCCCAGGATCATGCGCGAGAGCGCCACCAACAGGGTAAACGGCACCAGCACCCAGGCGAGCACCGGCAGGTAAACGCAGGCAATGCTGCTGAAACAAACGGCATGGAGGGTGTGGCCGGAGGGAAAACTGTATCGATCGAGCGGCGGCATGGCGCAGGAGATCAGCTCGCCATGCATCGCGTACGGGCGCTCCCGGCCGATGCGTGACTTGAGCATGGTGTAAACGCCCAGTCCCGCCAGCGATGCCGCCGCCATGTGCGTGGCGGCGACCAGCCCGTCGAACCCCGCAACGACCGGCAGCATCGCCATGAGTACATACCAGAAGATGCCGTCACCCAGCCGGCTGGCGAGGCGAAACAGCGAGCAGAAGCGGGGAGACCGGCTGTAGCCGTTGAACAGGGCACAGAGCGCGGTGTCAACATCCGCGCATCGTCGCGCGACGGTTTCCGGCTTTTCGGCGAACGCGGTAGTAGGCATAGCCTGAGGATCGCATGATGACTACGCGATCCACTGTGCCGGTGAAATACGACGCTTCGATTAGCCCGCCTTTAGGATTCCATTAGAAAAGCGGAGGCCGCCATGTGCTTGTCAGGCATCATGATACTGCAACATCATTAGAGGACAATTCCGGCATCGGGAACTTTGCCTGATACTCACACCTGTCACCATCAAGGGACGGATTACCGAATGAGTGACACAACCCTGGCGATCGTCACCGATGCCGGCTGCCGCAGGTCAACGGGGTCGTCAACACGCTGATGCAGACGCGTGCCGCTCTGGCGGGGCGCGGCTACCGGGTAATCCTGCTGACGCCGCAGGAACACACCACCCTGCCCTGCCCGAGCTATCCGGAAATCCGGCTTGCCCTGCGCCCGTCCCGCAAGGTTCATGCGCTGCTTGACGGGCTTCGGCCCGACCACATACACATCGCAACGGAAGGACCACTGGGGCTCTCCGCCCGCGCCTACTGCCGGCGTAAGCACCTCGCCTTCACCACCTCCTACCACACGCAGTTTCCCGAATACCTGCGCAGTCGCCTGCCAATACCGCTGGCCGCCTCCTATAGCTTCCTGCGCCGGTTCCACAAGGCGGCGGCGCGCACCATGGTCGCCACCCCCAGCCAGGAAAAGCTGCTGCGACAGTGGCGCTTCGGCAATCTCGTGCGCTGGACGCGCGGCGTCGACACCGACCTGTTCCGTCCGGACGAACGCGCGCCACTCGATGTTGTACGTCCGCTCTTCACCTGCATCGGTCGCGTCGCGGTGGAAAAAAACCTCGAGGCCTTCCTGTCGCTCAAGCTGCCGGGAACGAAATGCGTCATCGGCGATGGCCCGCAGCTCGAGGAGCTGAAACGCCGCTATCCCCGGGTGCTTTTCCCGGGTTACAAATTCGGCGCCGACCTCGCCCGGCACCTCGCCGCCGCCGATGTGTTCGTCTTCCCCAGTCGCACCGACACGTTCGGGCTGGTCATGCTCGAGGCGATGGCGTGCGGCGTACCCGTCGCCGCGTTTCCGGTCACCGGGCCGATCGACGTGGTCACGCATGGCGTGACCGGCATACTGGACCAGGATCTGCGCCAGGCGGCGCTCGCCGCACTCAAACTCGACCGGGCGCGTTGCCGCGCGGAGGCGCTCAAGCATACCTGGGCGGAATCCAGCCGGCAGTTCAGCGACAACCTGGTCCCGGCCTGCTGACGGAGGCTCCGCGGCGTCAGGCGTCAGCCGCGGCCCGCTACCTCATCCGGCGCGGGATTGACGGGCGCCGCGTCCTCGCCAGGCACTGTTCCGGCGTCGAGCTCGAGCCAGCCGAGCAGCAGCTCGTAGCCGAGCACCAGGATGACCGAACCGATGAACAGGCCGATGATGCCCGAGGTCAGGAAGCCGCCGATCGCGCCGACGAAAATCACCGCCATCGGCACGTTGACGCCACGTCCCAGCAGTAGGGGTTTGAGTACATTGTCCAGCGTCCCGATCAGGATGCTCCAGATCAGGAAAATCACCGCCGTGGCAGTGTCGGCGTTGGCGAATACATAGATCAGCACCGGTATGGTGATGGGGAAGATGCCGATCTGGACCACGGCCAGCAGCAGACACAGGAAGGCCCACAGACCCGCCGCCGGCACGCCCACGGCGAGGAAGCCGAGCCCGGCCAGGATCGACTGGATGAGGGCGACGCCCAGTATGCCGCGGGCGACGCTGCGGATGGTCGCGCTCGACAGCTCGATGAACTCGGCCCCGTGCGCTTCGGCGAGACGCTGGGCGATGGCGTAGCTGGTCCGCTTGCCGGCCTCGCCGTGCCGGAGTATCACACCGGCGATGATGATCGCCACGATGAACTGTAGGATGCCGAGACCGGCCCCGGCGGCGGCGGACAGCAGCCATTTGCCGAGCACCTTGAACTGTGGTCCGATTTCGCCGAGCGCCCCCGCGAGATTGACGGATGCCAGACGCCAGAACTTGTCCAGGGGCTTGCCGATCAGCGGCCAGTTCGCGACGCTCTCCGGGGGCGCCGGAATGTTCAGCGCGCCTTCAGACAGATCCTTGGCCAGCCCGGTCACCCCCGTGACCAGGGTATCCGACAGCATGAAGGTAGGCGTAATCAGGAGAACCAGCGCCAGTACGACAAACAGCGTCGCCGCCAGCGTGCGCCGGTCGCCGAGCGCCCGCTGGACCCACTGGTAATTGGGATAGACCGCGACGGCGATGATCACGCCCCACACGACCGGGATGATGAAAGGCCGAATGATCTGGAAACAATACAGCACGAGGACGGCAATCAGGCCGAGGCGTATCGTCGCCTCGACCGTCCTGTTCAGAAACGCCCTGTCATTCACGGCGGAAACGGAAGTATTCATGAAGAGGAGCCCTTTGACTGTGATCGTTGGCGCTGACAAGGTGTACAGTAAAAATAAACGCATCCCGACACAAGCGCAGGGCGAGTGTCCCGTCGAACGGGCGGTTCATACCTGGAATCCGGGGGGAATGGAGCGGGTGATGGGAATCGAACCCACGTTAGTAGCTTGGGAAGCTACAGTTCTACCATTGAACTACACCCGCTTAATTCTTGGGGTACAAGAGTTTACCGAATAGCCGGGGTGAATGTCACAACCTCACGGTAGAGGAATGGTGCCTGGGGTAAAAAGCGACCACACAAAGCAACTCAAGGTATCCCGCCTAATGGTGTAGATATTCATCACGTATCTTAATGGACACTGTTCGAAAGAGTATTACCGAGTGAATCTGAAATTTGGTGATTCCAGCAGTTGAATCGCCTAAGCAAGTTATTTCGATCCGACCCGGGCATTCGCGGAAGCACAGTACCATAGTTGTTGGAGTTCGGACATGACGGCTGTCGGCCACTTTCGGACTACAGTTATAACAATCAGGATCACCGGGCGGGAAGTTGAAGTAGCCGTGTGAAGCGAGCCCACCCCGTCTCCCGCTTCGGTGCATCTGATAGTTATGCCATGGTTAGCCGGCAATGCCTTGTTATTCGATTGGTGGTTGGGTGGATCGTGGTGGCTTAGAATTCTGTTCTTTGATCACATCGGAAAGCAGTTCCGTCACCAATTCAGGATAAGAATATTCCACATATTGCTGCGCGCGATTCATCGTTGGCCACATGGTATCTCCTTTATCACCTTGGATAAGTGAAATCCAATGTGTAGGATAATACCGAACCAACATTCCCAAAATATACGAGACCATGTAGGTAATGCAGAGCTGGGAATAACGAGCACCGCCCGAAAACGGCTCAGCGAGGTGCAAAGAAGGAATCGATCCAAATATTTTGTGCACGTATGTGTGAATAAACATTGGAAGTTCTTTAGTGAAAGTCTCCACGCCACATATAAGGGTGCACCAAAGACCTTCGCTGGTTGCGGTGTAACCGAATCCTTCATAAACAGCCCTGAATTGCGAAAACTGCTCCTCCCTGACCGTTGCTCGGAATCCCGCATCTTTGTTGAAGGTCATACGACTGATCTCGGCATATCTCGTAACATTAGAGACGTTCGCATAATCCATTTGTAGATCGGGAATCCGAGAAAATAAGTCGCCTACTGAAAATTCTACGCCGGGCTTGGGGATATCATAGCAAAGATGTCAATCAACCCCGGCCGAATTGACATGAATAGGAACCCGTTTTTTGTATGCGCGACAAAATCTGAAAATAAACCGGTACGCGTTCGTATTTTTAGTTCGCCTAATTGCTTCAATCCCACGGCAGTATCGCCCGACTAATATTGCCCCAACCGACTGTTTCTATGCCGTGACCGGCAGTCAATCCCTCTTCTCCGCCGCTGACCTTAAACAGCAATAGAAGGGCGCGACTTAAACAGGCGACGCCGTAAAAAGTAAGAAGCGGGCGTACTGAATAGTTTGAGTTGCTCGCATTCCTGAAGAACTCTCGCGCCTGTTTCGCAGCGGCGTTTATCTCACGCGCTCGACGTACGTTTAGTTTCCTTGAATGTATTCGCTCGAACCACTGTTGCGTTATGTCTCGGCTCTCAAGTGAAAGTAATTGCTGCCAGATTTCCTGATTCAATGTTCTTTATGCTCAAAAGGTTTCAGCGAGGAATGGGTTCTTCTTCTACATAATAACAATTAGAGGGCCTAGAAATCAGGTTTGTATTATTACTTTTAGGTCATGTTTGTATTCAGGCTTATATTAAAATCAACATGATGTTGTCATGTTACATAGCCTATTGGTTTTTCAAACCTTGCCTTTGAAAATATTGAATGACTGGATCGGTGCGACTCCGCCAATTAGCCGATCCGAATAAAAGAGCCGGCTGAATTTCGAGTTAGAGCCGTTACACGACATAACCATGACCAAAGAAACCCTGCTGATGTGGGGTCCCTGGCTGGCGACTGTCGGCCACAAACGGACGTGTACCAACGCTGGCCGAAGCCATAGTCTATGTTGTCACCCATCACCTCAACCAACTGTACTAAATAAAGGTTATTTACATACAAATATTTCACTAATACGGCGCAGGGCTATATGAGCAAACCCTATTGCAATAAGAAGAGTCATGTCCTAATTCTCCACACTTCGCAACGCATGAGTAGTTGGGTGTGGGTGATCTATCCTGCTGACCGCTAGATGACTGGGGTTGATATGTACTGTAAGAATCATTAGACATAGATTCCCGATGCTGATGCACTAGATGATGAACTCCATTTATGCATATATCACGAGGCATAGTTTTGATATCGATACACCTGCCACTCAGCACTTTTAATGTTAACAACCATAGCTTGCTGATAACCGGTGTATCCGCCAAATGCATTTTTGGCATTGACCTCAACGCAAGCACCCATTCCATCAACCAAGGTCATATTCCCAAATTTCGCAGAATCTGGGTCTTTTAATGCACTAAGAACAGCGCGAACAAGTTCACTCTGTTGATCTGTATTAGGAACTGACAAATTTAATGGTGGCAAAGGTGGAGAAATGGCACAACCCGTTAAGCACATCGCTGTAACAGCTATAACGATCAACTGTCGAAATTGCATGGTGTACCTCTCGTCAAGAAATGACCACTTCCGGTCATTCGACATGCCAAAATTGAGTTACACCTAACAAGTAGAGTCACCTGCAATGGTTTTTCTAATTGTCACGTATCACATCCGACATTGACAACTTGTCCTTGTTCCTCTTTCTCCAGAATGTTTTACATTTCTGACACTGGAAGCCAATGAAGTTTTCATCAATAGCGGTTACCTGACCTGTACCGCCACACCTCAAACACGTTGACGTAATTTTCCGACTGGTACCTGCATCCGCCCCCATTAAACCGCCAAGTATCGCACAAGTGGACCGAATGCACTCCCTATGACGATTCCCCCTAATGAGCCTGCTGCTATGTCAACTATATTGTTTTTTGTTCTCGTAGGTTTGCCATAATATGGTTTGCAATGATGCTGTTTTCTTACCCTTTCTATAAAACGAACATTTTTTGCTGCAGGCCTATTATTTTTTCCGGTGCCAATTTCGAAGGATACTTTATCTCCATTTTGTATGACTTCTTCTGATTTATATTCGCTTACGTAAAAAACAGGTCATTAGCCATGTCAGCAACTAAGATAAAGCCGTAACCCTTATCATTCGAAAACCACTTAACAGTGCCTTCCATAAGAGCTTAGACGAAATGCAGTCTAGTGCAGCGCCTTTTAACTGTTTTCCATTTCAGGTTTGCTTCCCCAATATTTTACTGCTTATATGCAGCATAACCAAGGCCTGCACCTCCCGCGATACCAACAATGACCGGCCATAAAGGAGCTGAAACTAGGCCTACTGAAACACCCACTCCTCCCAAAGCTTGTGAGCCTATTATGGTAACGGACCCTGCAGCTACTGTACTGCCAGCCGCAGCTCCAATGCTTGCACCTATAGCAGCGCTACCTGTACTAGCCGAAGCATCAATAGTATCTTCAGGTAGTTTTTTCAGCTCATCGATGAAGCCTTGAAGTCCATCGATGAAGCCTTGAAGTTCTTTCATAGATTTTGCAACGATTTTTACTGAAATGGTATTGAGCTTAATTACCTTGTCTTTGAATTCGGACAGTGCGGACAAAACTTTTGCGTCATTTATACACCTCCGGGCACCATCAACAATTAGGGTCATCGCGTAATCGTGTGGGTAAAAACTGGCATTGCAGTGTGGCCAGACCCTGTAATTACCGGCATAAACAGCATTTGCTGAGGCACAGGAATTTGCATGATAACCCGATGGCTACCTCACGCAAACGACCCCGCCGATTGGCGGATGCATACACCTTCCCCGGTTTCCGTCCCCAGGCCACGGTGCGCGGTGTGTTCGGAGACCCGCAGGCCCGTGTCGTCACGCTTACACGGCGGTCAAAAAAACGGTTTGCAGCGTCTGTGGGCGTGCGCATTCGGGTTGGTACGATCGCAAAGTCCGACGGGTACGCGACCTGTCCTGCGGCGACACCCGTGTGTACCTCGACCTGGAGATCCGGCGTGTGGCGTGCCGGCGCTGCGGCAAGGTGAAGCGCGAGCGGTTGGACTTTCTGGCCGACAATCCGCTGTACACGAAGCGGTTCGCCCATTACGTAGGCCGGCGCTGCGCCAGCGCCACGATCAAAGCGGTGGCCAAGGAACTGCGCCTGGACTGGCACACGGTCAAGGAACTGGACAAGCAATACATGCGGTCGCAACTGGCCCGCGCGGGCACGCCGGGCCCCAAGGCGATCGGCATCGATGAGATCTCGATTCGCAAGGGACACACCTACCGCATCGTGGTCAGCGATCTCATCCGTTGCCGGCCGATCTGGTTCGGTGGCACGGACCGTTCCGAGGCGAGCATGGCGCAGTTTTATGACTGGCTCGGAGAAAAGAAGGCCAAACGCATCCGCCTGGCGGTGATGGACATGTGGAAACCGTTTCGCAATGTGGCTCAGGAACGCGCCCCGCAGGCGGCGATCCTGCTCGACAAGTTCCATGTGATGCGCCACCTGGGCAAGGCTCTGGATCAGGTACGCAAGAGCGAATATGCCCGCCTCAGCGGCAAAGAGCGGCGCTACATCAAGGGGCAGAAGTACACGCTGCTCTCGCGCAAGGAAAACCTGAGCCTGGAAGGCCGCACGGCGCTGAAGGCCCTGCTGGCGGCCAACCGGCGCCTCAACAACCGCCTATCTGCTCAAGGAATCCTTTGGCCAGCTCTGGGACTACGAACGCGAGGGCTGGGCACGGCGCTTCTTCGACAACTGGCGTGCCAGCCTCAAGTGGCAACGCCCGAAGCCTTACGAGAAGTTCGCTGAGATGATCGAGCGTCATTGGGATGGAATCGCCGCCTACTGCAAGCCCAAGAACAAAGTCTCGCTCGGCTTCGTCGAGGGACTGAACAACAAAATCCGCGTCATCCAGCGCCGCGCATACGGGCTGCGCGATGAAGAGTATCTGCGACTCAAGATACTGACGTGCATGCTGCCGATCCTCTAAAATGACCCAAAAGCACCCACACGATTACGCGAAGAGCCAACAATTAAGGCAACACCCACTAATAATACTGATCCATTTACAACAAGATTATTCATGTCTACAGCAGGGGTGGTTACATCGGCTGTCGCATTGTGAACTAAATCCCCTGCGGTATACCCCGCTAAAGCTAATACAGCGGTTGCACCACCAATTAAAGAGCGGTATTCCAATTGCACTACCCATGCCAGCTACACCAATTGAGCCTAATATGTAACCAGCTACAGCTCCTGCCCCAGCACCACGTAGCCTGCTATAGATTCTGTATTAAATCCTGATTCAGTATTAACTGCAGATTCAACACCTGGGCCACCAAGTTCTGTACCAACGAATTCCGACCCCATTTCTATAACACCGCTATGAACTCCCCATGCAACAAGGCCTGCGCCAACAGCCATTTCACCAACCCCAACTGCCCACTGGTTTTCAGAGCACCATTTCTTAACGTACTTCAAGGCATCAGAAAAACTTTTTGATTCATTATCTGATAGTTCAAATTCTTTAGACACTGGCTACCCCTCCTTATTGCATGTGGCTTTTGATAAGACACTTGAAAAAGTCAGCTTTATATAGTGCCTTGCAACTTGGGTCGGCTCCCGCCGTCTAAAATCTTATATAAGCGTCTCGTGTAGGACAGGGATCGGCCAACTCCGGACGTACAGCTCAAAAGAAAACGGCGATCTGAAGGCGTCGGCACTTCATGATCAGATTCTTGCCTCTAATCCTTTTAAAAACGGTAACCGCCCTTGCGCTCTGACAATTCAGTGCTAGTCGGGGCCACGGACCGGCCAGACCTTAAAAGAGATAGTAATCATGATCGGCCTCCAAGTGATCCTTGTCTGAGATTCGCAATGCACTATCGGCCGCCCCCAATGAAACAACCCATGCATCAGCACCGCCATAGACATTGCTCGTGGATGACCAATAGCGTGGATCCGCATTGATATTGTTGAATGGATAGTTCAAAGGTAAGGCAGGATAAGACTTGCCAAAATCTATCAGACTTAGCAGTTCCCTGACGTTAGCCAATCTCCAGTCAGTTTTACCTGCACCGCAATTCGGATACGTCCCATCGTTGATACCAGCCACAAAGTCCAAGGCATGTTGCCAAGTGACTAAGCCATCCCCTAGGGTATTCTCGTTGTCAAACGCTGGATAACTCGTAGCTACCGTGGATTCTAGCCAGATAAGTCCAGTCAGATTATCAACGACCGTACCGTCCTCCTTGTCAGTGAACCTTGGTTTGGGCCAAGGGATGCCTTTTTGATACTCCCCATCTTGGCCTGTACCGTACAGTCGATTTGAGCCCCAACTTGGTCATAACAAGTAGTCTGCCCTGTTTGTGGTACTGGCGCAGGTAGACAACATTGCAGTCTCAAACGTCGCTGTTAGAGACGTTGGCGAAGTCAACTTGATCTTACATGTAAGCTCGGTGCCGACACATGCACCATTCCAGCCAAGGAAACTAGTATTGGGATTTGCAGTAGCCGTTAGGGTGATTGTTGAACTCTTGTTGTAGCTTTCGACACAGTCAGACGGACATATGATGCCCGCAGGATCGCTGACCACAACCCCGTCACCTTGCACCGTGACTGTAAGGGATATTTGGGGGGGTGCGGCGAATACATTCGCCGCAAAAAGGGTAGACAGAAAAATAAGGAGACTCGCTTTCATCGTTATCCTCCAATTTTAGTTATTCCAGCCTGACTTATTCTTGTTGCTCTGCTCATAGGGGGAAACCTTACTACATTTCACCAGACTTCCTGTTGATGTTAATCATGGAAGAGGCTGATTTCCTATTCTGGACAATGAGCCAGGTGTTCGCGAAAGTCGCTTTAGGGTCGTGCTTTCTCATTCAGTCACCGCTTATATAAGCTGTAATTAAACGGCAAATTAGGGATCGAAACCAGTCGTTGAGGCGATTCAACTGCTGGAATCACCAAATTTCAGATTCACTCGGTAATACTCTTTCGAACAGTGTCCATTAAGATACGTGGTGAATATCTACACCATCAGGCGGAGTGCCCTTAGTTGCTTTGTGTGGTCGTTTCTTGCCCCAGACACCATTCCTACCGTCGGGTGGTGACATTCACCCAGCGATTCGGTAAACTCTTGTACTCCAAGAATTAAGCGGGTGTAGTTCAATGGTAGAACTGTAGCTTCCCAAGAAGTTTGTGTAGGTCGTCATCCCCAACACCCCTGATTTCACTTCGTTCTCCGCTTAGATCGCATCAGATTCGCTCTCAATCCGAATATCGACCTGATACCATTCCGCGCCAGCGATCGATTTCGGTCCTCACACCCACGCCGAATGAACGTGGAAGGAAGGAGGGAAAATGACTGAAGCTACCGAGAAAGAGGCCGGCATTATCCAGGTGCTGGCGGAGCGGATGGAGAAGCAGCGACTGCCCATGGCGCTGGCGCTCAAGGCGAAGGTCGATCAGGGCGGACTGCTGGATGACATGGACATCGCCTTCCTGGAGGAAGTTTTCGCGAATACCGCGCAACTCAAGCCCCTGCTGGATGCCCATCCGGAATGGCAGGAGCTGGCCATGCGCATGCTCGGTCTCTACAAGGAGATTACGGAAAAGGCGCTCGAGAACGAACAGGGAGCCCATAAGGGAGAATAACCCCGCCCTCACCGAACGCCTGCCGCTCCGCCTTTGCCAGGGGAACCAAAGCGGGGCAAGTGGGCCATAACCAACAATAACGACGGCCATCACCCCGAGGAGACACCCCGATGCCCAACGGCAAACTCTTCAGCCAGTCCCGCCGCGCCATCCTGAAATCCGTCGCCCTGCTGGGGGGGTGTTCGGCATCCGGGCGGCGCAGGCGCATCACACCGAGAGCCATCTCGAGGAGGACTCGGCGCACCATATCGTCTATCAGTGCAACAAGGCCGATCCGGATTACCTGGAGCACGTGCTGTTTTCGGCGGGTGAGTTGCTGCGCAAGTACGGCGACGACGTCGAGATCGTGTTCGCCGTGTTCGGGGCCGGCCTGCACCTGCTGGGAAAACATCCGCTGCGCCCCATTCCGCATGAACTGCAGCAGCGCGCCAGTTCGCTGGCGGTCTACGGCGTGTCCTTCCACGCCTGCGGCAATACCATGACGTCGCTGCACTGGACGGAGAAAGACCTGGTGGATTACGCGAAGGTGGTTCCCATCGGCGTCGAAGACGTCATGCTGCTGCAGGAAAAAGGCTTCGCCTACGTAAGCTGGTAAGCGTCCTTACGCGCACCTGCCCCGTCATTCCGGCCCGCCGGCATACAGGGCCTCGATCCGGTCGGCGAATTTCGCCAGCACCGGGGCGTGTTTCACCTTGAGCGTGGGCGTGAGCAGGCCGTTGTCCACCGTCCAGGGCTCGCGCACCAGGATTACCCGCCGCACCTTCGCGTAACCGGGAAAGTCGGCGAGGTGTTGTTTGATCACAGTGACGAAGTGGTTGCGCAATTTTTCATCTTCCAGGCTGGCATCCGCATAGTCGTCCAGGCCATAGTGGCGGGCGAGCCCCAGCCAGCCGTCCGGATTGAGCACCAGGATGGCGGCCAGGTAGGGCCGGCCCTCCCCGACGATCAATGCCTGGTCGATCAGCGGATCGAGACAGATGGCCATCTCCATGTCCATGGGCGGGACCTTCTCGCCGTTTGAGAGCACCAGGATGTCCTTGATGCGCCCGGTGATGTAGATGTGCCCGTGCGTCGAGGCGCGCCTGGTCCCCGGTGTGCAGCCAGCCGTCGGGGTCGATCATCTCGGCGGTGGCGGCGTGATTGTTCCAGTAGCCGAGCATCCGGCCCGGGGTTTTCACCAGCAGTTCGTCATTCTCACCGATGCGCACCTCGACGCCGTTCAGGGGGACGCCCACGCTCGCCGGATCGTTGTCGAGCGGCAGGTTCACGCTGATCACTGGGCTGGTCTCCGTGAGACCGTAGCCCTGCAGGATCGGCACACCGAGGCTGATGAAGGTTTTCGCCACCGGCACCGGGAGGGCCGCGCCGCCGCTGACCGCCAGGCGCAGGCGCCCGCCCAGCTTGGCGGTGACCTTGTCCGCCACCAGCCGTTTCAGGAACGGCCAGGCCAGCAGCTCCGGGCGCCAGCCGGCGCGCTGCTGCTGGCGTTCGAAACGCCGCCAGCCGACCCGGGTGGTGATCCGGAACAGGGCGCGGGCGAGGCCGGATTGCTTGGCCATCTGGCCGTGGAGACGGATGAATACCCGCTCGAAAATCCGCGGCACGGCTATGAGCACCGTCGGCCTGACCGTCAGCAGATCCTCGGCCAGTTGCGGTACCGAACGCGCATAGGCCACGGTGGAGCCGGTCATCATGGGCAGATAATAGCCGGCGGTGCGTTCCAGGGTATGCGAGAGCGGCAGGAAGGAAAGAAACAGGTCCTCCCGGTAAACATCGATCATGGTCAGCGCGGCGTGCGCGATCGACAGCATGTTGTAATGACTCAGCATCACGCCCTTGGGCCGGCCGGTCGTGCCGGAGGTATAGACGATGGAGGCGAGCGCGTGGGGATCGCCCCGGCGCCGCACCAGGGCGCGGGACTCCGCGGGCAGCCAGTCCTGCACGAAACGCACCCGTTCATCCGCGGCGAATTCGTCCGCCGGCGACTCCGGTGCGCCCAGGATCAATACCCGTTTCAGTTCCTCATGGCTTTTCAGGGCCGGCGCCAGGCGTTTCCAGCCGGCGACATCCTGCACCAGCAACAACCTGGCGGCGGAGTCCCTGAGGATGTAGGCGATGTTTTCCGGACGGTCATCGGTATAGAGCGGCACCACCACCAGGGCGCAGGAGAGCGCCGCCTGGTCGAAGTACACCCATTCCTTGCTGCTGCGCAGATGCACGGCAACCCGTTCGCCCGGCAGGAGTTCCTCGGCCGCGAGCGCGGCCCGCCAGCGCGCCGTGGCCCGTCCGACGTCGCTCCAGGTGGTTTCCGCCCAGATCTGGCGGCTGGCATCATAGCTGCGGTAGGCGAGGTTGTCCGGGGTGCGCCGGACCCGCTGGTAGAGCAGGCCGTCAAGGGTACCGGCGATCTCGGCCGAGATGATATCCTCGGTCCATTGCGTCATAACCGGCTATTTCCCATGGACATGATCGCGGCACACGGGATTGCGGTAGAATAGCCTCCGGTTGTGCTCGGGTGCTTCAAAAGCCATGTCATGAATATCATAGTGAACGGTTCCCCGCGGGATGTCCCGGACAACCTGAGCGCCGGCGAGCTGATCGGCGCGCTGGGTCTTGGCAACAGACGCCTGGCCCTGGAAGTCAACCAGGCTATTGTTCCACGCGGCAGCTTCGCCACCCATCGCCTGAACCCGGGTGACCGGGTCGAGATCGTGCATGCCATCGGCGGCGGCTGATCGGTTACCCTGGCGCCCTGACGGAAACGAAGTATCAAAGAGTCGAGCCATCATGTCCACAGTCATGCAGTCACAGCCCCGGCCGGCCGCCGATCCACTGGTCATCGCCGGCGTCGAATACCGATCCCGCCTGCTGGTGGGCACCGGCAAGTACAAGGATCTGGAGGAGACCCGCGCCGCCACCGAAGCAAGCGGCGCGGAAATCGTCACCGTGGCCATCCGCCGCACCAATATCGGCCAGCGCCCGGGCGAGCCGAACCTGCTGGAGGTCATCTCGCCCGAGCGGTACACCCTGCTGCCCAATACCGCCGGCTGCTACACGGCCGAGGATGCCGTGCGCACCTGCCGTCTCGCGCGGGAACTGCTGGACGGTCATGAGCTGGTCAAGCTGGAAGTGCTGGGGGATGAAAAGACGCTGTTTCCGGACATCGTGGAGACCGTCAAGGCCACCGAGATCCTGGTGCGGGAAGGCTTCCAGGTCATGGTCTACACCAACGACGACCCGATCATGGCCAAACGTTTCGAGAACATGGGCTGCGTCGCCGTCATGCCGCTCGCCGCGCCGATCGGCTCCGGGCTCGGCATCCGCAACCCCTACAACATCCTGACCATTGTCGAGAACGCCGGCGTACCCATCCTGGTGGATGCCGGCGTGGGCACCGCCTCGGATGCCGCCATCGCCATGGAACTGGGCTGTGACGGAGTCCTGATGAACACCGCAATCGCGGGCGCCAGGGACCCGGTCCTGATGGCCGCGGCGATGAAAAAAGCCATCGAAGCCGGCCGCGAAGCCTTCCGCGCCGGGCGCATCCCGCGCAAGCGCTACGCCAGCGCCTCCTCGCCCATCGACGGGACGTTTTTCTGAGCTTGAGAAGTGAGAAGTGAGAAGTGAGAAGTGAGAAGTGAGAAGTGAGAAGTGAGAAGTGAGAAGTGAGAAGTGAGAAGTGAGAAGTGAGAAGTGAGAAGTGAGAAGTGAGAAGTGAGCAGAATTCTCGTCAGCCCGGTTGAGAAATCAAGCATTCCTTCTCACGCTTCACTTCTCACTTCATTACTTTTCACTTTTTTGATTACGGGTTCGCACGCGCACGCCGCCATGAGATCAACTTGAACACCACGAACCCTCACTCGCGAACCATCCGCTCCTTCGTGCGGCGGGAAGGCCGGATTACCCGCGCCCAGGAACAGGCGCTGACGCATCTGTGGCCGCGTTATGGGCTGGAGGCCGGGGCACACCTCGATCTGGATATCTGTTTCGGGCGCCACGCGCCGCGCACACTGGAGATCGGCTTCGGCAACGGCGCATCGCTCGCCTGCATGGCAGTCATGGAGCCCGGCGTGGATTTCATCGGCATCGAGGTCCACCGGCCCGGCGTCGGGCATTTGCTGCTGGAGCTCGAACGGCGTGATCTGGGCAACGTCAGGATCATCTGCGCGGACGCCGTCCAGGTGCTTAAGGATTGCCTGCCCGATGCCGCGATCGAGCGGGTGCTGCTGTTTTTTCCGGACCCCTGGCCCAAGAAGCGCCATCACAAGCGGCGCCTCGTCCAGCCCGGTTTTGTCGATCTGCTGGCGCGCAAGCTGCAACCCGGCGGTATCCTGCATCTGGCCACCGACTGGGAGAACTACGCGCAACACATGCTGGAGGTCATGGCGGGCGCGGCGTCATTTCGCAACCGCGCGGGAGCCGGTAACTATGTACCCCGCCCCGATTACCGGCCGGTAACCAGGTTTGAGGAACGCGGCCAGCGCCTCGGCCACGGGGTACGGGATCTGCTTTTCGAGCGGATCTGAAACAGGCCGGCACGCCACCCGGACCCTCCAACAGTCTGTTGTTTCATCCGATAAAGAGATAATCTTCAGTGATTGGCCGGGGTAATGAACTTGAGACCGGCGGCGTAATAGTGGTTCAATACGCGCCTTTGGTTCGACGGTGACGGTATCGCAACATGTCAATGTATCGTGACAGCGCCGTCGGTATGCGCCTGAAGTCGGAACCCGAACAGATTTCCCAATAGATACGGACGAGGAGCCTCTCATGTCCAGAAAACATCCTGTCATCGCAGTTACCGGTTCATCCGGCGCCGGCACCACCACGGTCAAGGTGGCGTTTGAACATATCTTTCTGCGCGAGGGCGTCAATCCCGTCATCATCGAGGGTGACAGCTACCACCGCCATGACCGTGCCGAAATGAAGGTGGCCATGGCGAAAGCCGAGAAGGAGGGCAACCACAGCTTCAGTCACTTCGGGCCGGAGGCCAACCTCTTCGACAAGCTGGGAGAGACCTTCAAGACCTATGGCGATACCGGGGCCTGCAAACGGCGTTACTACCTGCACAGCGAGGAAGAAGCCAAACCCTACGGTCAAAAACCCGGCGAGTTCACCCCCTGGGAGGACATCGAATCCGGCACCGACCTGCTGTTCTACGAGGGCCTGCATGGCGGCGTGGTTACCGAAACGGCCGATGTTGCCCAGTATGTCGATCTGCTGATCGGGGTGGTGCCGATCGTCAACCTGGAATGGATACAGAAGATCCACCGGGACTGCTCCCAGCGCGGCTACTCCGCCGAGGCTGTCACGGACACCATCCTGCGGCGCATGTACGATTACGTGCACTTCATCACCCCGCAGTTCTCGCGCACCGATATCAATTTCCAGCGGGTGCCGACCGTCGATACCTCCAACCCGTTCATCGCCCGCGACATCCCGACCCCGGATGAAAGCTTCGTGGTGATACGCTTCAAGGACCCGGCGAAATTCGACGTCGACTTTCCCGACCTGCTCATCATGCTGCGGGAATCGTTCATGTCGCGGCGCAACACCATTGTGGTGCCGGGCGGGAAAATGGGGTTCGCCATGGAAATCATCCTGGCGCCGATCATCCAGAGCATGCTGGATAACCGGGCGAGCGCCTGAGCGGTACGCGTGCCTGTCGACGGGGCGGGTTTATCCGCCCCTTCGAACAGCCCCCCTGCACCTGGCGTTGGCGGAATGTCATCCAGCCATTCAACTCCCGCACCCGGATCCGTGATAAGTCCTGTTAATCACCTTTCGGCCATAAAACCATTCCGATCCATGGCTTGCATGGCGCCATTAACGTTCTATACTTTCAGCATGAGGTTATTAATGAGATAACAGAACAGGTTGGAGGGAAAGCGTGATTATCACGACAACTGATCCAATTACCGGTGAGAACATTCTTAATCCGGAATTCAAACCGTTCGTCGTCGAGGGGGAGGGGCATCTCGCCATCAAGATTTACTTCGAGTCGGAAGAGACCCGCCGCGCCTATCTTGATATCGCCGTTGAAGATCCCCACCATCGCTTCGTACTGAACGAGGCAAAGCCACACCCGTCAAATCACGGACTATGGGTGAAGACCCCAGCGGCACAACTCCGCGTGTCGCCTCCGTTTATAGATGTCAACGATTGAAGCCTACCTGAAATGCTGTCGGGAACTATCCCGTTTCTGTTCCCAGAACGGGTGGATCGACAATGACTCACTGCACTTCAGCGTCATCTGGGAAAGTGACGACGAAGTCCTCGTGGATGTTAAGTTCGACGAGCTGCTGATGGAAGGCGCCGGATGTCTGGCAGGCAGAGTCAGTTGTTTTGGCCAGTTGCGGCTGTACCTCGATCCCGATGGAAAGGTCGTGCGCGCCGAAATCCTCTAAGACGCATTCTCCACCGGCCCCCTATTCTCCCCGGGCCGCCACTCGAGCGGCGGGTAACGGGAGCATGACGGGTCATTGTCTGATCAAGCGGGTATAATCCGCCAGCCAATCGGTTATCGGTCCGCACGACTCACCATCCAGGTTGCTTCATGTCGCATAATGTTTTGACGATACTGCTCGCCGGGGGCGTCGGGGCACGCTTGCATCCACTCACCAGGGACCGTGCGAAACCGGCCGTGCCTTTTGGCGGCAAATACCGGATCATTGATTTCACCCTAGCCAACTGCCTGCATTCCGGCATGCGCCAGGTGCTGGTGCTGACGCAATACAAGTCACATTCCCTGCACAAGCACCTGCGTGATGGCTGGTCGATCTTCAATCCCGAGCTCGGTGAATATATCACCCCCGTACCGCCCCAGATGCGCAAGGGTGAAACCTGGTACACCGGCACCGCGGATGCCATCCACCAGAACCTGTTTCTGCTGGAGCGCGCGAATGCAGACACCGTTCTGATCCTTTCGGGCGACCACATCTATCGCATGGACTACGCCGCCATGCTCAAGTTTCATAACCGCCACGAGGCGCATGTCACCATCGCGTGCATGAAGGTGGCATGCGCCGAGGCCGGCCAGTTCGGCATCATGAGCGTCGCTGACGACCAGCGGATCGTGGCATTCGCTGAAAAACCGGCCAGTCCGCAAACCCTACCCGGCGACCCCGGACACTGCCTGGCCTCCATGGGCATCTACATCTTCTCCAAACAGTTGCTGCTCGAGACCCTGGAAGCGGATCATGGGAAAGCGGGCTCGGGCCACGACTTCGGCAACGACATCCTGCCGGGACTGATCAGAACACACCGCGTCTGCGCCTACCCCTTCGGCGTGTCCTCCGGCCGTGTCTCGCCGGACAATTACTGGCGCGATGTGGGAACCATCGATTCCTACTACGAGGCCAACATGGATCTGCTCAGGCCGGTCCCCTCGCTAAACCTCTACCAGGATGACTGGCCCATCCGCACCTACCAGTCACAGCCGCCGCCGGCACGCACGGTTCCCGGCGCATCGGGCAATGAGGGTATTTCCATCAACTCCATCATCGCGGGAGGCGTGATCATCGCCGGGGGCAGCGTGCAGCATTCGCTTCTCTTTCCGCGCGTCTATGTGGGCGATGAGAGCGTGGTCAGGGATTCCATCCTGTTTGAGCGGGTGCGCATCGGCGATAACGTGAAACTGCGCAACTGCATCATCGATAAGGGTGTCCAGGTGCCTGCCGGCGAAACCATCGGCCTGGATCCCGGGAAAGACAGGTCGCGGTTTACCCTCTCCGCCAACGGCATCGTGGTCGTGCCGAAGAATTACCGGTTCAGTTGATGCACGTAGCGCCGGGCACATGTCGAGTAGAATGCGCGCATTCCAGCGAACCGACAAATACCGGCTTCTGAGCGGCCAAGGAGGTAGCGATGCACCCACCCGCTGTTTCATCGGTAACCGAGGCTGCCCGGGCAGCCCATGACCGCCAGCTTGCCCTGTGGCTCATGATCTGCTGCGCCATGGTCTATGCCATGGTGGTACTCGGCGGCGTGACCCGACTGACGGGCTCGGGGCTGTCGATGGTCGAGTGGGACCCGATATTCGGCGTCGTGCCGCCACTCGGCGAGGCGGAGTGGGAGGCGACTTTCAGCCTCTACCGGGAGTCACCCGAATACCAGAAGATCAACGTCGGCATGGACCTGCACGGCTTCAAGCAGATCTACTGGTTCGAGTTCGCCCACCGCCTCCTGGGACGCGCCATCGGGCTCGTGTTCCTGCTCCCGTTTCTCTTCTTCCTGTTCTCCGGCCGCATACGCCGGCCGCTGATACCCAAGCTGGTTACAATGTTCGCCTTGGGCGGGCTGCAGGGCGTGCTCGGCTGGTACATGGTCAAAAGCGGCCTGGTGGACAACCCGCACGTCAGCCAGTACCGGCTCACGGCACACCTGGCGGCGGCCCTCGTCATTTATGCCTACATGCTCTGGGTTGCCCTCGGCCTGTGGACGAACGCTGAGCGGGTGGCGCCATCACCTGCGCCGCGCGGCCTGCGCCGGTTCGCCGCGCTGCTGGGCTGTCTAGTCTTCATCACGGCACTTTCCGGCGGCTTCGTGGCCGGGCTAAAGGCGGGTTTTGCCTACAACACCTTTCCGCTGATGGACGGCCGCTGGATACCCGAGGCCATGTTCATGCTGGCGCCGGCGTGGCGTAACTACTTCGAGAACATCGCGACGGTGCAGTTCGACCACCGCCTGTTGGCCACCCTCGTGTTTGTGAGTGTTGTGATCTTCTGGCGGGTGGCGCGGCGTTACCCGATTTCAGGACCAGCGCGCGTCGGCGTGCATGCCCTGCTGGCCGCCGCCCTTTTGCAGGTCACGCTGGGCATCTCTACCCTGCTGCTGCATGTGCCGACCGCACTGGCCGCCACCCACCAGGCCGGCGCCCTGCTGCTGCTGACGGTCATCCTGTTCGTCAATCATCGCCTGATTTACGCAGGGGCCGGTGCGCCGGAAGGGTTTGTCGGAAAAAGTTGAGGAGAATACCGGCAGGCCACCGGCCTGCCGGTAACAGACTGCTGGTTACAGGCTGCTGAAATACGCGGCGACGTTCTCGACGTCCGCATCCGTCAGCGGCTTGGCCATGCTGCTCATCACAGGGTCGGTACGGGTCCCGTCACGGAAGGCCTTGAGCTGTTTGACGAGATAACCCGCCTTCTGCCCCTTCAGGTTCGGGTACAGCGGGAAGGTGGCGGGGCTCATGCCGTCGGCACCGTGGCAAGCGGCGCAGACCGCGGAGGCCTTGGCCTTGCCTGCCGCCGCGTCACCGGCGGCCAGCACGGCACCGCTCAGACCAAGCAATACGCCCATCGTAATCACACTCGCAAGTTTCTTCATTTTCCTGACTCCACTGGGTTGTTGGAACTGTTCATATACCTGGTAAAGGAGAACGAAATAACGTTCGGTTTGCAAACTGATGCGTGCAGTATCACCGCACGAGGGGAGCTAGTCTATTAAAAAAGAGTAATATTATTCAACTACGGGGTTCCAGATCCTTATGAAACAGCAGGTTAAAAATAGTAATGCAATCCGGAATGCCTATTTGGCCAGCCAGAACCACCAGACAATCAGCGCCATCAGCACGCAGCCAGCGATGTTCACCCAGAGATCGGGGCTCATAAAGTACCCGCGCCGGGACGAAACCGGCGCAGACGGTTCGCATTGCTGACGACAGTCACCGACGACAGTGCCATGGCCGCCCCGGCTATCATCGGATTGAGCAGCATGCCGGTGAGCGGGTAAAACGCGCCGGCGGCAATCGGGATACCGAGGCTGTTATAGACGAACGCCCCAAACAGGTTCTGCCAGATATTGCGCACCGTGGCATGGGAAATGGCAATGGCATCGGCCACGCCCTGCAGGGATCCGCCGATCAGCGTCACATCGGCGCTTTCGATGGCGACATCCGTGCCGGTAGCGAGCGCAAACCCGACATCGGCGCGCGCCAGTACCGGCGCATCGTTGATGCCGTCGCCGACCATCGCCACAACTTCGCCCCGTTCCTGCAGGGCGGCGACGTGCGCCGCCTTGCCATCTGGCAACACCTCGGCCAGGAATTCAGGAATGCCGACAGCCTGCGCCACGGCCTGCGCCGTGGCGCGTGCATCCCCGGTCAGCATCACCACCCGCAGGCCGCGCGCCTTGAGGCGTGTGATCGCCGCGGCCGAATCCGCCTTGACGGGATCGGCGACGGTGATCATGCCCGCCAGCTCATCATCGACGGCGACGAAGACCGACGACTGGCCCGCGGCGGCCCGGGCTTCGTACTGGCGCAGCAGGGCGCCGATGTTTATGCCATGGTCATGCAGCAGTTTGGCGTTGCCCAGCAGCACCCTGCGCCCCTCGATCTTGCCGCTCACCCCGTGTCCGGCTATCGCCTCGAATCCTTGCACCCGTGCCGGTTCGATCGCGCGCGAGCGCGCGGCCGCCACGATCGCCCCGGCCATGGCATGTTCCGACCCGGCCTCGACACCGGCGGCAAAAGCGAGCAGGCCGGATTCATCCCAACCGGATGCCATCTCGACGCTCATCACCCGGGGCTGCCCTTCCGTGACCGTACCGGTCTTGTCGAGCACGACCGTGGTCACCTGACGGGCGCGCTGCAATGCTTCGCCATTGCGGATCAGGATACCCTGTTCCGCCGCCTTGCCGATGCCCACCATGATGGAGATCGGGGTCGCAAGCCCCAGGGCGCAGGGGCAGGCGATCACCAGCACGGTTATGGCGGTCACGATGCCGTAACCGGTCCTTGGATCGGGCCCGAAATTGAACCACGCCAGGAATGTCATGACGGATATCAGCAGCACGGCGGGCACGAAGACGCTGGTCACCCGGTCGACCAAACGGGCCACCGGTGGCCTGGAGCCCTGCGCCGTGCGCACCATCTCGATGATATGCGCCAGCACCGTATCCTTGCCGATGCGGTTGGTCCTGATCAGGAAACTGCCGGTCCGGTTGAGCGTACCGCCGACAACCTCATCACCCGGAGCTTTGTCCACTGGCAGCGGCTCCCCCGTCAGCATGGATTCATCGACGCTGGAGCGTCCCTCGATGATGAGGCCATCGACCGGGATCTTCTCGCCGGGATGGATGCGGACGGTTTCATCGAGCCCGACCCTCTCGATCGGAATGTCCGTTTCCCTCCCCTCGCGGATCACGCGGGCGGTCCGGGGTTGCAAACCAATCAGCTTTTTAATGGCCTGCGACGAGCGGCTCCGCGCCTTCAGCTCGAGCGCTGCGCCGAGATTGAGCAACGCGAGTATCACGGCGGCGGCCTCGAAATAGGCGTGTCGGGCCAGGGTGGGTATCTGCTCGGGAAACAGCACCACCGCCATGGAATACAGCCACGCGCTGCCGGTACCCAGCGCAATCAGGGTGTCCATGTTGGCGTTATGACGGCGCAGGGACTGCCAGGCGCCGGTAAAAAAGTGGCCTCCCGAGTAGATCAGCACGGTGAGCGTGGCGATTCCGGCACCGAGCCAGAACAGCGAGCCCTTTGGATAGGAGACAGCCGGCAACAGACCCAGCCAGTCACCGGCCATCAGCGGCGCACCGACCAGCGCAGCCAGCATGGCCTTGCGCAGCAGGCGGCGGTAATGGCCGGCTTCGAGGGCCTCCCGTTCGGCCAGGTCTTCCGGGCCGGTCATTTCGGCGGCGTTATAACCGGCGGCAACGATGGCCTTGACCAGCGCTTCGACCGGCGCCTCGCCAGTCACCCGTGCCGTATGTTCGGCGAAATTGACCTCGGCCGAGGCCACACCCGGCACCGCCTGCAGCGCCTTCTGAACGCTGGATACACAACCGGCACAACTCATACCGGAAACGGACAGGTGAACAACGGGCTTCTCTGACATGACTGGACACGACCGGGAACGGCTGGAATCAACTTCATCTTACTGCAAACCTGTTGCGGGCGCAGGCGAACCGCCCGCTCTGCGTATTGTGAGCCCAGGCAGCTACGGCAAGTTGCAAGCCAACAGGGCACGTCATGGGATCAGACAGTTACTAAGACCGACACGAGTCATTCCAGTGGGTCCGGGATGGGCTCGCCGGGACCGTGTGACGCCAGGACGGCGGCACCCGAGCCTACAGGGATGTATTCACGGCGTGTCCCGGCAAGCCCATCCCGGACCGTGCGCCCGCAGTCCAGCCGGATCAGCGTGATGTGTTATGCGCCCAACAAACGCCGCCACCAGCGCCGGCGGCTGGCCGGCAACCAGGCATTCGCGTTGAGGTCAGAGGGCCGCAATTTGGAAAGTATCCAGCCGGGCAAGGGCGGGTTCTCGCTGTAACCACAGGATACGCCCAGGTTGTTGGGATCGAAGATCTTGACGAGTTGCGGTGATTCGAACGAGTCGGCATACACGATGCCGCAATAATCCTCATCGTGTTCCTGGCGCAGCAACTGGTTTATCTCCGACAGGAAAGTTCGCAACAGCTCTCCGCTTACCGGTTCTCCCGGCGGTGCTTCGCCGGTAACATAGATGTGCCATCCATTATCCGCGTCGCGGCGCAGCACCTCCCAGAGCTGCTCCAGTTGTTCCCAGCGCAGGACGTTCCGGAACCGGCCGCGGAAGGCCGCGGTGAACGGATCTGTCGCTGGCGTGTCCATGATGGATATACCCTGCAAATTTGTTGTTTCTAAGCGAATACACCGGGGGCTGGATCGGGTGTCATTCCACCAGACTCCCACGCATGCGGGCGGAGGGATTCCACGGGGTGTATGTTTACCCGGCACCCACGGGAACGCATATTGATAGTACCTTTTCTGAACAACAACAGGCGAGACATATCATGGATCCGGACTTCTGGCATGAACGCTGGAAAACGAATCAGATCGGTTTTCATCAGGGTGATATCAATCCCTATCTCATCCGCTACTGGCCGTCCCTGGGGCTGAACACGGGCGCACGCGTCTTTGTACCCCTGTGCGGCAAAAGCCGGGATATGTTCTGGCTGCTGCAGCAGGGGTACTCTGTGGTGGGCGTCGAGATCAGTCCGATTGCGGTGGAATCCTTCTTCGCCGAAAACCGGCTCACGCCCGCCGCAACCCGGGAATCCCGCTTCATACGGTGGAGGATCGATGCACTTGAAATCCTGTGCGGTGATTTCTTTGAATTGGAAAAAGGCGACATCGGGAACTGCCAGGGCGTATATGACCGGGCGGCGTTGATTGCCCTGCCGCCAGACATGCGTCCCCGTTACGTCGCCCACCTTTCAACCCTGCTGGACCCGCATGCCAGCAGGACTCCTGGTGACCCTTGAGTACAATCAGTCTGAGATGGGGGGGCCGCCGTTCTCGGTGAGCGATGCGGAGGTATCACGGCTGTTCGCGGAGACTTATTCCGTTCAGCTACTTTGCCGAACCGATATTCTTAAATCAAAAGCGAGATTCAGGGAACAGGGCCTCACTCGCTTGAGCGAACAGGCCTGGCGTGTGGACAGAAACAAGCGAGTGAGCTGAACCGTTCGCTGGCAAAAACGGCGGAGGGGACCATGGACTTTCCGATTGAACGAATCACTTATCCGTTGCCGCATGGCACCATCCTCTGCAAGCTGGTGATGAGGAACAACGACTGCATTAGACCACGTAATGTCCTTACCCAGCCGGGCGCTGTTTACCTGAGTATGCGTAATCAAGGTGCAATCGCCGGATGCACGGCCTGCTGGAAATCAAGCCGGTAGGGCAAACAACCGCGGTCCTTGATCAAGGAAAACAAGGTTGCCGATTGTTACAGGGGTCCGCATCAAGGATACAACAGCGTCTTGGACCAACCGTCCGCACGCTTCTCATATAGCACCCGTTCGTGCAGTCGATGCCAGCCGGACTTCCAGAATTCAATCCGTACCGGAATAACTCGATAGCCAATCCAGTGCGGCGGGCGTGGGACCGTGTCATCCAGGAACCTGGCATGCGCCTCCGCCACTCTTTTCTCGAGCGCTTCCCGGGCATCCAGGGGCCTGGACTGCTGTGATGCCCAAGCACCAAGTTGACTGTCACGCGGGCGAGTCTCCCAATAGTTATCAGATTCTTGTGCACTGATGGGGTACGCACCCCCCTCGATGCGCACCTGGCGCATCAATGGCTGCCAGAAGAAACACAGCGAGACGTAGGCATTTTCCAGCAGCTCATCACCCTTGCGACTCTGGCTGTTGGTAAAGAAAACGAAGCCGCGCTCGTCAAAACTCTTCAACAGCATAGTGCGAGCCGATGGCCGGCCTTGCGCATTCGCCGTGGCAAGCGTCATTGCGGTCGGTTCACGCAAATCAGTCTTGCAAGCCGCGTCCAGCCAGTCCTGGAACATAACCAACGCTTCCTGATAAAGCATCGCAAAATGTGTCATGACACCCATCCAAACTGCCCGTGACTATCGATATAACGAATCATAATTCAATCGGTTTGTAAAACGAGCTGAGATTTGTTAATTAATCTTCAATTAATCAGACACATAAATTAACCACACCGGCCCGCCTAGATGGCTATAGCCGATTTTTTATCACTACCTTCCAGGCGAACATCGACGCAAGTCATGGCACTCTCATGTCGAGCAACGTTTATCAGTAGCTTCTAGGAAATCTGCACTGATCAACAGAAATGTCCACAAAACCGCGGTCGTCGGATGCGGATTTGTTGCCGGATGTAGCGAGTATCAATGGGATATTCAGGTGCTTAATCAGCAATAAGTTGATGATCGGCGTTAAGCCGGCATGAATATGCACGACAGAATTGACAAAGATCAAGTTGCTGCCTCTGCGTAAACTGAATAATGAAGATAATTCTGGCGATTAAAAAAGAGGAAATCACGTGGAACTACTCATCATCCTGATCATCGCCAGTCTGGTAATAACCATTATCATGGGCGGCACCTTTCTAACCTGCCAGCGGGTCCAGGATTATTGCGCATTGGAAGCGAAACGTGAGGAACTCATGACACGCGTACGCAATATGCCGACTTGGTAGGATGTTGCAAAGCCTGAACATCAATATTCGTGACTATGT
Organism: uncultured Gammaproteobacteria bacterium; assembly: GCA_963773065.1. Lineage (GTDB taxonomy): Bacteria > Pseudomonadota > Gammaproteobacteria > UBA9214 > UBA9214 > CAVQCA01. Next base: position 31,093 of record CAVYZN010000017.1, read on the forward strand.
GTGCAAATTCCCCCCCTCTGCAATCACCGGCCATATGAGTAACTGCCAGAAGTGCGATGCCTCGACTGCCTGCGATGCATATCTTGCTGATGACCGGCGGGAAATCAGTACCCCTCGCGAGTTTTGCCCCAACATAACTGAATTTGACAGCCTCAGGGATGAAACATCCGATAATCCGGCTCGCACACACAATTAGAATAGAAAACAGAGCCCATTGTTCCGGCGGGAACCTTCTTGCCAACGCATACATGATCACCCGCCCGGCACGTCAATCGACTGCCCGTTTTCATTCGGAGGTACTCACATCATGGAAGATAGTACGAAGGTCACTTTCCAAGCGCTAGAAAATAAACCGATCGACCGCATCGGTGGCAGATAGGGAATCATCTGACTGCTCTTTCTCTGCAAGGTTCCTGACCTCGTCGATCTTCCCAAAGAACACGATCCTGTATTTATCCGTTTTGTAACCCATGCCGGTGAACCCAATACCCACGCGCTGGACACGCCAGATGGCATAACCGTGATCACGAATTGATTCCTGCAACGGCGAGCATGGACTAGGGAAACGGCGACACTGACCGGGCCATGAGGATTTCCCCTGCATTGACAGGTGCGGGGAACTGCCAAATTAACCAAACCATCCCTGCCTCATTACGCAGCTAGGGCCAAGCTTGCAGTGAAACAAAATACAGCTATTGAAATCAGATACATGGAACACATGTTCGCATACAGAAAACCACTCGCCAGAAACCTAACTGTGTGCTATGGTTTGGAGTCGCTAGTTGTTGATTAAAGTCAAGTTACTACAACATCAAGCTTAGAAATATATTAATAAACTGGTGTACATTTGACTTAAATCAAAATACTCAGCAGGCAACTACCACAGTAATGGATATCGTCTTCAACCGAGACATATCTGTGTTTAACTTCAATAAAGGAGTGCAAGCTTTATGAATACAGTGAAAACTTCCATTGCAGCAGCTTTCATTGCCGGTATTGCGGCTCTCCCGATAACCTCCGCCCAGGCTTGGTGGGGCGGCGGTCCGTGGGGTGGTGGTCCCGGTGGTTGGGGCGACGGCTGGGGTAATGACGGCTGGGGTGATGGCTGGGGTGACGGCTGGGGTGATATGGACTTCAGCATGAGCGCTGGCGGCCACGGCAGTGGTTATGGTCGTGGGCGTGGTTATGGTTATGGACGTGGTTATGGTTATGGCTACGGTTATCCCGGCTATTATGGCTATGGCTATGGTGGCTATCCGGGTTATGGTGGCTGGGGTGGTCCCTATGGTGGTTATCCCGGTGCCTATGGTGCTCCTGTTTATGCTCCCCCGGCGGCAGCTCCTGCCGCACCCGCTACCAAGAGCGAGTAACACGCAGTCAATTTGTCAGCATCTGCACAGGGACGTGCATGTGCTGGCATCTATCATCCATCTGCTGTATAAAGCGGATTCAGTCAGGCTAGCGAATACTTGGCCTGTTGTCGTTTTAATCAACTAACCGCATACACAGAGGCCTACATGAAAGATAAAGTTATAGCCATACTCCTGGTTCTGTTAACTTCCATATCTGTACCCGCCCCTGCCGCTCCTTACACACCATACGCACCACCATATGCACCCTATAGCGGGGGGGAGTATCGCGGCCACCAGTCACCCCAGGCTGAAGCAGGTACGCCGGCTGCTATTCTCAAAGATGGCGTTACCAAACTGACGTCATTTATCCGCGGCGGGGGTGCACAGAATCGCGCACAGGCAATGGCCTACCTGGAAAAGGAAATTGCCCCATATTTTGATTTTGCCTACATGACACGCTGGGCTGCCGGACCGGCATGGCGCGAGATGAATGCCGCACAACGGGCGGAAATGCAGGAAAAACTCACCACGTCCTTCCTAACAACGCTGGCACAGAAACTTACCACCTATTCCAACCAGCCCATCCGGTATCTCACGCCTCGCGGGCATGGCAGTGATGAAGTTACGGTCAGTGCCTGGATCATGCAGCCTGCTGGATACCCTACAAAACTCGATTTCCGGTTTTACAAGAGCAAAGATGGCTGGAAGGTCTTCGATGTAAAGGCAGCTGGTAACAGCGCTGTTGTCTATTACCGGGATCAGTTCAGAAACATGTACCGTTATAGCGGCGGGCAGCCCACCCGCTATTACAATTGATACAGATAGATGATGCTCTGCCGTCTGAGTGACGGCGGAGCATCAGTCATTACTGCCTGACAATAACCACGAATGAAGTGTGCGATGTATCCTTGACCCCGGACTCCAGCATACCGGCGCAGCATTTATCCGGCACATACTCGATGACCCGACCGCTTCCGGCAACCGCCTTAAGAGGAAGCTAATCGCAGGCTGGCCAGCGTATGTCCCTGGGTTATGGTAACCCAAGCATCCAAGCAATGCAGTGGTTCTCCACTCTCACATCAAACCAGCCATGCCGGCAACCAATCCCGTCGTCATGCTGGTTTACAATCCGGCCCTGCCACACGTGACATTATGAATTCCACGCTACTTGATACCTGATGTTAAATCATCAGACACACCCGCCGTTATAGTGATCAATTCAAGCAGTTTGACCGGCCATACCCGTGGGTAATTCCGGTTTCCGCAAAGTAGCGTTCTGAGAAGTTAAATATTGGTACACTTGCACCACCCGTGATGTACATGAATCTTTCACGGCCAATAGGATGATGGCAATGACAACATATATGAATACCTTAGTCGGCCAGGTCACTGCGGTGCGACCAGGCCTGTTCAGCGCGACACTGAATGAAGACACCGACGGCAATCTTCCCAGGGCCATGATCAACGGTGAACGCGTACCGGTAGGGCAGCCGGGTTCCTATCTGGCAATTACCCAGAAGGGTATTCGCGTCCTGGCCATGGTAACCGAAATGGTTGAGCAGGATATCTCTGAACCATCCAATAATCTCCCGGGACGACGCAACGTCAAACAACGGACTATCAAGCTGATCCCACTCGGTGAAATAAACAGTGGGGGAACTTTCGAGAACGGAGTCAAAAGCTATCCGGTAGCGGGGGCGGAAGTACACGCCGTCAGTGAAGATGACATTAAATCCATCTTCGTGAAATTCCGCAGCCATGGATACAGCCTCGGAACACTCTCGGGCCACTCCTCTCTTGATGTGTGCTTTGATCCTGCGACGCTGTTCGGCAGGCATTGCGCCATTCTCGGACAATCCGGTGCCGGTAAATCCTGGACAGTCGCCACCATTATCCAGCGCGCGGTCAAGGTGATGCCCAATGCCCACATAATCCTGCTCGATCTGCACGGGGAATATGCCTGGAAGGACCGGGAAGGAAAGCAGCATTATGCCTTTGATGAAAATGTCGTGCGCCATATCGATGCGCGCGATCTTGAAATGCCCTACTGGCTCATGACCTTCTCGGAGCTGGTAGATCTGCTGATTGACCGCAATGATGAGAATGCCTCAACACAGATTGCCTTCCTGCGTGACAGCGTGCATGACCTGCGCAATAAATCCAACAAGGAACTCGGCATCAGCCACCTGACCGTGGATTCGCCGGTCTACTTTTCGCTCGATGCGCTTTACGGCTATTTTGAAGAAGCGAACAAGATGACCACCAATTTTGGCAAGGAAAAGGGGCCGCTCGCGGGCAAGTTTGATCAGTTCCTCATGCGCCTGCAAAGCCGCATGAATGACGTGCGTTACAACTTCATGCTCAGACCCAGTCATCGCACCTCGTCGGATTCCCTGGGTGGATTACTGCGTGACTTTGTAGGTCTTGGTACTCCGAAACGCCAGATAACGGTCATCGATATCAGCACGGTACCATTTGATGTACGGCCGACGGTCACCTCCCAGATCGGCCGGCTGGCCTTTGAATTCAACTACTGGAACCCGCACTATCGTGACTTCCCCATACTGCTGGTCTGCGAGGAGGCCCATGCCTATATACCGCGTGATAAGGATCCACGCTACGAAGGCACCCGTCAGTCGATGCAGCGCATTGCGCGCGAAGGACGCAAATACGGTGTCGGACTGGCCGTGGTCAGCCAGCGCCCGAACGAGCTGTCAGAAACGGTGCTGGCACAGTGTAACACCTTCATCTGCCTGCGTCTGACCAACCCGGATGACCAGGCTTATGTCCGCAACCTGGTGCCGGAAGCTGAGCGTGATCTCATCGAGGTTCTGTCATCGCTGGGACGCGGCGAGGCCCTGGCCATGGGAGCGGCTGTGCCACTGCCTACACGCTTGCAATTCAACAAACCAAATCCGGTGCCAAACAGCTCGGATGTTGATTTTTACACCCAGTGGGTTACAGGCCTGAAAGATCTGGATGTGGATGACATAGTAGACCGCTGGCGCCATCAGAACCGCCTCAAGTCCTAGAAGAAGCCAAGGCCGGCTAGAAACGGCCGGCGGCAACAACATACTGGGTCAGGCAGACGCGATCAATTCATCGTAACCCAACAGATGCAGGATCTGATCCCTAGCCGCCATGGCATCCTGGTAACCGAGATCGATGAGCTCCTTGCAATAGGGTGCATCGAACATCAGGTAACTCATTAGTGGACGGCCTTCACGCGCCAGCGCGCCGATACCCATAAGCAGTATCCGCACCGAAAGCGGGAAATTTCCCACGTAGCGCTCCACAATTTCACGCACATCCCGACTGGGTGCAATCATCAGGTACTCGATCTGGCGCAGGGCCGTATCCTTGAATTCGACACGCTTGTCCTTCGTCTCCGCAATGGTATGGTTGATACGCCGCATGCGTTCAATATCAGCATCCAGGCTGTCCATGAACAGATTGTCAAAGATATAACCGGCGATTTGTCCAAATGTCGGGTAAGGGACAATAACACCATTCGCCGGGGCAGGATCAGGACCCGGACTTCTGACCCCGATAATCAGGAGTCGGTTTGCACCCATATGCAAGGCGGGACTCAGCGGCGCGGTTTGACGCATGGATCCATCACCGTAATATTCATTATGAAGTTTTACCGCGGGAAACAGTACCGGTATTGCAGACGACGCCATTAGATGATCCAGCGTCAACTCCTCCGGCCTCCCCAGTCGACGTGTCCGTTTCCAGGGTACCAGACCCTTGATGCCCTGATAAAAAGTTACCGAAGTGCCGCTCGTATACCCGGAAGCAGTGACCGATACAGCACGCAGAATACCACTGTCAATTGCTTGCTGTATGCGTGCAAACCGGATGTGCCTTTCCAGCAGTTCCCGCAACGGGCTGTTATCGAGTACCGACCGGGGCTGCCCCTTAACCAGACCTGCCGTGGCAAATGTCACAGCCCAGCGGAAGCCGCTTTTTACCGCTGTCCAGGCATCTGTCCTGAAAACTTTATCAACATGGAAATTTTCCCAGATGCCATTAAGCCGCCGCACGCCTTCCCGGAACTGTTTTGCGCTGCTTGCCAGCAGCACGGCGTTCAAGGCGCCTGACGATGCGCCACAGATAACCTGGAAGGGATTCTCGGCATTCCCGGGCAAAATATCGGCGATGGCTTTTAAAACACCTGCCTGGTAGGCACTGCGCGCGCCGCCACCCGGCAAAACCAGGCCGGTGATCGGTGGCTCATGCTTCTTCTTGAACGAAAGCCAGTACATATACTAGGCACCGCATCACACAATATTTATTGTATCGGCATATTTGCTGGTTCTTGACTGCCTTGAAAATGGCAAAAAAACCGGGGACGAAAACAGGGCTGAACCTATACATTCGGAATTGGTTTCAGCTTTTCCGCAATCCGGGCTGCAATCTCAGCGACAGACGGTTCCCGTGACGCCTCTATCACAATCGCCTGCTCCTCGTGAATCAGCGGTTCCTGTGATCTGAGCTGAGCCTCCAACACCGCGACACCGGCCTCGGAGGGGTCCATACCGGTAGCCTGCCGCTTGCGTATCCGGTTGCGAAGCGTATCTTCGTCCGCGGTAAAATGTAGTAACACAAACGCTACCCCGAGCTGCGCGGCCAGATGGCTGAAACGATCACGCTCGGTGCGCTTCAGAAAGGCCGCATCAACTATGACAGTATAGCCACCTTCAATCGCATACCGGGCCAGATCAGCGATTCGCGCGTAGGTTTCCAGACCGGCTGCCTCCGTGTAGATACCGGATTGCACTGCAGACCCTGTATTTTCATACATACGATATCCATACAGGCGCTTGCGTTCTACATCGGAACGCACCTGGATTGCGCCCAGACTGACGGCCAGTCGTGAGGCGTACCATGACTTACCTGTGCCCGATACACCTTGCGTGATGATCAGGGCCGGTGTGGTAGTGCCGGCAAAATTCCGGGCCAGTCGCGCATAGGACTCATACTCATTCCACACGACGGCTGCCTCGTCGGCTGCCATCGCTGTCTGACCCAGTCGCAACACAGCGACCTTGGCGCGCACCAGTGCACGGTATACGAGGTAATAGCGCAGGATCCTGACACCGGCATAATCCCCGGTTCGTTGCAGATAACCATTCAGGAAACGGTATGCCAACTCCGGGTAACCACGGTCCTGGAGATCCATCATCAGGAACGCGGTCTCACTCATGACATCAATCCAGCGCAGACAGGGATTGAACTCGATGCAGTCGAACGGCGTGATACGGCCATCAACGAGTGCCAGGTTGCCAAGGTGCAGATCGCCATGACATTCACGGATAAAGCCACTGCTCTTGCGTGCCTGGATCACAGGCTGCTTGATCTGAAACTCCCGCTGACACCATTGTTCCAGGCGATCAAGCTGTTGACGTTGTGTTTCATCCTTCAGCGCCGGCCTGATGTGTGTAAAATTCTCGATGACCCAGCGATGTATATCCCGTGGCAGTCCATATTGCAGATCGTCACCCGCAACGGCTGACTGGGCATGCATGTCCGCAACCAGCCCGACAATTTCATCTATGTGAGCTTTGGTAACAGCATGGCGGGCTGCCATGCTGCTCAGCAGATCCTGCTGGGAAAACTGGCGCATCTTGACGGCATATTCAATCGGGTCGCCTTCCCCCAGCAACGAGGGTTGCTCCGCGCTACCCCTCACCGCAACGACATCAAGATAGAGATCGGGGGCAAACCGCCGGTTCAGTCGCATTTCTTCCTGGCAGTAGAAGTGGCGTTTATCCAGCGTCGTAAAATCGAGGAAACCGAAATTGACGGCTTTTTTGATCTTGTAGACGATATCGCCGGTTAGAATTGCCCACGAGATATGCGTCTCGATCAGACGGATTTCGCCAATAGGGTGGTCATAGCACACAGGGTTCTGCAGCGCACGGATCAATGTCTTCTGGTCATGCGGCACAATAACCCCTGTTTACATCCTGGCGAATCCGACCCGGCTCTAGGTCAACCACAATGCCTTGCTGCGATATGAAAGTATAGACCGTGCGTGGCACGTCCAATGCCTATACCATAGGCATGTAACATCAATCAACAGCGAGTTGATCTGAATCAGAATCAGACTTTTCTTGTCTTTTATATTTGGATAACAGGCAATAAAATGTTTGTGTCCACGGTTAACAGGTAACTCTCAGAAATTCGGAGGCAGTTCATGAAAGCCGGTGAGCTATGTAATCGCGATGTGGTCACTGCCACCCGGGATACCACCATCCCGGAGGCCGCCAAGTTAATGCGCGATCATCATGTAGGAAGCCTGGTTATTGTCGAAACGCACGGGGATCGCGTGGAACCGGTTGGCATAATCACGGATCGTGATATCGTGATTGAGGTTATCGCCGAGGCTGTAGACCTCGACACGGTGACGGTGGGTGATGTCATGAGTTACGCGTTACTGAGGGTCTCGGAACACGAGAGCGTGTTCGATACGGCTCAGCGCATGCGTGCCCGAGGTGTTCGACGTGTCCCCGTTATTTCCGAAACCGGCGCACTGACCGGAATTCTGGCGCTTGACGATATGCTCGCACTGTTGAGCGAAGAGTTGATGCTATTGGCCAAACTGACCTCTCGCGAGAGTGAACAGGAACAGAAGAAACGCGCCTCTTCACGGCTGAAACGTGGTCAGTGAGTAAATGAAACCATCGGGAAGGTAGGCATGATACTTCCGCACCCAGGCCAGTCAAAGGACGCCCGGCTTACGCGGGCGTCCGAGTTATATACGCATGGAAAATTCAGTGACTATGCGTTACATCCGAGCGAACTGCTACCGCTCGGATTGAAGGATAACGCCTTGCCCGCCGCGTAAGTCGCCGCCGCATCACTGCGGCGGCGATAACATCACTTGCGGCAATATTACTGGGGCGCTGCAGGCAGCCGGGAATAGGGATTCTCACCGTAGGGTGGTCTGGCCAACGGGCCGGATTGCGGTCCGCCGGGATACGCACCCGGAAGTTCATCGGAACGATCGAACATTTCCTTGTAGTGGTCATTGATGTAGTTGTGTCGCTCCTGCGGTGTCATGTCTTCCATGGCCGAGAGGAATGACGCCAGCCGGGCCTTCCGTTCCTCTGCCTCATTGCGCAGATCCTCTTGCCGTTTGATCATGGCCTCCTTGCGATCAATGGCCATTTGCAGCAGTTCCTGATGATGATCGACAAGGTAATCACGATCCGAGGCGATGCCTTGACGCTGTTCATCATAATGTTTGGCCATTTGTTCAAGACGCTCCTCGCGTTGCTTCAAATAAGCCTCGACTTTTTCCGCGTAGGCTTTCTCCCTCGCTTCAAAACGCCTGCGCGCATCTTCAAGTTGTTTCAGGGTTTCCAGCTTTCTGGTGTCATACAACTCTCGATAGGCCTTGATGCGCTGCTCCATGTCTGCTTCCAGGTTTTCTGACGGCATGTCTGCAACAGTGCCGGGCGGTGTGTATGACTCCGGCGCTGGCACGGCGGCTGGCGATGGTGGCGCAGAGACCGGCGGTGCGGCCGGGATGGATGCCGCGGGTACCGCTTCGGCAGATGGAGGGGGTGGTACCTCTTCAGCCAAGGCTTGTTGAAGGAAAAAGACACAGGATAAAAACGTCACTACCAGCATTCTTACTAACATGATTTCTCTCCTTTATCGTTTCTTATCTCATACCAGCCAAACGTGCAAATTGTTTATTAAATACTCCTATCGCTGGCCCGGGCCCCACGACCGGATGACATCAAACTTGAAAAATAATGCGCGGTGCGGCAACCGGACGCTCATTTACCACGGTAGAAAGTTGTTCATTTTCGAAAGCGGACGGGCGATATTGCGTCCCATATAGGTCATCTCATTGCGCATCTGATCACCGGTAATGGTCATATTACGCATCGACGCGTCCATGCCGCGCATGTGCGTCAGCATGGGATCCAGATTCTCCAACGCATTCATCTTGACGGAAATATCATCGATGGAATTCGTCATTCTGTCCATACGCCGGGTCATGGTCCTAACATTCTCGGACAAGTAGGCCACACTGTCGGAGATATGGGTCAGGTGGTCACCCATTTCAGGATCCATACCTTCCGCGAGTATGTGGATATCGCGACTCAGGGTATAAATCAGGAAAAAACCATAGGCTGCCAGGATGACAAAGGCCAGCATGGTAGGGTATATGACAAGTTCCCAACGACGTGCACTGGCTTCAAAAACCTTGACAAACCGTTCCATGGAATCGGTGTTCAGTACCAGTTCATCCTTGCGGGTTTTACCCTCCGTAACCCCATTATTCTCCTTGTCTGGTGTCGTCTCGTGCATGATTTGAACTGCCTCTTAAAGTGGCAAGTATCAGCAGGCGCTTATTTTATGAGCACCCACTGCTCCTGCCTTTATAGTTAATAATCTTTATTTCGTCATCCGTCAAATAATGGGAATTCACACTACCTGGAATCGCAAATCAGCCGGGGTACGTACGCCGATATCACCGCTGGAGTGCGTGAAGTTGCGCCGCCTTAAGGAGCCGCCTTGAGTCAAACCGGCCGGCCCCGCACCCATAACGAACTCACCACTTCTAGGAAGCGAAGATAGCACGACTGTTTTTCCGGTGCAACCGCCTCTAGATAGCTATCGAGGGTAAATACCCAGGGTATCTTCCGAAATTGTTCAGGCGGATACCAGCAACAGCGAACCGATCAGCACGACAAAACCTCCCGCAAGGCGCACCGGGACCCGCGATTCCGCCTGTCGCAGCCAGCGGCCCAAGGCAATCCCGGAAATCAGCAGGAACGAGGTTGTCAACAGCAAACCGGCCGCATACCACACGGCGCTTGCCGTCATCGGCATCTCCACGGCGTGGGCATAGCCATGAAACAGGGCAAACCCACCCATGACGGCATACCCGGCCACCCGTGGCAAATGCACCCGCAGGACGATCAGGGCACCAAGGGTAATCACCGACAAGGCAATTGCCGGCTCGGCCAGGTACAGTGGGATGCCGGCAAGGCCGGCAAAAGCACCGAGTCCCAGCATACCCAGAAAGACGGCGGTGATGGAGCGAATAGTGGCGCTGCCCGCGAGTGCCGCCCACAGGCCGGCAGCAATTGCAGCCAGAATGTGGTCTGCGCCCGTTAACGGATGCACGACCCCGGCGATCAAGCCCGTCATTTCTGTCGTTACGGTGTGCGCCTGGGCAAAGGGCGTGAAGATCACACCCATGAGCAGCAGAAGAACGGTTGAACTGGCTTTCAGTGGCATACTCTGTACTCCATATACTCCATCGGATTGGTTTCAGACTTGATAATTTACCGGATCTTCACCTTGATCAATTCTTCACCATCCGGGTCGGTGACATGCACGGCACAGGCGATGCAGGGATCGAAGCTGTGGATGGTGCGCAATATCTCGACCGGCGCCTTGGCGTCATGCAGGGTATGGTTATCCTGCAACGCCGCCTCATAGGCTCCCGGTTGACCACTGGGATCGCGTGGTCCAGCATTCCAGGTGCTGGGAACAACCGCCTGATAGTTGGCGATCTTGCCGTCCTCGATTACGATCCAGTGCGCCAGCGCACCGCGCGGGGCCTCCATGAAACCCACCCCCCTGGCCTGCTGTGGCCAGGTGGAGGGATCCCAGAGGACATCGTTGAAGGTCTTGGTATCACCGGCCTTGATATTGGCGATCAGGTTGTCATACCAAACCTGTATTTTATCGGCGATGATCTTGGTCTCCAGGGTGCGGGCCGCGGTTCTGCCCAGCGTCGAGAACAACGCCTTCACGGGTATATCGAGTTTCTTCAGCGTCATGTTGACCAGATCCTTGGTCTGTTCATGGCCGCGCGCATACAACATCAGCACCCGCGCCAGCGGACCGACTTCCATGGCGCGCCCCTTCCAGCGCGGCGCCTTGAGCCAGGAATAGGACTGCTCGACATCGAGGTGATCATAGGGTGGTTTCGGGCCGGTGTAGTTGAGTTCGGTTTCGCCATCGTAGGGGTGCAGGCCCTGATCCTTGCCGGCGCTGTAGTTGTACCAGGAATGGGAGACGTATTCCTGGATTTGATCGGCCGCGTGCATATCGACATCCTGTATTGAGGTAAGGTCGCGGTTGAGAATGACGCCTGAGGGGATCAGGTAGCTCGATGGATCATCCATGCCCTTCTCCGGAAAATCCCCATAGGTCATGAAATTGCCCAGACCTTCACCGCGCCCGCCCCAGTCCTTGTAAAAGCCGGCAATGGCAAGCGTATCGGGCACGTAGACCTGATCGACGAAGTCCCGCATCTTGTGAATGATGTCCTGGACGAGCGACAGCCGTTCGGCATTGATGGCGGAATCCGAATTGAGGTCAATCGGTGAAGGCACACCGCCGACCACGAAATTGGGATGCGGGTTCTTGCCGCCGAAGATGGTATGCAGCCGGGCGACATCGCGCTGCCAGGCCAGGGCCTCGAGATAATGAGCGACCGCCATCAGATTCGCCTCTGGCGGCAGTTTGTAGGCCGGATGCCCCCAGTAGGCCTTGGCAAAGATCCCCAGTTGGCCGGCGTCGACGAAATCCTTCAGCTTCTTCTTCGTATCGGCAAAATAGCCGGGAGAAGACTTGGGGTAGTTGCTCAGTGACTGCGCCAGTTCCGAGGTTGCCTTGGGGTCTGCCGACAGCCCGGACACCACGTCGACCCAGTCCAGGGCGTGCAGGTGATAGAAGTGCATCACGTGGTCGTGCACATACTGGGCCGCGATCATCAGATTGCGGATCAACTGGGCGTTGGGCGGTATCTGATAGTTGAGCGCATTTTCCACGGCGCGCACCGAGGCGATGCCATGCACCAGGGTGCAGACGCCGCAGATACGCTGCGCGAAGGCCCAGGCATCGCGCGGATCGCGCCCGCGCAGGATGATCTCGATGCCGCGCACCATGGTTCCGGAGGAGTACGCCTGCGCGATACGATCGCCGTCCATTTGCGCCTCGATGCGCAGATGGCCTTCGATACGGGTAATGGGGTCAACGACGACACGTTCATTCATGAGGCGTACTCTCTTTATGCGGTGAGATATTCGGACAGAATGCGATATTGTTGTTTCCTTGCCTGCCCGGCGTTGTCTTCAGCGGTATCTATCGACCTGCAGGTCTCGGCCATCCGGCTGCTCATGGCCGCGTGCCAGGCGGAACCACCGGCCATCTGTCCCGCGGGTGAAACGGCGGCGGCGGCCGCGCGCGCCACGAAATAACCGGCCTGATCCTTCCAGTCGCACTCGGCGCCGCAACGTGCGTGGCTGTCGATAATGGCGACCTTCGCGGTATGCAGCGCCGTGGCCAGTTCATCGGCCGAGGCATGCGGGTTGGCGGCGACCTTAACCACGCGAGAAACCCGCTCGTCGTCGCAGAGCGGGAGTACGCTTTCAACAAAGCGCGCCGCCAGGGCGCGTTGCCGGGCAGGTTCCAGGCTCTCGAGCTTCTGCCTGAATTCGATGTCATTGCGTATCTCTGTCATGATGGCCTCGCCTCGGGGTGTTTTTCACCCGCCAGGTGTTCCGCGATCGTTTCGGTCAGACTGATGACCGGTATATCCATGTGATTTTCCTCCAGCCCTTCCTCCAGTTGGATGCGGCAGTTGGCACAGGCCGTCACCAGCGCATCCGGCGCGACGGCGTCGAGCTGGGCCTTCTTGCGCTTGAAGGCCTTCATCTTAAGCACTTCGGCGCGTTCATTGGCGCTGACGCCGCCCCCCGCGCCGCAACACCAGTTCATGATGCCGGTATCGGGCATTTCGACGAAGTTTTCCGCCACCATCTTGAGGAGATTGCGTGGCTGCTCGTACACGCCGCCCCGACGGGATATCTGGCAGGGGTCGTGATAAGTCAGCCGCCGGCTCTCCTTGCCCGTGGTGCGCAGCTTGCCGGCTTTGCGCAGCTCGTCCAGCACCTCAAGAATGTGTACCACCTTGAACGTATATGGCCGGCCGATCAGGTTCGGGCCCTCCCAGCGGATCGCCATGTAAGCATGGCCGCACTCGGGGCTGATCACCGCCTTGACCTTGAGCTTCTCCGCGGCCTTGACGATTCGATCCACCAGTACCGCCGCGATTTCCGACACGCCGATCTGGATGCCGCTGTTGGTGGCCTCGAAGGCCTCGCTGGAAATCGTCCAGGACACGCCGGTTTCATGGAAGATCCTGGCGATCGCGCCGATGTACTCCGGGAAATTCATGATCTCCATGGAAGACAGCGTGCATAGATAGTCCGCACCCACGACATCGACCGGGATGGAAAAACCGATTTCCTCTTCCGTATGCCTGATCTGGGCCTCAAGGGCCGGGTACTTGACGCCCATCGGACTGCCAATGGTAACCGCGCGCTGGGTGGCGCCGATCAACCCCGGAGGTGCATGTCCGGAGGCGGCCATGCCCTCGCGCATCTTGCGGATCATGTAAGTGATGTCGTTGCCGACCGGACACACCATCGTGCAGCGTCCGCACATCGTGCAACTGTCATAAACCAGCGTTTCCCATTCGGTGAGTTCTGCATCGGTGACCGGTTTGCTCAAACCCACTGCACTGGCGAGTTTGCCCCAGAAGGTGTACTCCTGCCGCCATACCTTGCGCAGCGGTTCGAGCTTGTAGATCGGGGTGTATTTCGGATCCCGGGTCTCCGTGAAAAACAAGCAGGCCTCGGCGCACATGCCGCAATGGACACAACTGCTGAAGAAAGACGCCGTCGGCGCGTCGATCTGCTCCCTGAAGGCATTGAGGCCGCGCGCCAGCGTCGGGCCGCTCATGAGTTCACCCCCCGATAGCCGGCAATGGCGCCGTTGTACCAGCGTGACATGAATAGCGTGAAGGCATGCGCCAGCTTGGTAAACGGAAAGGCGATCATCAGCAGTTCCACACTGAGTATGTGGATGGCGATCAGGGTCGGCGGCGGCAGCCCGATGCGGTGAAAGGCGACATAGCCGGTAATCACCGGCAGGATAGTCAGGAACCAGACGAAGTAGTCCTGGAAGCGGGACAGGAAACGCAGCACCGGATCCTTGATCCGGTGCAGCAGCACCGCCACCAGCGCGATGATGGTAATGACGGCGGTTGCATCCACCACCGGGGTCGGCAATGCCGGCCAACTGATGCCCAGCACCTCATCGATGACCAGGATGTGGGGCGCAAACAGCAGAATGGTGACGAACAGACCGGCGTGAAAGACATACCCGGAGACCAGGGTAAATGCCGAGCGCTTGAAGGTGCCGCTGTCGGGCCAGGTGCGCGTGATGATGGTACGCAAGCCGCCGGCGAGCGCCGATCCGCGCGCTTCGGCCAGATTGGGCTTCCTGCCGAGGATCATTATTTCCAGAATCCGCACGATGATTCCGACGACGAAAATCACCGTCGCGATCTGGAATGCCGGACCCCGCACCCACAGGAGAAATTCGGTTTCCGTCATCGCTCAGCCCCCCTTCTCAAGGTCATTGATGGTGACTTTTTCATGCTGGCGTACCGCACGCGCCTTCCCGGCCCGGTACAAGGCACCCAGTGCGACGCCGGCGCCCACACCGGCCGCCGCGCCGTAGAGGGCCGTCCGCGCGGTGTCTTCCGTCGGAATGGACAGGGCATGGTAGAAGCCGCCGGCATCCCAGAAATCGGGCTCGGCGCAACCCAGGCAGGGATGCCCCGACTGAATCGGGAAGCTGGTCCCCTGGTTCCACTTGGTCGTCGCGCAGGCATTATAGGTCGTCGGACCCTTGCAGCCCAGTTTGTAGAGACACCAGCCTTTCTTCGCCCCTTCGTCATCGAAGGATTCGGCAAACAGGCCCTTGTCGTAGAACGGACGGCGGTAACAGCGGTCGTGGATGCTCTTGCCGTAAAAAGCCTTGGGCCGGTGCAGTTCATCGAGTTCCGGAATACCGAAGGTCAGGAAGTGGGTCAGGACGCCGGTGATCACCACCGGGATGGGCGGGCAGCCGGAAACATTGATGATGGGCTTGTCCTTGATCAAGTCGGAAACCGACACCGCGCCGGTGGGGTTGGGCCTGGCATGGGGGATACCGCCAAATGAGGCGCAACTGCCGATTGCAACGATGGCGGCCGCACCCGCCGCAGCTTCCATGAGCATGTCGACGTTGCTGATGCCGGCAATGGTCGAGTAACCGGGATTCGCGGTGGGTATTGAGCCATCGACCACCAATACATACTTGCCCCAGTTTTCCTTCATGGCGGACTCACGGGCATCCTCTGCCCCGGTACCGGAGGCGGCCTGCAGGGTATGGTGATAGTCGAGCGAAATGGTATTGAATATCAGATCCTCGACCGAGGCGGCATCACTTCGCGTCAGGGACTCCGTGCAGCCGGTACATTCCTGAAAGGACAGCCAGATCACCGAAGGCCGGCGGGCTTTCTCCAGGGCGGCCGCGATGACCGGGACCATGCCGGGCGGCAAGGCCAGCAATGAGGCCGTGGCGGCACAGAATTTGAGGAAACCCCTGCGGGAGATGCCCTGTTGTCTGAGTGTCTCGCCTAGCGTCTGGTCCGTTTTCATTGGTAAGGCCTCCGGTAACGCACATCAAGGATTTTGGTTACACACTGTAACATTCAAGCATGAAACAATTTCCAGATTTATGAACTTCACGAGGCTGCGGTATCCATCAAGCGCGCCTTGAGCCGCTCAAGACCGGCGGCCATATCTTCGGTCTGCGACATCAGCAGCGCCGGGACGGCGGTGACCTCCACGAACTTCCCGACAATTTGATCGTCGCGATTGTAGTGGGTAACCAGCCAGACGCCCGGGAAGGACGTTTCGCGGATCTCGCTCGGCCCCAGCGCCGACAACGTGGCCCGCACCTCGCCCTCGCCCAGGGCCTGCTCGATGGCGACTTCCTCGCCCGGAGCCAGCGGAATGCCGCGCAGATCGATGACGGTCTCCTTACCCTGCTCCAGCAGTTGCGCGAGGGCATGCCGGATCTCGTGCAGCAGCGGCTGGACGTTTAGGGTGCGGGTAACGCCGACCTCGATAGCGAACTCCGCCTGCTTCGACTGTGCCATGAGGGTTCTCTCAGACCTGCCTGACCGGCGGGCACTGCGGTTCGGCGGACCACACCAGCAACGGGCAGTTGGCATGCCGGATCACCTCGGCGGTCACGGATTCTTCCAGCGCACGCCGGGTACCGGACTTTCCGTGAGTGGCCATGGACACGAGATCGATGCTCATTTCGTCAATCTTGTTGAGGATCTCACGTATCGGTCGCTTGTAGGTGGACATGTCCAGTGACACCTTCAAACCGGCATTGGCCAGCCTGACACTGTGCTCCTGGAGTGCGGTTTTGATGGCAGCCCGGTCCCCTTCCGCTTCCGCGCTCTCCATTTCATCATGAAAGAGGATGACTTCCGAATCATGCGCCTTTGCGAAGACTTCAACGCAACTGAGAATCGCGGCCGAGGCATTCGACCCGTCCAGCGGTACCAGGATGCGCCGGAACAGGTCCTCCTTGCGTCTCTCGGCCGGTTCGACGCGTGAGCTGTGCAGTATGAAGACCGGACACGGCGATTGCCTGAGCACCTGTTCGGTTACGCTTCCTTCGCGGATCCGCTCCAGTCCGGTGCGTCCATGGGTGGACATCAGCAGCATGGTGGCGGGATTGAGCAGGGTGTACTTCACGATCTCGTCAACCGCATCGCCCATACGTGTCTCGCGTTTGACGCTCCAGCCGTCCTGACTCAGCGCGTCGTGGATATCCTGGATATGCGCATTGATTTCATCGGAAGGTACTTTTTGCCCGACCGGCAATACATGCAACAGGGTTATCACGGTATCACCACGGGGCATGATAGACGTGGAATAGAGGAGTATCTCATCGACAGACTCGGTACCATCCAGCGGGATAATGATCTTGTTTTCCATGTCGCTATGCCCCTGTTTGACTGTAGCCGGCATGTCGTCCCACCCGTGCCGGCCGACGCTACCGGTTGTAACTAAATAATAGATACCAGCCGGACGCCATGATCTGCATCAACAATGTTACTGAATCAACCGCACCCGACTGCCCATCGCTCGATCAAATTCAGCGCCTGCGTAGCCACTTCCGGAAATGCCCGGCTGACAGGCGGGCTCGGCGCCTCCCCCCAGCAGAACATCTCGGGCTGGATCGCGATGAGGGCGCGGCGCCGGGGAAGGGCGTCCATCAATCTGGCGATATCCATGAGGTCGAGCAGACCGACTTCATGGACGCTGCATTTACCCTGGCCGAGAAACCGATCCATCTCATTGCCGGTCATGCAGCGGACCGTACCCGGCGCTGCTTGCAGTTGCGCGGCGTCGATCACGATCAGATTGTCGACATCCTCGATCTCGCCCGCCAGAGTAAAACTCAGGGTGCCGCCATCCAGATAGTGAACGCCGGGGATTTCCGGGTGACGGCTGCGCAGATACTCCAGCGCATGAACGCCCGCCCCTTCATCCGAGAGCAGCGTATTCCCGATGCCCAGTATCAGCGTATGATTCCTCGCCAACGGTAGGATTCCTTGTCCTGACGGCGCCGTGTATCCGCCGCTTGGCGGAGACTCATGTTTTTAGTGTTTCTACTATACTGTCAATTTCCGCACAAATTGGCTACGATAAACATTTAGACGCTTTGACCAGTAAAAGCAAGTCGTACAATGAAAACGGAGGCAGCCCTGCCATGTGCCTGGGGATTCCAATGCAAATCGTGGCGATCGATGGTTACACGGCGCACTGCGAGGCCAAGGGGGTAAGGCGTGATGTCAGCCTGTTCATGCTGCAGGACGAAAATCCGCAGACGGGCGATCACATCGTGGTACATGTCGGTTACGCCATCCAGATAATCACCCCCCAGGAGGCGCGCACCGCCTGGGAACTCTATGACCAGATGCTCGAGGGCGGCCATGCATGAGCTTTCCCTCTGTCAGGCGCTGATCGAACAGGTCGAGGCGATCGCCCGCGAGCAGGCGGCGCAAGAGGTACTTCTGATTCATCTGGCCATAGGCCCGCTATCCGGCGTGGAGCCACGGTTACTGGAGCAGGCCTTGCCCTTCGCCAGTGCGGGAACGATCGCCGCCGGCGCCGAGCTGGTGATCGATTACCTGCCGGTCAGGGTGCGGTGCCAGGCATGTGGCAATACAACAGAGGCCCTGCCGAGCCGCCTGACCTGTGGAGACTGCGGGGATTGTCGTACCACCCTGGTAAGCGGAGATGAATTGCTGCTCATGCGCGTTGAACTCGCCGTAGCGGCCGAGAACATACGACAGGATGTCGCCCGGGAAACCCACGCGCGGTTTTAAATACTCGCCCAACGACCATGCCCGTTACTTCACCCGTCATTACGTTCGCAGCGGTGTATTTTTAAGGAGGACGCACGATGTGTAACACCTGCGGCTGCAACTTGACCCACGGCAACGCCCACCTGGTGAAACCGGGCGGCAAGCTGTACCGGAGCGAGGGGGGACGTGAAACGGTGCAGGTTCTGCGGGGACTGCTGCACGAGAATGATCATGCCGCCGCCCATAACCGCCGGCATTTTGACAATCACGGAGTGCTGGCCATCAACCTCATGTCGGCCCCCGGCGCCGGCAAGACCTTCCTGCTCGAATCCACCATCGACGCCCTGGGCAAGGAGCTTTCCATTGCCGTCATCGAAGGCGACCTCGAGACCGAGAACGATGCCGAGCGGATTCGCGCCCGCGGCGTGGATGCAATTCAGATCACCACCGGTACGGCCTGCCATCTCGACGCCCACATGCTGCACGATGCCCTGCATCATCTCAACCTCGACGGCGTGGATGTCGTGTTCATCGAAAATGTCGGCAACCTGGTCTGTCCGGCGAGCTTCGATCTGGGCCAGCACCGCAACGTGATCCTGCTGTCGGTGCCCGAAGGCGACGACAAACCGGCCAAGTACCCGGTCATGTTCCGCGCCGCCGACCTGGTGCTGCTGAGCAAATGCGACCTGCTGGCGGTGCTCGATGATTTCAAACCGGAAAACGCCCGGCACCATGTGCGGAATCTTGCCAATCCGGCGCCGGTCTTCGAACTCTCGGCCAAGTCCGGCAGCGGCATGGCGCAGTGGTTCGACTGGCTGGGCGATGAAATCACCGCCGCCCGGCAGGCGGCAGCCGGTTCTCATACCGGTCCCGGCCATACTGCCGCCGCGATCCCGTCGGCCGGCACGCCGCTTCAAAGCACATGAGCCTTACCGCCAGCCAATGGCTTGAGCGTATCCGCGCACTCCCGCTGCCGGGGCGCGTGCGGATCATGAATGTCTGCGGCGGGCATGAACGCTCCATCACCAAGGCCGGGCTGCGCGCCGCCCTGCCTGAGAGCATCGAGCTGATCCCCGGCCCGGGGTGCCCTGTCTGCATCTGTCCCGAAGAGGACGTCTACGAGGCCATCCAGATCGCCCTGCATGAGGACATCATCCTGGTGGCTTTCGGCGACATGCTGCGCGTGCCGGTGAATGCGCCCAAGCGCGAGCGCGCGCTCCCTGGAACAGGCCAAGGCCATGGGCGCCGATGTACGCCCCATCGCCTCGCCGCTGGAGGCCGTCCGGATTGCGCGTGAAAATCCCGACACGGCCGTGGTCTTCTTTGCCGCCGGTTTCGAGACCACCACCGCGCCGGTCGCCGCCATGCTGGTCGAAGGCGCGCCGGACAATCTTTTTGTCCTGCTTTCCGGCCGGCTCACCTGGCCGGCGGTCGCCCTGCTGCTCGATTCCGGCCAACCCGGCTTCGATGCGCTGGTGGCGCCGGGCCATGTCGCGACCATCATGGGGCCCGAGGAATGGGAATTCGTGGTGGGGAAACACGCCATTCCGGCGGCGGTCGCCGGATTCACACCGGTGAGCCTGCTGGCCGCGATGTATTCCACCCTGCGCCAGTTGCTGGCGGGCCGCTGCTTCCTGGACAATTGCTACCCGGAACTGGTCCGCCCAGGCGGCAATCGCAGCGCACAGCGACACCTCAAGCAGTCCATGGATGTCACGGGCGCCGCCTGGCGCGGCGTGGGCGTGATTCCCGACTCCGGCTTCGCGCTCAACACGGCCTACCAGGCACACGATGCGCGCCTGCAGTTCCCGTCCCATGCCGATGCGGCACGCAAGCGCGCCGGGGAGATGCCCCCCGGTTGCGACTGCGCCCGGGTGGTGCTGGGCAAGATCTACCCCAATGAATGCCAGTTGTTCGGTGTGGCCTGCCACCCCCGGCATCCCATCGGACCGTGCATGGTCTCCGACGAGGGCGCCTGCCGGATCTGGTGGAGCGGCGGCATGCGTGAACCGCTCATCCGGCCAAACCGCCCGGCCGCCGCCGACGGTTAGCCATCGCCGGGGCCCGCTGCATTCGGCAGCCATGGCAGGAACGGCTTTCGCTATCAGCCCTTCATCCACCCTATCGAAAGACCCCCTGATCGAGGCCCGCCGGCTGATCGTGACCGGCCGGGTCCAGGGTGTCGGCTTCCGACCGTACCTCCATCGTCTGGCCGGCACGCACGGACTCAGCGGCTGGGCACGCAACCGCATGGGCAGCGTCGAGATTCACATTCAGGGGAAAGCGGCCGCCCTGTCCGCCTTTACGCGGGAGCTGCTCCCGCACGCCCCGCCACTGGCACGCCCGGCGCTCGCGTCAGACTCGCCGGCGGAACCCTGCGAGCTATCCGGCTTCTCGATCCTCGAGAGTGCTGACAGCGGCACGGTGGAGATTCATGTGCCGCCCGATCTCCATACCTGCGACGCGTGCCTGACCGAACTGAACGACCCGGCCGACCGGCGCTACCGTTACCCGTTCATCAACTGCACCCAGTGCGGTCCGCGCTACACCCTGATCCGCAAACTGCCCTATGACCGTCCGAATACCACCATGGCGGCCTTTGTCCTGTGTGCGGCGTGCCGCATGGAATACGCAAACCCGCGCGACCGGCGTTTTCACGCCGAACCGGTGGCCTGTCCTGCCTGCGGACCGGCGCTTGAATTTCATTGCCGGAACCGCGACCCCGTGCACGGCAACCAGCCCGCGTTGAGCGCCTGCATCGCGGCCCTGCGTGACGGCCGGATCGTCGCCGTGAAGGGCGTCGGCGGCTATCACCTGCTGTGCGATGCCGGCAGCGATGCGGCCATCGCCCGCCTGCGGGAGAGCAAGCCGCGTCCGCACAAACCACTGGCGGTCATGTTCCCGGCGCCGGTGAACGAACCGCTCGCGTACGCAGAGAACGCCGTGACCCTGTCGCCGGAGCACCGGCGGCTGTTGCTCGATCCCGGCCGGCCCGTCGTCCTGGCGCCGCGCAAACCCGGCTGCCGGCTCTCGCCCCTGATCGCACCGGGCCTCGACGAGATCGGCCTCATGCTGCCGTACAGCCCCCTGCATCACCTGCTGTTGAATGACATCGGATTGCCCCTGGTCGCCACCTCGGCCAACATCAGCGGCGAACCGGTGCTGACGGAAAACGCCGCCGTCGAGGAACGGCTGGGCCACGTGGCCGAGGCCTTCCTGCATCACAACCGGCCGATCGAACGGCCGGCCGATGATCCGGTGTACCGGGTCATCCGGGGCCGGGCCCGGCCGCTGCGCCTGGGACGCGGCGGCGCTCCGCTGGAACTGGAACTGCCCTTCAGGCTGGCCCGCCCGGTGCTTGCCGTGGGCGGGCACATGAAAAACACCGTCGCACTGGCCTGGCGGGACCGCGTCGTGGTCTCGCCCCATATCGGCGACATGGGCAGCGCCCGCAGTCTCTCGGTATTCGAGCGGACCATCGCGGACCTGCAGTCCCTGTATGGCGTGCGGGCGGCGGCCGTCATCTGCGACGCCCATCCCGCTTATGTGACCACGCGCTGGGCCGAACGCTGCGGCCTGCCGGTCCACAAGGTGGCGCATCATCACGCCCATGCGGCGGTTGCCTGCGGCCCGGACCCCGGCGGCGCGCCCCGGCTGGTGTTCACCTGGGACGGCGTCGGCTATGGCGAAGACGGCACCCTGTGGGGTGGCGAAGCCCTGCTGGGCCGTCCCGGCGCCTGGCGGCGTATCGCCAGCCTGCGGCCCTTTCGTCTGCCCGGCGGCGAACGCGCCGGTCGTGAACCCTGGCGCAGCGCCGCCGCGCTGTGCTGGGAGACCGGCCATGACTGGCCGGAGTTGCCCGCGGGCGCCGCCCTGCTGCGGCACGCCTGGCGGCGGGGATTGAATTCGCCACAAACCAGCGCCGCCGGCCGCCTGTTCGATGCCGCCGCCGCCCTGACCGGCGTGTGCCATGACGCGAGCTTCGAGGGACAGGGACCGATGCAACTCGAAGCCGCGTGTCGCGGCGTCCCCCTCCCGGTCGAACTGCCGCTCGAGCGGAATGCCGCGGGACTGTGGATCACCGATTGGGAGCCGCTGCTGCCCATGCTGCTTGACGCGGCGCGCCCGGTGGCCGAACGCGCCGCCTGCTTTCATGCCAGCCTGGCGGGCGCGCTCCGGCAGCAGGCGCGGCGCGCCCGGGAAGAGCACGGCGTCGACGGGATCGGGTTCTGCGGCGGCGTATTCCAGAACCGTATTCTCACCGAACAGGCGGCGGCGCTGCTGGAAAACGACGGCTTCAGCGTGCGGTTTCCGGAAGTCCTTCCGGTCAATGACGCCGGTCTGAGCTTTGGCCAAGTGATTGAATATGCCTTTGGCTGCCAGAGTTCCTTAGAATGAGACTTCGTGTGTACTACGCCAACCGTGCGGGAGCCAGCCATGGAATATCGTATCGACGCGGAAAACATCAAGTGCGGGGGCTGCGCCAGCACCATCAAAGACGCCCTCGGCCGGATCGGCGGCGTGCAGGAGGTGGCGGTTGATATCGCCACGGGCCGCGTGACCGTGCAGGCCGATGCGGGTCTGCGCGAGGCGATCACGACCGCCCTGCAGGCCAGCGGCTATCCGGAACGCCAGCCGGCGTGAACGCCGGGCGCGGAGCCCTCATGCAGGATACCCACATCTCACTGGCGCACGGCAACGGCGGGCGCTTCATGCGCGAATTGATCGAGGAGGTCTTCGCCCCCCACCTGTCCAACCCGAGCCTCGATGTGCACGCCGATGCGGTGGCGCTGGCGCTGGATGCCGGCGAGATCCTGTTCACCACCGACGGCTTCACCGTCCAGCCATTGGAGTTCCCGGGCGGCGATATCGGTTCCCTGGCCGTGCACGGCACCACCAATGACCTCGCCGTCGCCGGCGCCATACCGCGCTACCTGAGTCTGAACGCCTTCATCGAGGAAGGCATGGAGATCGCCCAACTGGAACGCATCGTGGCCAGTCTGGCGTCCGCGGCGCGGCAAATCGGCGTCGCGGTCGCGGCCGGCGATACCAAGGTGCTGCGCCGCGGCGAGGGCGGCGGCCTGTACCTGGCGACCACCGGGATCGGGGTGCGTACCGGCCACCGGCTCGGTCTGGACCTGATCCGTGACGGCGATGTCATCCTGGTCAGCGGACCGGTCGGCGACCATGGCATCGCCGTCCTGCTGGCGCGTGAAGCGTTCGGCCTGCAGGGCGAGGTGCTATCCGATGCCGCCAGCGTACTGCCGCTCACGCTGGCGGCGCTGGAACACCCGGGCTTGCGTTTCATGCGCGACCCGACCCGCGGCGGACTCGCGACCGTCTGCCACGAACTGCGCCACGTCACCGGTCTGGGCGTGCGGCTGCGCCAACCCGACATTCCGGTGCGCGACCCGGTGCAGTCGGTGTGCGACATGCTCGGCTACGATCCCCTGTTCCTCGCCTGCGAGGGCCGCGTGGTCGCCGTGGTCGATCCGGCGCAGGCCGCGGCGCTGCTGCAACGCTGGCGGGAGCTGCCGCAGGGACGGGCGGCGGCGATTATCGGGCACCTGGATGCGCGTGCCCGGCATGTGACGTTGCTGACCGAACTGGGCGGAGAACGTCTGCTGGAGGAACTCGAGGATGATCCCCTGCCGAGGATTTGCTGAAGGCAAGCAGCAGCGGTAACCGGGCGGGAGCGGAACACGGCATGACACAGACCCGCCCGCGGCGTAGCACGCGGCACTCAATACCCACGGCTATCGGGGTATTCGGCACGCCGTGGTGCCGCATTCCGGATGGAAAAAAGCGCCTGCGTTGATCCATATCAATTCCGAATAAGCAAAATCGGTATACATATACACAGAACTACCGGGTGGCACTAGCTGTCGCAGTTCTCCAGAAGAATATCAGCACACAACCCAAGGTTTGCACAGGCTAGCCGCCGCCTTCCGCTCACGCGTTGCCCGACGGGCGACAGGGTTTCACGGGGATACATGAAACAGCGTATTGTTTTCGATGCCGGGTTGATCCGTCGCTATGACCAGTCGGGTCCGCGCTACACTTCCTATCCGACCGCGGCCCAGTTCCATGGCGGTATTACCGAAAAAAATTATCTGATCTGGGCCCGCCACAGCAACGAGGATCCGATACCGCGCCCGCTGTCGATCTACATCCATATACCCTTTTGCGATACGGTCTGTTTTTACTGCGCCTGCAACAAGGTGGTCACCAAGAACCATGCCCGCGCCACGGACTATCTCGATCACCTGTACAAGGAAATCGCCGTACAGGGCAAGCTGTTTGACCGCGACCGCGTGGTTGAACAACTGCACTGGGGCGGCGGCACGCCGACGTTCCTTGCAACCGACCAGATACGCGCCCTGATGGAAATGATCGGCCGGCATTTCACGCTGGCCGCCCATGACCGCGGCGAATTTTCCATCGAGATCGATCCACGTTCCGCCGACTACGCCAAGCTGGAAGCGCTGCGCCAGGCAGGATTCAACCGCGTCAGTTTCGGCGTGCAGGATCTCGACCCGCAGGTCCAGAAGGCCGTCAACCGTATCCAGAGTGAGGAGAAGACCCGCGAGGTCGCCACGGCGGCGCGGGAACTCGGCTACACGTCGCTCAATGTTGACCTGATGTACGGCCTGCCCTTCCAGAGCGTGGAGAGTTTCGAGGAAACCCTGCGGCACGTGGTGAAGATCAACCCGGACCGGCTGGCGGTCTACAACTACGCGCACCTGCCGCAACGCTTCAAACCGCAGCGCCGGATCAACGAAGCCGACCTGCCGTCGGCGGATGAGAAACTCAATATCCTGCAGCGCACCATCGAGTACCTGTCCGAGGCCGGCTACGTTTACATCGGCATGGACCATTTCGCCAGGCCGGAGGATGAACTGGCCACGGCGCAGCGCAACGGCACGCTGCAACGCAATTTCCAGGGCTATTCCACCCACGCGGACTGCGACCTGGTCAGCATGGGCGTTTCGGCCATCAGCAAGGTGTGCGACAACTTCAGCCAGAACGTGCGGGATCTGGAGGAATATTACCGCTTGATCGATGCCGGGAAGCTGCCGATAGACCGCGGTTTCGAGGTGGAGCCGGACGACTTGCTGCGGCGCGACGTCATCACCCAGATCATGTGCAACTTCATCCTCGACATCCGGGCGATGGAGAAGAAATGGCGTTTCAGTTTCGCCGAAAAATTCAAACCGGAAATCCCTGCCCTGCAGCAGATGCAGGCCGATGGCTTGCTAAAGCTGGATGCCGATGCGCTGGAAGTCCTGCCGGCCGGGCGGCTGCTGGTACGCAACATCTGCATGGTCTTCGACCGCTACCTCAAGGGCGAGGGTCAGAGCAGCCGGTTTTCAAAGGTCATCTAGCCGTCTCTCGGACTCAAGCCCCACATGGCATCTGGCCGGCGGTGCTGACGCAAAGTTGTGCAATAGTTGAACGGCACTTACTTAAGCGGTTCCACAATCGAGGTAGCCTGGGTTGAACGCCGTGAAACCCGGGTTTCGCTGTCGCTCAAGCCAGGCTACCTCCTGCGCCCTTCACATCTGGATTGACTCGCAAATGTTTCTCAATGTAGTCGTCTAGTGCAATAGAGGTAAATCTACTTTTCATCAACTGGCTCTAGATCAGGCAACTGCTCTCTTGGCACATTCAGGGTTATGGATCTACCTTGGCCGGGAATTCGAGAGATAAGGCCTCCACGCTCTAACGTCAAGATCATCTGATGCACGGACGGAGCCGACACACGGAAGTACTTCTGAAGGTCTGACTCAGCCGGGGCACAGCGGTTGATCATCGTGTAGTAGTAAATAAACGAAAGATATTGTCCCTGCTTTGGCGTGTAGCGCAATGGCACGGTGAGTTCGGAGCCGCCTAACGTGTTGTTGTGCCGCGACGCCACTGCAACATCTGGAAACGGTGCGCTGTCCCCGTCGTCGGCGCGAACGACTGGTTTTGTGTAGACATGTTCTCTGATGTTCTGCGCAAATATGGGAAGTTCTGTATCTGGTGTGAATTTCGCTCCCGGCCTTAACCCTCGCCCAGTGAAATGATGGAAAGCTAGCACAAGCATCCCATTCATTTTGGTGGTTTGTTCTCTTGCTGGAATATAGCGATCAACTGGTGCGTCTAGCCATTCATTAACGAACTCTTGGGCCTTGGCGCCGTGACAAAACAGGGCAGCCGGTTGACAGAAATCAATTAGTTCTTTGAGGAGTTCCCAGTTTAGTTTCCGTTCCTCGTTTGAAATATTCGGTGGGTTTGGTGATGGATCCCAGGACACATTTGTTACTAAGCAATTTATTGGTCTTAATAGATCGACTAGTGTTTTCACTTGGTCGGTTGTTTTGGTGTTGTCTCCTCCATGACTTTCCCGATATATACGATTGAAGACTTCGGGCTTCGCAGTGAGGCTTTCCCAATAGTCTTCGTAAGAGGGGAATTCATCATGAAGCGGGGTGGCGGGGTTTTCCCCAATAATAAATACCTGTGCAGTATCCCATTTGGAGTTGGGGGAAAATGGTCGCCTGTAAGGACCATCTTGCGTCCGACAATAAAGCTTGAGGCAATCCTGATATTTCATCATTTAACTGTGTAGCCACATAACAGATAAGCATTTATCCGTCGTGCGCAGTCCAGCATGACGGATAAATGTCTGTTGGACCAAGCCGCTCCCACGACGGAGGTAGGGGCCAAGCGTAGCTCTCTTTAACCGCTTTAACCAGAGGGGATTGTATTCCCGCGGGGCGGGGTTGTCGAAGCCAGGGATGGGAGGCGCATGGGCGTTCTTGGCGGTGATCAATGGAAACCGGCGGGAAACCGGCCTGCCCGGTCGGCTCAGGGCAGCCGGGCGGAGACGGAATTCAGATAGCCATCGATCCTTCCCGTCAGCCGGTTCAGGTCATGCAGGACGATCTGCCTTCTGTTCACCGTGAGCAGTTTCTGCTCCTGAAAATGGGCAAACAGGCGGCTGACCGTTTCGATGGCAAGCCCCAGATAGTTGCCGATGTCCTGTCGGGACATGGGCAGATTGAATTCGGTGGCGGACAGGCCGCGCGCCTTAAAGCGCTTCGACAGACTGACCAGGAAGGTCGCCAGGCGTTCTTCGGCGCTGCGCTTGCCGAGCAGCAGCAGCATTTGATGATCGAGGGTAATCTCCCTGCCGACCACGCGCATGATCTGCTTATGGAGCCCCGGCGTGGTATGACACAGTTCCTCCAGCCGCTCATAGGGCAGCGCGCAGACACAGGAGGTCTCCAGCACGACGCTGTTGCTGGTATAGTGTCCATCGCTCAGGCCATCAAACCCGACCATCTCGCCCGGCAGGGTAAACCCGAGGACCTGTTCGTCGCCGTCATTGGTGGTGTTATAGGATTTCAGGGTGCCGGAACGCACCGCGTACAGGGATTGACTCGCGTCACCGGCGCGATACAGATGCTGCCCCGGCTGCAGCGGCGGCTTGCGTTTCACGATCTTCTCAAGCTGTTCCATTTCGGAATCCGTCAAACCGTGCGGCAGACACAATTCCCCCAGGCTGCAGTTGCTGCAGGAAATCTTGATCTTCTCAGTCGTCGGCGGCCTGGTTCTGCGCGTCATCGGCAAACTCTGCTTATAGTAATTTCTGTAACAGCTAACCAGACGTGGTCGGGATTTTGGTTAATGATTGCGTGATCTCGTTTTCAAAACCCGGCGATCTATCAGGGGAATTATCCGAATAATATCCATCCAGGCGGGTTCATAACTATAATGTCCGCTAATCACTCGATTTTATGGTTAAGGTAACACATCGAAGCCCGACAGCGCACGCCGCCGGCCCATTCCGCTAAAGCAACACACCATCCTGGACACCCATCCCCTTGTCTAAACCCATGCAACAGCGCCTATCAGCCTTCATCGACGCCGGCGGAAAAGCCACTCTCAGGAGAGGTAAAACCGGCCTGGAAAGGGAAAGTCTGCGGGTCGGGCCTGATGGCAGCATCGCGCAGACCCCGCACCCCGCGGCGCTGGGATCGGCGCTGACCCATCCGTGGATCACCACGGACTACTCCGAGGCGCTGCTGGAATTCATCACCCCGCCGCTGCCAGGCCCCGTGGAGGTGCTGGAATTTCTGCGCGATCTGGAACAGTTCGTCTATGCAAAAATCGACGGAGAACTGCTGTGGTGTTCCAGCATGCCCTGCGTGGTCGAGGGTGAAGAGAGCATTCCCATCGCGCAATACGGCGTATCCAATGCGGGCTTCATGAAAACGGTTTACCGGCGCGGACTGGGTCATCGTTACGGCCGCGTCATGCAGGTTATTGCCGGCGCGCACTACAACTATTCCTTTGCGAATGAACTCTGGACGGTATACCAGGAGGTAATGAAAGACGCCCGCCCGGCCAGGGATTTCATTTCCGACAGCTACTTCGGCGTCATCCGCAACCTGCAGCGCATCGGCTGGCTGATCCCCTATCTGTTCGGCAGCTCACCCGCCATCTGCAAATCCTTCCTGTGCGGCAGGCCGACCGTTCTCCAGTCCTTCAACGAAGGCACCTACTACGGGCCCCATGCCACGTCCCTGCGCATGTGTGATATCGGCTACCAGAACAAACACGAGTACAACGACGGCTTCAAGGCGAGCTATGACAACCTCGATGTCTATGTCGAGACCCTGACGCGCGCCATCGAGACCCCCTGCGCCAGCCATGAAAAAATCGGAGTAAAGGTCAACGGCGAATACCGGCAGCTCAATCCCAATATCCTGCAGATCGAGAACGAGTACTACAGTTCGGTGCGGCCAAAGCAGGTCCCCGAATTCCTGGAAAAACCGACGCTGGCGCTGAAGCGGCGCGGCGTGCGCTATATCGAGCTGCGTTCCATGGACATCAATGTCTACAACCCGCTCGGAATCAGCGCGGAACAATGCCGGTTCGCGGAAAGCCTGATGGCCCTGTGCCTGTTCCGGAACAGCCCGGTGATCGGCGACAAGGAGAGCAGCGAGATCGATCACAACCTGGATGCGGTCTGCTACCGGGGACGGGAGCCGGGGCTGAAACTGCTGCGCGACGGCAGCCCGATTGCACTGAAACAGTGGGCGGGCGAGATCTGCGAGGCCATGACGGAAATCGCCGCGCTGCTCGACGCGGAGGAATCCGCCACCCCCTACCAGGATGCGGTGCGCGCGCAGATGGATGCGATCCGGGATCCGCAACTGACGCCTTCGGCGCGCATCCTGGCGGATATGCGTGAACACGATGAAGGCTATTTCGACTTCGCCAATCGTCTGTCACATCAGCACCAGGAGTACTTCAAGGCGCTGCCGCGCGACCCGGAACGCTTCGCGGCGATCGAGGCGGCCGTGGTCAAATCCGTGCGTGACCAGGAAGCAATCGAGGCGGCGGACACGCAGTCATTCGATGAGTTCCTGCGGGATTATTTTGCGCAGACCCCTTGATCCGCCGGCGCGGCATGACAGCGCTTTCAGCACGGTGACCCGCCTCATCCCGCCAGGACAAAACCGAGTCCCGCGAGATAGAAGACCGCCGGGTACTGCCAGCGGCGCGGCCTGTCCTTCAGAAACTCGATGACCAGGGAAAGGCAGACGCCCATCACCATGTACAGCGGAACCACCTGGATCGAGGTGAAATGCCGCAGGTCGCCCGGCAGGTAGTAAAAATAGAACGTGCCGTAACACAGCAGGAAAAACCCGTTGGCGAGGATCTCCAGCAGCGGCCCGTCCAGGCCCGCCGCCAGACCCTTCAGCCAGGGCCGCTTGATCCGCACACGGTGCGCCTGCAGGACTCGGTGAAGGAGATACCAGTAATAGCCGTATACCGGCCAGATGATGAAATTCAGCGCCGAGGTATAGCCCGCATGTATCGGCCACACGCGGTATTGCCACAAGGGCGTGCCGACCAGCAGCCGGTAGGCATGGCCGAGCGCCACTTCGCAGACGATGGCCACCAGGAACGCAACCGCCATGCATAACAGCGACTCGTACGGATCAACGCGCAGCCATCGCCGCGTCAGCAGCGCGGCCAGCAGGTAAAACAGGCAGATGCCGACCAGCGCACCGGAGAGACCCTGCAGCAGCAGAACCCCGTTCATGTCAGGATAGCATCAAGGATGGGAAACGAGCTTCGCGTCCGGCACATATTCCTGGATTGCGCCCACGATCTCGAAACGGATGCGCGGTATTGGCCGGATGGTAACCCAGAGCAAGTTCAGCTTGATGTTGAACTCGGCGAACACCACGGCATGGCGGTACCGTGCCAGCGCCAGGTGCATGTCGTTGACTGCCTGCCTGATAAGGCGCTGCGGTTTGTGCTTCAGGCCCGGGACGATCACCATGAAATCGCTCAACGGTTTGCCGTCTTCGTCATGCAGCGGCGCCCGGTGCCGCAACGGTTGCGAGGCGTCATGAAACGGCAGAGCGGTTTGCGGAAGCTTCATTGCCGCCAAGTGTAGCGCGTGCGCGCGGGAATATCATGGCCGCCGGGGCAAGGCGGGATAAACGGCGTGCGCACACCATGAAAAAGCCTGTGATAACAAGGGGCCAACCCGCAGCAAGCGGCCGACCGTACGGGTCATAAAGAGTTATCGACGGCTTCATTAGTCGAACAGCTTTGCGGGTGCACGCTTCGGGATGAGCTTGCCGGAACTCGCCGTGAATACGTCCCTGTAGGCTCGCGTGCCGCCGTCCTGGCGGCACACGGTTCCGGCAAGCTCATCCCGAACCGCATGACACCCAGGTGAGGAACCTGGAATCAGTAGAGCAAAGCATACCGGACACGCTCCAGACGGCGGCGCACCTCATCGGCCAGGGTTGCGATATCATCCCGTTCGACAAGTTTCAGCACCGCCACGGGGTCCATGAAACCGACGATGATCGACCCATCCTCTTCCTCGCGCACCACGACATTGCAGGGCAACAGCAAGCCAATATCGGGATCGACCTGGAGGGCCTGGTTCGCCAGCACCGGATTGCACGCGCCCAGGATGCGATAGGGCCTGCGTTCCACGCCGAGTTTTTTCTTCAGGGTCGCCGCCACATCGATTTCGGTCAGCACGCCGAACCCCTCCTTGAGGAGTTCCGCCCTTACCCGCTCCTCGACCTGCTGGAGCGTGCCCGCAACAGTAATATTGAATCCGTACATGGTGCTTACCTCCCGTTAGGATGTCAGACGCCGCTGCGCTTCGCGGTATTTCTCCGCCGTCTTGGCGATGATTTCATCGGGCAGCTTCGGTCCGGGAGGGCGCTTGTCCCAGTCCAGCGTTTCCAGGTAGTCGCGCACATACTGCTTGTCGAAGCTCACCGGGCTGGTGCCGGGCGCGTAGCTGTCCGCCGGCCAGAAACGGGAGGAGTCGGGGGTCAGGACTTCATCGATCAGCACCAACCGCCCGTCCCGGTCGGTGCCGAACTCGAACTTGGTGTCGGCGATGATGATCCCCCGCGCCAGGGCATAGGCCGCACACCGGCGATAGATCGCCAGGCTTGCCTCGCGGACCTTTTCCGCCAGTTGGGGACCCAGCAGGTTTTTCGTCTGCTCGAAATCGATATTCTCGTCATGAGCGCCGCTCGCCGCCTTAGTTGACGGCGTGAACAGGGGTTGCGGGAGACGATCGGCCAGTTGCAACCCCGGCGGCAGGGGGGTACCGCACACGCGACCGGTTTTCCGGTAATCCTTCCAGCCGGAGCCGATCAAATAACCGCGCACGATGGCCTCCACCGGCAGCGCTTCGAGTTTTTTCACCACGATGGCGCGCCCCTCGATCTCGGCGCGTTCCCCGGCATCCGGCACCGCTGCCTCGAGCGGCATCGCGGCCAGGTGGTTGGGAACCAGGTCACGGGTGCGCTCGAACCAGAAGCCGGACACCGCGGTCAGCACGGCGCCCTTGCCGGGTATGGGGTCGGGCAGCACCACATCAAAGGCCGACAGCCGATCCGTCGTGACGATCAACAGATGGTCATCGCCAACGGCATAGATATCGCGCACCTTGCCCCGATGCAACAGCGGCAGGCATTTCAGGTGGCTTTCAAACAGCGCATCCTGCATGGAGGGCCCTCCCGGGCGGTTCGGCGGAAAACGGCCATTCTACCCGCCGGCGGCGCCAATAATGAAGTCACGGCGGCGCGGCGGCACCGCCCCGGTGTTCCCGCCGGCCGGCGCCGCGGCAAGCTATTGCCAGCAAACGTACCGAGGGTGATAGAATTGCCCGTTCTTCCAACGGGATCAACACGGAATCACCGCATGAGTTCACCACAGGTCGCCGTCATCATGGGCAGCAACAGCGACTGGGATATCATGAAACCGGCCGTCGATATGCTGGATAAATTCGGGATTCCCCATGAAGCCAGGGTCATCTCGGCACACCGCGCCACCGACCTGCTGCTCGAGTACGCCGCCGGTTTACGCGAGCGCGGTTTTGTCTGCGCCATCGCCGGGGCCGGCGGCGCCGCCCACCTCGCCGGCGTGCTCGCCGCCAAGACCACCTTACCGGTGCTCGGTGTCCCCCTCCCGTCCAAGTATCTGAATGGCCTGGACTCGCTGCTCTCCACGGTGCAGATGCCCCAGGGCGTGCCCGTGGCTACTTTCGCCATCGGCGAGGCCGGCGCCGCCAATGCCGCGCTGTATGCCGTGAGCATAATCGCCGTCACCGATGCCGCCATGGCGGGCAAGCTGCAGGACTTCCGCAAGCAACAGGAAGAGACGGTGCGCAACATGAAGCTGCCGCCGCCATGATCTTCCCCGACGCCACGCTGGGCATGATCGGCGGCGGCCAATTGGGCCGCATGTTCACCATCGCCGCGCGCAGCATGGGTTACCGCGTTATCATCCTGGATCCCGATCCTCACAGCCCGGCCGGCAGGATCGCCGACCAGCACATCCAGGCCGATTTCCACGATCATGCCGCACTCGACATGCTGGGTGACTCCTGTGTCGCCGTCACCAGCGAATTCGAAAACATTCCGGTGGAGAGCCTGTCCCGTTTGCAGCGGCACTGCCCGGTGCATCCGGCGCCGGAAATAATCGCCATGACGCAGAACCGCCTGCGGGAAAAGAATTTCCTCGACGAACACGACTTCCCCATCGTGGCTTATTATCCCATCCAGACGGTCGATGACCTCGAGGAGGCCATGTCCGGGCTCGGGACGCCGGGCATCCTGAAGATCGCCCATCCGCGTTATCCCGGTCACGGACGCCATGCGGTCGCCACCCTGGACGAGGCGGTCGAGGCGTTCCGGGAAATGGATGAGCAGCCCTGCCTGCTCGAAGAACGCCTCTTCGTCGAGAAACGCCTCTCCGTCATACTCGCGCGCAGCATCGACGGGGATATCGCGGTTTATCCGGTCGTGGAAAACCGCTATCGCAAGGGCATCCTGGATCTGTCACTGGCGCCGGCTGACATCACCACCGCGGCGGCGGACGCCGCGATCGAGCTGGCGTGCGATCTCGCCGATGAACTGGAATACTGCGGCGTGCTGTCGACCGAGTTTTTCCTGACCGGTGAAGGGGATCTGCTGATCAACACCATCACGCCGCGACCGCACAACAGCGGCCACTACACCGTGGACGCCTGCATCACCTCACAGTTCGAGCAGCAGGTGCGCATGATGTGCGGCCTGCCGCCGGGAGACACCCAACTGCTGTTATCCGTGGTGATGACCAACCTGCTGGGCGACCTGTGGAGCCGCGGCGACCCCAACTGGGAATCCGTGTTCCAGGAGCCGCAGGCCAAGCTGCACTTGTACGGCAAGCGCGAGGCCCGGCAGGGCCGCAAGATGGGCCACATCAACTGCCTCGCCGAGGACACGGAGAGCGCACTGGAGATCGCCGAGTCGATCCGCAGCCATCTGATGCCCTGAATCCTGCCGCCGTCACGGCGACGGCAATTGCAGCAACCGCGCCGCCTCCCGCAAGACAAATTCCCGGAAGCTCTGCGCCACGATCGACAGCCGCTTGCCTTCCCGGTACACGATGTACCAGTAACGCATGATCGGAAACTTGACCACGTCCAGAACCACGAGTTGTCCCAGCGCCAGCTCCATCGCCAGGGTATGCAGGGACACCACCCCAAGCCCCAGCCCCGCCTCGACACTCTGTTTGATCGCCTCATTGCTGCTCATTTCCATCGGCGTCGCGAGTCGCAGTTTGTTCGCGGCGAAGTAGCGCTCCATGGCCGATCGCGTGCCGGAGCCCTGCTCGCGCACCAGGAAGGTCTCCTCCCGCAGCCGTTCCGGCGGGATGCGCTTTTCGGCCGCCAGGGGGTGGCCGGGCGGAGCGATGACCACCAGCGGATTCTCCAGGAAGCGTTCCGCCACCAGATCCATCTCCGGTGGCGGCTGGCCCATGATGACGAGATCGTTGCGGTTCTCCACCAGGCCCTTCAGCAACTGCTCACGGTTGGTGACATCCAGGCTCACGCTCACGGCATCACCGTGTCGCTGGCAGAAAGTCGCCAGCAGACGCGGCACAAAATAGTTCGCGGTGCTGGCCACGGCGATGGACAAACGACCGCGCTTGAGGCCCTTCATCTCGTCCACCACCTGGTCCAGCTCTTCCAACTGGCTGGTAATGGCCGATGCGTAGCGGCTGAACTCGCGTCCGGCATCGGTCAGAAAAATCTTTTTGCCCAACTGCTCGAACAGGGGCAATCCCACCGCCTGCTCCAACTGTTTGATCTGCATGGACACCGCCGGCTGCGTCAGATGCAGTTCTTCCGAGGCGCGGGTGAAGCTGAGGTGCCGCGCGACCGCCGCGAATATTTTCAATTGGCGAAAGGTGATGTGCATGTACCGGCCGGGATCGGTGATTTCATCATAAGCAGCTTATACATTTCCCATAAACATCAAATCAAATTTATATCTGATACAGGCGTGGACTCACTGACTTCCGGCAGGTCCACACCGGCATTAGGCAGCGCCACCGGGGTTGCCGGTATCCTCAACAACGCCGACCGAGTGTGAATTCGATGATCTCGCAATTACCGTAATGCAGTTCCAGCAGGGCCGCGTCGGGCAGCGCTCCAAAACAGGCTGTGAAAATCCGCAGCGTCTCCTCGTGCGCCACGACGAGCACCGTTTCTTCGGGCTGTTCGAGCAGCCAGTCGATGAACCCCGACACGCGCCGCTTGTAATCGAGCAGCGATTCACCGCCGTTGACGCGCCGGCGCAGGCGGTTGGAGCCGGTCGCGGCGAAATACTCCGCCACCGGACGGCCCTCAAAACCCGAGCGGATGTCATTGAGGGCGGGATGCGATTCCACCGGCGCGCGGTGATGGCGGTTGATGATGTCGGCCGTCTGCCGGGTGCGCGGCAGTTCCGAGGTGATGATGCGCTCGATGGGCGCCGCTTTCAGCCGCTGCGCCGCCGCCTCGGCCTGGCGGATGCCCTCGGGCGTGAGGTGAACATCGCGCCCGGGGTCATCATTGCAGAGCCCGAGGCGGTTATAGTTGGTTTCACCGTGGCGCAGGCAGTAAAGCTTCATCGCGGTCTGCCGGTGTGTGCTGGAAACGCGCATGGCGGCCGGCCCCCTTGGTCCAGGCGATCGATACTGACTATAATCGTTGGCTCGCGCAATGAGGAGACATTCCATGCTCAGGGTCCTGGCAACCGGCCTCATCGGCCTGTCGATGCTTGCAGGCTGCGCCACTTCCCCCACCGGCCGCTCGCAACTGATGTTCATGCCGGAAAGTCAGATGACCCAGATGGGCCTGCAGGCATTCGACAACATCAAGAAGGAAACCCCCGTCGACAAGAACGTGACGACCAATGCCTATGTTCAGTGCGTCGGACAGGCCATCACCCGCGAGGTCGGCCGCGGCGGCTGGGAGATCGTGGTGTTCGAGGACAAGGACGCCAACGCCTTCGCCCTGCCCGGCAACAAGATCGGGGTCAACACCGGCCTGCTGAAGGTGGCCGAAAACCAGGATCAACTGGCCACGGTCATCGGTCACGAGGTCGCGCATGTCCTCTCCCACCATTCCAACGAGCGGGTATCGCAGAAATTCGCGGTGGAACAGGGGGTGGCGCTGATAAGCGCCATGGCCAGCCCGCGTTCGGGCGCCGGCCAGAGCGTGATGGGACTGCTGGGCGTGGGCGCCCAGTACGGCATCCTCATGCCCTATTCACGGATCCAGGAAAGCGAGGCCGATCAGCTCGGGCTGGACCTGATGGCGAAGGCCGGCTTCAATCCGCGCGAGAGCATCAATCTCTGGAAAAACATGACCCGTGCGGGCGGCGGCCAACCACCCGAGTTCCTGTCCACCCACCCTTCCCACAGCACGCGCATCACCGACCTGAATGCGCACATGCCGGCCGCCCTGCGGCTGCAGCAGAAAGCCTTGCAACTCGGCAAGCACCCGTCCTGCCACCCATAAGCCGCCCGGTCCGGGTGAGGAACACATGCCCATCACTGCCCTGAAGGAATTTCTCCAGAAGGAATCGACCGGCGGCCTGCTGATTATCGCCGCGGCCGTGCTGGCCATGCTTGCCGAGAACACGCCGCTCAAGTCCCTCTATGACGCCTGGCTGTCGACGCCGGTCGGCGTCCAGTTCGGCGCCTTCCTGCTTCAAAAACCCTTGCTGCTCTGGATCAATGACGGCCTGATGGCCGTGTTCTTCTTTCTGATCGGCCTCGAGATCAAGCGCGAATTTCTCGAGGGCGAGCTCTCCGACCGATCCCGCGTGGCCCTGCCCGCCATTGCCGCGGCGGGCGGCATGGCGGTGCCGGCCCTGGTGTATGTCGCGTTCAACCGCGGGGACGCCGCCGCGCTCAGCGGCTGGGCCATACCCACCGCAACCGACATCGCCTTCGCGCTGGGCGTGCTGTCGCTGCTCGGCGCCCGGGTGCCGAATTCCCTCAAGCTGTTCCTGCTGACGCTCGCCGTGCTCGATGACCTCGGCGCCATCGTCATCATCGCGCTGTTCTATAGCGCCGGTCTGTCCGTGAGTTCGCTCTACGTCGCCGCCGGCGCGCTGGCCGCGCTGCTGGTCATCAATCGGCGCGGCGTTGCCCGCATCGCGCCCTACCTCCTCGTCGGCCTGGTGCTCTGGGTCGCCGTACTCAAGTCCGGCGTCCATGCCACGCTGGCCGGCGTCATCCTGGCTTTCTTCATTCCCCTGCGCGGCGCCGGCGGCTCGCCCCTCGCCCACCTCGAGCATCTGCTGCACCCGTACGTCGCCTTCCTGATACTGCCGCTATTCGCCTTCGCCAACACGGGCATCTCGCTCGCGGGGCTCTCGCCGCAGTCGCTGCTCCATCCCGTGCCGCTCGGCATCGCCGCGGGCCTGCTCATCGGGAAGCAGACCGGCGTGTTCGGATTCTCCTGGCTTGCCATAAAACTGGGACTCGGCAAGCTTCCCGAAGGCGCCGGCTGGGCCGCCCTGTACGGTATCGCCGCGCTCTGCGGCATCGGCTTCACCATGAGCCTGTTCATCGGCTCCCTCGCCGCCGAGCAGGCAGGCACGGCGATGCTGGTCGACAACCGGCTGGGTATCCTGGGCGGCTCGGTCCTTTCCGCCATCATCGGTTACCTGGTGCTCTCGTATGCGCTGGGGCATAACCACGGCGCGGAAAATTCCCGGGCGCACACCGGCACGCCGGGAGCGGACGAATAAGCCCTGCGGGGCTGAGTGCAGGCCATGCCATACGGCGTGCTGGCGGAACTGGTGCTGGTCGTTCACGCCGCGTTCATCGTCTTCGTCCTGCTCGGCGGCCTGCTGGCCCTGAAGTGGCGCGCGCTGCCGTGGTTCCATGTGCCGTGTGTGCTGTGGAGCATCGTGGTCGAGCTGCGCGGCTGGATCTGTCCGCTGACGCCGCTCGAGAACCATTTCCGCGAGGCCGCGGGCGCGCGCGGCTACAGCGGAGGCTTTATCGAACACTACCTGCTGCCGCTCATCTATCCGTCCGGGCTGACCCCCGGCAGGCAGGCGCTGTTCGCCGCGATCCTGCTAGGCGTCAATCTCGCCGTCTACGGACTGCTGTGGTGGAACTGGCGCCGCCGTTCCCGCTGATGCAATGCCGCCCGCCGGCGCCGCCACGGTCGTGCGCCGGAATAACATCGAACCGCCCGCGCGGGGTAAGATGCGCGTATCGGCGCAAGGAACCATCAATGAATCCCAGGGAGAGTCACGATGGAATCTGGCGGTATATTCGGGATACTCGTCCTGCTGGCGGATGTCTGGGCCATACTGCACATCTTTCAAAGCCGGAGCGGCACCGGCAAAAAAGCCCTGTGGATCGTTCTGGTCCTCGTGCTGCCGCTGCTCGGGGTCATCATCTGGTATTTCACCGGGCCGCGCGAGCATGCCAACTGAGCGGGCGCCTGTTAATGAACCTGCACACGACAACGAGACACCATGGGCATCATCGACAAACTGTTCGGCCGGCGGCCACAACGCGCAACCCCGCTCGATGAGGCGCGCAAGATCCTCGAGCGCTACACCAGCGCGACGCTGGCGGGCGTCGACCCGGAAGACATCGGCCGCTACCCGCCCAAACAGCGCCAGGCGATGGCCTTTCACTTCGGCGCCATCCAGTACCTGGCCGATGAGTACGAGCTCGACGAGACCCGGACCCTGGCCCTGTTCGTCATGTTCCTGAACCGGTATTTCAGCCTGCCGGTCACCGAAACCGGCAGCATCAGCCAACTGCTGGACGGTTTCCAGGCCAATCCGCGGGAACGCGAGTTCCTCGCGGCGGGGGTGGAGATATTCAGGCGCTGGCATCTGCAGAACGATCGCCGCGCCCCCCTTCAGCTCGGTGAAATGCTGAAACGGGGATGAGCGGCGCGCCGTGCGCACGTGCCCGACTGCTGGTAGCCCGTCCCGCGCTGGAATCAGCACATCGAGCGGTTCGGCGTGAAAAGTGAGAAGTGAGAAGTGAACCTGCTCAGTGAGATGCGGTGCTTTCCTGGCGAGAATCCCGAATTTTCTTACTTCTTACTTCTTACTTCTTCACTTTTCACTTACCCGGTATTTTGCCGCTACACGGCCGGTGCGACTCTGATAGAATCCGGCACTTGGTTGATTGACATGCCCAAGACGACTTACCCGCTGCTCCATCGTATCGATTCCCCCGCCGACCTGCGCCGTCTCGGGGCGGGCGAACTCGTACAGCTCGCCGCCGAACTGCGCGGATTTCTGATCGAATCGGTCGCCAACACCGGCGGGCACCTCGCCGCCGGGCTGGGGACCGTCGAACTGACCATTGCCCTGCACTACGTGTTCAATACCCCGCACGACCGGCTGGTCTGGGATATCGGGCACCAGGCCTATCCCCACAAGATTCTGACCGGACGGCGCGACGCCATGCCCGGCCTGCGCCGCCAGGACGGGTTGAGCGGGTTCCTGAGCCGGCAGGAGAGCGAATACGACGCCTTCGGCGCCGGTCATTCCAGCACCTCGATCAGCGCCGCCCTGGGCATGGCGGTGGCCGCTGCCCATGCCGGGTCCGGGCGCAAGGCCGTGGCGATCATCGGCGATGGCGCCATGACGGCCGGCATGGCCTTCGAGGCGCTCAACAATGCCGGCGACCTGGACTGCGACCTGCTGGTGATCCTGAACGACAACGAGATGTCCATATCGCGCAACCACGGCGCGATGCACAACTATCTCGCCAGGATCCTGTCCAGCCGTTTCTATGCCGGCGTGCGCGAGGGCAGCAAGAGCATTCTGAACATCCTGCCGGGCGCGCGGCAATTCTTCGGGCGCTGGGAAGAGCACATGAAGGGCATGCTGCTGCCCGGCACCCTGTTCGAGGAACTGGGGTTCAATTACATCGGCCCGATCGACGGGCACGACCTGCCGACCTTGATCACCACGCTCGGCAACCTGCGCGCACTCAAAGGCCGCCAGTTCCTGCACGTCGTTACTCAGAAGGGGAAGGGCTATCATCCCGCCGAACAGGACCCCTGCAATTATCACGGCGTCGCGCCGTTTGACCGGAAGACCGGCCAGCAGCAAACCGCCCCGGGCAGCAAAAACTACACCCGCATCTTCGGTGACTGGCTGTGCGACATGGCGGATGCCGATCAACGCCTGATCGGCATCACCCCGGCCATGTGCGAGGGCTCCGGGCTGGCGCGCTTCGCGCAGCGGCACCCGGAGCGCTACCATGATGTCGGCATCGCCGAACAGCATGCGCTAACGTTCGCGGCGGGGCTGGCTTGCGAAGGACTGAAACCGGTCGTCGCCATCTATTCGACCTTTCTGCAGCGCGCTTATGACCAGCTCATCCATGACATCGCGCTGCAGAACCTCGACGTCACTTTCGCCATCGACCGCGCCGGGCTGGTCGGGGCCGACGGCGCCACCCATGGCGGGGCGTTCGATCTGAGTTTCCTGCGCTGCATACCCAACCTGCTGGTCATGGCGCCGGCCGATGAACGGGAATGCCGCCGCCTGCTGTCCACGGCCTACCGGCACGCCGGTCCGGCCGCGGTGCGCTACCCGCGCGGCGCCGGTCCGGGCGCGGTGGTCGATACGGACCTGGAAACCCTGCCCATCGGCAAGGCCGAGGTTCGCCGCAACGGCCGGCGCATCGCGATCCTGGCCTTCGGCAGTCGCGTGGCGCCGGCGCTGGAGGCCGGTGAACGCCTCGATGCGACCGTGGTCAACATGCGGTTCGTGAAGCCGCTGGATGCGCAATTGGTCAGCGAACTCGCCGCCACGCACGAGCTGATCGTGAGCGTCGAGGAAAACGCCGTCCAGGGCGGCGCCGGCTCGGCGGTCAATGAAGCGCTGCTGGCGGGCGGCCACGCGGTCCACATCCTCAACCTGGGTATCCCCGACCGTTTCATCGGGCATGGCGACCAGCAGCAGCAACTGGCCGAATGCGGCCTGGACGCCGGCGGTATCCAGGCCGCCATCGAGGCCGCCTGCGCCGCGCTGCCGCAACCGGCCGGTTCCCCGGCCGCGAAGCAGGGCCAGAAAGCCATTGGATAAGACCAAGCGCTACGTCGGCATCCACCATGACAACGCCGGCGGCATGACCAGCGCCGGCAACATCATCCGCGACGCCTGGGTGTTCGGCCTGCTGCCCGAGGAGGAGACCTGCGCTGGCTGGTCGCACGGTGAGCTCGATGCGCTCTACGACAAGGTCGCCAAGGCGTGGGAACCGTACGGCCACCTCGCGTCGAACCTGCCGGATGAATTGCGCGGCCGACACGCGCGCATCTACGCGGCGGCCACGCGGTATGCCCGCGAGCACGGCTGGAACCCGGAACTCGACGACGAGGAGTAGCGCTGCGTGTCGCTCCCGCGATTAGCGTCAGCGGCGCAGCCCTCGACCCGACGCCACTATCCAGAGACAATCACCCTGGCTTGCTTCATCGACAACAAGGCGCTTTGATTCCAGGTACAAGACCATGCCTCACAGCGTTACCTTGATCACCACCATCGCCGCCAGCCTGGGGCTTGCCCTGATTCTGGGACTCGTCGCCGATCGCCTGAAGCTGCCGGCGCTGGTCGGTTACCTGATTGCCGGTGTCATGATCGGACCCGCCACACCGGGTTTCGTTGCCGACATCGAGATATCGCGCCAACTGGCCGAGATCGGCGTCATTTTGCTGATGTTCGGTGTCGGCCTGCACTTTTCGCTCGATGACCTGTTGGCCGTGCGCCGCATCGCCCTGCCCGGCGCGATTGCCCAGATCGTGGTGGCCACGGCTCTCGGCGCGGGGGTCGCGACCTTCTGGGGCTGGAGCCTGGGGGCGGGCCTCGTGTTCGGTCTGGCGCTTTCCGTGGCGAGCACGGTCGTCCTGCTCAGGGCGCTGGAGCAGCGTGACGAACTGCGCTCCGTCAACGGCCGGATCGCGGTCGGCTGGCTGGTGGTCGAGGATCTGGCGATGGTACTGGTACTCGTGCTGCTGCCCCCGCTCGCCGGATGGCTCGGCGGCGGCGATGGCGCTCACGCCGGGGGTGCGCTCGATGGGGCGTTAGCGAAGACGCTCGTGATCACCCTCGTGGAGATTTCGATCTTCGTCGCCCTCATGCTGGTCGTCGGACGACGGGTGTTCCCGTGGCTGCTCTGGCATGTGGCCGGCACCGGCTCGCGCGAGCTGTTTACCCTGTGCGTGATCGCGGCGGCGGTGGGGATCGCCTACGGCTCCACGCAGCTCTTCGGCGTCTCCTATGCGCTCGGCGCCTTCTTCGCCGGCATGGTCATGAGAGAG
Source organism: uncultured Gammaproteobacteria bacterium (assembly GCA_963773065.1). Lineage (GTDB taxonomy): Bacteria > Pseudomonadota > Gammaproteobacteria > UBA9214 > UBA9214 > CAVQCA01. The sequence continues at coordinate 73,886 of CAVYZN010000017.1, forward strand.
TCCCCGCTGAGCCATCGGGCCGCCGAAGAATCCCTGCCGCTCAGAGACGCGTTCTCGGTTCTGTTCTTCGTGTCGGTGGGAATGCTGTTCGATCCCGCCGTCCTGATACAGCAGCCGCTCCAGGTGGGCGTCGTCCTCGCGATCATCGTGGTCGGCAAATCGCTCGCCGCCTTCCTGCTCGTCCTTGCCTTCCGCTATCCGCTCAACACGGCGCTCACGGTATCGGCAAGCCTCGCGCAGATCGGCGAGTTCTCGTTCATCCTGGCGGGACTCGGGGTTTCCCTCGGACTTCTCCCGCGCGAGGGTCAGAGTCTCATACTGGCGGGGGCGCTCATTTCGATTGCGCTCAATCCCCTGGTATTCCGGACCATCGAGCCCGCGCAAGCCTGGATTCGACCACGCTCAAAGCTCGCGCGCGCCCTGGAACGCACCGATGATCCCCTGGCGGAGTTGCCGATGACGGTCAAGTGGGACCAGTTAACGGACCATGTGGTGCTCATCGGCTACGGCCGCGTCGGCCGGCGTATCGGCGAAGCGCTGACCGAACACGAGATACCGTTCGTCGTGGCCGAGCAGAATCGTCAGTTGGTCGAGAAGTTGCGGGAACGCGGAATCCATGCCGTCGCGGGCGATGCCTCGGACCCGGTCATCCTCGTTCAAGCGCATATCGCGCGGGCCCGCATGCTGGTGATCGCGGCCCCCGATACGTTTCGCGCGCGGCGCATGATCGAGTTCACCCGCATACTCAACCCGAAAATCGAGATTTTGGTGCGCACGCATAGCGAAGAAGAGGCGCTGCTGCTGCGAAGCGAGAATGCGGGAACGGTATTTCTCGGCGAGCACGAGCTTGCGCTCAGCATGACGCGCCACGTGCTGGAAAAGGCCGCTGCCGGGCAAGGGTGGTAGGACGGCCGTTGACTCATGCCCGCTTTTTTCGAATAAATCGCCTAGCTCGGGAAACCGTGGGGTTTTTATGCCCGGCCCCGCGCCACCCCGCCTTTTGATCCAGCCCGCACGCGCGCGGAAAAACCCCACGCATGCACCCCATGACCCGTAACGGGATTTTGCGTATAATGCGGCGCTGAACCCGGCGTCCGCATGGAATTCATTACCCGCTGCCGCACCGCATCGGCGTAGCCAGCCATCGGACTCCGTCATCCGCCGTCTCCAGGAGATGCGCGGTAACACTCGATCTTCAAGACTACGCCCCAGGTTCTGGACATACCGCATTATTGTGTTTGAGTAGCCTTATGTTGCCAAAACTGACACGTACGTTGACATCCTTGCTTCCCGTGGAAAATCACCGCACCGGAAGCTGCAACCAGTGCGGGGAGTGCTGCCGGCTGCCGTTCACGTGCATGTTTCTGCGCACCGGATCGGATGGCAAAAGCTATTGCTCCGCTTACCGGTTCAGGCCGCCCACCTGCCGCAAGTTCCCCCGCACCCGGGCCCAGCTCGACCTGGTCAGTGGCGTCTGCGGCTACTCCTTCGTGGAAGTGCCTCATTCCCAGCCGGCCTGCACGGCAAATGGTGATGACTGCCTCACCGCCCCGGTGACCGCCGAGAGTTGACAGCCGCCGGTGATATAGTGGTGCAGATGATCGGGGCGCCCAGGGAATTGGCGTACTCGGCGCGCTTGTATATCTGTTCCGGGGTCGGGGCGGTGACGTTCAGGTAGCCACCCTTGCGCTCACCCGTCTCGGCTTCGGCCTTGTGGATGGCCGACATGACCTAAAAATGAATCCGCGTTTGGCGCGGTTACTTAAGGTTTAGCGTCGCCGGCGGCGTTCAACACCTGCTGCAATGCATCCAGCGTCGATCCCATCACAAGACCCGCGTGCACGTGGTACAGGCATAGCTGGCAACGCACCGGTGCGTGCAACGCGCTGCGGCCGACGGTTTCGAACAGGTGCCAACCGAGTACCGGTTGATCGTTACGCAGGCTGTCAACACACAGCCAAAACCGATCCTCAAGGATCATCTCGAGACCCCTGTGCCCCGGCAACGCGATGCGCAACGGGCTGCCGCTGCGCGCGAGCGAAAGGCGCACGCGGTTATAGCACGCAGCCTCAATTGTCTTGGGAAGGGAATGGAGTACACCAGCGGGAAGCGGCATCGGTCGCCTCCCTTACACCTCGAGCACGTCGTCGTCAGGGTCAATCGCGGCGAGGTCGAGGTCGTGGCGCGCGATCGCATCACACAGATTACCCAATGCATCGTGCAACGCGGCAACGCTGTCGTCGGCATTTGCGGCATGGCGCTCGCGTAAACGCTCAAGCAGCGCAAGCAGGCGATCGGTGAGGCGTCCATCGGAGTCAATCGGGCCGGGCGCCCAACCCACCATGTCAGCAATATCGGCAGCGGCCTGAACCAGTGTCGGCTGCGCCGCCACGTCGGGTACCGCCAGGAAGCGCTCGACTGCTTGCAGCAATTCCCCTGGATTCATCGGCGGTGCCCGCGGGTGCAACTAACCCGGCGATAAGCCATTGGCGCCCTCATCTCCATCGAGATCGAGCGCGCCCTCGCGGAACACACGCGAGGCACGGATATCCTCGGCCTCGAGTGTCATGAGGTCGATCCGGGTCAGTTGTCTACCGCGGCGAGCGAATAGGCGGTTGGCCTGACGAAGACGCGAGCGATCCAGCGCATTGCGTACCGAACGCGCGTTGGCAAAGTGTGGAAGCTTCATGCGCAGTGGGATGTATTCGGCGAACGCTTGCTCGGCCGTGGGGCTGAACCGGTAGTTCTGACTCTCCAGCATGAGCTTGGCGATCGCCAGCAACTCCTCGGGCTTGTAGTCGGGAAAATCCACATGATGCGCGATGCGCGAGCGCATGCCGGGATTGCTCTGAAAAAAACGATCCATCTTGTCCTTATAACCGGCGAGTATCACGACCAAATCGTCGCGATTGTTTTCCATCACCTGCAACAGGATCTCGATGGATTCCTGACCATAGTCCCGTTCGTTTTCGGGTTTGTACAGGTAGTAGGCTTCGTCAATAAACAGCACTCCGCCCATCGCCTTCTTGATGACCTCCTTGGTCTTTGGCGCCGTGTGGCCGATGTACTGGCCGACCAGATCGTCGCGCGTGACGGTGACCAGATGGCCCTCCCGCACGTAACTCAGCCGTTTGAGAATCTCACCCATGCGCATCGCCACCGTGGTCTTGCCGGTGCCGGGATTTCCGGTGAAGCACATGTGCAGCGTCGGCGCCATGGAGGTGAGATTCAGCTTGCGCCGCAGGCGGTCCACCAGCAGCAGCGCGGCGATCTCGCGGATGCGCGTCTTGACTGGCTTCAAGCCGATCAATTCGCGGTCTAGTTGATCAAGAACTTCCTGGACGTTGGAGGCGCGCAGTTCGGCCTCGAGGTCAATTGGCGTATCCAGGGTAGAGGAATCCGGGCTTGGATCGCCGGACGCTCGTTCGTTGTTCGGCATTGCTGGACTCCCCGTGAATCAAGAGCCGGCTGGGGCCCGATCCTGTTACGAGAGAAAACGCCGGGGGGCGTTCAAACCGCCCCCCGGGGTGATAAGAGACTTAATACCGCTCGCCTTCCGCCTTGTCCGTGGCATACGAATGCACGGTGTAACGGATGCTGCGTCCGTCCACTTCCTGACGCACCAGCCCGAAACCCGGCTCGTTCTTCGGTCGGTTGACGATGAACGACATGCGCGGGGTTTCCCAGCCGCGCGTGCTGTCGAATGCCGTTACGCGGATGTAATGACTCGGGAAGGTCTTGCGGCAGTTGTTGATCTCCATCAGTATCCCAGCGGGGTCCTTGAGATCGAACATCGGCATGCCGAACATCTCCCAATAGGTGTTGCGCGGGTGCGGATCGTCGGTGTATTCGACGTTGACCGCCCAGCCGTTTTTCAACGCGTACTTGATCTGCGCGGTGATTTGCGCGTCAGTGAGATCAGGCAGGAACGAAAACTGACCCTGTGTGATCCGGTTGCCGTGATTGGTCATCATGATGATGTCTCCTCGATGTCGTCAAACAGCGGCCGTGGCCGTCGGAACGAAGTCCGCCGTGTCGGTGGACTCGTAGTTGAAGGTGATGTCCTTCCACGTGTCGAGCGCGGCCTTGAGCGGTGAACAGGTCTTGGCGGCGTTCTCCAGGATCTGCGGACCTTCCTTCAGGTAATCGCGGCCTTCGTTGCGTGCCTGGATCATCGCTTCCAGCGCCACACGGTTCGCAACCGCGCCCGCCTGGATACCCATCGGATGGCCGATGGTGCCGCCACCAAACTGCAACACCACGTCTTCGCCGAGGTAATGGATCAGTTGGTGCATCTGGCCGGCGTGAATACCGCCGGACGCCACGGGCATGACCTTATTGAGCGAGGCCCAATCCTGCTCGAAGAACATACCGGTTTCAAGGTTCTTCGGCGTGTGCGTCTCGCGTAGCGTGTCGTAGAAACCCTTGATCATGAGCGGGTCGCCCTCGAGCTTGCCGACCACGGTGCCGGCATGGATGTGGTCCACGCCCGCCATGCGCATCCACTTGCAGATCACGCGGAAGTTCATGCCGTGGTTCTTCTGACGCGAGTAAGTCGAGTTACCGGCGCGGTGCAGGTGCAATATCATGTCGTTTTTGCGCGCCCACTTGGCCATCGTCTGAATGGCCGTATAGCCGATCACGAGATCAATCATGACGACGACGGAGCCCAGGCTCTTCGCGAACTCGGCACGCTCGATCATTTCGTCCATCGTGGCGGCGGTGACGTTCAGGTAGTGACCCTTCACTTCGCCGGTGGCGGCCGAGGCCTTGTTGACGGCTTCCATGCAATACAGGAAGCGATCGCGCCAGTGCATGAACGGCTGGCTGTTGATGTTCTCGTCGTCCTTCACGAAGTCGAGGCCGCCCTTCAGCGCCTCGTACACCACGCGACCGTAGTTGCGGCCGGAGAGGCCCAGCTTCGGCTTGGTAGTGGCGCCGAGCAACGGACGGCCAAACTTGTCGAGGCGCTCGCGCTCGACCACGATACCGGTGGCCGGGCCTTGGAAGGTCTTCAAGTACGCGACCGGCATGCGCATATCTTCGAGACGCAGCGCCTTGACGGCCTTGAACCCGAAGACGTTGCCGATGATCGAGGCGGTCAGGTTGGCGATCGAGCCGGGTTCGAACAGGTCGAGGTCGTATGCGATGTAGGCGAAATATTGCTGTTCCGTCTTGGTGCCGGTGCCGGTGTTCGGCACGGGTTCGCTCTTGTAAGCCTTGGCGCGATAGAGCTCGCAGGCGGTCAAACGGTCGGTCCAGACCACGGTCCAGGTCGCCGTGGATGACTCACCCGCGATGGCTGCGGCCGCTTCCTCGTGATCGACACCCGGTTGCGGCGTGACGCGAAACATCGCGATGACATCAGTGTCCTTGGGCTTGTAGTCGGCATCCCAATAGCCCATTTTCTTATAGGGCATAACGCCGGATTTGTAGCGCTCGGCGCCTTTGACTTCGAGTGATACGGTCATAAAGCCTCCAATAGGCGGAAAGTGGAGTAGGCGAACAGCGGTGACTCGCCTCAAATCCCGGACTGGGAATCGAGTCCGTCATGGTACTCTGGCAAAAGCATAAGTAAACTCAATATTTCTGATTGTTGTGATAATGTTTTACTTATATAATTTATCGCCCCGGCGGTACCGCTGATTCTCATACTGTGGCACCGTCGCTTCAGTGGGGGTAAATACCTGTCGGTTCACTATCCAGCGTTTTTTTCGTGATCACCATCCTGGGGCAGCTCGTAGGCCGCCATGCTGGGCCGCTCAGGCTCCTCCGCCGCCACCGCCTGGCGTTGCCCGCGCCGGGCGAGGTGCTTGTCCAGGGCATCCGGCTTCCGCGCGATGGTCTCCTCGCCGAACATGATCTGGCGTATCATCCGGTCGCCAAACTCGAGCAGGGCAAGATCATCCGTGTACAGCGCCTTGAGCGTCGTCGCGTCAACGTCGTAGGTTTCCTGGAAGCCTGCGCTCCTGACAAACTCGCGGAAGCGGTCGATGTCATAACAGGCCATGAAGAAGAACCGCAGGCTGGCCTTGGAAGGCGCACCGATGGTCGGACCGGCCGACTTCATCTTGAGGATCAGTTGCCGCCAACTGCGCCCACGCTCGTCATATTCCTCCAGCCCCTGCTCCTTGCGGTAGTCGGCAATGGAGATGGGACGGTCTTCCCGGTGGCCGTGACAATGCTCCTCGCGGACCAGCGCATAGGAGGCCCGGTCGAAATTCTCGTCCGCCCGGCGCAGCGTCAACAGGCCGATCGGGTAGTAGCGGCAGGCGGTCGGCCGGTCCTCGTAGACGCTGCAACCTTCGTCGGTGACGAACTTGCATTCCATCGAGCCATCCTTGGTCATCAGCTTGACGCCGGCGATGCTGTTATTGGCGAATTCAAACGGCACCGTGTACGCCTTGAGGAATTCGCCGGAGGTCATGCCCAGCCGCGTTTTCAGCCGCAGGATGTCATACGGGGTCAGCATGATATCGATGGATCTGCAACAGGCGTTGAAGCAGTCGATGCCCTTGTAACAGCGGAAGTTGAACACATGAGTTTCATCCAGTTGCACCGGAAGCACCGGACTGGCGGGTATCGGTGTGTCTTTGACGTGGATCTTGTCGTCTGTCATCAGAACTGCCTCTAGTCAAAACAAGCTACGGTGCGCTCTGCGGCACTGCCAAGTGAAGGTGTATCGAGCAATCTAGCCCCTGCATAGCCCTTTTTCTACCTCCTGTAAAAAAAGGAATTAACCCGGCGCACAATGAAAAAGTCCGGACACCTCACGGCGTCCGGACTGGATTTGTCAGGGGACAGATTTCAAATCCGTCCCCGCTTGCCCTACTTGAACAGCTTCGACTTGTCGACCAGATCCACGTGGGCGCGCTTGAAGCAGGTCCACTTCTTGGACTCCTTGTCGTAGATGGAGTTGACGAAACACTTCCAGTTTTTCTCATCGATGAAGTTCTTGTCCATGCGATAGTAGAAACCCGGATAACGGCTTTCCTCGCGGAACTGGATATGCTTCATGTGGGCTTCCGCCGTCAGGATGCGGTGGTAGTTCTCCCAGGCGCGCAGCAGCTCGTGCAGGTCCTTGGCGCGCATCTTCTTAGCGTCTTCCTTCAGCATCTCCAGCTTCTCTTCCGCCACCTTGAGCATGTGCTCGTTGGTGGTGTAGTAGGTCGCCACACCGGCCACGTACTCGTCCATGATCTTCTGCAGACGGAACTGCAGCATCTTCGGGGTGATGTAGTGCGGGTTGATGTCTATGGCCGTGGTGTAGTCCTTGTGCTCCAGGTAGGTCCTGACCGGCTGGTAGATCTCGGCGACCAGATCTTCCACGGAAGTATCCAGCTCCGGCTTCCAGTCCTTGTTGTCGAGCGCGAACTTGACCATCGACTTGGCGCACATGCGGCCTTCGGCGTGTGAACCGGAGGAGAACTTGTGGCCGGAAGCGCCCACGCCGTCACCGGCGGTGAACAGGCCCTTCACGGTGGTCATGGAGCGGTAGCCCCAGTTCCAGCCCTTCGGCAGGTGCGCGGGCACGCCGGGCATCGCCTCGTCCGTCGGGGCGCCGAGGTCGGTCGGACCGGAAACCCAGATGCCGCAGCAACCGGAGTGGGAACCCAGCAGGTAGGGTTCGGTCGGCATCAGCTCGGAATTCTTCTTATCCGGCTCGATGTTCTCACCCACCCAGATACCGCACTGCCCGACGCACATGTCGAGGAAGTCTTCCCAGGCCTCGGCCTCGAGGTGCTTCACTTCGCGCGGTGTCAAGGTCTCGCGCAGCTTGGCGAGCGCGGCCACCGTATCCATGTAGATCGGGCCGCGGCCTTCCTTCATTTCCTTCAGCATGAGGTGGTTGCGCAGGCAGGAAGCGGGAACGGCCGCCTGACCATAGGGCGGATAGTCGTTCAGCATCTCCTTGTTGCGATCCATGTACACTTCGCCCAGGGCGTTAACGGCCTTGGCCTTGAACAGCAGGAACCAGGCGCCCACCGGGCCGTAGCCATCCTTGAAGCGGGCAGGCACGAAACGGTTTTCCATCATGGTCATCTCGGCGCCGGCCTCGGCCGCCATGGCGTAGGTGGAACCGGCATTCCAGACCGGGTACCAGGCACGGCCGGTACCCTCACCCACGGAGCGCGGACGGAAGATGTTCACGCAACCGCCGGCGGCCAGCAGGCAGGCCTTGAATTTGTAGACGAACACCTTGTGGTCGCGCACGGAGAAACCGACGGCGCCGGCGACGCGGTTCTTGTCCTTCTTGTCGTTGACCAGCTTGACGATGAAGACACGCTCGTAGATGTTGTCCATGCCCAGGGCTTTCTTGGCGGCCTCGGCGACGATACATTTGTAGGATTCGCCGTTGATCATGATCTGCCACTTGCCGGAGCGCACCGGTTTGCCGCCGTCCTTCAGCGGGGTCAGACCCTTGGAACCGTCATGACGCTCACCGTTTTCGTCGGTCTTCCAGATCGGCAGACCCCACTCCTCGAACAGGTGTACGGATTCATCGACGTGGCGGCCGAGGTCGTAGGCCAGGTCGTCACGGGTGATGCCCATCAGGTCGTTGGAGACCATGCGGGCGTAATCGGCCGGGTCCTGCTCGGTGCCGATGTAGGTGTTGATGGCGGACAGGCCCTGGGCCACGGCGCCGGAGCGGTCCATGGCGGCCTTGTCCACCAGTTTGATCTTGAGATTCGTGCCTTCGGCCCAGCGCATGATTTCAAACGCCGCGCCGCAGCACGCCATACCGCCACCGATCAGGAGGATATCAACCTCTTCCTGGATGACTTCTGGATTTCCGAATTCACCTGCCATTTTAATTTCCTCTCAAAAGTGTTCTGACGTAACCGGAATCAGACGCGGATCAGTTCGCCGCTCTTGCCTGGACGGTAGCCCTTTTCATTGGTGAAGAAGCCCGGCTGGTCGATCTTGGACATATCGACGGCCGGCTTGCCGGCGTAGGGCTCGATGGAGCCTTCCGGCGTGGTGCGGATCGGGAACTTGAAGCGCTTCAGGTTGCCGTTACGGAACTTGATGGTCCACATGATGGAATCGGAACCGCGCAACGGCTGTACCGAACCGCCCAGCGGAACGATGTCGGCGTAGTGGCGGGCCTCGATGGCCTGCTGCGGGCAGATCTTCACGCAGGAATAGCATTCCCAGCACTGCTCGGGTTCCTGGTTGTAGGCCTTCATGGCATGACCGGTGGCGGAACCGTCCTTGTCGAGCATCATCAGGTCGTGCGGGCAGATATACATGCAAGCGGTCTTGTCCTGACCCTTGCAGCCGTCACACTTATCGGTACGTACAAATGTTGGCATGTTGTTTCTCCATCTTTGTAGGGTTACTGCAGTTAACATCCGTCGCCCGTCATCGGGGCAACGGTCTCTAGAGTCGTTACTTGGCGGAGTGTCCGCTCATCTTGATCTCGACCTTCTCCTCATCCTTCAGGCCGGAGTAATACTCGCGCAGGATGGCGAGCACTTCCGGACGGGAAAACTTGTCGGAAACCGCTTCGCCTTCGGACAGGGACTTGCGCAGCTTGGTGCCCGACAGCAGGATCCGGTCCGCGGCCGCATGCGGGCAGGTCTTCATGGACGCCATGCCGTCGCACTTGTTGCACCAGAAGGTCCAGTCGATCTTGAGCGGCTGGGTTTCCAGCGCATCGGCCGGGATCTCGTCGAAATATATGGTGCGCATCGAACGGGCCGTAGTAGTCGCCCACGCCGGCATGGTCACGCCCCACGATCTGATGGGAGCAGCCGTAGTTCTGGCGGAACAGGGCGTGCAGCAGGGCTTCGCGCGGGCCGGCGTAGCGCATGTCCAGCGGATAGCCCGCCTGGATGACGGTGTTGTCGGAAAAATAATTCTTGATCAGCACGCCGATGGCCCGGCTGCGCACATCGGCGGGGATATCGCCGGGTTTCAGCTTGCCGAGCAGTGAGTGGATCAGCACGCCGTCCAGCGTTTCGATGGCGATCTTGGCCAGATACTCGTGCGAGCGGTGCATGGGGTTGCGGGTCTGGAACGCCGCGACGGTATGCCAGCCGCGCTTCTGGAATTCCGCCCGGGTCTGCGCCGGGGTCATGAACTGTTTGCCGTAGGCTTCCGGGAAGCCGCCCTGGGAGAGGACCTTGATGGGGCCGGCCAGGTTCACGTCGCCCTGCTCCATCACCATCTTGACACCCGGATGCTCGGCGTCGGTGGTCTTGTAGACCATCATGCATTCGTGCTTCTTGTCGATGCGATACTTTTCGGTGACCTTCATGGTGGCCAGGATGTCGCCGCTCTCGGAGTCGATCAGCGCGATGTCGTTGCCTTCCTCGATGGCGTTGGCGGTCGCTTCATCGGTCGACAGCGTGATGGGAATCGGCCAGAACAGGCCACTGGACATCTTCATGCCGTCACAGACGCCTTGCCAGTCCGCGTGGGTCATGAAACCGGTGAGCGGCGTGAAGCCGCCGATACCCATCATGATGATGTCGCCGGCTTCGCGCGAGGAAACCCTGACTTTGGGCAGACCTTTGGCGCGCGCCTTCTCGGCGGCCAGCGCGTCACCTTCGAGCAACAACGGCTTCAGATCACCGCCGCCATGCGGCTTAACTAAAGTTGACATACGACTCCTTAACGCTGCGATGCGTATCCGATTCTCTTACTTCGCGAGATATCCCGGCTGCCGCGGGGATAAATGAACTACCCCCCGCCGAGTGTAGGGGGAAGATACGATATAGTTTTGCCCATAAAATGCCAACCAGTAATATCTAGCCAAGCATAAAGCCGGCTTATAATATTAAGCAATTGTTTTTAAAAATAAAAAATGACATTTTCCATCAGCATTTACTAATGGAGACAAAACCCGCCGGGCTTGCCCAAGTTCGCTTCAGGCATTCTGCCCTCCCGCGACACTCGCACATCCCTGTGCATCGTCCCTGCACAAAACGCGGTCAAAGCCGGCATGGCCGGGTCTAGGCGCTGATCATCCGGAATCCGATCAGCGCCAGCACCAGGGCGAAGATCCGCCGCAGCACCGGGCGCGGCAGATGATGCGCCAGGCGGGCGCCGAGCGGCGCCGCGAGTATGCTGGTCGAGACGATACCGGCCACCGCCGGCCAGTAGATGAAACCGGTATTCATCCCGCCCGGTGCGTCGGCGCCCAGTCCGCCCACGGCAAACCCGGCTGCTCCGGCGATGGCGACGGGCAGTCCGCAGGCGGCCGCCGTGCCGACGGCGCTGCGGATATCGACCCGGTTCCAGAGCAGGAAGGGCACCGTCAGCGTCCCGCCCCCGATGCCCAGCATGGCTGAAACAGCGCCTATCACTACGCCGGCCAGTCCCAGGTTCAGCGTCCCCGGCAGGGAACGGTGCGCCCCGGGTTGCCGGCCGGCCAGCAACTGCAGCGCGACCAGCAGCTCGAAGACTCCAAACAGCAGGCCCAACCCCGGGCTGGTTAGCTGCCCGGCCAGCCACGCCCCGCCCAAGGCGCCCAGCACGATGCCGGGCGTCATGCCGCCGACGGCCTGCCAGTGGATGCCGCCACGCCAGTGGTGGGACAGCAGCGAGGAGACCGACGTCGGGACGATGGTGGCGAGCGATGTGCCAATGGCGAAATGCATCAGGTTGACGGCAGGGAAACCCCGCAGGGAAAACACGGCGGCGAGCGCCGGCACGATCACCAGGCCGCCGCCGATGCCGAGCAGCCCGGCGAGCACGCCGGCGACGGCGCCGGTGCCGAGATAGGCCAGCAGTTCAGTCATCGTTGGCGGGTTCCCTGGTGGCGGGCGAGACGTTTGTTGTTAAGGTGAAAAGTGAGAAGTAATAAAGTGAGAAGTGGAAGAACAGAGTGTAATGGCCACGGAAGCACACGGAAAGACACGGAATAAAAAAGTGGAAAAGGGGTCAGTACCCTTTACCTCTACCTTCCACTAGACTATCAACGGACCTGGATCGAACAAGGATGTTCGCATGCCACGCAAGCCCCGATTCTATCTGCCGGGTATTCCGGCCCATGTGATTCAACGCGGAAACTGCCGACAGGCGGTTTTCTTTGACGACAGTGATTACCGCGCTTATCTGCAATGGTTGGCGGAAGGAACTGCGAAGCATGATTGCGTCATCCACGCCTATGTGCTGATGACGAATCATGTGCATCTGTTGGTCACGCCCTCCCACCCCCACGCCATCAGCCGGACCCTTCAATATGTCGGTCGCCATTACGTGCCCTATATCAATCATGTCTATGGCAAGAGCGGCACCTTGTGGGAAGGGCGTCATAAAGGTTGCATCGTCGACAGCGAGCATTATCTGTTCGCTTGCATGCGTTATATTGAACTGAATCCCGTACGGGCGGGAATGGTCGATAAACCCATCGATTACCGTTGGTCCAGCTATGCAGCCAATGCGGCAGGACAGCCTGATGCGCTTACGGTTCCGCACGCGCGATACCATGACTTGGGCGGGACTCCAGAGGCTCGGCAAATGGGGTATCGTGAACTGTTTCGCGCCGCACTGGAGCCGAACCATGTGCATGATATTCGTACAACGGTTCAGACTGGTACGCCATTGGGTAATGATCGGTTTCGCCAGCAGATCGAGCAGACATTGGGATGTAAAGTCGGACAGTCCCGGCGAGGCAGGCCGGGAGGAGAACAAGGAAAAAGGGTACTGACCCCTTATTTCAAGGATAGTAGCCGTTGAGCACATACGCCTCCCGAGGCTTACAATCCCCATCAGTTCAGACCGATGCCGGGCGTACACAATGTCGTAGACGTGGACGGATGTATCGTTTGCTCTACTCTCGACAAACACGCCGTACTTCCCCGTTGGATGGAGCAGGCGCTTCACGCTTTACCACCAAGTGAACTAGCCGAATCACCGCTGAAGTCGTTGACGAAGACGGGGAACAGTCACTGCCAAATGCCCTGCGGCAGTTCCAGTGGGCAGATTTCAGAGGGGACTTCAACTCCGCGATTCAAAGCCTTGTCGAAGGCCTTGCGTTACTCCGTCAAAGCAAGCCACTTGCTCGGCCCAAAGGAAAATCCAAAGGTTATGTCTTTATCAGCTATGCCTCGGAGGACGAGGCGTTCGTTGAGGAACTGAAAACACATATGAAGGGGCGCGGCTACACGTACTGGGATTTTCGAGAAAGCCAGCGCAACTATCAGGTCGACTACACGATCGAGCTCGAAGGGGTCATAAATGATGCCGAGGCAACGCTCACTGTCATCTCACCCGATTGGAAGAAGTCACCCACGTCTTTGCAGGAACTGCACTTCTCGAAAGAAGTTCGTAAGCCTGTGTTCTTGCTGCGTGTCAGAGACCCTGGGCCTACCTTGGCACTGGCAGGAATGACGTTTATCGATTTTACGGGCGCGCGCAAGGCAGGCTTCGCAAAGCTCGACTCCGAGCTCGTCAAGTTCGGACTGTGAGCATGGGGCCGAACCCTTCGTTCCAGCGGACCGCCTTCGGCGGCCGCTGAACTCAATCGTTAGGCACCTGAAAGCACACCATGGCCACGATTCGAGAGTACTTTGATACCGACGCACGAGCGCTGACGATGCATGGGGCCTGGACCTTTGGCACCAAAGATGGCGTGGCACTCGCCGAGGTTATCGCCAAGATTGCCTACGACTTCGAGGCCAACGCAAAGTACTGGTACTTCTATGTGCCAGCCATGGACGACTTGTCTCAGTGCTTAAGTGCGCTCTTCAATTCTGCCGAACTTGAGAACTGTCGCCTCGGACCCGATGGAGATGGCGTCTACGTAGAAATGGGTCACGCCGAATATTCGGAACGGCAATCCACTGCGACCCTCCAGTTCACTAAGCGAGTTCACCTCTATCTCGACTTCGACCTTACACCGGAGAATAGAGCATCTCTAGTCGCGGAGATTCTTGCGCGGGGTAAATTCCGTGTCTATCCGTGATCGGGCATACGCGCGCAGGCTGTCATTGAGTGAGAAGCCGCTCGCTTTCATTTCGCATGACTTCACGAGATAAAGATGCGTTCGTTCGCGAGCTTGCTCATGAACTCGCAAAGAACTTCTGTACGGTCTGGTACGACGAATTCTCACTGAAGGTTGGTGATAGCCTTCGAGCGTGCATAGAGCGTGGTCTTCGCGAAACTAAGAAATGCATCGTGGTGTTGTCACCCAACTTTCTGTCGAATGACGGCTGGGGTCGGGCTGAGTTCGACTCAATCTTTACGCGGGAGATCCTCGAAAAACAAAACGTGATACTCCCGGTCTGGCTCAACGTTGACGTCAAAGATGTCTACAACTACAGCCCTCGCTTGGCAGACAAAGTTGGGCTTGCTGCGACTCTAGGCGTTCCCGAGGTCGCACGCCTCTTGGCAATGCGGGTCCGCAAGAGGCGCTTAACATGGCGGTCAAAAGGATCCGCCGATACGGCTGCCGACCTTCAACGTCTGTGTTATAAAATAAGGCATCATGGCGGCCTCTTCAAGTGCTTTATGAGGTTCGCAATGGGTCTGAGTCTGGAAGCACGGTTTGAGAAGTACAGTGACACGATCGTGAACACGCTGATGCACGCAGATAGTGAGCAACAGGCGCGCTGGTACATCAAGGGATTGATGTTGCCGGGTGAGCGCAAGAGCGTGGAGCAGATGGCGGCGCGCGTGCAGCCGCAGAATGTACGCTCGGCGCATGAGTAGATGCATCACCTGGTGGCTGAAGCGGCCTGGAGCGACGAGGCGATGTTGTCGGCGGTGGCCGGGGCCGTGCTTCCCAAGCTGGTGCGTGAGGACGTGCCGGTGCACTGGATCGTGGACGACACGGGGTTTGCGAAGAAGGGCAACCACTCGGTGGGGGTCGCGCGTCAGTACTGCGGCCAGACGGTTAAGCAGGACAACTGCCGAGTGGCGGTGTCGCTGTCGATCGCCACGGCCTTCGGCAGCCTTCCTGTGGGCTATCGATTGTACTTGCCGCGCGCGTGGACCGGCGATGTGGCGCGTCGACGCCAGGTCGGCGTGCCCGAGGCGGTTGGCTTCGAGACCAAGCCGGCGTTGGCGATGCGCCAGATCGAGGCGGCTTTGGCGTCGGGTTATCCGCGCGGCGTCGTGCTGGCGGATGCCGCCTACGGCGACGAGACGGCGTGGCGCGAGCAACTGGCTGCGCACGAGTTGACCTATGCGGTGGGCGTAAGGCCGGGGACGACGGTATGGTGGGGTGAACATCAACCGCTGACCGAGCCGAAGCCTGAAGGCCAACGCGGCAGAGCGCGCAGGCGACTAGAGCGGGACGACGATCATCAGCGGATTTCAGTGGCCGAGTTGGCGCGGGTGCTGCCGGGGAAGAGATGGCGGACGGTGACCTGGCGCCGGGGGTGTCTGAGCCGCTGAGCTCGCGTTTCGCGCGGGTGCGCGTGCGGGCGGCCCACCGCGACCGGCCCCGGGACGAAGAGTGGCTGATCATCGAATGGGCAGAGGGTGCCGATGAACCGGCCCACTACTGGTGCAGCAATCTTCCCAGGAACCTGCCCTGGCAGGAGATGATCGACACGGTGATGGGACGCTGGCGCATCGAGCGAGATTACGAGGAGCTCAAGCAGGAGCTTGGGCTGGGTCACTACGAAGGCCGCAACTGGAGAGGCTTCCATCATCACGCGAGTCTGTGCATTGCCGCTTACGGTTTTCTGATGCTGGAACGCCTCGCCGGCAGTAAAAAAAACTCAGTTCAACTCAAAGCGCCTACACTACCCACCGGCTTGCGCCCGCGCGGGGCTGGAACCGATGCAGCGACATGAGCAAACGTCGATCGCCACCTGCCGTTTCCGGCTGGCACGCGCCATCGCGAGAACACTCACGATGCCTATGATATTGACGCTCAACATCAAACTCTCCGGTTGGCGCATGACAACAGACTCATGGTCTGCGCGAGTCGAAGTGACTGAAAACACCACTCTCACGGAATTGCATGAAACGATTTTGCGACTGGTCGGATTTGATAACGATCACCTACATGCGTTCTTTGCGGGGCGCAATTGGCGAAATCGGAAAATAAGGTATGGAGAGCCTGCCGACACTCCGTTTGGGTTCAATGAAGACGAGGAAGTGACCCTCCGAGAAGTCTTTCCGTTACCGAAGGGGTACAAGCTCTATTACTACTTTGATTTTGGGGACGATTGGTTGTTTCAAATTTCTCGTCGCCCGAATACCAAGGAGGCGGATCGAAATGCAGAGTACCCGCGGCTCCTACACGAGAAGGGGCTGCGACCAATACAATACCCTTGTGAACACGGTGAGGGCTAACACGCCCATCAACGAAATGACTGACTCAGAAGCTGCTCCAATATGAATAGTAAAATCGGAAGAAATGATCCCTGCCCATGTGGGAGCGGTAAAAAGTACAAAAAGTGTTGCATGGAAAAGGACCGTATAGCCAATTCATTGTCCTGGCAAGATAGTGACGGCATTCATGTTGTAGGGCGAGGTGACAAACCATCTGGCGATAAACTTCTGGAGATGACAAAGAAGTATCAAGAGCAAATACGCATGTCACCCTTATGGGATGAGATGGTTGAAAAATATGGCCAAGAAAAAGCAGAAGAACTGCTAACTCAGTTTGAGGTGAAGCTTGGAGAGTAATTCAACATTGAGCTATTTCTCAGGGAAGCTCTGATTAAGTCCGTTCGTGGTGAGCCTGTCGAACCATGAACGGACGAATCGCCTGACAATTATGGCATTTCCCGTTCACCCTTCGACAAGCTCAGGGCGAACGGGAGACTTGATCAGAGCTACCTCGGGATATTTTGGCATAACAAGGCCCGATTTTATTTTCGATCACCTGATCCAGAGAGTCTTGGCGTTCATGAACTCGCGCAGGCCGAGCCGGGACAGCTCCCGCCCGTAACCGGAATGCTTGATGCCGCCAAACGGCAGGCGGGGATCGCTCTTGACCAGGCCGTTGACGAAGGCGCAGCCGCATTCGAGCCGGCGCGCCACGCGCTCGCCGCGCGCGCTGTCCCGGGTCCAGACGCTGCCGCCCAGGCCGAACTCGGAATCATTGGCGATGCGCACGGCATCGTCCTCGTCGCGCGCCCGGATCACGCTGGCGACCGGTCCGAACAGTTCCTCGCCCCAGGCGCGCATGCCGGGCTTGACGTGATCCAGGATCGAGGGCCGGTAAAAGGCGCCCGGCCCGTCTATCGGGCGGCACCCGGTCACCGCCACGGCGCCGGCGGCCAGGCTGTCGATCACCTGCCGGTGCAACTCATCGCGGAGATCCAGGCGCGCCAGCGGGCCGATCTGGGTCGTTTCATCCAGCGGGTCGCCGACCACCAGCGCCTCGACCCCGGCCTTGAAGCGGCGCACGAATTCCCCGGCTATTGCCTCCACTAAGATGAAGCGTTTCGCGGCGATGCAGCTCTGGCCGCTGTTGATGAAGCGCGAGGTGACCGCGTTTGGCACCGCCAGGTCCAGGTCCGCGTCTTCGAGCACCACGAAGGCATCCGAGCCGCCCAGCTCCAGCACCGACTTCTTGATCAGGGAACCGGCGGCGGCGGCCACCTCGCGCCCGGCCGGTTCGCTGCCGGTCAGGGTCACCGCCTGGACGCGCGGGTCGCCGATCACCCCGGCCACCTGCCCGGAGGGTATCATCAGGCTGCGGAACACCCCGCCGGGGAAGCCGGCCTCGGCGAACACCGACTCGATGGCGAGCGCGCACTGCGGGACATTGGAGGCGTGCTTCAGCAGAGCGGTGTTGCCGGCCATCAGCGCCGGGGCGGCAAAGCGGAACACCTGCCAGAACGGGAAGTTCCAGGGCATGACCGCGAGCACGGCGCCGAGCGGCTGCCAGGCCACCAGGCTGCGGCCGGCATCGGTTTCGATCACTTCATCCGCGAGGAAGGCCGGGCCCTGTGCCGCGTAGTACTCGCACACCCAGGCGCATTTTTCGATCTCGGCGCGCGCTTCCCGGATCGGCTTGCCCATTTCCCGCGTGATGATCGCGGCGAACTCCTCCCCGTGCCGGCGCAGCACCGCGGCCGCCTCGCGCAGCAGGGCGGAGCGCTCCCCGATTGACGCTTGCCGCCAGGAGGCGCTTGCCGCGGCCGCCGCCTGCAGCGCCGACTCAATCTGCGCCGGCGTGAATGCATCAACCACGCGGAGTGTATTACCATTCGCGGGATTAACTGATCTGAATGACATAGGGAACTCCCGTCAAGCTCACGAACCCGGCGCGCCTTGATCCGTGCACGCCCTAAAATGACTATGTTGTACTCCAGCATTCCGTCAGGCGCGCCGCGCCTGTCACGAGCCGTGATTATACAAGGTGAACCCGGCCGCCTGGGCGACAGGCGTCACCCGAGGCCGCTTCCGCGCCGCCTCGTGCGCGCGCTCCGGCTTTCGGCGGGACTCCTGCTGCTGGTCAGCGTGTCGGCCTTCCCGGCGACATCCGACCCGCTGGAAGCCCAACGCGACCGGTTTCTCGAGGCGCGCAAGGCGCTGCAGGAGAACCACCTGGAGCAGTTCCGGGAACTCGCCACGCAGTTGCAGGATTACCCTCTGTACCCGTACCTGCAATTCGATGATCTGCGCAGCCGCCTGAGCCGTGCGGATGATAAAGAGGTCGAGCGCTTCCTGAAAATCCATGCCGGTCAACCGGTCGGCGACCGGCTTAACGAGTCCTGGCTGTACAGCCTGGCGCGCAACCAGCGCTGGCGGCTGTTTCTGAAACATTACCGGCCGTCGGAATCGGTGGACCTGCAATGCTATGCCCTGCAGGCCCGGCTCAAGACCGGAGACAAGCAGGGCCTGGTCGAGGACATCCTGTCGCTCTGGCTGACAGGGGAATCCCGGCCCAAGGCCTGCGATCCGCCGTTCAAGTTTCTCTCCGACGGTGGCCACATCGGCAAGGACCAGGTGTGGGCGCGCATCCGCCTGGCGATGCAGGGCAACCACCCGGACCTGGCCGGCCACCTCGCGAAACGCCTGCCGGTACCGGATCAGGCGTGGGTCACGCTCTGGCGCGAGGCGCACGCCAACCCGAGCCGCACGCTGGATGATCCACGCCTGGACGCCGATACGCCGCAGGCCCGCGAAATCATCCTGCACGCCCTGCGCCGCATCGCCCGTTTCGACGCCGCGCAGGCGCATGAAAAGTGGCGGGCCATCAGCACGGCTTACGCCTTCACCGCCGCTGACACGGCATCGCTCGACGGCTATATCGCCTACGCGGCCGCCACCCAGCGCCTACCGGATGCGCATGCCTGGCTGGTGGCGCTGCCCGCCGGCGCGGAGGAGCAACGCATTCGGGAGTGGCGGATACGCACCGCGATCGACGGCCGGGACTGGGCAGCGGTGCGCTCGCACATCACGGCCCTGCCGGCGGCAGAACGGGATGCCGACGAATGGCGCTACTGGCTTGCCCATGCCCTGGAAAAGACCGGCGAGCACGAGGAATCCATCAACCGCTACAGTGAGCTGGCGAAGGAACGCAGCTACCACGGCTTCCTCGCGGCCGATGTCCTGCGCTGGCCCTACGCGATGGGGGACAAGCCGGTTACCCACGATGCGGCCGAACAGGAGTCCCTGCGCCGCAAGCCCGGCCTGGTGCGCGCCCATGAACTCTACCTTGCCGGCCTGCTGAGCGATGCCCGCCGGGAA
This sequence comes from uncultured Gammaproteobacteria bacterium, assembly GCA_963773065.1. Taxonomy (GTDB): domain Bacteria; phylum Pseudomonadota; class Gammaproteobacteria; order UBA9214; family UBA9214; genus CAVQCA01. The sequence goes on from CAVYZN010000017.1 coordinate 93,500, forward strand.
TGGGTCTATGCCATTCGGGACATGAGCAATGAAGAACTCGCCCAGGCTGCCGTACTGGCCAGCCAGTGGGGCTGGCACGATCGCGCCATCCTGACGATCGCCCGCAGCGGGAACTACGATGACCTGAAGCTGCGTTTCCCGCTGGATCACGTCGATAGCGTGCGCCGGCATGCACAGGAAAACGACCTGGATGCCGGGCATGTCTTTGCGGTCATCCGCCAGGAAAGCGCGTTCAACAAGGATGCCCGCTCACCGGCCGGCGCCATGGGACTCATGCAGTTGATGCCCGGCACCGGCAGGCTGACGGCAAATCAGAGCCGCATACCCTACACCGGCACCGGCACCCTGCTCGAGGTCGACAAGAACATCCAGCTCGGCACCAGCTACCTGCGCCAGGTGATGGACCGTTTTGACGGCAATCCGGTGCTTGCCACGGCCGCTTACAACGCCGGCCCCAACCGGGTGGAGCGCTGGTTGCCCGAGGCGGACAGTGAGGACGCGACGATCTGGGTCGCCGGCATCCCCTATACGGAAACCCGTAACTATGTACAGCGCGTATTCACCTATGCCGCGATCTATGACTGGCGCATGCAGCGCGTCATCAACCCCCTGAAGAAACGCATGCCCGCGGTGTTCAGCATCGGGCACTACGAGCACTCCAGCTCCTGAGCGTTTTGTTATAGGATTCCCTGCGCGCATTCATCAGGATCAGCACATGAGAAATAACAAAATTTGCCTACTGGGCGGAACCGGTTTTGTGGGTTATCACCTGGCGAACCGTCTGACGCGCCACGGCTACACTGTGCGGATACTGACACGCCGGCGCGAACGCCACCGGGAGTTGCTCGTGAATCCGGACATCAGCCTCATCGAGACCGATGTCTTCGACACCTACCAACTGCGCCAGTACTTCAGCGGCGCGGGCGCCGTTATCAACCTGATCGGCATCCTCAACGAGAGGAACGCGAAGGAGACCGGCTTCGCACGGGTCCATGTCGAACTGCCGGGGTTGATCGCCGATGCCGCGGCCGCGGCCGAGGTTCACCGTCTGCTGCACATGAGCGCATTGCATGCCGACCCGGGGGAACCGGACAGCCGCTACCTGAGAACCAAGGGCGAGGGTGAAGACCGCGCGCATGCGGCGGCAAACCAGGGCCTGCGGGTCACCAGTTTCAGACCATCGGTCATCTTCGGTCCGGGCGACAGCTTCTTCAACCGGTTCGCGACCCTGTTGAGAATCTCGCCGGGGTTTTTTCCGCTGGCCTGTCCCGGCAGCCGTTTCGCGCCGGTGTATGTCGGCGATGTGGCCGAGGCGTTCTGCGCGGCGCTGGCGGATGACTCCACCGCGGGTAAGCGTCTGGAATTGTGCGGGCCGGACCGCTACACATTGAAGGAACTCGTCATCTACACGCGCGACACCATCGGCCTGAAAACACCCGTCCTCGGCCTGGGCGACGCGCTGTCGCGCTGGCAGGCGCTCATCCTCGGCGCGATGCCGGGCAAACCGTTCACCCTGGACAACTATTATTCACTGCAGCGGGACAGCGTCTGCACCGACAATGCCCTGCCGGCGCTCGGCATCACACCGACACCGGTCAAGGCCATCGTGCCGACCTATCTCGCCGGCAGGAACCTGCGCGGCCGCTTCCGCACCCTGCGCCGGGGGGCGCGGCGCAAGTGAACGCCGCCGCTGCCGGCCCGGCGTTTCGTTGAGCGATGGAAATCTACCTCGTCGGCGGGGCGGTACGGGATAAGCGGCTGGGGCTACCCGTCGGGGAACGCGACTGGGTGGTGGTCGGCGCCACGCCGCAAGACCTGCTCAGACTGGGTTTCAAACCGGTCGGCAAGGACTTTCCGGTCTTTCTGCACCCGGTCACCAAGGAGGAATACGCGCTGGCGCGCACCGAACGCAAGACCGGGCCCGGCTATACCGGTTTTGCCACCTGTTACGATCCGACGATTACGCTGGAGCAGGATCTGCGGCGGCGCGACCTGACCATCAACGCCATGGCGGAAACGCCCGCGGGTGAGTTGATCGATCCCTGCGGCGGCGCGGACGATCTCGACAACGGGGTATTGCGCCATGTCTCCCCGGCCTTTGCCGAAGACCCGGTCAGGATCCTGCGGGTGGCGCGCTTTGCCGCGCGTTTTGCCCACCGGGGTTTCGAAGTCGCGCACGAAACCAATGCGCTGATGCGCCAGATGGCCTACAGCGGCGAGGTGGATCACCTGGTGCCCGAACGCGTCTGGGCGGAATTCGCGCGGGCGCTGGGAGAACAGACCCCGCAGCGTTTCTTCGACGTGCTGCATGCTTGCGGCGCGCTGGCCAGGCTGTTTCCCGAAGTCGAGCCGCTGTACCCGCAGGCGCAGCCCGCGCACCACGGACAGGATAACGACGCGTTTTCCGCCCTGCGCGCCGCCGTTGCCCTGAGCGCCGATCCATCGATCCGTTGCGCCGCGCTGGCGTGCGATATCGACCGCGCCACGGGCGCGAGCTTCGATACCCAACGCCTGGCGGCCATGTGCGCGCGTCTGCGCGCGCCCACTGCCTACCGGGAACTGGCCGGCTTTGGCTTTGCGGCAGCGCGGGCGCGTCCACGCGGCTGACACCCTGCCGGCGCCGGATTTGCTCGACCTGCTCGATGCCCTGGATGCCTTCCGGCGCCCCGAACGCTTCGAGGATCTCCTGCGGGTCTGCCGTGCCGACGCCCGCCTGCCGGATGAGGCCGATGCCTATCCCCCCGCCGCCTTGCTGCGGGCCGCCAGAGGAGTCGCCGCCGCGGTTGACGTCGCCGACCTCGTGGCGGCCGGAGCGGACGGCGAGATGATTGCCCGCCGCTTGCGAGAGCGCCGGATACTGGCGATTCAGGAGATGGGGGGCTGATACAACCCAAGAGCGTGCATCAGGTGCTGCTTTATGACCGCTGGCCCTGGCCGGGATAGGATATTCGGGGGGCCTCCGCAAGGCCGGGATACGCCGGCGGCTGGTGATCGGCGAAAGCCCAGGGGTCGAGCGAAATCCCGGCAATCAGGGTATGATCCCCGCGGGAGTGGACAGCGCCGCGCCGGGCGCACATCGAAGTCATCGGGAATTGCACATCCCCGGCGTCGGCGGCGGCCTGATTCTCCCCCACCGGGATAGATTTCAACATTTCATCTGAGCACATTGATAGGAGTTACGCCTTAAATGGAAGCACAAAACCAAATTCAAGCAGTATGTTTATTCCTTCCAGGAAGGAGACGGACACAACAAGAAGCTGCTCGGGGGCAAGGGTGCCAACCTGTGCGAAATGACCCAGATCGGCTTAAATGTACCGCCTGGTTTCGTCATCAGCACCGAGGCCTGCCTGGCATACCTGGACTCATCGGACCACAGCCCGCCGGACGGGCTGGACGATCAGGTGCAGCAGCAGATCAGAGACCTGGAGCAGGCGACCGGCAAGGGCTTCGGCGACCCGAAGGACCCGCTGCTGGTTTCGGTGCGCTCGGGTTCGGCGATGTCCATGCCCGGCATGATGGACACTATCCTCAATCTGGGCCTCAATTCCGAAACCCTCGCCGGCCTGATCCGGCAGACGGGCAACCAGCGCTTCGGTTATGACGCCTACCGCCGTTTCATCCAGCTCTTCGGCAAGGTGGCGCTGGGCATCGCCGACGAGAAATTCGACGAACCCTTCGATGAAATCAAGAAACGCGAGGGCGTGAAGGCCGACATCGGCCTGTCCGCCGATCACCTGCGGGAAATCAGCGATGTCTTCCTGGAGGTGGTACGCCATGAAACCGGCCGGCCCTTCCCCAGCAACGTCTATGAACAGTTGGAGATCGCCATCAAGGCGGTGTTCAACTCCTGGCTGGGCAAGCGCGCCATCGACTACCGGCGTGAATTCCACATCACCCCGGACATGGCCAACGGCACGGCCGTCAACGTCTGCACCATGGTGTTCGGCAACATGGGCAGCAGCAGCGCCACCGGCGTCGGCTTCACCCGCAACCCGGGGACCGGCGAGAACGTCATGTACGGTGAATACCTGGTCAATGCCCAGGGCGAGGACGTGGTGGCCGGCATCCGCACGCCCAAGCCGGTGCAGGAGATGGAGTACGAGATGCCGGAGATGTACACCCAGCTCGTCGACCTGCGCAACCGACTGGAGAACCATTACCGCGAGGTGCAGGATTATGAGTACACCATCGAGAACGGCACCCTGTACTGCCTGCAAACCCGCAACGGCAAGATGAATGCCGCCGCCCGGGTCCGCACCTCGGTGGAAATGGTCAAAGAAGGTCTGATCGACCGCGATCAGGCGCTGCTGCGTGTGAATCCGGAGGAACTCGAACAACTGCTGCATCCGCGCCTCAACCCGAAACACACGATCAATGCGGTGGCGCAGGGACTGCCCGCCTCGCCCGGAGCCGCCTCCGGCGCCGTGGTGTTCGATGCCGACCGGGCGGAACTGTTGGGCCGCTCGGGCGAGAAGGTTATCCTGGTGCGCGAGGAAACCAAGCCCGAGGACATCCACGGCTTTTTCGCCGCGCAGGGCATCCTGACCAGCCGCGGCGGCAAGACCTCGCATGCGGCCGTCGTGGCGCGCGGCATGGGCAAGCCCTGCGTCGCCGGCGCCGAAGGCATCAAGGTGGACGTGCGCAGCCGCGTGGCGCATGTCGGCGAGAAGATCCTGCACGAAGGGGACATCATCACCATCGACGGCGGCAGCGGCAATGTCTATCTCGGAGAGATCCCCACCGTCGCGCCCGAGTTTTCCCAGGAGCTGCACATCCTGCTGGAATGGGCCGACTCGGTGGCGCGCCTGAAGGTGATGACCAATGCCGACACCGCCGCCGCTGCCCAGCAGGCGCGCGAATACGGCGCCATGGGCATCGGCCTGTGCCGCACCGAACGCATGTTCAACGCCGCCGACCGCCTGCCGGTCGTGGTCGACATGATCCTGGCGAACACCACGGAGGAACGGCAGGCGGCGCTCGACCGGCTGCTGCCGATCCAGCGCAGTGATTTCAAGGAATTGCTCAAGGTCATGGCGCCGCGCCCGGTCACCATCCGCCTGCTCGATCCGCCGATCCACGAATTCCTTCCCAGTGAAAAACAATTGGAGCAGGAACTCGATCACCTGCAGCAACTGCGCAAGACCGTGGAAGGCGTTACCGATCTGGTCGGCGCGATGCGCCTGATGCAAACCCAGACCCGTGGCACCCCTCCCATGCCGATACCCTTTGGCGAAGGCGGGACCGAACTGGTGAATGCCGCCATCGCCAAGAAACAACTGATGCTCAATAAGGTACGGGAACTGTTCGAAATCAATCCCATGCTCGGCCATCGCGGCGTGCGCCTCGGCCTGACCTACCCGGAAATCTACGCCACGCAGATCCGCGCCGTACTCGAGGCGGTGGCCGAGTGCGCCAAGGACGGCATCGTCGTCGACGCCGAAATCATGGTGCCGCAGGTATGCACGTCGGAAGAGTTGCTGCGCGTCAAGCTGATCGTCGACAAGGTCAAACGGCAGGTGGAGACCGAGTACGGGACGCCCGTGCAGTTCAAGTTCGGCACCATGATCGAAGTGGTCAGGGCGTGCATGCGCGCCCGGCGTCTGGCGGAAGTCGCGGAATTCTTCTCGTTCGGCACCAACGACCTCACCCAGGCCAGTTTCTCCTTCTCCCGGGAAGACGCGGAGAACAAGTTCCTGCCCTTCTATAACGAGTCCGGCATCCTGCAGGACAACCCGTTCGAGGTGCTGGACGTGAACGGGGTCGGTCAGTTGATGCGCATCACCGTGGAATGGGGCCGCAAGCAGCGGCCGGATCTGAAGGTGGGCATCTGCGGCGAGCAGGGCGGACACCCCTCCTCCATTCGTTTCTGTCACCACATCGGTCTCAATTACGTATCCTGCTCGCCGCCGCGGGTACCGGTAGCGCGTCTGGCGGCGGCCCACGCCGCGCTGACGGAAGACAGCTACCGCATCGACTGAGTCGTGGTGCCGATATTATTAACCAATTGAAATATAATTTATTAACTACACTAAATGTGGCCTGCCCTAAGAACAGGGCAGGCCTTGATTTCAGGTAACCGGCCGGGTAGTGGCGCCTATGCCACCACCTGGAAACACAGTTTCCGGGTGAGGGCATGAAAAATTATTCATGGCTGGGGCGCCGCCTGCCCAGATCCCGCCGGTGTTATCAGAGACGGTAACGGAAATCGTGAGCGCGAAAACCGGCCACGGGTCCCTCGATGCCGCGCGCCAACCCCATGCACTTGAAGCGTTCACCCATCTCGCCGGGCAGTATCAGAGTCTTGGCCTGCCGGGCCTGCCGCAGATAGGCGGCCGAGTCGGTTGCCGGTATTGACTGCAACAGCTTGTCCAGGCCGCAGTCGAGCAGGAAATAGGCCTGGTTGGTGTAGCCGATCACGTCCAGTTCCGCCGCGACGCCCGCCTCGGCGACCGCGGTGAAATCCACATGTGCCGTGATGTCCTGCAATCCCGGCCACAGGAACGGGTCGTCATGCGCGCGATGCCGGTAATAGCACAGCAGCGTTCCCGCCCGGCGCTGCGCATGGTAGTACTCGTGGCGCGGGTAGCCATAATCAACCAGCAGCAACAGGCCCCGGTCCAGCATCCCGGCAATGCCGCGCACCCAGGGCGCCAGCAGCAGGTTGATTTCAGAGACATACCCGGGAGCCAGGCCGGGGGTTTCGTCCAGCAGGCGCACCGCCGCGACCAGGTCAGGGTCGTGCGCCTCCCGGACACACCAGCCAAAGCCATCCCCGGTGCATTCGACATGAAACCGTTCAATGCCGTCGCCGTTCCAGCGGAAGCGTTCCACCGGCATGGCATCCAGCACCTCGTTGGCCAGCAGCACGCCACGAAAGCCGGCTTCGGGCAGCGCATCGAGCCAGTCGACACGATCGCGCAGCGACGGCGCCGCAAGGCGCAGGGTTTCCCGCTGCCGGGCGCGCAATTCGGCGCTTGGCTCGAGGATCCGGTAGCGCGCCGGCAACCGGCCGAGCCGTTCCAGTTCCGCCAGCAGCGTCGCGGCCAGTTTGCCGGTGCCGGCGCCGAATTCCAGGATGTCTCCCCCGCCCAGTTCCGCCAGCACGCCGCTGCAGGTCTGCGCCAGGCAGCGTCCGAACAGCGTCGAGATCTCGGGTGCCGTGACGAAATCACCCGCGGCACCGAATTTCTGCGAACCGGCGCTGTAATAACCGCGTCCGGGACTGTAGAGGCACAGTTCCATGTAACGGGAAAACGGGATGGAGCCCCCGCCGGCCTGGATCTCCCGGCGGATCAGGGCCGCGAGTTGTTCGCTGTGGGCCTGCGCTGCGGCCGAGGGTGCGGGTAATGCCAGCATGCCGGGATTAAACCACAGGACGACCCGGGCACGGCAGCGGCTTCTGAGTTTAGGGGAACCGAGGCGCAGCCGGATGCCGTGTACTCTGCCTGTAATAAACTTCAGGGCGCCGATGCAGGCGGCCAGTCAATACGCGATAAAGTCCGGCCCGCCTCGTCAAATTCGGACCACAGGTCGGCAAAGCGTCTGCCGGTGACGGGGTGGCGCAGCGAACCGGCGATCTCGGCAAGGGGCGCCAGCACGAAGGCATAGCGGGTGATATCCGCGCGCGGCAAGGTCATGCCGTCAGCCTCGGTGACCAGATCGCCGTAGAGCAGGAGATCGAGATCCAGCGTGCGGGCGGACAGGCTGGCGGTGCGTATCCGGCCGCAGGTCGCTTCGATGCGATGCAGCACGTCCTGGATGGCCCGCGGGGTTTCTTCGGTGTCGAATCCCACAACCAGGTTGTAGAAGGGGGAGCTGTCAAAACCGACCGCCGCACTTTCATATACCGAGGATTGTGCGAGCGGGCCAAAGGATTCGGCCAGCCGGCGCAGTGCCGCCGCGATGTTTCGTTCACGATCTATATTGCTGCCCACGCTGACATACACGCGCACCATTCAAGCAGGCTCCCGTGCGCTCCGCTCGATCATGACCCCGACATCGCGCGAACCCCGCACGGCGCCGGGTTTGCGCAGCTTGAGCCGCAGCCAGGGCACGTTGAATTCATCGAGCACGATCGCGGCGATGCTCTCGGCCAGCGTTTCCACCAGTTGGAACTCGCTCGTACCGACAAAATCGATGAGGCGCTTGGCGACGGCCTTGTAATTGAGCGTGTCGTCAATGCTGTCCGTGGCGGCCGCCTTGCGGATATCCGCCGCCATCTCCAGATCGAGACTGACCGTTTGCCTGACCACCCGCTCCCAGTCATAGATTCCGATGATGGTCTCTATCCGCAAGTCACTGATGAAGATAATGTCCATGTTACTCCCACGCCGTTGTCCGTGCGGCCAATATAGGTTCTTGCCGTCCCGTTTGCCAGTCGCGGCACGAAACAAACGACCGGCGCCGCTTGACGGCGCGCGGCTTAGCGATTCCAATGCGCCCTATGATCATTGATTTCCTCTTGGTACTGGGCGGTTATCTGTTCGGCTCGATCTCCACCGCCATCGTCACCTGCCGTCTCATGGGGCTGCCGGACCCGCGCACCGAGGGTTCATACAATCCCGGCGCGACCAATGTCCTGCGGCTGGGTGGAAAAAAGGCGGCGTTTCTCACCCTGACGGGCGATATGCTCAAGGGCCTGATACCGGTGTTGATTGCCCAGGCCCTGCATGCCGGCCCGATCGTCCAGGCCGCCACGGCGCTGGCCGCCTTTCTTGGCCATCTCTACCCGGTGTTTTTCAGTTTCCAGGGCGGCAAGGGTGTCGCCACCGCGCTGGGTGTGGCCTTTGGCCTGTACTGGCCGGTCGGTCTGAGCGTCGCCGGCATCTGGCTGCTGATGGCCTTCCTGTTTCGCATTTCCTCGCTATCCGCCTTGACGGCCATGTTGCTGGCGCCGGCCTGTTTCTGGTGGTTCAAACCCGAACCGGCGTTTATCGGCGTCATGATCGTCATCACCCTCATGCTGTTCTGGCGGCACCGGACCAATATCCGCGATCTCCTCAATGGCACCGAGGGCAGGATCGAGTTGCACTCCAGCCGGAACAAGGGAAATACCGACTGAAACGGGAAAGCGACATCCCGAGACCCATACGGTACAACCGGCCGCAAATCCACTGGGATGGCCGGCTACACGGCTGCCAGTTCTTCCAGGGACCAGCGTGGCAACACCGTGACGGAAAGCGCTTGCGTCTGACCGGCCTTAAGCCGCCAGTAACCCGCGCAGGCGATCATGGCGCCGTTATCGGTGCAAAACTCCGGCCGCGGAAAGAAGACGCGCCCGCCTTCCCGCGCCATGAGGCCGGAAAGCCGCTCGCGCAGGCGCTGATTGGCGCCCACGCCACCCGCCACCACCAGGCGCTTGACTCCGGCCTCGGTAACGGCGCGGCGACACTTGATCATCAGGGTATCGACCACGGCCTCTTCAAATGCACGGGCGATATCCGCCCGGTCCTGCTCGCTCTGCGGGCAGTGACGCCAGGTGTTCAGGGCGAAGGTCTTGAGCCCGCTGAAGCTGAAATCCAGTCCCGGACGATCGGTCATGGGACGCGGGAAAATAAACCGCGCCGGGTCTCCCTCCCGCGCCAATTCGGCGAGTGCCGGCCCGCCCGGATACGGCAGTCCAAGCAGCTTGGCCGTCTTGTCGAAGGCCTCGCCGACGGCATCATCGATGGAGTCTCCCAGAATCCGGTAGCGACCCACTCCGCCGACTTCGACCAGCAGGCTGTGGCCACCGGACACCAGCAGCGCGATGAAGGGAAATTCGGGCGACTCCGCCTCCAGCATCGGTGCCAGCAAGTGACCCTCCATGTGATGAATGGCGATGGCGGGTACGCTCCATGCCCAGGCCAGGCTGCGCCCGGTCAGCGCGCCTACCAGCAGGGCCCCGACCAGTCCCGGGCCGGCAGTATACGCCACGCCGTCCACCCGTCCAGGGGAAATGCCGCTATCTTTCAGAACCTTATGCACCAGCGGCAAGAGCTTGCGGACGTGGTCCCGGGAGGCCAGTTCCGGCACCACACCCCCGTAACGGGCATGGAGAGCGACCTGGCTGTACAGGGCATGGGCCAGCAGCCCGTCATCGCCGTCATACACCGCCACGCCGGTTTCGTCACACGAGGTTTCTATGCCCAACACACGCATGTTGGGATTATCTACGCCAGTTCTTGTTACACAAGGAAATTTTGCCTTTTCGCCGTGACCTGTATAAAATGCGCAGCCCTCACTCACTGAGCTGGACAACCCTCTGGATCCTGTATGCCTAATGTACGTGTAAAAGATAACGAACCGTTCGAGATCGCCATGCGCCGCTTCAAGCGTGCCTGCGAAAAGGCCGGCATTCTTGCCGAAGTGCGCCGTCGCGAGTTTTACGAAAAACCCACCCAGGAGCGCAAACGCAAGCAGGCCGCTGCCGTCAAGCGCACCCAAAAAAAGGTCTCGCGCGAACTCGCGCGCCGCGTACGCCTCTACTGAGTCCCGGAATCATCCCTTCGCCGTGTCCCTCAAGGAGCGCATTCAGCAGGACATGAAAGACGCCATGCGCGCCGGTAACAAGCCGCGGCTGGCGGCCATCCGCCTGATCCTGGCCTCGATCAAACAGAAAGAGGTCGATGAGCGCAAGGATCTCGACGATGCCGAAATCACGGCCGTGCTCGACAGGATGGTCAAGCAGCGGCGCGAATCCATCAGCCATTTCGAAAAGGCCGGCCGCAACGACCTGGTCGAACAGGAATCGGCCGAACTGGCCATCATCCGGGAATATCTTCCGGAACAACTCAGTCAGGACCAGTTGCATGCCCTGATCGATGACGCCATGGCACAGACCGGTGCATCATCCATCAAGGACATGGGCAAGGTGATGGGCCATCTGAAACCCAAACTGCAAGGCCGCGCGGACATGGGCACCGTCAGCGCCCTGATCAAGGCCCGACTGGGCTGACCCTCCTACCGGCAGCGCGGTCGACAACCGTTTCCAAGCGAAAATACCGCCTGATTTGCCCGGGCCGATGAGGCATGGCGGATCACAGTTGTCCCGGGTGTGATGCGGGGAAAAAAATGGCGGCTGTAAGCCGCCGGATAGGAAAATGTCACGATGAAAAAACCCTTGGGGTATCTAAGATGCACTTAACAATTAGGGTAAGTACTTAACCGATCACCTGGCCATGTGGACTACAGGAAGACCGAGGCAAGGCCGCAATAAACACGTTCCAGCCGGGTAACGGCGAATCAGCATTGCCCATAGTTACCGGCGCTTTCCTTCAGGCCCCAACCCTTTTACCCTTATTCACATGGCCGGCCGTATTCCCCACGCGTTCATCGATGAGCTGCTGACGCACACCGATATCGTCGACGTTATCGATTCCCGCGTGCCACTTAAAAAGGCCGGACGGGAGTACAAGGCCTGCTGTCCGTTCCATAATGAAAAAACACCTTCATTTACCGTCAGCCAAGTGAAACAGTTCTATCATTGCTTCGGTTGCGGCGCCCACGGTAGCGCCATCAGCTTCCTGATGGAATACGAACATATGGAGTTCGTGGAGGCCGTCGAGGAACTCGCCCATAGTGCCGGTCTGGAAGTTCCGCGCGAGGCGGCGTCCGGGACGGCATCGCACGAGTCCAGCCAGCCCCTGTATGCCCTGCTCGAGGAAGTCTCGCATTATTACCGGCAGCAACTGCGCACCCACCCGCAGGCAGCCCGCGCGGTTGAGTATCTCAAGCGGCGCGGATTGACCGGCGACATCGCCGCGCGTTTCGACATCGGCTTCGCTCCGCCCGGATGGGACAATCTGGCCAGGGCGCTGGGCAAGGACACGTCATCACGCGCGGCATTGCTCGAAACCGGGTTGCTCATCGAACGCAACGACGGCAGCGGGGGCTACGACCGTTTTCGCGACCGGATCCAATTCCCCATTCGCGATCGGCGTGGCCGCACCGTCGGTTTTGGGGGACGGGTCCTCGGTGACGACACTCCCAAATACCTCAATAGCCCCGAATCCTTGGTCTTCCACAAGGGCCGCGAACTATATGGACTGTATGAGGCACGCAAGGCCTTGCGCCATTTGGAACGCATCCTGGTGGTGGAAGGCTATATGGACGTGTTGGCACTGGCCCAGTTCGACATCAACTATGCCGTTGCCACCCTCGGAACGGCCACCACACCCGACCATCTGGAACGCCTGTACCGCACGGTGCCCGAAGTGGTGTTCTGCTTCGATGGCGACCGTGCCGGGCGCGCCGCGGCCTGGCGGGCACTGGAAATCGCCCTCCCCGTTCTGACCGACGGACGTGAAGCCCGATTCCTGTTCCTGCCGGAAGGAGAGGACCCGGATACCCTGGTACGCAAGATCGGCAAGCATGAATTTGAACAAGGCATCATGAATTCCGTTCACTTGTCCGATTTTCTTTTCGACCACCTCTCCAGCCAGGTCGATACGGCCAGCATCGATGGCCGGGCGCGGCTGGTGGACCTGGCCCGGCCACTCTTGTCCAGGCTTCCGGAGAGCATCTTCCGCCAGCTCATGCTGGAACGATTAGCGCAAATTGCACGCACCGACAGCATCCGCCTGGCTGGTCGTCTAGACAAACCAGCCGAATACAGGGCCGGCGCGGGGACAGCGACCGCCGTGTCCGCGCACACCACCGGCGAAGGCAAATCGCCGGTCCGGGAAGCGATAGCCATGTTGCTGCACCAGCCGGACCTGGCACTGAAAATCGAATCGCCACCGATCCAGGAACCCGATACCGTCCCGGGTGTCTCACTGTTGCTTGAGTTGCTGGAATTGCTGCAGCGGCAACCGGGACTGAATACCGGAGCGGTACTGGAACACTGGCGCGGGCGCGAGGAGTCACGCTACCTGCACAAGCTGGCCCAATGGACGCCATTGACTGAGAATCTTGACCTGGCGGCGGAAGTGCGCGGCAATCTGACCCGGATAACACACCGGATAACCGACATACGGATCGGCGAATTATTGGATGCCGAACGCCATAGAGCGTTAAATGAAGTGGAAAAACAGGAACTTAAATCATTATTTCAATCGCGCCAGCCCGGCGACTGGCGGTAATCTCACGGGTGTGCAAGGGCTTGTTTTTCTCTTGGCCGACTATCATTTATTAATTATACTGCGCGATTGATTTGACCCCCTTTATCGGTTCCTAATGACGGCAGCGCGCATGCCGCTACATGTGGCTATGGACAAAAATCAACAGTCTCGACTGAAGCACCTTATTGAGAAAGGCAAGGACCAGGGCTTCCTGACCTATGCCGAGGTGAATGATCATCTTCCCGAGGAGATCGTCGATCCGCAGCAGATCGAGGATATCATCGCGATGATCAATGATATGGGCATTCTGGTGCATGAAGTCGCACCGGATGCGGACTCTTTGCTGCTCGCCAGTACCAAGAATTCGGCCGATGACGATGCCGCCGAGGAAGCCGCGGCCACCCTGGTCACCGTGGACAGCGAGTTCGGCCGGACCACGGATCCGGTACGCATGTACATGCGCGAAATGGGCACAGTCGAACTGCTCACCCGCGAGGGCGAGATCGTCATCGCCAAGCGGATCGAGGACGGCCTGAACCAGGTCATCATTGCGCTTGCTTCTTTCCCCGAATCCACGGCAACCCTGCTGCGCGCCTTCGAACGCGTGGAAGCCGGCGATATGCGTCTGAACGATCTTATCAGCGGCTTTGTCGACCCCAACGCCGATGAGGAAGCGGCGCCGCGTGAGGAAACACTGTCCCCGCCCCCGGATGATGACGGCATCAGCGGTGACGAAGATGATGCCGATGCCCCCATGGTCGATACCGGACCCGACCCAGAGGAGGCACGCAAGGTTTTCGCGGAAATGGAGAAAACCTATAGCCTACTGCAGAAGGCTTTCGAGAAAGGCAGTGGCAACCAGACGCGCATCGAGAAACTGCGCACACAGCTTGAACAGCAGTTTGTGATACTCAAGCTGGTTCCGCGCATCGTGGAAATACTGACGGCGAATCTGCGGCGCAACATTGACCGTATACGCACTCACGAGCGCGCCATCATGGACATCTGCATCAAGAATGCCGATATGCCACGCAAGGATTTCATTACCTCCTTCCCTGACAATGAAACCAATCTGCAGTGGGTTAACAGGCAGATCGAGGGTAACCATAAATACTCCGCGCAGCTGGCGCAGTATCGCGATGAAATCCTGCGCATACAGAACAAGCTGATTTCGATCCAGGATGAAGCGCACCTGTCCATCGCTGAAATCAAGGACATCAATCGCCGCATGTCCATCGGCGAGGCTAAGGCGCGCCGCGCCAAGAAGGAAATGGTGGAAGCCAACCTGCGTCTGGTGATCTCGATTGCGAAGAAATACACCAATCGCGGCCTGCAGTTCCTCGACCTGATTCAGGAAGGCAATATCGGCCTGATGAAGGCCGTGGACAAATTCGAGTACCGGCGCGGTTACAAGTTTTCAACCTATGCGACGTGGTGGATACGCCAGGCCATAACCCGGTCCATCGCCGACCAGGCGCGCACGATCCGCATCCCGGTGCACATGATTGAAACCATCAACAAGCTCAACCGTATCTCGCGCCAGATGCTGCAGGAAATCGGCCGGGAACCAACCCCGGAAGAACTGGCCGAGCGCATGGACATGCCGGAAGACAAGGTACGGAAGGTCCTGAAGATCGCCAAGGAACCGATCTCCATGGAAACGCCGATCGGCGATGACGAAGACTCCCATCTCGGGGACTTCATCGAGGACACCAACATCGCCTCGCCGATCGACTCCGCCTCTATGGAGGGCCTCAAGGAAGCCACGCAGGATGTGCTGGCCGGCCTGACGCCGCGTGAAGCCAAGGTACTGCGCATGCGTTTCGGCATCGACATGAATACCGACCACACGCTGGAAGAAGTCGGCAAGCAGTTTGATGTCACGCGCGAGCGAATCCGGCAGATCGAAGCCAAGGCCTTGCGCAAGCTGCGCCACCCCACCCGGTCGGAACCGTTGCGCAGCTTCCTGGAGATAGATTAAAAAGACGGAACGGTGGCCGACCACGCCGGAAAGCGGTTGGTCACCAAACGCCGCACGGCTATACTCTCCGCCCTGTGCGCATACGGGCCTGTAGCTCAGTTGGTTAGAGCAGGGGACTCATAATCCCTTGGTCCCAGGTTCGAGTCCTGGCGGGCCCACCATATCTCCTGGAAAATCTTGGCCTTATGACATTCGGACCGGGGGATCAGAGTCCCTTGGTGCAACCCATAGCGGGCGCATAGGCAGCAATTCGGGTGACCAACCTGTTTGCCAACCGGCAAGCCACCTGTGCGCATAGCTTACCGGCAAGGTGCCGGTGCTTCGTCCGTTAATTCGCGGGTTCAACCGCAATCGCCATGGATTCCGTACTTACCACCTCCACGACATCACCTGCCTTCAATTCCTTGAGGTAATGCTCCAGGTGTGAGTCCTTCACCGATACGGTCCGATACCCCTTGTCGGGAGCGCGGAATGAGATGGTTTTCTTGTAAGGATCAACCTCGACAATTTCAACGGTTGTCGTGACCACCCGTTCGGCTTTCCCGGCCGGCTTCGCTCCGAGGGGAGCGGTCCTGCTCATCCCCCCAGTAACTGTTGTCCCCAGATCGGGTTGCTCCTTACCGGGCTTGTGGATATTAAGCGCCGTGCCTTCATAGTATTTGATGTTGACCTTGTCGCCGACTTTCACCTGGGGTAGGTTTTTCACCTCCTCACCTGCCCTGATGGTCACCAGCCGACCTTCGGGACCCTTGATGGTGACCAGTCGATTGGTCATGTCCACCGCCTCTACCGTAGCCGTTGCCTCGATCAGCATGCCCGTGTCGATCTGTTCCGGCGTCGGGTAGAGATGTGTTGTATCCGGCGGCATTTTTTGCATTTCTGCCTCTAGTCCGGCAGCGAGCACTGCAGCCGGCAGTGATAGTGCCAGTACGGCAGAGAGAATCAGGTTTGTTGATTTTTCCATCTTGAAATCTCCTCGTTGTTTAAACAATGTAAAAATAAAGATACCTAACGCTGAATTCTGTCCTTGCCTTCAGTATCTTTAACGCCATGTTACCGGTGTTGTTTTGCAGCGAATGTTGACCCGGGATTTCCATTGAACTTTGACCCATCCTGTTGAGCCGAGTATGTCTCAGCACACGGTCATTTTTCCAGGTTTCCCTCCTTTTCGATACTGGCGGTGCTGTTCTTGATCAAGCCACGTCCGCATTCTTGTTGATCTGTCGCAGTGTCTCGATGATCTTCCTGCTCTCCTGCTCGCCGAGCACGCCCTGATCGTTGATGTTGGCGAAGGGTGTGTCGAACATCGCCTTGGGTTCCATGACACCGTTCTGCCTGAAATTTCAACAGTCCCGAAATAACCGATAGTTAGATTGCTTCGAGGCGATCCGTCGGATAACGGGAACAGGGCCGTGGGGTCGCGAACCCCTCCCTTCGTCGTCCGGTACCCGATGGCGGGCGGATGGCTGCTTCAGTCCCCCGCCAAGTGTGCCGGTCACATCGACGGATTACGTTTTTAAGATACTGTCCTGAAAGTAATAATCAATTATCTGCGCCATCGCGCAGATTCCCGGTCTGACTCAACAGTCCTGCACCGTCAATCGTCAGGCGATGAAATCCAGTGGCGATTTTCTCATATCGCAATTTGTTTAACCCCTGCGAACACCCCGTCCGGGAACCCGCCTTGTTGCTTCTGAAGATGGCTGTTGAGCATTCGCTGCTGGTTCTGTGCGCCGGATCACACAAATATTTTTGACTCGTGCCGTTACCTATCTGGTGTGGTCCATCAGCACCGGTAACACGCCCTGATGCACCTGGTTACCAATCGGAAGGGACTCACTGAGGAACTGATTTATGAAAGAAACCTTAATCAATTACCCGCTGACCATCCGGGTCACGCAACTCGGACTAATCAAACTGCTGCTGACACTCAGTCTTGCCACGGCGAGTCTACCGACCTTCAGCGCCAATAATCTTGCGCCGGTAATCAGCGGGATGCCGGCCACCTCGGTGGCGGCGGGCAGCAGCTATAATTTCCGGCCCACTGCCACGGACGCCAACGGGGATAGATTGAGATTCAGAATCGCCAACAAACCCGCTTGGGCGAACTTCAGCAGCAGGACCGGGCGGCTCAGCGGCACGCCCGGGTCGGGCAGTGCCGGGACCTACAGCAACATCGTGATTTCGGTGTCTGACTGGACGGCGCGCGCGCGCCTGCCGGCGTTCAGCATCCGGGTCAATTCCGCAACGACGACCACCAATCGCGTGCCGGTGATCAGCGGCACACCGGCGACTTCGGTGTTGGCTGGCAACGCCTACGCCTTCCAGCCGAGCGCCACGGACGCCGACGGGAATACGCTCAGTTTCGGCATCGGCAACAAGCCCGCCTGGGCGAGCTTCAACACGTCGACCGGACGCTTGAGCGGTACGCCCGCGACAGGCAACGTCGGGACCTTCAACAACATCGTGATTTCGGTGTCTGACGGGAAGTCAACCGCCAGCCTGCCGGCATTCAGCATCCAGGTCAATGCCACAACGACTACCACCACCAATCGTCCGCCGGTGATCAGCGGCACACCGGCGACTTCGGTGTTGGCCGGTAGTGCCTATGCTTTCCAGCCGAGCGCCACGGACGCCGACGGGAATGCGTTGACCTTCAGCATCAGCAATAAGCCCGCCTGGGCGACCTTCAGCACTGCGAACGGTCGCCTGAGCGGCACACCCGCGACAGGCAATGTCGGAACCTACGGCAACATCGTGATTTCGGCGACTGACGGGAAGTCAACTGCGAGCCTGCCGGCGTTCAGCATCCAGGTCAATGCCGCTTCGGCCCAGACCGGAACTGTCACCCTGAGCTGGACGGCGCCCACCAAGCGCGCTGACGGCACGCCGCTGTCCCTCGCAGATATCAACGGCTATCGGATCCATTACGGGAAATCGGCCGGTGACTATACCGGTCATGTCAACCTGGCTGATGGTACCGCACAGCAAGTGACCCTGATCGATCTCCCCCTCGGCACTTATTACCTGGTCATGACGACCTACGATGTCGTTGGCCTTGAAAGCGGTTACTCGTCGGCGGTAACCAAGAACGTTCAATAAGTATCAGGACAGCACCGCTGGACCGGAACCAGTGCATGTGGCGAGATGGTTTTCTGGGGAACAGATTATGTGCCAGACAAGCTGGTCCATGACCGCAACACGTGGATAGGCGGACTGGAAAAACAGCAATGTGCATTGTTGTGTATTGAGCAGTAGAGAAAGCAGCGCGACACACCAGCAGTGACCTGACCTTCAATACAGCCAGTTCAGCCTTCCCCGCCGTTCGGCCTCTCGCCGCTCCTGCATGACCCGCTCCTGCTCGCGTCGCTCATAGGCCGCCAGCAGATATATAAACTCCTGCAACACCATCTCGCGGGGCATTCGCTTGATGGCTTCCATGCAATGAATCTGGCATGGCCCGTGGCGGGGTGTCCGTCAGATGTGTCTGCATGACCGTGTACATATTTGTACGAACAGGTAATCTGCCTTTTTCATGATCAACATCAACAGCCAGTCAGGTGGTGCGTGGTAAGGTTTTCCCCGATCAGCCAGTAACACAATCAGGCTGGAATAACTAAGTGCTCGCTTTAGAATTAATTCACATTAACTGTTGATACCTTATCTGTATCTACTACACACCCGAACCTCGGGGCGCAACTACCGCTTCGACTACGAGGAAGCAGACCACATCGAACTGCTGACGCTGCTCAAGAGTCTGCCCTGCAACGTCATTCTCTCCGGCTACCCCTCAGCCCTGTACGACGAGCGGCTTTCGGGGAGTGGCGCCGCCTGGAACTGCAGGTCATGAACCAGGGCGGGGTGCGCACCGAAAAGCTCTGGTTCAACTTCACCCCCGACCGGGTGCACTGGGCCAGTTACGCGGGCAAGAACTTCACCGACCGGCAACGCGTCAAACGCAAGGCCGCGAACTGGGGGAAGCGCTACCAGGCGCTGCCCCGGGCGGAGCGGCTGGCGGTGCTGGCTGCCATGATGGCGGTTGAGGCCGCGCAGACGGCATAGCTCCGTCTGGGTGAGGCGCAGCTCATGGCCAGCGTCAACAAGGCATCCCTCAGGGAAGAGTTCGATGCGCTAAAGGGAGAATTCGAGCGCCTGTGCGCCGCTGGCAAGCTGGCGGCGGAAAGCCGCGCCCTGTTCCAGGCCCTGCTGATGCTGTTCGAGGTGCTGATGGCGGTGTTCATGGAAAAGCACACCGCCAAAGACAGCCGCAACTCCAGCCTGCCTTCCTCGCAGACGGCAAAGGACGACACCGCGGCGATCCAGCCGGGCGCCAACGGCAAGGGCAAGGCGCAGAACGGCGTCCTGTCCGGCAACACGCGCACGGTGGAGACCGTCCAGGTCGCCCCCGTCGACCAGTGCCGGAGCTGCGGCGAAGACTTGAGCGAGACGCCCTGCCAGGGACACGAACGGCGTACCCGCATCGACATCCTCTTTGAAAAGGTGGTGAGCCACGTTGACGCCGAGATCAAGCAATGCCCCCACTGCCAGGCGCAGACCAAGGGTCAGTTCCCGGCGGACCTGTCCGGCCCGCTGCAATACGGTCCAGGGATCAGGGCGTACGTCCTGAACTTGCTGATCGCCCAGATGCTCTCGCTCAAGCGGGTGCAACAATCGATCAGGACACTGATCGGTCTGGCGGTCTCGCAGGCGACGCTCCTCAAATACGTGATGCAGTTGCACCATGCCCTGGCGGCCTGGGAGCAAGCCGCCATGGAACAGATCCTGGCCCTGCCCGCGATGCATGTGGACGAGACCTCGTTGCGGGTCAATAAAAGGAATCACTGGATCCATGTCTGCTCCTCAGGCGAGATCACGTTGAAGTTCCTGCACCCCAAGCGGGGGCGCGCGGCGATTGAGGCCATTGGCGTGATCCCCCGCTATGGCGGGGTGGTGATCCATGACTGCTGGGCCTCCTATCTCGCCTATGACCAGTGTGGCCATGGCCTGTGCGGTGCGCACCTGCTGCGGGAGTTGACCTTTATCGTGGATGCCAATGGTTACCCCTGGGCGGCGCATATGAAGCGCCTGCTGCAGCAGACCTGCTGCCTGGTCGCAAAGCGGAAAAGCAAGAAGCTGACTCAGGGCGAATACAAGAACCTGCAGAAACGCTATCGCACTATCCTCACCCAGGGCGAGAAAGAACTCCCACCCATTCCCTCCAGACAGAACGGCAAGCGCGGCAGGATCGCCAAGTCAGACGCCCATAACCTGTGGGAACGCCTGAAGCAGCATGAGGCGGCCGTATTGCTCTTTGCCAAACTCTCGCCTGTGTCCTTCACCAATAACCGGGCCGAGCGTGACTTGAGGATGAGCAAGGTCAAGCAGAAGGTGTCGGGCTGTTTTAGAACAAGCCAGTACGCCGAGGCCTATTGCCGCATCTCCAGTTACTTACAGACCATGGCCAATCAGGGATACAATCCACTGGTTGCGATCCAGTTGGCCTTCTCTGGGCAGCTTTATGCTGTAAGGGGTGCGTAGTTACCTTTTCTCAATCGGAACAATTAAATCGACGCGGCGCCGTGGCGACGGCTGATATTGGGGCGACTGACACCTCATTTACGGTCGATGCAACAGATAATGCAACGACAGGATTCCCGCAGACTGGCAACTTCCAAGCCACTCTGACAAAGGACACCACTCATATTGAGGACGTTCTTGTTACGGTTGGCGGTCCTACCACGCTGAATGTTGTTGGCGGTGTTTCTGGAAGGGCACAGAATGGCACAACTGCCGTCGATATCAGCGTGGCAAATAACATTGTTCAGATTGTTGAGTCAGATTTCCTTGGTAACGGCGGGACGGGCGCTTATTGGTCTCGCGTTTCTCTCAACTCAGGCAACAAGTATATCGGTATGCAGCCTGCTGTTGGCGCACTTGTACAATACTCCAAGCAGCTTGCGGGTGTGATTCAAACTGATGTGGAAATTTGATCATGCTGCTTGCTTCAAATCCTTCGCCCAATACGCATCCCACTGACGGTTCGCACGATTGAGTCGTAAGGCCAACATGTAGTCGGCATTTGCCGCACGCCACCAGGCGCCCGGGCGCTTTAATCGCTGTTGGACAATGTAGCGGTGGGCGCTTTCAATTTCTCCTGAACCAATCGGTAAGTCGTGGGCCAGCGCGCCTTGGTAATTGAGTTGTTCGCGCCGATGGCTCAGATACCGGTGGCACTGCCTCACGGGCGCATCGCTGTCCTGTACATCGGGTGCTTCAAGATGCGGCTGTAGCGCTTGCAGGAGTTCGTCGGCTCGCTGTGTTTTGAGTCGGATTTTCTGCTCGTCCAGCCACGTTTTTTGCCCATCTGCCCGGGCTACGATGGTCTTGGCGGCAGCACTCAGGTAGTCGCACACAGGGTAGAAATCAAGCAAGTAGCTGCCCTGTGCGCCAAATTGGTCTTCTACCTGATCGGCGATCCATTGCGCCCCATCGCCCACGGCATGAATACGGGTGACAGCGCCAAATCCGGCCTGCCGGGCGCAGTCAAAGAGCTGCTGCCCCGCTGTGGCGACGTCGCCTTGCAGAGTGCCGCCATAGGCCAGCGTCTTGCTTCCCTGTGGGTGTGCCAGGCAGATTTTGGCCTCTTTCCATTGCAGCTTTTTACCCTTGCGTTGGTCTGGCTTGCTGACATCCGGCTCTACTATGGGCACCATCCCACCGTCCATTTCGACGATCACGACGGCGCTGCTGCCGGGCTGTGTGGGCCAAGCCAGGGGCATCCTGGCTGTCTCGAATATCTTTTGGGCGTGTCCCTCGGTAATGCGGCGAATAGTGCTCTCGCCTAGAACAATGCCATAGTGTTCAACCAGTTTGTCCATCACTTGAGCGAAGGCCTGGTCAGCCCCAAAGTCGGTCACTGCGCGCTGCAGCGGGCGCGAACAGCCTCGGTGGCTGACGTTGGCGCTTTGCGCAAAGGCGCGCACCCGCTTGGTTCCGCAACGCAATTGCGGCTCCTCTGCGCTGATGTCACCAAAGGTGGTGTGCCAGCAGAGTTTTTTTACCCTCGCGTTGCACTTGTCCACCCCGGCGAACGGCTTGTTCCGTTATCTCGATTTGCCTGTTCGCCCAGGCTTGCATGGCCTCTTGACCCATACGACGTAGCTCTTCGATCAGACACATCTCGGCGGCATCGGCTTCTCTCAAATCTCCGGCTGAGTCTTCTATGACAGCAAGCATCGACGCTATTCGGCTTTTGATTTGCGGGTTTGCATTGAGCCCCTTCATGATCGCTTCGTCGCTCGGCATCTGTTGCTCCGTCATGGCTTGCCCTTTCGCGTTGGATAAATTCGCCAGATTACGCCACATCAGTTTGAATCACACCCGCAGCTTGCCATGATGAGCTTTGTATTTGATGGCTCAGAATTTGAGTTTTTGTGTTTTGGCAGCATTGGGTTCCTTGTTATCGCTGATGGAGTAATCCAGCACGCTCCAAACGATTTTATAGAAAGTCCATATGCAGGAAGCTACTGGCATAAGTTTGATTTCGGCTCCCGCAAGACTAGAAACATTGTCATCGTATACAGTGCCACAATAGCCGCTGTGGCATTTGCAGCAACAGATACTATGCTGCCTTGGGATCGTTCTTCCGACGTGACAATCTCTTGGGATGGTGATTCCTACGGTCAAACGGAAGGCTATACATTAGGCAGCAGACCGAATGGCGGTGGTCTTGGATTGTTTCTCGAAACCATGTTGCGCTTCGGCATAACGAACGTCAACGTAGTTGCGAATATCGGTGGGACAGGGTATCTGTCAGAAGCACCACAGTCACCACCTAGTGTAGTGCGTCAATTAGAAGTGCTCTTATTCAATGCGGCGCGAGCGCGGGTGACCTTGGCGAGGATGTCGCTGGCCTTGGCGGTCCAGATGAACGGTTTTGGTTTGGCGTTGTGCGCTGTGATGTACTCATTGATAGCGGCCTCCAACTCGGCCACGCTGGTGAACACGCCGCGGCGGATGCGCTTGTCGGTGATGTCGCGGAAGAAACGCTCGACCCTGTTGAGCCAGGACGCGCTGGTGGGCGTGAAGTGCATATGAAAGCGCGGGTGCTTGGCCAGCCAAGCCTGGACCTCGGGGTGCTTGTGGGTGGCGTAGTTGTCCACGATCAGGTGCAGTTCCTTATTCTTGGGCGTCTTGCGATCGATCATCTTCAGAAACCGCAGCCATTCCTGGTGCCGATGGAGTTGATCGGTCATCGACAGCACTTGGCCGGTGAGCATGTTCAGTGCCGCGAACAGCGTCGTCACGCCATTGCGTTTGTAGTCGTGCGTCATCGTCGTTCCCCGCCCGCGCTTGAGCGGCAGGCCGGGCTGCGTGCGGTCGAGCGCCTGAATCTGCGTCTTCTCATCGCAGCACAGCACCAGCGCGTGCTCGGGCGGATCGAGGTACAGACCGACGATGTCCTCGAGTTTCTCGATGAAGCGCGGGTCGTTGGAGAGCTTGAAGGACTCGACCCGATGCGGCTTGAGCCCATGGGCGCGCCAGATGCGGGCCACGGCAGACGCGCTGGTACCCAGGCGGGCGGCCAAGCTGCGCGTACTCCAGTGCGTCGCTCCTTCGGGCGTCTCCTCAAGCGTGATGCGCACCACCTGTTCCACGTTGGCGGCTTTGCGCGCCGTGCGCGGGCGCCCCGGGCGCGTGGCATCTTGCAACAGACCGTCCACGCCAGCGGTGAGAAAGCGTGCTCTCCAGCGCGCTGCAACGCGGCGGTCAGTGTCGAGCTTCTGGGCGATGTCCTTGTCCGACATTCCGTCGGCCGCCAGCAGCACGATGCGAGCGCGCAGCTGAACGCGTGCTTCGACGCGCTTGCGCTTGGAGAGAATTCGCAGGCGTCGATCATCGTCGGCACTCAACTTGACTGGCTTGGCAACTCGCATGGCACTGTCCTCCTGTATAGTTGGAGGCCAGATCGCCATATAAGTTCCGTTATTTATGACGCACTACACTAGTTTCCCACATCCGAAATTCAATGCGCTCAATCGTATTGCCGCTACCACGTCCAGTTTAGAAACAACGATTTTCTTTGCAGGAAATGGTCACAACGACTGCAACCTTGGAAAACCTACGGACGTTGCTGCCAACATCCACGCGTACTTTGCTGCGATCAGAGCGGCATGGCCCAGCACGGTTATTGTCGCAGCGGAGTATTACCAGCAGGGCGCCGGATCAACTTCGCCGGCAGCTTTTCAGCCCTACGCCAATATGCTCGCGCAGGAACCGGCTATCCTCGCGGGACTTGAATCGGCGGGAGGACCTTGGGTTTATATCAATACAATGGAAGGTACGTGGCAGAACAGTAACGGCGCGAGCGGTGTTTTCAATACGCTCGGAGTACCGCTGATCACTGGAACAGGATACGGAGGTGCGCCGGGATACGCAGGTGGTCACAGCACTGGTGTCGGTAACGCCGATCTGATGATCAGAGACGATGGCGTGCACCCTTCTAACATCGGTGCGCATTATCTAGGCGATGCGACGGCAACTGCTATCATTGCAGGTGTGCTGGCGCTCTAACGGTGTGGCACCAAGCTGTCGGGGGGCCTTGCGTATGGCAGAAAGTGGATCATGTCAGATGATGCGCCTGTGTTGTTTTGCAGTGAACGCTGACCCGGGTTCTGCATTGAACTTTGACCCGTCTGGGTGAGCCTTTGGTCGTTTTTCCAGGTTCCCCTCTCCTTTTCGATTCTGGCGTTGCTGTTCTCGTTTCCGTTCTCGATGATGTTGCAATGAAGGGTCAGGCGATCGAGCAGCGTGGTGGTCCTGGCACCTATAACACTCTGTAGTTGATCCACACCTACCGAGAAGCCACCGCAATTGCCTCCCATTCATCAAGTGTACGTATTTTTACGTATAGGTAATCTGCCACTTTCATGATCAGCATCAACAGCCAATCTGGCGGTATGCAGTATGGCCTCCCAAGGTCAGCCAGCAACAAGAATCAATCAGGCTGAGATAACTAAGAATTTACGGAGAGAACACCATGAATAAACCACGCCTCATCAGCGCTTCCAGTGTCTGTGTGTTTGCGTTCGCTGTCACGTCTGCACATGCCGTTGTCTATACCATCACTGATCTCAGTACACTGATTGGTGGTTCCTCATCTGTCACCGGCATTAACAACAGTGGATGGTTAAGGGACGAGCAATGGTCATGCCTTTATTATATCTATGACGGCACCACCATGCGTGACCTCGGCACACTGGGCGGTGCGTCCTCATTGGGCGCCGCCAGCAACAACAGAGGCTGGGTGACCGGGAATAGTGTTACTGCTGATGGTTACACGCATGCCTTTCTCAAAGACGGTAGCACCCTGCAGGATCTTGGTACTTTGGCCGGCATGGATCGTTCGAGTGGTAAAGACATCAACAACCGCGGCTGGGTGGTTGGATCTAGCTCTAACTACAGCTACCCACTTAACGTTACTGCCTTTCTCTACGATGGTAACACCATGCTGGATTTGTGCGTATTGGCGGATTGTATAGTCAACGGCTGGGAGAGCCTCACCTCTGCATTCTTACTGCTGATCTCAGCCGCAGCAGCATAATCAGGGTGAAGAGGAGCCACCAGGTACCTGCCTCAGATGGGCTTCCTACATTCCTGATGAGGCTGCACCCGCCCCCGCCACCGCTGGCACCCGAAATGTTCGCCTTCTCGGCCGGCGCCCCCGGGTCGACGATGGCGCCGTTTGCCGCGAGGTCCGAGTCGCCGCGCTTACCATCGACAAAATGCAGCGTCACGACATTGCCGTTGATCTCGGCGCCGGTCTCGCCGTCATACAAAAATGCATACCAGTGATCCTTGGGATTATCCGCGGTGGGGCCGTATTTATAATATGTTGTCGGCGACTCACCTTCCGGCAGGATGACATCAACAGTGACTGCCCCTAAATCACCACTATTCGGATTGCTAACGCCGAAACCGAACAGGCCATACGGGAAGTTGAACCCTTCAACAATCTTTGAGGGATTTGCTAACAGCGCCGCTGTCTGATCGGTCACCAATTTGAACAACAAAGGCGGGGCGGTCACCAGGGTAACGTACTTGTCGTTTATAACGTTGGGGAAGGACGCGACGTTACCCTGAACGCTGTCAGCAATACCGTCCTTGTTGCCGTCACCCCCGTTAGGCGCAGCCTCCTCTACCGTATCAGGAACACAGTCACCGTCGGCATCATCACAGATGGCGTGGCCACCGGGTGACGCCTTGATGACACCATTGGCATTATCGAGGTCGGCATCCCCACGCCCCCCATCCACGTAGTGCAGGATGATTGTATTTCCAACGATCTCGGCGCCGGTTGCCCCGTCATACCGGAACTCATACCAGTGGGGTACCGTGTTGTCCACAGTAGGGCCGAACACATAATAGGTATCCGCCGATCCCCCGGCGGCAAGGGTCTCGGCGACGTTGACAGCACCGCCAGGTGCGATGCCAGTAAGATCAAACCCGGCATAGCCGTTGCTGAAATCCAGCGCGTCAAACAGCCCGGAAGATGCCGGCGGATTGGCCAGGGCGAACGTGGTCCCCAGTATGATCCAGGGACCGGATTGCCGCAGTCGCCGGGGCTTCGATCACGACGTAGTCACCCGAGCTACCCGGGAACGACGCCACATATACCTGGCTGCTGTCCTGGGTTCCGTCATTGTTGCCATCACCGCTATTCGGAGCGGCATCTTCGAGGGAGTCGATAGCCCCATCGCCGTCGTTGTCATAGCCAATCTTATTCACAATGGCCAGATTCTCGGGCTGGAGAACCATTGAACCGTCATAACCTATCAATGGCACTTCGGGAAATGAGCCGCACAAAAGAGGAAAAGGAACAATATTGATACATCTTAACTGCGCCGCGATGGCATCGATTACATCCATGCCATCGCCCAACACCTTACCGAAGACCGTGAATCCTCCCGAGTTGTTCGGATCATCCAGGCTTGGATTATCCGCCAGATTGAAGAACCATTCACTGGTCGCACTGTCAGGATCACTGGTCTTGGCCATTGCCAGGGTGCCGCGTACATTCGTCCTGTTAACCGGGTCTGGCTCATTTACGACAGGTGGGTCAACGGGAATATGACTGGTCCCGCTTCCGAAGAACTCGCCATTAGCGGGGTTGAAGATGTAACCTCCTCCCTGCACCACGAAACCCGGTACGCTGCGATGGATGAAGGTTCCATCATAGTCACCGTCATTCACATAATTCAGAAAATTCCCGACGGTAAGCGGAGCCTGCGTATCGAACAGCTCGATATCAACACCACCCAGATCGGTTTGCATGCGCAGGAGGGTGTTACTCATCACTGACGCCGGCATGGAGAATGCCGCCAGCAATATGGCGAGTGTAAACGGCCTGCTGGTTAATGTTCCTGATACGATAAAAGACATCCCATCACTTCCGCGTGTAATTTATTATTGAGCCCAACTATGGCCACCAGATAATAAATCATTTTTTCAATTCACGACCCTCAATAATCCCCGCATTCTTGGTAATTGATCCGGGATTACCCTCCACCAACAGCAATACCCATCCCCACTCCGCCGCCTGATGAGAATCCGTGCCACGGCTAAATCAGAAAATCCTGCTCTCGTAACTACATGTATTTTATGTATATAATCTCGTCCACTGCTGTGTTTAGCTAATTAACTGAATCTTATGAATAAATCTCATAGCTGTTGCTAAAGATTGCGATGGCTTGCCCGATTGTATTGTGAGGCAGCTCACTTTGTAACTGACCCGTATCCGTTTGCAGTCAACAACCATAGCAATCAACTCAGCAAAGTAATTACGATGAAAAACGAAGACCATAACACCATGGCCACGGCAGAGGTGACCAATGTACAGGAACCTGCCAATGGATATTCGGGATATACGGAACGCCGCACCATGAACCGCTGGCAGTTCCGTGCTGACCAGGTTCAGTTGCTTTATCAGCAGGTGCAAACAGAACTTATTATCAGCATGCTGATAGCCGCGATCGTTACCACCATCTTCTGGGATCTCGCACCACCGGTGCTGCTGCTCGGTTGGACAATTGCAATCATCGTGACTGTTGGCGGCCGCTCCCTGTTCATTTCCAGCAAGAGCGCGGATGGGTCCATGGATGACATCGACTTCTGGGGAAGGCAGTATATCATCGGCGCAATGATATCCGGCATCTGCTGGGGTTCCCTCGGTATCTTCGCCGCCATCTTCGGTACCCTCACACACCAGCTTTTTGTGCTGTTTGTTCTGGCGGGTATTTCATTAACCGCCTATGTGTCCATGCAATCTTCTCCGAAGACGATTGCTGCTTTCGTGATTCCGACGCTATTACCGATAACCGCGTGGTTTTTCTATCAGGGTAAAAATATCCATCTGTCACTTGGCATCCTGTCGATCGTATTTGCCACCGTGATGCTTACCTCATCACGGACTATGCGCAACATACTGGCAAAGTCTTTCAGTCTCGGGTCTCATAATACAGAACTCATACGCAAGCTTGTCTTCGCCCGGGAAACGGCGGAGCAGGCGAAGAGTGACTCAGAAAAAGTCAATGTGGAACTGCAGGAACACATCAAGGAACGCCAACTCGCTGATGCGCGTATACGCGCATCGGAACAACGTCTGAGCGCCATTTTCGACAGTATGCAGGACACCATTTACCAGACCGACGTAGACGGGAATATGCTCTGGGCCACACCCTCTATCAGGCATCTGCTCGGATACAGTGCCAATGAAATCCTCGAAAAAAATATCAAGCACCTCTATGTCAATGAAAATGATCACGAGGACTTCAGACATGCCCTGGAAATCAATTACGGCCGGTTGCAGCATTTTGAGACCCGCCTGCTCCATAAGAATGGTTCACATATCTGGATCTCGGAAAATTCTCATTACAAGTACGATGCCAATGGCGAAATCATCGGTATCGAGGGCACTATCCGCGACATCACAGCCCTCAAGCAGGCCAAGGAAGCTCTTTACCAGGAAAAGGAACGCGCCCAGGTAACGCTGGGTTCCATCGGTGATGGTGTCGTCACTACCGACATGAATGGCGATATCGAGTACCTGAATCAGGTGGCCGAACAATCAACCGGCTGGAAACTTGAGGACGCTCGCGGCAAACCCATGTCGAAGGTACTCAATATTGTCGATGAAAAAACTCTCGAAGCACCACCCGATGTGGTCAAGCTCTGCCTCGAAAAGGGAAAAAGCACCACGTTGGCGGGCCATCTGCTGCTGATACACCGCCATCGGAACCAACGCCTGTCTATCGAGGTCAATGCCTCGCCCATCAGGGATTCGAATTCGGATATCACCGGCGTTGTACTTGTATTCCATGACGTGACTGAATTGCGCGGTCTGGCCAAGAAGATGTCCTATCAGGCCACACATGATTCGCTTACCGGACTGATAAACCGGCGCGAATTCGAGTACCGTGTCAAACTTGCGCTTGACCATGTACGCACCTCGGACACTCGGCATGCGTTGTGCTACATAGACCTCGACAATTTCAAGTTAGTAAATGACACCTGTGGCCATATCGCCGGTGATGAGCTGCTCAAGCAACTTACCATAAAGCTGCGCCTGGAACTCCGCGAGGCCGATACGCTGGCACGTCTCGGCGGCGACGAGTTCGGCGTGCTACTTGAGGGGTGCTCTATCGAAAATGCGCACGAACCGGCAGAGAATCTGCGCAAGATCGTGGAAAATTTCCGCTTTGTCTGGGACAACAAGGCATTCCGGGTTGGTGCGAGCATCGGTTTGGTACCGATCACTGCGGAAAGCGGTACACTGACCGATGTTCTGAGCGCCGCGGACTCGGCCTGTTACGTTGCGAAGGATCAGGGTCGCAATCGCATCCACATCTACGAACACGATGATGAGGCATTGGTCAAACGCCATGGCCAGATGCAATGGGTACAACGCATCCAGGATGTACTTGAGCAACAACGCTTTCGCCTGTTTTTCCAACCGATTGCAAAACTCAACAGGGCCAAGAGCGAGAAAAATACCATACATGGTGAAGTTCTGATACGCATGCTGGACGAAAACAATGAAATGGTTGGACCGGGCGCGTTTATTCCTTCTGCCGAGCGTTATTCCCTCATGCCAGCGATTGACCGTTGGGTCATCCAGAATACCTTCAAGGTCCTGACCCTTGACAAGGAACGGCTGGTAACAACAGTCAGCACATGTTGTATCAATCTGTCCGGCCAGTCATTGTCTGATGAGCGATTCACGGATTTCCTCGTCAACCAGATTAAGAACTGTGGTTTCCCGCCCAATATCCTGTGTTTTGAGATTACCGAGACCGCGGTCATAGCCAACCTATGCAACGCAGCCAGCATGATCTCAATCCTGCGTGACATGGGTTGCCGCTTTGCACTGGATGATTTCGGTGTCGGCTTGAGTTCATTCAGTTACCTGAAGAACCTCCCCGTCGATTACCTCAAGCTCGATGGCTGTTTCGTTAAGAACCTGGTGAATGACACGATAGACAAGGCAATGGTAAAGGCCATTAATCGCATCGGGCACACCATGGGTATTAAAACCATTGCCGAGTTCGTCGAGGATGATGCAACGCTCCAGGCTGTTCGTGAAATCGGCGTGGACTATGCCCAGGGTTACGTCATTGCCAGGCCCATGCCAATTGAGATCGGCCTCTATGGTGAACCGATCGACATACAGTTTGCGGACAGCGGTGATAACGAACCCATCCCGATCGAGGCCTATTCAGTCAACCGCTAGTGCTTGTCCTCATCGGCATCAGCACGATCCAGTTCGGCATCCATCTCGGATTCGGTTAGTGGCTTATATTTTTCTGCATCGCCCGCGCCTCCCGGCGTAGCCTCCCGTTTCGACATGAACCATCCTGAAAAAAAGAGTCCAAGCTTCGAATAGCAGCCACATCGGAACAGCAAGCAGTGTCTGTGAAATGACATCAGGTGGCGTCAGCACCCCACCGATAATAAATGCAGCGACGATAATGTAGGGACGTTTCTCGCGCAGACTATCCTGCGTCACCACCCCGGTCCACACGAGCAGAACCGTCACAACCGGCACCTCAAACGCCGCGCCGAAGGCAAAGAACAGCGTGAGGACGAAATCCAGATATCGGCTGATGTCGGTCATCACCGACACACCCTCCGGTGCGGTGCTGGTAAAAAACGCGAATACTAGGGGGAAAACGACAAAATAGGCAAACACCGCACCGGTGTAAAACAGCATGGTACTTGAAACCAGCAGCGGCAAAACCAGGCGGCGTTCATGCTGGTATAGTCCGGGTGCAACGAAGGCCCACACTTGATACAGCACATACGGTATGGCGATGAATAACGCCAGCACCAGCGTCAGCTTGAACGGGATCAGGAAAGGCGAGGTAACCTCAATGGCGATCATGCTGCTCCCTTGCGGGAGATGGGAGGTCAATGGGCCGGATAAACTTGAAAACAGGAAATTCGAAAACGGCATCAACGCGAGAGTGATAACAGCAACAACGAGCACTATACGCAGCAAACGACTGCGCAACTCAATCAGGTGATAGATAAACGGCTGTTCGGTATCGTCGGGGAACGACGGGTTTTGCTTACGGTTTGTTGTCATCCATCACATCACGGGGAGCAGTTTCTGCAGAACCAACCACCTTTCTACCTTCCTTCTGTAGCGGTACATCTGCCGCTTTCTTCTCAGACGGATGAATGCTGCTGGTGTGTTCGATGATTTCCTCGAGTCCCGGAATCGCCGCCTGCTGGGCCAGTGTTTTCCTGAGTTCCTCAGTGGCAAGTTCGTGATCAATTTCCGCCTTCACGGATGCAACAAACCCCCGAATCTTGCCGATCCACAAGCCGATAGAGCGGGCAAGCCGTGGCAAGCGCTCCGGCCCCACCACGATCAGGGCGATCACCAAGATGAGTAGGATCTCCGAAAAGCCGATATCGAACATATTCAGCCCGCTTGCTCGCTCATTCTCGAATCGGGCTCACACCTTGTCCTTGTCGCGCCCGGTAACCTCGCCGTCAATCACCCGTCCACTTTCTTTGCTCTCCAGTTTCTTGTCGCCCGGCTCTTCTTCCTCGCCTTCACGGACGGCCTGCTTGAAACCCTTGATCGCCTTGCCCAGATCTGATCCGATGGTGCCCAGGCGCTTGGTGCCGAATAAAACCATCACGATGACCAGAATGATTAATAAATGCCAGATACTTATACCCATAGTTCCTACTCCTGACCGATCGGTCGATACCACACATATGATTTAAATCGCTAGCGTGCTATTTGTCGCGCGCCGCTTTCTCTTCAAGGCCGGAAAGCCCGAAGCGCCGGTTCAACTCAGCCAGTACATCCGTCGGACCCAAACCTCGCGCTGCCAGCATCACCAGTGTATGAAACCACAAGTCGGCAGTCTCACTAACCAGCCGGGCATCGTCCTCACCCTTGGCGGCAAGTATCGTTTCGGTTGCCTCTTCCCCGACCTTTTTGAGAATGGCATCCAGCCCCTTTTCGTACAGACTGGCGACGTATGAGCGTTGCGGGTCAGCACGTTTGCGCTGTTCGATTGCCTCGGCAAGTTTTTCCAGTGTTGTATTCACGATTCCTATACAGCGCTATCCTTATCCCTGTCCTTTTTGTAAATGGCATCCGGATCCTTCAGCACCGGTTCGACCGTGACCCAGCGTTCGCCCTCGAGGCGCTGGAAGAAACAGCTACGGCGCCCGGTGTGACAGGCGATCCCGCCATGCTGCTGCACTTGCAGCATGACCACGTCGTTATCGCAATCCAGGCGTATCTCCTTCACGACCTGCTCATGCCCGGACTCCTCACCCTTGCGCCACAGCTTCTGTCTCGACCGCGACCAGTAAACCGCCTTGCCTTCCCGGGCTGTCAGGCTCAAGGCCTCGCGGTTCATCCAGGCAACCATCAGAATCACGCCATCCTGTGCATCCTGTGCGATGGCCGGAACCAGACCCTCATCAGTCCATTTGATTTCATTCAGCCAGTCATCAGGCATGCACCGCCTCAATGGGATACATCCAGCCTAACAAGACAGGCACAGCGCACGCCTGCTCCTACAATCTCATCTCGATGCCGCGTTCGGCCATATAGCGCTTGGCCTCACCGATCGAATACTCGCCAAAGTGGAAAATGCTGGCGGCCAGCACGGCATCCGCCCTGCCCTCCAGGACACCTGCAACCAGATGATCGAGGTTTCCCACACCGCCGGATGCGATGACCGGAACATCAACCGCATCGCTGATGGAACGGGTCAACGCGAGATCAAATCCGTCCCGCGTGCCATCGCGGTCCATGCTGGTCAGCAGTATCTCGCCCGCACCGAACTCCACCATGCGCCGCGCCCACGCAACGGCGTCGATGCCGGTTGGTTTGCGACCGCCGTGGGTAAAGATCTCCCAACGCAACGGCTCGCCCTCGGCGCTCACCTGTTTGGCGTCAATCGCCACCACGATGCACTGGGAACCGAACCGCTCGGCCGCCTCCCGCACAAACTCCGGATTGGATACCGCCGCGGTGTTGATGCCTACCTTGTCCGCACCGGCATTCAACATACGACGGATATCCGCGACTTCGCGTATACCACCGCCCACCGTGAGTGGGATAAACACTTCGCCGGCCACCTGCTCAACCACGTGGACCATGGTCTCACGCTGGTCCGAACTGGCCGTAATATCCAGAAACGTGATTTCATCGGCACCCTGTTCATCATAACGACGCGCCACTTCGACCGGGTCGCCGGCATCACGGATATCGATAAACTGCACGCCTTTGACCACGCGACCGCCATCGACGTCAAGGCAGGGAATGATGCGTCTGGCGAGGCCCATGTTACCCGACCCTTACTCCTGCATACCGCACAGTTCATCCGCCAGTTTCTGTGCCGCGGCAAGATCCAGCGTACCCTCGTACAGGGCGCGCCCCGTGATTGCCCCCATGATACCTTCATCAGACACCTCGCACAGGGCACGTATGTCATTCATATTGGTAATGCCACCCGAGGCGATCACCGGTATGCTTATGGACTGCGCCAGCTTGACCGTGGATTCCACATTGACACCGCTCATCATACCGTCACGCCCGATATCCGTGAATACGATGGCCTCGACTCCGTCCTGTTCAAAACGCCGCGCCATATCGATGGCCGAGTGATGCGACAGTTTGGACCAACCGTCTATGGCGATCCTGCCGTCCTTCGCATCCAGCCCGACGAGAATGTGGCCGGGGAACTCCAGACACAGATCATTGATAAAATGCGGTGCGCTTACCGCCTTGGTGCCGATGATGGCGTACCGCACGCCGGCCTCAAGATAGGCGGCAACGGTATCTTCATCCCGGATACCTCCGCCAACCTGTATCGGCAATTCCGGAAACGCTTCCGCAACAGCCTTGATGGCGCCCGCATTCACCGGTTTACCGGCAAATGCGCCGTTAAGATCGACCATGTGCAGACGGCGTGCCCCGGCATCCACCCAGCGCTGCGCCACCTCCACCGGATCATCACCGAATACGGTTTCATCTTCCATTCTACCCTGCCGCAGACGGACGCATTTACCATCTTTGAGATCGATCGCGGGTATCACTAACATGTTTCAAGTTTCTCCATCCCAACCGACAAAATTGGATAACAAACCCAACCCGGCATGCTGGCTTTTTTCCGGGTGAAACTGCACGGCAAATATGTTGTCGCGGGCGATCGCCGAGGCGAAGGCGATGCCGTAGGGTGTGATCGCCGCAACGGCGGCGTCTTCCACCGGTATCGCATAGTAGCTGTGGACGAAGTAAAACCGCCCGCCGTTGGGGATATCCCGCCACAAGGGGTGTGCCCATTGCGGAATTACCTGGTTCCAGCCCATGTGGGGAATCTTGAGACGCTCGCCATTGTCCGCCCTCAGGTCCGGTGGAAATCGTGCAACTCGTCCCGGGATTATCCCCAGACAGGCGGTGCCCTGATTCTCCTCGCTGGCATCGAGCAGTGCCTGCATGCCCAGGCACACTCCCAGCAGCGGTTTTGAACGGGCCGCCTCCAGCACCACCTGATCGAGACCCGACGCCTGCAGTTCGGCCATGCAATCACGCATCGCACCCACGCCGGGGAACACCACCCGATCCGCCGCCAGAACGGCGGCACGCTGGCTGGTCACCATGACGCGATCCTTGCCGGCCACGTGTTCCAATGCCTTGGCGATGGAATGCAGATTCCCCATGCCATAATCGATTATTGCAATGGATGCCATAATTTCACAGGCGGACAACGAAGCAGGCGTCGATCACCCGAAGGATAAGGAATACTCAAAGACTCCCTTTGGTTGAAGGAAGCATGCTGCCCATGGCCGGATCCGCCTCCAGCGCCATGCGCATGGCGCGTCCGAACGCCTTGAAGATAGTCTCGGCGATGTGATGCGAGTTAGTGCCCCTGAGGCAATCCACATGCAGTGTGACCTGGGCATGATTGACAAAACCCTGAAAAAATTCGTGGATAAGATCGACATCAAAATCACCAACTCGCGCACGCGGGTATTCAACATGATATTGCAGTCCGGGCCGTCCCGAAAAATCTATAACCACCCGTGACAGGGTTTCGTCGAGCGGGACATAGGCATGCCCGTAGCGGCGGATCCCGCGCTTGTCAGCCAGGGCTTTCGCCAGCGCCTGCCCGAGGGTAATACCGATATCTTCAACGGTGTGATGGGCATCGATGTGAAGATCGCCCGTCGCCTTGATATCAATATCCAGCATCCCGTGCCGCGCCACCTGATCCAGCATGTGTTCCAGAAACGGCAGACCGGTTTCAAACGAGGCTTTGCCCCGACCGTCAAGATTGACGAACACCCTGATCCGTGTCTCGAGTGTTTCCCGGCTGACTGCTGCCTCGCGCTGCGACATGGTTGCTAATCTGGCCCTGCAAATACCCGAGTAAGTTTCCCCCGTGTGTAATCGTAGCGAAAAACAGCCCCGGAGAGAACCATTTGCGACAATTCCAGTTGATTTATACCCCGACTGCACCGCGGAGGAAAGCTTAACGAATATTCATGCCGCCGGCCTGACCTCCAGCCAGAAGGTCACCGGACCGTCATTGATTAGCGCAACCTGCATATTGGCGGCGAAGCGGCCGTAACCGAGCGGTGCATGCTGCTTGCCGGCAAAGGCTACCATGCGGTCGAACAATCGCTCACCTTCCGCCGGGTCGGCGGCTGGTGTGAAACTGGGACGCATGCCTCTAGCCGTATCCGCCGCCAGGGTAAATTGCGGTACCAGCAGCAGTCCGCCACCGCTCTGCCTCAGGCTGAGGTTCATCCTGCCCTGTGCATCGGGAAAAACCCGATACCCGAGCACACGCTCCAGTAAACGCGTTACTTCACGTTCAGTATCTCCTTTCTGCACGCCAACCAGCACCAGCAGCCCTGCGCCTATGACGGCAATCACCTCATCTTCAACGGTCACGCTGGCCGACTGTACGCGCTGCAGCAAACCGATCATCCGAAACGCAACGCAAACTGGCCGGTCGCGGTGACAAGGGCGTCCACGATTCCCTCCTCCGTGGCGGAATGGCCGGCATCCGGGATAATCTGCAGGCGCGACTGGGGCCACACCTTGTGCAGGGCCCAGGCCTGTTCAACAGGACATACGACATCATAACGTCCATGCACGATGACGCCGGGAATACCATGCAGGCGTGCCGCATCACGCAGTATCTGATCCGGAGCCAGAAAACTGTCATGCATGAAATAATGGCATTCGATGCGCGCCAGGCTCAGTGCGGTGTATGGATTCGTAAAATGACCAATCACTGATGCCCTGGGTAACAAGGTGGAGGCGCGCCCCTCCCACAACGACCATGCCTTGGCGGCAGCCATCCGCGCCAGCTCGTCATCGCCCGTCAGGCGGCGATAATAGGCATCAACCAGATTGCTCATGTTCCGCGGCAGGTATCGGCTGCAGATAATCTTCCCAGTAATCCGGTAACAGGGAAGAGGCGCCGTCCTGGTAGAACCAGTTGATATCCCTTGGACGACACAAAAAGATGCCACGCAAAATCAGCCCAAGCACATGTGACGAGTGGGTCTCGGCATAAATCAGTCCCAGGGTCGAACCCCAGGATCCACCAAAAATAATCCAGCGGTCTATGCCCAGCATGCCGCGGATGGTTTCCATATCCGTAACCAGTTCCCCGGTGTTGTTCCCGTTCAGTTCGGCATGCGGAAGCGAGCGCCCGCAACCACGCTGGTCGAACAGGATGATGCGATAGATCTCAGGATTGAAGAACTGACGGTGATAGGCCTCGCACCCGGCTCCGGGTCCCCCGTGCACGAATATCACCGGCAGACCATCGGCACGACCACACTCCTCTACATACAAACGGTGTCCCTGTGACACGGTAACGGAATGGGTCCGGAATGGTTCGATGGGTGGGTAAAGCCGGCTCATGCAGCAAGCTTACCTGGAATGATCGATACAAAAATGAAGGGCGTGCGAGACAGCACGCCCTCCTTGTTCATTACACCCGACGGTCCGGGCATGCACGCAGTGGCGCTGGAACCACTACCTGATTTCGACTAGATAAACAGACAAACGTCAGATTTCTGCGCCACTGGCAGGAATGATGTCGCACCGACGTAATCAGTCACTTCGGGTATGAACTCGCTGTTGTCAAACCCGAATACGTCGACGGTCATCTGGCAGGCCACCATCTTGACTTCAGCTTCTATGCACAGTTCACGCAGTTCCTCGATGCTCGCCACGCCCTTGTTCTTGAAGGTCTTCTTCATCAGCCCGGTGGCCACCTTTTCGAATCCGGGAATACCCGCCATGATCAGGTTTGGCATGGGCCATTCGATATCCTGAAACCACTTGGGGCCAAATGGCATCTTCATCGGCATGGCCGGGTTGCCCAGCGGGCTGACCTGAGCGGGTATTTCCTTTTTCAGCAACAGCAGGCCATAGAAAGTGAAAAAGATTTGTACATCCCAGCCCAACGCAGCCGCGGTAGATGCCAGAATGAAGGGAGGATAGGCCCAGTCCAGCGTGCCCTTGGTTGCGATGATCGCCATCGAAGGGGTCCTGGCCGCGTCGATCTTTTCCAGCTTTTTGGGTAAAAGCTCATCCAGCTTCTTGTCCAGCCACGCGTCCAGTTGCGCATTGCCCTGCATTTCATTAGCAGACGTTGACATCGTTTTTCTCCTCGGTTGCATATCCGGAATGGGTCAACCATTCCGGATTGTCTAAATTCCAATAATACAAATGTAATTGCTGCAAGCTTCGACCCGTTGACGTCATACAATAGCACTTAGTGCGGCCATGATGCGTCGAGTGAATTCACATCCTATTATAATCTTAGTTATAACATTACTATCTGGCTTATATGAGTTTTTTACTACATTCCTCTATTTTGCAATGGTTAATTCAATCTCAACACTGCTCCCACGGCAGGCCATGAAACCGCCACCCCCCGCTGGTACTGCGATGATGCGATTCATCCAGCTCGCCTTCAAACCCTTCCGCAACATTGTATACTTCCTTAAAACCATTTTCTATCAATAGCTTACCTGCTTCTAACGAGCGTTTGCCACTTCGGCATATCAGCAGTACCGGCGCATCGCTGTCATGCTCCTCCACTCCGATACCGCCCAGCATGACCTTGCGGACCTCGGTCACGAAATGCGGGTTGACAACCCAATCTGGTTCATCGATCCACCCCACGTGCACACTGCCCTTGGGGTGACCTACGAACAGATACTCCATACTGGAACGCACATCGATCAACACAGCCCTGGGCTCCGCCTCCAACAATTTCCAGGCCTGCGCCGGCGTGAGCGTCTTTACCTTTGTGGTCATCGTTCCCCCTATCAGTCCAAAGGCCAGAACCGGCTGTTCGACATGCAAATGCATTTTCCTCGTTAGCAACCCAAAATAGCAATAACCGATTTATCCCTCCCCATACCGCTTGCCAGTCTTTACCGGTCTTCGGTAGTGTGCAGGCATGAATACAACCCGCCCTCCCAAGTCACTGATGCGGCCCATCGGTCGCGCCATCGGTGATTTTGACATGATACGCAGCGGCGACCGTATCCTGCTTGGCGTGTCGGGCGGCAAGGATTCACTCTCCTTGCTGCACATCATGCTGCATCTGCGGAAATATTCCCCGGTGGAATTTGAGTTAGGCGTCATCACCGTCGATCCCCAGGTTGAAGGTTTTGATCCAAGCCCCCTGCGACCCTATCTTGCCTCGCTGTCCGTGCCGTATTTCTACGAACAGCAGCCGCTGATGGAACGTGCCATGCACCACATGCAAAAGGATTCCTATTGTAGCTGGTGCGCGCGCATGAAACGCGGAATCATGTATGCCGTTGCGCGTCGTGAGCATTACAACGTACTGGCACTGGCTCAACATCTCGATGATCTGGCGGAAAGCTTCCTGATGTCGGCGTTCCATGCCGGTCAGTTGCGCACCATGAAAGCCCATTACTTGATTGATGCCGGGGACCTGCGTGTGATTCGGCCACTGGTTTATGTCCGGGAGCGGCAGACACGTGCCTATGCACAAGCCTTGGGGCTCCCGGTGATCGGCGACAACTGCCCCGCCTGTTTTCGCATGCCGACACAGCGCATGCACATGAAGCAACTTCTCTCCAGCGAGGAGGCATCCAATGAACTGCTATTCAAGCGCATTTTATCGACTCTTAAACCACTCATGAGCCTGTGATAAGACATCATTAAATGAATAATTTCCCCTTATCTTATTACTAACATTCATGTGAGTTGCATGACCGATACCGCCAATGACATTTTCAAGTGGAACACCTATGCAATCAATCAGCCAATATGCGTCTGATTTTAATAAAATCCATCCTATTGTCTTGTGCCTGGCTGCCGCTGCCGATTATTCATGGGCTGGGAACAGTTATCGGTTGGGGATTCATGATCATCCCCAATCGCGTTTCCCGCGACACGAAGATCAATATCGGCCTGTGCTTTCCCGCTCTGACACAGATCCAACAGCGCCGCCTGATCCGCAAGAGCCTGATCGAAACCGGCAAGACCATCATGGAAACCAGCGCTCTCTGGATGCTCCCGGGGGAAAAGACCCTGCGGCTGATACGTTACATTGACGGTCTTGAAGTGGCGCTGAAAGCAAGGTTAACGGGTAACGGATTGATACTTGCCACACCTCATCTGGGCGCCTGGGAGGCAGCCGGTTTATACTGCACCGCCAGATTCGGGATGACCTGTCTCTACCGGCCACTGCGCATGATCGAACTGGAAGAACTGGTGCGTGACGCGCGTAGCCGACTCGGCGCAAATTACTTACCGGCCAATGCCATTGGCATCCGCGCGGTGTACAAGGCAGTGGTGCAGGGTGGAACTGTGGCCATGCTGCCCGACCAGGAGCCTCAGACCGGCAGCGGTTCCTATGCGCCGTTTTTCGGCATACCCGCCTACAGCATGACATTGCTTGCCCGCCTAGCAAAAAGAACCGGCGCCCCGATTGTCTTCACCTATTGCGAGCGACTTGCCCGGGGTCGCGGTTATCACATCCATTTCCGCGAGGCGCCCCAGGGAGTCTATTCCATGGATACCGATGCCGCCGTCACGTCAATGAACCAGGCCATCGAAGGATTAATCAGGGAATGCCCGGCACAATACCAGTGGAGTTACCGTCGTTTCAGTATACGACCGGAAGGTGAAGGATCTTTCTATAATTGAACAGATATCTTGATGTGCTGCTGAATCCTGCAGTTGGTTATATACCTCGGTAATCATCCATCTCGGCGACTCGGTTAAGCAGGCCGTCTTGACAGCGGTGGCAATTTTCAAGCGCCTAGCATTCCTTGGCGCTTCACGGCGTCATGAGATTTCAGATTTAAACGCTTTTCTTCAGCCGTTTCAAAAACACCAGCATCTCTTTCGCCGCCTGGATATCTCCCTTCTGCCGTGCTGCCGCGATGCCCGTCTCATAGACGTGTATGGCCCCCTCGATATCACCCAGTTCCTGCAGCGCCTTACCGTAAACTTTCCAGGCGGCAGAATACCCAGGATCCTGCTTGACCGCCTGTTGCAGGTGTTCCACCGCACCCCTCGCCTCACCCTGCTTGAGCAAGACATTACCAAGAGTGAAGCGCAGCAATGCATTGTCCTGGCCGGCGGCGAGCATGGCTTCAAGATTTTCGCGCATACCCATCAGCGTCTCCAGCACACGCGTGCCAACAGAATCAGCAAAGTAACGACCTCAAGACACCCATAACATCGCAAAGCCTAGCGCCCACCTGGCTGGGTCATTTCTCACGACCTAATCGGTGCCAACATCGCCGAGAGGATGTTCGCCTCCTCGTCATTGGTCAGGGCGCAGATGACATCGGTGTTCTCGATGTTTTCATCAAGCAGCAT
The DNA here is from genome assembly GCA_963773065.1 of uncultured Gammaproteobacteria bacterium. Lineage (GTDB taxonomy): Bacteria > Pseudomonadota > Gammaproteobacteria > UBA9214 > UBA9214 > CAVQCA01. The sequence goes on from CAVYZN010000017.1 coordinate 134,952, forward strand.
CTCCTCGTCGGCGGCATCACCCAGCAGTACGATCGCCTTGTCAAGCTTCTCGGAGAGCAGGCGAGTGCGATCCTCGTTGCGTTCGATAATCTTGACCTGGTAGCGGCTTTCGATTGACATGGCCAGACGCATACCGATATTCCCGCCACCGGCCAGAATAACCCGCCTCACCGGCTTGTCGAGCTTGCGCAGTTCGCTCATTACGCCGCGGATATGGGAGTATGAAACAGCGTATAGGCCACCTGACATGCAATCATGTTGGTCTCGTCGCTGCTGGTGACCGCAAGCACCATGTCCGCGTCATCGGCACCAGCCTGAGCGAGCGTCTCTGGATGAGATGCGTGGCCGGTAACCGTTCGTATGTCGAGCCGATCCTGTAGATCCTGCAGGATGGCCGGATTTTCATCCACCACGGTAATGTCGTTGGCTTCATTGGCCAGGTTGGTGGCGACTGACCCACCGACCTGACCTGCGCCCAGAATAATGATTTTCATTTGCTGAACCCGGGCAGAGTGCTACCTGTAACCTGCAAAATACCGTAAAGCCGCCATCACTCGGCCCCTTTTTTGTGCTCTATGCCCAGTGATCGCAGCTTCCTGTACAGGTGCGTACGCTCCATCCCCACGCGCTTGGCAAGCTTGCCGATACTGCCATCGCATGCACGCAACTGGTGTTCCAGGTAATCCTTTTCAAATTGATCACGCGCCTCGCGTAACGGCAGGTCGTAGGCCAGGATCGGTGCCGGCCGCTCGCTGGAAGGGGGCGGCTGCGAGCTTATGGCGCGTTCAACCTCTTCCAGCTCGATCACCTCGCTGGTACCAAGGATAAGCAGGCGCTGAACCAGATTCTTGAGTTCCCGGATGTTGCCGGGCCATTCATAGTTACGCAGGCGATTTTGCGCCGCAAAGCTGAAGTGCCGGTAAGACAGCTTGTCATTGATCACAAAATAATCGATGTAAAAATTCAGCAGGTCATGTACATCATCAGGATGCTCATTCAGGCTGGGTATGTGCAACGGCACCACATTCAGGTGGTAAAACAGGTCATCCCTGAACCTGCCAGCGGCCACTTCTTCCTCCAGCTTGCGCTGCGTGGTCGCGATGATGCGCAGGTCAACCTCGACATCCTCCTTACCGCCTAGCCGCGTAAACGAGCTTGTCTGTAATACGCCCAGCAGCCTTGTCTGGGTTTGCAGGTCCATATCGGAGATGTCTCCGATACACAAGGTACCTCCGTTTGCCTGTTCTAAACGTCCGTAGTGGATGTCCTCACCGTCTTCGTGCCCGAAGAACTCGGCCGCGGAATTTTCCTGCGAAATGGAGCCCACGGCAATCTCCACAAACGGCCCTTCGCGGCGCGGGCTTTCCTGGTGGATATAGCGCGCAAACGTTCCCTTTCCCGTTCCCGGTTCCCCGTAGATCAGTACCCAGCTCTTATGCTGGGCAATCTTGCGCGCCTGTTCCCGGAGTTGTTCCATCACCCTGCTTTTTCCGATCGGCTCAATCACCGGCTGCGCGTGTTTTCGAAGACCGACATTTTCCCTTTGCAGTTTGTCACTCTCGAACGCGCGCTCGATCGTCAGGAGGAGTTTGGCGAGTGATATGGGTTTTTCAATAAAGTCATAGGCGCCGAGGCGGGTCGCCTCCACCGCGGTTTCTACCGTTCCGTGTCCTGACATCATGACGACAGGGCAGGGCAGAACGCCGGATTCCGACCATTCACGCAGCAGGGTAATGCCATCGACGTCTTCCATCCATATGTCAAGCAATATCAGGTCCGGACGCCGGGTCCGGCGCGCCTTGCGCGCCTCCTCCCCACCTGCTGCGGTGGTTACGGTATAACCCTCGTCCTCCAGAATATCGCGAACCAGGTTGCGAATATCCGGTTCATCATCGACAACAAGGATGTGGCGCGGCGTCATTTCTTAACTTTTATCGTTAACTTTGTCATGAGGATATCCGGTGATTAACATTCACACTCATCCAGCTCCGGATGCAACATTATATCCCACCATCATGCGCCGAAAATATTTTATCGTCCCCGGCAGGATAAGAATCAGCGGCACAACCAGCCACCTCGGCTGTTTGCAGCCGGATTCGGATGCGCGCGCCCCCTTCGGTACTGCTTTCCGCAGCAATAATGCCGCCATGCTCTTCCACGATCTTTTTCACGATGGCCAGACCCAGCCCGCTGCCCCTGGGTTTCGTGGAAACATAGGGTTCAAATATATTGTTCAAGCACCCGGGCAGTAAAACCGGGGCCATTGTCATCGATTACAAGCTCGACATAACGCTTTCCTGACTCTTCGCCGGTATGCGTTGTTACCGTGATGCAGGCCTTCGGGGTTTCAGTAACGGCCTCCAGTGAGTTCTTGATGAGGTTATGCAAAAGCTGTCTGAGCCTGCCCGCATCACCCTCGATGCCGGCTTGGTCCGCATTCAGATGAGTAACAAACTGCACTTGCGAGTCACTGCCCCGGTAAAGTTCGAGCACTTCCAGCACCAGCAGATTCAGGTCAATCGGCTCCAGGCTGATCTGGGGCACACGCGCATATTCACTGAAGGCATTGACCATTTTCTTCATAGCCTCGACCTGGTTGACAATCGTGCGTGTGGCGCGGTCCAGCACCTCGACATCATCCTTGTCCATGCGCTCGATATACCGGCGGCGCAAGCGTTCCGCCGAGAGCTGGATCGGCGTCAGCGGGTTCTTTATCTCATGGGCAAGACGCCGTGCGACTTCACCCCAGGCGGCATCGCGTTGAGCCTGTATCAATGCGGTCACGTCATCGAACACGATAACCTTGCCATCCTTGTCTGAATTTGTACCCTTGAATGAAGTACCCCGGCACATCAGGACCTGCCGCCCGTTGACGCCGAAAAGCGAGACCTCTTCCTGCCATATTTTCCTGCCAGTGCGGTGGTTTCTCGAGATCACGTCGATGAACGGCCGGAGAAAGGCGTGATCTGCCCCCACTTCTGATAGCGCCTTGCCGAGATAGGTTTTGATATCGACACCAAGGTTCTGGCGCGCCGCACTGTTGACCGCGCGTATAACCCAATCTGCATCGAGACTAATCACCCCCGAGGAAAGATTGGCCAGTACGGCTTCCAGATAGGCGCGCTGGCCTTCGACCTGCTGCTGGCTTTTACGGGCCTGATCACGCGCCTTGGCAAGATGTCGGGTCATGTCGTTGAAAGACCGCACCAGGAATCCCAGCTCATCATCGCTGGCGACCGGCAAACGCTTGCTGTAATCCCCTTCAGCAATGGCACGGGTTGCTTCCGCCATGTCACTCACTGGCGCGACCAGCCGGCGCGCTGAGTGGAACGCCGCCCAGATCGCTGCGAGCAGACTTAACACGAGGACGATGGACAAGGTCAGGGTATAACTGAACTTGAGTGGCGTACGCAGATATGCCAGTTCCTTGTAGTGCCCGAAAGCAGACTGGACACTCTCGGCCAACACGCTGAGACGTTCCGATACGGTAAACAATGCCTGCAGAATATACACCTCATTGTCCTGCCGGGAGGAAAGCACCGGCACAAGGGCGCGCGCAAACAAGCCGGTTTCACCCACCGGATCCAGGCCGATATAGTGTTTGCCATCGCGCAGGACCTGCAACATCTCGCTGGATGGCTGGTGCGGAATGATGTCTGTTGGATCAATACTGCTTGAGGCTATAATACGGCTGTCACTGCCGAGCAGCGTCAGTTCGGCTGCGCCGCTGCGCACCCGCAGGTCATACAGGTTCAGTGAAAGCGTTGCTGCCGGTGATTCCGCTATCTCATCCGCGACGCTCTCCGTGACCCGCAGGACATCGCGCAAGCGTACGTCGAGAGCCGTACGGCTGAGATCCAGCGCATCCTCGAGCGCCTGTTCAATGCGCACATCAAACCAACTGTCGATACCGCGATGCAGGAACTGCAGGGAGAAATAGTACACGATGGATACCGGCACCACTGACAGTATCACGAATGTGATGACCAACCGGGTCATCAACTTCGCACCGGCGGCCTTTTTCCGCTGCTGGCTGAGCAGCCAGATAATGTTGGCGACCACGAGCGCGCCCAGCACCACAAGGCCCAGCGCATTGATCAACAGCAGCCATGAATACAGCTCGCCAAAGCGTTGCGAATTATGTGTAGCATCGCTCATATAGGCGAGCGATACCAGCAACAACGCAAACAGCAGCAGCATCGGCAGGAGACCGAAGCCGATGCGTTTTATCGAGCCAGTTGCCATTGATACCACTCGCTGTCCATATCCCAGGCGGACGAAATATAGGCAAGCAGTCGCACCGGGGTTGGCAGCGCCTCGATATCGAGGCTGCCACGCAGGCGTACTGAATAACTCTCATCATTCCGCATCAAGGCATAATCCAGCACGGGATAATTGTGCACGAATCCGGCGGCCTGCAGCGCTTCATCCAGTGTTGGATAGCTGCGCTGTGCGCCGGTTGCGAGGTCCTTTACCAGATAAGTACGGCTGAGTGCGTGTAACTGAACTTGTCTGGCCTGCTTGTATTCGGCGACCACGCTGTCCCATAACCAGGTGTGCTTTTCCAGCGTTTGAATCTGCAACTCGAACACCAGGGGCACACCGTTTTCCAGCGCCTCCCTCGGGCCTGAACTCAGATTGATAGCCATCCTGGCATCGAGCAGATATGCCTCATCACCTTTTTCTGTCCCGATTTCGGTAACCTTGAAGACGCCTGGTTGATCGGCCGCCGGAAGCCGGGTCGGAGTGCACAGAAAAACCCCGGCAAGCAGCGTCATCGTCAGCCACTGCACGCGGTTCACATAGATCCAATTGGTCTTTATACCGGCTATACGGCCTTGCGCATGCATGCAAAATAAAATCCGTCCATATCCTCCTCACCCGGCAATATCTGCCGACCGTGAGTACAGGATCGCCCCCAAGCCACTTCGATCGTCGTCGCCTCGGCATTCGTATGCGCAGAAAGAAAACGCTCAATCTGCCCCTCGTTCTCCTCAGCCAGCACGGAACAGGTCGTGTACAACAGCATACCGCCTGCCGCAAGCAAGGGCCACATGGTCTGCAGCAATTGTGCCTGTCGCATCACTAGTGCAGCAATATCCTGAGGCCTGCGTAACAGCTTGATATCGGGATGACGCCTTATCACGCCGGTTGCCGTACAGGGCACATCGAGCAGTATGCGGTCAAAACACCGTCCATCCCACCAGGGTTCCGGATTGGCGGCATCGCCCTGTATAACGCGTGCGGCGAGACCAAGGCGCAAGAGATTTTCCTCGATCCGTCGAACCCGGCTGGAATCGATCTCGACAGCCGTCAGGGATTCAAGATCGGGTTCGGATTCCAGGATGTGCGCCGTCTTGCCGCCGGGTGCTGCACAGGCATCCAGCACCCGCTGTCCGGCGGCCAGATCCAGCAAGCCGGTCGCCTGCTGGGCGGCGCCGTCCTGCACCGAAACCCAACCCTCGGCAAATCCTGGCAATGCTTCGACCGGCACCGGCGATTCAACAACGATGCCATGGGCGGCATGCCTCATTGCCCGGGCCTTGATTCCACCTTGCAGCATCAAGACCAGATAGTCATCGCGCCCTATCTGCCGCTGGTTCACCCGCAGCGACAATGGCGGGCGCTGGTTGCCGGCATCCAGGATGTTCTCCCAGTCCGCCGGCCAGTCCGTCTGCAACACATCGTTAAGCCATCCCGGATGTGCATAACGCGCCTCACGCGACTGCTCTGCCACGGCGTCCAGCCGGACTGTTTCACGCTGATAGCCGCGCAGCACCGCGTTCACCAGGCCTGAAGCCCATTCCTTCTTAAGCTCACGGGTGGCCTGAACGGTCTCGTTAACGGCGACATGAGAAGGCACTCTCATGCGGGACAGCTGATACAGACCTGACAGCAGGAGGCAATACAGATCGCCATCGCGCTGCTTGAGTGGACGTTTCAACTGGCGATCCAGAACCGCATGCAGGCGGTAATACCAACGAAGCGTCCCGTAGACCAGCTCCTGCACCAGCGCCCGCTGACTCGGGTCGGCAACGGTTTTCAACGCCGCTGGCAGCACATCAGACAGCGATCTACCATCGCTAATGACCTGTGCGAGCGTTCTCGCGGCGCAGCTGCGTGCGTTCAATGACACTCGCGGCCCGGTTAGGCAGCGCCAAGGCGCACACCACCGAGGGGATGTGCATTGATAAAGTCGATCGCAGAGATCTGACGTGCTCCAGCCAACTGCACTGCCAAGATCCTGAGCGCACCAACGCCACAGGAGACATCGATTCCAACCTTGCCGGCGGCCAGCACCACACCGGGCGGCTGCTCCGTCGTCATTGCCACCGGCCGTGCCTCCCAGATTCTGAGCTGCCGGCCCGAGTAGCGTGTTTCGGCAACCGGCCAGGGGTTGAATGCCCGGACTTGGCGTGCGATCTGTTCGGCAGACATCGTCCAGTCGATTACCGCCTCGGTTTTTTCGATTTTGTCCGCATAGCTTGCCTGGCTGTCATCCTGCACCCGCGGCTCCAGCTCACCCTGCGCGATTCGGTCCAGATTTTCCTTGAGCAATTGTGCGCCCATTACTGACAGGCGGTCATGCAATCGCCCGCCCGTATCCTCGGGTTCGATCAGGCATGTAGCCGAGGCAAGCACCGGTCCGGTATCCAGGCCCGCCTCCATCTGCATGAGGCAGACTCCCGTTTCCCGGTCGCCGGCAAGGATAGCCCGCTGAATCGGGGCCGCGCCGCGCCAGCGCGGCAAGAGGGAGGCATGGACATTGATACAGCCAAGCCGCGGCATCGCCAGCACCGCAGGCGGTAGAATCAGACCATAGGCAACCACGATCATCAGGTCGGCCCTAATGGGCTCAAGTGCCGCCTGCGCCCCACTGTCCCTGAGCGTCCCGGGCTGACAGACAGGTATGGCATGTCGGCTTGCCAGCCGTTTCACCGGGCTTTCCGCGGTGCGCTGTCCACGCCCGCAGGGTCGATCGGGCCGAGTAAAAACCGCCACCACCTCATGGGGACTGTCCAGCAGGACATGCAGGACGGGAAGAGAAAATTCAGGTGTCCCCGCAAATACAATCTTCATAACACGATCTCGGGGTGCAGGTCTTCATGGGAGATCCATGCCCCGAACGGAAAAGTTTCGCCAGTCAACAAATCCGGAGCGTGTCAAATCACCCTTGTTGAGGACTGCCTGTCCTCGGCATCCGGGGTTCGTTGGTGTTTTTCGAGTTTATTGCGAATCCGCGTGCGCTTCAGCTGGGACAAATAATCGACAAATAGCTTGCCATTGAGATGGTCGATCTCATGCTGGATGCAGACCGCCAGTAGACCGCCGGTTTCAAGTTCAAATGGCCTCCCGTCGCGGTCAAGTGCCCGCACACGCACCCGATCCGCCCGTTGCACTATTTCAAACACACCCGGCACTGATAAGCAGCCTTCTTCCATCTCCTCGATACCTTGCAGTTCAAGTATCTCCGGATTGATCAGGCATAAAGGCTGCTCTTTATCTTCCGATACATCTATGACAACGATGCGTTTGTTAATATTGACCTGCGTGGCCGCCAGACCGATACCAGGTGCCGCGTACATGGTCTCTAACATGTTATCGATCAGCTGGCGGACAGCATCATCAACTTCTGTTACGGGTTGTGCAATATTCCGCAGGCGCGGGTCGGGAAAGTGGAGAATATCCAGGATCGCCATGTGAATGCCGTCACGATTCAGGTCATCAATCTTCAATATACTTTATCACAACCTGCCGGTAGCGGTTTAACTGTGCCTACAAAAGGTTTTGTTCTGTGTGGATTTTCCGCTAAACTCCCGTCTGATCAAGACCGCCAGCTATTCCAGCAACATAGAACCGCATGGCGTGGATGTGGTATTGAGATACAACGACGTTAAAGGGATGCCTATGTCAATCAAGAAACTGTTCGGACTGGTCTGTGCTGCACTGATCGCCGGCTCAATCTTTGCGGCTGATGTCGTACTCAACCCGAATCATCCGGACCGATACGTCGTGGTCAAGGGTGACACGCTATGGGATATCTCGGCTATGTTTCTGCGCGATCCCTGGTTCTGGCCCGAGATCTGGTACGTCAATCCACAGATCGCCAACCCACACCTGATTTACCCGGGTGACATCCTGACACTGGTCTATGTGGACGGCAAGCCGCAATTGCGACTGGAGCGCGGCCCCGTCAAGCTGTCACCCCAGGCACGGGTAGAAAGCCTCGATCATGCCATACCCACCATCCCCATTGATGCCATCAAGCAGTTCCTTACCAAGCCGCTGGTCGTCAGCCAAGACCAACTGGACAAGGCCCCGTATGTAGTGGCGGGTGCCGATGAACATGTAGTCACCGGGGCCGGTGATCGCGTTTATGCCCGAGGCATTCAGGGTGAAGACGTTGGCCTGTTCGATATCTTTGAGCCCGGCGGAGCGTTAATCGACCCGGATACCGATGAAATACTGGGTTATGAGGCCATTTATGTGGGAGAAGGTGCCGTGCAAAGGTACGGTGACCCAGCCACATTATTGCTTACGGAAACAACGCGTGAAGCACGGGTCGGTGACCGCCTGTGGCCAACCTCCCAGGAAAAGCCGATAACCCAGTTCCTGCCCCATCCGACCCCGCCCGGCACGGAAGGACGCATCATTTCAGTCCTGGGTGGCGTCCGGGAAATTGGCCAGTTCAATGTTGTAGCCATTGATCTAGGCACGTCGGACGGCATGGAAATCGGCCACGTGATGAAGATCTTCCAGACGGGCGAAACCATACGTGATACCGTCAGCGGCAAACGCGCTGAAATGGTAAAATTACCAGATGAGGAAGCCGGCGTGCTCATGGTATTCCGCACGTTTGATCGGGTCAGCTATTGCCTTGTTATGAAAGCAACCCGCTCCATGCACCTGCTCGACTACGTAAGAACACCCTGAATAACACCTTTATCAGAGTGCCCAGGGAAGGGACCATCATGAATGATCTGTTAACACTGAACTCGGGAACGGGTGACTAGCCACCATGGTGGCTGCACCCGCACCTGACGGCACCGACATAATTGACTGGCTGACCCTGTATCACGCACCAGGCGTGGGCGCCGTTACCTTACTTCGACTTATCGATCAGTTCGGCGGTGTACGGGAAATCCTGCGGGCTTCCACCGGTCGGCTGCAAGCCAGCGGCCTGCCCCAGCAGGCCGTCACATCCATCAAGCGACCGGACCGGCAACAGATCGATCGCGACCTCGCCTGGCTCGACCAGCCACACAACCGGCTCATAACCTGCCATGATCCCGCCTACCCGCCGTTGCTATTGCAGATACCGGATCCACCACCCCTTCTCTATCTACACGGCAATGCCGATATCCTATCCAGCCTGCAGCTCTCCATCGTCGGCAGCCGAAACCCGACATCTTCCGGACGCCGCACCGCCTGCGAATTTGCCCGTTCCCTCGCTCTGTCTGGTCTGACAATTACCAGTGGTCTGGCGCTTGGCATCGATGCCGCCAGCCATAACGGCGCCCTGGAAGCTGGCAAACCGACGATTGCGGTGATGGGCACCGGCCTGGATCAAGTCTACCCCGCACGTAACCGCGACCTGGCTCACCAGGATTGCCAAACACGGTGCCCTGGTCTCTGAATTCCCGATCGGAACTCCGCCCAGACCGGAGAATTTCCCGCGCCGCAATCGCATCATCAGCGGGCTTAGCCTGGGTACCCTGGTGGTTGAAGCTACGACACGTTCCGGCTCACTGATCAGCGCGCGTTGTGCGGCAGAGCAAGGACGTGAAGTCTTCGCAATTCCCGGTTCCATTCATAGCCCGCTGTCACGTGGTTGCCACTCCCTGATACGCCAGGGTGCAAAACTGGTAGAGACGGCGCAAGATATTATTGACGAATTGGGTGCCTTGGCAGCAGTCGCCACTCGGACAGCGCCGTCCAGCGATACCGAGAACGCGGAGCAATCTCCGGAACTCGCTGCCGATTATGTGCAACTACTTGATTACATGGGTTATAACCCCGCATCAGTCGATATGCTGGTGGAAACCAGCGGATTGACGCCAGCCATAGTTTCCTCCATGCTCCTGCAGCTTGAATTAAAGGGATACATCGCATCCGGCCCAGGAGGGCTTTATAACCGGTTGAAATAAAAAGGTTCCGAATGAAAGAAAATGTTTTCGACGTCCTAATGTATCTGTTTGAAAACTATTACATGGATGACGAGGGTCCGGTCACGCCGGACCGCGAATTCGTCCATCAGGAGTTGCGTAACGCCGGCTTTCCAGCCCCTGAGATCGACCGGGCCTTCAACTGGCTGGAAGACCTGGCAAGCGACACCACACCCATAACCATGCAGGCAGAGCACTCCCTGCGCCTGTTTTCACAACACGAATCGGAACGACTCAACACCGAGTGCAGGGGATTGCTGCTGTTCCTGGAACAGATGGGAGTATTGAACCCGGCCAGCCGTGAACTGGTCATTGACCGGGCAATGGCGCTCGAAAACGAGGATTTTGATATCGAACAGCTCAAATGGGTCGTGCTCATGGTGCTTTTCAATCAGCCAGGCGAAGAAGCCGCCTATGCGTGGCTGGAAGACCTGGTGTTTGAGAACATGACCAATTGCCTTCATTAACCCCAATATCATGGGAAGACGTGCCGCTGAACCATTGACCCGATCCGATTTCCAATGAGCAACAACCTGGTCATTGTTGAATCGCCCGCCAAGGCGAAAACCATCAAGAAATACCTCGGAAAGGGGTATGAGGTCATGGCGTCCTACGGCCATGTGCGCGATCTCGTGCCCAAAGAAGGCGCTGTCGACCCCGAGCACGACTTTGCCATGAAATACCAGCTCATCGAACGCAACGCCAAACATGTGGAAGCCATCGTCAAGGCGATGAAAAAATCTGACGCCCTCTATCTGGCCACTGACCCGGATCGTGAGGGTGAGGCGATCTCCTGGCACCTGTGCGAATTGCTTGCTGACCGCAAGGCATTGAAAGACAAGCCCGTTCGTCGTGTCGTATTCCATGAAATCACCAAACGCGCGATTATCGAGGCCATGGAACACTCCCGCACGCTTTCGCAAGAACTGATCAACGCCCAGCAGGCGCGGCGCGCACTGGATTACCTAGTCGGGTTCAACTTGTCACCGTTGCTGTGGAAAAAAATCCGCCGCGGGCTTTCTGCCGGCCGTGTACAAAGCCCGGCTCTGCGCATGATCGTGGAACGCGAGATCGAGATCGAAAGCTTCAATCCGCGCGAATATTGGACGATCGATGGTGATCTCACCAAGGACGGTCAGAGCTTCACTGCCCGCCTCATACAGCTGCACGGCGATAAACTGAAACAGTTTTCGATTATCGATGAAATCAGCGCCAGCCGTGTGAAGCAGGAACTGCTGGCGGCTGCCGGCGGCAAGCTGATGGTCGACGCGGTCGAAAAGAAACAGCGTAAGCGCTATCCGGCCGCGCCCTTTACCACCTCCACGCTGCAACAAGAGGCCTCGCGCAAGCTGGGCTTCACCGCCAGCCGCACCATGCGAATCGCCCAGCAACTTTACGAGGGACTGGATATCGGCGGTGAAACCGTCGGCCTGATCACCTACATGCGTACCGACTCGGTCAATCTGGCCCAAGAAGCCATTGCCGAGCTGCGTGAGTTCATCCCGGAGCGTTACGGGAAAGACAAACTGCCGCATCAACCGGCCATCTATAAAACCAAGTCCAAGAATGCCCAGGAGGCGCACGAAGCCATCCGGCCCACCTCCGTGCGCCACACACCCGAGGAAATCAGGAGTCATCTCGGCGTGGAACAGCTCAAGCTGTATGAGCTGATCTGGAAGCGCACCATCGCCTGCCAGATGATCCACGCCACCATTGACACCGTCAGCGTCGACTTCGGCTGTGGCGCGGGCAACCTGTTCCGGGCCACCGGGTCCACCGTGGTGGATCCGGGGTTCATGGCGGTCTACCGGGAAGGCGAAGATGACAACAAAGGTGACAATGACGAGGCTTTGCTGCCACCTCTGAAGAAGGGCGAAACCTGCATACTGAACGAGATCCGCGCCGATCAGCACTTCACCGAGCCACCGCCGCGTTACACCGAGGCCAGCCTGGTCAAGACGCTGGAGGAATACGGCATCGGCCGCCCGTCCACCTATGCCACCATCATCTCCACTCTGCAGCAACGCGAATACGTCACGCTGGAGAAAAAACGCTTCTATCCGACCGATGTCGGCCGCGTAGTGAGCAAGTTTCTCACCGAACACTTCAACCAGTACGTGGACTATGATTTTACCGCCCGGCTCGAGGATGAACTGGACGCCGTGTCGCGCGGCGAAAAGGATTGGGTGCCGCTCATGGAAAATTTCTGGAAACCCTTCAAGCACCTTGTCGATGACAAGGAAACCAGCGTTTCGCGCAGCGACGTCACCACCGAGGCCACGGATGAAGCGTGTCCGAAGTGCGGCAAACCGCTGAACATCCGGCTCGGACGGCGCGGGCGTTTCATTGGCTGTAGCGGCTATCCGGAGTGCGATTACACGCGTAATGTCGATGAAGAACGCGGTGCCGAGGAACCCGAAGTCATCGAAGGACGCAGCTGCCCGGAATGCCAGTCCCCATTGATCGTTCGCGCCGGCCGTTATGGAAAATTTATCGGCTGCAGCGGTTACCCGAACTGCAAGTACATCGAACCACTGGAGAAACCGGAAGATACCGGGGTGCTATGCCCGCAGTGCAAACAGGGCGACATACTGAAGCGCAAGTCACGGCGCGGCAAAATTTTCTTTTCCTGCGCACGTTACCCGGAGTGCGACTATGCCATCTGGAATCAGCCACTGGCACAGCCCTGCCCTGAATGTCACTGGCCTATTACGACCATCAAGACTACCAAGCGCTCCGGTAGTCAGCGCGTCTGCCCGCAGAGCGACTGCAAATTCACCGAACCATTTGAGGAAGCTGAAACGACGACCGAGGCGGCGGCGAATTAATACTGAAGTCACGGGCAGGGACAGGGAATTCAGACGGACTTTCGCACCCTTGAGTTAGCTGCCTCTCGCTGGTCTTGCGCAGTTTTCTTATCGACACTGCGTTGACAATGGTTAGTAATTCGGCCGGTAATTGGCTATGAGCTGGCACATACGGGAAGCCGTGCGGCAGCTGGCGGCAGGCGGCGTGATCGCCTACCCGACCGAAACCGTATACGGCCTGGGATGCGACCCTTTCAATGCGGCTGCGGTCCTGCGGCTGCTGGATCTCAAACAACGCAATATTGAGCAGGGCGTCATCCTCATCGCCAGTGACTTCGCGCAACTGGAACCGCTGTTGCTGCCGGTATCAGCCGCTGTCAGGAACCGCATCATGGAAACCTGGCCGGGCCCGGTTACCTGGACCCTGCCGTGTCTGCCGGAAACGCCAGTATGGCTGCGCGGCAGACACGAAAGCCTGGCGGTGCGCGTTACCAGCCACCCGCTTGCGCGCGCCCTGTGCGTATCCTGGAACGGACCCCTGGTCTCAACCAGCGCCAATCGCCATGGAAAACCCCCGGCGACCAGTGCGCTTGGTGTGCGCATGGCGTTTGACGCGGGGCTGGATTACATCCTGCATGGGCCGCTTTGCGGCACCGGCAAACCCAGCGAGATTCGTGATGGCATTACCGGCCGGGTGTTGCGCAGTAACGCCGAAGTCCGGACGAACGGTGGCCGAGCTATCCGGACTCGAGCAGAATATCCAACTGCAAAGAAACAGGCGGTCATCAATGTCTGAAAAGAAAATCGGCAACACACATGTAGACCGGAGTGCGCGGCTACCTGCTGAACCTGCAGGACAGTATCTGCAATGCCTTTGAAAAGGCCGATGGCACTGGCCGCTTTCGGGATGATGCATGGTCACGCCGGGAAGGCGGGGGAGGCCGTTCACGCGTCATGGAAGAAGGCGCAGTGTTTGAAAAGGCCGGCATCAATTTCTCCCATGTGTTCGGCAATGAACTGCCGCCCTCGGCCACCGCCAGCCGCCCTGAGCTGGCCGGACGTCATTTCCAGGCCATAGGCGTGTCGCTGGTCATCCACCCGCGCAATCCCTATGTACCCACCTCGCACGCCAACGTGCGTTTCTTCATCGCCGAAAAGGAAAGCGCCGAACCGGTATGGTGGTTTGGCGGCGGTTTTGACCTGACCCCGTATTACGGCTTCTTGGATGATGCCGTGCACTGGCACCGTCTCGCCCGCGATGCCTGCAACCCGTTTGGCGATAACGTCTATCCCCGCTTCAAGAAATGGTGCGATGACTATTTCTACCTGAAACACCGTAATGAGCCACGTGGTATCGGCGGCCTGTTTTTCGACGATCTCAATGAAGGTGGTTTTGAGCACTGCTTCTCACTCATGCAGAGCATCGGTAACCACTACCTGCCAGCCTACCTGCCCATCGTGGAACGCCGCCGTGACACCGCTTATGGGGACCGCGAACGCGATTTCCAGGCGTACCGGCGTGGGCGCTATGTCGAGTTCAACCTGGTCTACGACCGCGGCACCCTGTTCGGCCTGCAATCCGGCGGACGCACCGAGGCTATTCTCATGTCACTTCCGCCGGTGGTCAAATGGCGCTACGACTGGCGCCCGGAGCCCGGCACGCCGGAAGCTGAGTTATACGATGTATATCTCAAGCCGAGAGACTGGCTCGCTACGGTGGTGTGAATCGTCCCTGTGCTCCGCGACGAGGGACAGGATGTCCGAGTGTCGCGGAGCACAGGGATGTGCGAGAGCGGCTGTACCTACATCCCTTACGGCTCATCGCTCCGCGCGTCCCTGCGCTCCGCGATGTACCTACATCCCTGTAGGCATAAAAAAACCCCGCCTTACGGCGGGGTTAAAACGCTTTTCAGCGTCGGAGGAGCCTTTATTGCAGTACAATGACAAAATCCGTTATGAGTTGGATCCTGATCATCCCTGATGCCTGGCGGATCTCACTTCACAATACTTACGTGCTGTGTCGCTGACAATTTTATCGACACCGAGAGCAGAACCTTGAGCGCTTTATTAATCACGGTTGCAATTATATAACCTATTGTGATGTATTGCTTTTGATGCCTATTATGGTTGTCTGAGGGTGAGATTTACACAAACAGGCGCTGGCGTCGAAAGCTGTCGGGATGCACCACACCGCAAAAAGCACGACCCGAGGCCGGCATTCAGCACGTTCAGCGGCGCCAGCTGTTGGCGATAAAGCAGTACTTAGTGGCGATGCCACACGCTGCTTTTTCTGTTGCCGCAAAGTGGCTATGGCACGCCGCAAGACACCAACGGCTAAGCCGTTTATCTGCAGCCTGAGTATTCACAAGGAGGCTTTGCACTGAGTGTCGCTAGCCCAGGGTGTCAAAGTGCGCGTTCTTGCAATGGCGGCGATCGCTTGCCCGCAGGCGCTTGATGACGGCGGCTTCATTCAGCAATGACAGGAGGTTTTGCGGGGATGAGGGGGTTCCTGACAACGGCAGATAACCCAGCAGATCATGCTGTCTCAGCAGGTGGAAGTAATCGGGCGCAGTCCAGGTGGCGGGCCGCCAGCGAAAAGCCCCGCTCCAGGTGTTGCAGCGCCGGCAGGCATTTGCGACTGATCAATAGCTGGCCATACACCAGCTCCAGCAGGGCAAGGTCTCTGTCATCGCCGTAAAGTATCGAGAGTTGTTCATACTCCAGCGTGCAATCCCGATCCAACCAGTAATGACAGATCAACCGCAGTACATGCAACGGAAAACACCGTCCACCGCGGCACCGGCGGATCTGCAGCCGCCGCTGGGTAACCTCAAGCAGCGCCTGCGCGGCCTGAGCGTCGCGCGGATCAGCATACCAGCAGGCCAGCGACGGCCGTGTGGATTTCAGCAGCCCGCCTGCCCTGCGCGAGGCATCGGATAACATAATCGCCTGTTTCACCGGTGACATTCGACATGACATGAGCTTACACGCCGGTGTGGACCGGTGTATAGCCGCACTCGTTTGCAATCAGGGACTGACCCCGGCAGCCAGTCACGCTACACTGTAGGCAGGTAACTGCATCCCGGAGTCGGCTGTGACAGGAAAAAAATCAACCCAAGGCAATTTCCCCGGCACCCGTATGCGCCGCATGCGGCGTGATGTTTTTTCCCGGCGGCTCATGCGCGAGCACCGGCTGACCACCGATGATCTCATCTACCCGGTGTTTGTACTGGAAGGCGAGGGGCGGCGCGAGCCGGTTGCGTCCATGCCGGGCATCGAACGCCTGAGCATCGATGAACTGCTGCGCGAAGCGGCCGAAATCCACGATCTCGGCATCCCGGCAATGGCGCTGTTCCCGGTCACGCCGCCGGAAAAGAAATCCGAAGACGCGCGCGAGGCCTACAACCCGCAGGGACTGGCGCAGCGGGCGGTGCGCGCCCTCAAGGACGCGCTGCCGGAACTGGGCGTCATCACCGATGTGGCGCTGGATCCCTTCACCACCCACGGTCAGGACGGCCTGATCGATGCCGGAGGCTATGTGCTGAACGATGAAACGGTCGAGGTGCTGATCAGGCAGGCCCTGTCGCATGCCGAGGCCGGCGCCGATATCGTGGCCCCGTCCGACATGATGGACGGGCGCATCGGCGCCGTACGCACGGCGCTGGAAGCGGCCGGTTACCGCAACACGCGCATCCTGGCCTATTCGGCCAAATATGCCTCCAGCTTCTATGGCCCGTTCCGCGACGCGGTCGGATCGGCGGCGAACCTCGGCGGCGGCAACAAATACAGCTACCAGATGGACCCGGCCAACAGCGACGAGGCGCTGCGCGAGGTGGCGCTCGACCTGGAGGAAGGCGCGGACATGGTGATGGTGAAACCGGGCATGCCCTACCTGGACATCATCCGGCGCGTGAAGGACACCTTCGGCGTCCCGACCCTGGCCTACCAGGTCAGCGGTGAATACGCCATGCTCAAGGCCGCGGCGCAAAACGGCTGGCTGGACGAGCGGGCCGTGGTGATGGAATCCCTGCTCGCCTTCAAGCGCGCGGGCGCCGACGCCATCCTGACCTATTTCGCCAGGGCGGTCGGCCACTGGCTGCGGCAGGACGAATGACCGACCGCTATGCCGTCATGGGCAACCCGATTGCCCACAGCAAATCACCCCGCATCCACACCCTGTTCGCCGCCCAGTTCGGGCACGACATCGAGTACCGTGCCATCCTGGTCGAACCGGGTCATTTTGCGCGGGCGGTTGCCGATTTTCAGGCGCAGGGCGGCAAGGGCCTGAACGTCACCGTACCCTTCAAGGAAGAGGCCTGGGCACTCGCCGCCACGCGCAGCGCGCGCGCGCAACGCGCCGGCGCCGTCAATACGCTGGTGCTGGACCCGTCCGGGACGCACTACGGCGACAACACGGACGGCGTGGGCCTGGTCCGCGATCTGAAAGACAACCAGGGCTGCGAGCTTGCCGGCAGGCGAGTACTGCTCCTCGGCGCCGGTGGTGCGGCGCGCGGCGTCATCGAACCGCTGCTCGATGAAAAACCGGCGCTGCTGGTGATCGCCAACCGCACGCCCGGCAAGGCCGTTGAACTCGCCCGCGCCTTCCGTCGAACTCGGCCGAGTCGAAGGCTGCGGCCTGGACGATCTTGCTGGCCAGTCATTCGACGTCATCATCAATGCCACCGCCGCCGGGCTGTCGGGCGAGGTACCCGCCCTGCCGCCCGGCGTGGTGCAGGCGCATAGCTGGTGCTACGACATGATGTACGCCGATGAACCGACCGCCTTCGTGCGCTGGGCGCAGGAAGCTGGCGCGGCCAGGGCAGTCGATGGACTGGGGATGCTGGTGGAACAGGCCGCGGAAGCGTTTTTCCTGTGGCGCGGGATCAGGCCCGCTACCGAACCGGTGATCAGGGCCTTGCGTCAGCGGCGGTAAGGCGCGACGGTGCGGCGTTCCGCCACGCGCCGCTCCGGCCCGTCCCAGGGAATCACGCGCCAATCCAGCCGCCGGCGTTCGTTGCCGGCCGAGCGATTCCAGAACTCCCGGGCAACCAGCGTGTGGTACCATGACAGGTCCGCCCATGCAGCCGGCCGATCAGCCTGCGCCCCTCACGGTCCGAGCGCGAATGGACCAGGGCGTAGCGGTGGAGGCCGCCGTTGCCGTCGTCCTTCTTGATGATCCGGGGAAGCATCCCCTCCGAAAGACCCGCGAAGACACAAGCATCCCGTTCCGAGGCGGTGGCCGGTAAATTGCCGATGAAGATGATCATTTTTCTTGTCCTTGAATGTGGTTTTCAGTGTGCTGGAAGCGGGTGCGGGTCATTCAGTCGCCGGTGCGGTGCCGGTTCTTGAGCTCGACATAATGTTTCGGCGAATACTCGAGGAAGGCGCGCTCCTGTTCGCGCAGTGGCCGTACCCGGCGCGCGGGGGAACCCACCCAGAGGAAACCGCCTTCGAGTTCCTGGCCGGGCGGCACCAGGCTGCCGGCGCCCAGCAAGACCCCGGAGCGCAGTATCGCACCGTCCATGACGGTCGCCCCCATGCCGACCAGGCAGCCATCCTCGATGGTGCAGCCATGCAGTATGACCTTGTGCCCTACGGTAATGTCCGACCCGATGCGCAGCGGGAAGCCCCCCGGCGCGAATTCACTGTCATGACTGACGTGCAGGATGGTTCCGTCCTGGATATTGGTGCGCGCGCCGATCTCGATGGTGTTGACGTCGCCGCGGGCGACGACCATCGGCCACAGCGATACGTCCTCGCCGACGGTGACATCGCCGATCACCACGGCGCTCGCGTCCACGTAGGCGCTCGCCGCGATCCGCGGACTGATACCCTGATAGCAGCGTACCGTCATCGCGCAAACTTACCTGCTCACTATGCCTCGTTGCAAGCCATGCAAGCGGTCCCGTTCAACTACCGGTGTTCCCCGGCGCCATGCTAGAGTAGGCATCCCCGCCGCTCCCGTCACACGCTCACATACGAGGTACTGCACAGCATGTCCAATCCCCTGCTGGAACTGCATGGCCTGCCGCCCTTTTCGAGCATCCGGCCGGAACATGTCGTCCCGGCCGTCGAGCAACTGCTGGCCGAGGCACGGCAACGGGTCAGGGAGCTGCTCGAGAGCAACACACGCTATACCTGGGAAAATCTGGTCGAACCGCTGGAAGCGATGGACGACCGCATCAACCGCGCCTGGTCGCCGGTCGGCCACCTGAACGCGGTGGTGAATACGGAAGCCCTGCGCGAGGCCTACAACGCCTGCCTGCCTAAACTGAGCGAATACAGCACCGAGATGGGCCAGAACGAAGGCCTGTATCGCGCCTTCCGGCAGATCGCGGACGGACCGGAATACCTCCAGCTCGATACCGCCCAGAAAAAAATCATCGACAACGCGCTGCGCGATTTTCGCCTCTCCGGCATCGAACTCGACCAGGCGGCACGCGACCGCTACAAGGCGATCATGCAGGAGCTGTCGAAGCTGACGGCGACATTCAGCGACAACGTGCTCGACGCCACCACGGCCTGGCACAAGCAGATCGGCGACGAGGGACTGCTGGCCGGCCTGCCGGCAACGGCGGTCGCGCTGGCCAGGCAGACGGCGGCCCAGCGGCAACTGGACGGCTGGGTGTTTACCCTGGAGTTCCCTTCCTACTACCCGGTCATGACCTATGCCGACAATCGCGCATTGCGCGAGGAGCTGTACACCGCCTACGTCACGCGCGCCTCGGACCAGGGGCCGGATGCCGGCAAGTGGGACAATGCCGCCACCATGGAACGGATCCTGGCGCTGCGTCATGAAGCCGCGACCCTGCTCGGCTTCGGCAACTACGCCGAACGTTCCCTCGCCACCAAGATGGCGGAATCCACGCAGCAGGTCATGGACTTTCTCAACGACCTGGCGATGCGCTCCCGGGCCGCCGCCGAGATGGAACTCGAGGAGGTCAAGGCCTACGCGCATGAGCAGCATGGCATGGAAGACCTGCAGGCGTGGGATATCGCCTATTACTCGGAAAAGCTGCGCCAGCGGAAATACGCCATCTCCCAGGAGGAGCTGAAGCCCTACTTTCCGGAACCCCGCGTCGTCGACGGCCTGTTTTCGATCGTCGAGCGCCTCTATGGCATCACCATCGAGCAGATCGGGGGCGTGGACACCTGGCATGAGGACTGTGCGCTTCTACCGTATCCATGACGCCGCCGGTGAACTGCGCGGTGAATTCTACCTGGATCTCTTCGCGCGCCCGCACAAGCGCGGCGGCGCCTGGATGGACGAATGCATCAGCCGGCGCAAAACCAGCGACGGCCTGCAGATACCCGTCGCCTACCTGACCTGCAACTTTTCACCGCCGATCGGCGACGACCCCGCCCTGTTCACCCATGACGAGGTCACCACCCTGTTCCACGAATTCGGGCACGGCCTGCATCATATGCTGACGCGGGTGGATTACGCCGGCGTGTCCGGCATCAGCGGCGTCGCCTGGGACGCCGTCGAACTGCCGAGCCAGTTCATGGAAAACTGGTGCTGGGAACGCGAGGCGCTGGATCTCATCGCGAGCCACTACCAGACGGGCGAGACCCTCCCGGAGCCGCTGTATCAGCGCATGCGCACGGCAAGGAATTTCCAGTCCGCCATGCAGATGGTGCGCCAGCTCGAATTCGCCCTCTTCGATTTCCGCCTGCACCAGGAATACGACCCGAAACGCGGCGCGCGCATCCATGAAATTCTCGAGGAGGTTCGTGCACAGGTGGCGGTGATACGTCCGCCGGCCTTCAACCGCTTCGAGAACGGCTTCACCCATGTCTTCTCGGGCGGCTACGCGGCGGGCTACTACAGCTACAAATGGGCGGAAGTCCTCTCCGCCGACGCCTTCTCGGCCTTCGAGGAAACCGGCATCTTCGATCGCGATACCGGCAGCAAATTCTTAAGCAGCATCCTGGAGCAGGGCGGTTCACGCGAACCGATGGAACTGTTCGTCGATTTCCGCGGCCGCGAACCGACCATCGACGCCTTGCTGCGCCACAGCGGCCTGTCCGCGATGACGCAGGTGAAAATCGCCACCTGCGGGCACAGTCACACTGCCGCGCGACATGTCTGAAATTGATTCCCAATACCGGGGGTAGGCTGGCAATATTCTAGGAACCACCGTGAAGCGATAGTCATCCCGGCGCAAGTATTGCGCACAGTCTTAATCAGTAGATGTCACTATTCATTATCCATCGGTCGCACCGACCGATTAGACGGTTGCTCAATAACCGCCATAACCAGAAAGAACAACCATGTTCGAACAAGCCTTCAAAAACATCGACGACGTGCTCTGGAAAGAGGCCGGCTGCACCACCGAGCTGGACTACACCGAGCAGACCTCCTGGCTGCTGTTCCTGAAATACCTCGACGGCCTGGAGCAGGACAAGGCCATCGAGGCCGAGCTGGAGGGCAAGAAATACACCTTCATCCTCGACGAGCCCTACCGCTGGGAGAGCTGGGCCGCGCCCAAGGGCAAGGACGGCAAGCTCGACCACAACAAGGCGCTGACCGGCGACGACCTGCGCGACTTCGTCGACCGCAAGCTCTTTCCCTACCTGCACGGCTTCAAGCAGAAGGCCAGCGGCCCGAACACCATCGAATACAAGATCGGCGAAATCTTCGGCGAGATCAAAAACAAGATCCACAGCGGCTACAACCTGCGCGAGATCATCGACCACATCGACGAGCTGCGCTTCCGCTCGCAGACCGAGAAGCACGAGCTGTCGCACCTCTACGAAGCCAAGATCAGGAACATGGGCAACGCCGGGCGCAACGGCGGCGAGTATTACACCCCGCGCCCGCTCATCCGCGCCATGGTGCAGGTCGTGCAGCCCAAGATCGGCGAGCGCATCTACGACGGCGCCTGCGGCTCGGCGGGCTTCCTGTGCGAGTCGTTCGATTACCTGAAGCGCCAAGGGCAACCTCACCACCAAAGACCTCAAGACGCTGCAGACCCGCACCTTCTACGGCAAGGAGAAGAAGTCCCTCGCCTACGTCATCGCGATCATGAACATGATCCTGCACGGCATCGAGGCGCCCAACATCATCCACACCAACACCCTCACCGAGAACCTCGCCGACATTCAGGAGAAGGACCGCTACGACGTGGTCCTGGCCAATCCGCCCTTCGGCGGCAAGGAGCGCAAGGAGGTGCAGCAGAACTTCCCCATCCGCACCGGCGAGACGGCGTTCCTGTTCCTCCAGCACTTCATCAAGATGCTCAAGGCCGGCGGGCGCGGCGGCGTCGTCATCAAGAACACCTTCCTCTCCAACACCGACAACGCCTCGGTGAGCCTGCGCAAGCTGCTGCTGGAAAGCTGCAACCTGCACACCGTGCTCGACTGCCCCGGCGGCACGTTCCAGGGCGCGGGCGTGAAGACCGTGGTGCTGTTCTTCGAGAAGGGCGCGCCCGACCCGCAAAGATCTGGTACTACCAGCTCGACCCCGGCCGCAACCTCGGCAAGACCAACCCGCTCAACGATGACGACCTCGCCGAGTTCGTCGAAGCTGCAAAAGACCTTCGCCGACTCGCCCAAGTAGCTGGAGCGTGGACGCCAAGAGCATCGACCCGACGACCTTCGACCTCTCGGTGAAGAACCCGAACGGCGGCGAGGAAGTCGCGCACCGCAGCCCGCAGGCCATCATGGACGAGATCGCCGCGCTGGATGCGGAGAGCGCGGAGGTGCTGCAAACAATTCGGAGGTTGCTGTGAGCACAACTTCTTCACCGCCGTTCGCCCTGAACCTGTGGTTCGACAGCGCTCACCATGATCGGTATCCCTTGCCGTTCCCCGACTGTGGTTCGACAAGCTCACCATGATCGGGAATCCCTTGCCGTTCGCCCTGAGCCTGTCGAAGGGCATTTTAACGGGGCGTAAATGATGGCCTTCTGGGTCTACATCCTCCGCTGCGCCGACGGCAGCTACTACACCGGTCACACCGATAACCTAGAAAACACGCATTGGTGAACACACCTCCGGCGCCATTACCAGTTGCTACACCTTCAAGACGCCGACCGCTGGAATTGGCTGTGATTCCCAAGACTTCGCGACGCGCGAGGAAGCCTTGGCCTCCGAGCAACAAATCAAAGGCTGGAGCCGGAAAAAGAACGGAAGCCATCGATGCGAGGAGATTGGGCAGAGGTTTTATCCCGCCTCGCCACAATCTTCCACCGCCGTTCGCCCTGAGCTTGTCGACAGGGCCAGCCCCTTCCGAAATTCATCCTTCGACGAAGCTCAGGACGAACGGAAGGAAACACCGCGATGAATTGCGCGATGGCCCGGTAATAGAAACTCGGGGATGTCTGCCAGACAGGCTCGCGCGCCAAGGGCAACTTCAAAACCGGATCGGATATCGACTTGACCCTTTATGGTGAGACGCTCACGTCCGACCTGTGTTCGACCATTGCGAGTGAGCTGGATGACTTGCTGCTGCCCTACACCATTGATCTATCCATTTTTGATGAGCTAAACCACGCGCAGCTACGCGAGCATATCGAACGCGTGGGGGTGGTGTTTTATGAGCGATAGAATCGGGGCCGCGCATCGCAGTGCGCAGGCGCTCATGGACGAGATCGCCACGCTGGATGCGGAGAGCGCGGAGGTGCTGGGGAACATCAAGGCGCTGCTATGAAGAGCGGGTGGAAAACAAGAACCTTTCGAGGACTGCCATCGAGAAGGGTGTACCTACTCGCAGAAAATGTCAGCGGAAGGATTTCTTGGATGATGGAGCGTATCCGGTCGTTTCGCAAGAGGAGGACTTCATCAATGGCTTCTGGGACAACGAAGCCGACCTCTTCAAGGTTACGACGCCCATCGTTGTATTCGGTGACCACACGAAAGTTCTGAAATATGTGGACTTCGACTTTGTGCTCGGTGCTGACGGAGTGAAAATTTTGCAGCCCCGAGAGTTTTTGCTCCCGAAATTCTTCTTCTACCAGCTACAGATGGCGAACCTCGATTCTCTTGGCTATGCCCGGCACTACAAGCTGCTTAGGGAAGTTGGTGCATTGCCTACCCGAATCGCCACGAACAGCAGCGCATCGTCGGCATCCTTGACAAAGCGTTTGACGGCATCGCCACCGCCAAAGCCAATGCCGAAAAGAACCTCCAAAACACCCGCGCCCTTTTCGAAAGCCACCTGCAATCCGTCTTCACCCAGCGCGGCGAGGGGTGGGTCTGAAAAACGTTTGGCTGAAGTCTCGAAGGACTTCGGTCGGGGCAAGTCAAAACACCGCCCGAGGAATGCATCCCAGACTTTACAACGGGGAGTATCCCTTCATTCAAACCGGCGACGTGCGAAACTCGGATCATTTGATCACTTCGTACAGCCAGACCTACAACGAAGCGGGTCTCGCACAAAGCAAACTCTGGCCGAAGGGGACTCTCTGCATCACCATTGCCGCCAACATAGCTGAAACTGGAATTCTGGATTTTGATGCCTGTTTTCCTGACAGTGTCATCGGCGTCGTAGCCAACGAAAACCTCACCAGCAACAAGTTTCTTGAATGATCCTGCTTCAAAGTTTCAAAGCGCGGTTGCAGGCGCAAGGGAAAGGCAGCGCGCAGGACAACATCAACCTCGGAACGTTTGAGAATCAGTTGTTCCCGTTTCCAAGCCTGAAGAACCAATCAGCAATTGTCTCGACGCTCGATTCTCTCCGTGAGGAAACCCAGCGCCTCGAATCCCTCTACCAGCGCAAGCTCGCCGCTCTCGATGCGCTGAAAAAGTCACTGCTGCATCAGGCGTTCAGCGGCCAGCTATGAACTTGTCCCTGAATATCCGTTCGGGCTGAGCGTGTCGAAGCCCTTCGACACGCTCAGGGCGAACGGGCAATTGGAGCCATACATGCAACACCTACCCGCCCAGTTTGAAGACCACGCCATCCGCCGCGTCTATGACGAAGACACCGAAACCTGGTGGTTCTCGGTGGTGGACATCATTCAAGTGTTAACGCAACAAAGAGATTTTCAGGCAGCCAGAAACTACTGGAAAGTCCTGAAAAACCGCCTTGCAAGGGAAGGCAGTGAGTCGGTTACAAAATGTAACCGACTGAAATTGCCCGCTGCCGATGGCAAGAACTACCTTACCGACGTCGCCACCGCCGAGACCCTGTTGCGCCTGGTGCAGTCCGTCTCCAGCCCCAAGGCGGAGCCGATCAAGCTGTGGTTGGCCAAGGTCGGCTACGAGCGCATGCAGGAAATGGCCGACCCGGCCTTGTCACTGGATCGCGCCCGCGAGACCTGGCAGAAGCATGGGCGCAGCGAGAGGTGGATACAGCAGCGCATGACCGGGCAGGAGACGCGCAACAAGCCTGTCCTGAGCATGGTCGAAGGGTTGACTGATTATTGGGCAAACCACGACATCAAGAAAGGCGAGGAATTCGCCATTCTCACCAACATCATTCACCAGGAATGGTCCGGCGTGACCGTGAAGGCGCACAAGGGCATGAAGGGCCTCAAGAGCCAGAATCTGCGCGACCACATGAGCGAGGCGGAACTGATTTTTACCGCGCTGGCCGAACTCTCGACGCGCCAGATTGCTGAGACGGACAAGGCGACGGGCATGACCGGGAACAAGGTGGCCGCGATCAAGGGCGGCGCAATCGCCAGGCAGGCGCGCAAGGCGCTGGAGGCCAAAACGGGAAAGTCGGTAGTAACCGGCGCAAACTTTCTGCCACCGGGCAAGGGATCGTCAATCAAGAAGGTGCCGAAAAAATGAACGAGGCCGAAACCCGCTGCGCCCGGCCTTCAGCGGCAGGCTATGACGATGTCCTCCGTTCGTGCTGAGCCTGTCGAAGCATGAACGGAGGAAGGCACGAAAACAGGGGCAGGCGTGGTCTACCCTTCGACACACTCAGGGCGAGCGGGACCGCTTGACACATAACTTGACTCACACTTGACACTTAACTAGGCTTTCCCAATGGCCTATGTCCCGCAATTCACCATCACCCCGGCCCTGCTTGCTGAAGTGGAACAGGTCGCGGCGTTGCGCGAGCGCATTCAAAGCGCCGTGGTGGATCTTGCCTGGGTTCCCGCCCTGCAGAAGGACACCCGCACGCGCAATGGCCACGCCTCGACGGCCATCGAGGGGAATCCGCTGACCCTCGAACAGGTGCGTGCCCTGGAGGAAGGGCGCGAACTTTCCGCATCCGGCGCGCGGCCCAGCGGGAAGTCCTCAATTATTTCGCTGGACTGCGTTATGTGGAAAAAAACATGGCCAAAAAAACCATCCGCCATGCGGACATTCTGGAGTTGCACCGGATCCTGGCCGGGGAGGTGATGGATCAGGGCGAGGCCGGGAAATATCGGACGATCGCGGTGCGGGTGGGGCAGTATCTCCCGCCGCCGCCGGATGCCGTTTCGGGGCTGATGTTCGAGTTGCTGGAGTGGTGGAACACGGCTTCACAGAAACTCTCGCCGGTTCTCAGCTCGGCCATACTGCATTACCGGTTTGAGGCCATCCATCCGTTTGCCGACGGCAACGGCCGCACCGGCCGGGCGCTCGCGTTGTGGGAACTCTACCGGCGCGGCTTCGATACCCATCACATTTTTTCGGTGGACGAATATTACTGGGAAGATCGACCAAAATATTATGCGGCACTGGATGGCGTGCGGCAGGCCGGGGGCGACCTGAGCGCATGGTTGGAATATTGTGCGACGGGACTTCGGCAAACCCTCGAACGGGCGTGGCTGCGGATTCAAACCTTCCAAACCAGGACCACGGAGAAACTGGTGTTGCGCCCGAGGCAGGAACAGCTTCTCCATCTGCTGCGCGATCACGGCAGCATGGCTCCCGGTGAAATCTGGAAAGCGCTGGATGTGTCCCGACAGGGGGCGATGGACCTATTGCGTCCGCTGCTTGACGCGGGCCTGGTCGAGAAGGTCGGTGGAAAAAAGACAGGGCGTTACGTTTTGCGAAACCCATGAATGAAGCCGAGACCCGTGCCGAACACATCGACCCCGCGCTGGCGGCGGCGGGCTGGGGCGTGGTCGAAGGTAGCCGCATCCGGCGCGAGTATGCGATCACGCTCGGTCGCATCGAGGGCCATGGCAAGCGCGGCAAGGCGCTCACCGCCGATTATGTGCTGGAATACCGCAACACCAAGCTGGCGGTGGTCGAGGCCAAGGCATGGGACAAGCCGCTGACCGAGGGCGTGGCGCAGGCCAAGGATTACGCCGGCAAGCTGGCTATACGCTTCACCTATGCCAGCAACGGGCAGGGCATCTACGGCATCGACATGGACACCGGCGTCGAGGCCGAATTGGCGCAGTATCCGACCCCGGAAGAACTCTGGAACCGGACCTTCGCCACGCAGAACATCTGGCGCGACCGATTTGCCGCCGTGCCGTTCGAGGACCGGGGCGGTTATTTCCAGGGGCGCTATTACCAGGACATCGCCATCGAGCGGGTGCTGACGGCCATCGCCGACGGGCGCGAGCGCATCCTGCTGACGCTGGCGACCGGCACGGGCAAGACCTTCATCGCCTTCCAGATCGCGTGGAAGCTGTTCCACAGCCGCTGGAATCTGAACGACTGGGATAGTGAGAGCGATCCTACGTCGACCGCGCATCCTGTTCCTGGCTGACCGCAATATTCTGGCCAATCAGGCTTACAATGCCTTCTCAGCCTTTCCCGAAGACGCGCTGGTGCGCATCGCTCCGGAAGACATCCGCAAGAAAGGCAGGGTGCCGAAGAACGGCAGCATCTTCTTCACGATCTTCCAGACCTTCATGAGCGGCCCGCCCCAACAGCCGCGAACGGAATTCAGACGTCGTTCGTGGTGAGCTTGTCGAACCACGAGCTCAGCCAGAACGGTCCTTCTATTTCGGCGAGTATCCCCGGACTTCTTCGACTTCATCGTCATCGACGAGTGCCACCGCGGCGGCGCCAACGACGAGAGCAACTGGCGCGGCATTCTCGATTACTTCGCCCCCGCCGTGCAACTTGGCCTGACCGCCACGCCCAAACGCAAGGACAACGTGGATACCTACGCCTATTTCGGCGAGCCGGTGTTCGTCTACTCGCTCAAGGAGGGCATCAACGACGGTTTCCTCACGCCGTTCCGGGTGAAGCAGATCGCCACGACGCTGGACGAATACGTCTATACGCCCGATGACACGCTGGTCGAAGGCGAAATCGAGGCGGGCAAACGCTACGAGGAAGCCGACTTCAACAGGATCATCGAGATCAAGGAGCGGGAGGCGCACCGGGTCAAACTCCTCATGGGCAGATTGACCAGCGCGAGAAAACCCTGGTTTTTTGCGCCAACCAGGCTCATGCGCTGGTGGTGCGTGACCTCATCAACCAGATGAAGACCGAGCACCGACCCGAACTACTGCCAGCGGGTGACGGCCAACGACGGCGCGCTGGGCGAGCAGCACCTGCGGGATTTTCAGGACAACGAAAAGACCATCCCGACCATTCTGACCACCTCGCAGAAGCTCTCGACCGGCGTGGATGCGCGCAATATCCGCAACATCGTGCTGATGCGTCCGATCAACTCGATGATCGAGTTCAAGCAGATCATCGGGCGCGGCACGCGGCTCTACGACGGCAAGGACTACTTCACCATCTACGACTTCGTGAAGGCGCACCATCACTTCAGCGACCCGGAGTGGGATGGCGAGCCGGTTGAACCGGAACCGAAGCGAACCCACGCATCCAAGGCGCCGCGAGCTGCCGGATCAACCCGACGTGCGAGAGCCAGCCGGCGGAATACGGCAACCGCACAGAAGATCAAGGTCAAGCTGGCCGACGGCAAGGAGCGGACCATTCAGCATATGATGGCGACGAGCTTCTGGCACCCTGACGGCACGCCGATGTCGGCCGCGCAGTTCATGGAAGCGCTGTTCGGAAAACTGCCGGAGTTCTTCAAGGACGAAGACGAGCTGCGCGCCTTGTGGAGCGCGCCGGATACGCGCAGGAAACTGCTGGAGGGACTGGCTGAAAAGGGCTTCGGCAAGGATCAACTGGCTGAAATGCAGAAGATCATCGACGCGGAGAAGAGCGATCTGTTCGATGTGCTGGCCCATGTGGCTTATGCCCTGGCCCCGCTCACCCGTGAAGAACGCGCTGCCCGGGCCAAGGCGATTATCAGCACGCACTTCAACAGCAAGCAGCAGGTCTTCCTCGACTTCGTGCTATCCCATTACGTCAGCGTCGGCGTGGAAGAGCTCGACCAGGCAAAGCTGACGCCGCTGCTGCGCCTGAAGTATCACGATTCGATTGCGGATGCCGTGGCCGACCTCGGCCGACCGGACGAGATCGGCAAAGTGTTCAGCGGCTTCCAGAAGTACCTCTATCAAGAGTCGGTATGAACACCAACCCCTATATGCCGAGGCTGATCTGGGCGACAATGGCGGCGTAAGAAAGCCAATCCGTGTAGCTAGAACCCAGCAGGCAATAACGAGGCCGCGCCACATAAGGTTTTAAGCAATACATGAAAATCGCCACCTGGAACGTCAATTCCCTGAAGGTGCGCCTGCCGCAGGTGCTCGACTGGCTCGCCGCGAACGCGCCCGACGTGCTGTGCCTGCAGGAAACCAAACTGACGGATGACAACTTTCCGGCCGGGGACATCGAGGCCGCCGGTTATCACGTCGTCTACGCCGGCGAGAAGACCTACAACGGCGTGGCCGTGATCAGCCGGCAACAGGTCACCGATATCGTCACCGACCCGACTGGTCTCGACGACCCGCAACGCCGCATTCTGGGCGCAACCTGCAATGGCATCCGCGTACTGAACCTCTACGTCGTCAACGGCCAGGAGGTGGGCAGCGAGAAATACGCCTGGAAACTGGAATGGCTTTCCCGCGTCAGCCGTTACATCGAATCCCAGCTCCGGGAACATGACCATCTGGTGGTGCTGGGTGATTTCAATATCGCACCCGAGGACCGCGATGTGCACGACCCCGAGGCATGGCGCGAACGCATCCTCTGTTCCACGCCGGAGCGTGCGGCGCTCAAGGCCATGCTGGCGCTGGGCCTGGTGGACACCTTCCGGCTGTTCGAACAGGAGGAAAAGAGTTTCAGTTGGTGGGACTACCGCGCCGCCGCCTTCCGCCGCAATCTGGGTCTGCGCATCGACCTGATCCTCGCCAGCCGGTCCCTGGCGGGCAGTTGCACCGCCTGCCGCATCGACAAGGAACCCCGACGCCTGGAGCGGCCTTCGGACCATGCGCCGGTTATCGCCGAATTCAATATTTAGAGTTCGCATTAAAATTGGTTAACTGAAGTTTAGACACTCGCAGCCTTTGCCCGACGCCGAGGGCATCCAGGCTACGCGAGAAATATTTTCAAAAAATGCAGAAAAAGCTTGACATGAAATTCGATTTGCGAGGTCGCCGCGTTGCTCGCTCGGTGTTGTTTTTAGAGCGAGCAACGCGGCGACCAATGAAGGGTTTTCGATCTCGGATACCCTCTCATGTTGCTCACCGCCCAAGTTTGCCTGCTGCTCTCGGAATGGATTTCCTTTCTTCTGCTGGCCGTTCCACCACGCTCCCGTCGGACGTTTGTCGAACTCCTGATCGGTTGCATGCTCAACCCGGAAGGCTGGGTCACCCGCGCCATCGGGGCCATTCGCCGCGAGGCGCACTGGACCACCTATTACAAGCTGATCGAGCGAGCGCAGGTATCGGTCGCCGACTTGTCCGTCCGTTTGCTGCAATTGGTGCAAGCGGTGTTCCCGAACGAACTGGTGAATCTGATCATCGACGATACGCTGGTTCCGCGTTGCGCGAAGTCGGGACCTGGTATCAGTATCAAACACGATCACAGCCACAAGGCCAATCGGCCCACCTTTCTGAACAGCCAGTGCTGGGTCACGCTGGCACTGGTCGTGCGCGTCAGGCTGGGCTCGGCGCTGACGATACCGATCCGCTCCTGGTTGGTCGAAGAATCGGGCCAACGCGGCAAGCTCTGGGTGGCGAGGCAACTGATCGATTCGATCAGGGGGCACGTCAAGGAGGTGCGTTTGCTGATCGATGCATGGTTCATGCGCAAGCGCCTGATTCTGCCCTTGCTCGAACAGAAGGTGCGCATCATCGGGCAGGTGCGGCGGGATACGGCGCTGTTTCTGCCGCCGGAGTCGGAACCGAAGCGCCGGGGGCCGAAACGCAAATACGGGCAGCGGATCGATGCGGCCATGCTGGATACGCTGCCCGCGCAGGAGATCGAACTGATGCTGTACGGCAAGATGCAGCGGGTGAGGCTGCGCTCGGTCACCGCCGTGGTGCGATTCCTGAAGGGGGTGCCGGTGCGGGCGGTGTGGTGCGAGATGCGCCAGGACGACAACACCTGGTCGCGTCCGCGATTGATTCTGGCGACCGAGACAGAACTGTCGGCTCAAGCCGTGGTGGAAATCTACGCCGAGCGCTGGGGTATCGAGCCGTTGTTTCACAACCTGAAGCGATGGTGGGGAATGACGAACCTGTGGCAGCAATCGAAGGCCGCACTGGAACTGTGGATGCAGGTTCGTTCCACGGCGTATGCCCTGGTGCAATTGCTCGCCCTGAAGTTGTGGGAATTCTTCCCGTTGATGGAGATCGCACCTTGGCGCAAGGGAGCGTTGATTACGGCTGGACTTTTCGGCCAGTGGATGCGCATCCAATTTATCGGACTTCGCGTGCGCGATGCCTGCAATCCGAAGTCGGGGAATTTTGTGATGCCTTTCCCTGTGCAGGATCAGCGTTTGCAGTGTTGAAGTATGCGGCATCGCGTTTGTCGGTTTCGAATCGTGTTCTTTACGTTTGTCGTGCCTCGCCAGCATGGATAATTCAGGGCGGCAGGCAACGGCGTGTGTCTAAACTTCAGTATTTAGAGTTCGCGTTAAAATTGGTTAATTAGCATTATTTTTTTATATCCTTTTGTAATATAAATATTAACCAGACCGTTGCGGAAAACAGGACCGCAGCCCGGCTTCCAGATCCGGGTATTGCAGGATAACCCCGAGATCGTGCAGCAGCTTGCGGTTATGCATGCGGCGGGAATCCTGCAGGAAGGAAAGCATGCCCTCGGACAGCACCTGCTGCGCCTCTTCCCGGCTCACCACGGGCGGCCGCGGCAGGCCGGCGGCGTCGGCAACCTTGAAAAAGTAATCCGTCATGGTGCTCGGATGGCCGTCACTGACGTTGTAGACCGTATTGTGATGATCGTTGTCCAGTGCCGCCACGCAGATGGCCGCCAGGTCGTCCGCGTGGATGCGGTTAGTGTAGGGCGCATCCGCCTCGCGCAGCACCGGCAGGCCCTCGCGCAGGCGCGCAAGCGGCAGCTTGCCCGGCCCGTAAATGCCCGGCACACGCAGGATGACCCATTCCACCCCGCGGCGTTCCGCCCATGCCCGCAACTGCTGTTCGGCATCGAGGCGCCGCACGCCACGCTCCGTCGCCGGCTGTACCGGCTGTTCCTCGGTGATCCAGGCACCGTGGCAATCCCCGTACACGGCGCTGGTGCTGATATAGACGATGCGCCGCGGGCACGATGATTCATTCAGCGCCTCAAGAAACCCCCACATCCGCGTATCCTGCGCGCCCGTGGATGGCGGCGGCGCGAAATAACAGATGCCACCGTAACCCCGCAATTCCGGGATATGTTGGGCGCCGGCATCGAGGTCGAGACATAGCGCGTCGATGCCGAGCGCGCGCAACTCACCGGCACTCTCCGGTGAACGCACCACCCCCGTGACGCCCTGGCCACGCGCGCGCAGCAGCACCGCCACGCGGCGGCCGATATGCCCGCAACCCACGATTAACACAGACTCCATCGGTTTTTCTCCCCGGCGAATTCAACGACAATGCCGCACGACTCTCCTATAGCGTAAGCACTTGAATGACATACCAGGTCACCATCCGGCCCAGTGGTCATGCGTTCACGGTCGGGCAAACCGAGTCCGTCCTCGAGGCCGCGCTGCGCCAGGGCATTATACTGCCCTATGGCTGCCGCAACGGCGCCTGCGGCTCCTGCCTGGGCGCCGTGCTGTCCGGAGCGGTGCGCTATCCCGGCGACCCGCCGCCCGCACTCGCCGCGGCGCAGGCCACGGAAGGCAAGGCCCTGTTCTGCCAGGCGCGCGCCGCCAGCGACCTGGTCATCGGCGTGCGCGAAGTCGAAGCCGTGCAGGATATCGAGATCAGGACCCTGCCCTGCCGCGTGGCCCGTCTCGAACACCTCGCACCCGATGTCATCCGCATTTATCTGAAGGTTCCGCAGACCCAGCGTCTGCAGTTCCTCGCCGGCCAGTACGTCAACATCCTCCTCAAGGGCCACAAGCCGCGCGCCTTTTCCATCGCCAATGCACCGCACGCCGATGAATTCATCGAACTGCACATCCGTTATGTGGAAGGCGGTCTTTTCACCGACCAGGTCTTTCATCAGATGCGGGAGAAGACGCTGCTGCGCTTTCAGGGTCCGCTGGGAACCTTCTTCCTGCGCGAGGACACGGAGCGGCCGGCCATCCTGATCGGCGGCGGCACCGGCTTTGCGCCGCTGAAGGGCATGCTGGAACACGCCTTCGAGATCGGCTGGCGGCAACCGCTGCACCTGTTCTGGGGCGCGCGCGCCCGGCGGGACCTGTACCTGGATGAACTACCCCGGCACTGGGCAGGGGCGCATGAGAACTTCCGCTACACGCCGGTACTCTCCGAACCCGCACCTGGCGATGCATGGGCGGGTGAGACGGGGTTGGTGACCGATGCCGTGGTGAGGCATTATCCGCAGCTCGCGCCCTTCGATATCTACCTGAGCGGCCCCCCCGTCATGGTGCAGGCGGGTCATGGCCTGTTTCTCACCCACGGCCTGGATGAGTCGCGATTCTTCTCCGATGCCTTCGAGTACGCCGCAGTCGCCGAAACGAAGTAGTGTCCATCGATAAAGAAACAAGTTCACCGCAGAGACGCAAAGAACGCAGAGGAATTTAATTGTTTTCGTTAACGATCTTCTCTGCGAACTTTGCGTCTCTGCGGTAAAAACAAGTGTTCATGGATGGACACGAAGTAGCTGCACTGCCTCTGCCACGAGAGAACCGTTCCTTCTGCCGATTCGAGGTCAGCGCTACGGTTTGGCGGCGCCGCCTGAGACATAGTCCAGCAGCACGGCGAGGATCGCCTCGTCGCTGGCGTTGGCCGCCACCAGCGGCCGATGCTTGAACCCCAGTTCCACGGCCAGCACCGTCTGGCGCTCACTGATCACGACCAGGCGCATCTCGCGCAGCAACGGCTGGCCCGGCGGACCGGCCATGACATGGAGGTTCTGCAGCGATTCGTTGCTGGTGATGGTGATGAGATCCACGGCACCCGGCTGCCAGTAGTGCGCGATGGCGCCGGGATCGATCACCGGACAGGCGCGCCGGTAGACCTCGACATACTCGACGTTGGCGCCGCGTTCAACCAGGACATCGCGCAGGACATCGCGGCCGCCATTGCCCCGAAAGATGACCACCCGCCTGCCGCTCATGTCCTGCAGTTCATCCAACGCCAGCAGGGCCTCGCTGTTGAACTGGTGCACCGGCACGAGATCCACGGTGAGGCCGTAGCGTGCCAGGGCCTGGGCGGAAGACGCACCGACCGTCGCGACCTTGACCCTAGCCGGCCAGTCGCGCCGCGCCCGGATGAACTCCATGCCGCGATTAACGGCATTCACGCTGATGAATACCGCCAGATCATAGGATTCAAGGGTAGCCACCACGGTTTCAAGATGAGACACATCCGGGAGATCCCGGATTTCCAGCGCCGGCAGACGCAGCGCCTCACCCCCCGCAGCGGCAATCAACTGGCACAGGGGCTCCGACTGGTCGGCAGGGCGGGTGACCAGCACGCGCAGGCCGTGTAATTCACCGTGCGTGCTCATCGCCACACCCTTGAACGGTGGCTGGTCTGGATCCTTCGGCATCAACTATCACGAAGGAATTCCTCTCAGCCGCACCTGCGCGCGCCAGACTGGCTGGCAAAAGGTTTGTGACCTCGTGACTCATAAGGACTGTTTGTGGCGGCTATCAATTACCGCCCAGCAGTTCATCGAGGATACGGCGCGCGCCACGCGCGAGCAGGTCCTCGGCCAGTTCGCGCCCCAGGGATTCGGCATCCTGCGTCGGGCCGCTGATCTGGTCACGCACGATCTCACTGCCATCCGGCCTGCCGACCAGTCCACGCAATTCGATATGGTCATCGCTCAGCAGTGAAAAACCGGCGATCGGCGTCTGGCAACCGCCCGAGAGCGCGGCGTTGAGGGCACGCTCCGCCTGGAGGCGCAACCGGGTCTGTGCGTGATTCAGGGTCTCGATCAACTGCCTGACGGGCTCATCATCGAGCCGGCATTCGATGCCGATGACGCCTTGCCCGATGGCCGGCAACAGCTCTTCCGGGGTCAGCGCGCGGGTGATGCGCGCCGCCATCCCCAGGCGTTTCAGCCCGGCGCAGGCCAGCACGATGGCGTCATAATCGCCATTGTCCAGTCGTGCCAGGCGGGTGTTCACGTTGCCGCGCAGGTCGAGCAGTTGCAGATCCGGACGCCAGGCGCGCAACTGGCACTGGCGGCGCAGACTGGAGGTTCCGACACGGGCGCCCTGCGGCAGTTCCGCGATCGTCCCATAGCGGTTCGAAACGAAGGCATCCCGCGGGTCCTCACGCTCGAGTATGGCGCCGATGCCCAGCCCGGGGGAAACTCGGCCGGGACGTCTTTCATGGAGTGCACCGCCATATCGGCGCGTCCCTCCAACATGCCCTGTTCGAGCTCCTTGACGAACAGACCCTTGCCGCCGATTCTGGCGAGCGGACTGTCCAGCACGCGGTCACCCTGCGTGGTCATGGTTACCAGTTCAACCTGAAGTCCGGGATGGGCTTCCAGCAGGCGGGCGCGCACATGCTCGGCCTGCCAGAGCGCCAGCGGACTTTTACGGGTTGCGATGCGCAAGCGTTCGATTGACATCTGCGATCATTGCCTTGTTAATCGCAAGAGGCTCCGGAAAGGCCCTGCAGTGAATGCTCCATGAAGCGATTATACAAGCCTGTCCTGATTGGAGGTGCATTATTCTGGCTATTCGCGCTGCTCGCATGGACGAAGGTGGCCATCCCCGTCACGCGCGATCTGATAAGCCCGCTACGCCTCAGGACTGCAGTGATTTGATCAACCGGCGCAGGTCCGCGAGATGGCGGCGGCTGATTTCCAGTGGCTCCTCGATATCGCGCAGCCGCACACGGAGCTGGCCTGTGGCATCCCGCTCGAGTCCGACCAGGTAGGCCGGTGCGATCAGGGCATTGCGGTGTATGCGGATAAAGCGCTCCGCAAACTCCTCTTCCAGTGATTTAAGCGATTCTTCGATCAGCACCCGGCTGTCGGGCGTAGCGACCGTGACATACTTCTGGTCGGCCAGGAAATAGCGTATCTCCTCCACCGCAAGCAGTTGCAGGCTGCCGCGAACGCGGGCGCAGATGCGCTTGCGCACCCCCACCTCCCCGTCGGTCATCTGCAGTGCAGCAACCTGCGCGCGCGTCAGACGCCGGCTGTTCTCCAGCGCCTTCGCCAGCCGTTCCTGGCGCACGGGCTTGAGCAGATAATCCACGGCATGAGTCTCGAAAGCTGCCAGCGCATGATCACTGTAGGCGGTGGTAAAAATAACCGCGGGCGGCTGTTCCAGCGTGAGCAGATGGCGCGCCGCCTCCAATCCATCCATGCTCGGCATGCGGATATCCATCAACAGAACGTCCGGCTTATGTCGTGCGCATTGCGCGAGGGCCTCCTCGCCATCGGCCGCCTCGCCGCACACCGAACAGCCATCCAAGGTTTCCACCATGCGCCGCAGACGATCGCGCGCCGGCATCTCGTCGTCGACGACCAGCACCTTCATGGTATCTTAACCCCGGGAAAGCAAATCCCTACCCGGTAAATCCCATCCCCCAGGGAGGTCTCCAATCGCGCCCTTGCGCCGAAGGCCAACGCCAGGCGCTGGCGGA
>CAVYZN010000018.1:0-28870 GCA_963773065.1 uncultured Gammaproteobacteria bacterium
CCATTTTCAACTTCCGCCCAGAACCGGGCCGGAATCTACGGGCGCGGTGGAACAGCGGGAGAGTGATTAGCCGGTATGGGCGGTAACCGGCAAGGCCGGCCGTGGTTAACCGAAGGAGGAGAAGATAATGGCGCGGTACCCTGCGAGAATACGGGCGCTATCGGGTATGTTCGTCGTGCTTCTGGCCGTGCTGGCGTTCGGGACGCTGTTTTACCGCATGGTCGGTTACATGGAGTCGATCACCGTATCGATCGGGCGCATGAGCGACGATGTGGCATCCATGAGCCGGGAGATGACGGCGATGCGGGAATCCATGCAAAAGATGGAAAGTCATATGGAGCAGCTGGGTGCTACGATGGGACAAGGTGCCCGGGAGATGCAACGGGTCAATCCGCTGCGCATGATGGAAGGCATGTCCCCGGGTAAAAATTAATGTCCAGCCATAAAGAAATGAACTCACCGCAAAGGCGCACGACTGCAGGGAGCAGGAGGTAGGGCACCAAAAGTAGGCGCTTTAGGCGACGCATGGAGCAGTTACCGAAAGAACGCAAAGCTGTTTAAATGTTTTTGTTAATAAGTTTCTTCGCGATCTTTGCGTCTCTGCGGTGAAAATGGTGTTTATAGATGAACGCAAATTCGTATCCAGCCATTGTGAAGCCTATCGCGCGCGCAGGCGTGTTATGAAACAGGAATGACGATGTACTGGGAAGATCGTAAAAAGGAAGAGACGGGCGTTGGCCGGATGACGTGGTCGATCTGGTCTATCCGATCGACTGCCACTATCTGCCGGTCGATCACAACTATGCGTTGGGCCAGGCGGTCGTGCAGGTGCTGTCCTGGTTGCCGGATGAGGAGGGCGCCGGTGTGCATCCGATCCAGGTGGCGATCTCCGCGCATGGCTGGGAGCGGCCCGCCGGCGCCGACGATCTGCTGCATCTGTCGAAGCGCACCCGCCTGGTGATCCGGGTTCCGCGCCATCGCGTGGACGACGCTAAGGCGCTCGTCGGTCAACGGCTCGATGTGCGCGGACAGCACCTGGTGATCACCGGGGAACCCGCCGTGAGACCACTGCTGCCGAATACCACCCTGTATTCCCGTAACGTGGCACTGGGCGCGGATGACGAGGACGGTTTCCTGCAGCGCGGCGGCGGACCTGCTGCAGCGGCTGGACATCCTGGTGCGCAAGATGCTGCCCGGCAGGGCCGGCGTGATCAGCACGCCGGACGGTCCGCTCACCACCCGCAGCCTGATGGTGGCCGATCTCGCCGCGGAGGAATCCCTCCGCCTGCAGCGGCACGGCCTGGGATCCCTGCCGCTATTTCGGTTGCGGGCTGTTCGTTCCCTACAAGGGGATCAAGGCCGTCAACCGGCAGTCGGAAGAGTAGATCGCACGCGGCGACATGCATTCGTGCCTGGCGGCTGCCAGGTCGCCAGAGGGCCGGCTTGCCGGTCTGAAGTGCTATGAAGGCCATATTCCCGTTGACTTACCATGATTATGTTACTGAATAACCCGTCGTTCGGCATTGCTTGTGTCATGATTAAGAGTAGGTAAAGCAACACGGTACCGGCGCCTGCCTGAAATTGTCGTTTTACATTGCCGGGGTGATCCGAGTGGAAAACTTTTTCCAATGGCGTCAGGAATGGACCCTCGATCCAGGAAATCTGGATGAACAGCACCGGATGCTGGTGGATGCGGTCAACAAACTCGCCCCGCTTTACATGAAGGTGATCAGCAATGCGAAAGACAACAGCGCTTCCAGGGAGCAACTCACCGGGCTGCTGAGCCTTTTATACGGCCACATCGAACAGCATTTCCGTGACGAAGAGAAACTGATGCTGGAGTCGGCCTATCCCAGTCATAAAAGCCACGCACACGCGCATGTCATGCTCCTGGCGGAGTTGAAGAATTACTGCAACCGGATCACGAGCCGTGATGAAGAACTGGATATGGGACGCTGTATTCGCTCAAGACCTGGTTTATCACGCACATGCTGGACGACAGGGAATTCGCCTCGCATTTCCATGCAACCCGGACCGGCGATGAATTCAACGGGCAACGCGGCGGCCGGTGCTGACTTATGATCCGCAATAAATTGTGGCGTCAATGAAGTGAAAACGGGCCTGGATCTTTAGCAATCCAGGCCCGTTCCTGCCGGTTCACCGCTCAGGGCGTTTGGAGCCGGTTTCGCAGGTTGGGGTCGAACAGGTCCCCGCCATTCGGCAGGCACAGATCACTCCGTCCGTCGGCCGTATAACCGCCGGCGCCGCTGGCCGGTATCACCGCCGTGATGTCGTCCGCGCGGCCGTCGAGGTTATCATCGGAGGCCGTGTGACCGTTCGGCACGAACAATTGGGGGTGATCGAACGGCGCCTGGTCGCACTGCACCCGTGGATCGGTCAGTGTTTTCATGAAGGCCACCAGCGCGTCAATCTGCGCGTCGGTCGACTTGACGTCCCTGATGAAGAAGTCGACGTTCGTGCCGAAATCGGGGCCGGCAAGCGGCGCGGTGTCCTGGCCGAGCGGCCCCGTTCCCGAGGTGTCCCCGGTGTATGCCGAGTTAATCAGGCTCTTGTCCCGGCGACTTCCCCCGCGGGCGTAGAACTGCGTCTACCGATTTCAGGTCGCTGTAGTTGCCCGAGTGGAAGTAGGGCGGTGTCAGCGCCACGTTGCGCAGCGACGGCGTCTTGAAGGTCCCGTCCACAAGATTCAGCTCGGTGTGTCCAGTTGAAACCAGGATTGACCGTACCACCCGTACACGGGTATGACGGCGTGCCACCGCCCTCGATGAGGGGATTGTTGACACAGGGATTGATGCCGGTCGGGTCCACGACCTGCCCAAGCTGTTCGGCAACAAACATGCGCGCGGCCGAGAGCGTATTGCCGTGAATATCGAAACCACCGGCCCCCGGGTCGAAACTCGCCGGCGTAACGCCGATATTGAAGAAGCCGCGATCGTGCACGCCGCCACACTGGTAAAGATTAGTCGTTGCGTTGAAGGTGCAATTAGCGCCTATTCCCCCCGGCGGACTGGCGTGGTCGATGCGGGATCGCTCGACCGGCACGAAGGTCTCGCCAGCCAGGAACTGTGCTTCGGAGAACGTCGGGAAGACCAGCGGGTTCGCGAGCGGGTTTGTCACCGGATGGCAACCGCTGCAGGCTCGGGTTGCCGGGTTGCCTGATCCCCGTACCCCCGTTGTTGAACAAGCCGAAGCCCAGCACTTCCTGCGCGGTGAAACCCCCAAACTGGGGATCCGTGGGCGGGACGGGGCTGGTGAAGTGCCGTCCGGCAGAGCTGGCAGGTAACCACCGGGTCCCGGATGGGCACTAACACGGTAGCGTTACCGCCAGGGTTTGTGACGCGCGGAAGACAGCTCGCGAACCAGGTATCGAACTTGCTTTGATCGGATACCAGCGTCGCCTCGTACATCATGATGGCGATACCCCAGAACGCGGAGAAATTGTGTTCCATCTGGGTGTGGCCATTCATCCCGGTGCCCTTCTGCAATTGTCCGTCGGCCGTGATCTGGTAGCGGCCGGTGGCCTTCCAGTACTTGTCCTCAAACGCCAGTTTGATCAGCTTGTCGTAGCGGTAGGCCGGAGCCAGACCCTGTCCTGATTTATCGCGCAGAGCGCCGAGCACGCTGTCCTGGGCATGCACTTGTTGCTGACTCAACGGTCTTC
The DNA here is from genome assembly GCA_963773065.1 of uncultured Gammaproteobacteria bacterium. Classification (GTDB taxonomy): domain Bacteria; phylum Pseudomonadota; class Gammaproteobacteria; order UBA9214; family UBA9214; genus CAVQCA01. Next base: position 3,683 of record CAVYZN010000018.1, read on the forward strand.
TCAGCAGCAGCCGGCGCCCGACATCGGCGAAGGCGCGCCCCTCACAGGACATCTCCAGCTCGCTGAGCGGCGGGCCCACCGCCTGCGAGGCGAGGCTGGCGTTTTGAACCTGCAGATAACCCAGCTCCGGTTTGCCGGCGCCATTGAGGACGATCAGCCGTTTACTGGGATCGGCCGCGATGTCCCGCGGGCCGAAAACATCGACGCCGTTGAATATCCTGTTGGCGCGGCCATCCCAGAAGTTACGGTCGTTGAATACCGCATTGATCGTGGTCGGCGTGTTGCGCGGCTCGACCATCCGGGAGGGAAATACGCCGGCATGGAAGATCGCGGCGCTGGGGTTGCCGCACCTGTCGTTGAGTCCCATCATGCGTCTGACCCGGTCGAAATCGCTGTCAAACGAGCCGGAGGACGAGGCCACGTCGTCGGTGGTAATCTCGAGCGGAGAGTTTCGGTTCTTGTAGTCCGTGAGCGAGTGGAAGGGAAAATCCGCGGCTTTCAGCTCGTAGGTGCCGTCGATGTCGGTTGCTCCCGACTTCGTCCGCCCCGTGTTGCGGGCGCGTCAAGGGTTCACCGTCATAATCGGCGATATTGCCAAAGGCCGGTATCGGCCGTGGGCAGTTTTTACAGGCCGGGACTCAACTGATTGCGGATGCGGCTATCGGCGCCCGCGCTGAAGTGACAGCTTGCGCAGGCCTGGCCTTCGCTGCCGGCCTGTATATCCCAGAACAGGGCCTTTCCCAACGCGATCGCCATTTGCTTGTTCTTGATGATTCCTGCTCCCACCGCGAGCTGCGGCGATACCGGCGGCAGTAAGCTGGATTGCACCAGTGGAGCCACCAGCAATCCTGTCGTGATAATGAATGTCGAACTCAGAATTATTGATCGTATGTGTAGCGTTTGCATTGTTGTCCCCTTTCTCTCATGGTTGTTTTGCAAGCCATCCAGGCCTGCGGACATTATCGTGTCCCCGATGCTATAGGCCACCGACTATGGGTGGCGGCGGTCTTCATTTTCCGGAAGGCATTCAAAAGCAGGGGGACCGTCATCGTTAATTTCCCTTCGTTCTCGTTAAATTCCGTTTTTTCCTATTCCCTTTGATCGTTTTGTTATGGTCGTTTTTTGAGTTTGGCAAAGACTGCCCATCAATTCAATCTTTGTTGGCCTTCAAGACGTGATTTATCGCTCCAATCGAGTTTTTATACGTAGTTTTACGTAGTTTTCCGTGGATATTGGTCAATGGGGGCAGACTCGATTGATCGTGAATTTCCAGTTAGCCACTGCATAATGAGGGATCAATCGAGTCTGACCTCATTGACACCATTACAGGACCACCGTCGCTGCCACCGTTCCCGCACGGTCGTGTTTCGCGCTCAAGCGGAGACTCATGCCGGCGGTGGCGCGCACCAACCACTCCACCCGCAGACGATCATCGGTCACGTCGGCGGCCTGCCCGGCCCAGCCCGAGGGCGAGGAGGGTTTACCGGAACGGCCCTCGAGCTGTCCCAGCACCTTGCGCGGCGGGTCGCCAATCAGCGTTGCGCCCTCCGGCAGTTCGATCTCGCAGACCACGCCGCGCACCAGCTTGCGGTCGCGGGCGTGCCGGGTGAGATCGGTGGGCAGCCAGCCGCTGTTCTGCACCACGCACCACACGCGGAAGGTGTCGGGCGATACCGCCACCGCGCCGCTTTGCAGCAGCTCCAGGCGCGGGAAGATCAGGTTGTGCCAGACCAGCCAGCGCGGCAGCCGGTCGATCTCCTCCCGCAACAATTGCGGTGGCGGGTTCCAGAACGAGTACAGCGGATTCCAGCCACCCAGCTCGACGTGCCCCAGTTGCGGATGCTCCCAGGGATACCAGTCGATGTAGCCCTGTCCCTGCAGCGCCGTGTCGCTCCAGGCGAGCAGCTTGAGATCGTCGGCGAGTGGGTGTTCGCGGTACCAGTCGATGAACTTGTATTCCCCGATCCCGGCCTGGCGCTGCGGGCTCCAGAGTTCCACCGTCCAGGCGAACAGGCCGAGTTCCTCGTAGAGCCAGTCGTCCATGGCGCCAGTGATGACTTGCTGCGGGTGATAGCGGAACTCGTGGTAGGCGGAGATCGCGGGATAGCCGGTCAGCGCATGGCCCTGTGCGCCGATCTTCTGGAACGCCCACAGGTCCTCGACCGGCATCTGCTCGTCCGCCTGATAGGAATAGGGGCGCAGCAGGACGCCGCTGTAGGAGTGCAGGGCGATGCCGGCGCAGACGTTGCGGTGCCGGGCGACGAAGTCGACCAGGGCATGCACCTCGGGCTCGGAGGTCGGGTAGCCTCCCGCCCCCTGCTGCTCGTGTTCACCGCGCCAGCGTCCGGGGAAGTTGCGGTTGAGGTCCAGGGTTTCCTTGCGCGGCTGCAGGGTGATGGTGCTGCCGTCGTAGTTTTCCAGCCGGCCCTCCGGCAGCAGGCGGTAGTAGTCGCCGCCGGTTTCCGCCGGCTCGCGCCGCACCAGCAGGCGCGGCTCCTCCGGGCACGCCTTCCAGGGGCCGTTGGGATCGGCGATGCGCATGCTCAGGATGCGCCCGTCGCCGTCGATGTCCTCGGTCATCAGCCCGCCGACGGGTGTCTCCTCGAACGGATAGGGGCGGGTGCTGGAGCGGATCAGCTTCGGGATGTCCGCGAGCGCCCATTCGGCGCCGTCCGGATTCGCCCGCGGGCAGATGTAGAAGGCGCGGCTGTCGAGGCAGCGGGTCACCTCCGGGTCCGTGCGCATAGCCGCTCAAGAGGTGGTCGATGAGCCGCAACGCGGCGGCCGAGGCCACCAGCTCGGCGCTATGGATGTTGGCATCGACCCACAGCGCCGGCTTGTCCGTGTCCGGGCCGGTCGCGAAGCGGGTGATCGTGACCAGCCAGATGTCGCGACCCTCGAAGCTCTTGCCGATGCTCTGCAGTCGCGCCAGCCCGGGGTGGCGCGCCGTGTAGTCGTGCAGCACCCGGGTGAGTTCGTCGTAGCGGTAATAGGTATCGAAACGGGCAGCTTCCACGGTAAACTCCTTGCAGCCGCTTACGCCGTGACTATACTCGCGCCGTGGTCATTTTCCAAAACGAAAACCGATGCTTATCAATAAACAGGGGTTCGTTACGGTAGTACCCTGTCATTAGCAACGAAAAGGCCAGTTATGATTCGCTCAGCCCGGCTGGAGGACCTGGAAGCCCTGGTAGCCATCGAGAACCGCTCCTTCGACGTCGATCGTTTCAGCCGCCGCAGTTTCCGTTATCTGCTGACCAAGGCCAATGCCGAAACCCTGGTCTACGAGGAGCAGGGCCGGGTGCTTGCCTATGTCATGTTGCTGTTCAACACCGGCACGTCGCTTGCCCGCCTCTATTCGCTGGCCGTCGACCCGGTGCTGAGAGGCCGAGGCATCGGCAGCGCCCTGATCGAGGCCGCCGAAGCCTCCGCCGTCGGACATGACTGCATCTACCTGCGCCTGGAAGTGCGCCGCGACAATACCACGGCGATACGCCTCTACGAGAAGCTCGGTTACAAGCGGATCGGCGTGCTGCCGGATTATTACGAAGACCACATGGAGGCCCTGCGCCACGAGAAGCTGCTGGCGCCGCATCTGGAACCGGACATGGTCCGGGTGCCGTATTACGAGCAGACCCTGGATTTCACCTGCGGGCCGTCGGCGCTGCTCATGGCCATGAAGGTGCTGGATCCGAAGGTCGAACTCAGCCGTCTGCTGGAGCTGCGCCTGTGGCGGGAATCCACCACCATCTTCATGACCTCCGGTCACGGCGGCTGCGGTCCCTACGGCATGGCGCTGTCGGCTTATCACCGCGGCTTCGATGTCGAGATCTATGTCAAGGAGCCGGGCGTGCTGTTCGTTGATTCCGTGCGCAGCGAGGAAAAGAAGGAAGTCATGCGCCTGGTGCAGGAGGACTTCATCGGCGAACTGGCGAAGCTGCCGGTCAAGCTCAGCCACCGGGCCTTGCGGGTGCATGAGATCCAGAAAAAATTCGAGTCGGGCGGCATGCCCATCGTACTGATCAGTTCCTACCGGATCTACCGGGAAAAATTCCCGCACTGGGTGGTGGTGACCGGATTCGATGAAAAGTACATTTACGTGCACGACCCCTACGTGGATTACGAGGCGGGCAAGACCGCCACCGATTGCATCAATATGCCGATCCTGAAAAAGGATTTCGAACGCATGGCCCGCTACGGCAAGGCCGGGCAGGAAGCCGCCCTGATCCTGAAACGGCGCAGCCGGGGCGCGCGCGCCAGGAGCGGTGACAAGACCGTGACCGAAAAGGCGCCTCTCGCGTCGGATGTCCGGACCTGACTCAGCCTTCCGCCACCTCTGAACCATCATGAGTGCGACCATGCAAATCAGCGGTGCAAACCATCAAGGCGCGGGGGAGGCTGATCGGTAAACAGCTCGACCTCAGAAGCCTGGGCCAGGCGAAGCGGGTCGCCGTGCAGCCATTGGCGCTGTCTTCGGGTGACAAGGGGCTGGCCGTCCTGTTCCGCTACGGTGCGGTGGTGCTGTTCGATGTGCCGATCGAGGAGGAGGCCGCGCTGCTCGGCTCGCTGAGCCCCCTGGTTAGCGAGGGCGTGACCATAATCGAAACGGAGGATCTCGACATCCGGATCGTTCCGGGGATCGAGGAAGGATTCAGCGGCGGAATCCTGCAGATACAGGAATCCTCGATGGACCGCTTGCAGACGGTCGCCGAGGTTCTGGCGCAAAGCATGGTGCTGGCGGAATACGAGGAGAGCATCGCCACGACCTTCGACCGGGTGGAACCGCTGGCGAAGGAGATGAAATACCGGGGCACCACCAACTGGGCCGCCGGCAAACTGCGGCGGGACATGGGCGACACCCTGCTCAGCCTGCATCGCATGGTGGGACGGGTGGAGGTGGGTGAGAAGCCGGAAATCCTCTGGGATCATCCCGAGCTGGAGCCATTGTACGTGCGGCTGGAACGGGAATTCGAGATCCGCGAGCGCAAGCTGGCCCTCGAGCGCAAGCTGGAGCTGATTTCACGCACCGTGGAAACCCAGCTGGAGCTGCTGCAGGCCAAACACTCGCTGCGCGTCGAATGGTATATCGTCATCCTGATCGTCGTGGAGATCCTGCTGACGCTCTACGAGCTGTTCGTGCGCAGCGGCTGAAGCGGCACTGACGGCGCGCGGTATGACGAGCGGCTGAAGCACCCATGGCGTAACCCTACCGTTGGTGTGATAGGAATTATAGAAGCGAATGTTACCATCGCATCACCAATTGACACGTTGGAATATGACGTTGAGGAGAGTATGCATTATAATTATTTATTATACTCCAGGCGCGGATGAATCCCTTCGAGTGAATACACGCGCGACTCGAACTGCCGGGTTGTAAAGCGGCCCGGATTTGGGAATGATGACGGTTTTTATTGGGCAGGGCCCGAATTCAGAGGTTTGTTATGACTGGTGCGGTAACGACTGAGGCGCAGGATCCGGCGGCTAAGGACACGAACACGGCCGATGGCAAGAGCAGGAAGAAACGCACGGCGGGGCCGGCGACGAATCCGCTGACGCTCCGCCAGAGAGGAAGACGCCGATGGAAGAGCAGCGGCGCCAAGAAGGCGGACGGGAAGAAGCAAGCGAGGAAAGGGCCGACACCGGTCGCGATCTTCCGCCGGGGGGAGAAGTAGGTGGTAGGAAGGGCGGAGCCGGTGTCTGCCGAACTTCCACCCAGGCGGCGCGGGATACTTCTCGGCACGCGCCCCGGGACCGTGGCGCCTGCCGCCGCGGATGATGAGAAATCACTTGCCTGGATGGCGACGCAGGCGGTCAAGGCGCTGAACGCCGTCAAGGCCTCGCAACTGGAACAGGCGCAGGCGCTCAAGGCCAGGGCGGAAACATCCCAGGATGAGCAGACCCTGGCGTGGGAGGAGGAAGGCATCGCCCTCGATGCCGGTGAACCCGCGGCGTCCCGGGGGGGGGTCCCCGGGGATATGTCCAGACGAGCGCCCGTCGGACAGCCGGGTCCGGTCATGCAGTCTGTCGAGTCCTCGCCGGAGACGGTTACCGTCCAGCGGATACCTGCCGTTGCCCGCGGGGCCGCCGCGCCTCGCGTGCCGGCGAGCCTGATTGTCATGCTGGGTATCCTGGCGATGATCGGCTGGCTGGGTTACCGGCACTGGATCGCCGCTGATCGCGCCGCGAGCGAGGTGTCCACCCCGACCACGGCGATCATCGAACCGGCCGGACCGGTGACGGGAGTGGAGCTGACGGCCCCGCCCATCAGCGTGGTGGCCGCGCCGGAACCCACGGCCGGACATTCCGAACCCGCTTCCACCGAGGCTGACACGGCGCCAGCACTCGAGCCGGCGGCCATTGCCCCGGCTGCCGCGACCATGGAGCAGAGCGAGCCGGCGGCAACGGCGGCCACTCCGCAGGCGGAGGCGGCGGCCGGAGATGCCCCGCATCCGGTGCAGGCGAATCCGGCACCCGCCGCGATGCCGGGCGAGCGTGCCGCGCAGCCCCGCCGGCGGTGTGTCCGCGGCAACCGGCGTCACCGCCGATGTAGCCACAAGGCAGCCGGCGTCACCTGCACCCGATGTGACTCAAGGCAACCGGCGCCACCGGCGGCGCCCGCACCACGGCCGCAGTACCCGGCAAACGGCTACGGCTACTATCCGCCGCCGTCTTCCTGGCAGCCGTACTACCGGCCCGCGTATCCTCAGGCGCCGGCACGCCAGTAATCTGCCGGCTTCGGGTGATTGAACGGACATGCCGGGAGGGCGCATGGGTGAGCGGGTGCCGCAGACTGCCAACACTGCATCCCGTGGTGCCGGGCCGCGGCGGTGGAATTCTCGGTCGATGAGACGCGGAGTTGTCCCGGCGCCGGCACGATCACGCAGCGGGTCGCTCCCCTTCGGCAACCCGGGTGGAAATAGTCCCTATGACGTTTAGACACCGCACCCGGTTTGCCGCCGTCCTGTTCGTTGCCGCGCTGGCCTTGTCTGCCCCAGGCGCCGATGCCGGCGGCCGCCGGCGACCCATCGCCTGATCGTCAGGTTCGTCAACCCCGCGGATGGCGGGGGAGCCCAGGCAGGGGTCGATGCCGTGCTGCTCGGGCGGTTGAACCGGCGCGCCGGCACGAACCTCACGCCGCTTCATGCCATGTCTTACAACGCCCGGGTTTTCGCGTTGCCGCAACGGGTGCCCGAGGCGGTGGCAGCCGCCATGGCCGCGCGACTGGCCGCCGATCCCGCTGTCGAGTACGCGATACCGGATCGCGTGATGAAGCCCTCGTTCGTTCCCAATGACCCCCTGTATGGCCGGCAGTGGAATCTGTTCGAGGATGCGGGCGGGGTTCGCCTGCCGGATGCCTGGGATCAGGAGCGCGGCGCCCCCGCGGTCGTGATCGCGCTGCTCGATACCGGCATCCTGGCGCACGCCGATCTCGACCCGGCACGGTCGGTGCCGGGTTATGACTTCATCAGCGATCGGGACAAGGCCAATGACGGCGATGGGCGCGATGCCGATCCCGCCGACCCGGGTGACTGGGTCGCCGCCGGCGAATGCGGTTCAGGCGAACCTGCCGAGGCCAGTTCCTGGCATGGGACGCTGGTCGCCGGCGTCGTCGGTGCGGCGACCGACAATGGCACGGGCATCGCCGGCGTGAACCACGGGTCGCGCCTGCTGATGGCGCGCGTGCTCGGCAAGTGCGGCGGCTTTACCTCGGACATCGTCGATGCCATGCGCTGGGCCGCCGGTCTGCAGGTTCCCGGCGTGCCGGACAACGCCAATCCCGTGCGGGTGATCAACCTGAGTCTCGGCGGGGATGGCCCCTGTACCCGCCTGGAGCAGGATGCCATCGACGAGGTGAACGCGCGGGGTGCGGTGGTCGTGGCGGCGGCGGGCAACGGCTGGGGCGACGTCGCCGATCAGAATCCCGCCAATTGCCAGGGTGTGGTCACCGTGGCGGCCACGACGCGCAGCGGAGCCCGCGCCTCCTACACCAACACCGGCAGCGGGGTCGATCTGAGCGCGCCCGGTGGTGACGGCGGCGATGATCTGATCGCGCTCTCCAACACCGGCAGCACCGTGGCGGAGGCGGATGATTACCTGCCGGTGGCGGGCACCAGCTTCTCGACCGCCGAGGTCAGCGGTATTGCCGGGCTGATGTTGTCGGTCAACGGGGATCTCAACCCGCAACAGGTGCGTGACATCCTGGTGCAGAGCGCCCGCGCGTTCCCGGATTCCAGCTGCAACTCCCTGCTCTGCGGCGCCGGCATCGTCGACGCCGGCGCCGCCGTGCAGCAGTCCGTCACGACTCCGGTCAACCCGGACACCGACGCCGACGGGGTAATAGATGTCAACGATTTGTGTCCGGACACGCCGGCCGGTTCGCCCGTGGATACCGAGGGTTGCAGCACGCTTCAGCTGAACTCCGCGGGTAGTGGCGGCGGCGGCGGAGGCGGTGGAGGTGGCGGCGGGTGCGCACTCCGGCGTGCCGGCGGTTTCGATCCGCTGCTTCCGTTGCTGGTGTTCTTCTCCGGCCTGGGCCTGATCGTCCGTCGGCGCCCGGGCGCCAGGTGATCGTGTCCGGCGGTCAGCTCCCCACGCCGAAGTTGCGCAGAGCGGTGCGGAAGGAGTTGAACGGGCTCATTACCGCATCACCGATAATGACCGCGTAGCCCAGCCAGTGGTAGAAGGTGGGCGTCTCTCCGAGTTTGAACACCAGGTAGGACATCAGGCCGGTGGCGATGACCACCGCCAGCACCGCGAAGATGATATCGGACAGAAAGTAGGCGGTACTGATGTCGCCGGACTTGAAGAACTCGACGATCAGCACGAAGATGCAAAGTCCGATGAAGATGTAGCCGGTGATGCCGTGCATATCCAGCCCGGTGAAGCGCACGACGAGCAGGTAGGCGATGAGGAGCAGGGTGTAGGGGATCTTGTTGTAGATCCGCATGCCCTTCTGGTTGCTTTTGATGGTAATGTCTTCAGACATGGGTCGGTCCTCGAATGGCGAATAGGGATGTGCCGACGGGCATCGGCGTCTATGACTGAGGGGATTATCAGGGTTGCGTCACGGCTTTTCCAGAGCCTGTGCCCGGGGCGGGGGCCAGGGAGCGTCAGAGGATGGGGAAACAGGGACATTCTGGTTTAACAGTGGGGTCTGCGTGAGCGGAGGGTTATCGATAAACCAGAATGTCCCCATTATCTATATGTCTCGCGCTGGTTCTCCCTGTCCCTGAATTTTCTTGATGCTACGAACTGCACCAGTGATATCAGCACGAACAGTAAAAACCCCGTGATAACGCCGATGAGGTAGACAACGAAAAAAGCAAAGGAGGTAGTCATTGAAGTAGCGCCATGCCGAGTAGCGCGGAGATGAAGAGCCAGATGGCGGACGGCAGCGGTGTCTCTACAACGTTGCCAGAGTGCACGGGCCACACATACAGGTTGCCAGTTTTATCGGCCTCTGCATCCACGCAATCCCCGCAATTGTCAAATCCGAATGCTCACGTGTAATCGATGTCCCACGCTGCCTGGGTAGACCAGTAATACCAGTTCTGGATATTGGAAAAACGGCCGTAGTTGGCATTATGGGCCGCGGCTGTCAATACCCACGGGCGTCGCTACGTGCACTACATCGGAGAATGGGGGACAGACCACGTTTTTAGTCTGGCTTTGCAAGTCTTCTGACTTTTCCGGGTGTGACACGTCGTTGCAGCATGCGGAACACTTCTGCCTTGAATCGTTCGTTACTCAAGACATAATTGCCATTTGTGACAGTACGAATTTCAGCGATCATACGAAAACGTGGTCTGCCCCCTTTTAGCATTTACGACGTTGCGCATAAGATGACTGATCATGCTGAACTCGACCGCCTCGTGTTTCACGAGGTAAATTCCCGGCTGTGGGTGGACTTCGAGTGTCTGTTCGAAAGTCGCGGGGGGCCGAAGGCGTGCTGGTGCATGGTCTGGAGATCGACGCCTGCTGAAGCGAAGCACAAGGACGGCGCGAGCCGCAAGGCGGCTATCGCGAAACGTGTGACTGCGGGAATCCCGATTGGGCTGCTCGGATACCTGGATGGTGAGCCTGTGGCCTGGTGCTCAGTGGCGCCGCGCTCCACCTATCGGCGACTTGTCGCTGACAGCGCTGATGATGGCATCTGGTCGATTGCGTGTTTCTTCGTGGTGCGGAGGCTGCGCAGTCAAGGTATTACGCAACGAATCATCGAGGCCGCCGTCGAGCATGCCCAGGCGCACGGCGCCTCGATTGTCGAGGCGTACCCCGTGGATCCGGATTCACCGAGTTACCGTTTCATGGGGTTCGTGTCCGTTTTCGAGAAGGCCGGCTTTTGCGAGGTCGGGCGGGCAGGCACGCGGCGCCATGTCATGCAGTTAAAGGTAAGGTAATGTGCCAACCATCGCCTGGCATTCCATCGCGCGGCGTCGTCACGCCGCCGCTCAGGCGGCACGTTCAAGCTGTAGAAAAAGTCTTGCAAAACGGGAAACAGGGACATTCTGGTTTAACAATGGGGTCTGCGGGAGCGGAGGGTTATCGATAAACCAGAATGTCCCCATTATCTCAACCTCACTAACCCAATATCGACACCGATTATCTAACCGCCTAAGCCGCGGGCGTTACAGCAGACCCGAGAACAGCGTGGCGATGCCGAGGAAACTGAAAAAGCCGGTGCAGTCGGTGATGGTCGTCAGCACGATGGTCGAGGATTGCGCGGGGTCCTGGCCGATCGCCGTCATCAGCAGCGGGATGGCCGCGCCGAAGACGGCGGCGATGACCATGGAGAGGATCATGGAGACGCCGATGATCCCCGCCATACCGGGGGACCCGCTCCACGCCCAGACCGCGAGCGCGGTGGTGGAGGCGACGGCGGCGCCGTTCAAGAAGCCGGCCGACATCTCCTTGAAGATGATCCGCGGCCAGTGTTGGACGCGGATCTCGCGCAGTGCCAGGCCGCGAATGGTGACGGCGAGCGCCTGGGCGCCGGTGTTACCGCCTTGTCCGGCCACGACCGGCATGAGCACGGCCAGCGCGGTGTACTTGGCGATCGTGCCCTCGAACAGGCCGACGACGGAGGCGGCGAGGAAGGCAGTGGCCAGGTTGATTTGCAGCCACGGGAGGCGCTTGCGCACGGCGAAGGAGACCTTCGAGAGGGCGCGCTCGTCCTTGCTGACGCCCACCATCGTCTGCACGGCGACGGTGGCCTCGTCCTCGGCCGCGGCCATGAGGTTGCGGTAGCGGACCACGCCGATGAGGCGCTCCTCCGCGTCCACCACCGGCAGGTCGGTGAGGCGGTAGCGCTCCAGGATGTCCACCACCTCCTCGCGCGGCGCGAGCGCGCCGACCACCGCCCGCACCGGGCGCTGGATCTCATCGAGGCGCGTCGTCGCGCTCGCGGTGGCGATGTCCTGGATGTCCACCTCTCCCTCGAGACGATTGTCGGCGTTCACCACGAACAGCATGCGTACGCCACGCCGTCGCAGCGCGCGGATGCGGGCGAGGGCCTCATTCACCGTGGTGTCGGGGCGCAGCAGCAGCACCCGCGGGTCCATCAGGGCGCCCGCGCTATCGGCCGGATAGGAAAGGATGGCGCGCACCTCCTCCGCGGTCGCCGCCGGCAGCCTTGCCAGATGTGTCTCGCGGGACTGCGGATCACCCATGGAGAGGAGCGCCGCCGCACGGGGAGTACCCATGTGGCGCAGCACCTCCGTCGCCCGGGCTTCCGCCAGGGTATCGATGGCGCGCCAGCCGACATCCGGGGACAGCCGTTCCCATATGCGCGCGGTCACGGTGATGGGATGCCTGGACAGGACGTCCGCGATGTCCGCGGGCGGCAGTCGTTCCAGCAACTGCACGGCGTCGTCCGGATGGTCTTCGATGAGGTCCCGTTGCAGGACATGGATGGCGTTGTCGATCCCCGGTTTCATGTCAGTCTTCCGTCTTGTGGTGTGCGCTCGCGCCGGCGTTGCCGGTGAACAGCGCCGCTACGCCCAGCCAGAAGATGTCCGCCAGCGCGGTGCGGGTGGCGGAAAGCTCGTTGCGCTCCGCCACTTCGGTGAGCAGATGCTGTTCTTCCGTCATCACCTTCGCGCGCGCCAGCACACCCTGGTACAGGCCCTCACGGTTGACCACCGGCAGGCTGTCGTGGGTCAACCAGGCGGGATGGTTGGTGACTGTCTGCAGCGCGGCGCGTGCGTTCAGCACCACGGGCGCCGGGCGCAGCACCCGCTGGATCTTGCTGCGGTCGCGCTCGCCGAGCAGGTCGCGCAGGTCAACCACGCCCGCCAGACGGCGGTTCTCGTCCAGCACGCAAAGCGTGTGTCCCGTGCGCTGCCCGACGCGGCGCACCAGACGCAGCGCGTCGCCCACGCGCTGATCCAGGTTGAGGGTCAGCGCATCCGCATCGACGTAAGAACCGATCACCGTTTCCGGGTAGCGCAGGCGCAGGCGCAGCCGGGCCGCGGCCGGACGCGGCATGGCCGAGAACAGGCCTTTTACCTGCTCGGCGTTCATCAGGCGCAGCACCGCCACGGCCGCCAGCGACGGAATGCGCCCGAGTATCTCGGCCGCCGCCTTGGTCTGCAGATGGCCGAGGCAGCGGGCGGACGCAACCGGCGTCATGTGTACCAGCACGCTGGCCGCCAGCGGGCGCGGCATGGCCTGGAAGATGGCCTTGAGGTCGCGGCCATCGAGGCGCGCCAGGGTGCGGGCCGCGGCGGCCGGGTGCAGGGTGAGGTAACCTTTGGTGAGCGCGTCAAGCACGGCCGGGTTCCTGTTCCTCGATGATCAATGACACGGTTTCCAGGAAGGCGCGCGCCGGGATCCAGGCCTCTCCCTCCGCGGTCTCCACCATCACCGCCACCTGGGTCATCTCCAGGATCTCGCCCTCCAGCCCCTGCACGCGCACCCGCAGTCCGGGCCGATAGACCTTGCGCACATAGTGCGATGCCATGACGTTACGCACCGCATCCGCGGCGCCGATGCCGAAGGCAATCGCGGCGCTGCCGAAGAGCGCCGCCGCCGCCAGAATGATGATGTTGGCGAACAGGCTCACATCGAGCCCGAGCTGATTCAGCCCCAGCAGCAGCGCGAAGGCGAGGATAAGCCCCGCCACCAGGTGACCGAGCGAGAGTCCATGCTGAAAACCGCTGGAGTCGGCGACCGCCACGATCATGTTGCGTATGCCGCTGCTGATCAGGTAGCCGATGAACAGGATGAAGGCGCTGATCAGCACCCGCGGCAGGTAACCCAGCAGTCCCAGCACCCAGTTGGCGAAGGTGATGAGGCCGAGCTGCTCCGCGGCGGCGCTCACGGCGTAGGTGAGCGTTATCCAGAAGGCGACGTTGCCGACCAGGTTCGAGACCGACCAGCGCGCGCGGGTGACCTCCTGGCCGAGCCAGCGGTGGACGACGGACAGGATCACGTCCAGTCCCTTGCCGAAACGGTGCACCAGCCAACGCACGATGAATGCCGCCAGCCAGCCGATGACGAGCAGCGCCAGCGCCTCCAGCAGGTGGGGCAGAAAAGTCTTGAGCGCCACCGTCAACTCGCGCAGCGCACCTTCCAGCCACAGGCGCGGATTGTCGATGAGGTTCACCCCGATCTCCTTGAGCGGAGAGGGCGGCGGTGTTATCGGCGCTGCGTGGGGCGTAACTGCCATGGTCGAGTCCGCTGGGTAGGTGCTGACAGTGCCGCTAACTATACACAGGCTGCCGAACCGCACCAACCTTGCCGGCGGCGATTGTTGAGAAATCGAAGGGAAAGCGAGGCGTAGCTTCTCGTGTAAGTCACCGCCGGGAAAATCCGCGCGTGTCCGGCAACCGTTGTTTTGGGTATGAAACTGGTTACTTTTGATGCGCTGCGCACACTGAAACTGCCCGGCGCCACCTACATCAAACCGGAACTCTTTCTCCGGCATCTGCCGTTGCTCCGGTCGGCTGACTGGGTGCTCTTTCCGGAATACTGGCAGGTCAATACGCTGGTGCTCGGGTTGCACTGCCGGATCTTCCCCAGCCATGCCACCCATCCTGCCATGCGGAGCCGGAGCCTACAATGATTCCGGCGGTCGCTACTCCTATGGCGCAGGATTCAACCGGCGAGATTATTCCCGATGCAGGTCAGCAAGCTTTTTCTCGTACTCCTCCTGGTTGAGCTCGCCGGCCTTCAGGCGCAGTTGCAGGGACTTGACCAGTAATTCGTCATCAACCGGATGCTTGCTTTTCGAAGCGGCCCAGAGGATGGCCAGGGCAATGCCGCCTATGGCCGACAGCCAGCAGAGGATCATGGCCCAGAAACCCAATTTCGAGATGTCCATCACCCAATCACAATTCCGCCGCGCGGGGTCCTCGCCTCAGAGCCTGTGAAAATATCGACGGCCGTCGCGAGGGCGTCGATTGGCGTGCGAGGCAAGGCGCGCTGCGCGAAAACAAGGGAGTTTGGCGAGCCAAATGACCGAAGTTTTCGCGTGGCGCAACGCCGCCGCAGCCGCAAAGCGGCGTCCGCAGCAGGCTGGCGATATTTTCACAGGCTCTTAGCTCAGGTCGATGGCATGCGCCTTCAGATCGGCCAGCGCAACCACCTCGAGTGTCCGCGCGTGGGTGGCGCGCAGGCACACATGAGATGCGCAACCGGCCTCCAATGCCTCTTTCCAGCGCGCCGCGCATACACACCAGCGGTCACCGGGCTTGAGGCCGGGAAACCCGAATTCCGGCATGGGCGTGACCAGGTCGTTGCCATGTGCCCGGCTGTAATCCAGGAAGGCCTGCGTCACGTTGGCGCACACGGTGTGCACGCCCGGATCCTGTGGCCCGGTTTCGCAGGACCCCGTGCGGGTATAGCCGGTCAGCGGTCGCAGGGAACAGGTTTCCAGCGGTTCTCCCAGTACGTTTTTCTGTTCGATAGCGTTCATGCGTCGCGTCGCTCCAGAGGCGGGTTCTGGCCGTATAACTTAATCGGTCTTCCGTGAAATGTAATGTAAGTAGTTGTCTGATAGTTTTTCATTTAACGGTCAGGGGTTCAGGGTGGTTCACTGACTGGTCTTTTTAAACACCAGAAAGTAATTGCTGCGCAGCACGGGTTTCTCTTCCACGAAATCGTAGCCGGCCGCCTGCACCTCCCGGATCACGGTGTCTCTGCCGGCGCGCACATGACCCATGATCCACGGCGGACTGACACGGAGGTCACGCCGGAAATCGATGATGACCAGCTCGCCGCCCGTGCGCAGTGCGCGGCGGATGGAGGCCAGCATGCTCGCGGGATACTCGAAGTGGTGATAGGTGTCGGTGATGAAGGCCAGGTCGATCGAGGCATCCGGCAGGGTGACGTCCCGGGGTGTGTTGACGATGCCTTCCACATTGCCGAGTCCCTGCTCGCGGCAGGTGCGCAGGATATTCTCGATAAAGGTGGCCGAGATGTCGACGGCATAGACCTTGCCGGCGGGCGCCACGCGGGTGGCAAAGAGTCGCGTGAACAGACCGGTGCCGGCGCCGATATCCGCCACGGCCATGCCCGGACGGACACCGGTGGCGTCGACGATGGCATGACGCCGCGCGTAGACTTCGCGGCCCTCATTCTCGAAGGCGGCAACCCACTGCGCCCAGTCGGGGTTCTCGTAGTTACGGTTGATGCCGGGATTGACGCTTTGCTCCTGCGCCCGGATCGGCATGAGAACCAGGGCCAGGCCGATGCAGCACGCTATGAGCGCGTATTGCAGGATCTTCGGTTTTATTCGATTAGGGCGCATGATGACCGGGTCCAGAGTACCTTTTCCCGCGTGCTAAAAGAAGCCGGGTGCAAGGCGCCGCTGTAGCGCACCCCATTCACATTGATTGCGGTTTGGCGGCTCCGGGATGATCCGGCGCCGCCAGCAGGCGTGCGACCGCCGCGCTCGGGGGCGGGATGTGGCGCGCCGCCGTAGCGACCCAGATCATCGAGGAGCCGGTTTGCCTCAACCAGCAACGCGCCGCGTTCCGCGCTGGTCGCCGCGAACGCCGCCTCCGCCCTCACGTTGAGTTCCTCCAGTCCCCGTCCGAGGCCCGTGCGCAGCGCGCGTATCACCGTCGCTTCCGTGGAGGGCTTGAGGCGGCGGTGCAGCAATAAGGGCAGGAGCCAGGCGACCAGTACCAGCAGGAGGCTGTTAATGGCGAAGTCGGCGCCAAGATACGCCGCCTGCCCGGTCGGCGCCCTGCAGGAAGCCGGTGATCACCTGGTACGACACCCACAGCAGGGCCGCGATGGGCAGCAGACTGAGCGCCGCGCCCGTGATGCGGCGCAGTGCGCGCTGCCACGGCGTGCCGGGACGGGCCAGTCCCTGGCGCAATGACTGTTGCAGTCTCTGATCGACCGTTTGACTGGCGGTGCCGATCACCGGCTGCAGGCGTGCGAGCAGCGGTTGCGGGGCCACCCCGATGCGCCGCAGTGCGATCTCCAGGGTATCGCAGACCTCGGTCAGCTTGCCCTGCGCCCAGGGGTCCCAGAGCGCGGTTGCCGCCTGACGTTCCCTGGCCGTGCGCGGCGCGGGCGGCGCTTCCCGCGAGCGTTCCAGTCCCCGTGTTTCCGTGTCATGGCGTTCCCCCAGCAAGCGCGTGAGCAGACCGGCGTCGCGGCTGGCGAATTCCGCGGCGATCTCCTGGATGGGCCAGATCATGCCGTCCGCGATCGCCGCCGCCGCGTGCGACCAGTCCCGCTGAAAACCGCTCCCTATGTCCCGCCAGTCAACCGTCTCCCCGAGGCGTCGCAGCGCCGCCTCCAGCACCGCGGCCAGGTCCTGCATATGGGCCCGGTGTCCGAGCCGCTCGAGTTCCTGTTGGCCGTGCTGGGCCTGCACGGCCCGGATCGCAGCCTCCAGCTCGTTGAACTGGTCATCCGGGCACGGTCCGCCGCCGCAGCAGGTGTGCAGCACCAGCGGGTCGGCAAAACCGGCCTCGATGCAGGATCGCGACCAGATCCGCCTGCTGTTCGGTCGCGCCCTCGTCCCAGTGATTCATGACGAACATCCAGCCATGGCGGTGGCCGCGCCGGCGCAACACCCGCCAGCCGATGTCGTCGCGGTAGCGTTCGGGGCTGACCACGTAGATCAGCAGGTCGACATGGGGGAGCCAGGCAAACGCCAGTTCCCGGTTTCCCTGTTCGGTGCTGTCGATATCCGGCATGTCGATCCACAGGACATCGCGCCGCGCCGCATCGGCATGCCGCGCGATGCGCACCTGGTTCACGGAGAAGTGTTCCGCCAGGGTGGCAAGTTCCACCGCCGCGTGCACATAGACCGTGACCTCGTGGGATGTCGGGCGCTCCACGCCGACGCGGGCGATGGCTTGTCCGGCGAGGCGGTTGAGCAGGCTGCTCTTGCCCACGCCGGTGCCGCCGAAAAAGGCGACGACCAGGGGGCGGGCAGGTTGCGCCCGGGTGAACAGGTCGGCCGGCGTGCGCTGTTCCACCTGCCGCAGCGCCTTGAGTTCCGTCTCGCCGAGCCAGGCCATGGCCTGCGCGCGGGCGATCCAGGCGCCGACCCGCTCGCGCAGTTGGGAGACCCGTTCAGTCATGCCGCCACGCCTTGAGCGCCTGTTCCGCCGCCGCGTACTCCGGCCGCGTAATGCCGAACAGACCGGGCGCCTCGAGGTTTTCGGCCAGCGCGCTTAACGCCTCCCGTACCGGGCCGTTGAATAGCCGCCGCTCTACGGCGGCATACTGGGCTGCTTCAGCCTGCCGGCGACATGCGTCATGTAAGACCCGAGGGCGCCTTCGGTCAGCAGGGAGGTCAGCGACACCATCGCCGGCGCGAACAGCAGGTCGTTCAGCCCCACGCCCCCGGTTTTCAGCGCGAGGGCGATGGCCGCGGCGTCGGTGGTGAGGCGCGCCGCGCGCAGCGTGTTGAGCAGGGCGGGTTTGTGCTGCAGGTTCGCATACAGTTCATGCGCCGCGGCCTCGATTTCCGGACTGGAAGTCGAGGTGGTGGCGATGGGCGGCCGCGGCGAACTGCCCGGTCAGGTCCGCCTGCCGTTCGGCGAGGCGCAGGCCGAGCGCCTGCCAGAACGCGGCGCCCGGCGCATGCGGCGTGCCGCGGCGCAGGGCATCGCGCGACAGCGTGGTGAGCAATTGCTCCAGCAGGTCGCGCAGGATCAGTTCCTCGCCGGGCAGGTCATGCGCCGCCCGGCCGCGCAGGCGCCCCGTGAGGGTCTTCAGGTGCCGGGAATCGAGGAGCTGGCGGGCCGGCCAGGTGATCGCCTGGCGGATGCGTGTCAGGGACTTGGCAAGCCCGGGCAATTCCAGCAATTGCAGGAGTTCCAGTATGGCCAGGCGAAAGGTGTCGAAACGTTGCGGGTGATCCAGGAACTCATCCCGGTAGGCTGTCAGCGCCTGGCCGATGGCCGCGTCGATGGACTGCTCCCAGATTCCGGCCGCCCCGAGTTCGATCGTGACCGGCGCCATCCAGGCCGTCCAGTGCGCGTTGCAGCAGCGCCCCCACGCCGGCGCCACGCCGCGGCGGTCCACGCCATCCAGCGCACGGTGCAGCGCCGCGCGCAGTTCGGCCGCCTCCGGCGGGCGGCCCGCGGCCGCGAACGCATCAATGTCGGGGCAGTAGGGTATGGCGATGACATCGATGGCGCCGGCCGCCGCCGTCAGTTCGGCGAGCCGGGTCCGCAAGCGCCGCCACCAGCAGGCTCCCGGGCGTCCCCGTTGGTCTTGTTCAGGCACACCACCAGGGACCGCCGCAGGGGTTCCAGCAACTGCAGGGTTTTCCACACCGACAGGTCCGCGTACTTCTCCTTGCTCACCACCAGCACGATCACATCGGCGAGCGCGGCGACTTCCAGCACGCCGCGTTGATAGCTGTGGGCCTTGAAGGAGTCGAAGTCGGGCGTGTCCCAGATCACCGTATCGGGGGCCATGCCGGCCGTGTCGCCGCCGAGGGTACGCAGGCCGTAGCAGTCGAGCCGGTCGCGGGTCAGCGCCGCGCTCGTCGAGGCGTTCCCAGCCGGGGAAAAAGGGCTTGATCCATGCCAGGCTCGCATCCCGCGGCGTTGATGGCGAAACCCTGCGGGTGGATGGTGTAGCCTGCCAGCGGGCTCACCTCGGCGACGCGCTTGCCGAGCAGCAGATTGACGACGGTGCTCTTGCCGACCTGGGTCGGCCCCATCACGGCCACCTGCAGCGGACGCGTAGCTCGGGCCATCCAGGGCGGCGAGATCGCGCAGCGCCGCGTCGGCGAACTGCAATGCCGCCAGACGCCGGGCCAGCTCATCCGTACTCAACGGCGCGAGGGGCATCGCGGTAGCGCTGCGCCAGCCTGGCGATGACTCGCGCGAGCGGCTCGCCGCCGGGTCGGCCGGCGGCGGTATGATCGTCTTCGCGGCTGTCAGGATTCACGGCAGGGTATTTTGCCCGATGGCCGCCTCCGCGTCAGTGCCGGCTTCGTATCGGGAGGGTTGCGGGTGAATGAAGGCGAAGCCGCCCGCGACGGTTACTTCTGGTGCGCCGTAGGCATGCCGGCATCGCCGTTCACCGCCGCCGGTGCTTTCCCGGTAGCGGCAGGATGATCCGCATAGACCAGTTTCGCGCTCATGCGTGGCAGGCCGCTGATCAGGGACATCAACAACGCCGCCAGATAGGGGAGCGACTGCACGATCAGGACGATGATCCAGAGCAGGAGATCCAGGCTGTCCGATCCGTGCTTCATGACGATACCCGCGGCGGCGCCCCACAATGCCAGCATGAACAGGCTTTCTTCACGCGCGCTCGCCAGGGCCTTCACCAGCGCCAGGCTGTGTTCCCGCTTGGGTGTGCGCAAAAAGGGCCTGCCGCTGGTGACCATGCCTAACAGCATGGCCTTGGCGATAGTGTGCGAGAGCGCCAGCCCCGCGAGTATGGCGGCCAGTGTCTGCCAGCGCGGTTCCGACCACCCGGGCGCCCCGGTACAGGTAGATCACTTTGGCGATCTTGAAACTGAACAGCGCCAGCGGCAGGACGGAAAGGATGATCAACGGGGGGTCGAAGCGTGCCGGCATCATGACCATCGCCAGTGACCAGCCCAGCGCAGCCAGGTTGAACACCAGGTTCATGCCGTCGGCGATCCATGGCAGCCAGCCGGCCAGGAAGTGATAGCGCTGACCGGCGGTCAGCCGACTGGCGCCGCCGCCGAACAGTTGCGCCGCATGGCGGCGCATGATCTGCATGGCGCCATACGCCCAGCGGAAGCGCTGGTTTTTGTAGTTCATGAACGTGTCGGGAATCAGGCCCTTGCCGTAGCTGTTCGGGAAATAGGTCGCCTCGTAGCCCTTCTCGAAGATGCGCAGGCCGAGTTCGGCATCCTCGGTAATGCTCCATTCGCTCCAGCCGCCGACCTCGGCCAGCACCGACCTGCGCACCAGGGTCATGGTGCCGTGCTGGATGATCGCGTTGCGCTCGTTGCGGGTGATCATGCCGATGAAGAAAAAGCCGCGATATTCCGCGTAACACATCGCCTTGAAGGCGTTCTCGCCGCCGTCCCGGTAATCCTGCGGCGCCTGCACGATGGCGATCTGCGGGCGCTGGAACCGCGGCACCAGGTCGCGCAGCCAGTCCGGGTCGACGCAGATAGTCGCTGTCGATGACGGCGATGATCCGCGCCTCGTTCGCCGTGTGCGCGAGCGCGTAATTCAATGCCCCGGACTTGAAGCCGGCGAGGGGGTCGACGTGGAAGAAGCGGAAGCGCTCGCCGAGTAGCCGGCAGTGCGCCTCGACCGGCTTGCCAGACGGCGGGGTCCCTGGTATTGTTGTCGATGAGCAGGACCTCGTAGCGGGGATAATTCAGCCGCGCGAGGGTATCGAGCGTTTCAATCAGCATCTCCGGCGGCTCGTTGTAGGCTGGCACATGGATCGAGACCATCGGCAGGTCCGCATCGGCCATCGGCCGCGGCTTGAACAGCCGCCGCCGTTCCTGCACCCACAGCGCCTCGGCCCACTCATGCGCCTCGATCAGCAGCACCACGATCACCCCAATCATGCCGACCAGCATCAGCAGCCCTGATGATGATGGTGCTGAGGGTCAGGTATTGATGGGTATATTCATAGACGATCCACACCGCGGCCGTGGCGGCGGCATAGGCGATGATGGCGAGAAAGCTGCGGCCATGGCTGGTCAGCGTCTTGCTGTCGATCAGCAGCATGGCAAAGGTGATGGCGGCGAGCAGCACGGAGATCCCGGCCAGCTTGGGCCAGCCGGGGATTCCTACAATGGGGTCGGAAAAGGCGAATTTCGGTTGCCTCTCGACGTCGAACACGCCCCAGTAGGCGCCCACGGCGCCTTCTGCCTGGCGTGCCGTTTTCCAAGGTTGATCAAAGGCTTCCATGATGTAGTAAATGTAATTTTCCTGCGCCGCCCGTTGGATGAAAGCGGCGCAGGAAGATCGCCTCATTCGCATCCGAGGCGACCGCGCCCTGGCGCGTGCGTCCATTGCTGGGCCAGCCAACCTCGGTAATCACGATCGGCTTGTCGGGATACATCACCCGCAGTTCATTGATGCGCTCGACCACGAAGTCCACCGCCCGCTGCACGGGCACGCCTTCCCAGTAGGGCAGCACGTGCACCGCGAGGTAATCGACGTGCTTGACCAGCTCAGGGTTTTTCTTCCAGACGTGCCAGGGCTCCGCGGTGCTCACCGGAATTTTCACCTTGGCGCGCACCTTGCCGAGGTACTGGATCAACTTGGCGACCGGGATGTCCCCGCGCAGCACCGCCTCGTTGCCGACGATCACCCGGACCACGTTGCGCCGGTGCTTTTGCGCGATCTCCAGCAGCCGCTTGATCTCGGCGTCGTTGTGATCGAGGCGGGTATCGAGCCACGCGCCCAGTGCCACGTTGATGCCGTGCTTGGCGGCTAGAGCCGGGAATCTCTGCCAGCGTCCCTTCCAGCGTGTAGGTGCGCACGGAGTTGGTCTTGCCCCTCAGCAAGACCAGGTCCTCCTCAATTTCCTGGACGGTTGGATAGCTGCCGAGCAGCGGGTTGTTGTGGGCCCGCATGGGTGAGAACGAGAAGCCCTGGATGACCGGCGGCCACGGCGGCTCGGTGTCCGGGCGGTTGATCCAGGCCCAGACGCTGATGGTGACCGCCGTGATGGCCACGGCGATGATGATGTTGATCTTGTTCATGAAAGACGGTTTACCGCTGGCGCTGATGTGCCCTCGCGCCCAGGTGCGGACACGGGCACCGTCGCGGCGCGGAAATCAGTATCTCCGTGGATCGTCGTCAGGTCTCGCATGGCCATTTATTGTGACTTTCTGGATGTCAGCCGGTGCGCTATTTATACACGATATTACCCGTACCGACAGTCCCGCCGGTTCAAGACGCGCGCTGGCGGTGTTTGCGCAGGCGCGTCGTTAATACGTGTAACCGGCCGGCGGTCGCGCCGCGCCGCGTACCGTCAACCAGGTGACGGTCATGGCCATGACGCTGCCGAGAAAGGCCACAAAAGCGTCTTTCTGCGCATCCCAGGTATCGCCTTGGGTGCCGAGGTAGGCGGAGCCCAGTTCGGGACTGACGATTTCCGCGACGATGGCCTCGATGATTTCATAGAAGTTGCTGAAGGCCAGCACGACGGTTACGGTGAGCAGGTATGACCAGGACGTGCGCACGCCCGTGGCTCGCAGCAGCAGTTCGCGAAACGGGTAGGCGATCAGCAGGCCGAAGGAAAAGTGCACGATGCGGTCGTAGTGATTGCGTTCCAGGGCGAACAGGTCCTGGAGCCAGAAGCCGAACGGTGTTTCGGAATAGGTATAGTGCGCGCCGACCAGGTGCAGGCTGAGAAACACCGTGAACAGACCATAGGAGAGGTTGGAGAAGGCGAAGCGCCGGTAGCTGATCACCAGCAGGAATCCGTAGATAAAGACCAGCAGATTCTCGAGCAACCAGTCATGCCGGTTGAAGGGATCGATCGCGGTGATCGCCCAGAGCACCACCAGCCAGAGCAGCATGCCCTGCAGGGGGCGATTGGCGCGAAACGGCAAGGGCTTCATAGCGGGCTCAGGATCGTGATGGATGTATTCAATTTCTAGCATGACAGTTCCCGACATGCCATAGCAAGCCATGCTTCCGGTCGCGACGATCACGGACAAACCCCGATGCGGCAATGCCCGTTCCGGCCGGTATACTCGTCAGGTCAATTATCCACCCGGGAGGGTTTCCGCATGAGGGTATTCAGCACGACCGGACGACTTGGCAAAACGGCGCGTCTCGCTTGCCTGCTCGGCGGCCTGTACGTTGCCGCGGCGCCGGCGCTCGAATACCGGCAACAGGAACTCATCCTCGAGGGCGGCGCCAGCCAGCGGGTGACTCTGCCGGCGGGTTATACCCTCGAGTTGCTGACTACGAAGCTGGATGGGCCGCGTCTGCTGACGTTTGCCGCTAACGGCGATCTGTTCATCGGCTCGAAATCCAGCAAGGTCTACCGGCTCGCGCCGCCCTACGCGCATCCCGAGGTGCTGATCACTCTGAACAACTACCCGCACAGCGTGGCGCTGCGCGATGGCGAGATACTGATCGCGCAGACCGACGGCCTGTATCGCGCGCCTTACCGGCCGGGTCAAACGGCCATTCCGCCGGAGGCGCTCACCCTGCTGGCGGCATTACCGCCTGACGGAGGGCACAGCAGCCGCACCGTGCGCATCGGTCCGGACGGGCGCGTGTACGTGAGCCTCGGCATCAGCCAGAATTGCAGCGACCAGTATCTGGGCGCCGATTATCCGTTCGATCAACGGCGCGGCGGCGTGCTGGTGCTGCGCGAGGACGGCGCGGCGCCGCGTTTCGAACCCTACGCCTCCGGTCTGCGCAACCCGGTCGGCTTCGACTGGCAGCCGGCGACCGGGGTTATGTATGCGAGCAACAACGGGCCGGACCACCACGGCTACGAGCAGCCGCCCGAATACTTCAGCCGTCTCGACGCCGGTTCGTTTCACGGCATGCCCTGGTTCCAGTACGACGGGGAGCGGCTGCGCCGCGACGAGTGCGTGAAGAGCCGGCCGCCGCGGCCGGAGAGCGATGTCGCCATCCCGGTCGCGACCTTTCCCGCGCGCAATGCGCCGATGGCCGTGGCCTTCGTGCCGCCGGGCGCCCTCGATGCGCAATACACGGGCGATGCCGTGGTCGCCCTGCACGGCTCCTGGGGCACGCGACCAACCGGCGGGGCGTTCGGCAACCCCGCCACGCGCCGACCTCCCAAACTGGTGCGGGTGCGCTTCCGCGACGGCGTGGCGCAGGGCGTGGAAGATCTGGTCAGCGGGTTCCAGCTTGATAATGGCGAGCGCTGGGCGCGCCCGGTCGGCGTCGCCTTCGGGCCCGACGGCGCGCTTTATTTCACCAGCGACGGCGGCGCCACCGAGGGACTGTTCCGCCTGCGACGCCTATCACCGGCCGCGGCCACGAAGTGAAGCGGGTGAATGCGTGCTGACCTAGATGATTCCATCATCGATGTAGGGCGAGTTAGGTACGCCGTTTGTGCCGTAACCCGCCAACTGTGCCGGCAGGCACTCATTAAAAAACGCATTGTGTTGCTGCGCAACGCCTGGCGGGTTACGCAAAATACGCTAACCCACCCTACAATTCTTTGCGTCTTTGCGGTGAAAAATCCGAGCTGTATCCGATGGCATTCCCGACATAGGCCAGCGTCTCCGCCCGCGCCGGCGATCAGGGCGCCTCGTAGCGCACCCCGACGATGAGGTAATGCCGGACTCCGCCGGGTGTCTCGACTTGGACCTCGTCATCGAACGTCTTCTTCATCAGGGCGCGCGCCAGCGGGGCGTCCATGCTGATCCAGTCGCGGGCGGTGTCGAACTCGTCCGCGCCCACGATGCGATAGACTCGCTCTACGCCGTCGGCGTCTTCCAGGCTGACCCAGGCACCGAAAAAGATCAGCTCCGGATTGGACGGTGGACTCGACACCACCTTCAGCTCCGGCAGGCGCTTCTGCAGGTAGCGCAGGCGCCAGTCGATCTCGCGCAGTTCCTTCTTGCGATAGATATATTCGGCGTTCTCCGAGCGATCACCCTCGGCGGCGGCGGCAGTCAGGGCGCGAGTGACCTCGGCGCGGCGCAGCCACAGGTCCTTCAGTTCCTGTTGCAGAGCCTGATGGCCCTCCGGGGTGATGTAGGGCGAGGATTTCGGTGCGGGTGTCCGGTAACGTCCCATCGGGCGGTCTCTCGTGCAGGGC
>CAVYZN010000019.1:0-84893 GCA_963773065.1 uncultured Gammaproteobacteria bacterium
CCGACTCCCGCGGGCGCTCCCATGAAACGCCTGATCAGCAGCGCACCGGTCAGGCCGAACAACGCCAGCACCCAGACGATGACCGCGCCGGCGGGCAGATCGAGCAGCGCCGACACGATCAACCCCGCGGCATAGCTCGCGATACCCAGCAGATAGGCCGCGAACAAGGCGTATTTCTCGAAGCGGCGCACCGCCAGGGCCGGAATGATCAGGCTGGCGAACACCAGGTAGACACCGACCAGTTGCACGGACGCCGTGATCGCCAGCGCGAACAGAATATAGAAAAGTATCGATCGGTGCGAACCCCCGAAGCCGGAACCACACGAACAGGATCGGCGCGTACAACAGGGCGACCGGCACCAGTTGGTCCCGGTCCACCCACAGGACCTGCCCCACCAGCAGGTCCTTGAGATGCTCGCCGCCGTGCGGGTTGTTGGCGAGTATCAGGATCGCGGCGCTCGCCGCCAGGATGAAGGACGTGCCGATCACGGCTTCCAGGATCTCGGGCCAGCGCCGTTCGCACAGATAGAGGGCCAGCGCGCCGAGCAGCGCCGCGGAAAACGCCGTCAACTGTATCGTCAGGGCGTTTTCCTCCCACGCCATGGCATGCGCCCACAGCACGCCCAGGCCGGCGATCTGGGCGATCGCCAGGTCGATGAAGATGATGCCCCGGCGCAATACCTGCTGCCCCAGGGGCACATGGGTCGAGAGCACCAGCAGGCCGGCGAGGAAGGCGGGGCCGAGTATGACGATGTCCAGACCATCGGTATTCATGGCTGCGCCCCCTTCAACAACTCGATGCTCGAATCGAACAGGCCGAACAGGTCCTTGGCCTGCGCGTTGCCGCCGACCGTATACGGCAATTCGAGCATCACCAGGCCGGGTGCCTGCTTGCTCAGCCATTCGGAGGCGCGCGCTTCCTCGAACGGCGCGCGGATGACCGCCCTGGCCGGCGTCGCCTTCAAGGTCTCGAGCAGTTCCGCCAGGTGACTGCTGCTGGGGGGGACGCCGGGCTTGGGTTCCAGCGTGCCGATCTGGTTCAGACCCAGCCAGTGATTGAGATAGGTCCAGGACTCGTGATGCACCACGATCGGCATCCCCTTGAGGGGCTGCGCCTGTGTTTCCCAGCGTTGCATGGCGGTCTGCCAGCGTTGGTTGAAATCGTCCAGGCGCTTGCGGTAATCCCCGGCATTCGCGGGATCGAGCTTGGCCAGGCGTTCACCGAGCGCCGGCGCGATGCGCTCGATATTGTGCGGATCGAGCTGGATGTGCGGGTTTCCCCGGGGATGGATGTCCCCTTCGGCCCGGTCCAGACGCTGCGGCACCCCCAACATCGGCACGAAATTCGCCGCCTCGAAGTAGCCATCGGTCCCCGGCTTGACCTTGGGATTTCCCCCGCGCGCCATCAGCACGGGAAGCCAGCCGACTTCCAGTTCGGCCCCCGTGCAGACCACCAGATCGGCGCGCCGCATCTGGGCGATCAGGCTGGGCCGCGCCTGGATATAGTGCGGATCCTGTTGCGCCGTGGTGGCGGTAAAGACCTCGGCGTGATCGCCGGCCAGTTCCGTCACCAGCGCCGCCCACTCGGGTTCGCAACTGAAAACGCGCAGCGCGGCCGGCGCGTTGAGCGGCAGCAGGAGGAGTGCGAATAAAACAGAAAGCAGATAACGTGTCATGGATTCATCCTCAAATCAGAATTCGTGTGCACCATGGGCGCCGAGGCTCATGATGTATTGCAGCGTCCACTCGTTGTCGATGCGGTTGATGAGGGATTCGTCGCGGTCATACTGCAGACGCAGGCGACTGAACTCGCTGGGCGACCAGTCCAGCATCGTCGTCCAGCGCTGCGGGTGATGCCCGTTGTTGTCGAGGCCGGAGGCGTCGATCACGTCCGCGTTAGTCGCGAAACCGCCGAGGCTGGTTACCTTGAGGTTGTTGTCCGCGCTCAGGCGGTCATAACGCAGCCCGGCGCGCCAGTGCGCCATGAACTGGTAGACCCCCTGCGCATACCAGCCCCACTGATTGCCGTTGTAATCCATCAAGGCGGAGTTGCCGGCGTTGTCTACCGCGACGTCGCCCGACTCGTCGCGATAGAAGTATTCGCTCTGGAACTTGAAGTTGCGCTGCGTGGCGTTGCCGTTCGGCGCCCACTTCCAGACGAAATCCCCGATCAGCAAATTGGAATCGCCGTTGAAGGTGTCGCTGGCGCCGCCCGGCACCTCGGTCTGGCGATCGTGCGCGTTTACCCGCAGCCCGGACACGCCCGCCTGCCAGGCGTTGCTCGCCCCCGCGTCGCCGCCGAACTTCACGAACAGGCTCTGCACGTCGCCGAACACCCGGTTGGAGGTGCCCGCGGGGAAATTATTGCCGGCAAAGGTCTCGCCGCCGATCATGACATAGGTGTCGGTCGGCGCCACCCAGGTCGAGGCGCACGCCGTCGTCGCCGTACTGCTTGTTGAGAAAGGCCCGATAGGCGAGCGGTGCGTCATGGAAATCCCAGGCATGGGAGTGAAACCGGTTGAGATAGCCGACGTCGGAAAAAAATCGCCCGAAGCGTCCGTCCAGACCGGCCGGCAGCATCTGGGGATCGACATAGGCCTCTTCGATGCTGACCTCGGTTCCGCCGTTGCTCTGATCCGCCAGGCTGATGGTCGTCTGGCCATAAAACAACGGGTCCACGTTCGCCGAGGCCGTGATTTCGGTCTCGTCCAGGGTGAGTCCCTGGGCGGCGAGTCCGCCCTCCTCGCCCAACTGGAAGCCCGGCAGGGCATAGTCGTCGGGATCCTCGGAATAGCTGTTCACCGAACCCTGCAGGACCACCGACATCGCCGGGTTGAACGCGTTGCCGACGGCCGGCGTTCCCGGCGACGCGGGGGCCGGGTACTCCGCGGCGGCGGCCGGCGGAGCGGCTTTGGCCTCGGCCAGTTCGCTCTGGTTCTGCCGCGCCAGGGCCTCTGCCTGCTCCAGCCGGGTTTCGAGTTCCTGCAGCCGCGCCTCGTAATTCTTCTGCAAGGCTTCCATTTGCCGGCGGATATCCGCCAACTCATCCGCTGACGCCGCATAGGCGCAGACGGGTAAAGACAATGCCAATGTCGTGATACAAGCTTTTACGCCTGGACTCATGCTGCACCCCCATGCACGGCACGCACGCCGTTTGATCACGGCACGCGCGGTGGAATCGAGTTAACGGGAAAAACTAGGCTGGCAGTGCGAGGACGGGCGGGGAACGTGCGACCAGCCGCACCGGGGTGCGGGTAACCGTGAAGGACGCCGGCAAGGCGCCGGGGGATTCGGCGACAACCTCGATCGTCGGGGGTACGAATCCGATGGGAAGCGCGTGATCGAGACCCTGGGCCGCCAGGCAGATCGTGCATTCCTTGCCGTTGGCGTGATGATCGAAATCGAGCTGGTGCAGCACCAGGCTCAACTGGCCGATGACGAGCAGCGCCGCAAACAGAAGCCGGTGGATTCTGTCAGACATGCGATTGCGTGCCAGTGAGCCGATGATCATGACCGGGGAAGGATAACCACAGTCCGAAGGGAACGGCAATCATTTTTTACCGGCCCGGCGTTACGGCGATGAAGACCCCGGAGGTCTGTTTATTGAGGTGTCTTAGAGATTAACCCCCTCGACGATCCGGCGACGCCTCCGGTATTCCACTTCCATGGTTGCCAGGTGCCCGACCACATTTTCCAGCGTCTCCCGCTCCGACTGATCCTGGGCTTCCTCCAGCCATTGCTCCATCTCCTCCCGCAGCAATGTCAGGATATCGAGGGCGCCGATCAGTTCGTGCAGTTCGTCACGCCTCTGCGATGTGTGTTCTTCGGACATGAAAGAACCTCTCCGTTATGGGTTTTCCTGCGAGCTTGTCGGTTGGCGATATTATCCGTTTATGGAATCGGTTCGACGCGCTCCGCGGTCAAAGCCGGGAGGCGCCGCCGGCTTGCGCGGCCTCCGGCGCGGGCGGCTCGCCGCGTTGCGGCGTGCCGATCTCATAGCCAAGCGTGGTCAACGCCTTGTCGATCTTCCCGACATCGAAGCCATAAATGATGGCGGGGCCTACCACCGAAACCGGGACACCCCTGCCTCTCAGCGCCCAGAATCCCATGCCGCCGTTGAAGGACTTTTCGACATCATAGTCGGTGTAGGCTACGTGGCGAGCGTCGAGATGGGCTCGCAGCCTCTTACAAAACGGGCACCACGCCGTGGTGTAGATGACCACTGCCCTTGAATCCGGGCCGGGGCGATGAAGGTAGGCCGCGGTTCTGTCGAGACACAACAGGGTGAGCGCGAGGAACAACGCCGCGTATAAGGCGATACGGCGGTATCTGGTCAGGTCACGCATGCGGGCTAGGCAGCTCACGATGAACCGCCGGCAGGTTCAATCGCGAAGACCCGCTTCGACCAGCCCGATAACCAGCTCTCCGGCCCCGGCCCGCTCACCCGTGATCTGAACCGGCAGCCGGTTGGCGGCATCGAGGTAGATCGCGATGGCGCCGCGCAGTTCCAGCAGCTCGAAGGCCGCCGGATCCGCCCCTGGGGTGATCGGCTCGACCCGGAGCGACACTTTCTGAATCCTGCGGTTGCCGCTGACCTTATGCGTCGTGCCGCCGGCTTTCACGGCATAGTCGACGGGGCGCAGCGCATCGCCATCTGGCTCGAGCCATACCCGGTAGAGCACGTCATCGAAGAATACGCATTGCGGCTTGCCGCCGTCGGCGGGATCCACGGAAGAGGCGCGGTAAAGCAGCAGCGCCGGGGTGGTCACGACGTCGCAGCCGGCGGCGACCGGGGCATACGGATAAAAGTTCCGCTTGATCTTCGTCCAGGAGGCGGGCGCTTGTGCCGCCTCATTCCGGCCAGCCGGTTCCAGTCCTGATTCTTAGAACGCCGTCACCGGCGAAACGATAGATCTTGCGGGAGCCGCCCGTGACCGGGTTTCAGACGGTCAATCTGCAGGACGGCGCCGCTCGCGGGATCGAACCAGATCCGGCCTTCGGTATTGTAGCTGTCGAGCGCGGTTTCGGCATGGGCATGGATGCCGAGCCGCATGACGTCGGCGACGGCGGTCTGAAATGCCGCGTTACCGAGGGCACTATAAGGCGGGGCCTGCATTTCCCGGCGCGAGGATTCCGCGAGATCGAGCGTCGTCGACAGGGTGACGCCCATCTTGTTTGCTTCGTAGCGCAGACTGACCCAGTCCACTTGCGGTCCTGCGCGCGCCACGACCGCCGCTACCGGCACGGCCTCACCGCCCGCCTGGCAACACAGCGACAAAGACAGCAAGCAGGCGAATAGCGGGATGCGCGGCATCACACGGGAAGGGTGGGCATGAAGCCGGGTCAGTGCGGGTGGGCCGGCTCGTGGTCAAGGTCGTGACCTCCTTCGGCGTGCGGGTGCTCGCTGTTTTCATCCCCCTCGCCGGGGCCGGCGGTCCTGTCCATATCCTCGTACTGCTGTGCACTCATGTGCGGCAGCTTCTCGAGGAAAGCCACGATGGCCCAGATCTCTTCATCGCTATGGGTCGGTCCCCAGGCGGGCATGGCGGTCATTTTCACACCGTGCTTGACGACCCAGAACAACTCCGCCGAGGTCCACTCCTCCACCACCTCCTGCAGCGCGGGCGCCTCGGGCATCAGGCCCTTGCGGATTTCCGATGACGTAATGCCTGGGGCAAGATGGCAGTCGACGCACATCTCCCGGTAGTGGCGAAACCCGTTCACGACCAACTGGGGATCTTCCAGCGGTGGCGCCTCGACGCCCTTGGCGTGAGCGCGTACCGAGCTGTCCATCGCGGCGCCGAGCAGCCATTGGGTAAAGGCATTGTGTGGATTGGTGGCGCCCACATCGATGATCCCGGAGTAGAGGGTGACCAGACCGGCCACGGCCGCCGCGACCAACAATACGAAGATTCCTTTGATACAGTTCATATCCGCTCCCGTGCCTGATGAAGGTGATGTTGCGTGTCGAAGGATAATATAAGCCTCAGGATACAAAAAGACTTTTATGGACGATCAATAACCCGGGAGCGGGGCCGGGGAACTCTTTTTACTCAGCGAAAATCTGCTGAGTGGACTCCGGGAACATCGTGTACGCATCAAGTTGTGGGATGTTCCTAGGCTTCTCAAAAATTAGTTCATAGGTAGATTTTCTCTTAGGCCATTGGTGAATTTCCCCTTAGTTATTCAATGGATGACAGTGCAAAGGGCGGTCATTATCCGGTTATCGACTTCAGTAAAGTAGAAATACGTATATAGAAATGTGACTCAGTGCCGTTATCACCCATGCCATACAGTTGCCTTTTGTTGAAATCACGCGATGAGGATCAGCCAATGCCGGTAACGAAAATCAGTACTGCGGAAGTCGAGATTGGAATGTTCGTCTCCAGTCTGGATCGCCCCTGGTGCGAATCCCCGTTCCTGTTCCAGGGCTTTCCGATCCGGGAAAAGGCGGAAATCGAGGAGCTGAAGAAACTATGCAGCCATGTCTATATCATGCTGCCGGACGAAGAGATCGAGCTCAGCAGCAGGACTTCCGTTCCCAAACCGGGGCCGGTCTACTCCGATGTTATTTGTCGGAAACATTACAGCGTTACGAACTCGGTCGGTGAGGAACTGCGGGTAGCTCGAAAATCCCATGATGATATCTCCCATCTGATGATGGAGATAGAAAACGCCCTGCGTGAGGACAAGGAACTCAAACTACCGACGATCGCGAAGTCCATCGAATTCATGGTGGACAGCATCGAGCGCAATCCGGACGCCTATATCTGGCTTACCCGAATCAAGAAATTCGACTCGCACGTCTACAAGGATTCCCTCAGCGCCTCGGTGTGGGCGACGACCCTGGGCCGGGAACTGGGACTGGAACGGGACAAGTTGAACGCCCTGGCGACCGGTACCCTGTTCATGGACATCGGCAAGACGGCGCTGCCTAACAAGTTGTTGAACAAGCTGGGCCGTCTGTCGGACGACGAGTGGGCGCTGATGAAATCCCACGTCGAGCACGGCATCCGCATCCTTTCCGACAACGCCGAAGTTCCGGTTGACATCCTCGACATCATCCGCACCCATCATGAACGGCTGGATGGGAGCGGTTATCCCGCGGCCATGAAAGGTAATGAAATACCCTTCCTCGGACAAATTGCCGGCATTATCGATTTCTATGTGGCGGTGACATCGACGCGGCCGTATGCGAAAGCCGTTTCACCCTCCAATGCCACCTACATGATGTATCAGCAGCAGGGACGCTACTTTAACGAGTTACTCGTCAAGAATTTCATTCACGCCCTCAGCACCTATCCGACCGGTACACTCATCGAGTTGAGCAGCGGTGAAGTCGCGGTGGTGATATCCCAGAATCCGGGTTTGCGCCTGAAACCCAACGTGGTATTGATCCTCGATCCTGACAAGACGCCGTACGGGTCATACCCGATCATCAACCTGGCCGATTATACCCACGGACACATCGGCAACCCGGTCAATGTCAAAAAGGCCCTCGCGGACGGTGAATACGGCGTCAGGATAGAGGAACTCTCCTTCTGATTGCGTGCAGGGCGTAAGAGCGCAAACATTCCGTATACAGCCGAAAACACAGCGGCGAAGACCAAACGGAAGTATTGACCCCGTTCATTCCTCACATCCTCTGCCAGCTTCCATCCGGCTGGCGGCAGGCGGTTCCATAGACCTGCTGCTTTTTGCCGCCGATGATGGCATCCGTTTGGTATTCACGGCAGTAGCGGTTCTCCGATGCCTGATAGGTCCGCACCGGCGTGACCGTGTACGCACTGCCGTTATCCGGGTCTCTCCATCTGACGGGTACATTATCCGGCGCATATTCCAGCGTCTGCCCGGTGCAGTTCTGGTCGATTTCATCCATGTGCCGGCCTATGGACTGGCCGACCAGGATGCCGATGACGGCGCCCGCGACGGTGGCGACCGTTTTACCCTTGCCGTCGCCGATCTGTGAACCCGCCACACCGCCGATGACACCGCCGAGCACGGCGCCGAGTTTTTCCCGGTTGCAGCGGCCGCCGGTGACATAGTCGCTGTGATAACCCCTTGTCAACCAGGGGAGGTAGAAATTGTTGCCGCCGTTGTACCATCATCGTCATCGTCGTGTCGTATTGCTGATGCTTGCTGCGATAGCCGTGGGCCGGCGCCCACGGCGGCGGGGTGGCGAGCGCCATGCCCGCCATCGTGAGTATCAGACAACTTCAGGAAAGCTCTAAACGCTTTCCGAGTAACTGGCTTTATGTGCCGTCGTGGTCATGGATGCCTCCCATCGTTTACGTGTTAGCTCAGCCGCATCCGGTCAGGGGGGATTATAGCGTACCGCTACCCTGCACGGAGCGGCCAGATATATATCGATTCTTCCCAAGGGGAAAAAATGTTTTGTGTCACCCTTTCGCTTCAGATTCTCACAAAATACGGTACGGCAACCAAAAGAAGTCCGACAAGCACCAGAAGGTAGACGTTTGATATGAAGTAGGGAACGACAAACAGAGCGACTCCGACAAGTAGCGGTACGATGGCCTGTTGTTTCCGCCCATAGATAAAGAACCCGACACCGACAGACCCGAATAGCACGCCCCAGAGCAGCACCGATGTATCGTCCATAAGAAGTACCTGCCTCCAGAATCTGTCCCCGTGCTGTTTTCTAAAGCCACCCGAACCGCTTGAGGCGCAGATACAGCCAGATGCAAACCAGCGCCACCACAGCCAGGATGACTGGATAGCCGTAGTCCGAGGCGAGTTCGGGCATGTGTCTGAAATTCATGCCATACAGACTGAACACCACGGTGGGTATCGCAAGAATGGCGCCCCAGCCGGCCAGGCGCTTCACGGCTTCGTTCTGTTCCACGGAGACCAGCGCAAGATTCACCTGCATCGCGGCGGTCAGCATTTCGCGCGTTTCGTCGATGGTGGAGAGCAACCGGATCACATGGTCGTGTATGTCGCGGAAATAGACGCGGGCATCCTTGGGAATCAGGTCGGAGTGGAAGCGAATCAAGCCATCGGTAATCTCCAGGACCGGCGCCGCCGCGCCGCGCAATACCAGCAGCTCCCGCTTCAGGTCGTAGAGCCGCTCGATCGTCTCCCGGTTGTATTGGCCCGCGAACAGATCCTTCTCGAACTGCTCGAATCTGGCCTCCATGGCGTCGGCGATCGGGCCGTAGTTGTCGACCACGAAGTCCATCACGCCGTGGGCGGCCATCGCCGGCCCTCTCGCCAGGTGTGCCGGCGTGGTTTCCAGGCGTTCCCGGACTTTGAGATAGGTGACCGATGGTCCGTGCCGGACCGTCATGAAGAAGCGCGGCCCGACGAACATATGGGTTTCGCCTAGCTGCACCTGCTGATCCGACAGCATGGCGGTCTTGAGAACGATGAACAGCGTGCTGCCGTACTGTTCCAGCTTGGGTCGTTGATGCGCGCGGCGCGCGTCCTCGATTGAAAGCTCATGCAGGTCGAACTCGCTCTGCGCCAATTGCAGCAGATATTCATTGGGCTCGTGCAGCGCGAGCCAGACGAACGTGTCCTCGCGTTCCAGGGTCTCGCTGATATCGTCGATCCTGATATCCCCCAGCCGCTGGCCTTTAAGGTAGGCGATGCAATATCTGATCATGCTCGGGTTGTAATCGCTGCCGGTCAAGGCCGTGTCCTCTCGCTGGGTGGCGGGATTATAGTCTGGCGGTCGCCGCCGGGGCAGTTAGGCTTCCCCGTTCGTTGCGCGGTAGGCGGCATCGCATCGAGAAAATCCGCGCCGTATTTGCTTCAGCTTGTGCTGCCCCACCCCGATGATGCCGAGCAGCGCGGTTTCGTCCACGGGCCTGATACGGGCCATCTGCATCAGGGTGGCGTCGCCGAACACGACGTAGGGCGGCACGCCCTGCGCGTCCGCGAGCCGCTTGCGCAGGGCGCGCAGCTCCTCGAACAGGGCCTCGTCGTAGGGTCCCTGACCGGCATCGGCCCGCAGCCCTTTTTTCTTCTTCGCCTGCTCCTTGATGCGCGGCCGGGCAAGTTCCAGCGACTCCTCGCCGCGCAGCAGCGGGCGCGCCGCGTCGGTCAGTTTCAGCACCGAGTAACTGGCGATGTCCTGCACCAGGTAGCCGCGGTGGATGAGCTGGCGCAGGATCGAAGTCCATTCCTGTTCGCTGCGGTCGCGGCCGATGCCCCAGGTCGAGAGCCGCTGGTGATGCAGCGCGCGGATGCGCTCGGTGTCCGCGCCGCGCAGCACGTCGATCACATGGGCAATGCCGAAGCGCTGCCCGACCCGGTAGACGCAGGACAAGGCCTTGCGGGCGGCCTCGGTGGCGTCGAACCGTTCCGGCGGATCGAGACAGACGTCGCAGTTGCCGCAGTCCTGCTCCCGCCGCTCGCCGAAGTAATTGAGCAGCACGCGCCGCCGGCAGGTCACGCTCTCGGCCAGTCCCACCATGGCGTTCAGCTTGTGCGCCTCGATGCGCCGCTGCTCCGGGTTTTCGCTGCTCTCGATCAGCCAGCGCACGGTGGCGATGTCCTGCGCGCCGTAGAGCAGCAGGGCATCGGCGGGCAGGCCGTCGCGGCCGGCGCGGCCGGTCTCCTGGTAGTAGCCCTCGATGTGCTTGGGCAGATCGTAGTGCACCACGAAACGCACGTCGGGCTTGTCGATGCCCATGCCGAAGGCGACGGTGGCCGTCACCACCTGCAGCTCATCGCGCAGGAAACGCTCTTGTACGTCGCGGCGCTCGGCGGCCGGCAGGCCCGCGTGGTAGGCCGCCGCGCGCAGTCCCTTCTCCCGCAGCTTCCCGGCGATCTCCTCCACCCGCTTGCGGCTGAGCGCATAAACGATGCCCGCCTGGCCCTGCCGGGGCTGCAGAAACCGCATGAGCTGCTCGAACGGCTTGTGCTTCTCCAGCACCGTGTAGTGGATATTGGGCCGGTCGAAGCCGGTGACGTGGTGTCCGGCCTGCGCCAGGCCGAGCACGCGCACGATGTCCGCGCGCGTCTGCGCGTCGGCGGTCGCGGTCAGGGCAACGAGGGGCACCCCGGGAAAGTGGCCGCGCAGCACGCCGAGCTGCGCGTACTCGGGGCGGAAATCGTGGCCCCACTGCGAGACGCAGTGCGCCTCATCGATGGCGATGAGCGCGATGTCGATGCCGGCGAGCCGCTCCAGGAAGTCGCCGCTGATGAGCCGCTCGGGACTGAGGTAGAGCAGGTCGAGTTCATGGGCGTGCAGCCGCGCCAGCACCCGGCGGGCTTCATCCGAGTCCCAGCGAGGAATTGTAGAATTCCGCTGCCACGCCGTTCGCCTTAAGGGCGTCCACCTGGTCCTTCATCAGCGCGATCAGCGGCGAGACCACGATGCCCACGCCGGGGCGGTGCAGCGCGGGGATCTGGTAGCAGAGCGACTTGCCGCCGCCGGTCGGCATCAGCACGAAGGCGTCCCGGCCGGCGATCAGCTCCTCGATGATCGTCTGCTGGTGCGGGCGGAAGCTCGCATAGCCGAAAACCCGCTGCAGCGTGGCGTGGATGTCGTCCGTGAACGTGCGGGGTGTTTCCATGGAGGAATTGTACGACGTTGCGGGGTCGGCGCACATTTTCTGCTTCCATTCGGGAAACAGGTGCGCAACCGGCGCCTGTCGGTACGAGGATGATATCCGGGATGACGCATGCGGGCTGTCCCGATCGGAAACGGCGCGGGACAGCCCCAATGCAGGATGATCTAGCTCTTGGCGGTCCAGGACATGCACCAGCCATTGGCATTTACCGCCTTGCCCGGGAACAACTGGCAGGGGCGCCAATCACCGGCATCCGCCTGCACGAACCGGCAGTTGTGGCAATACTGCTCGCCGGCGGCGGTTCCACCCTTGGCTGTGCGGTTGCCCTTGGCCGCATCGTTCACATAATGCAGCGCCTTCGCCATCGGATCGTCTTCACCGAGATGCGGCAGATCCCCGGCACGGGCTACCGTTACGTTGACAAGATTGAGCAGCGGACCGGCGGCAATGCCGCCGAGCAGCAGCCGGACCGCGTCCCTACGACTCTGATTGATGTTCTTTTCATTCATCCCGTTACCCTCCATTTGCTGAGACAGGTGCGGTAGGCGGCGACGACCCGCGGGCTTCGCCACCCGGTCAGGTATCCGGATCCGCAGGCTGTGGCCATTGACCGGATTGCGGACACTGCTATGAGTCTAGATTAACCATCCGGCTTTGCCATCCCGAACACCCGCCGGTGATCAGCGGGAACCGGGACGGCGGTGCATATTCCTCTATGAGGGCGGACTTATGCCCACCGCGATCAGGTAATCGCGCAGATGACGGATGTCCTGCTTGCTGCACACGCCGCTATGATGGGGACGGTGCAGGGTACCGATGACACCGTTCAGCTCGATCCTAAGACGCGCGCCGTGGCTGGGTTCGATGACGGCGCCCAGGTGCTGCAGGAGGGACTCGACATCGCGCCAGTGGATGTTGGCGCTCAGGGGTTCCTGGAGGATGGCGGAGAGCAGGCGTTCGTGGCTGTGGCTCATCGGGCTATGGTCCTGGACGGGAATATTGCATCATCCTCGACCCGGCGGTGCAAGAAAACAATGGTCTTCCCGGAAAGCCGGATTATCGGGATTTACCAACACCGAAACAACCCGCCAAACAAACGTTCCATCGAAGGGATGCAACATCCTGCCGCGTCACCCGCCGTACACACCATGGAACACGGGACGCTCGATCGGAGCTCGCCTGGCGAAAGCGGTAATCTAACCGCAACAAACCTGGAAGACCTCCCCGCATTTTTTACCTGAACAGACACCCGTAACCCACTATAATTGGGCATATGCGCCAAATCAGACCCCTACTGATTCACGGCTATCATCCTGCTGCTGGCCGCAAATGCCGGCGGTACGGGCGCGTCGAATACCGCCATGTCCCTCATCCGCGTCGGAAATACCGTGACCCTGGCGAGGGAACCGGCGGCCGGCCTGTTTCTGGTGGCCAGACGAGAGCTCGATGACCCCCACTTCGCACAATCCGTCATCTATCTGTTGCGACACGGACCTCTGGGCACCAGCGGGCTGATCGTGAACCGCCCGAGCGGACTGAATCTTTCCGATGCCGTATCGGACATCGACGACCAGGGCGTCGACTCCCGTCCAGTCTACTTTGGCGGACCGGTGGAATTCAGCACGGTGTCGATGCTGATCCGCAACGATCAGGAAAGCCGGCTGGTGGAGCATATTTCCGACGATGTCTACCTCAGCGGCGATCGCACGCGTTCTCGACCGGCTGCTGGCCGAGAAGAAACCGGACAATGCCCTGCACTTCTATCTGGGACATGCCGGCTGGACGCCAGGGCAACTGACGCTTGAGATCGAACGTGAAGAGTGGTACATCGTTGACGCCGATCCGGCGGTCATCTTCAGCGCCGACCCCGAATCGATCTGGAAACGGCTGATCGAAAAGATCGACCCGAGCGGCATCATTGCCGGCAGCGATTGGCCGGCAGACTCTCCTAGCCGGAGCCGAAATGTAGGGTGGGTTAGCGTTTTTTGCGTAACCCACCAAGCGTTGCGCAGCAACACAACGCATCTTTTTAATGAGTGCCTGGCGGCACATCCGGTGGGTTACGGCACCAACGGCGTGCCTGACCCACCCTACATCGATTCTGGAACCGCCTGAGTAAGTGCCATTCGCGCCTTAATCCAATTCTTTTCACTCGCTAATCTTTTCCTAACATCCTCCCTCTATACAGTGCGCCATGTCCTGCGTCGTGAACCCGAACCCGCGCACCGAAAGCGCCTCGCTGGAGTCGCTGCTCGAAGAGGTCATCGAGCTGCGCACCGTCGCCGTGCAGCGGGCGGCCGCGCGCCTCGAACAGTTTGAAAGCTGTTTTCCCGAGGCCCGCTACACGCCCAGCGCCGCGAACCTCGCCCATTACCTGGCGGTGCGCCAGCACGAGCTGCGTACACTGCAGGACCGGCTGGCGCAGGTCGGGCTGTCCTCGCTCGGGCGCGGCGAGGCGCACATCCTCGCCAATCTCGACAGCGTGATCGATATCCTGTCCCGCCTCACGGGCCGCCCGGCGCCGGCCTTCGCCGGCGCCGGGGACGTCGTCACCCACGCCGAGGGCAGACGCATCCTGGAGGAACACACCGGGCAGTTATTCGGCCCGAAACCCGCTGAGCGCAATGTCCGCATCATGGTGACCTTCGCCAGCGACAACGCCACCGATTACGACTCGGTGCGGCAGTTGCTGCTGCAGGGCATGGACTGCGCGCGCATCAATTGCGCCCACGATGACCGCGCGACCTGGCGGCGGATGATCGGCAATATCCGCCGCGCCGAGGCGGAGACCGGCCGCCCGTGCCGGATATTGATGGACCTCGCCGGGCAGAAGCTGCGCACCGGGCCGATCGCCGCCGGTCCCGCGGTGCGTCACCTGAAGGTGAGGCGCGACCGCTACGGCGCCGTCGTCGAACCGGCAACCGTGCTGATCGGCGCCGATACCCAGCCGGATGAACTGCCCGCCGGGGCGGCCGGCGCGGCACAGTACCGCCTGACGATACCCGCGGCCATCCACGAGGAACTGCTGCCGGACGACCGCCTCAGTTTCACCGACACGCGCGGCAAACGCCGCCACCTCGAGATCGCCGGACGCAGCGCTCGGCGGCGACCTGATCGCGTACTGCCGGCAGAGCGCCTATCTGGCGGCCGACACCTGCTTCGAATGGTACCGGCGCGGAGCGAGCGGGCATTACCGCTTCGGTCCGGGCGTGCCCCTGACCCCCTTCCGGGGCGAACCGGTGCGCATACGCCTGTTTCGCGGCGACCCGCTGCTGCTGGTGGCCGATGGCGCACCCGGCCGCGACGCCCGGCGCGATGACGGCGGGACCATCATCGAGCCGGCCCGCATCAGTTGCTCCCACGGTGAGGTCATCCGCGCACTCCGGCCCGGGCACACGGTCTGGATCGACGACGGCAAGATCGGCACGGTCGTCGAGACCGTGCAGGATCATGGCGCCCTGCTGCGGGTGGCGGAGGCGGCGCCGCGGGGGGCCGTGGTCCGCGAGGACAAGGGACTCAACTTTCCCGACACGGAACTGAACCTGCCGGCGCTCACGGACAAGGATCTCGATGACCTGGATTTCGTCTGCGAACACGCCGACATGGTGGGCTACTCCTTCGTGCAGAGCCACGAGGACGTACTGCAACTGGTCCGGGAACTGGAGCGTCGCGCCGCCGCCCACCTGCCGGTGATCGCCAAGATCGAGACCGGCAGGGCGGTCAGAAATCTTCCCGGGATCATCCTCGGCACCATCGGCCGCCACGCGCTCGGCATCATGATCGCCCGCGGCGACCTGGCGGTGGAACTGGGCAGCGTGCGGCTGGCCGAGATCCAGGAGGAAATCCTGTGGCTGTGCGAGGCGGCGCACGTACCGGTGATCTGGGCGACCCAGGTGCTGGAGACGCTGGCGAAGCACGGGGCGAAATCCCGCCCCGAGATCACGGATGCCGCCATGAGCGTGCGCGCCGAATGCGTCATGCTGAACAAGGGCGACTACATCCTCGACGCCCTGCGGGTGCTGGGCAATATCCTGTCGCGCATGGAGGCCCATCAGCATAAAAAGACCACGCGCCTGCGCGCGCTGCACTGGTAGAGCGGCCGGCTATCGCCGCCCCCGCCCGGCGCCATGTCCGGCCACGCCGCGGATACACGTGCCGAGGTGGCGCCCCCCTGGAACGAAGTGTCGCTGCCCGCCGTCCTTGATCTGAAGCAATACATCGTCCGATAGTCGGCTATATACTCCCGTGAGTCGCTTGCTACCGTCACCGGCAATCCACACCCGATGTATGGGAAGTCCCTCCTCTCCGATGGCGATAGCTAACACCCGA
The DNA here is from genome assembly GCA_963773065.1 of uncultured Gammaproteobacteria bacterium. Lineage (GTDB taxonomy): Bacteria > Pseudomonadota > Gammaproteobacteria > UBA9214 > UBA9214 > CAVQCA01. Next base: position 15,870 of record CAVYZN010000019.1, read on the forward strand.
CACCCGTAGCAAAAACATCGGAGGAACACTTCATGCGCAACGTTGAACTGGCCCAGACCGACATCGCCGAATGGATCGCGTCGTTACTCCCGCCTGAGCTTTGGGATCGTTATTGCTATCTCACCTATGCCCAAATGGCGGAGGTTCCCGAACTGGCGGAATATGCTGACGATTTACGTGAGGCCGAGAGGGATTGGTATCGCGCGCGTAAGATACGGCGTCATTGAGGTAGCCTTACCGCATGACATTAAGCGACTAGCAGGAAGCACACGAAGTCATCTTTGATGAACTGCACCTGCCTCGCCTGCATAATCCGCTCATGCTCCCCCCGCTCCCACTGAGCCAGTAGCCGCAAGGGGACTGCCACTTGCTCACGGTCATTCGCTTGATGGCATCCCTGCGGGAAGCATGGCATGACGGGTGTGGCGCGTCTGTCGGCCTTGGTTGATGTTGATATATCGAGAAAGCTAAATAGGCGGGTTCGACCCCTAGTTGCCCTACGAGCGACCGTCGGAATTCCTAGCAGCTTTCCCGCTCCTCAACCGCCGACCCGGTGTGTAGCAACCGACAGAAGAGCCAGGGAGCGCGCGTGAGCCTAACGCTCTCCGATGGGCAAGACCTGATGAAGGGCAAGCGAGTTGCGGCATTCACGGACAACGAAGAACGTGCTGTCAGACTCGACACAGTGGTGCGGTATCTGCGGGCGACAATGGCCCCGCAACGCGGCGGGAATCGGCGGCATTGGCCCCCTGGCGGCCGAAGCAGCCAGGGTGTGCAACCGTCAGATCATTAGAGGGTAGGACCCGGTAAGGGAGCGCCCCCCGGATGTAGCTGCCCATCGTCACCGAGAATCTGGCCGTCCCACGTCGCCGGGCGGTGCGTAGTCTCAAATGCGAGGATTTGCACAGGAGCCCTATAAATACCACCGCGCACGGCCTGATGGCGGTGTTGACCGGAAAGTAGAGGTAGAGAGGAAGGATTCTTCGGCGGTAGTGGAGGAATTCAGTAAGATTTCGTGCCGATAGCGTGGCGGACGGCTGTCTACTACCTGTGAACGACACGTGGACTTTGGGAAAAATGGATGTTTATACTTTCTTGTATCTCATGCTGCTAACGTTCTCCCACCGGATGAGGGCCCAGCGATTCAGACTTTTCAGCGTGCGCCCGGCACACCCGCACTGCCGGCCACCCCGTTCCGCTTCATCTGTTATTTCGTAGCAGATACCGCTGGTGGTATCTCGGCATGCTGGTGTTTGAGACCGCCAACGCCACATGCGGCATCATGATCCCCTACGCGCTCTCGCGCATCATCAAGAGCGTGACCACGGCGCAGGAAACCTCGATGGCGGTGGTTGCCCATCTGCGGGGGCCGTTGCTGCTGTTCGTCGCCTTGTGTGTGGGTGAACTGGTATTCGGCCGGCTGGCCGGCGCCATCCAGATCCGCCTCGGTCCGCGCCAGCGCCAGAGCGTGACGCGCATCGTTTATCATTACTTACAGCATCACTCTTATCGTTATTTCAGTAGCAACTTCGCGGGTGCGCTCGCGCATCGCATATCGGAAACCTCAATGGGCGTGACACAGACACTGTGGGCGCTGATCACCGAATTCTGGCCTATCGCCATCGCGATCACTGTTGCGGTGGCGCTGTTGTTCCAGGCGCATGCGCAGTTGGGCTATTTGCGCTGGCCTGGGCGATATTCTTTATCGGCGTGTCTTTTCTGCTGGCCAGGCGTTGCCGGCCGTATGCTCAGGCGGCCGCGGCCACGCGCAGCGAGACCACCGGCACGGTGGTCGATTCGGTGACCAATCTCACCAGCGCGCGGCTATTCGCGCGCCTGGGCTTCGAGCGCGAGAATCTGGAGCACAATCTGATGCGCGAGATGAAGGCCATCCTAATATCCCATAAGTACTCCGAGGGCATTCGCTGGTTCCAGTTTTCGGCGGCGGCAGTGCTCAAGGTTGGGCTGCTGTACTACGCCTTGCGTCTGTGGGGACAGGGGCAGATCGGCGTCGGCGACTTCGTCATGGCGGTCAGCCTGTCGCTGCTCGTCATCAACGAGGCGCGCAATCTGAGCCGGCGCTTCCTGGAATTCTTCGAATACGTGGGCAACGTTTCCAACGGCGTGTACACCATCGTGCGCGCGCACGAACTGATCGATACGCCGCAGGCTAAGGCCATCCCCATCCGCCGGGGCGACATCGAGTTTCGTGAAGTCGATTTCGGCTACACGCCGGGGCGCAAGGTCTTCGACAAACTCAGCGTGCACATCCCGGCCGGCCAGCGCGTGGGCCTGGTGGGCTTGTCGGGCTCGGGCAAGTCGAGCTTCGTGAGCCTGATCCTGCGCCTCTACGATCCACAGGGCGGCCGGATCCTCATCGATGGCGTCGATATCCGCAGCATGACGCAGGATTCACTGCACACGCAGTTGAGCCTGATCCCGCAGGACCCCGGGTTGTTTCACCGCACGCTGCGCGAGAATATCCGCTACGGCCGGCTAGAGGCGAGCGACGAGGAGGTGGCCGTGGCCGCGCGCAAGGCGCATGCGCACGAATTCATTGCGCAGATCAAGGAAGGCTAGATTCACTGGTCGGCGAGCGCGGCGTCAAGCTCTCCGGCGGGCAGCGCCAGCGCATCGCGATCGCTCGCGTCATCCTCAAGAATGCGCCCATCCTGATCCTGGATAAAGCCACCTCGGCCTTGGATTCCATCACCGAGCACGCGATCCAGGACACGCTCAATACGGTGATGCGCGGCAAGACCGTCATCGTCGTTGCGCACCGGCTCTCGACCATTGCCCACATGGATCGCATACTGGTGTTCGATGACGGCCGCATCATCGAGGATGGGTCGCATACCGAACTGCTGGCGCAGGGCGGCGCCTATTACCGTCTGTGGAGCCGGCAGGCGGGCGGCTTCCTGCCCGAGGCCATCGGCGGCGAATCCGCCGGCAAGACGGGAGGCCTGGCCACCTTGTCGGCGCACGAGGGCGGGTTGCTGATCGTCGACAAGGACATCCATGAAGACGATGACGAACCCGACGCCCCGGCGCCGCCGCCGCTGGTGTAAGGCGCATATCGAGATGACTTCCAGGCGGGCGACAAGCGCATCAGCCTGTACGTGTTCGGCGATGATTTCTCCAGCCCGATCTTCGCCGCGCTGATGTGCAAGCGGGCCGAGAACAACAACGGCGGCTTCGTGGGGCTCAGCAGCAAGCATTCCGCAGTTTCAAATTCGATCAGCCTGTCGTGAGAACGACATCGTCGCCTCCCGCATCATCGGCCAGTTCGAGGGCACCATCGAAAAGATCGTGGCCCTGGCCGCGCTCATGCCCATCGTGGCAAGCGTCGGTGGCAATACCGGCCAGCAAACCCTGGCCCTGATGATCCAGGGCATGGCCCTGAAACAGGTAAATTCCGGCAACTTCCGCTACCTGCTGAGCAAGGAAGTGGGTGTGGCTTTGATTTTTCGGCTATTCCGCACAAAATGTGGGTAGCCGGTGTGGCTAGTTGAGGTTTTTAAGGAAGATATTTCTTCCTATTTTGACACAGCGTTTGACCTTGGCTTGTCCCTCTGTGGTGGGCATGAGATGGCCACATTTTCGGTATTGATCAAGTTCAACACGGTAGACATCGATGCGTCTGCCGGCGAGCCTGCCATTAAGATCGACTGGGTAGGTGGCGATCTTACGTTTGAGCGAAGTGCTTGAGCACTGCTCGCAGATGCCAGAGGTGGCGTGGGGGTTTTTGCGCTTGAGTAGGGTGAGCCAGTTCCGCATACTCCGATTTTCCCAGAACTGGATGATCCATGCACCTTGCATTGAAGACGCTGCTCAACCGCGTTGAGCCGATGAAGGGGTTTGTCTATGAGTCGAGCCGAATCAGCACGGCGGTTGGCACTCGAAGGGGGAGCTTGTCCGCCTGTGTGCCGAGCATCGAGATCGGTCTTCGCGCGCATCAGGGCAAGCATGGCAAGTGCTCGCAGTGCCTGTTGCCGGCGCCGGGGTACGACAGGCTGGCGGAGCGGTGCTTTCAATTTGTGCCACTGTGGGGAATGACGACTTGGTTCGTGTACGCGCCACGGCGGCTGGAGTGCGTTCGGTGGGGTATTCACGTGGAGCATCTACCGTGGGCCTTGGGCAAGCGCCCGGTCACGCAGAGTTTTGCCTGGTTCCTCGCCAGTTGGGCCAAACTGCTGAGCTGGCAGGTGGTATCCCGGCGCTTCCAGACCAGCTGGGAGAGCGTATTTCGCTCCGTCGAGATGGCGGTGATCTGGGGACGCGAACGCTGGATCTCACCGGTATTTCGGCTATCGGCGTGGATGAAATCTACTGGAAGAAGGGCAAGTTCCTCACGCTGGTGTATCAGATCAACCAGGGTATGAAGCGGCTGTTGTTTGTCATCGAGGATCGACAAGAGAAGAGCCTGCGTAAGTTCTTCGTCTGGTTCGGCAAGGAACGTAGTGCGCTCATCGAGTTCGTCTGCTCGGACATGTGGAAGCCCTATCTTAATGTCATCGCCAAGCACGCACCCAACGCGCTGAACATCCTGGATCGCTATCACATTGCCGCCAAGATGAACAAAGCCATCGATGAGGTTCGCGCGAAGGAAACACACGCTCTGAAACTCCTCGCTAAAGGAGCGAAGGTGATCCTCACGCACTCGCGCTGGTGTCTGTTGAAGCGCCCTGAGAACTTGAACGAGAACCAGGCGACCAAGCTCAAGGATCTGCTCTTGTACAACCTGAAATCCATACGGGCCTACCTGCTCAAGGAAGAGTTCCAGCTGTTTTGGGAGTATGTCTCCCCGGCGTGGGCGGAAAAGTTCCTGGACCAATGGTGCAAAAAGGTGATGCGATCGCGCCTTGAGCCGATGAAGAAGATCGCACGGCCAGGATCCGTACGCACAAGCAGCATCATCCTGAACTGGTTCGAGGCGCGCGATGAAGTCTCACTCGGCGCAGTCGAGGGCCTGAACAACAAACTCAAGGCGAGTATCAGAACATCCTACGGATTTCGAACCGCGAAGGCGATAAAGATTATGCTTTATCATAAACTTGGGGCGCTACCCGAGCCACAGCTCACCGACAGATTCGGTTAGGATCTGATTTTTCTCGGTCTCGCCGCAAGCTTTCTCAGCGTCTGAGCGATGGGCTGATGCTGCGGCTGACCCGGTGTTCTTCGACCCGTTGTAGTCCTTAGAACAAAATGCCGGAATGGCTGAAACGCAGGGAAAACCGGACGTTCACATCGTTATAGAACTCGTACTATAGTAATCGTACGTGCTATCGGTTGGGGTAAATGACAACGGGCGAAGATCCCTGCCATGTTGAACGGCATTCATAACAATGCCTGCTTTACTAACGACTGGCACGCATATGTGGCCCGCCGGCTCGAGATTCCGTCCGCGCCGGACCCGAAGGAGAATGATATGACCGACTCCAGCGCGAGCCACCCTGCCTGGCCCGAACTGCCGTACACGGCATGGGTGGAAAGCTGTACCACGCTGCATCTTTGGACCCAGGTCGTCGGCAAGGTCCGTCTAGCCAAGTCGACCTGGATTAACCACTCCTGGCACGTGACCCTCTATGTGACCGCGCGGGGACTGACCACCTCCCCGATCCCGGACGGCCAGCGTCAGTTCCAGATCGACTTCGATTTCATCGATCACCGGCTGCTGGTGTCTGTGAGCAATGGCGAGACCAGGAGCCTGCCGCTGGCCCCGATGTCGGTTGCGGATTTCTACCAGGGCTTGATGGGATTGCTTGCGGAATTGGATATAGACGTAAGCATCCATGAATTGCCAAACGAGATTCCGGACCCGGTCCCGTTCAGCCAGGACCATGTTCACGCCGCCTACGACGCCGACTACGCCAATCGGTACTGGCGGGTACTGCTGCAGGTGGACCGCGTGCTCAAGGAATTCCGGGCGTGTTTCACAGGCAAGTGCAGCCCGGTCCACTTCTTCTGGGGCAGCAATGACATGGCGGTCACGCGCTTCTCCGGAGGACTGCGCCGCAACATCCGGGGGGCATTCCCCATCTGCCGGATCGCGTGACCCGCGAGGCCTATTCACACGAGGTCAGCAGCGCGGGCTTCTGGCCTGGGGGCGGTCCCATCGACTATGCCGCTTTCTACTCCTACGCCTATCCGGTGCCCGAGGGCTTCGCCGATCAGCCGGTCGGTCCGGAGGCGGCATTCTTCCACGATGACTTGGGCGAATTCCTCTTGCCCTACGACTGCCGTGCGGACCGCCACCGATCCTGACGCGACGCTACTCCGGTTTCTGCAAAGCACCTACGAAGCGGCGGCGAGGACCGCTGACTGGGATCGAGCGGCTCTGGAGCGTGAGCCCGGGCCGCCGACTTAGCCGCGCTGGTAATGACCGATTACAGTAGACCTGCCGTTCCCATGAATTATGCGAATGACGTGTTCTGGCCGTTATGTACAATGTCGACCAATGTGCAGTGCGGTCGCTCATCTCCGACCCACCCGGTGCCGGGCCGGCCACGCTGCGGATACGCGTGCCGTGACAGACAACCCACGGAATGAACTGTTGCCGCCAGCCAATTCGGCCAGACTCCAGTGTCGTCATACCGGCTGTGGTCGTCGGCAATCGACTCCAATATCTGCCATTCATGCGTCGTTGGACTTGGACCCCGATTCCACCGCTAATGGCTGTGCCGGTGGTGCGTATCCGGAAAGTGGGGATGCGTATGTGTTAATGCTCCGTGCCGATGTAGATGGCGATGCTTTGTTCCTGGTGCAATTGGAACGTTGTGATTGTGCTGGTGATGTTCGTCATGAACATGTTCATGCTCATGCACGATATCCTCATGAGTGTGTTCGTGCTCATGGCGCTCGCTGAGATGTAGCCATGCGCCCAATGCCATCAAGGCACCGGCGGCGAGCAATTGAACCGTGACGGGGTCACCCATAAGCACAGCCACCAGCGCACCGAAGAACGGTGCGACGGAGAAATAGGCTCCGGTCCGGGCCGTCCCAAGATGACGTAAGCCGACTACGAATAACACCAGACTCACACCGTAGGCAAGCAGACCAACGATTAATGCCCCTGCCAGGTTGGGCAGGGTTGGCATGGATGCGCCCAGGTACAAGGCCAGAATCAGATTGACAGTGCCGGATACCAGGCCTTTCACGGCGGCGATCCATGTGGCATCGGCAAGCGAAATCTTGCGGGTGAGGTTGTTGTCAACACCCCACGCGAAACAGGCGCCCAAAACCGCAAGCGAGGACCACAGACCGGTGATCCGCGCTTCTCCCGGCCAACTTAGAACGACTGCGCCGGCGACGATTGCCATCATCCCCAGCGCAATGCGTCGGTCGAAATTTTCCTTGAAAACGAACCATGCCAGCAATGCGGTGAATGCGCCTTCGGCATTCAGAAGCAGAGAAGCGCCCGATGCAGGCATGCCCGTCAGACCGATCATAAGAAGCACAGGGCCAACGATACCGCCCACCAGAATTGCTCCCGCAAACCAGGACAGCTCGTTCCGTTGAAGATGAACGGCAGGCGCCCTGACCAAGCGCCGATAGAGCGTCAATCCTAGACCAGCCCCCAGATAGAGTAAGCCCGCCATCATCCAGGGACTGATGGCGTCAAGCAGCCACTTCGCAAGTGGGGTTCCAGCGCCAAACAACACTGCCGCCCCGAGAGCCGCGGAAATGCCCGACTGACGAAACGTCTTTTTCGATTCCATGTTCGGTTCTTAATCGTGCGAACTAGCGAGGGTAAGCCTGTAACCTTCAAGTGTCCAATGACGATTTTGGCCGTAAGCCGACCCCGGCCCTTTGTTTGGCGCTTAACTATCACAACCCAGGTGGATTGATCCAGCAAGTTGCCGGTCATTCATCACACGGGTTAATCGAGGGTTTATTGACAAAGCAGTTGCGAAACCCGTACCGCCCGTCAATGCAGGGCTTGCGTATTTCTAATAATGTACCTTCGTCTGCCGGTTCTGATCCGCATTACGACACCTCAGGAAAGCCGCGCCAGGCGCTGTTCCACCCGCTCCAGCTCTTCGGCCGTCGATCTCGCGATGGCTTCCAGCACCTCGGCGTTCGCCAGTTGCGTAGCGCGTTCTTCCGAATCGGATTCGAGACCTTGCCGGATATCCTGCTTGATGGCTTCGAGCCGGGCGCGCAGCGCCCCACGCCGTGCCATCAGGCGCGCCTTTTCAGCCGCCAGTTCATCGTCTGCATCTGCCATGGCTCTCCCCTATCCTGTTGCGATCAACGGGGCTGTTGGAAAAATGCGCTCCGCCTGCTACCCGTTGCCGTAATTCTACGGCATTCCCTGCCGGAAACCGATCTTCCGCTTTTTTTGCCGGTACAAACTGGTATGGTACGCCTCTGAGACACAGGCAGTCGCAGGCGAAACCGATCACCCGTCAACGCCCGCCTGGACACGCCCTGCACGAGAGACCGCCCGATGGGACGTTACCGGCCACCCGCACCGAAATCCTCGCCCTACATCACCCCGGAGGGCCATCAGGCCCTGCAACAGGAGCTGAAGGACCTGTGGCTGCGCCGCGCCGAGGTCACCCGCGCCCTGACTGCCGCCGCCGCCGAGGGCGATCGCTCGGAGAACGCCGAATACATCTATCGCAAGAAGGAACTGCGCGAGATCGACTGGCGCCTGCGCTACCTGCAGAAGCGCCTGCCGGAGCTGAAGGTAGTGTCCAGTCCACCGTCCAATCCGGAGCTGATCTTTTTCGGCGCCTGGGTCACCCTGGAAGACGACGACGGCGTGGAGCGGGTCTATCGCATCGTGGGCGCGGACGAGTTCGACACCGCCCGCGGCTGGATCAGCATGGACGCCCCGCTGGCGCGCGCCCTGATGAAGAAGACGCTCGATGACGAGTCCAGGTCGAGACGCCCGGTGGAGTCCGGCATTACCTCATCGTCGGGGTACGCTACGAGGCACCCTGATCGCCGGCGCGGGCGAAACCGCGGCCGTGCCGGAATGCCATTAAATACAGCTCGGATTTTTCACGCAAAGACGCAAAGAATCTTTAGCGCTAACGAGGCGTTGCGTGAAACATCTTTGTAGTGAGTGCCGCGGAATTCGGGTTCGCACAAACGCGTGCCTAACCAGCCTCAACGGAACACCATGCAATCACTTTTCACTTCGTGGTTGCAGCCGGTGATATCCGCCGCAGGCGGAACAGCCCCTCGGTGGCGCCGCCGTCGCTGGTGAAATAGAGCGCGCCGTCGGGCCCGAAGGCGACGCCGACCGGGCGCGCCCAGCGCTCGCCATTATCGAGCTGGAACCCGCTGACCAGATCTTCCACACCCTGCGCCACGCCGTCGCGGAAGCGCACCCGCACCAGCTTGGGAGGTCGGCGCGTGGCGGGATTGCCGAACGCCCCACCGGATGGCCGCGTGCCCCAGGAGCCGTGCAGGGCGACCACGGCATCGCCGGTGAATTGCGGATCGAGGGCGCCCGGCGGCACGAATGCCACGGCCATCGGCGCATTGCGCGCGGGAAAGGTTGCGACCGGGATGGCGACATCGCTCTCCGGCCGCGGCGGCCGGCTCTTCACACACTCATCGCGGCGCAGCCGCTCCCCGTCGTACTGGAACCAGGGCATGCCGTGAAACGAGCCGGCATCGAGACGGCTGAAGTATTCCGGCGGCTGCTCGTAGCCGTGGTGGTCCGGCCCGTTGTTGCTGGCATACATAACCCCGGTCTCCGGCTGCCAGTCGAAGCCGACCGGGTTGCGCAGACCGGAGGCGTAGGGTTCGAAACGCGGCGTCGCGCCGTCCTCGCGCAGCACCAGCACGCCGCCGCGCCGTTGATCGAACGGATAATCGGCGCCCAGATACTCGTCGCTGCAATTCTGGCTGATGCCGAGGCTCACGTACACGCGCCCGTCCGGACCGATGCGCACGGTGCGGCTGTTGTGCCCGCCGTCAGGCGGCAATGCCGCCAGCAGGGTGAGCGTCTCCGGCGGAATGGCCGTTTGACCCGGCCGGTAGGGCGCGCGATAGAGGCCGTCGGTCTGCGCGATCAGCATCTCGCCCTCGCGCAGCGCCACGCTGTGCGGGTAGTCGTTCAGGGTGATCAGCACCTCGGGATGCGTGTAGGGCGGCGCGAGCCGGTAGACCTTGCCGGATTTCGAGCCGATGAACAGATCACCGTTGGCGGCAAACGTCAGCAGACGCGGCCCATCCAGCTTCGCGGTCAGCAACTCGAGGGTATAACCCGACGGCAGAGTCACCCGCTGCCTGGCGCCGCCCTCGAGGATGAGTTCCTGTTGCCGGTACTCGAGCGCCGGGGCCGCGGCAACGTACAGGCCGCCGAGCAGGCAAGCGAGACGCGCCGTGTTGCCGAGTCGTCCGGTCGTGCTGAATACCCTCATGCGAAAACCCTCCCGGGTGGATAATTGACCCTGACTAGTATACCGGCCGGAACGGGCATTGCCGCATCGGGGTTTGTCCGTGATCGTCGCAACCGGAAACGTGGCTTGCTATGGCATGTCGGGAACTGTCATGCTAGAAATTGAATACATCCCTCACGATCCGGAGCCCGCTATGAAGCCCTTGCCGTTTCGCGCCAATCGCCCCCTGCAGGGCATGTTGCTCTGGCTGATCCTGCTCTGGGCGATCACCGCGATCGATCCCTTCAACCGGCATGACTGGCTGCTCGAGAATCTGCTGGTCTTTATCTACGGATTCCTGCTGGTGATCAGCTACCGGCGCTTCGCCTTCTCCAACCTCTCCTATGGTCTGTTCACCGTGTTTATCAGCCTGCACCTGGTCGGCGCGCACTATACCTATTCCGAAACACCGTTCGGCTTCTGGCTCCAGGACCTGTTCGACCTGGAACGCAATCACTACGACCGCATCGTGCACTTTTCCTTCGGCCTGCTGATCGCCTACCCGTTTCGCGAACTGCTGCTGCGCGCCACGGGCATGCGCGCGGCATGGTCATACCTGCTCACCGTAACCGTCGTGCTGGCTTTCAGCAACTTCTATGAAATCATCGAGGCCATCGTCGCGGAAATCGTCAGTCCCGAACTGGGCTCCGCCTACCTCGGCACCCAGGGCGATACTTGGGATGCGCAGAAAGACGCTTCGTGGCCTTTCTCGGCAGCGTCATGGCCATGACCGTCACCTGGTTGAGGGTACGCGGGCGGCGCGCCGCGGCCGGTGACACGTATTAACGACGCGCCTGCGCAACACGCCAGCGCGTGTCTTGAACTGGCGGGACTGTCGGTACGGGTAATATCGTGTATAAATAGCGCACCGGCTGACATCCAGAAAGTCACAATAAATGGGCATGCGAGACCTGACGACGATTCACGGAGATACTGATTTCCGCGCCGCGACGGTGCCCGTGTCCGCACTTGGGCGGAGGGCACATCAGCGAGCCGCAGACCGTCTTTCATGAACAAGATCAACATCATCATCGCCGTGGCCATCACGGCGGTCACCATCAGCGTCTGGGCCTGGATCAACCGCCCGGACACCGAGCCGCCGTGGCCGCCGGTCATCCAGGGCTTCTCGTTCTCGCCCATGCGGGCCCACAACAACCCGCTGCTCGGCAGCTATCCAACCGTCCAGGAAATTGAGGAGGACCTGGTCTTGCTGAGGGGCAAGACCAACTCCGTGCGCACCTACACGCTGGAAGGAACGCTGGCAGAGATCCCGGCCCTGGCCGCCAAGCACGGCATCAACGTGGCACTGGGCGCGTGGCTCGATACCCGCCTCGATCACAACGACGCCGAGATCAAGCGGCTGCTAGAGATCGCACAAAAGCACCGGCGCAACGTGGTCCGGGTGATCGTCGGCAACGAGGCGGTGCTGCGCGGGGACATCCCGGTCGCCAAGTTGATCCAATACCTCGGCAAGGTGCGCGCCAAGGTGAAAATCCCAGTGAGCACCGCGGAGCCCTGGCACATCTGGAAGAAAAACCCGGAGCTGGTCAAGCACGTCGATTACCTCGCGGTGCACGTGCTGCCCTACTGGGAAGGCGTGCCCGTGCAGCGGGCGGTGGACTTCGTGGTCGAGCGCATCAATGAACTGCGGGTGATGTATCCCAACAAGCCGATCGTGATTACCGAGGTTGGCTGGCCCAGCAATGGACGCACGCGCCAGGGAGCGGTCGCCTCGGACGCGAATGAGGCGATCTTCCTGCGCCGCTTCATCCAACGGGCGGCGCAGGAAAATTACATTTACTACATCATGGAAGCCTTTGATCAACCTTGGAAAACGGCACGCCAGGCAGAAGGCGCCGTGGGCGCCTACTGGGGCGTGTTCGACGTCGAGAGGCAACCGAAATTCGCCTTTTCCGACCCCATTGTAGGAATCCCCGGCTGGCCCAAGCTGGCCGGGATCTCCGTGCTGCTCGCCGCCATCACCTTTGCCCTGCTGCTGATCGACAGCAAGACCCTGACCAGCCACGGCCGCAGCTTTCTCGCCATCATCGCCTATGCCGCCGCCACGGCCGCGGTGTGGATCGTCTATGAATATACCCATCAATACCTGACCCTCAGCACCATCCTCACAGGGCTGCTGATGCTGGTCGGCATGATCGGGGTGATCGTGGTGCTGCTGATCGAGGCGCATGAGTGGGCCGAGGCGCTGTGGGTGCAGGAACGGCGGCGGCTGTTCAAGCCGCGGCCGATGGCCGATGCGGACCTGCCGATGGTCTCGATACATGTGCCAGCCTACAACGAGCCGCCGGAGATGCTGATTGAAACGCTCGATACTCTCGCGCGGCTGAATTATCCCCGCTTCGAGGTCCTGCTCATCGACAACAATACCTGGGACCCCGCCGTCTGGAAGCCGGTCGAGGCGCACTGCCGGCGACTCGGCGAGCGCTTCCGCTTCTTTCACGTCGCCCCCCTCGCCGGCTTCAAGTCCGGGGCATTGAATTACGCGCTCGCGCACACGGCGGACGAGGCGCGGATCATCGCCGTCATCGACAGCGACTACAGCGTCGACCCGGACTGGCTGCGCGACCTGGTGCCCCGGTTCCAGCGGCCGCAGATCGCCATCGTGCAGGCGCCGCAGGATTACCGGGACGGCGGCGAGAACGCCTTCAAGGCGATGTGTTACGCGGAATATCGCGGCTTTTTCTTTATCGGCATGATCACCCGCAACGAGCGCAACGCGATCATCCAGCACGGCACCATGACCCTGGTTCGCAGGACGGTGCTGGCCGAGGTCGGCGGCTGGAGCGAATGGAGCATTACCGAGGATGCCGAACTCGGCCTGCGCATCTTCGAGAAGGGTTACGAGGCGACCTATTTCCCGAACAGCTACGGCAAGGGCCTCATACCCGACACGTTCATGAGCTACAAAAACCAGCGCTTCCGCTGGGCGTATGGCGCCATGCAGATCATGCGCCGCCATGCGTCGAAATTGTTTGGCGGCGGCGCCAGCCGGCTGACCGCCGGTCAGCGCTATCACTTTCTGGCGGGGTGGCTGCCATGGATTGCCGACGGCGCGAACCTGGTGTTCAACCTGGCTGCGCTGGGCTGGTCACTGGGGATGATCACGATGCCGGTACGCTTCGACCCCCCGTTGATCATTCTTTCCGTCCTGCCGCTGGCGCTCTTCAGTTTCAAGATCGCGAAGGTGATCTACCTGTACCGGGGCGCCCGGGTGGTCGGAACCGCGTGGCAGACACTGGCCGCCATACTGGCGGGACTGGCGCTCTCGCACACTATCGCCAAGGCCATGCTGTTGGGGATGGTCACCAGCGGCAGGCCCTTTTTGCGCACACCCAAACGGGAACACAGCCTGGCGCTGGTGAAGGCCCTGGCGAGCGCGCGCGAAGAAAGCCTGTTCATGCTGGCATTGTGGGGCGCCGCCGCGGGTATCGTCATGAAGCACGGATCGGACAGCCTGGATCTCCTGCTCTGGATCATCGTCCTGATCGTGCAATCGATCCCCTACCTGGCGGCGTTGTTGATGTCCCTGATCAGCGGCCTGCCACGCATGCGCGCGAAACTGGTCTATGCGGATCATCCTGTCGCTACCGGGCAAGCACCGGCGGCGGTGAACGGCGATGCCGGCATGCCTTCGGCGCACCAGAAGTAACCGTCGCGGGCGGCTTCGCCTTCATTCACACCCTTCCCGATACGAAGCCGGCACTGACGCGGAGGCGGTCATCGGGCAAAATACCCTGCCGTGAATACTGACAGCCGCGAAGACGATCATCCGCCGCCGGCCGACCAGGCGCGCGAGCTGCTCGCGCGAGTCATCGCCAGGCTGGCGCAGCGCTACCGCGATGCCCCTCCGCCGTTGAGTACGGATGAGTTGGCCCGGCGCCTGGCGGCATTGCAGTTGGCCGACGCGGCGCTGCGCGATCTCGCCGCCCTGGACGGCCCGACCACGCGTCCGCTGCAGGTGGCCGTGATGGGGCCGACCCAGGTCGGCAAGAGCACCGTCGTCAACCTGCTGCTCGGCAAGCGCGTTGCCGAGGTGAGCCCGCTGGCAGGTTACACCATCCACCCGCAGGGTTTCGCCCTCAACCCGCGGGATGCGAGCCTGGCATGGATCAAGCCCTTCTTCCCCGGCTGGGAATGCCGCGACGGCGCGGCGCTGACCCGCGACCGGCTCGACTGTTATGCCCTGCGTACCCTCGGCGGCGACACGGCCGGCATGGCTCCCGATACGGTGATCTGGGATACGCCCGACTTCGACTCCTTCAAGGCCCACAGCTATCAACGCGGCGTGCTGGAAGTCGCCGCCCTCGCCGATGTGATCGTGCTGGTGGTGAGCAAGGAGAAGTACGCGGACCTGTCGGTGTGGAAAACCCTGCAGTTGCTGGAACCCCTGCGGCGGTCCCTGGTGGTGTGCCTGAACAAGACCAACGGAGACGCCCGGGAGCTGCTGGTAGCGGCGCTGCGGACCCGGCTCGCCGAACTGACGGCGGCGGCCGGCACCATCGATGTCATCGTCATACCCTACTGCCCCGACATCGATGCGTTCGCGGCCGCGGGCCGCCCGCCGGAGGCGGCCGAACTGCGCGCGGCGCTGCGCCGTGCGCTGGATGGCGTGGACCGCCGCGGGCGTGGCGCCGGCGTGGGGGCGCTGCTGCAACGCCACTGGACGGACTGGATGGCGCCGGTCACGATTGAACTGGCGGCGGCCGGAATCTGGGAGCAATCCATCGACGCGGCCATCGGCCAGGCGCTGACAGCCTACCGGGATGAGTTCCTGGATCACCCGCAACGCTTCGACACCTTTCGCCTGGCCATACTCGAACTCCTGCAACTGCTGGAATTGCCCGGTCTTGCCAAGTCCCTGACACGCATCCGCCAGGCGCTCACCTGGCCGGCCCGCCAGCTCTTCGATTCCCGGCGCATGAAGACCCTCACGGGGCGCCTGCGCGGCAAGGCGGCTGCATGACCTGCCCGGTGAGGAACTGATCCTGCGCGACCTGCTGGGGCAATTGCTCACCACGCTGTCGCGCGATGCCCTGCGCCGCGGCGCGCCGCAAGCGCCGGGCGCCGCATTCTGGCAGGCGCTCGGCCTGCGCCTCGCCGAACGGCAGGCGGACCTGACCGGACAATTCGCCGCGGCCGCCCACCGGCACCACCTCGACTTCCAACCGGAAATCGAGACCGCGGCTCACGAACTCTATGCCAACCTGCAGCAGAAACCCGCCCTGCTCAACACCCTGCGCGCGGCGCGCCTCACCACCGACGCCGCTGCCATCGTTCTGGCCCTGAAAACCGGGGGCGTGGGGCTGAATGACCTGCTGTTCGCACCGGCGATGGTGTCGCTGACCTCCATGCTGACCGAGGGCGCCCTCGGGTCTTACATGACGCAGGTCGCCGGCCGGCTGAAGCAGGCCCAGTATGCCGCCGTAGAGCGGCGGCTATTCCACGGCCCGGTACGGGAGGCGTTAAGCGCGCTGGCCGAAAACCTCGAGGCGCCCGGCCTGTTCGGCATCTCGCGGCCGGAATACGCGGCGGCGGAGCAGGCGCTCAAGGCGTGGCGGCATGACTGAGCGGATCTCCCAACTGCGCGAGCGGGTCGGCGCCTGGATCGCCCGCGCGCAGGCCATGGCCTGGCTCGGCGAGACGGAACTCAAGGCGCTGCAGCAGGTGGAACAGCGCACGCCGGCCGACCTGTTCACCCGGGCGCAGCCTGCCCGCCCCCTGGTCGTCGCCTTTTTCGGCGGCACCGGCGTGGGCAAGAGCAGCCTGCTCAACCGCCTCGCCGGACAAGCCATCGCCCGCGTCGGCGTGGAGCGCCCGACATCCCACGAGGTCACGGTCTATGTGCACGCGGCGGTGGAACTGGCCACCCTGGCGGAACACTTCTCCGTGAACCAGGTGCGCATCGCGCGGCATGCCGATGCGTCGCGGCGCGATGTCCTGTGGATCGACATGCCGGATATCGACAGCACCGAACAGCGCAACCGGGAACTGGCGTTTGCCTGGCTCCCCCATGTCGACCTGCTGATCTACGTGGTCAGCCCCGAACGCTACCGCGACGACATCGGCTGGCGGGTATTGCACCGGCGCGGCCACCGCCATGGCTGGATGTTCGTCATGAATCACTGGGACGAGGGCGCGACCGAACAGCAGGCGGATCTGCTCGCGATACTGCACGAGGCCGGTTTTGCCGACCCGCTGGTGCTGCACACCTGTTGCGGCGGCGGAACGTGCCCGGATGACCAGTTCAACGAGTTGGAGGCCGCAATCCGGACCGTTCAGGCTCAGCATGGCCAGCAGGAACTCGAGCGGCTCGGACACCGTGCCCATTTGCAGGACGTGGCCGCGGTTCTGGAGGCGGCGCTGCGACGCCTCGGGGAGACGGCTGACTGGCGGGACATAGGGAGCGGTTTTCTGCGGGACTGGTCGCACGCGGCGGCGGCGATCGCGGACGGCATGATCTGGCCCATCCAGGAGATCGCCGCGGAATTCGCCAGCCGCGACGCCAGTCTGCTCACGCGCTTGCTGGGGGAACGCCATGACACGGCGGCAG
Organism: uncultured Gammaproteobacteria bacterium; assembly: GCA_963773065.1. Taxonomy (GTDB): domain Bacteria; phylum Pseudomonadota; class Gammaproteobacteria; order UBA9214; family UBA9214; genus CAVQCA01. Next base: position 32,841 of record CAVYZN010000019.1, read on the forward strand.
CGGGAACGGAACGCTCGCGGGAAGCGCCGCCCGCGCCGCGCACGGCCAGGGAACGTGAGGCGGCAACCGCGCTCTGGGACCCCTGGGCGCAGGGCAAGCTGACCGAGGTCTGCGATACCCTGGAGATCGCCCTGCGGCGCAACGGGGTGGCCCCGCAACCGCTGCTCGCACGCCTGCAGCCGGTGACCGGCACCGCCAGTCAAACGGTTAATGAGGAACTGCAACAGTCATTGCGCCAGGGACTGGCACGTCCCGGCATGCCGTGGCAACGCGCCCTGCGCCGCATCACGGGCGCGGCGCTCAGTCTGCTGCCCATCGCGGCCCTGCTGTGGGTGTCATACCGGGTGATCACCGGTTTCCTGCAAGGCGCCGCCGGGCAGGCGGCCTATCTTGGCGCCGACTTCGCCATCAACAGCCTCCTGCTGGTGCTGGTCGCCTGGCTCCTGCCCTTATTGCTGCACCGCCGCCTCAAGCCCTCCACGGAAGCGACGGTGATACGCGCGCTGCGCACGGGTCTCGGAGTGGGGCTGGAGGAACTCAACGTGAGGGCGGAGGCGGCGTTCGCGGCGACCAGCGCGGAACGCGGCGCGTTGCTGGTTGAGGCAAACAGGCTCCGCGATGATTTGGGTCGGTACAGCGGCGCGCCGCATCCCGCCCCCAGCGCGGCGGTCGCACGCCTGCTGGCGGTGCCGGATCACCCCGGATCTGCCAAACCGCGATCCATGTGAATGGGATGCGGGTAGCGCGACACCTTGCACCCGGCTTCTTTTCACATGCGGAAAAATGTACTCTGGACCCGTTCATCATGCGCCCTAATCGAATAACACCGAAGATCCTGCCAGTCGCACTCGTCGCGTGCTGCATCGGCCTGGCCCTGGTTCTCATGCCGATCTGGGCGCAGGAGCAAAGCGTCAATCCCGGCATCAACCGTAATTACGAGAACCCCGACTGGGCGCAGTGGGTTGCCGCCTTCGAGAATGAAGGCCGCGAAGTCTACGCGCGGCGTCAGGCCATCGTCGACGCCACCGGTGTCCGTCCGGGCATGGCTGTGGCGGATATCGGCGCCGGCACCGGCCTGTTCACGCGGCTGTTTGCCGCCCGTGTGGCGCCCGCCGGCAAGGTCTATGCCGTGGACATTTCGGCCACCTTTATCGAGAACATCCTGCGCACCTGCCGCGAACAGGGACTCGGCAATGTGGAAGGCATCGTCAACACATCCCGGGACGTCACCCTGCCGGATGCCTCAATCGACCTGGCTTTCATCACCGACACCTACCACCACTTCGAGTATCCCGCGAGTATGCTGGCCTCCATCCGCCGCGCGCTGCGCACGGACGGCGAGCTGGTCATCATCGATTTCCGGCGTGACCCCCGTGTCAGTCCGCCATGGATCATGGGCCATGTGCGCGCCGGCAAAGACACCGTGATCCGGGAGGTGCAGGCGGCCGGCTACGATTTCGTGGAAGAGAAACCCGTGCTGCGCAGCAATTACTTTCTGGTGTTTAAAAAGACTGGTCAGTGAACCGCCCTGAACCTTCGACCGTTAAATGAAAAACTATCAGACAACTACTTACATTACATATCACGGAAGACCGATTAAGTCATACGGCCTGAGCCCGCCTCTGGAGCGACACGACGCATGAACGCTATCGAACAGAAAAACGTATTGGGAGAACCGCTGGAAACCTGTTCACTGCGACCGCTGACCGGCTATACCCGCACCGGCTCCTGCGAAACCGGGCCACGGGATCCGGGCGTGCACACCGTGTGCGCCAATGTGACGCAGGCCTTTCTGGATTACAGCCGGACTCATGGCAATGATCTGGTCACGCCCATGCCGGAATTCGGGTTTCCCGGCCTCAAGCCCGGTGACCGCTGGTGCCTGTGCACGGCGCGCTGGAAAGAGGCATTTGCGGCCGGTTGCGCACCTCATGTCTGCCTGCGCGCCACCCACGCGCGGACACTCGAGGTGGTTGCGCTGGCCGATCTGAAGGCGCATGCCATCGACCTGAGCTAAGGCGCGTACCCCGCGCGGCGGAATTGTGATTGGGTGATGGACATCTCGAAATTGGGTTTCTGGGCCATGATTCTCTGCTGGCTGTCGGCGATAGGCGGCATTGCACTGGCCATCCTCTGGGCCGCTTCGAAAAGCCAGCATCCGGTTGACGACGAATTACTGGTCAAGTCCCTGCAACTGCGCCTGAAGGCCGGCGAGCTCAACCAGGAGGAGTACGAGAAAAAGCTTGCTGACCTGCATCGGGAATGACCTCGCCGAGTGGACCCTGCCTCGCAGGGGAAGCTACCGCCGGAATCATTGCAGGTTCCGGCTCCGCAGGGCAGTGTAGGTGGCATGGCTGGGGAAGATCCGGCACTGCAACCCGAGTACCAGCGTATTGATCTGCCAGAATTCCGGAAACAGCACCCAGTCAGCCGACCGGAGCAACGGCAGATGCCGGAGAAAAAGTTCCGGCTTGATGTAGGTGGCGCCGGGCAGTTTCAGCGTGCGCAGCGCATCGAAAGTAACCAGTTTCATACCCAAAACAACGGTTGCCGGACACGCGCGGATTTTACCCGGCGGTGACGTACACGCGAAGCTACGCCTGCGGTGTGGCTCTCTACCCTTCGGTTTCTCAACAATCGCCGCCGGCAAGGTTGGTGCGGTTCGGCAGCCTGTGTATAGTTAGCGCCACTGTCAGCACCTACCCAGCGGACTCGATCATGGCAGTTACGCCCCACGCAGCGCCGATAACACCGCCGCCCTCTCCGCTCAAGGAGATCGGGGTGAACCTCATCGACAATCCGCGCCTGTGGCTGGAGGGTGCGCTGCGCGAGTTGACGGTGGCTCTCAAGACTTTTCTGCCCCACCTGCTGGAGGCGCTGGCGCTGCTCGTCATCGGCTGGCTGGCGGCTTTCATCGTGCGTTGGCTGGTGCACCGTTTCGGCAAGGGACTGGACGTGATCCTGTCCGTCGTCCACCGCTGGCTCGGCCAGGAGGTCACCCGCGCGCGCTGGTCGGTCTCGAACCTGGTCGGCAACGTCGCCTTCTGGATAACGCTCACCTACGCCGTGAGCGCCGCCGCGGAGCAGCTCGGCCTCATCACCTTCGCCAACTGGGTGCTGGGACTGCTGGGTTACCTGCCGAAGGTGCTGATCAGCGCCTTCATCCTGTTCATCGGCTACCTGATCAGCAGCGGCATACGCAACATGATCGTGGCGGTCGCCGACTCCAGCGGTTTTCAGCATGGACTCTCGCTCGGTCACCTGGTGGCGGGGCTTATCCTCGCCTTCGCGCTGCTGCTCGGGCTGAATCAGCTCGGGCTCGATGTGAGCCTGTTCGCCAACATCATCATTCTGGCGGCGGCGGCGCTCTTCGGCAGCGCCGCGATTGCCTTCGGCATCGGCGCCGCGGATGCGGTGCGTAACGTCATGGCATCGCACTATGTGCGCAAGGTCTATCGACCCGGACTGCGGGTGCGCGTGCAGGGGCTGGAGGGCGAGATTCTGGAGATGACCCAGGTGGCGGTGATGGTGGAGACCGCGGAGGGAGAGGCATGGATCCCGGCGCGCGCCTTTCTGGAAACCGTGTCATTGATCATCGAGGAACAGGAACCCGGCCGTGCTTGACGCGCTCACCAAAGGTTACCTCACCCTGCACCCGGCCGCCGCGGCCCGCACCCTGGCGCGCCTCGATGGCCGCGACCTCAAGGCCATCTTCCAGGCCATGCCGCGCCCACTGGCGGCCAGCGTGCTGGTACACATGACGCCGGTTGCGTCCGCCCGCTGCCTCGGCCAACTGCAGACCAAGGCGGCGGCCGAGATACTCGGGCGCATTCCGTCGCTGTCGGCCGTGGCGGTGCTGCGCCTGATGAACGCCGAGCAGGTAAAAGGCCTGTTCTCGGCCATGCCGCGTCCGGCCGCGGCCCGGCTGCGCCTGCGCCTGCGCTACCCGGAAACGATGATCGGTTCTTACGTCGATGCGGATGCGCTGACCCTCAACCTGGACCAGCGCGTGGGCGACGCGCTGCGTCTGGTGCGCCGCGTCGGGCAGCGCACGGGACACACGCTTTGCGTGCTGGACGAACAACGCCGTCTGGCGGGCGTGGTTGACCTGCGCGACCTGCTCGGCGAGCGCGACCGCAGCAAGATCCAGCGGGTGCTGCGCCCGGCGCCCGTGGTGCTGAACGCACGCGCCGCGCTGCAGACGGTCGCCAACCATCCCGCCTGGTTGACCCACGACAGCCTGCCGGTGGTCAACCGTGAGGGCCTGTACCAGGGTGTGCTGGCGCGCGCGAAGGTGATGACGGAAGAACAGCATCTGCTCACCGAGGTGGCGGAGCGCAACGAGCTTTCCGCCACCCGCACCGCGCTGGCGGACATCTTCTGGCTGGGCGTGGCGGCGCTGTTCACCGGCAACCCCGGCGCGAGCGCACACCACAAGACGGAAGACTGACATGAAACCGGGGATCGACAACGCCATCCATGTCCTGCAACGGGACCTCATCGAAGACCACCCGGACGACGCCGTGCAGTTGCTGGAACGACTGCCGCCCGCGGACATCGCGGACGTCCTGTCCAGGCACCCCATCACGGTGACCGCGCGTGTCTGGGAACGGCTGTCCCCGGATGTCGGCTGGCGCGCCATCGATACCCTGGCGGAAGCCCGGGCGACGGAGGTGCTGCGCCACATGGGTACTCCCCGTGCGGCGGCGCTCCTCTCCATGGGTGATCCGCAGTCCCGCGAGACGCATCTGGCAAGGCTGCCGGCGGCGACCGCGGAGGAGCTGCGCGCCATTCTTTCCTATCCGGCCGACAGCGCGGGCGCCCTGATGGACCCGCGGGTGCTGCTGCTGCGCCCCGACACCACGGTGAATGAAGCCCTCGCCCGCATCCGCGCGCTGCGCCGGCGCGGCGTGCGCATGCTCTTCGTGGTGAACGCCGACAATCGTCTCGAGGGAGAGGTGGACATCCAGGACATCGCGACCGCGAGCACGACGACGCGGCTCGATGAGATCCAGCGCCCGGTGCGGGCGGTGGTCGGCGCGGTGGCGCCGCGCGAGGAGGTGGTGGATATCCTGGAGCGCTACCGCCTCACCGACCTGCCGGTGGTGGACACAGAAGAGCGCCTTATCGGCGTGGTCCGCTACCGCAACCTCATGGCCGCCGCCGAGGACGAGGCCACCGTGGCCATGCAAACGATGGTGGGCGTCAGCAAAGACGAACGCGCCCTGTCGAAGGTGTCCTTTGCCGTGCGCAAACGCCTCCCGTGGCTGCAAATAAACCTGGCCACCGCCTTCCTGGCCGCCTCCGTCGTCGGGCTGTTCGAGGGCACCATCGCCAAATACACCGCGCTGGCGGTGCTCATGCCGGTCGTGGCCGGACAATCCGGGAACACCGGCGCCCAGGCGCTCGCCGTCACCATGCGCGGCCTGGCGCTGCGCGAGATCCGCGTCCAGCACTGGCCGCGGGTCATCTTCAAGGAAATGTCCACCGGTTTCTTGAATGGCATCGCCGTCGCCGCCACCACCGCGCTCGGGGTCTGGGTGTGGAGCGGGTCCCCCGGCCTGGCGGGGATCATCGGCGTCTCCATGATCCTCTCCATGGTCATCGCCGGCATCTTCGGCGCGGCCATCCCGCTGCTGATGACGGCAATCGGCCAGGACCCCGCCCAATCCTCGACCATCGTGCTGACCACGGTGACCGACGTGACCGGGTTCTTCAGTTTCCTCGGCATCGCCACACTGTTCTCGGGCCTGCTGTAACGCACGCGGCGGTTCGCGGTGAGGGCGCAGTGGATTCCCGCGGAATGGGTGGGTTATGCTTTCCCAGTCAGCTCCAGGAGTCTGCGGGCCATGCGATTGTCAGTGACGGAACGGCGCGAAATCCGCGCAGCGGCGTCGAAATATTTCGGCGCCGAGGTATATCTTTTCGGCTCGCGCCTGGATGACACCCGCCGCGGTGGCGATATCGACCTTTATATCGAAACATCGCTCGACGACGGCAGCGCCGCACGCGCGAAGATCGCCATGCTGGGGTATCTCTATCATCGCATCGGCGAGCGCAAGATCGACATCGTCGTCAATAACGGACGCGGCGATTTGCCCATCTACCGACTCGCCCGGCAAAGCGGGGAACGCCTGTGACGCCGAAGCTGCGTGCGGTGATCGAGGAATGTGGCCGGCATGTGCGTTACATGAACTACGCCCGGTCGCGACTGCCGCGCTCGGTAAGCGAAGCGCACTTCGCCGATTCCCGTGACGAGTTTATCGCGGCGCTGGATCAGTTCGCGTTCCGGTTATCCGGTTTCAGGATGCGCTGGGATGGGGAGCGCTGCGGCTCGTGCTCGTCGAGGTGTTTCGCGAGCCATTGGAAGATGCGCCGTTCCGCGATGTCCTTGACCGGCTGGAGAAACTCGGCGTGAATCCAGACGCCCAACGATGGGAGGAGAGCCGGGCCATCCGCAACATGTTTACCCATGACTACCCCGAGACACCGGCCGCCAAGGCGGCGTCCCTCAATGCGGCCCTGGACATGGCGGACGAGCTGGAACGGATCTATCTGAGCATCAAGGCGAGAAGTGACGGCTGAATCCTGGGGACAGCGTCGCGTTCGCGACCAAGGCCGCTCCGGAAAAATTCCCGATTTTCCGTGCTGACCTCAAGGAGGCGACCTGAGGTGAGTGACGGCGACAACATCGCCCGGAGCGACTGCGGCCGGCGAGCCTCCAGGGACGGATTTACGGCGAGTCCCGCTCGACCCCTCCTGCCCTGTGTCAGAACCTCCAGACGAAGGGCACGATGGCGAGCGTCACCGCGGCCATCAGCAGGTTGAGCGGTATCCCCACCCTGAAGTAGTCGGTGAAGCGGTAACCGCCGGGGCCGTACACCATCAGATTGCACTGGTAGCCGATGGGCGTGGAGAAGCTCGCCGAGGCGGCCATCATGATCGCGATGGCGAACGGCATGAAACTCACGCCGAGGCTCTCGCTGGTCGAGAGCGCGATGGGGAACATCAGCACGGCGGCGGCGTTGTTGGTGATGAGCTCGGTGAACAGCATGGTCACTAGGTAGACGACGGCGAGCGTGCCCCACGGGCCGCCCTGCGCCAGCGCGATCAGGTTCTCCGCGATGAACTGCGCCGCGCCGGTCTTCTCCAGGGCGAAACCCAGGCCGAAAGAGGCGGCGATGGCGATGAGCACCTGCCAGTCCACCGCGGCCCGGGCCGCCCCGCCGCTGATGCACCGGGTCGCCAGCATGAGTCCGGCCGCCACCAGCGCGCCCTGCAGCATCGAGACCCATGAGGCGCTTACCGCAACGACCATCCCCGCCAGGATCACCAGGGCCGCCAGGGCCCGGTCATGGCGCAGCGGGTGGGCGTTCTCCAGACGGCTCACCAGGTAGAAGTCCCGCGAGTTGCGCTGGCGCTCGACGAACGAGGGATCGGCCTCGAGCAGCAGCGTGTCGCCCGGGCGCAGCACGATGTCCCCGATCTTCTTCTGCAAGCGTTCGCCGTTGCGTGCCACCGCGATGACAGCGGCATTGTAAATATTGCGAAAGCGACCCTCGCGGATGCTCTTGCCGACCAGGGGTCCGCTGTCGGAGACCACGGCCTCGACGAGTGATCTTTCCGGGCGCGGGAGTCCCAGCTTGAACACCTGATCGGTGGCCGGCACCAGCCCGCGGAACCGCTGCAGATCCACCACGGAATCGAGGATGCCGGCGAACACCAGCCGGTCGTTGGCCTTCAGCCGGTGATGCGGGGCGATGGCGGGGAACACATCGCCGTCGCGTTCGATCTCCACCAGATACATGCCCGGGAGGTGGCGCAGCCCTGCCTCCTCGACGCTCTTGCCTACCAGGGGACTGGCCGGCTGCACCAGCATCTCGACCGTATAGCGGCGCGGGTCGTCCTGGGGATCCATCACCGGGCGGCGGTCCGGCAGCAGCCAGCGTCCGAGCAGCACGATGTAGGCGATGCCGATGAGCGCAGACGGCAGGCCCACCCAGGTGATGTCGAACATGCCGAGCCCCGGGAGATTGGTGCGGCTGAGCAGCAGGCCGTTGACGACCAGGTTGGTGCTGGTCCCGATGAGCGTGCAGGTGCCGCCGAGGATCGCGGCATAGCTTAAGGGGATGAGGAGCTTCGACACCGGCAGGCGGTTCTGGCGCGCCCAGTCGATCACGGCAGGCAGGAACATGGCCACCACCGGGGTGTTGTTCAGAAAACCGCTCACCGCCGCCACCGGGGCCATGAGCCGCAGTTGGGCGTGCAACAGATTCCGGGGCCGGCCGAGCACCCACTGGACCAGCCAGGCGACGGCGCCGGTCTCCCGCAGGCCGGCGGCGATCACGTACAGCACGGCGACCGTCACCATGCCCTCGTTGGATAAGCCCGCGAGGGCCTCCTGGGGGGAGATCACCCCGGTGATGAGCAGCAGCGTCACCCCCGCCACCAGCACCACATCGGCGGCGAACCGGGTGAACACGAGCAGCCCGATCACCATCGCCACCACGGCCAGAGCGATCCATGCATCCAGGGTCATCAGCACACTCCTCTACCGGTACCGGTCCGCCGGGCGGATCGGGCTCAGCCCAGCGGGGCGGCAGTATACGCCGGCGGGTCCGTTCAGGCCATGCGGGACGACGCGCGACGGGAGGAGAGAACCCAACAGCGAGCCCGCTGTTGGGCGCTCCGGTTGAACGGCGGGTTCGGCGTCTCCCTAGAGGAGTGCGCGGAACTGCTCGACGGTGAGCCCGGCATCACGAACCAGACCGCCCATCGTGAATGCGTTGATTGGATTGTGACGCGGGACAGTGAGGATCCGCTGGCCATTGGTCATCACGATATGCTTGCTCTGGCGGGCAACCCAAAACCCTGCCTTTTCGAAGGCGCGCACTGCATCGAGATGATTGATGCCTGGGATCTTGGGCAAAGGCTACACCGTTATCTCGACTTCCCGAATCCCTTCACCCTTTAGCTGCTCGTCAACCACAGCCAGGTACTCTCGGATCGCATCCCGAATGTTTTCCAGAGCTTCTGCCTCGGTAGCACCCTGAGACCAACAGCCCGGCAATCCCGGCACGGAGACGCTATAGCCTTCGTCAGATTCGTGAATCGCAATCTTGTACTTCATGGGTACCTCCTCTGGCAGTATAGCTCGCCCACCCGCGAGACGCCGAACGCCCAGGTTCAGCGGCGCGGCGCAGCTAACAGGTGCAAGGGGTCAGACCCCTTGATCGGACTTCTCCACGGTATTCAGCGCCAGTTTCCCAACGCCCAGCTTCGGTCCTCCGAAGCACCGGGGAGATATCCCGGGTTAAGACACGTTACCTTCACTGCATAGACGGACCAGCCCCACGAGCGCGGCCTTGATCATGGCGTAAACGGCGCCGCCCACAAACGGCACGCGCTCGGCGTTGCAACTGCCGATCATGATGATGCGCCCGCCCGTCTTCATGTGCTTGACGGCAGTCTGCGTGGCGACGAACACGGCGCGCAGGTTGATAGCCAACGCACGATCGAAGTCTTCCAGGCGATAGTCGTCGATGGGGGCCATTACACCAATGCCGGCGTTGTTCACCAGGATGTCGATGCCGCCCAACTCCGCTACCGTTTGCTCCACGGCGGCAATCACCGCCTTGGCATCCGCGCTGTCGGCCTGGATGGCGATCGCCGGCACGCCGAACGCTTGCGCCGCCTTTGCCGTTTCGTTGGCCTGATCGGACCTGCCAACATAGGTCAGCGCGACGTGGGCGCCTTCGCGTGCGAGACGCTTGACGATCGCAGCGCCGATGCCGTGGCTGCCGCCGGTGACCAGCGCCCGCTTGTTTTCGAGTGGTCGATCCATACTGTTCCTAATACAACTTCAGTTTAGCAGTTTGACCCGCATTGCAAGGCGTTTTCCACAGCTTGAACGTACCGCCTGAGCGGCGGCGCGACAACGCCGCGCGATGGAATGGTCAGGCGATGGTTGGCACATTACCTTAGCTTCATCTGCATGACATGGCGCCGCGTGCCTGCCCGCCCGACCTCGCAAAAGCCAGCCTTCTCGAAAACGGGCACGAACCCCATGAAACGGTAACTCGGAGAATCCGGATCCACGGGGTATGCCTCGACAATCGAGGCGCCGTGCGCTCGGGCATGCTCGACGGCGGCCTTGATGATGCGTTGCGTAATCCCTTGACCTCGCAGCCTTCGCAGCACGAAGAAACACGCAATCGACCAGATGCCGTCGTCATTGCTGTCAGCGACGAGTCGCCGATAGGTGGACCGCGGGGCCACCGAGCACCATGCCACAGGCTCACCATCCAGGTATCCGAGCAGTCCAATCGGGAGTCCCGCAGATACCCGTTTCGCGATAGCCGCCTTGCGGCTCGCGCCGTCCTTGTGCTTCGCCTCAGCAGGCGTCGCTCTCCAGAGCATGCACCAGCACGCCTTCGGCCCCCCGCGACTTTCGAACAGACGCTCGAAGTCCGCCCACCGCCGGGAATTCACCTCGTGAAACGCGAGACGGTCGAGTTCAGCGTGATCAGTCATCCGATGCTCAAGCCAACGAGTCTAAAGTGCGTACGCCATAATTGCGTAAAGGGGGACACGTTTTCGTGTGATCGCTGAAATTCGTACTGCCACAAATGATAATCACTTCTTGGGTAACGAACGCTTCAAGGCAGAAGTGTCCCGCATGCTGCAACGACGTGTCACTCCCGGAAAAGCCAGAAGACTTACAAAGCCAGAGTATAAACGTGGTCTGTCCCCCATTCTTATGCCGCAATATCAGCGCACTTTGAAGCCGGCGCGCGGCCTAAAGTTTGATCTGGCGAATCGCAGCTTTGACACCCGGCACCAGCGGCGGCGCGACGCTGAGGGTACGGAGGCCCAGCTCCAACAAGGAAGGAAGGGCACTCAACTGTCGTGCCAGTTCGCCGCACAACGCGACAGGCACTTGGCCGGCCTCTTCGACAATGATGCGCAGCAACCGCAAAACCGACGGGTGATCCTCCTGGAAATAATCGTTCACCAGTGGGTTCTCCCGCCCGGCCGCCATCGTGTATTGGGTCAGATCGTTCGTGCCGATACTGAGAAAATCGGCATGCGCCTTGATCTCGGCCACGCTTAACGCGGCAGCCGGAGTTTCGATCATGGCTCCAAGAGGTGGAAGTTTTTCCCGACCGATGCCGTTCGCCACCGCTGCCAAACGGCTGCGGACCTGCACCATTTCGTCAGCCAGTGTCACCATCGGCACCATGATGCGCACATCGTGATCCTGCGAGAATTGCCCAAGGGCTTGCAACTGCGTATCGAGCAGGTCCGGATACCGCAGGAGCAAACGCACGCCGCGCTGGCCGAGGAACGGATTGTCTTCGGGCGGGAGTTTCAGAAATGGCAACGGTTTGTCCCCGCCCAGATCCAGCAGGCGCACGGTGATTGGCTTTCCCTTCATGGGCGCGAAGGTCGCCCGCAACTCGGCCAGCAGCTCGGCTGCAGACGGCGGAGTTTTACGCGACAGATAAAACTGTTCGAGCCGATACAGCCCGACGCCCTCCGCACCATTGTCGGCGGCCGCGCTCACGTCTTCGCGGCAGCCCACGTTGGCCAGCACGCTGACGGCGGTGCCATCCAGCGTTTGCGCGGGTTGGCGGGCAGATTCCATGACCTGAATGGTTCTGCACTGCGCACTCCGGATTTCTTCGGTGTAGGTCGTTTGGGTGGCCGCGTTGGGATTGATCAACACTTCGCCGCGGAAACCATCCACGATCAACACATCCTCGTCGGCAACTTTCTCCGTCACCTTCGCGACTTGGGCCACGGTCGGAATTCCCAACGCTTCCGCCAACAACGCGGCGTGCGATCCCGGTCCGCCAAACTCCACGACGATCCCTACCACCGAGCGGCGCGGCAGCGCCACCGTGTCGGAGGGTAACAGCCGCCGCGCGACCAGCACACGGCCCGGCGGCATTTTTTCCAACGGCGTGGTTTTGACGCCTGCCATTTCCCGCAACAACCGCCGTCTCAAATCCGCCACGTCGTCCGCGTGTTGCTGGTGCGTCTGCTCAGATATCTCGCGAAATTTGCGTTCCCAGCGGCGGAATACGCGGGTCAACGCTTGCGCTCCGCAAATCAATTCTTCCTCCACCACTTCGTGGATTTCCCGGCGCAAATCCGGATCCTCAAGCATCGCTTCGTGCGCCTCAAAAATCGCCGCCAGCTTCGTGTTGGTGTCGGTTTCGATGCGGCGGGAGGAAACACGTAAATCCTCGCCCACCGTTCTCATCGCGCGTTCGAGGCATTGAAGTTCATCCCCGACTTGGTGCTGTTCGATGTCGTAAGTCCCCGCGAGCGCCTCAAGTCGTTCCCTGTGGTAAACAAACGCTGGACCTATCACCAATCCCGGCGAAATGGTGCGCCCGACGATTTTAATGTTGCTGTTCTGTTCAGTCATTTGAATGACTTGAGCTTCCCCTTGGTTTTTACAGCGAGAGACTTCGACTCAATAGTGACATGGCGATTCAGGCATTACACAAGCCGCTAACGTATATCGTTTATCCGCCGCGCAGATAGAGCTGTATCGGAGCGCGGTCTTGTTTCGCGGTGGATAAACCTCGTCGGACTGCACTGCCGCAGTGACGGTTGATAAGGGGATTGTAAGCCTCGGGAGGCGATGTGCGTCAAGCGGCTGCTATCGATGATCAAACTATTGCGGCGGATGGGAGGGGGAAAGCGATTTCCGGCGGGCAGTATGGAGCAACCACAGTGGGTGGCGGCGGTCCGTCAATGGGGCTGAGGCTGGCGCGGGGCGCACGCCACCCTGGCACCGTAGCAACACAACGCATTTTTAATGAGTGCCTGGCGACAGCCGGTGGGTTACGGCACAAACGACGTGCCTAACCCGCCTACATCGATTATGGAACCGCCATCGTCAGTCAGGCAAAGACATAGACCATCTTCATCTGACGCTCCTTGGCCCCCGCGTCGCGCACGGGCTCTGGAAAAGCCGCGGCGCAACCCGGATAATCCCCTCAGCCATAGACGCCCGGCCGATGCCTGCCGGCATACCCCTATCCGTCACACGAGGACCGACCCATGACTGAAGACATCACCATCAAAAGCGACCAGAAGGGCTTGCGGATCTTCAACAAGCTCCCCTACACCCTGCTCCTCATCGCCTACCTGCTCGTCGTGCGTTTCACCGGCCTGGACATGCACGGCATCACCGGCTACATCTTCATCGGACTCTGCCTGTTCGTGCTGTTCATCGAGTTCTTCAAGTCCGGTGACATCAGTACCGCGTACTTTCTGTCCGATATCTTCTTCGCGGTGCTGGCGGTGGTCATCGCCACCGCCCTGATGTCCTACGCGGTGTTCAAGCTGGGCGAGACGCCCACCTTCTATCACTGGCTGGGCTACGCGGTCATCATCGGTGACGCGGTATTCAGCCCCTTCAACTCCTTCCGCACCGCCCTGCGCAACTTCGGCGTGGGGAGCTGACTGCCGGACACGATCGCCTGGCGCCCGGGCGCCGACGGACGACCAGGCCCAGGCCGGAGAAGAACACCAGCAGCGGAAACAGCGGATCGCGACCGCCGGCACGCCGGAGTGCGCATCCGCCGCCCCCGCCCGCCGCCACCACCACCGCCTCCGCCACTATTTGCGGTGTTCATCTGCGGCACACTGCAGCCGTCGGGATCCACGGGTGACCCGGCCGGCGTGCCCGGACACAGATCGTTGATATCCATCACCCCGTCGGCGTCGCTGTCCGGGCTGCCCGGTGTCGTGACGGACTGCTGCACGGCGGCGCTGGCGTCGACGATCCCGGCGCCGCAGAGCAAGGGGTCGCAACTGGCATCCGGGAACGCGCGGGCGCTCTGCACCAGGATGTCACGCACCTGCTGCGGGTTCAGTTCCCCGTTGACCGACAACATCAACCCGGCAATACCGCTGACCTGGCCGGTCGCGAAGCTGGTACCCGCCACCGGCTGGTAATCATCCGCCGCCGCCACGGTGCCGCCGGTGTTGGAGAGCGCGGGCAGACCCTCGCCGGCGTCACCGCCGGGTGCGCTCAGATCGACCCCGCTGCCGGTGTTGGTGTAGGCGGCGCGGGCTCCGCTGCGCGTCGTGGCCGCCACGGTCACCACGCCCTGGCAATTGGCGGGATTCTGACCGGCGACATCGCCCCCCGCGTTACCCGCCGCCGTCACGACCACCACTCCCCGCGCATTCACCTCATCGATGGCGTCCTGCTCCAGGCGGGTACAGGGGCCATCCCCGCCGAGACTCAGATTGATCACCCGCACGGGATTGGCGTTGTCCGGCACGTTGGGAACCCGCAGGCCGGCGGCCCAGCGCAGCGCATCGACGATGTCCGAGGTAAAACCGCCGCACTTGCCGAGCACGCGTGCCATCAGCAGGCGTGACCCGTGGTTCACGCCGGCGATGCCCACGCCATTGTCGGTCGCCGCACCGATGACGCCGGCGACCCGTGTCCCGTGCCAGGAACTGCGTTCGGCCGGCTCGCCCGAACCGCATTCACCGGCGGCGACCCAGTCACCCGGGTCGGCGAAATCGGCATCGCGCCCATCGCCGTCATTGGCCAAATCCCGATCGCTGATAAAGTCATAACCGGGCACCCACCGCGCGGGGTCGAGATCGGCATGCGCCAGGATGCCGGTGTCGAGCAGCCCGATCACGACCGCGGGGGCGCCGCGCTCCTGGTCCCAGGCATCCGGCAGGCGCACCCCGCCCGCATCCTCGAACAGGTTCCACTGCTGGGCATACAAGGGGTCGTTGGGAACGAACAAGGGCTTCATCATGCGATCCGGTATCGCGTAGGCGACGGCGGGATCGGCGGCCAGACGCGCGGCCATGGCGGCCGCCACCGCCTCGGGCACCCGCGCCGGCAACGCGAAAACCCGGGCGTTGTAAGACATGGCGTGAAGTGGCGTGAGGATTCGTGCCGGCACGCCGGTTCAACCGCCCGAGCAGCACGGCATCGACCCCTGCCGGTGTTCCGCCATCCGCCGGGTTGACGAACCTGACGATCAGGCGATGGGTCGATGCATGGCCGCCGGCATCGACGCCTGGGGAAGGCAGCGCCAACGCGGCGGCGAGCAGGACGGCAGCAAGCCGGGTGCGGCGTCTAATCGGCACGGTAGGCGAGTGTTGCGGTCAGCGGCGCCCGCTCCCCGGTGCGCCCTCCCGGCACGTCCGCTACGATCACCCGAATCCGGCAGACGACTAGCGTGGCGGGGCCTGTGGATAAGCGGATTGGTAGTAGGGTTGCCAGGAAGATTGCGGCGGATAGTAACCATAGCCGTAGCCGTTTGCGGGGTAGCGCGGCGGGGTTGCGGCCGGCGGCGGCGACGGCTTCTTTGGTGCGGCAACTTCGGCTTCGGTTGCTGGCGGGGACGCCGCCGCGGGACGCCCCTCATCCGGCAATGTGGCGGACGCCGGATTCGTCTGCACCGGTTGCGGGGCATTACCGGCCACCGCCTCCTCCTGCGGACCGGCCGCCGGTGTTACCGGCTCGTTGTGTTCCGTGGTCGCGGCAGGCGGCGCATCGGCCGCCGGCTCGCGTGATGGCGCCGCATCAGTGTCGGCGGAAGGTGTCTCGGTGCGCCCGGCAGTCGATTCCGGCACAGCCACCACGCTGATGGGCGGCGCCGTCATCTCCACTCCCGTCACCGGTCCGTTCGGCTCGATGATCGCCGATGTCGCGGCGGGCACGTCGCTTGCCGCGTGATCAACGGCGATCCAGTGCCGGTAGCCCAGCCAGCCGATCATCATCAGGATACCCAGCATGACGGTCATGCTCGCCGATATGCGACGCGCGGTTACCCAGCGGGCAACGGCAGGGATCCGCGGAGGGGTCGCGGCCATCCCGGGCTGAACGGCAGGGGGTGTATCCGCGGATAGCACTCCCCGGCATCGAATGCCTGACGGCAGGATTACATCGCTGGGCATCCCCGGAGATGCGGCCAGCGTCTGGATGAATTCCCCGGGGATGCCCGCCGGTTCACCGGCATCGAGGGTGGTACCGTCATCCTCCCACGCCAGTGCTTGCTCACCCTGGGAAGTTTCCGCACTGGCCTTGAGCGCCAGCGCCTGTTCCAACTGTGAAGCCTTGACAGCATCCAGCGCCTTGACCGCCTGCGTAGCCATCCAGGAAAGTGATTTCGCGTCATCCGGCGCCGTAGCGGGCGCCTTCGCGCGCGTACCGGGAAGTATTCCGCGCCGCCTGGGGGGTCGTTCGGCGGCCGCCGGCCCGGCATCAACCGCGGCCTGTCCGGGGGCCTGTGGCGGTTGGCTGGAACCGTCCTTTGAAGCAGTGGCCGTTTTGTTGGCGGCAGGGACTCTGCTTTCGGTGAGTTTCTTTTTGGCGGCGGATATCCTGCCGGTGTCGGCCTTTTCCTCGACAGGGGTCTGCTTCTTCACGGCCGCCTTCTTGGCGGCCGCCTGCTTCTTCCCATCGGCAATCTTCCGCTCTGGCGGAGCGTCAGCGGATTTATTGCCGCCGGCCCCGCCGATGAGTTTCTTCTTACTCTTGCCAGCGCCCGTATTCAATTCCTTCGCCGCCTGATCCCGCGCCTCAGTCGTTTTCGCAATACTCATAAGGACCTCCGCTTTCAATCCATGGCCAACAAAGAGCGCCATCATTCCCAAAACGGGGGGCGATTACAACCCATACCCCGGCCACACGGTCTCGTCATCCGCACGGATTCCCCGGCCAGTGTAGCGGATATTATATACAATGACATTAATAATTATTAACTTATGAAATATTTATAATGCATACTCTCCGTCACACGTCGTGTTTCCAACGTGGTCAATTGGCGAGGGCGGATCGGATAAATAATCGCGTGTTATCCCGGATAACACGAGACGGCAGGCGGGTTCCAACATCAAGGTGCAAGAGCCGCTTGAAAAATCAGCGGAGGATGGCCGTGTGTATTCAGCGTAACGGCAGCGACCGTTTCAAGGTGCCCCGCCATCAACTACCGCGCACAAACAGCTCGTAGAGCGTCAGCAGGATCTCCACGACGATCAGAACGACGATATACCATTCGACGCGCAGCGAGCGTTTCGCCTGCAGCAGCTCCAGTTGGGTTTCGACGGTGCGTGAAATCAGCTCCAGCTTGCGCTCCAGAGCCAGCTTGCGCTCACGGATCTCGAATTCCCGTTCCAGCCGCACGTACAGCGGTTCCAGCTCGGGATGGTCCCAGAGGATTTCCGGCTTCTCGCCGACCTCCACCCGTCCCACCATGCGATACAGGCTCAGCAGGGTGTCGCCCATGTTCCGCCTCAATTTGCCGGCGGCCCAGGTGGTGGTGCCCCGGTATTTCATCTCTTCCGCCAGCGGTTCCACCCGGTCGAAGGTGGCGGCGATACTGTCCTCGTATTCCGCCAAGACCATGCTCTGCGCCAGGACCTCGGCGACCGTCTGCAGGCGGTCCATCGAGGCCTCGTGGATCTGCAGGATTCCGCCGCTGAATCCCTCATCGGTCGCCGGGTCGACCCGGATATCGAGTTCCTCCGTCTCCATTCTGGCCACGCTCTCGCTCACCAGCGGGGTCAGCGAGGCAATCAGTTCGGCCTCCTGCTCGACCGGGACATCGAACAGCACCACCGCGCCGTAGCGGAACAAAACCGCCAGCCCCTTTTCTCCCGAGGACAGCGTCAGGGATTGCACGGCTACCCGCTTGGCCTGGCCCAGGCTTCTGAGGTCGAGCTGCTTACCGATCAGCCTCCCCCGCGCCTTGACCGTAGGCAACGTGGATTTTGAGGTCGCATTCATCGTGTTCTTCGTGGCGAATAGTGACGATTTGATTTTTATCGAGGCACCGTCATGCCAGGAGGGTCGGTGCGTTTGTTACCGGCTTAGCGTCATCGTTGCAGACCGAACAGCCGCTTCACGCCGCGGCTTTTCCGACCGTGCCTTTGTTACCGCCTTTGGCACGCGCTGCCTTGGCGCGCCGTTTGAGGATCAGGGCGGCTTCCTGCCCGGCCTTGCCGTAGCGGGCCATGCGCTCGAAATCCTTTTTCAGGATCGGCATATTGATGCTATCGGTGGCGGTCTTCCCCGCCTCATAATCCACGTAGGGGTCGTGCACGTAAATGTACTTTTCATCGAATCCGGTCACCACCACCCAGTGCGGGAATTTTTCCCGGTAGATCCGGTAGGAGCTGATCAGCACGATGGGCATGCCGCCGGCCTCGAATATTCTCTGGATCTCATGCACCCGCAAGGCCCGGTGGCTCAACTTGATCGGCAGCTTCGCCAGTTCGCCGATGAAGTCCTCCTGCACCAGGCGCATGACTTCCTTCTTTTCATCATTGCGCACGGAATCCACGAACAGCACGCCCGGCTCCTTGACATAGACCTCGACATCGAAGCCGCGGTGATAAGCCGACAGCGCCATGCCGTAGGGACCGCAGCCGCCGTGACCGGAGGTCATGAAGATGGTGGTGGATTCCCGCCACAGGCGCAGCTCCAGCAGACGGCTGAGTTCGACCTTCGGATCCAGCACCTTCATGGCCATGAGCAGCGCCGATGGCCCGCAGGTGAAATCCAGAGTCTGCTCGTAGTACGGCACCCGGACCATGTCCGGTTCCAGATGCGGCGCCAGCAGTTTCTCGTGGCGCAGGGCCTCCATGTGGTCTTCGTAATAATCCGGCAGGGAGCCGATCCGCTTATAACCCAGCTTCTCATAGAGGCGTATCGCCGTGGCATTGTCCTGGCGCACCTCCAGGCGCAGGTAAATGCAGTCATGCGCGACGGCGGATTCCTCGGCGGCCGCTATCAGGACGCTGCCGACGCCCCTGCCCCTGAGCTCCGGATCGACGGCCAGCGAATAGAGCCGCGCGAGCGACGTGCCGGTGTTAAACAGCAGCATGACATAGGCAAGCACCCGTTCCTGCTCCGCGTAGACCAGGGTTTCGGCATTGGCCTTGGTCAGCAGATAACGGAAACTGCGGCGACTGAAACGGTCGACGTCAAAGGAGCGGTTTTCGATGGCTACCAGGGCTTCCAGGTCCTGCAGCCGGGCTGGGCGAATCATAACTGGCCTTTTTGGTTGACTGATGACAGGGGGTCACCGGAACGAACCCCTGATTTTGAAGTACCCTGAGCGGTTTGCCATGTTTCTTGGCGATGACGGCGCGAGTATAGTCGCGCCGTCATCGGCTGCAAGGAGTTTACCGTGGAAGCTGCCTGTTTTGATACCTATTATCGCTACGATAAACTCAGCCGGGTGCTGTACAACTACGCGGCGCGGCACCCCGGGCTGACCCGGCTGGAGAGCATCGGCAAGAGCTTCGAAGGCCGTGACATCTGGCTGGTCACCATCACCAACTTCGCGACCGGTGCGGACACGGACAAACCGGCGCTGTGGGTCGATGCCAACATCCACAGCGCGGAGTTGGTGGCCTCGATGGCCGCGCTGCGGCTCATCGAACACCTGCTGAGCGGGTATGCGGCGGACCCGGACGTGACGCGCTGTCTCGACAGCCGCGCCTTCTATATCTGCCCGCGGGCGAATCCGGACGGGGCCGAATGGGCGCTCGCGGACATCCCGAAACTGATCCGCTCCAGCACCCGCCCCTACCCGTTCGAGGAAACGCCCGTCGGCGGCCTCGTCACCGAGGACATCGACGGCGACGGGCGCATCCTGACCATGCGCATCACCGATCCCAACGGCCCCTGGAAGGCGTGCCCGCAGGAACCGCGGCTGCTGGTGCGACGCGACCCGACGGAAACCGGCGGCGTCTACTACCGGCTCCTGCCGGAAGGCCGGCTGGAAGACTACGACGGCCTCACCATCGGCCTGCGGCCACTGCGGGAAAATCTCGACCTCAACCGCAACTTTCCCGGCCGCTGGCGCGGCGAGCACGAGCAGAAGGGGGCCGGTCACTACCCGACCTCCGAGCCCGAAGTGCATGCCCTGGTCGATTTCGTGGCCCGGCATCCAAATGTCTGCGCCGGCCTCGCCCTGCACTCCTACAGCGGCGTGCTGCTGCGCCCCTATTCCTACCAGGCGGACGAGGCCATGCCGGTCGAGGACCTGTGGACGTTTGAAAAAATCGGCGCCGCGGGCAGCGCGCTGACCGGCTACCCCGCCGTGTCCGCCTACCACGAGTTCCGCTATCACCCGCAGCAGGTCATCACCGGCGCAATGGATGACTGGCTCTATGAGGAACTCGGCCTGTTTGCATGGACGGTGGAAATCTGGAGCCCGCAACATCAGGCGGGCATCGAGGATTACAAGTTCATCGACTGGTATCGCGAACATCCGCTCGCCGATGATCTCAAGCTGCTCGCCTGGAGCGACACCACGCTTTCGGGACAGGGCTATGTCGACTGGTATGCCTGGGACCATCCGCAACTGGGCGCCATCGAGCTGGGCGGCTGGAATCCGCTGTATTCGTTCTGGAACCCGCCGCCGCATCTGCTGCAACGGGAGGTCGAGCGGCTGCCCCGCTGGCTGGTCTGGCACAACCTGATCTCCCCGCGCCTGGAGATTCCGCGGTGCGGTTCGGAAGCGTTGTCACCCGACACCTACCGGGTGTGGTGCGTGGTGCAGAACAGCGGCTGGCTGCCGACCTACGTCACCCGGCATGCCCGCGACAAGAACCTGCTGCGCGGCATCGTATGCGAGATCGAACTGCCGGAGGGGGCGACGCTGGTCGGCGACCCGCCGCGCCGGGTACTGGGGCAGCTCGAAGGCCGGGCCGGCAAATCCTCTTCGCCCTCGGGCTGGGCCGGTCAGGCCGCCGACGTGACCGATGATCGCCTCAAGGTGGAATGGCTGGTGCGCGCCGCCGCCGGCATGACGCTGCGCCTGCGCGCAAAACACGAGCGCGCGGGCGTCGCGGCGACAACCATAACTCTGTAAGGCAACGTGCCGCCGCCGGATGGGTGGCATGATCGGAACACGCCTGCGCGGGCGCATTGTTATTTTTATCCCCAGCATAGCGGGATATTGAACCCCAGTCCGCTACCCTATCCAGCGAAGATACTCACAATCGCCGCGGGTGTGGATCTAATCTTCCGACTGCTGGCTGACGGCCTTGATCCCCTTGTAGGGAATGAACAGCCCGCAACCGAAATAGCGGCAGGATCCCAGGCCGTGCTGCTGCAAGCGAAGAGATTCCTCCGCGGCGAGATCGGCCACCATCAGGCTGCGGGTGGTGAGCGGACCGTCCGTGGTGTTGATCACGCCGATCCGGCCGGGCAGCATCTTGCGTACCAGGATGCCCAGCCGCTGCAACTGGTCCGCCGCCGCCTGCAGGAAACCGTCCTCGTCATCCGCGCTCAGCGCCACGTTACGGGAATAGAGCGTGGCGTTCGGCAGCAATGGTCTCACGACGGGTGCCGCGGTAACGACCAGGTGCTGTCCGCGCACATCGAGCCGTTGCCCGACCAGCGCTTTAGCGTCGTCCGCGCGGTGGCGCGGAACCCGGATCACCAGGCGCGTGCGCTTCGACAGATGCAGCAGATCGTCGGCGCCGGCGGGACGCTCCCAGCCATGCGCGGAGATCGCGACCTGGATCGGGTGCACGCCGGCGCCCTCCTCATCCGGCAACCAGGACAGCACCTGCGCAACCGCCTGGCCCAACGCATAGTTGTGATCGACCGGCAGATAGTGGCAGTCGATCGGATAGACCAGATCGACCACGTCATCCGGCCAACTCACCGTGTCTTTCTTTTTACGTTCTTCCCAGTACATCGTCATTCCTGTTTCATAACACGCCCAGGCCGCCTAATCACTATCCCGCTGCCCCGCCGCGCCCGTGGATTCCGGCCCGGACCTGCCCGGCGGTTGGAAATGGACCGCATGCCACAGGCCGTGGGTGGTGAAACAGGTCCAGCCCCATTTCAGCCAGCGCAGCAGGGAGAGCGCCAGCCAGAGCGCCCAGGCGAGCATCAGGAAACGATAGAACAGGATCGGCACCGATACGATCCAGGCTTGCGGCAGGATCTCTCCGGCGCGGTCCTGGTACCAGTTCAGCGCATAGGCCGTCGACTCATTGCCCGCGACCTGCATCTCCGGCAGACCGAGCAGCCCCGTCTCGACGGCCGAATACAGCATCACCAGGGCAACCAGGGTCAACAGGCCAAGCCCGATCTGGGCGAGATTGAAAACTCTGGTGTCGCGCTCCGGTTCCAGCCTCGCCCGCAGTCCAAGCGCCAGCAGCCAGCCCACCACGATCAGGCCGACCTGGATGGGGGACTGGCTGAGACCGATGCCGAGCAGAAACCAATGCCGCATTCTAAGCGGCGTCAGGCCGGTGCGCGCCAGCCCGAAGGACACCAGCACGATGATCGCGATGACGGACCAGTACAAAACCGCCGGCCCCAGTCGCGGGCCACCGGCCCACAGCAGCCAGCGGTTCTCCCCCAGCGTAAGCGTGATCGAACTGTTGACGCTGGGCGCACCCAGGTCCGCCGCGGGTGTCCTGAAGTAGTTATTGATACCCGCCGGTTCGCGCCATTGCAGCGCCACGTGCTGCGTACCCGGGGAAACCGGCAGGGTTACGGCGCGCCCCTCCTGGCGGATCGGCTGGGCCCGATCGTCGATGGTCACCGCCTGGAGCTGTGCTCCTTCCGGGAGTCGCAGCGTGTGCTGTCCTCCCTGGCTGCTGCGCAGGGTGAAACCGAGATCGACGTCGGTGGAGCGCATACCGGGGCTGACCTCGATCCGGCTGGCATCGATGGTCAGGGTCGGGCCTTCTCTCGCCTCGGGCCGCGTGATGGCAAGCCGTATCTCCTCCCACGGCCAGGGCCGCCATTGCGGCAACCAGGTGCTGTCGCGGTCCTGGTGGTGCGTCACGGCGATCCCGGAGGTGACGACATGCCAGACGGGGCTGATCTCCGCCTGCCACACCTCGCTCCAGGACAGGGTGTCCGGCGCGCGCAGGGTCAGCACCGGGCGCTTGTCGAGCCTTGAACTCCACCAGAAGACCTGTTGGCCGGCGGGCAGACTCACCTGCACCTGGCCGTCGTTCACGCGCACGCCTTCGCTGATCACCGCCTCGCCGTCGAGCAGCGGCACTTCCAGCACGATGGCGTTGTCGGCCGGCGACAGGCGCACGACGCGCGTCTCCACGCTCCAGTCCAGTCCGAGGTGCAGGGTGCGCTCGACCCGGACAAACGGCGGCAGCGTGCCCGGCTCCAGTGCGGACAATTCCCCGGCGCCTGCGCCGCTCACCCGTGTGAATTGCAGCGGCCCATCCGCGATGCCACCCTCGTTCAGACCGGCAATGGCCCAACCTTCTGATTCGATCTCAATCCGGTGCGGTCTCAGCGGCAGCGGCAACTGAAAGGTATCGCGCGGCGGCACGGGACCCGCCAGCGTGAGCTGGTGGCGGCCGCGCGGCAGTTCGATCCACAACTCGCCCGCGGGTGTGCGGAACAGGGCGGCTGCCGGCGCACCGTCCACCGCCACCTGCGCCGGAAGCCACTGCCGTGTATCGGCCGGCAAAACCACCGCGGTATCCTCCAGGGCATGTATCTCGATGCGGGCCTGCAGCGACTTCTCGTTCAACACGATCCGCATGAGTGGAATCTGGGCGCAGGCGGGCAGGCATCGGGGGGGTTCCAGCAGGCGCGTCTTAAGCTCCTGCAGCAAACCGGTGTCCGGGTAATCAGCCTTGCCGTCGGGCGGCGCGAGCAGCAACAGGGGCGCAAGGAGCAGTGCACTCGCCACGGCCCCGGTCCGGGACGGCCAGTCGAATCCATGGCCCGGTTTCCAAGACAGCAGGCGTAACGCCAACGCACTCACCAGCAACACCCGCAGCAGGTTAAGCGCGAGGTTGACCGGGGGTGAGAGCAGCGTGAGATTGAGGGTCTGTCCCCGCTCCACCGGCCCGTTCCAGCTCAGGCCGACGTACGTCCAGCGCCAGTCCGGCAGGCCCGGCCCGGTCTGTATCCTGGCCTTCGGGTCGATGCTCTCGAATACCGATTTGGCGTTCGACTTAACCTCCGACACGGCCGCCTCCCCCGACTCGGTCGCCATCTCCTTGCGCAGGACGGGTTCATTCCTGCCGGACGACGCAGGCGCCAGGGACTGCGCGGGCATCGCCTGATCGTAAACGGCCATCGGGCCGCCGGGGCTCTCCAACTGGGGGTAGATGCCGGTACGGACTTCATCAACCAGGAACGGCACCGCGATCACGGCGAGGGCCAGCAGGCCGAGATTGCGGTACCACATTACGGCGGCGCGGAAGCGGTTGGGTGGCAGAACCCGCAGCAGCGCGATGGCCGCCAGAATGTTGAGCCACACGAAGCGCGGCGCAGCCGGTTCGTGCCAGATGAGCGCCAGTGTCAGCAGCGCCAGCAATCCCCAGGGCCAGCCCCACAGACGCATCACGGCCAGGGCCCCCATCAACACCAGGAACAGATCCAGCAGGGTCCAACGCTGCAGCCATGTCGTGGTGACCTGATCGACGCCGGTCGCCGCCAGCAGTTTCCAGCCGGGCGGCAGGTTCAGCGTGGCGCTCACCTGCTGGAAATCGTGGTCCCAGCCCGCGACCGGCAGCGTGCCGGTCGCGCCGTCATAACGACTGTCCGCGCTGAGGCGGATGGCGCCGCGGCGCACTTCGACGCCGGCCTCATTCGAGTCGGGCAGGGTCGTGATCAGTTGCGGCATGCCGTCGATGACGACCTGGCCGAGTTGGATGCCAGGCTCGGCCTCCAGGCGCCAGGCGCTCGTCATGCTGCCGGAAATCTCGTCCCGCAGCGTGTAGCCCTTGCCGTCGAAATCGAGCCACAGGGTGCGGCCAAGTACCAGCCGATCCGGCTCGGGCTCGGGATCGCCGCGCCGGATCACCTTGAAGCGCAGGGTATCATCCGGCAGGACGCGATAGGCCGGAAGGTTCCGCCAGTCCGTCGGCAAACGCGTCTGGCTGGGATCGACGGCCGCCAACCCTTCCAGCTCCACGAGGCGCAGGCTGTTGTTCGCCTCGAAGACCCACACCTCTTCTCCGGGCCACGGGGCGCCCTCGGCCGTGCGGGACAGTTCCGTGACATAGCCACTGGCGCGGGCGGCCACCTCCACCGTCCAGCGGCCCGGGCGCACCTGCACACGCAGCCGTCCGTCCGGTTCGAGTCGCGCCGGAATCTGGCTGGTGATGCGCAGCGGCAGAAAGCCTTCCAGCAGCGTCTTGCCGAGGATCACCTCACGCTGCACGCCCGAAACATCCATGTCGATGCGGGTCAGCACCTGCAGCGGGTTGTCATCGACGATGCGGCGAAAGACCTGGAGTTCGAGGCGGTCCCCGTCCTGTGTCTGATCACCGGCCTGCCGTCCGCGCAGCCACAAGCGGCCATCCCCCTCCAGTTCGGGAAACGCCACCTCCGCCCCGTCGACGCTCAGCGCGAGCAGTCCCGAAGCCGGCGGTATCTGCAGCGTTTCCGGCAACCGCTCCCACAGGAACTGACCCTCCACGCGGTAGCCGCCCGCCGGCAACCGGAGGGCGGGCCTACCCTCGTCAAGGCTCACCAATCCGGGTTCGCCATTGACCGTCACCGTCTGCGGCCAGTGTTCGGCATCGCCGGGAAGCTGGAGCCAGGATTCGGCATAGAGCTGCCACTGCTGCGTGAATCGCCCGCCCGTGTCGTCCAGTTTCAATTCCAGGCGGGCCGGCCAGGCGCAATGGCGCTGCGGCGCATTGTAGAGAAAGGGACACTGCGCCTGCGGCGTATCGTGCAATACCCAGTCCACCCATGGCCGCAGCGGCTCCGGGACCTGAACCGCCGGGACCTGAACCGCGGCGCCTGCACGAACGGACTGGAAAGGAATGCAGAGCAGAACCAGCGGAATGAGCCATCGGTGTCGCATGCGGAGCCTCGCCTCAAGGATGAAGGGACGGAAATGTCGGTGCCGCCTGCCGGGGACGCACAGCGAACCCGGGCAGAGCGGGAATCTACCGGATATTCGTCCGGGTGGCCAATCCTGTCTGAGCGGCATCAGGAAATATATTTCGCGCACGACGGCGGGAGGGACGGTGACGACACCGGCGGCGGGGACCAGGCGACCACCCTCACCAATAAGGTCAGGTGATTGACAGACAGTGCAGAGCAAGGAATCCGGCAGGAACCGGCCGCGCGGAGATCATGGGCAGCGGCGGTGCTTCCTTGCAAAATTTGAAAATCCCTCTGGGCAATATACTATGAACCCGACTTCATGAATCATGGGCAAGAAGAATTTCGGAAATACCCAAATGGAAAAATCCACTTTTTACTATTGGGCAAGCTATTTGTACGTTAGTCTCTTATGACTTTACTGTTGACAGAAATGGCGAAGAGTTTGTTACTTTGCAGTGGCCAAAGCGGGAACGATACTGAATTCCGTGAGCGAGCAGGCGGCGGCGATGGCGGCGCGCCCCAAGCGCGTGAGGTAGTAACGATAAGTTCCGGTGACCCGTTTGATCACGCCGAGGGCAAGCAGCCGTTTCAGCTCTCGCGAGAGCGCAGCCGCCGAGGCGTGGGGCAGCAAAGCCATCAGATCGGCGCGCCGCAGACCGTGGATATTGAACTGCGGACGTTGCAGTGCCCGCAGCAGTTGCTGCTCGGTGCGCTTGAAGAAGTTCAGGCCCTTGATCGGCCGGTCGCTCTCGCACCGCTCGTCGGTCAGACGCGAGAGCGCGCGCTGTCCGGCGCTGTGATCGTCCAGCGCGGACAGATACTCCAGGTAGCGGCGATTGCATCCCAGGAGGATCTGGCGCAGATCGATCAGGCTGTAGATGGATTTCTTCAGCGGCGCCAGTTGCCGCGTGCTGGGTCTATCTCGATGTTCCACCTTGCGGTGGTGCTTGAAGAAGGAGACGTCGTTGACGGTGGTTTCGATGCGCAGCACACGGGCGTATTTGTCGTACATCTTCACCTGAACCTTGCCCAGGCGATGTTTGATGCAGGTCCCTTCGATGCGGGTGGCAAAGCGGTTGCCGATCTCCTGCGCCAGCGGCGGGGTGATCTTCTTGCCGAGAAAGGTGGCAATCTGTTCGGCCTTCACCCCCAGCACCGCCTGGCGGGAGAGCTGTTCATACAGGGGCGCCAGCATCTCTTGGGAGCGGAACACCAGATCGGTAGCGTACTCCACCTGCAGCAGGCTCCAGTGATAGCCTTGCCCGAAGCTCTTGTGCACCGGGCAGCACTGGCGCGCGTAACGATCCAGGATGCGGTGCAGTTGCTCGGGCTTGAAGCCATCGGCCAACTGTTGCGCGCGCGCGAAGTCATCCAGGCGCACAAAGGCATTGTCCACCTGGGTAAAGCCGATGCGCCGGGTTTTAAGCTTCTGCGCCAGCCAACCATGGCCGTTGCAATAGAACTGCAATTTGAACGGGCACCAAGTCGGCACCCGCAGGTAACACAGGCCGACGAGCGGGTCGATGAAGTAAAAATAGTAGTGCAGGCATTTGCCCGTATCGGGCTTGAGGTAGGTCTTGCCGCTCGCCTTGTCATGCCAGGGCTTGTAGCTTTGACAGGCTTCCATCGCCGAAATGATGTGCACCAGACCCGGATGATCGCCGCGCCGCTCAAGCACCTTGGCGACCACATCTTCCTTGCGGATGTGGGCTTTGGCGATATGCTCGATCTCGATCCCCGCCGACTGCGCCAGCTCCTGCGCGCGCTCGCGGAGCGCCTCGCGCAAGGGCTCGGCAAACCGGGGATAGTCGAAAATCCGAATGCCCCTCGCGTACAAAAACGCCGTCATGCCCTGCGCATAGCAGGCCCCCGGCAACGTGCCCGTCATCACGATGCGGTCGTAACAGGAGAGCACCCCATGCAACCGATCTGCGTACCGTTCCACCAACGCCTGTGTCATCGTCGCCACCACCGCTTAGCCCGTGCGTACAATACCTCTTCCTGTTTGGTTCCGGCTATGCCGGCTTAGGCGTCTCCATGTCGGCACATAGTCCCGAAGTCGCAAAGAAGTTCTGCCAACTTTGCGATTGGCTTCTTCAGGTCTGGCAGATGCGGAAGTTCCTGTTCGACGAGAACACCGACGTGGCCGTTCTCAGAAAGCCGAGACATGCGCACTTCTTCTTTCGATTGCAAGAAGTCCTGCAAGAGAACTGGTTGCATCAGTTGGCCAAGCTTCACGACCCTGCCGTACAAGGTGGCCCGAAGGGGCATATCAATCTCTCCGTTGAGTACATGATTGAATACGGCCAGTGGGACACTTCGATCAAAGCCGAGTTGCTTTCATTGCAGACGGAGATGCTTCGTCTGGCAAAGCCCATTAAGTACGCACGCAACAAGGTCCTTTCGCACAACGATCTTGCTATCTTGCTGGCCGATCAAGAACTAGGTGCGTTTGATCCCGGAGAAGACGAGAATCTACTTCGAGGCACTTCGCTCTTTTGCTTCGGTTGTGTCGGAGCGGGTTCTTGGTGAACCATTCACGTACGATGATCTGGTAGCGAACGATGTCGCCATGTTCATGCACGATTTTCTTCGTGGCGCCGACGCCTAATCGGATAGCCGGGGGGTTCTCCCCCCCGGCCTCCACAACACCCCGCATGCGGGTCCGCACGGGGCGTTTCCTTCAGAGTGAAAAGGACCGCCATTGACTGGCGACCATCAACGCTGGCTACGTGGCGAACCGCCAACGCCGTTTCACCCGCTCGGGTGTCCTACGGCCGTTGAGGCTCGCACGGCTCGCTCGTTGCCGAAGGTTCAGGCCTTCACCGTGTCCCACCCATTACGGTGGGCGTTTGGCTACTATGCCGTCTGCTGACTTCTGTCCCGTCACACCAAGCGTTACCGCAGGGCGCGCTGCTCGAGTCACGGTAGGGTTCGATGGTAATTCCAGTCCTTTCGGACTGGCCCTCAGTTCGACTCCCGTAGCGGCACGAGCCGCACGCGGGACAAATCTCCCCGGATAAGAACATGAACTTTCCGTGCACAACCGCCGCATTTACCCTATCCCCTGCACCTGACGGGTTTCGTCATCTTGTGCTGACTCACCCGGGGACTGAGCCTTCTATCTATGCGGTTTCTGTTCGTCGGCTCGCACCTTTGCGCTCGGGCTTCCTTCAGACATCCCCTCGCGGGTTTGCCCTTGCCGTTCCGAATACGGCGGATGCGGATGACGACAACGACGGGCTCTCAGACAGCCTGGAGGCCTCCCTCGGGACCAATCCCCTGCGTGCGGATACCGACGGCGACGGTCTGACGGACTATGACGAAGTCGCCTGGGGCGGCAATGCTTCAATCTACACTCCGGGTGTGCATCCTCAACCCGCTGGCCGCCGACACGGACACCGACGGCTTCAGGGACGGCATGGAGTTCGCGGCGGGCTACAATCCGTTGAGCGCCGCGAGCTTCCCGGTATGGGGCGACATCAACGACGACCGGGTCGTCGACACGGCCGATGTGCTGCTCGCTACGCGTGCCGTCCTCGGGCTGGTGACGCTGACCGGCGCCGAACTGGCGCGCGGCAACGTCGCGCCGCTCGTCAACGGAACGCCCCACCCGCCTGCCGTCGATGCCTTCGATCTCGCCGATCTCCTGCTGATCGAGCGCAAGGCGCTGGGTGAGGTTGCCTACTGATTGCCCGGGAACAATTTGCCGGACGAACAATAGCGGTTGTTCAACCTAAAAAACTCAACGCAAAGAACGCATGAACTCTGGGTTATGCGCGCCATGCCCGAATAACCAAGCAGTCAGGAAAAGCTAATTTTTTGTCGATTAACTTTACGTTATCGGCTATGGCTTTACATGAATAGGTAATCCCAAGCTATTGTTTGATAACAATCCGGCTTTCGCGGCGCGGTTCTTGCATTTCTTTAATCTTTGTAAGACTTCTGTTAGGAGAACACGCTTATGATCCGCTGCCCTCACTGTGAGAAACCCGGTATTACTCCGCTGCGCAAGGCGATATTGAGCCCCGGAATTTCCGCCGCTTGCAAGGTCTGTGGAAAGCTCTCCGGCGTAAGCTACCCCGCTTGGCTGACTGCCATGCTGCCCGGGTCGGTGCTGATGATCGCGGCCCTCTATGTCAATTCGTCACGCATCGAGTGGACCCTCAATACCGTGGGCTTCGTCCTGATGATCGTGATTCCGCTACTGTTTACCCCGTTGCACAAAGAACGTTAAGAATTGGCTTGCGGCAACAGGTAGCATCCTCCGTCAAAGCGTCTTTGTCTTCATGGCCCCGCAGCGACTGCAGCGGTATACGGTCACCAGGCGCCCCCGCCTGACGTCGAACTGCTTGTCGCAGAAGACGGCCCACCGATGAAAACCCTCCCGGCAAAGGCTCTTGCCCTGCGCCTTCTCCGACGGTTTCGGTTTCCTGAACCGGACTACCTCACCCATGTACACCACCCCGCATCATGGAAACCCGCTCCAGCGCCGTCCCTGACGGTTCATGAGCCACCCGGGATGAAGACCGGTTGGATGGCAGAAACCGCAGAGGACGGTCAATCCATGCGTCATACGGAAACACCGGCGCACCCGGTTATCCGGTAGGAAACCGATGGCTGTTTAATCTCAGTATATACCGGGTATGATGCGCCGCCCCGCGAGCGTAGCCTCGTCATCATACTTGTCCTTCATTTTGCGTTTTCTAGCCATCGATACGCCTCTTCATGGAACCAGTGAGTTTACGGCGGGATGCGCAGCGAATGTCTGCACCGATGATCTCCCGACGGCGGCACGAGCATACCAGACCGTTGCATCAACTGAAGACAACCGTGCGCCTGGCCGCGGTGGAGGCGGTCATGCAACGACCCGTTGATCTCCGCGCGGTTGTTGCACCACCATGCAACAGGCAGGTTTCAACGGGTCGGCGCCAATGGTTCCCACCAAGCTCGCCAGGTATTCCTGGCTCTGGACCTGCATGAGTTTATTCCTGGCGGCTTCGAAGCGCTCGCCGATGCAAAGACGTTCCGCCTCGTCCCGGTATTCGCTATCGTTCAGGAACCGCTGGAGGTTGTACACATGGCGCTTCCACAGGTCGATGTCGCGGCTCTGCTTGACCGCCAGGCGTTCGTGATACCAGACGGATTCCAGCAGGTAGTCACGCGTGAACATGGCGCGAATTCCGGGGTGATGCGCGTCCATACCCCGGTAGGTGCCGGCCGCCATGATATGCAGCAGCGCCTGCAAGCGGCGGACAGGCATCCGCAATGCAGCCACCGTCCAGGTAGCGCTGCGCCACGCGCTGCTGGGCCTCGACGATGTTGTCTATGCCCTCGACGAACAGATCCATTCCCTGGGTTTCCGGCTTGAGGATCTCCTCGGTGAATACGGCCCGGGGATTGTCGAATATCTTGCCCATAAATCCATGCACGAAATGCCCGGTGATGCGGTAACCCAGGCGGCTGGCGAGCACCTTCCTGCCGTTGTAGTCGAAGTCCTCCAGCGGTTCCAGGTAGCCGTGTTCGATGAGATACGCCGGGTCGCGCTCCTCGGGGGATAGCCGGGCCCAGATTTCCGGAATCAGCAGGCTGATGTCGTGGTCGACCCGCACATCGGGGCCCACGTAACCGGCGGAACTGGAAAAGCCCGCATAACCGGTAAGAATGAACGACACCAGGGCGTTGTTGAGGTCCGCCGTGGCGCGCAGTGCATTGAACGGACCCTTGGTGAGCGCGCCCTCGCTGCCGGTGCCGGTGGTGGATGGCGACTTGCCGGTCAGGCTGCAGATGAAGTCCATGAACAGTTCCGGCAGCTCCTGGTAGTGGATGGGATTGTAAACCGCCAGGGAGCGTATGCCCGGTTCGGGCGGATTGTTGCGCCGCCCGGTCAGCACGGCATCCACCGTGTGACAGATGGCATCCCGCAAACCCAGCTTGCGGTGAAAGCGCACGCCCATCTCGGCGATGTATGTTCGCACCGGCTGAACCAGATCGGGCCGGGTCTGCAGGTAGCGCGGATTCATGGAAGGCTTGCCGTCAACCAGGCGCGGGTGCGCGGAGGAAACGACGTAACCGCGTCCTTCATCGTAAACCCCCTTCAACAGCCCCTGCATGGAGGGAGTAAACCGGTGGAAGATGTTGACGTCTTCGACCAGCGCGGCCAGCCGCGCGCCCGTTATCGGCTCGTAGTTGGCGATAAAGTTTCCGGGCCCGGAGAGATCCTGTTCGGTCTGCTTGTCGAAACCGGGATGGATGGCCTCGTCCGGCCGCTGGAACAGCCGGTATTCGCAATTCTTCACCAGCTTGACGCTGTGATTCCCGCGCTGCGCCGGGCCGCAACTGGCGATGCACTCGGCCGGCACCACGACGGAGGCGCTGATGTCGTCCTCCATCTGCATTTTTTCGGTGGCGATGAAGTCCTGGCGGACCTTGAAGGTTCGCCATTTGGATTCCCGGTCGAAGCCGACGCGCAGGTAGGAGGCGATGATGGTGCGGTCGTAAAGCTTCAGCTCGTGCGCGGGGGCGCCGTCCACATCATCCACCGAAAGATGGTCACGCCAGCGCTCACCCCATTCCGGCCGATAGAAGCGTTTGATCAGATACGCCAGCGCCAGGATGCGCGGGGGTATGGATTCCAGCCAGGCATTGAACTCGTCGGTGTATTTGGGTGATGGCGTCAGCAGCTTGATGACCGAACCGAGGCTGCGCTCGGTGACTTAGCGGCCTGCGGTTGGCATCGTGGTCTTCGCCGGCGTAAGCGGACTTGTAGCGCGTGGTGTAGTCCCGCGTTGAAGATTTCCTGCACCATGTCCAGGTCCTTGTCCAGGTCATCGACGAACAGCGGCCGGTAGATGATGCCATCGTCGAGCGATTTGGATATCTCGGACTTGCCGCCGCCCGAGACCGTGCAGGGCTTGTGACAGAAGGTGCCCTCCGGATCCGTGCCGATGAGTCGCCAGGAGGGGGCATCCGGGTGCTTCTGCATCTCGAGCTTGTAGCCGTTCGGCTGGATGTAGACCCTGTCGGGACGCAGACGGATCGACTGCGGAACGCCGTTCACTTCCCAGGTGATGGTCTGGGCGATGAGATCCATGCGCAGTTTCTGCGGCACGTAAATGACTTCGGGATAGCGCTTGTCGATGCCGTAGCCCTCCGGCTGCAGCTCCATGATGTCGCCGTAGCGCTCGACGACCTCCTCGAATGAATACCCGGGCTCGTGCGAGCGGCTGTCCGCCCCGTACTCCTCGCCATGGTTGCGGCGCGGGAAGGCGAGCGCCCCGCCGGCATGCTCCTCCTCCGCCAGCCCGAAGAGATTGGCGGAAAAACTGATCTGCGTCTTGACCTCTTTCTTGCAATAACCGAAGTAATTGTCGGCGAGCAGGGTGACGATGACGCCCGACTCGTCGCGCGCGGTGAGTTTGAATGTCTGGTCGTCGTTGTAGAGTTCGTCGGCAGACTTCCAGCACATGCCGTCCCGGCGCTGGCGTTCGCTGGCCTCCCCCCAGTGCGGCAGACCGAGCTCCCGTTTGGTCAGTCCGACGAGATGGGGCGCGAGGATGACGCAGCCGGTGTGTCCGGTCCAGTGATCGACATCCAGCGCGGCATCGAAGTCGGCCAGATGGGGATTGCCGCCGTTGCCGAAGATGCTCTCCACGAAATCCAGGTTGCTCACCAGGTTGCCTGGCGCGAAGAACCGGATCTCCATGGTCTTCTCCGCTTCCAGCCCGGGGATCTCCGGACACACGATGGGACGCAGCAGCAGGGATACGAACATACGGGCGGGTTTCGGCAGGCCGGCGGTGAACGGTATGGTCAGCAGTTCCGGCGGCGGATTGAGCGCGCGCTCCAGCAGGAGCGCGAAGGTGCGCTTGGGCACGGCTATCTTGTCGCCGGGAACCGGCAGCCCGCCTTCGGTGATGTGGAACGAACCCTCGGACGTGCGCCGGTCGCTCGCGGGATTGTGGAGCACGCCCTGCTTCACCCGATAGCTGGAGATGATCTGCGAGTGGAATTCGTCCTCGCCCAGCGGCAATGAAAGCTCGCGCGCCACGCCATGGCGGTCGAGAATCAACGTCTGGGTCGGCAGTCTGGGCACCGGTACGGGTTGCAGATCTTCCAGGTAGCGATTCAGGAAATTCTGGATGCGCTGGTCGATGCGGCATTGATAGTTCGAGAGCAGGCGGTTCTTCTCCCGGTAGCTCTTGAGCAGGTCTCGGGAAATAGCAAAGAACCGGGCGGTTTCGCGTGAAATGCAGGTGGGTTGCCCCGAAGACGCCAGCTTCAGATTGATGTAGAGCTGAAGGTTTTCACGCTCTTCCTGTGGATCGTCGGGCGCCTTGTTCAAACCCAGGGCTTGTGCATAATCCATGGTCATCCTCCGCATTGGTATTCTCATGCCGCGTACCCCGGTTGACCTCTCCGGCAGGACGGCAGTGACTAAATCAAAACCGGGATGGCACATCAAGACAAGTATTCACCGAATTGCAGCAAAAGACAGACCACGTAGCTATGTTATTAATTAAAAATGGAATCAGGTATATCCACCCGGTTTGAGAGCCGCTCATTTGCACCGGAACAGGGCTCATTATGCACCAAGTACATCCAGTATTCGAGCCAACGGCGCAGGTCACCGACCCACGGCACGGGCGAAATTCTCAGTCGCCAATCGGTTGCAACATCGACTGCTCTGGCTTGATTCATGACGCCGGGAGTGCAACCATCCCTGCCGTGTCAACGATGGGTAACGCCATGAGCCGGACTTTTGATACCCCCAGGACGCCCCGACGCTTCCCCCAACTGGCCGGATGCCCCCGAAGGACCGGTGAAAACCGGCCCTGGACAAAGTTCCGGTTGCCGGTGATGGGAATGACGGTGCGGTTCGTCCATTACCCGGCAGGGTAATCAATCGGGAAGCGGACCAACTCGCGGTTGTAAACACCGGCTCGCGGAACGCCGTCAGGACTTCCGCCGGATGAAATCGAGGAGCCTGCGCGCATGGTCCTTCGGGACGACGCCATATTCCGCATACCGGATCACGCCCCCGGGATCGATGATGAACGTCGATCGCACAATGCCAGTCTTTTTGACCCCGTCCTTCTCCTTTTCCTGGATAACGCCGTAATTGCCGCACGCCTCGCGTTCGACATCGGCGAGCAGGGTTATCTTGAGACCGAATTTCTCCCTGAAGGTCTGGTGGCTGAAACAGTCATCGCCGCTGACACCGACAATCTGCGCCCCCGCCATTTCAAACTCGTCCATGAGGTCGGTGAAATCATTGGCCTGTATCGTGCAACCGGGCGTGTCATCCTTGGGATAGAAATACAGGATCACCGTCTTGCCCGCGAAATCGGCCAGCGTCCGGTATTCCATGTCGGCATCCGGCAGGAAGAATTCCGGGGCCTTGTCACCCACATGCAGCATTTCCGTTCTCCTATCTTTCATTCAGTCAAAACGTAGGTATCGATGAGCAATCCCTGCGGAAGCGAGCCGGGTTCCCTGGCGGTCGGTGAATCAACCCCGTTCTGTCCGCACACGCTAACGCCATTCCCGAATAATGTGTTGAATTCAGGACTGGTGCAAATACTTTTGCGGGCCCTTCCCATTGTCCGCCCTGCGGTGTCCTGCCCGGTTGAGACGCCGTCATGGCCGTCGTGCTTGCCGGGCGGCGTCAGAAACAGATTGTACGTGAGGACAATATACTGATCCCGCGGTGATCACTATTCTGTTAGTCAGTGGCGTACGAACAATAATAAACACCCTCCCTACTACGCCACTAACACGCCCCGCACCACAACCCGCGGGGCGTGTTTCTATGTCTGTTGCTAAAACTATGACAATCCGTTTGCCACACGGATTTCATGGAAAAGTGTTTTCATGATGGCGCCGCGGATCCTGGACGCGAAGCATTTCGTCACGCCAGGAGATCGCGCGGATGGCTGCCGCCCGCGGCGGAGACCATGGTCGTGAGCCGCATTTCCGTGGCAATTCGTCGCAACGATTCCCTGGCCTATGACGAGTGGATTTCAAGGCAATATTTACGGGAAATTACCTATAGCCGCCTTTCGATCCGTGAACTACGTTTTGATTATCACTTGCCCCGGCGATAACCGCTTGCCTGAATCGCCGGGCAAGCGCAGGGGCACCCTACGGCGTGGTTACATGAACTGCCACGTGGATAGCCTGTCTATAGGATTGTCAATCGGCATCCTGGCGGTTGGAAGGGTGGAAAGGACCCGCTATCCGGGATGTGACAGGGAGAACAGGTATGTTCGCTACACGTTGTCTCAGCCTTCCTGCTATTGCCGTTAAGACTGGCTGTTTTATCTGCCTGCTGCTGGTGCTCTGCTCGCTCCCGCCTGCCATCGCGGGCGCATCTGACCGATATCGAGGTGAACGAGCAGGCAGGCAGCTATCGGGTCAGAATGATCATGCTGGTCCATGCGCCGGCGATCATCGTCCACCGTGTGTTGACGGATTACGCGCATATTTACCGGATGAATCCCTCGATCACGGAAAGCGAGATCCTCCCTTCACCGGATAATGAAACGGTCCGGGTGAGAACCCGCATTGAAGGATGTGTCTTTTTTTTCTGCAAGGATATTGATCGCGTGGAGGATGTACGCGAAGTGAGCCCGGGACATTTACAGGCCGTCATTGTTCCGGCACATAGCGACTTCACCTCAGGCCAGGCCGATTGGCGCATCCATCCCGTCGGTGAAGACAGCCAAGTCGTCTACCAAGCGGAAATCACACCGGCTTTTTTCATTCCGCCGGTCATCGGCGACTATTTCGTCAAGCGAACGATCGCCAGGGAAGTCGTGACCAGTTTTGCGAAGCTTGAATGCATCGCGCGCATCAAGGCGGGACTCGATACCCGCTCACGGCAGTACCTCGCGGATGCCTACGTCCGACGCAAAGGATGTCGATGCCATTCAGGCGGCGATGCTGACCGGCGAGGATCCCTCAACCCAGGCACAGGCCACGGCTTCCGGTGGAAACTACGAAGCGGATGCAGCGGGATGTCCCGGAACCTGTGACCAACATGGCAGCGGGTGTTGACGATGGATTATCGTCACGCCTTCCTGGGCAGTGTCCATATCGTCTTGCTTGCCGGCTGCGCTACCGAACAAACGATCAGTTACCAGCAGACTGTCTACCCGATCCTGGCAACCAACTGCCTTGAATGCCATCGGCCGCCCGACGGCACGGGTTATCTGCAGACACGGCTCAACCTGGAAACCTATCAGAGCCTGATGCAGGGCGCGGTTTACGGTCCGGTGATCGTGCCCGGAAACAGCCGCCAAAGCATCCTCAACAGGCTGGTGGAAGGGCGCGCGGGCGCCTCGCTTCGCATGCCGCATCAGCGGGACCAGCCCCTCACGGCGCATGAGATCGAGATTCTGCGCCAGTGGGTCGATCAAGGCGCGCACGATAACTGACCCCGTTTCACCCGCAGTCCTCGGGTTTTTGGAATCCCTGAAAAATGCTGCAGGGCAGATAATTGCTCCTGCATTATCTGCATTCCCCACATCCCTGTGGGTCATACGGAAGCTTTGCCTACACGGACGTAGGCAAGGAGCGTGAGCAGGGCAAATAGTTGCTCCTGCACTATCTGCATTCCCCACATCCCTGTGGGTCAGGCGGAAGCTTTCCTACACGGATGTAGGCAAGGAGCGTGAGCAGAGCGGAAGCTTTGCCTACACGGACGTAGGCAAGTAGCGTGAGCAGGACGCGGAAGCTTTGGCGTCTTGGCGATTAATAACTATAGTTAAAGACAAATGGCCCGAGCCTGACATGATCGCGTCAGCAGCGAGTAGCAACGATGAGCAGTGACACCGCACCGACACAGGAAACCGGCCATTCCGGAGAGAAACCAGCCGCGATCCACGTCGAGTGCTACGCCGGTCACCGCGCGGAAGAATCCCCACGCCGGTTTTTCATCGGTCGGCGCACCATCGAGGTAAGCGAGGTCATCGACCGCTGGCTGGAGCCGGAGCATGGCTACTTCAAGCTGCGCGGCGACGACGGCGGCATCTACATACTGCGTTATGAACAGGCCACCGACACCTGGGAGATGATTCTGTACGACAGCGGCACACGGCGTGAAACCCGCCTCTCCTCGACCTGACACCCGTTTAGCCATAAGACCGTCGGAATCGGGTACCCTGCCCCGGTACCCGGAATGATCGCGACATGACCAGACACGGCACACGGCAGCGGCTGCGCATCGATGGCGCCATGGGCGAAGGCGGCGGCCAGATCCTGCGCTCGGCTCTCGCCCTGTCGGTATGCCTGGGCATACCCTTCCACCTGACGCGGGTGCGGGCTGCACGCCGCAAGCCGGGCCTGCAGCCCCAGCACCTCGCCGCCGTCAAGGCCGCGGCCGAGATCAGCGGCGCCACGCTGGAAGGCGCCACCCCCGGCTCCGGCGAACTGACATTCGATCCGGGCACGTCTCGGAGGTATTCACCTGCTTCGGGGAACGCGGCGTGCGCGCGGAAGTCGTGGCGACGCAAGCGGCGGCACAGGTGCGCCGTTACCTGGCCGCGGGCGTGCCGGTCGGTGAGCAACTGGCGGACCAGTTGCTGCTGCCCCTGGCGCTGGCCAGCGGCAGCTATGTAACGCTGCGGCCCAGCCGGCACACCACGACGAATATCGCCGTGCTGCGGATGTTCATGGCGCTGCAGGTTGACTGCGAGGAACTGGGTCCAGACCGCTGGCGCATTGCGCTGCGCGACCGCCATGGATTCCACCGATTGCGATTCATGGATGACTACGAACGGACCAGAACAGTGGAAGGTGTTCGTTTGCGGCTAAATGCAATGGTCCCGCGCTTTCCTCGTGGCTGCGTTTTCGAAACCAATATCTGCTCTGAACCAACAAAACGCGGGCTGGAAGCTCTTGCGCGGCGCACCCGGCTAAAGGTGCATGCCCGCGGAAGACAAGCGTAACATAGGAACGGGACTCCTCTCTCCGGGGGGTGACTAGCCTGGGCTTCCGACATGCCGCCACTCTACCTGCTGGTGTTTCTCGCTCTCGGCGTATTTCTTGCGGCCGTCATCCAACTGCAGTTGCTGAGCATCGCCTTCCAGAAGCTGGGGCTGTCACCCCACGGCGCCCTGTGGCTGATGCTGGGCGCGTTGTTCGGGAGCGGCATCAATATCCCGGTGGCGACGGTGAAAACCACGACGGACTTCCCGCTGCCCCTGGATATTCCCCGCCGGGGCCGCATGTGGCCGCCCGCCGATCTACCGCCAAGCGGACAGACGATCATCGCCGTCAACCTGGGCGGCTGCATCATCCCCGTGGGTATCGCCCTGTACCTGCTGGCCCGGCAACTGGTCAACCCGCTCGACCTGCTGCCGGCCCTGCTGGTGGTGACCGCGGCGAGCTATGCATTCAGCCGCCCGGTGCCGGGCTTGGGCATCGCCATGCCGCTCCTCCTGGCCCCGCTGGTGACGGTGGTGACCGCGCTGCTCCTGGCGCCGGAGAATGCCGCGCCGCTCGCCTTCTCCAGCGGCGTCCTCGGCGTGCTGCTGGGCGCCGACATCCTGCGCCTGCGCGAAATCGGCCGCATGGGTGTGAGGATCGCCTCGATCGGCGGCGCTGGGACCTTTGACGGCGTGTTCCTCACCGGCGTCATCGCCGTGCTGCTGGCGTGACCCACGGTTTCTCGCCCTGTGGACATCAGCCGTTTGCGGAGGGCGCACCCGGCAGGCCAGCGCGCACTCACGATTTTATGTGCGGGTGCGGTATCCCTGGCATTCAGATACTCTCGGTTCGCAGCCTCCTGTCCCTGGCTGCGCGAAGACCGCAAGCCTGTTATCATTCACCGTCACGGCCATGGAGATAGCTGATGAATGACCGGCACAATTCACTCGCGGCGGTTTTCGTCGCCACCCGCCCTCGCTCTGCTTGCCGGCTGCACCGTCATCAATGGCGGCGATGCCGCAATGCGGCGGCCCCCGTCCCTCCACCCCCGGGCGAGTCCACCGGCGCGGTTCAGAAGGGCAAGGAAATTCAAAGCCGCAGACGAAGACTTGCCCGACCGCTTGTTTGCACGGCTGGATAACGGCGTTAAAGATCTCAACCGTGATATCGGCCGCGAGATCGACCGCGGATTCCCCACCCGTCACGAAGAACGCGACCCCGGAATCGAGTGACTGACCAGCCGTTTCAAGGGTCAAACCGATGGGTTTGCCGGTCAGGCGGCGGATATAGCGCAGGCCCGCACGGAATTCATGACCGTGCACGTAGGTCAGGCTGAGCGGTTGCACGATGCCGATCGCGCCCGCCGCGGACGCCGCCGCCACCAGTTCCGGATTGGAACAGGGATACATGGCGCCGCAGATCAGCGGCACCTCGATGCCCAGCGTCCGGGTGAACTCAGTGTGCACGCTCAGATGATGCTGCCTTCGAGCGGCCGGAAGCCGCCTTCCCGGTTCCGGCGCGCTTACCGGTCATCGATCATGACATAGTCGCGCCGCGCCGGACCCACGTACAACTGCCGCGGCCGGCCGATACGCAGATCTTCCTCGCCGATCATTTCCATCCACTGGGCCACCCACCCCACCGTGCGGGCAATGGCGAACATCACCGTGAACATATTGGCGGGTATGCCCAGCGCCCGGTAGATGAGGCCGGAATAGAAATCCACATTGGGATAGAGCTTGCGCTCGATGAAATAGTCATCATGCAGCGCGATCTCCTCCAGCCGCATCGCCAGCTCGACCATCGGGTCAGCCTTATTGCAGAGCTTTCCCAGCACCTCGTGGCACATCCTGCGGATGATGCGGGCGCGCGGATCGTAGTTCCTGTAGACCCGGTGCCCGAAACCCATGAGCAGGAAGGGATCGTTCCGGTCCTTGGCGCGCGCCACATATCTTGCGGCATTCTTGACGTCGCCGATCTCTTTCAGCATGGCGAGCACGGCTTCATTCGCGCCCCCGTGCGCGGGACCCCAAAGCGCCGCGATGCCCGCCGCGATGCAGGCAAACGGGTTGGCGCCGGAACTGCCGGTGAGGCGCACGGTCGAGGTGCTGGCGTTCTGCTCATGGTCGATGTGCAGCATGAAAATCAGGTCCAGGGCCGGGGAGGGGTAGCTTGGTGAGGAGAGAGGTGGGGGAGAGGGGAAAGAAGGAGTGGGAGAGGAGGAGAGAGGGGAGGAGGGGGAGGGGGAGGGAGAAGTGAAGAAGGAGGAGGGAGGGAGGGAGAGGGGGAGGGAGGGAGGGGGGGGGGAGGGGGGGGGGAGAGGGAGGGGGGGGGGGGGGGGGGGGGGGGGGGGAAGGGGGGGAGAGGGGAGGAGAGGG
The DNA here is from genome assembly GCA_963773065.1 of uncultured Gammaproteobacteria bacterium. Classification (GTDB taxonomy): domain Bacteria; phylum Pseudomonadota; class Gammaproteobacteria; order UBA9214; family UBA9214; genus CAVQCA01. The sequence continues at coordinate 74,004 of CAVYZN010000019.1, forward strand.
GGGAGAAGGGGGGGGGGGGGGGGGGAAGAGGGCGGGGGGGGGGGGGGGGGGGGAGGGGGGGAGGGAAGGGGAGAAGGAGAGGAGGGGGGCGGGGGGGGGCGAGGGGGGGAGGAGGGGAGAGCAGGGGGGGGGGGGGGGGGGGGAGGGGAGGAGAGAGGAGGGGCGAAGGAGAGAAGGGGGAGGGAGAGGGAGGGGGGGGGGGGGGAGGGAGGAAGAGGGGAGGAAGGAGAGAGGAGGGAGAGGAAGGGGGGGGAGGGGAGGGAGGGGGGAAGGGGGGGAGGAAAGGAGAGGGGGGAGAGGGAAGAAAGAGAAGGGAGGAGAAAGGGTAGGAGAGGGGGGGGGAGGGGTAAGGAGAGAGAGGGGGGTCCAGGGCCTTTTCCGCCGCCGGGTCGAGCGCGTACCGTTCGCAGGGCACCGAGAACATCATGTTAAGCAGATTGCCGACATAGCTCAGGCTGTTGTCGGGATAGACCTGCGGCTCGCCGATCGAGTGCTTGTAGCTCGCCGCCGCGATGGTCGGCATTTTCGCGATCAGGCGATGCGCGGCGATCTCGCGGTGCCTTGGGTTGTTGATATCGGTCGAGTCGTGGTAGAAGGCCGACAACGATCCCACCACGCCGACCATGATGGCCATCGGGTGGGCGTCGTGATAGAAGCCCTTGAAAAAGGCCTTCAATGCCTCATTGAGCATGGTGTGATGCAGGATGATGTCGTTGAAGCCCTTGAGCTGTGCGCGGTCCGGCAGCTCGCCGTAGAGCATCAGGTAGGCCACCTCGATGAAACTGCTGTGTTGCGCCAGTTGTTCGATGGGATAGCCGCGGTAATAGAGCAGACCCTGCTCGCCATCGAGATAGGTCAGCCGGCTATGACAGCTCGCGGTGGACAGGAAGCCCGGGTCATAGGTGAAATAGCCCGTGTCGCGGTAAAACCGGCCGATATCCACGGCGTTCGGTCCCTGGGTGGATTTCCTGACCGGCAATTCGAACCGCCGGCCGGTGGCGTTGTCGATGACGGTGAGCGTGTCTTCGTTCATCTGTAATTACCCTCCAGACCTGCCAGCGGTGATCATGGCTGGCAATCGATAGCTACTGAAGAACTACCAGACTGAAGAACTACCAGTAAGAGTATAGATTTCAGACCGTTTTCCCGCCTTCCAGGTTCACGGCGCCGGGTGCGGCCCGGGCATATCCAGCCGGTGGCGAGATCGGAATCGCCAGGCTGCGTATCACCCATCCCCGAGTCCATCCTCAATGTAGCGGTGTGAAAGGTACCGCGACCTGCTTGCGGTAGTCCTCATCGTAGACCAGTTCAATGGTAACCTCTCCCGCGTCATCCCTGATTCTGACCTGTCTCAGATCCGGCTGGCGAACCGCCAGATAGCTGCACAGGGCGGCGGCCAGGGGCTCGTCGTTGCGCTTGATGGCATGCACCAGGTTGGCGGCGACGAATTGCGCGCGCTGGTTCCGGTCGGGGTTGATGATCGATTCCTCGCCGATCCGGATACCCGTGTCCATCCGGGCATCCATCCTGTCCAGATAAACCGCCTGATAATCCGGCAAGGGCTGGTCGCGGTCATATTCCAGTTCCGCCAGATCGTTCAGCAGCACGGCCATGATATGGCTCATGGTTTCCCTCACCCCTCGTCGATTGCCGTCGCCGCGCCAGTATACCGTCCGGGCACACTGGCATGTGCACTACCGCGCTGTTACCCTGACATCTTGGCCCGGGTCGATTACCATCGAAACGGCAACTTCCCTCGATATTCCGCTACACCCGGCAAGGCAAGCTGCCCGGCCGACTGACATACGCCCAGCAACGCACTGACCCCATGCGCGTCATCACACCAACCCGCGGCCGGCCTGCCGGTATCAACGGCCGCAGGCCGCCGCCGCCCGGTTCGGGATACCTCCGGTTCCGCCTGTTGCTGCTGCTCTGCTGCCTGCCGCCGGGTGCGGCCATGGCGCTTGAGCCGATGCCGGAAAAACCGCCGGCGGCGGCGATCAGTCACATCAACCGCCTCGCCGCGGCGCTTGTCGATGCCCCGGAGGCGATGCGCGCCGATTTCGCCGTGGCCGCCATCGCGGAGATGGTGGCGGACTATAACAAGGAGGCCGACCGCGCGCGGCGGGAGTCGCGCAGCCATGCCAAAGACCGCGGCTTGGGACGTTGGGCAATCGCCGTGGATGCCTATGCCGCGGAACTCACGGCGATCGCCAACAGTGTGACTCCCGCCACGCCGGTGAGGGTGGCGGTCGGCGCGGATAACGGCATCTCCCTCGACATCGATGGCAAACAGGTGCTGGTGAGCAGCCCGCGGGTCAGGGAACAGTCGGCCTTTGAACGGCGCGTACTCGATCGCTTCTGTAATCTCTACCCGTGTGATGACCTCATCACCGAGTACCGGCCGCCGCAGCCGGCGGCAAGCACCGCGGACTCGGAAACCTACTGGAGTTTCAGCCAGCAGGCGGGCCCCGCCTGCAGCACCGGTGACGGCTTGGAATTCCAGTTCCAGGACATGACGGACCTCGGACAGAAACGCGAGGCCTGCGCGCGGATCGTCAAGGAACTGAACGCCCTCGCCGCGGCGCTTGCCTGGAATCTCTCCAACGGCAGCCGCATCGACTGGAACCGGCTCGCCATCCATGCGCTGCCGGGGGAGGAGGAGCACCAGGTCGAACTGGCCGGCGACGGCGGCACCCTCCGCCTGCCGCTGCCCGCCCTCGCCGCGACGACGAAGCTCTTCGAGCTGGTGCGTCCCTGGCTGGCGGCGAAGGTGGGCGGGCAGCCGAGTTATCGGCTGGTGGTGATCAACGCCGACAGCCTCATGGCCCCGCTGATCCATCCCTGACCACCCGCCGCGCCCGGTTTTGCATCACGCGGAACCGGAGGAAACCTGCCGGTGTCCGGCTCACGGCGGCTCAACCCGGTCATGACGCGGCCCGCCGCAATTGTTCGAGGCGCTGCTCCTTCGGTAAAGCGCCGATCGCGGCCGCTGCCCGGTAGAAGGCCGCGAAATCGCCGCCGGTCTGCTGGAACAACTGCCGGAACAGTGGCACATAGTCGCGGTAGGTGCTCACTGCCGCCAGTTTCGCGTTGTTTAGCCCGGCGGCGAACCAGGCATCATAGCCGGCATAGCCACCCCAGGACTGTCGCAGATTTTCGTACGCCGCACGCATGGCCGCGAGGAGGCGTTGTTTCTCGCGACGCTTTTCCTCCGCCGTGGCCTCGCTCCCATACAGCGCCTGTAACTGCTCCCGCGTTCGCATCACCAGGTCGATGAAATCCTCCTGGCGACCGAGGAACAGGCGATATTCCGCGACCTCCGCCGCATTGCCGTTTGACTTCAGCCAGACACCCACCCCCTCGAGTTCCACGGTCATGGCGAAGCCCTCGTTGAAGGCCGTGTCATCCCCGATGTAAAGCTGTTGGTGCGCCAGCTCATGGAAGATCACCCCCGCGAGGCGCGCATCGCTGAAGCCGATCAGCGTGCTGAACACGGGATCGTCGAACCAGCCCAGCGTGGAATAGGCCACCGCCCCGCCGACAGAGGTGTCGTAGCCCGCGGCGGCAAGCCCGTTCGCGTAGTCGCGCGCGGCGCTTTCCCGGAAATAGCCGCGGTAGCGCACGCAGCCCGCGATCGGAAAACACCACTCCTCAAGTTGCAGCGAAAACTCGGGTGCGGCGAAGACATTCCACACCGCGAAGGGCCGCTCCAGCTTCACATAGCTGGTATAGCTGCCGTTGTCCGGGAGTTTGAGCACCGCGCTCGCGTAGCGGCGGATGCGCACCACCGTTTCCAGCTTGTCCTTGAGTTCTTGTGACTGCGTATCGTCGTGCAGCAGCCGCGGTATCGGCTGGCGGCGGCCCAGCACATCCAGTTGGCCGCCTACCATCTGCGTGTAGTACCCAAGCGTGTTACAGGCGCTCAGTAAGAACGCCATGCCCGCCGCCAGCAGGAGATGCCATCGACAGGATGTGGTCATACCTGCTACCCGCCGCGCTCTCGGTGGCAGGGCCGGTGTCACACCGGGAACACACTCCGGTGTGTCTCTCAGACGCGACCCCTCCCCTCCCCGGCCCGCAACCGCCGTCAGCGCAGCTCGAAGCGGCGGATGTCCTCGCTGGCGTAATTGGCCACCGTGCCGTCGATGACGGCCGTGGTCTTGATCCGCCGCACCGCCTCGGCGAGGCGCGCGCCCGGGATGGCGCAGGTCATCTCGGTGTTCGGCATGCCGGTGCGCACGCGGCTCAGCATGCAGCCCACGCTGACCGCAATCTCCCGCTGCTCCTTCGCGATGGCGATGATGTGGCACTGCGGCTTGCCCTCGAAGCGCAGGCCGGGAAAGGCATCGGACAGGGTCATGGCCTGCTTGGCGTTGACGCGCAGGAACACCACGTCGGGCACGCCGGCGGCGTCCTTGAGAGGACCGTAGGTGACATACTTGTGGCGTTCCTTCACCACGGGGATCGCCGGGAACATCTCGGGCGACACCCAGCCCGCGCCGATCAGCGCGCCGACATCGGCCTTGCCGCCCACTTCCTCCAGCGTCCTGAAGCCGTGCGTCACGCTGCCGACGCTGCAGTTGGCGTGATCCTCCGCCACGGTGCTGAAGCTGCGCCCCTCCGCCTTCATCCAGAACACGCAGCCGGCCGCGACACGCCCGGTGCGCCCGTCCGCGGTCGGCGCCGGCATGGGGTCCGCGAAGGGTTTGACCCCGGGTGCGGCTTCCTGTGTGAAACTGATGGCGAGCGGCGGGTGCTGCAGACCCAGCGATTTGACCAGATCCTCGGCCAGCCTCTGATTGTCCTGTTGCGGCATGGGGATTCCTTCTCTTGTGCGGTTGACGGATTAACGGGGAATGCGGCCGGGCCCGGGCTAGCGCACGTCTCGCCTCACGGCAGGCCGGTCCAGTACGGCGACCCGCCGCGGTTAGCATAACAAGCGCCACGCAAAAGAACACCCGGAAGGCGCAGGGATTTACCGCCGCTGAATGAATCATGAATCCGCCCGTCACGGCGCCTACTGGATCCGTCCGGGTGTAAAATGCCCAGCCACCTCGATGAAGCCCGCAGCCATGAAACACGAACCCCGGCAGCCCCGCGTGGCTCTGGTCACCGGCGCGACCGGTGCCATCGGCGGCGCGATCGCTCGGCGCCTCGCCGCCACCCCCGGCTTCCGGGTGGTGCTCGTGGCCCGTGACGCGGACAAGGCGTCCGCCACGCTGGCTGCCCTGAAAAAGGCCACCGGCAATCCGAATATCCACTGCGAATACGCGGATCTCGCCCTGCAGGCCGACATTCGCGCCCTGGCGAAGCGCTGGCAGGGTCCGCTGCATGTGCTGGTCAACAACGCCGCCGAGACGCCGCGGGAACGCCAGGTCACGGCCGAGGGCATCGAACGCCAGTTCGCCACCAACGTGCTCGGCTACTTCCGTCTGATCGAGGCTCTGACGCCGGCGCTGCGGGCCGCGGCCCCGGCGCGGGTGGTGAACGTGGCCAGCTACTGGGCCGGCGGCCTCGACCTCGACGACCTGGAATTCAAACGCCGCCGCTACGACAACGACAGCGCCTACCGCCAGGCGAAACAGGCCAACCGCATGCTGAGCGTAGCCTTCGCCGAACGCCTGCGACCGTACGGGGTGACCGTCAATGCCTGCCAGCCCGGCGATGTCGAATCCCGCCTCGCCGGCAACCTGGGCTTCGGCGGCCACGAATCACCCGACGAGGGCGCCCGCACCCCGGTCTGGCTCGCCACCGAAGAGATCGGCGGAAAGATCACGGGCAAATACTTCGAGCACCAGCAGGAAACGCCCTGCCGCTTCGCAGCGGACCGGGCGGCCATCGAGGCGTTGTATATGGCCTGTTTGGCCTATCAGTGAAGTAACGCGGCGGGGCAATCAAGTGTTCCCTGCCATTGATCCACGGGTCTCCCGGGCCAGCGTGCTGGCGCCGTGGTCAAACTCGCTGTAGGCGTTCACCGTCTCCCAACCCAACTCTGCCAACAAAGTGATGGCCGGCTGCTCGATCAGGGCGTCTTCGGTGTAGCCGGCGGTGGTCATTGCCGAAACCTCTGTTTGATGTATTCCTGGGTCTGACTGGCGCTGAGCTCAGTAGTGGACGGCCCAGTGCGAATGTAAAACCGTTCCATCTCGCCATCTTTCAGGAACACCGGCGTGGAGGCTCTACGGCACTTCACTACCATCACGCGGCAGTCGTCGTGGTCGTCGAAATGGACATGCAAACTGGTCATGGCCTGTATGCCCATGCGGGTTTTGACAATATTCACGAGATGCAGGCCCATCTTGTCTTCGTTTTCAAATTCATCCGCATGGATACCCACTGGGCTGCCATCATCAGAAACACCTACAACCAGCGTGCCGCCGTTGGTGTTCAAAAAGCCGGCCAGAGTCTTGAGCACGGCCAGTTCCATGCGCGGATCCTTGCTACCGGTGTGCAGGTTTGTGCGCAGGGTGGACTTGAACTCCACCGCTTCGGATTCGCCATTCATAACCACCTGCGACAGATCAAACTGCGCCGTGGCCGAAATCTTCCTCGGTTCCCGCAGCCATAAGTAGTCGCATAACCATCGGCGATCACCTCGGCCATCAGTTCGCGGCGCTTCTCCAGAAACTCCCGATAGTCCAGATGCTCCCAATTGGGCGGTAGAGCGTGCAGCCGATACATCCGGTCCAGCTCCGCCGGGTTGAACCGCGCCTTCATGGCGGGCAGGTAATCCAATGGTGCTTGATCGGAAATGTCTGTATTGTCGCCCCACTCCAACAGGGCGTAGTTAGCGATCTGGTTGGTATCGCGGGTGGCTTTCATGCCCTGTTTGCCCAGGTAACTCTTAGGAAACAGATGGTGCCGTTCTACGGCGCTGCGATTAGCCTGCATGGACGGGTCCGAACAAGTCGGCAATCTTAAGCTTGGAGAACAGCGCCCGCGCATCCAGCAGCACCAGCGCCGCATGGTAGGCAAACAGCGACGGGCTTCGTGGAGACGAGGTGGCCAGATCATTGGGCAGCGACACTCCCCAGAAATCATTGGTAAGAGTGATCTCACAAATTTGGCTGAGTGTCTTCACAAAACCGTCGGCTGTGCCCACGTCACGCAACCGGGCCAGATCAAACTCCATGGCCGATTCCGGCGAGCCGGTAAAGCGGCCAGTGACCGCCGACATGAAAAACCAGTGGGCAATCACCCGCCGCAGGTCGAACTCGGGCACCTTGTATTCGGTGCGACCGATCAGATAGAGCATGTAGGAGAACAGTAGGTTGTTCTGCGAGCTGATCATCTTGCCACTGCGAAACCCGGCCTGACGAATGCAGTTCATGAAGTCGTGCCAGTATTGCAGGTTCAGAATCCGTTGCTGGGCATCCTTGAGCAGTTCAAATTGCTGCTCCCGGCGCTCGGTGCTGAATTTTTCGGTTTCAAAATCCTTGCCCCGTAAAATCGAGTATACATACTTTAATCGGGCGCGTTTGAATGCGACGCCCACGCCCACCCGCAACAACTGATCCGGAGATGGTTCGATAAAATGGTTGAACGGTGACGCCTTGCCTTTCGAGGGTTTGCGGGATTCACGGCAGAAGCCCTCCAGGGCAGCGCGTCCCTCATCCCAAAACACCGACATCAGGGTCAAAATAAAGTCGGCCTGATTCAGCGGCGTCCCTTTGCTGTTGATACGAACGAACACATCCGACACCGCCTCTTCATCAATATCCGAGGCCAGTTCAAGTGCCGTAAATGGAAACCCCAGCAGCCCCTGGAGTTTAAGAATTCGGTCTTCAATAGCCAACTCTTCGGCTTCACCTATTTCACGACCTGTCCGCAGATTCTCAAGATAGTCCTTAATAATACGGGTTATCTTGGCATCCGCGTTCCACAAAACGGAGATGTCCGGGATGAACGACTTGTCCCGACAAATGGCGGCATCGGCCACCTCAAACTTTTCTTCCAGCGGATTAAAGGCAATCTGGATATGTTCGCTTTCAAAGTTTTCCCGCAAAACAACTATGTTTTTGATGACGGCATACAATGAAGTCAGGCGTTGCTGTCCATCTACGATCATCAACCGGGGCGACTTCTGCTTGTTGTCGGTGCCGATGGTGCGGGAAGCGTCGGCCAGCGCGTTTTGCCAGAACAGCAGATAGCCCACTGGGTAGCCCTTGTACATGGAATCGAACAGATCTCGAACCTTGGCGTTCTTCCAAACAAAAGGCCGCTGAATATCCGGTAGGCCGATATCGCCCAGGCCGATGTACTTGACCAGTGAACCCAGATCGTAGTCAACTTTGGTAAAGACAGTTTCACTCACGCTTGAACCTCCTCGGGAATAGCGATATCCAGTTCCGACACATCCACTTCGCTGGAGATGAGCCAGGGCAGCAGCAGGCCGCGGGTGCGGCGGAGGGTGGTGTTTTTCTGTTGCAGGTTTCTAAAATTTCTTCATTTGAGTATTAATCAAATTTTGACAACAATCATTTCACCTGATTGGCTTCATATTATATTGCTCGAAAGGATATACAAACATTGCTGTAATACCAGAACATCATTTTCGGATAGGCCGGGCAGTAAATGGCAGAACGATGCACTTGGCGTATTTCACGGATGAGCTGCCGGCACTGGGTACACGGTTCTCCGCCGCAGTGGTTGACGCGTAAGTAAATAACGAATAACCCGGCTCACCGACGTCGTAGCTGAAGTAGTCCAGTAAGGGGATGGCGTCACCTTTTCTCCGTCCTGGCGGTTTGATTCCTGAATAGCCGTTCCAACGTTGGCGTGAGGATCTCCCCGGCCTGCGTTTCGATACCGAAGCCGCGCAGCCTGTCCACCTGGCGCGGTCATTGCGCTAGATCAGATAACGATCCATATCGAGGGCACCATGGAATATGCCCAGGATATCGATGTCTCCTGATCCCTTGATAAGGTAGGTTATTCGGTAATGACCGTAGAGGAGAATACGCGCTTCGCGGCCTGAAACCGTCCGATATTTATGCCCTATTTCAGGGTGCTCCCTTAACGCCTGGGCTTTCTTGTAAATGTCGGCTACAACTTTCGCGGCCGCATTGGGACTATCGGCCGCGATGTAATCATGGATGTCCTGGAGCCACTGAACAGACTCCTCAGTCCATCTTATTTCCGCCATGTTCGGATCCGGTGCTCCATTTCCTCATTGGAAACGGTTCTCCCATCATCCGAATCTCTCAGACCCCGCTGGACCATCAGATTGAACGCCAGCTCGCGCAGAATCTCGTCGCAGGAGCTGTCATCTGGTTGATCCTGAATCAGTTTTGTCAGTTCGTCTTTGACTGTTGCCATGGTTTCCTCCTTTCTTGAATCGATTGTAGTTCGTATGGATATAAATTGAAATCGAACGACTGGTAGTTTGTTCATAAGGAAAAAACGAACTCTGATGCGATTACAGAACATCATTTTGGTATGCCAGGCAGTAAAGGATCATGCATGGTGGCACCGCCGGCGGTGATGGCTCCGTTGAACACTCGGCGGATGCCGGCGAGGAACTGCTCCTCGTTTGTATGATCGACAGGGTCAGGACGCGGGGCGGTTAATGAGTGGGAACGCGGCATGACAGGCCACGCACTGTTGTGTAACCCGCGACAGGCCGCCGATCGCCCGTTTCACGTCTCCATCGACTGCACATTCCTGTGCAATGATCGCGAACCGGCTGGCTGCACTGTGCATCCGGGTTCCAATGTCATGCATCGCCTTTGTCATATAGGGTGCCATGTGGGAGGCGTTGTGTGACGTGAGTGACGACATCCCAATACGCGTCTCGGCGATCTCGGCAGCCTGTTCAAAAGCATCGGACGATAGCGCCTCCTGTATTTCGGTAATTGTCAGAAGATGGTCACGCATGTTGGCCAGCATGTGCACTCGCATCACGGGCGGAAGCTCCACCAACTGGCGGGTGTCTGCTTCGTTAGATGCAGCCGAGGTTGCAACCGTCGGGAGAACTATAAAAAAAGCAGTCTTTTCAACATTCCTGTCTCCCTTCTCTTCTGGATAAGAAAGGGATGAAGAATGAAATTCCGATTCTTCCGTCCCTGTGCCGCGGGCGAATCTCAGGATTGTCCTGTGGAGGGCGTTGTACTACGTCACTTGACTTCGAGGAGAAATCGTGCGGGATGCTAGATGGTTTTTATCCCTACCACTACATCGAGATCGGGCCAATACAGATGCCCGGGGTTTGGTTCTTCCACATTCAGCACCTTTCCAATCGGAGCATCCTTAAACCAGGGGAAATCATCGTAAGACATGAATATTTCACGGTCTCTGACCTTCAACCACATACCGTGGCTGGCGATGACCGTCACCTCGACTTTAGGAAATGTTTTTTCAAGCTGCTTTGTGATCATCGTAATCCCTCTCAAATACTGCTTCCGATAGCTTTCAATTATATCTTTGAAGGTCGATAGTATTCGACTAATTCAAGCGCGGGATCCAGCCAGGATTCCCATCTCCATCAGGACCACATGCTTGCACATCCAGTCAGGATTCCTACCGGGAGAAGAAAAAAAAGCCGTGTCCACCCCCCTAGATATCGTAGAACTCATTCAGTTCTTTAATGGCGTATTACTACCAGGGCAACTCCTGTTAGCGAACATAAGCTTAGTCATGACGCGCCCCGGTTCGTCCCGCGGCGATGCCGCTATGGCCACGGATGACAGGGAAAAACCGCAGTCATGCCTGGATTCATCGTGGGCGCAGATTAATGCGGGCTAAGCGCGTTTATAGCCGTAGAACCAGTGATTCGTCGTCGTACCGATATTGATGACGGTGTGCGCTACGCCGGCGGGGATCAGCACTTCCTCACCCGCTTGCGGGCGCAGCACGCGGCCCGCGAAGCGCAGCTCAATGTCGCCGTCA
>CAVYZN010000020.1:0-49448 GCA_963773065.1 uncultured Gammaproteobacteria bacterium
CGGCGTAATCGAAGGAGCGGAGCATCCCGGCCACATCGCGCAGCGGCGAGTGCTTCGCCCGACGCTCGACCATGGGACGGGCCGGTTCTCCCTCGAAGTCGATGAGGATCACGTCGTTCTCGGCGACCAGCACCTGACCGAGGTGGAAGTCGCCGTGATAGCGCGTCATGACCGCCTCCTTCAACAAGCCTACAACGCCCAGGCGGCAGTCGATGCGCCCACGATGCTGGTTATCACCACCGGTGTGAGCAGGCCCCCGACGACAAGGAGCAGGTCAAGCCCATGCTGGAGGCGCTGGCGGCACACGCGCAGACGCTGGGGAAGGTGGACTGCTTGCTTGCCGACACGGGCTTCTTCAGCGAGACGAACGTGCGTGCCTGTGAGGCGGCCAAGATTGACCCGCTGATGGCGCTAACCCGGGACGAGCATCATCCCGGCTGGCGGGAGCGCCATAGCGAGCCAGCGCCGCTACCCGAGAACGCCACGCCGGTGCAGACCCTGTCCCATCGGTTGAAGACGAAGGCGGGTCGAGCGCTCTACGCCTTGCGCAAGCAGACCGTGGAACCCGTATTCGGCATAATCAAGTCGGTGATGGGATTTCGGCAATTCTCTCTGCGCGGTCTGGAGAAGGTCAGCGGAGAATGGAGTCTGGTTTGCCTGGCGTGGAATTTGAAGCGTATGGCCGTATTGCGTCTGCAGTAAGGAAAACAAGAGGGGGTCGTGCGCGTTTTAGCGAAAATCAGTCGAAAACCATCCCACTGGCGAAATATTTTTGCCGAATCGCCAGCCATCCCTCGGATTGCCGGGCATAGTCCGACAGGCTGCTAGTGGATGAGGCGCATCATATGGCGCATCATATGTTGCCGGTCGAACGCTGCAATTTCGCCTCGGCGTTGCCCAACGAATTGCATTCAATGTTCTGGATCACGGTGCATCCGGATCATCTGTCGCGCGCCGTGCTCGAACAGGTCGACTGGGTGCTCGTGACCGGCCGCGATCCGAGCCATTCACTGAAACAGTTTGCTACTGCGCTGCAGCGCGCCGCACCGCCCGTCGACGTACAGGATCTGGACTCCGGTGAAACCCTGCTATGGGACTGCCGGAACGACACGCCGGTGCAGAAGATATACATCGACCCGCCGCGTGAACGGCAGCCGCGCCATAAACGCAAGTATGCTCAGGGCGACCTCGGTCCGGAGTCCAGTTTCTATTTCCATGGTCCAGAACAGACCCTTAAACTGCGCGCCAACAATCTAATCACCTTTCTGCAGATCGCCGATGGCGTAGACGACGCCACCTGGGAGTATCATCTGCGGCGCGGCGATTACTCGAACTGGTTCCGTACCAGTATCAAGGATCCGCAACTGGCTAAAGCCGCGCAGCAGGTCGAACGCGATACCTCCGACAGATCGCCGGAAAGCCGTTCACGAATTCGCGCAATCGTCAAAGAACGATACACCGGGTCCGTATAGCGAGAGAGACGTATCGCGTACGTATCAAGCGAGCAGTAGAGTGGCTTCGTTGATGATCAGATAGCCCGAGCTGGTATCGACCATGAAATCCGTTTCCTCCAGATTGGCGCAATCCGGGCGCGCCCTCGCCGGCAGGCTATCCGTCTGCTCGTGTGACCGGACAGCCGAACCTCAGAGCGTGCCGACCACCTTATCGCTCATGGCCTCAAGTGCCTCCTTGGCCTTGAATTCTTGCCGATGGTCGTGGGCATGTACGAGCACAAACCAACGGCCGCCACGAGAGGCATCCTCGACCCAGGTGATGAGATTGTCATGGTCGGGCCGCAGCGACACCAGTCCGCCAAGCAGCAGGCCGGCAATGCCCCCGAAAAAGCCCGCAACGCCCAATGTATAGAAGGGATTGCTCGAGAAGGGTTGGATCGCAAAAAGAACAAGAAGTGAGGCGACGACCAGCCCCACAAGTAGGCCCGCCACACCCAGTATACTATGAGCCCGCACGAGTGTTTTGGCGATGCCGGCTGACTCGGGTTCCAGCTTGCGTTCCATGGCCGGATCGCGTGGCTCAATGACGCGTACCTGCCGGGCGCTGATCCCAGTGCGCTTGAGCAACTGTTCGGCGGCCCTGCGAGCCTCGTCACCGCATGCGAACTCGGCTGCTACTTTAAGAGGGAAACTCTTCGCCTAATATCGCTAAGGTTATCATGATCAGCCTCCTTCAAGCTGCGCCGTCGCATCAGACGGCAATAGTTACCCTCAAACAAGCAAGCTCCGTACCATATAGAAACCCCCAGGGCCATTATCACTGATCATTTGTGCGAAGAAGCCGGATGCCGCAATCGCGGGTGGCTACCCGCCCCGCGGGTGATAATTTTCGATCGTCTAGGAGCGCCTGTCCGAGTAATGGAGCCGTCGCGAGAAAGCGGCATGGCGAGAACAGATGTACGCAAAGTCGAGGATGATAGTGAGCACTATTTGACGAGGATTTGCGTTCATATGGACCATCGTTGCGCTTACGCAGGAGGTTATTATTACTCGGACAGGCTCCTACTGATAACACCCAACATGGTTGCTATAACCCAAGTCGAGTGTCGCGTTCCACCGGGGCAAGACTAAGGCCGCAACAGCCATTCATCACAGCCGCGGCTCACATCAAATACTTGGGCGCTCGCTCCAAGTGGTCGCCGCGATCCTTCAGACGCTGGTAAGCCTTGTCCTCGCTCCCGTTTACGATAGCGCCGACGTTCTCTGCTGCCTGGTCGATTTCCTTTCCAGCCTGCTCAGCAGGGCCTTCGCCGATATCGCAGGCTGTCAATACCAGGACCACGACAACAGCCCACATTGACAACGAATAGTGCACAACCACCTCCGTTTTTACGTGTCAGGTAAGCAAAGGAGCACGCCAACCCCAAGCCCGTTGCCACTTTCCAAGCATATGACGTGCCATTCCACTTCATGAGTCAGGGGCGCAGGGCATGGTCCGATCTCGGCTGCTGGATGTCTCGTTCCGCCGCCGAACCGCCGAACATCGCCCGCAAGGTTAATCGGCTAGCTGGGGCAATAAACCCGCCACAGCGCGAAATACCCCGCTCCGCGAAGGACCACCGAGCACGCCAGAGCTGCGCTTTGCGGATTCGCGCAGGGCGGGAGACGCCGAAAGGTTTCATAGCCTCCGATTTGGAGTGTTCGCTGCTCGCCTTGGAGCAAAGGAACCAATGTCTGCGAGCCCGTTCGAATCCGAGTTCAGCGCCCTGGAGACCGGCAGTCACCCAAGTAATACCCCCAAGGATGAAACAATACTAGCCAACTGTGTGATGGTTATACCCGCGCTGCCTTGCCGTATAGGGCGCATAACGCGCCCCGTACGACGCCGGCGCCGCCCAGGGATTCCCGTGGTTAGTCGAATATTCGTGCCCACGACTTGGCCGCCTCAACGCGGTCGAGACCGACCTTGATGCACACCAGGATCGGAACCGAGAGCAGCGCACCGACGATGCCCCACATCCAGTACCAGAATACCAGGGATGCAATGATCAGGAGGGGATTGATCGTTAAGCGGGTGCCGACCGCGAAGGGGGTGATCACAAAGCTCTCGAGCGCATGGATCGACAGGAACACCACCGGCACGAGGAGAGCCTCTTGGATGCTCGGGTACGTCAGCAAGGCGACGGCGAACAAAATGACGGCAGTGACCGCAGGCCCGAGAAAGGGCACGTAATTGAACAATGCTGCGATGACACCCCACAACGCCGGGTTGGGCATTCCCATCACGTACATCGCGCCCGAAACGACGATACCGATCCCGAAGTTAACCACTGTAATCGTCGCGAGATAAATCGCCACCGCACTTTCAACCTCCTGTGCGATCCGGACCATTTGACGCTGTTCCCGAAAACCCGGCAGGGCATTAATGACATTGCGATAGAGTCGCTCGCCCCAGCCAAGAATAAAAAACAATAACAGCAGCATGGTGAAGATGCCTGCACCCACATCTCGCGTTTGAATCACCAGTGGATTGTCCAGCAGCTCGGACTTCTTCACCACCACCTCCTTGGACTTTTCGCCGGAGTCCTGCCCCAGCTTGCTCACCTGCTCGGTGGCCTTCTGTATCTTGGTCAGGGGCTGTTTCAGGATCTGGATGCGCGCGTGCAACTGCTGGAGTGCGTGCGGCCCTATCTCGAGCCATTCCGCAGCAGGGTCCTTGAGGCTGTAAATCCCATAGCCAAGGGTCCCACCCAGGAGACCCACCAGCACCAGCGCACTGACCGGCAAAGGGACGAACGCGCGCTCGAGCGCGTTGGATATGGGGCGCAGCACCAAGCTCAACAATAAAGCGACAGTCAATGGCAACAGAATTGAACGCCCCACATACACGACGCCCAGCACCGCGATCAGCAATAGAGCACCGGCCGCCGTCGTAAGACGGGCCAGTTGCGGGTCAGGCGACCGCAACGGTTCCGCGTCTGTCGCCTGGCCCTCAGCCGACTCCCGGATATCGGATTGTTCGCTGCTCATCGCCATATGATTTCTGTTATAGCCCTGTCGAACAACCATCTGAAGGCACAAAGCGTGCCGCAACGGCCCCTGGCTTCGTGGCAGCTTTCAGCCTCTTCCTGACTTACGCCAGCCGTTCTCCTGACGGAGGCAGAGGTCCGGTGACATCGTGCTGAGATCAGCATAGACGTCTTATATCCCGCGGCGCTGTTGAGATGAGAAATACCGCAGACATACGGGAAGACATCACACTTCCAGGCGAAGCATCCCCGCTGACGCCCGGGAATGGTCAGCGGGACGACCAGTGGGCGCCGCCGAGCCTCGACGGCGCCTCGGTCCTAACTGATTGAATCGATCTCGCGCTGTACTTCTTCCTTCCATCGCGAGGAAAACTGGCATATCACAGTAATGATCACCCGCTCCGCTTTCCCATCGATGTCTTCCGATGCCGTACCTATATGCGCGAGGGGAATTCCCCGTACTCGCCGAAAATGAGGTGCAACACCGGCGTACAACTCCAGCCGCATCGCTACGAATCAAGAGGTCGAGAGTTGACGTGAGACATAGTTGACCTCCCCTTGGACAGAGGCCATCTCCATCTTCGTCCTGCGCAACTCTGTCAACAGTAGAGCAGCACACGTGATGCACCCGTAAAGGTACACAATTTAAATCGGCGGTCGCCGTCCTGCGACAAAGAAGACGATTGCCAAGATTAGCCCGACCACAAACAGAATCCAGGCAATATTGACAGCCGTACCGGCGATGCCCGAAAACCCTAATACCGCTGCAATGATCGCAATGATCAAAAAAGTGATTGCCCAGCTTATCATGTTAGCCTCCTTACGCGACGTGCGTTATTGGTGCAGGCCGGGGCGTAATCACCGGCCTGCACAGATCGGGTTCCGATGTTTTTTTGCCTTGCGCTACAATCCCCGCTCGAACTCTGATACTTCTTTTTCGGCCTCGTCCCGCGCTTTGCCGTAGAGTTCCTGGATTTTGCCAACCAAGCGCTCGCGGTTCCCTTCGACAGCATCCCATTCATTATCCGTGAGCTTGCCCCATTTCGCTTGGGCGTTGCCTTTAAATTGCTTCCAGTTACCTTCAATCATGTCCCAGTTCATTGTCGATCTCCTTCGTCGTGTTGGCTTGACTTCAGTCAATTGCGCCGACGCTTAAGCTGCATGGCGCAGTTTTGGCGTCAGATAGGTGGCATGATCGTGTGGAACGGGTTACTTTGGGTCCAGCGTCATACTCACCATATACCTGATGGAGCAACTGCCATGCCAATCAGGTATCTGCTTAATTGTTAACAGGTATCCTGTGATACA
Source organism: uncultured Gammaproteobacteria bacterium (assembly GCA_963773065.1). Classification (GTDB taxonomy): domain Bacteria; phylum Pseudomonadota; class Gammaproteobacteria; order UBA9214; family UBA9214; genus CAVQCA01. Next base: position 5,792 of record CAVYZN010000020.1, read on the forward strand.
TTTGAGCCGTCACTGACTGGCAGGGTGATGCGGCCCATTGCGTGGGTCAATACACCCTTCTATCACGCAGATCAGCGTTTGTTTGTACGGAACAAGCCGTTTTCGCCAATGCCTCTTCAATTTCGGGACTGACAAGGCGCGTTCCATACCCAGTTTATGGGTGTAAATGCTGAATAGGGCGATGCGTAAACGTACATCAGCCGGATTTCGTCCTCGTCCAGGTGACGCGTTTTATACTGTCTTGCAAATACAAGCGTCTGTTGACCCGGCTGGGTGGCTTCCGGTGTTTGGGCTATTGCCCTTTCACGGGGGTAAAGTTCTCGATTAGATGTGCGGTTTTTTTATCCGTTTAGAAATAATAACGATGCAGCACCGGATTTACGAGGTTGGTCTTATTCTTGCCTGTTAATTTAGTAACACGAGGGGAATCCATGTCAACTTTGCATTTACTGGATCCCGTCGTTCCTGGGACAGCAGGTGCGTTGGTGGGTTGCTACGGGAACGAGTGACCCGTTGAAGAAGCGGGCGAAGAAATGGATCACGCTGTCGATGAGGCCAAGGATAAGGCAGATGATGTAGCCCACTAGGCGCACAGAAATTGTGCTCCGAATAACGAAGGATACAGAGAGTTTCGTAATGAATTCACTGTGAAGTGGCGTTATGCTTTATTGGATTTTTACATTTTTTATCGTCGCGATTGTCGCAGGTGTCTTGGGATTTACCGGCATCGCAGGTGCCGCTGCGGATATTGCGGAGATTGTATTTTTTGTCTTCCTGGTGTTGTTCGTCGTATTTTTACTCTTTGGACGACGACCTCCAGAGGTTTAGCGCTGCATACCCGTCGGGCACTACGACATTGATTCACGCGCGAACATCAAGAATTCGCGAGTCGTTCAAGAATCCTGTGCATATTGCGCAGGCTAAGGGATATGTCTATTCGTTCAGTCAATGAACCGTTGCCTGATCGTCAGGTAACAAAATGAGCAAGGCAACGTTCAGATGCGTGGACTGCAATTTTTTCTTACCCGCTCCGTCTGGTTGCTATTGGGGGCGGCGTTGCTGCTGTTCGTCTTCAGTCTGGCGCTTTTGGTCTACAGTGCCTGGCGTTATGCCGAGCGCATCGAGCCGGTTCAACGGCATCTGCACTATCTGAGCTCAATCGAAATGGCCGATTTCGAGGTGCGTACTCAATTGATCAACCTGCTGGAATCCGATAGCGGGTATCTGGATGCAGGCGACGTGGAAGATATGCGAGAGCGACTCCGCGAACTGCGCAAGTCCGGCGCCAATCTCATGGTGACTACGCCAAATGAAATCGATCATGCCTTGAAACAGTTTGACGAATTTGACGGCATAAGCCGGTATCAGTTCGACGAGGCCCTATATTCCTTGCGTATCGCCCTGAACCAGGAGCTTGTCGCGCACCAATCCATGGTCGGTACCTTTCAAACTGAAGCGCAGCGGGGACTGCGCATCGCCCTCGGGCTTGCCTTCGGCCTGCTGGTAATCTCTGCCCTGCTATGGGCGATAGCGCGTCAGCGCATCATCGCACCGCTGCATAAGCTCGCCGATCAGATGACACACCTGGGGCGCCGCAACTATAGCGAGCTGCCGGTGGAAAATGTCGATCCTATGCTGTACCCGATGATTGAGAAATATAACCGCATGACACAGCGACTGAGCAAGCTGGAAAAGATCCAGCAGCAACGCCAAAAAACCTTAACCGAAGAGGTACGCAGCGCTACTCACATGCTGTTGCAACAGCAGTACCGCCTGGCCCAGGCCGAACGGCTAGGCGCGGTCGGCGAATTGGTTGCGGGTATCGCCCACGATTTGCGTAACCCATTGACCAGTATACAAATGGCTCTTCAGAATCTGCGCCGTGACGTGCGGGAGCCAGAAATAATCGAGCGTGTCGACATGATTACCGACGAGATCAAACATGTTACCCGACAACTCAATCAGCATCTGGACCTAGTCCGGCAGCGGCCTGAGACGCCGGTAATGGTGGACATCGGCGCGGAACTCGATAACCTGGTTTCGCTGGCGGCCTACCAGCTACACGAACACATTTCCGTTCATATCGAGGTCGAGAAACAGTTGACCTGCCTGTTGCCTCGCTCCCGCTTGCGGCAGGCTTTGCTCAACCTAATTCTGAACGCCGGGCAGATACTCGGTGATACGGCGGGTGATATTAGGGTACAGGCTCAGCGTAAGGATGATATCCTTGAACTAACGGTCGCAGACAGTGGACCCGGATTTACGCCTGCGATGCTGGAAGCAGGGCTTCAGCCCTTCCGCTCGTGGCGCGTCGGCGGAACTGGACTTGGCCTGGTAATGGTGCGCCGTTTCACCAGCGATCTCGGTGGTAAACTGCAGTTGCTCAACCGCGACGAAGGCGGCGCCTGCGTAACAATCAGGTTACCGTGCAATCAGACCGATGGCTAGAACTCTGCTGATCATAGAAGACGAGGCTATGCTCGGGGCGGAACTCAGGCGCCACTTTGAAGGTGAAGGATGGCGCGTGATGCTGATGGACACGTTCGGGGCGGCCCGCAGTGAGTTGTTTGACAAGGGTCTGGTCCCGCTCGTGGTACTTTCTGATATGAGCCTGCCGGACGGCAACGCACTGGATCTGCTCGAAGAGGTCTGTGGTCAGCAGACCGGCGGCGAGTGGATCTTCCTCACCGGCTACGGCAGTGTCGCCGATTCGGTGCGAGCGTTGCGTCTGGGCGCCTATGATTTTCTGGAAAAGCCGGTTGATTTCGAACGGCTGGATCTGGTTATCAAGGGTGCAGCACGCAGCGCGACGGCGCAACGTCGTCTGCACGACCAGCTGGCGGCCGGAAGTAGCCGCTTCACACCCGAAGGCTTCGTCGGCGGGAGCGGCGTCGCCAGCCGGCTTCGCGAGATGCTCAGGCGGTTAGCCGAGGCACCATTTTCCGCGCTGATTATCACCGGTGAGACCGGCACCGGCAAGGGCGTGGCGGCACGCATATTACACCACAGCGGGGCGCGTAATGATGCGCCGCTGGTCGAAGATCAATTGCTCGGCCCTGCCCAAGGACCTGCTGGAGTCCGAGCTGTTCGGTCATGAAGCAGGCGCCTTTACCGGTGCCAAGGGACAGCGCCGCGGGCTGTTCGAACAGGCCGACGGCGGAACACTGTTTCTCGACGAGATCGGCGAAATGCCGATCGATCTGCAGGCAAAATTTCTGAAGGTACTCGAGGAGCAATGTTTCCGCCGGGTCGGCGGTGACCGCGAAATTCACGTCGACGTCCAGGTAATCGCGGCGACCAATTGTGATCTGGCCGCGCGCGTCGAAGACGGAAGTTTCCGTGCGGATCTCTATCACCGCCTCTGCGTATTCCAGTTACACCTGCCAACGCTGCGGGAACGTATTCAGGATCTTGATGAATTGGTCCCTCTGTTCGTCACCGAGTTTAACACCAAAGCAAGGAAAAACGTCAGCGTGATTAGTGCGACGGCTTGGGAAAAACTGAAGGCGCATACTTGGCCAGGCAATGTGCGCGAGTTGCGTAACGTGATCGAACGTTGTGTGTTGTTTGCCGATGGCAGCGAGTTACCGCTGCAATGGCTGCAGTTGCAGCCTGAGCGCTTGGTGGCGCGCGGTGACGATGATTCGATGCGAAATAGCACCGACATTCCCGCGCCACAGGGAGACGGTCAGTACGTTCGCCTGCCGCTTGACGGCAGTATGGGGCTGGACCAAATGGATCGCTTCATTATTTGCGCGGCGCTTGAACAAAATCAATACAACGTCACCGCGACGGCCCAGATGCTGAACACGACCCGCGACACGCTACGCTACCGCATCCGCAAATACGCCATTAATCTGCCCGACAACGCTTGATCTCAAGCGCGGCTCCCTTGCCGGTCCTCGTGATCGATGGCGCAATGAATCGACCTTGGACCGTCTCGTCACGGGCGACCGGGAGAAATGCTTGTTGGTCGCCGGAAATATGGGTTTTGTCACTCCTGGTGACGGGTGATTTCGCCCCGCAGGTGATATCACTAAATGCACAACATCAAAGAAACCAGCTGTTAGCTAATGCTATTTCCAAGCTGGCATTCAATCTGCAGTAAACATCTCAAACCCATCGTAATTGGGTCACGAATATCGCCGAACGGGCTGATCAGATGGAACGGCGTGCGATACACTCGCGAGTGAGCGGAGACTGAGAAACACAAGCGGTTCTTGTATTCTGCATCTGGTTATGTGGTGTAATCGGTGCATTAATGGCGGTTTCCATGGGGACAAAACGTCCTTTCTCATTGAGGACGCCATTGCCGCAGAGCCGGAGATACGTACCAAGGCTTGCGGATTGACAGTCGACACGGCACGACCACCTTAATCGAGTTTCGCACCGCAGCAGAACCTGACACCTCTCGTATGCTCGAGGATCTCGGCGAACGCCAGCCCGGCATGATGACCGTCATAGGTCTGGCCATTTGCCGCGTCTCGGATGATGCACACGCACATACATGACAGGAGACGAATTCGTTGCGGCAAGACCGACTGGCCACCGTTTTCCTGCGCGCGGCGTTATTTTCGCGCTTCCTGCTGTAACCTTGGGGCATCGAGACGGTAGATTTCCCGTAACGGATCAGACTTCTTTTGCAGGATATCACCGCGTTTGAATGTAGCAAGGATGAGCCTTTTCCAATGACACATGAGCCTGAACGGGGGTCGTGATTCCAACGTGAAATGAGCCTGAAGGCGGTCGGGAGTTTGGGATCATCGGAGGATGATCGTGACTCTGCAGACCCAAGGACTCCAGACCCTGGAGCAACTCCGTGCCTTCCTCGAAGGCAGCCAACCCATAGACTTCGATGTCCCCCAGCGTGAAGCCGCCAACGACTTCATCGCACAGACCCTGCGCCGCTTTGGCTATGCCCGTCTGGGCAAGACCGACAAGGGTTTGGTCAGGCGCTACCTGTGCAAGGTCACCGGGCGCTCGCGGGCGCAGATGACCCGCCGCATCGCCCAGTTCCGAGCCACCGGCCGGATCGATGATCGCCGCCGTGGACCCGCCAAGGCGTTCCCGCGCCGCTATGCCCGTGAGGATGTCCTGCTGCTCGCCGAGGTCGACGCCCTGCACGGCACCCTCTCAGGCCCAGCCACCCGCAAGCTCTGCGAGCGCGCCTACACCGTCTTCGGCGATGAGCGCTACGCGCGCCTGGCGGGTATCTCCAACGGCCACCTCTACAACCTGCGCCACGGCACCGCCTATCAGCGCAGGCGCGGCCCCATGGACAAGACCCACCCGGTCAAGGTCAACATCGGCGAGCGGCGCAAACCCGCGCCCTGCGGCCAGCCCGGCTTCCTGCGGGTCGATTCCGTCCACCAGGGCGATCTCGACGGCATCAAGGGCCTCTACCACATCAATCTGGTCGATGAGGTCAGCCAGTTCCAGTTCGTCGGCTCCGTCGAGCGCATCAGCGAGCGCTTCCTGCTGCCGCTACTCGAAGCCCTCATCAGCGCCTTCCCCTTCCGCATCCTCGGCTTCCACGCCGACAACGGCTCGGAGTACATCAACCGCCAGGTCGCCGGCCTGCTCAACAAGCTCCAGGTGAGTGAGTTCACCAAGTCCCGCGCCAGGCACACCAACGACAACGCCCTGGTGGAAAGTAAAAACGGCTCCGTCGTGCGCAAGCACCTCGGCTACGCCCACATCCCCGGCCGCTTCGCCGCACAGGTCAACCACTTCACCCAGAACGTGCTCTCCCCCTACCTCAACTTCCACCGGCCCTGCTTCTTCCCCACCGAGGCGGTCGATGCCAGGGGACGCCTGCGCAAACGCTACCGCTACGAGGATATGATGACCCCCTACGAGAAGCTCAAATCACTGCCCGACGCCAACCAATACCTCAAGCCCGGCCTCACCTTCAAACAGCTGGATGCAGATGCCAGCGCCATGAGCGATAATGACGCCGCCCGTCACCTCAACCAGGCCCGGGCACGACTGTTCCGTTCCATCAACAAAACCCAACAACCGGCCGCCTGAACAGACTCACACACCCCCCCCGTTCAGGCTCATCTCTGGATTGGAAAGGACTGCGACATTGGCGTCAACATTTCTATTGTGTCGGTTTCATACGCCCGTACAGATCGGTCAGGCTGTTTAGTTTGCTTGGTTTTAGTTTGCTTGGTCCTCATTAGTCTCTTATGACTTTACTGTTGACAGAAATGGCGAAGAGTTTGTTACTTTGCAGTGGCCAAAGCGGGAACGATACTGAATTCCGTGAGCGAGCAGGCGGCGGCGATGGCGGCGCGCCCCAAGCGCGTGAGGTAGTAACGATAAGTTCCGGTGACCCGTTTGATCACGCCGAGGGCAAGCAGCCGTTTCAGCTCTCGCGAGAGCGCAGCCGCCGAGGCGTGGGGCAGCAAAGCCATCAGATCGGCGCGCCGCAGACCGTGGATATTGAACTGCGGACGTTGCAGTGCCCGCAGCAGTTGCTGCTCGGTGCGCTTGAAGAAGTTCAGGCCCTTGATCGGCCGGTCGCTCTCGCACCGCTCGTCGGTCAGGCGCGAGAGCGCGCGCTGTCCGGCGCTGTGATTGTCCAGCGCGGACAGATACTCCAGGTAGCGGCGATTGCATCCCAGGAGGATCTGGCGCAGATCGATCAGGCTGTAGATGGATTTCTTCAGCGGCGCCAGTTGCCGCGTGCTGGGTCTATCTCGATGTTCCACCTTGCGGTGGTGCTTGAAGAAGGAGACGTCGTTGACGGTGGTTTCGATGCGCAGCACACGGGCGTATTTGTCGTACATCTTCACCTGAACCTTGCCCAGGCGATGTTTGATGCAGGTCCCTTCGATGCGGGTGGCAAAGCGGTTGCCGATCTCCTGCGCCAGCGGCGGGGTGATCTTCTTGCCGAGAAAGGTGGCAATCTGTTCGGCCTTCACCCCCAGCACCGCCTGGCGGGAGAGCTGTTCATACAGGGGCGCCAGCATCTCTTGGGAGCGGAACACCAGATCGGTAGCGTACTCCACCTGCAGCAGGCTCCAGTGATAGCCTTGCCCGAAGCTCTTGTGCACCGGGCAGCACTGGCGCGCGTAACGATCCAGGATGCGGTGCAGTTGCTCGGGCTTGAAGCCATCGGCCAACTGTTGCGCGCGCGCGAAGTCATCCAGGCGCACAAAGGCATTGTCCACCTGGGTAAAGCCGATGCGCCGGGTTTTAAGCTTCTGCGCCAGCCAACCATGGCCGTTGCAATAGAACTGCAATTTGAACGGGCACCAAGTCGGCACCCGCAGGTAACACAGGCCGACGAGCGGGTCGATGAAGTAAAAATAGTAGTGCAGGCATTTGCCCGTATCGGGCTTGAGGTAGGTCTTGCCGCTCGCCTTGTCATGCCAGGGCTTGTAGCTTTGACAGGCTTCCATCGCCGAAATGATGTGCACCAGACCCGGATGATCGCCGCGCCGCTCAAGCACCTTGGCGACCACATCTTCCTTGCGGATGTGGGCTTTGGCGATATGCTCGATCTCGATCCCCGCCGACTGCGCCAGCTCCTGCGCGCGCTCGCGGAGCGCCTCGCGCAAGGGCTCGGCAAACCGGGGATAGTCGAAAATCCGAATGCCCCTCGCGTACAAAAACGCCGTCATGCCCTGCGCATAGCAGGCCCCCGGCAACGTGCCCGTCATCACGATGCGGTCGTAACAGGAGAGCACCCCATGCAACCGATCTGCGTACCGTTCCACCAACGCCTGTGTCATCGTCGCCACCACCGCTTAGCCCGTGCGTACAATACCTCTTCCTGTTTGGTTCCGGCTATGCCGGCTTAGGTTAGAATCCCACGTGAACTACAAGTATTTCGACGGAGACTATTGTGGATTACGTCATTGATGACACGGCATTCTGTGATCGAGCCAGTGAAGTACACAAAAAACACAGAAAGATTTTGTTGTAATTAGTCTGTGCGTTTCCATGGCAATAGTGACATGGCATGGTGCGGCGGGCTTCCACCGCGCGGTGGCTCAGCTTCAGTATGAAGCCCCGCAATTGACATACCGCAATGCAACTGTCGGTCAAATGCCGCAAATTGATAACATGTGTTTCAGTGATGCACTGGGCGGCCCCATGATGCATGGTCGAAGCGCGACAAACTCGGAGAGACTGGTATGATCGATGCACAGTTATTGCGTGACGATGGCATTCTTGTGGTGTCACCGGTGGACAAGGTGGAGACCATCGACTTCGAGCGACTCCGGCTGCTGATCGACCCTTACATCGAAGAACATGGCGGTCTGAATGGCCTGCTGATTGATGCGGAATCGTTCCCGGGCTGGGAGGCCTTTTCCAGCATGCTTTCGCATATCCGCTTCGTCCGTAATTACCACGAGAAAATCGAACGAGTTGCTGCCGTCACCGACAACGGCTTTCTCGCGATACTGCCGAAGGTCGCGGACCACTTCGTCGCTGCGGAGGTCCGGCATTTCGACTACCAGGACCGCGATGAAGCGCTGAGCTGGCTGCGTACCGGATCCGGCAGCGAGCAATAACACAGCCACCGAACCGCTCTACGCCTTCGCTACGACGCTGGGAATCGTCATTGGGCGCTGCTCGGCAAGGTGTTCGGTATCATGCTCATGACCTGTCTCAGCCTGCGCCTGGGGCTCGGAAATCTGTCAGCGGGTGTCCAGATGCGGCATATCGTGGGTATCGGATTGCTTGGGGTATGGGTTTCACGATCTAGATTTTCATTGCCAGTCTGGGTTTTTACGACGGAGCACAGCAGGGAAGGTCTGCTCGGGGTGCTGCCCCGGCTCAAACGTATCGCGCAGGGCGGGACTGCAGTGGGGACCGGCGTTAATACGCATCCGATGTTTGCGCAACGCTTGGCCGCGAACCTGGAGCGTCGGACTGGCATCGCCTTCCGGCCTGCGGGCAATTTCTTTGCCGCGCTGTCGAGCCAGGACACAGCCATTGAACTCAGCGGGCAGTTGCGGGTCATCGCTGTCGGCCTGCTGAAAATCGTCAATGACCTGCGCTGGATGAACAGCGGCCCGCTGCACGGGCTTGCAGAAAACCGTCTGCCCGCGCTGCAACCCGGCAGGAGCCTCATGCCCGGCAAGATCAACCCGGTAATCCCTGAAGTGGTCGCCATGGCCTGCGTGCAGGTGATGGGCAATGACGCCGCCATCATGGGCAGGACGAACTCATCGAAAAGGGTCCCAATATCCAGCCGCTGCCACAACTTGAAGCCTTGCCGAACCGGATCAAGGGCCCCGTACTACTGAAGCTGGGCGACGATATCTCAACCGACGAGATCATGCCGGCCGGCGCCCGTGTGCTGCCCTACCGCAGCAATATCGCGGCGATTGCCCGGTTCGTCTTCGAACCGATTGACGAGACGTTCGACGAGCGGGCCATGGATTGCCGTGATGCGTGCTCATTTTTAGTCGCCGGACACAACTATGGACAAGGATCGAGTCGTGAGCACGCCGCCCTTGCACCGCGCTCGTTGGGGCTGCGCGTGATCCTGGCCAAAAGCTTGCCCGCATACACTGGCAGAACCTGGTCAATTTCGGCATTGTCCCGCTGACCTTTGCGCATGCAGAAGACTATGATGCAGTGGGAAGGGACGATGTGCTCCTTATCAATGACGTGATTGCATCGCTCAGGTATGGCCGCTCGCTGAAAATTGTGAACGAGACAAGAGATCAGACCATCGAGGCCGAACACCAGCTCAGCGAGCGCCAGATCGAGCTGCTGGTCGCGGGAAGTCTGATCAGCTACCTGAAGGCGCGCGCGGACGCATAATGTGGTGTCTCCTTTCACTGATCCCCGTCTCAGGACACTCTTGTGGCTATACTGTGTCGTAAAGGGTTAGTTCCATTCATGGTCAGTGAATGATTCACTGAGCGAACGGTGCATGCGGCGGGGCACCCAGCAACAGGCAACGCAGCCGACAGAGTTTATTGAAAACAGCGGACTGGAGAGAAACTTATGTCAAGTGAAGAATATCATGAACCCCTGAGCAGTCTTGATGAAGAAACACTGGACATGCACCGGGCGTTGATGTCCCTGGTCGAGGAGCTCGAGGCCGTGGACTGGTATCAGCAACGCGTCACTGCGACTGCCGATGAGGAACTCAGGCACATCCTTGCTCACAATCGGGATGAGGAGAAGGAGCACGCAGTGATGGTGCTGGAATGGCTGCGACGCCGCGACGCACATCTGGACAAGCAACTGCGGACCTACCTGCTCACGGACGGCGAGATTACCGAAATCGGGGACGATGAGTCGCCCCCGGCCCAGTCCCCGGATGGATCGCTCGGCATTGGCAGTCTGCGTCAGAAAGGAGAAGATAAATGAACAGTTTGTATCGTGAACTTGCGCCCGTCTCCGCGGCGGCCTGGAAGCAAATCGAGGCGGAAGCCAGCCAGGCGCTCAAGCGTACGCTGGCGGCGCGCAAGCTGGTAGACTTCGACGGCCCGCGCGGCTGGGATGCCTCATCGGTTGATCTGGGGCGCGTCGATAGACTTGAGGGCGCGCCGCACTCGGGTGTCGAGGCAAGCCTGAGAAAGGTTCAGCCGCTGGTCGAAATTCGGGTTCCCTTCGAGCTTGCACGCGACGAGTTGGAGGCGATCGATCGGGGCGCGACGGATGCCGACCTGCGGCCCGTGATCGACGCGGCACGGACGGCCGCCCTGACAGAGGACACCTGCATCCTTTACGGCTACGGCGACGGCCACATCACGGGGATCTGCGAGGCCGCGGCGGCGGCGACCCTTCCCCTCACGGAAGACTACACCCGCTATCCGGATGTCGTTGCCGAAGCGGTGAATCGATTGAGAATGGCGAGCATCGACGGCCCCTATGCCATCGCTCTGGGACCCCGCTGTTACACCGGGCTCACGCAAACACGCGATGCCGGCTATCCCGTCATCGAGCATGTGCGTCGCCTGCTCGAGGGGCCGATTGTCTGGGCGCCCGCCGCCGACGGTGCGTTGATACTGAGCCTGCGGGGCGGCGATTTTCAACTCACCGTCGGCCAGGATTTCTCCATCGGCTACCTCGACCACAGCTCAACCCGCGTCCGACTCTATATCCAGGAAAGTTTCACGTTCCGGGTCAACGTCCGCGAGGCGGCGATACCTCTCAAGTATGAATAGCACATGGAGCTCGTCGATATCGCCCGGCGGTTGCGATCGGCGATTCCGTCTCCGGCCTCAGGACGCTGCGTGGGCGCCGCCGCGAGGATCAATCAGTCCCCGCACGTACTGTTCAATGGCTTGGTGATCGATCCCAAGGCGCAGGAGCAGCTCGGTCTGTGATCCCGAGCGGGGGTGTGCCCTCACCGCGAGCCGGTGTACGGGCGCGAGCGCGCCAACGGCGCCCGCCACCGCCTCGCCCAAGCCGCCTTCGGCGACGTGATCTTCGACAACCAGCAGCAACCCGGTCTCGTGCGCGGCCTGCGTCAGCGAGGCTACGTCCAGCGGCTTGACCGAGTAGGCGTCGATCACCCCGGCTGGCGATGCCGTTCTTGCGCAATGCGTCATGGGCGGCCAGGGCTTCGCGAACGGTGATGCCCGCCGCCACGAGGGTGACGGCATCCTTTGTCGAGCGGCGCAGGGTCTTGCTGCCGCCGACTGAAAATACCTCATCGTTCGCGTAGATGACCGACGTCTTGGGGCGGGTTGTCCGGGGGTACACAATACCGGGCGTGGCGGCGGCCAGTTCCGTGAGCCGCTCGACGCTCACGGCATCGCAGGGATAGAGCACCGTGCTGCCGAACACGGCGCGAAACAGTGCCAGATCCTCGAGGCCCATCTGCGAGGGGCCATCCTCGCCGATCGAGACACCCGCATGGCTGCCACAGATCACCAGGTGCGGGGGGCGCGTGTGGCCGGCCATGCGCACGAAGTCGGCGGCGCGGCTAAGAAAACAGACAAAGCTGGCGGCAAAAGGAATCTTGCCGTTGACTGCCAGCCCGAGTGCGGTTCCCACCATGTTCTGCTCGGCGATATAACATTGGAAAAAACGCTCCGGGATTCGCTCTGCGAAGAGCTTCGTGTATGTCGAGTCCTTGACGTCTCCGTCGAGCACGACGATGTGGGGGTTCTTCTCGCCGAGTTTGCGAAGGGCGTTGCCGAAGCCCTCGCGTGTGACCACCGCGTCGCCGGGGGTATATTCGTCCACGGTGATTGAAGATAGGGCGGCCACGGCGGAGACCGCCTCTCACCCAAGCGACGTGGGCCAACTTTGAGTGCGATCTCGGCCTCGCCAAGCTCCTTCAGGGCGCGTTCAAGTTCGTCTTCGTCAAGCGCCTTACCATGCCAGCTGTGTTCCCCTTCGAGAAACGACACGCCTCTGCCCTTCTCGGTGCGCGCGATGATCGCTATGGGTCCTTCCATTTCGGCGGCGTCGAATGCCGCGAGGATCGCTCCCAGGTCGTGCCCGTCTATCTCCTGAACCCGCCCATCCGAAACTTTCGAAACGCCGCGCGTACACCTGGGTGTCGTGTCGGTAGGGCGTATAACCGGACTGCCCGAGCGCATTGACGTCGACGATGGCGACCATATTGCCGAGCGATTGCAGGGAGGCGAACTGCGCCGCCTCCCACACGGAACCCTCCGAACATTCGCCGTCGCCGAGCAGGCAATAGATGCGCGCGTCCAGACCGTCGAGTCGGTCGGCCAGCGCCATGCCGTTGGCCGCCGCCAGACCCTGCCCGAGCGAGCCGGTTGCGACCCTGACCCAGGGATTGTTGGGCGTGGGATGGCCCTCCAGGGTACTGTCGATCCGCCGCAGCGACAGGGGGTCTTCGTCGATTGCGCCCGCCTCGGCCAGGGCGGCCCAGAGGATGGGCGCGGCGTGACCCTTGGACAACACAAAGCGATCGACATCGCGCGCGCCGGGATCGCTCGGGTCCCAGCGCATTACGTGGAAGAACAGCGCCGCGACGATATCCGCACAGGACAGACAGGATGTCGGGTGGCCGGATCCCGCGGCGGTGGTCATGCGCAGCACCAGGCGGCGCAGCCGCTTCGCCATCTGCGCCAGCGCTGGAATTGTCCGCGCGGTGTGCATTCTCAGGAGAGCCCTTCCAGAATCGCCTTGCAGAAGGCTGGCAGATCATCGGGTTTTCTGGAGGTGATGAGGTTGCCATCGATGACGAGCTCCCTGTCCACCCAATCGGCGCCGGCATTGATGAGGTCCGTGCGCACCGAGGGCCAGGAAGTGACAGTCTTTCCCTTGACCAGTCCGGCCTCGATGAGCAGTTGTGGCCCGTGGCAGATGGCGGCCACGGGTTTGCCGGTGGCAAAGAAGCGCCGGGTGAAGTCCACCACATCGGCATCGAGCCGCAACTTGTCTGGAGAATGACCGCCGGGGATCACCAGAGCGTCGAACTCATCGAGGGCGAGCGAGGCGGCCCCGGTCTCCACGCGCTGGCTCGCCTTGCCCTGCTTGCCCATCACCGTTTCTCCCGCCTGCGTTCCGAACACTGTCACCTCGTGACCGGCCTCGAGCAACCGTTCATAAGGCACGGTGAATTCCGAGTCTTCAAATCCGTTTGCGAGCGGTATTGCAATCTTTGCCATGGCTGTTTCACCTCCTCTTCAGGATGGCGGACACCCTCGACGCGTGACGTCGGCAGCGGCTACGCCGCCGTTTTAAATTGAATGCATATGGGTCGGTCGGGACTAGCCCAGATTTCTGGCCGCGAAATCCCAGTTGATCAGTTCCTTGACGAATGCCTGAATATATTTGCCCCGTTCATTCTGGTAATCGAGGTAGTACGCATGCTCCCATACGTCGATGGTGAGCAGAGGCCTCAGACCACGCTGCAGCGGATTTTCCGCATCCGAGCTGTTTATCACATCCAAATGGCCATCGGGACGCTTGATCAGCCAGGCCCAGCCGGAGCCGAATTCCCCGATCGCCGCCGCGGAAAACCGCTCGATAAAGTTATCGAGTGAACGAAAATCGCTCTCGATCTGTATCGCAAGTGATCCACTCGGCATACCCCCGCCATCCGGGCTCATGCTGTTCCAGTAAAACGTGTGGTTCCATACCTGTGCGGCATTGTTGAAGATCGAACCGCCGCAGGTTTGAATCAGCTGTTCCAGAGTTTTCTGTTCATCCGGCGTGCCTTCAATACCGGACTTGAGCTTTATCATATAGTCCTGGTGGTGTTTTCCATAATGGAATTCGAGGGTCCGTTCGCTGATGTGCGGTTCCAGCGCATTGGTAGCGTATGGCAAGGGGGGCAATTCAAATTTCATGCTGGCTCTCCTTCTATCTATTCCGACGGAAATTCGGTCAATGGTGCTCTCGCATTACGTCATGCAAGTCTCTCGCCAGCACGGCTTGCCACCGGTTTACCTCTTCGGCGTCGAGCCGGTGCTTGACGACATACTCGCCCTGCTCGAGTTCGATATGCAGGGCTTCGATCTCCATTTCCGGGACACTGGAGCGACGCATCGCGACGATCAGTTGACTGACCGCGGGGAGTCATCTGCCGCCACCGTGACGGTCAGGTTTCGAGCCTTAGCGGCTGGACCTATACCGCTTCGGACTCAGAGCCTGTGAAAATATCGACGGCAGTCGCGAGGGCGTCGATTTGCGTGCGAGGCAAGGCGAGCTGCGCGAAAACAAGGGAGTTTGGCGAGTCAAATGACCGAAGTTTTCGCGTGGCGCAACGCCGCCGCAGCCGCAAAGCGGCGTCCGCAGCAGGCTGGCGATATTTTCACAGGCTCTCAGCAGACGTTCGCGCAATGCGGAATTGGCGCCCAGCAGGGCGCCTGCGATCAGGGCCCCAATTATGACATCCACTGTGCGGATGTCCTGCCTGCTTATGCTCGCGCCGATGGTCTCGCCCAAGCGGGCGATGCTGGCTATCCGGGCTGCTTCCGGTGCTGGCTGACTCTTGCCGGACGGTTGCGTGGCCTGGCGTCGATGCACAAGAAACCGGGCGGACAGTGCGCCGATGAACGACAAGACCAGCACTCCGCCCCCCACAATCAGCCCCGCTTTCCATGGGACCATACTCTCGCTCAAGGAGAGATAGCCTCCAACGGCAATAAACGCCAGACCACCGAACGCGGCTAGCGCGCAAAACGCTACCACCCCCATCGCGACAATGCGCTGTCGCCATTGATCACGCACGTCATTGATCTTTGCCGCCGCGACCCCGCCAAATAGCGCATGGATCAGTTCCATAAGCCGGCACTCCGATACTAGCGACGGCGATCCAGCAGCATACCCACGACAAAGCCGGTCCCAAATGCCACCAGCACACTCGTCAAAGGGTGCTCCTCCACCTCCCGGCCGATGGCACTGTATGCCTCATTGGCCTGCTCGCGCACCGTCTCGCCCGCGTGACGCGCACGCTCATAGGCCCGGTTGTAGACTTCCCGGCCCTGGTCGATGCCGGCGTCCTTTAATGCTTTCATCAGCGATGCCGTATCGACTCGCAAATCATCGATATCCGATTTGAGCTGATTCAACTCCTTGGTAATCTCCTCGTTCTCCATGTTTGCCTCCTCTTTGCACTACTGGTTATGTAAGACCCACCCGGAGACCTTATCTGGAAATTCATTCTGCGCTTCCGCCAATCATGTTGGCGTGCCTCTCGAATGGGCGAGCAATTTGCCGGACATCAACATGTCGCCTGGGGGCGGATCAGTCTCCCTCGGGAATTGCTCGCTATAGTGAAATATAGTGGACTTTTGTAATTTATTGTCGATCATAAGGTTAAAACCACCGGCTTTAGCCGGTTAGCTTTAGCTGCGAGAATGAGCCGCATGACAGGAGGTGCGGCATGGAGTACAGGTACGGCAGCCATACGGTGTTTCAGATTGAGTATCACTTTGTATGGGTAACGAAGTACCGCTACAAAGTTCTGACGGGAGAGGTAGCGGAGCGAGTTCGAGAGCTGGTGCGAGAGACCTGTGAGGCGTTCGAGATCAGGATAGTGAAGGGGGTAGTGAGTAAAGACCACGTGCATATTCTGACGAGTTGTCCGCCGAATATGGCGCCGAGCGAGATCATGAGGCGGATCAAGGGGCGGACGTCGGCAAGCTGTTCGAGGAGTTTCCGCATCTGTGAAGAAGGATATTGGGGTCGGCATTTCTGGGCGAGGGGGTATTTTTGTGCCCCGGTAGGTCAAATGACGGAAGAGATGATCAAGCAGTATTTGGAGCATCACTTTGAGCCGAAGCCGAACGACGATTTCAAGATGGAACCAGAATAGACGCGTCGTTCAGGCGACGCGTATCCGGACTTTCAGTCCGTAATTCCAACCCACCGGCTTTAGCCGGTGGTTGTTTAGTTCATTTTCATAGAAAATATCAATAACCGCCTTTTTCCTCAGGCACTGCCTAGGTTCAGGCCATCAGCTCACTAGGTTAATAACTGCCCGAGAATGCTAACAGATTGAATCTCCGATCTATTGAATCAAAATGTGTCATCTGCCGTGTTCAGCCTTTATTAGGCGACAAAAGGGTCAATGAATATCCGGAATCATCCGGTCAGGCGATGAGGCGAAACGTCGTGATATTGACGGCTGAACGATGGCGCTGCGCATGGTGATTCCATTTCGCCTCACAACGACTACACTCAAGTAGTAAAAATTCCACGACCTTGAGCAAAAACACTCGGCGCCGAAGGCGTGACGAAGAGCGGGAATAGGGGAAGGGGTAATCTGCCACTGGCATCGGTCCACGAAGTGTGCAATCCAGGCGGCGGTGCTCGTGAGTCAATGAAATTGCTCAAGGAGGTGATGATGGATAACGAACGGAAGCGTATCGCCTGGAAACCACATCGCGCTGCCACCGTCCTCTACGTCAGACTGAAGCTCAACAATCCAGGCCTGCGCGGCGCCCTGAAGGAAATCAAATTGTCCATGGAGTCTTTCAGTGGCTGATCCGCTACTCATTATCGAAGACGAAGAGGCGGTTGCCAAAGAACTGGTACGCTTTTTCTCTAAGGAGGACTGGGATGTCCAGGTCGCGGGCACGCTTGCCGAGGCGCGCGCAGCGCTGAACGCGAATGCCAATGAGGCCATGGTCGTTCTGGCGGACATGACCCTTCCCGACGGCAACTCGCTCGATCTGCTGGAGGAGGTGCGTGCCCAGCACAAACCTGTCGAATGGGTGCTGCTAACCGGCTACGGAACGGTACCGGACTCTGTGCGGGCGCTGCAGCTTGGGGCGCTGGACTTTCTCGAAAAACCCTGCGACCCCGAACGACTGAGCATGGTCCTCAACGGTGCACGGCGAAGGGTGAATGCCCAGGGCCGGCTGCTCCGGCAGACTGTCGAAGATTCCAGACGGTACCACCCGGAATCTTTCCTCGGCCACAGTCCGCAGGCCGCCGATATCCGCGATCTGCTGCAGCGCCTGATCGAGTTTCCCATCAGCGATCTGATCATCAATGGCGAGACTGTGACAGGCAAGGGTCTGATCGCGCGTATCCTGCATCACTCGGGACCGGTGGCCGACGGACCCCTGATTGAGGTGAACTGCGCCGCCCTGCCGCGTGATCTGGCGGAGTCCGAGCTGTTCGGTCACCCGCTCCTTGGCTCCTGATATCATCAGTGGAAATTTTGAAACGAGTTGGATCTACGTGTGCGCTACACTTATCGGTGCTTTGATCGCTGTTGGCTTTGAATGGATATTCAAAGGCAAACCGAGTAAACACGCTACCGTGGAAGCACAGGGGCTATCACTATCGCCGGATAAAGAAGTCGTTGGCCAAAAAGATGTATGAAGCGGTCGTTGGAGGCGTGCTTGGCCTGCTGGAAAGCAGACCCCGGAACGACGTCGCGACGGAGACGGATCTATCAGATCCCGTCGAGAACCCGCACGCCAACCCATGGGAGATTATCGAGAGGCTCGTGCAAAATGCGTTTTTCAAGGCCATTCTCCCGAGCTTCGGGAAAGCCAGCTGAGATGAGTCGCAAATCGGCCACCAGACAGTCACCCAATCCCTGGAAATTGGGAGGGCTGACAATCTCAGAGTTAGCACGTCGGCTGTGGCAGGAGAGCCAAGAAGACGAGCTATTCGGTCGCGCCGCACAACTGTCGTACTACGCGCTGCTCGCCTTGTTTCCCGCCCTCATTTTTCTGACGGCCTTGATGGGCCTATTCTCGGTTCAGAACTACATGCCTGAACTCATGAACTACCTGCGCAATGTACTGCCGGCCGATGCCCTGTCGATGGTCAAGCGCTTTTTGGACCAAATTGCGGAAGGTAGCGGTGCGCACGTGCTTTCATTGGGAGCGCTCGGCACATTATGGGCTTCCTCAAGCGGGATGTCCGCCATCATGAACGCGCTGAATGTGGTGTACGACATCAAAGAGGATTCACGGCCGTTTTGGCGAACTCGGCTCACGGCCATCTTACTCACGCTCGCCTTAGCAGGCTTCGTCATCCTGGCGTTGACGCTCGTGCTCTATGGCTCGCGCATCGGGTCGTGGATTGCAGACTTTGTCGGACTAGGGGAGGCATTTGCCTGGGCGTGGAACATTTTTCAATGGCCGGTCATCTTCGGTCTCATGCTCCTGGTCGTTGACGTAGTCTACTACGTGTGTCCCGATATCAAGCAGGAATGTCGCTGGGTCACGCCTGGCGCCGTATTCGCGGTGTTCACGTGGGTAATCGTGTCGCTGTGCTTCAAAGCCTATGTGGATAATTTCGGTGATTACAACAAAGTGTACGGATCGATCGCCGGTGTCATCGTGTTGATGCTCTGGCTGTATTGGAGCGGCATGATGTTGCTGCTCGGCGGCGAAATCAACGCTGTGATCGAACGGGTGACAAGAGGACGTCAGAGACGGCTCGAAATGACACAAGCAAAACAAGCGGCATAAAAACTGCGCTAGGAAGGATAAACACCTTTTCGTTGCATGGTCAACTGATAATTCACGAGTGATGAAGCGCCACGCGCCTGCCACCAGCACGAAATCCCGCCAAATTCAGTGATTCGATGCAGTTCGCTCATACTGCGACTCCCCCCGTGTAAAGAAGCTTATCCGGCGGCGCTCGGGAGTCGATACTCGTGGTTGCATTTTCAACCCATTGATCGTTCACCTGGTTCGAGGACACCGAGAATCGGTGGCTTCTGCCAAGGTTATCCGTCCTTGGCGGCTTCCTCCGAATCCATAGTAACCACCGCTTGATCGAGTCTTCGTAAGACATCTAGGCGCACGCCGCTACCCCAACGGCACTTCCGCAGGGGGTCTGAACGACCGCCATTTCCGATTCGTTGAGGCGCGGCATCTTGCCTGGGCGAACCCATACAAGAATTGGAGGGCACTAGGTCTGTTGACATTCAGGCCACATAGGAAAGCAGCTACGAGGGCGATGAACGATGAGAAGCGGCTGGCGAGTTTTTCGTAACGGGTGGCAATTCGACGGAAGTGTTTGAGGCGACAGGAGAACCGTTCGATCAGATTCCGATGTTTGTATTGATGCGTATCGAAAACACGCGGTTGCCGCCGATTCTCGCGCGGAGGGATCACTGCAGAGGCACCTTTTTGAGTAATGATCTCGATCAGCGACTCGGCATCGTAGGCTTTGTCGGCAACGATGGCCTGCGTGGCAATGCCATCGAGTATCGCCTCGGCCTGCGTCACATCGTGAATTTCGATCACAGCACTACGAGGAGAGCCAGCATGAAGTTTGAATTGCCCCCTTTACCCTACACTACCAACGCACTGGAGCCGCACATCAGCGCGCGGACCTTTGGTATTCAGGAACACCCGCGTTCCATCCTGCAGCGTCAGGATGCGCTGCTCGCCGATATCCGTGCTGACGCCGGCGCTGCGCTGATAGATGAAGAGACCGCAAATCGCTATCAGCGCCACGGCGGCAAGCGCCGCGCCCGCCTGCAAGAAGCCGCGCCGGAATACCGCGCGCTGCCAGCGGCTCAACTTTGGAAACGGCCCGCGTGGCAACGCGCCGGCGGATTCCCACGCGGTGGAAATCGTCTCGAAGGCCGCGGCATGACTAGGATGAACGGCCAGCCAGCGCCTGAAACCGCGCTCGAGCCTTTGCGTCCGTTCAGGACCGCGCAGCAACGATACGCGTGGTGGCGCGCCATGAAAGGAGGGCGGTTGAGCTCAGGCTCTATTTCAGGCGGTTTATATACATTCCATCCGCCCTGAACCTTTTATGGTCAAACATCAAGCCGGCAGATGCTTCGCCAGCATGCCGCGCCGTTGCGGGCGCTCCCCGCCCTTAGCCTTCGGCGCGCCATTCATCAGCTCGCGCTTGCGCGCGGCCAGCTGCCCGCCGAGCTCCGCGAGGTCCATGTCGGACTTGCGCGCCTCGGCAAACATGCCACCCGGCTGTTCCTCTTCCTTGACGTGGTGTTTGATCATCTCCGAGAGCACCTTCACCTTGGCGTCGTAGTAATCATCGTCGGGCCCCGATTTCTCGATCTCCGCGATCAGCTTCTTGGCACCGTTGTGCTCCACTTCGGCTTCATGGTGCATGTCCTTGTCCTCGGTGGCTGCGAGGAAGGCGGGATAGAAGATCTCCTCTTCTATAGTGGTGTGCACTTTGAGCGCACCGCAGATCTTGCCGGCGAGCTCCTGCTTACGCGTGTCGCTGCCGGTCTTCTCGAACTGGCTGAACCAGCCCTCGACCTGGCGATGGTCAGCCTTGAGGAGCGCGATGGCGTCCTTCTGGCGGCTCTGAGCAGCGCGGCGTGCGGGTTGGACCTTGGTCTTGGCGGACCTTCCCTTCTGTAATCGCTTCTGTGCCATGATTAATCCTCCTCGATAATGGAGTGACTGCTGCAAAATCCGTTCCGATGATGAGAGACTGCAAATGCACGGCAAAACATGAAACGCACGTGCCTGTCCTGCAGGGTGGTCAGGTCGAAGCTGCGGTTGTCGCGCGCGTACTCGGCATTGCCGATGCGCACGCGCCTGGCATCCAGCAGGCCCGCCACCACCGCCAGCACCTTTTCGCGTGGTAATCCTTGCAAAGCAAGGTCGTGCTTTACA
The DNA here is from genome assembly GCA_963773065.1 of uncultured Gammaproteobacteria bacterium. Classification (GTDB taxonomy): domain Bacteria; phylum Pseudomonadota; class Gammaproteobacteria; order UBA9214; family UBA9214; genus CAVQCA01. The sequence continues at coordinate 26,782 of CAVYZN010000020.1, forward strand.
CGACGCCGCAGCCGCGGCAGCGCCTCGCCGAACTCTGTCATGCGATCGAACTTGGCGCAATCGCGGTTAATCGAATTGTCACGGTTGCGTCGACCAGGTCGGTCCCAGTCAACTCTAGCTTGGGACTGCCTCTGACAACTGTGAATTATTCAAAGCAACAGCCGTGCCATGGCATCCTGCATGGCCAGGAAACAACGCGCCCCAGGTGCCCTGGAATTGCACAATACTGTCAGAGCCTCAGCGCGATATCGCCGTTCCACGACGAGCAGCGAATACTCCAAACCGTTGGCATGAAAAAGCTCGAGAATCATTTCAGCATTTCTGCCCGGCGCCGCACGCAAAGCGCAATCGGGGCATGCTCCGCGCTTCACGGAGCGGTGCATTTCCCCCATTGACGGGTCTATTGCCCCAACCGGCTGATTAACCTTGAGGGTGATGTTTCGCGTTTCCATCGAACAGGGTGATCCCGCTTGGCAGGAGCGCCAGGACAGCCGGCCGAGCGATGCTCCATTTCCTCGCCTGGCCTGACACGGAGCGGACCTTCTCCGGGAGTGGCTGCGCGCGGGAGCTATTTCCGGCGAGCCGCTTGCGCTTTCTTGATGTTCCTGCTGCGGGCACGTTTTTGGGCAGGCGTCGGTTTTTCCTTCTCCGGAACATTGGGACGCGGCTTGGCTGCGAATATGTCTCCCTTGACGTGGACCGGGGAGATCCCAGTGCCGACAGCACATTTTTCGCCTCACCGCTATCCGGAACGAGGTTCCCGTCCTCGATATGCGCATCCTCTTTGCTGATCAGCCATTTCACGGTGTCCCATGAACCGCTGCCGCGCTTGCCGGCGACACGCTGGATATGCCCAGGTTCGCCCACGTCCTGGGTGCGGAACGTCGTGAAGTCCGCACTGCGCCGTGGTAATAGTTTCCCTCTCCTCCGGTCCCCGGCTTCTTGCGCATGCGACCTTCGGGCTGGGCACGGGCGTGTTGCCGGGACGACATGGATTTCCATGCATCCTGCGCCTTGCGGATATTCGCCTTCGCTGCTGTACGTTGTCTTGTCGTTGCCATGTTCATATCTCCTGATGACGTCGACGATGCAAGTGGATTCAGGCAATGACTGTGTCAAACGTCGCTTCCGATCTTCCCAGGAGCGTGTCGTTGGTCAGGCTATACTGATGCACGAGCAAACGTTATGCCAGTCCATCTCGTCTCAGCGCAGGACGCATTGGAACGTCAGGGTCTTGGTCCCGTCGAGGTTGGTAACAACCCTCGATGAAGCGGCCTGACCGGAACGCGCGCATTCCGCATCAGCCGAACTAATCGCCTGCATAAGCTCTGTGTCCGTGTGGTAGCTGTAGGTCGTGAGGGGCGGCGAAGACTGCGGATATGTCGAAGACGATGAATACGAAGTGACGACAGCCGTCTTGATGCAATCGAAGGTCACAGTCCTGGTGCCGTCCGGGTTCTCGGTGATCAATTCTCGCGGGCTGGGCGTGGAGGCGTATTGGCTGCAATAGGTCCGGGCCTTGCTGTTGGCCTCGATCAATCCGGCATCGGAACTGTAGTCGTAACTAACCTTGGGCGGCTTGGCTTCCACTTCCCGCGACTCTGATCACAGGGGGGTGCAAGGGCCGCCGCCGCAACGGCAAGAACTCCAATCCCGCCGGCGCGGACCCAGCGGAAAACGCGGAACATTGAGCGAGAAATCATGAGAGCCTTCTGCCCATGCGGCCCATAACAGTACTGTCCGCCTCCTTCGCCTGGGAGGGAGGTGGTGTAGACGATGTGACGACCCAGTGTTGATTCTATTTCCGTGGTCCTTTCTCACAGAACTGATCGAAAGGATTGAGAGTAACTTTCTTCATGTCTTCCTCCTTCCCCACGCAACCTCTGTGAGCGGTTCTTGAACATAGGCATGCCTTAAAAAGCATGCCTGCCTGAATCTGATGCATACAACAACTGTGCCAATCGGAAGGCGATAATTCTCATACATCATCCTGTCTAGAGCAACATCTTTCCGGAGAGGGTGTTCGAGGTCAATAGCGCCGATACCGAGCAAGTCGCAGCCGACCATGTTCAGATGGGGAACTCCATAGCACAAGCGGCTATGGGTTGGTAGCCGGCGCCGTATAGTCCTGCTCGATGACTGCTTTTACGCGATACCGACTCTGTGCGGCGTCGATGCCTGGATCGTTTTCTATCTCCTCAAGCCTGTTTGCGAGTACAAAGTCCTTGATTGATCCCTGAATCCATCTGGAATAGTCACCCCGGCGCAGGTGAAACAGCCAGGTATCGTCATCGACGCCGTCCGCAATTGTCTCCGGTAGGTGACATGACCACCTCCTCACCGTTGTGCCTGTGGCCAAGAAGGAGCGTCTACGCCTGAGCGACCGGCGTCCAATCAGATCGCTTTCCACCAGTGCTTTCATGAGCTCGACGGCACCGGCGCCATTGGCGCCCTGGAGGACCCAATCCGCTTCCTTTTTCAACCCGGGCACCGCATCGCCCACAGCGACTGCGTATTCGACGCTCGTCAGGAGGGCGTGATCGTTCTCCCCGTCGCCCAAGGCGACAACGTTATGGGCGGAGAGTTCAAGTTCTTCCAGCGCAGCGCGCAGGCCCGAGGCCTTGTTGACACCTGCAGGCAGCACCATTACTGCACCTTTGTTGAAGATCACTTGCAATTCAAGGCCAAGCTCGCGAATGACATCGATGATGGTAACCTCGTACGGATGTGTCGTGGCCACGATCGATGTACCTACAGTCAGTGGCATGACTCCCCGTTGTCGCACCCGTTCGACGAATTCGACAGGGGGTGGAACCGCGAGCGAGCGGCTTTCCTGACTCCCGGGGTTGAAAAGTGCGGCGCCGTTCTCGACCACGGCGAGATCGAATAACCCGATATCGGGAAAGACGCGCTGTAGATCCAAAAGCGTCCGTCCGGTTACCAGGATCAGGTAACGACCGGTGGCTGCAACCCTTTGGAGCATCGTCAATGTCTCTGACGCTACTATCCCGTCATGTGCCAGCGTACCGTCGAAATCAACTGCGAGAGCGAGATAATGCATATTACGATCCGTAAAACTTCATTGTTGGCTTACTCCGCGTAGCCGATGCCGTAGCCCCGGGAGTCGCGGGCGAAGTAGGGTATGCGTCCTCTTGGCACCACGACCACCCCGGACGGGCTCACCGTATAGCTCCTGCGATCCTGTTCCGGGTCGAAGCCGATGCGGGCGCCCTTCTCGATCAGGTTATGACGGTCGACGATGGTCCGGCGCAGGCGCGCGCCGCTGCTGATGCGCACATAGTCCATGATGATGCAGTCCTCGACCTCGGCGCCGTCTTCAACGACCGCCTCGCGGCGCACGATGGAGTTGCGCAGGCGCGCGTTCTGGATCTCCGTGGCCGCGCCCAGCAAACAGTTCTCGATCTCCCCGCGGATGACCCGGGCGACCGGCCCCTGGTAGTTGCTGGAATAGACCGGCCACTGGGGGTTGAAGAGATCGAAGCGGGGCGTGGCGCCAAGCATGTCGCGGTGGGCATCAAAGTAGGCGTCGACGGTGCCCACGTCCCGCCAGTAGGCATGCTCCTCGTAGGCCTTGAGCCCCGGGATATCGTTACTCGCGAAGTCGTAGGCGAAGACGCGGTGCGTCGTGAGCAGCCGCGGCAGCACGTGTGTACCGAAGTCGGCCTCGCCGTGCCTGTGCGCCTCGCGCACCGCCCAAACCAGGGGGCCGGAACTGAACAGGTAGTTCCCCATGGAGGCGTAGGCCCGGTTGGGGTCACCGGGCATGGGTGTCGCGTGTTGGGGTTTCTCGTGGAAATCGCGGATGCGCCCGTCCGGGTCTGCGGTGATGATGCCAAAATTCGAGGACTGCTCCAGCGGCACGGGCAGGGTGGCCACGGTGAGGTCCGCCTCCCGCTCCAGGTGAAAGCCGATCATCTGGTTCACGTCCATGCGGTAGACGTGGTCGGCACCGAACACCAGGACCAGCTCAGGGTGCTGATTCTCGATCAGGTTGAGGTTCTGGCAGACCGCGTCCGCGGTGCCCTCGAACCAGCCTTGGCCGCTCAGCATCTGGGGAGGGACCACGGTGACGAACTGGTCCGGAAACAGGGGCGAGATGGTCCAGGCCTTGCGAATGTGCTCGATCAGCGACTGGGACTTGTACTGCACCAACAGATAAATGGTGAAGATCCCGGAGTTGACCAGGTTGCTGAGCACGAAGTCCACGATCCGATAGCGGGACCCGAAGGGCACCGCGGGCTTGGAGCGTATGTCGGTGAGCGGCTGCAGCCGCGAGCCCTGGCCGCCAGCCATCACCATGGCCATCACGTTGTTGGTGTATCGGATTTGACGCTTCGGTTTTGGCATAAATGTCTCCTCACATGAAACACTGCGGATCCCTAGCCGCAGCCGGTCAATCCTTCCCCGCCCTGGCCATCCTGCTATTGCAGTCCGCGATCCATGCCGCACCCCCCGGTGGGCAGGGCGGTCATAAGCTCGATCCCTCGTCCACCGTAGTCATAGTATTCAGGATAGACCGCGAACCGGCTTTGCGCGCAGGTCTTCACCGCCTGCGCGGCATCAGGGATTTGACGTTGGCGCTCCGTCCCCTCATCTCCCTGTCCACCGTCAATTCGAGCAGCACGCTGATTCATCCACTCTGATTCCACTAAGATCAATATCGTAGTAGGATTACGCCGCTATTCGGCAGGTGGAGTCTATCTTTAGAACAGACCGGCCTATTCTGTCTGCTGATCAGGTTGGTCAGGGCCGGCCTTTGCCCGCCACTCTGGTTCCGAGACCCAGCGATAACCCACCGATTTTGGGTAGCGGCTAGTTGCCGTCATGCGGTTACTAAATCCAAACCTGCGTGAGGGGATTACAAGCTGCATTAAACAATGGTATAGCGCATTATATAGCCACGCCAGGAAAGGAATCCGGCGTTCAGAACCCCTGTTGTTGAGAGATATCTGGACATTCCCGTTTCACCCTGATCGAAACGCCGGGACTCATTTGGTACCGTTTTGCCACGTCTATAATTACATTGTGTCTTTTCATTAAATTTAGCGAAAGTGAAGAAAGGTGAGACATGCCGAACATTGTTACAGTATTGAAGGAGGAAATTTCCAGACTTGCTCGCAAGGAACTTCGTAATCAGACAGAATGGATGAAGAAGGCGTCGGCGCAATACCGGCGAGATATTGCTGCCTTGAAACGGCAGGTGGCGATGCTTCAGCGGCAGGTTTCCCATGGCGGTAAGCATGTTCCCGGGATGACCGCGGCTCAACCCGGCGACGAGACCGCAACGCGGGTGCGAATCACGGCGAAGGGGCTACGTTCGCAGCGGATACGCCTGGGGCTCTCGGCGGGCGATTTCGCCAGACTCGTGGGAGTGAGTCCCAAGTCAGTTTATAAGTGGGAGCTGGGAACGGCGCGCCCTCGCAAGGGTCACCTCTCGGTACTCGCTTCCTTCGTGGGATCGGCAAGAAGGAAGCTCGAACCCGTCTGGCGCAACTCGACGAGCAGCAAACCAAGCGGACGCGCAAGTCCTGAGCCGTGCAATGTTGCCGCCTCGACGATGGTCTCGGCATGCTGGGTGTCATTCTTGACGGATTTGACGCTCGGTTTGACGAACTGTGCCAGAGGAAGTGCAACAAGCCCTCACTACCAGAACCCATACGGATTAAAACGCCCGTGCAAAGGACGAAGGGACGTGGCCGAACCTTTTCGACGCCCGCACCGGGATGCCGAGTGGAACAGCCCGGAAGATCCGATGACTCAAAGTTTTTCCAGGAACTCCTCGGGCATGTCGACCGCCAGTTGCAAGGCGCCATCCGCGCCGGCATACAGGGGGTCCTGAATGCAGGTGAATTTGCAGGGCTCGAATTGCTTCATGGCGTCAGTTAGGTAGGTATCCAGGTTGGTGAGCTGACTGCCGCCTCCGGCGAGGATAATATTGTTGCGCACGCTTTCCTGGAATTCCGGGTCGAAGCTGGCGATGAGATCAATGACGGTCTCGATGATCGCGGGCATGGGGCTCTCGCAGGCTTTGCGCATTTCCTCGGTGATATCGAACTGGGTGAACTTGCCGTCCACCGGCGCTTCGACTTTTACCCGCCGCTTCGACTCGCCCACGAAGCCGTGTTTCTCCTTGAACTTGCGCACCATGTTCAGGGTGAAGTCGGCCTCGGGGTGCTTCTCGGTGAGCAGCCTCAGAAGTTGCTCGTCAACATAGTCACCCGCCGTGAGGAGGCTGCGCTGGTCCCCTTCCAGAGGCACCGTGCCGTGCATGATGCAGAAATCCACGGTGCCCGCGCCGATGTCGATGATCATCGTGTTGTCCAGGGTTCCCAGACCATAGGCCACCGAGAAGGGTTCGGAGACCACCATCAGCTTCTTCGCATGGTCGGATACGGCGTTCCTGATGGCCAGCTTGTTTACCTTGAGCGCTTCGGCCGGTACGCCAACCGCGACGCAGATTTCGTCCCCCGGACCGGCTTCGGCCATCGCGATCAGGTGGCCGATCAACTCGCGCACCGCGGCCTCGTCCCGCTCGGTGCCCTCTTTGATGACACCGTTCTGCAGCGGCCGGGATAGCGTCAGGGACAGTCGGTGCTCCAGGGCCTCGCCGCCGAACAGCGCACGTTTGCCAAGCATCTTCTTGGCGACGAAATCCTTGGGCCACCCGACGTAGCTCTCTACCCATTTCCGGTTGCCGTTGCTGGCGGAGACCACCGACCTGGAGGTGCCGAGATCGATCCCCACGTAAAGCATGTTATCTTTCTTGCTTGACGACATGTTGTATTTTTCCTCTTGCTATCGTTCTCTGGGATGCGCGTCGTTCAAGGTATTCGACGATCCCTGTTTCCAGAAAGCCTGCGACACTGTCCCGGTAACCGGGTGTACCCAACCGGTTTTCCTCCTCCTTGTTGCTGATGCAGGAAACCTCGACCAGCACGCTCGGCACTTCCGCGTCCAACAATACCATAAACGGCCCGGTCTTGGCCCCGGCATCCACGAGGTCGGCGTTGAGTCGCTTCAGATTAGCATAGAGGTGCTTGTGTATGGAGATGGCCAGCGCCTTCGATTCCTCGGTCTTCAGGGTGTCGCCGATCCTTGTGATGATCTTGTGGAAGTCTCCCATGACGTAATCGGAGTCGCGGTTTTCCTTCGCCGCCAGATCTAGGGATTGTTGATCCGTGTAGGGCCCGAAGTAATAGGTCTCGAGGTAATTCACGGCCTTGACCGGCAGTGAGTTCACGTGGATGGAGACGAACAGGTCCGCATGGTTTTCCTTGGCGAACGCCACCCGCTCCTTCAGGTAGACCTTCCTGTCCTCCTCGCGTGTGAGCAGGACACGGTAATTCCCGGACTTGGTGAGATTGTCGCGCAGGCGCCTGGCGATATCCAGGGCGACATCCTTCTCTTTGAGCCCCTGATGTCCGGTGGCACCCGGGTCGATACCGCCATGTCCCGGGTCGATGACGATGGTCTGCACCTTGAGGTCGAAAAGGTCGGCCATGGGCAAACCGAGCTGGTTAAGCATAGCCTCGTACTGCTCGGCGGTGTCAGCGGTGGTCCCGAAGCTCGCCGGCGCTTCCACGTTCCGTATGAGATTGACCCCGGGGTTCGATCCTGCGAGTGTGTCGGCAACGATGGACCGCGCGGTTTGTTCTCCCGTGACCTGCATGGCGACCGGGCCGGAACTGTCCACCGAGACGAGCCGGAAATTGATGCCGAGCAGAGCGGCGAGGCCGAGCAGCGTGACGATGACACTCTTGCCCCGATGTCCGAATCTTTTCAGGGAAAGTGGTGTAAGCGGCGGTGCGGGCACGGGCCGCGACCGTCCCGTGCCCGCGGAGGTACGAGGGATGCCCAGGTTGTCCTCGAAGACACCTCGAAGCACGGCCAGCTTGATATCCGGATGACCGTTCATGGACCTTAGGCAGAGGCGCGCGGGGTGCGCGTCAACGGCTCGGTGGGGGGTGCTGCGTTTATCGAGGTGTTGTCTTGCCTGATCAAAACGGCGTACATCGGGTTCAGTTCCATAGCTGCAACTATCTTAGTCGAATTGCGCGCACCGGTACACGATCGCAGTGGCCTACCGCTACCCGGGGAAGCCAAGGGCAGGAGGGTGCGGGCGGGACTCGCCGTAAATCCGTCCCTGGAGTCTCGCCGGCCGCATCCCTGCGGCCGATGGTCCCGCCCGTCCCCTCCTGCCCTTGGCCCATTAGTAGTAGGGCATTGCTACTGATGGCCTTAGTGATCGGCAATCCGGAATCCGGGACTGCACGAACGGCTGGCACATACCGCATCCGGCATCTATACTGGAAGTTCGTTCCAAAGTCCTGCTATAACAAAAACATGGCAGGAAATGTTGCAAGATCATAATAAAAGGTGGATCGATTGAGCACCCTCATACAGCACTGGCAAAAAGTCATTGCTACCATAAGACTATCATTGAAACCGCGAGCGCTTCTTTCGCCGAATCTGGAGGAACTCCAACGCGACATCCTGTCTCTCACCAGGGAGTATCACACCTTGGCAGGGGAGCTGGAACGGTTCCGCGCTGATTGCGAGCGTGTCAAGTCTGAAGAAAATCGAAAGATCGAGGCCCTGACACAGCTTTGCCAGGAGGCGGATACCGCCAGGGGAGCGGATGCGGAAAGGCTGGCGGAGCTGCAACGGCGGTTCACGGAGACCGAATCCGCTCGCGAACAGGCGCGTGATCAGCTCAGGGCGATCGAGACCTCCCTGGCTGAATCATCTGATCGGCTGGAAAAACGGAACAATCAGCTCAGGTTTTTGCAGAACTCGACGAGCGAACAGATCAAGGCGCTCGAGACTTCCTTGGCCGAGGCATCAAGCCGACTGGAAACAAGAGACAACCAACTCAGCGACTTGCAGGACGCGACGAGCGAATGGATCAGGGCGATCGAGACCTCCTTGGCTGAAATGTCAATGCGGCTGCAAACAAGCGAGAACCAGTTCAAGGGCCTGCAGGTCAGGATAGCGGAACAGGCAAAGCAGCTTGATACCCACTTCTCATACACCGCCTCTCAGGTGGAAGCATCGGATAACCAGCTCAAGGCATTGGAAAAGAAGCTCGAGGTTGAACACAAGCTGACGTTGAACATGTTCCAGGAAACACAGAGTAAATTGCACAAACTTCGTCGGCGGTTGATCTGGATAATGGTGGCCGCTGCATTTGCGTTCGTGTTAGTGGCAGGTGCGCTGCTCATCCGGGATGTATAGAGGAGTACCAGCAGCTTGCGTTGTTCGTGCGTGAGCGCCGCCGATTAATGCAGGATCAATGGTTCAGTGTCGATTGGTCCTATGGGTGTTTGGTAATGATCGGTTTAGGCAACAGGTTGAAGCTATGATTGGCCATCAGGTACACCACGACGTCGGCCTGGACTGTGGCGTCACCTTGGTTTCCCGGGGCGCGTGCGCGAGACATGCTGACGTCTCGCACGGCAGGCTTACACCTGTTGCCTCTTAAGAATTTCCCTGATGTACACGGAGAACTCCGCTACATCAAACGAGATATCATCCTCGCGCCGATCCGGCATATGCCGACGCTCGGACGTTACCACGCCCCCCGTTATGTCGTTTAAAGGAAAGAATGACACTGGGCGGTAGCGCCGGCGTTGCCCCTTTCTTCTTGTCTGTAGAATCTCTTCTTGCATAGGGTAGTAATGTAGCCGATGACTATGGAAAATCCAGCATTATGTGTAGTGTCATGCAGTTTCAACAGCCTGCGGCCTGTTGATGCATCTAGCCCGAGATTTAATTGTCAACTTAATGATTATCATACTGTGGCCTCATGAGGCAAGCCCGTGCTGATAGACCAGCAACCTGACGGGTCTTAGTAACCAGACAACATGATGCCCATCGCACCGGTCCGCCGGCGCTTCGCCCGGCCGTGACGGACCTTCAATCGCCATACCGCTTCATGGCGAGATCCAAGGCAAGTGCGACACCGGTGTAGATGGCGAGAAAAAGCAGGAATCGCGAGGGAAAGAAATCGAGCCACGACAAGAAAGGCAGCGCGAGATACGCGACTATCGCCGCTATCAACCCCGGGAGTAACCGTATCGCTTTAATAAACGTATTCAATATGGCCTGTGAAGTGGATGATTAACACCCATTGATGTCCTAATTTTAGGGAAAAATGTGCTCTGACACGATCTATTTTGACTATAGTTTCAGTATCCAATCGTTTTTTCCGGCACGGGGTGCGGGAGGTGCATCATGGCTATTGCAAATACGGTGCGGAAGTGTCTCGAAGATGTGGATATCGAATATGACGTAATGGCGCATCCCTACACCAAATCCAGTTGCGACACGGCGAGAACGGCCAGGGTGCCCGGTGACCAGATCGCCAAGTCGGTGATCCTGGAAGACGAACAGGGTTACCTCATGGCCGTGGTGCCCGCGACCCATCATATCCAGTTGGGGCAACTCAGCCAGCAACTCGGTCGCCATCTGGGTCTGGCCACGGAACAGGAACTGCAGATGCTGTTTACCGATTGCGAGTTGGGAGCCATTCCACCGCTGGGAGATGCCTACCACATGGAAGTCATCATGGATGACAGCCTGGCAACGTGCCCCGACATCTATTTCGAAGGCGGTGACCACACCGACCTGATCCATGTGCGGCACGATGACTTTAGAAAACTTATGCAGCATGCGCGGCATGGCATGTTCAGCCGGCAGGTGCCATCATTCGGGTGATGTTCAAGGCGGCGTAGGAGTGAACTGGCGGGGGAAAGTCTGATTCATTCATGGCTAACTGCGAAGGACGCCAAGAGACTCGAATGTAAAAGATCTTGGCGTTCACTGCGTTCTGGGCGATAGACTGATTTTTAGGGCTGGGCGTGAAACGCCGGTTTAAAGGTGCAGGAATAAAGTCAACACTTTGCGGGGACGCGATGACCGAAACCATGGACCCGATCATCCTCAATGTGCTGTACGCCGCCTCGGGGGGAGGGCTGACGCTTCTGTTCATGTGGCTTGGGTGCAAGATGTTCAACCGCGCGGTGTCCTTCAACATCAGCGACGAGCTGGGCAAGGGCAATATCGCCGTCGGCCTGATGGTGATGGGTCTGCTGATCGGTATCGGCATTGCCGTCGGCCTCACGGTCGGACTGGGTTTGAACTGATGCGCAAGGCGGGGTGGCTCGCGCTGACCGCACTCACCGCCGTCATGGTATGGCGATTGCTGCTCGCCGCCGGGATGCATGCCGTCGATTCACCCGACTGGACGGATAACTACGACGCTTATTTCCGCAAGTACGCGAAGCATTATTTCGGGCCGAACCTCGACTGGCGCTGGTTCAAGGCCCAGGCCATCGTCGAATCCGGTCTGCGCAGCAAGGCAAGGAGCAAATCCGGGGCCGTGGGCGTCATGCAGATCGTACCCTCGACCTTCAGGGAGATACAAAAAGACAATCCCCACTTCACCGATATCGCGAGCCCGCGCTGGAACATCGCCGCCGGCATCTACTACGATCGCCAATTGTACCGGCGCTGGCAGGACATCGCCTACGATGCCGACCTGCTCTATTTTGCCTTCGCGAGCTACAACACCGGCCATGAGCGTATTTCCAGCGCCGCGGACAAGGTTGGCAAAACGCCGGCGCGCTGGAAGCACGTAGGGCCATATACACCGAAACAGACACGCGACTACGTGAATCGAATCCGCGTGCTCATGGAGAAACCAGCGGTGCAGCTTCCGTCGGCGGAACTTGTGGAACAGGACTCCGATGTCTGAATCCCGCGGGGGTCCGCCCTAGCGATTCGAGTGTCCCAGGTCCTTCTCCGGCGCGACGCGATCGCGCACCAGTTGCCGGCGTTTTTGAAACCTTTCGTTCGGGAGGTCACTATGACGCGTCGCTGGTATATCGGATGGGTGCTGCCGGTGGGTCTGTTCGTCCTGTCCCTGGCCGGCTGCGCGCATGCGCCGGAATTGCATACCGTAGGCCGGCTCGATCAGGCGCCCGGAAATATCACCGTCACGCCGCAGCGGCGGATCATCCTGAGCATGCACCCGTTTTTCAACCCCGACTGGCGCGTCGCCGAATGGACCGGCGCAGGACTGCGGCCGTTTCCCGACCGGGAGATCGCGACCGGCAACGATCCCGGCGTGCCGCTGTACTCGGTGCTCGGTATCCGCAGCGACAGCCGGGGAATCGTCTGGATGCTGGATAACGGCCGGCGCGGCGCGGCGCCGCCGCAACTGGTCGCCTGGGACACGCGCCGGAACGCCTTGCACAAAATCATCACCCTGCCGGAACCGGTCACTCCCGCCAACACCTTCGTCAACGACCTGGCCGTCGATGAAACGCACGGCAGTATCTATATCGCCGACCCGGCCGGGGGCGACAATGCGGCCCTGATCGTCGTCGACATGCACAGCGGGCGCGCCCGGCGCGTGTTGCAGGGGCATCGAAGCGTGGTGCCGGAAGACCTGGATCTGGTCATCGACGGTCACCCGGTGGAAATCCGCCAGGCGGACGGTGCGCTCCTGCGGCCCAGGGTCGGCGTTAACCCCATCGCCCTCGATGCCGGCAACGCGTGGTTGTACTACGGTCCCATGTCGGGGACATCGCTGTACCGGATTCGCGTGAAGGATCTGCTGAACGAGGCGCTCGCCCCCGAGGCGCTGGCCGGCAAGGTGGAGCGCTATGGCCGGAAACCGGCCTGCGACGGGATCTCCATCGACAACGCCGGGAACATCTACGTCACGGATGTCGGCAACAACGCCATCGGCGTGATTGGGCGGGACGGCGAGTATCGCATCTATCTTCAGGACCCGCGCCTCTCCTGGCCGGATGCCTTCAGCTTCGGCCCCGACAACCGCCTCAACGTGGTAGCCAATCAACTGCACAGGTCCGCGCTACTGCATGCCGGCGTGCCGACCGCCAGCCCGCCATTTTATATCTTTTCCTTCGAACCCCTGGCCGGAGGCGTGACCGGACGCTGATAATAGGCACCAGCGTGTCAGCCTTCCAGGCTGCGGCGAATAATCGACGCCTGAATGGAGTCTGATCCCGTTGGCTTGCTAAGATTTATGCAACTATCCCCTGCGGTAGAGTTGCGGCCTGCCGCCCTTCCTGGCGATCGACCCGTCATTACAACGCAACCTAGTGTGAATTTAGCGCATGGACCAGAAACCTGTTGAGGATCTGCTGCGGCGGCTGCGGCGCGCCGCGGACGCAGAACTGATGGCCCGCTTCAACCGCGTCGGCGCTCGATGCGGCATTGTTCGCCGAGTGGCAGCCACTGGCAGAGATGCGGATGAGCGGGAGCTGGCCGGCATACTTGGGCGTATGGAACCTGGGGGAAGAGATGGACCTCGATCAGCGCCAGGCGCAAATCGATAAGCCGGGGGCGGGGTTCTGGGTGCTTGATCCGCTGGATGGAACCAGCAACTGCGTGACCGGCGTGCCGTATTTGCGGTATCTGTGGGGGTGTTAGTAGAGCGCGGGGTGGAACTTGCCATGGTCTATGATCGCGCGCCAGGAGCTGTTTCATGCGCTGGCGGGGAAGAGAGCCTGGCTAACGGAAAATACTGGGTAAGCGCGCAGCCCTTGCCTCCCTGCGCACGGCAATCGCGCTGTGAAACAAGCGACAGCCGGCGGAATTCGCACGCCTGGTGGCTGCGGCGCCACGGTTCGAGCGCAGCTTCGGTTCGGTGGGCGGATTGTGGCTGGCGCCAAACTGCCCTTGTTTTCGCGCAGGCGCGCCTTGCCTCGCACGCCAATCGACGCCCTAAACGCGACGAGGCCGTGGATATTTTCACGGAGGCTCACAGGCTGATGCATGCCGTGAACCTGCGGTTCGTTACTTATTCTGACGACGGGGGAAATGTCGGAGCTTGCGTGACGAGCGCCGCCGGATAGCCCGGGTCCGCGCGGCCTCATCCCGGTTGCCGTTATTCGTCTTCGACATCCACCCAGGCATCGTCGGCGCTCTCTTCTTTGACTATGTCTTCGATGTCGTCCTCGCTGCGTGGCTCTGCCGCCCGGCGCGCGGCGGCGCCATGCTCGGGGATATTCAGGGTGCGGACGCGGCGGTCCTTGAAGTTGCGGCGTGCTTCCGCATAGGCCGCGTCGAGCTCCTTGATCGTTTTTGCCTCGCCGGATTTTAGCTCGCGCAGTTTCGGCTCGACGATCTCCCGTGAATATTCGAGTATCTCGCGCCGGGCGAGGTTGAACAGGAACACCGTTCTCACGCTGCCCGTATCCAGACGTTCGTCGCGGATTACCGGTGAGCTGCGGTCGCCCGCCTCCAGGTAACCGTACCAAAGGGAACTTTTGATTTTCGAGGATCCCGACATTGTCGTCTCACCTGATCGTTTTGGTTCGATGGTTTCATGACCCGCGCCGGATGCCGGCGCTGTGCGGAATATTAGCCACGTTTATCGATTTGTCCAGATGCAAGTTAAGGGGGCATCTGTCCCGGCGCGGGGCACGGGTCCGAACGGGGTGGGAGGGTGTCTACCCCGGCCGCCCTGAGGTTTCTTTCCATGCCGCCGGGAATCCCCGTCGGGGCGGGTCTTCGATTACCATTCCATCTTCACGGCCTGATTCACTATGCTGACGCTGCCTATAGACCCCCTGTTGCCGGCCTTGCGGCAAACCCTCGCGTCTACCCGCAACGCCGTCCTGCAGGCGCCGCCCGGCGCGGGCAAGACCACGCGCGTGCCGCTGGCGCTGCTCGATGCCGAGTGGCTCGGCAATAAGAAGATCGTAGTACTGGAGCCGCGGCGCCTGGCGGCGCGCGCGGCGGCGCGCTACATGGCGCATACCCTGGGGGAGCGCGTCGGCGGGACGGTGGGTTATCGCGTGCGCCTGGATGCGAGCATCGGCCCGCGCACGCGCATCGAGGTGGTCACCGAAGGCATCCTCACCCGGCGCCTGCAGATGGACCCGGCGCTCGAGGATGTCGGCCTGGTGGTGTTCGATGAGTTCCACGAGCGCAGCCTCCAGGCGGACCTCGGCCTGGCCCTGTGCCTCGATGCCCAGGGCGTCCTGCGCCCGGACCTGCGCCTGCTGGTGATGTCCGCCACCCTCGATGGCGCGGCGGTGGCGCGGCTGCTCGGGGAGGCGCCGCTGCTCACCAGCGCGGGCCGCGGCCATCCGGTGGACATCCGCTATCGGCCGGTGCAGTCGCCGTACGTGCGCGAACGGCGGCGGTTCTGCGATGAGGTGGCGCGTATCGTGTTGGGTGCGCTGCGCGAGGAGAGCGGCAGCATCCTGGTGTTCCTGCCCGGCGCGGGCGAGATCCGCCTGGTGGAGGCCGCGCTGCGGGCGGCCGATACCGGCGAGGCCGTCATGCTCGCCCCCTTGCATGGCCAGCTCGCCGCGCCGGCCCAGGACACCGCGATCCAGCCCGCCCCCGCGGGGCGGCGCAAGGTGGTGCTCGCCACCGCGATCGCCGAAACCAGCCTGACCATCGAGGGCATCCGCGTGGTGATCGATGCCGGCCTGATGCGGCGGCCGCGCTTCGATCCGAACACGGGCCTGACCCGGCTGGTCACTCTGCCGGTGTCGCAGGCGGCGGCCACGCAGCGTACCGGGCGCGCCGGCCGTCTGGAACCCGGCGTGTGCTACCGTCTGTGGCCGCAACACCTGCACCTTTTGCCGCAGGGCGCGCCGGAAATCCTCGAGGCCGATCTCGCTCCGTTAGCGCTGGAACTGGCCCAGTGGGGCGTGCGCGACGTCGGGGAACTGCGCTGGCTGGATCAGCCACCGGCGGCGCACCTCGCGCAGGCGACGGAGCTGCTGCGGCAACTGGGTGCGCTCGATGCCGGGGCGCGCATCACGGCGCACGGTGGCGCCATGCGGCAACTCGGCGCCCATCCGCGTCTCGCGCACATGATGCTGCGCGGCCGTGAGCTGGGCTGCGGGAAGCTCGCGTGTGAACTGGCGGCGCTGCTGGAGGAGCGCGATCCGCTGCGCGCGGCGCGCTCGGGCGATGCCGACATGGTCCCGCGGCTCGAACGGCTGCGCGGCCTGGGCGATTCCGGTGAGGCGGACCGCGGCGCGCTGCGGCCGCTCCGCGATCTGGCCGCGCAATGGCAACGCGAGCTGCGCTGCGCGGGCGCACCGGCCGATCACGCGGACCTGGCGCTGACCGGCGCCGTGCTGGCCTGCGCCTATCCCGACCGCATCGCGCAACGGCGCACGGGAGCGGACAACCGCTATCTGCTGAGCAACGGGCGCGGCGCCGTGTTCCTCGAGGCCGAACCCCTGGCCGCGGCGGACTGGATCGTCGCCGCGCATCTCGACGGGGCGCGCGAGGCGCGCATCTTCCTCGCCGCCGCCATCCAGCGCGAGCAGTTGTTGCATTATCACGGCGCGCTCATCGGCGAGTGGACGTTCGTCGCCTGGGACGAACGCGAACAGGGCGTACGGGCGCGCCGGCAGCAACGGCTGGGCGAGCTGGTGCTGTCGGACGAACCCTGGGCGGAGGCCGACGGGCAGGCGGTGCAGGCCGCGCTGCTTGCGGGCATCCGCCGTTGCGGCGCGGGCTGCCTGCCCTGGAGCGATGCCGCGCGCGATCTGCAGGCGCGGATCGGCTTCCTGCACCGGCTAGCGCCGCGGGACTGGCCCGATGTCCGGGATGAGGCGCTCCTCCCCACCCTGGAGGACTGGCTGTCGCCGCATCTGCAGGGCATGACGCGTCTGGCGCAGCTCAAACGGTTGGACCTGCGTGCGCTGCTCTTGGAACGCCTTTCATGGGCGGAGCAGCGCCGGCTCGATGAACTGGCGCCCGCCACGCTCACGGTGCCGAGCGGTTCGCGGGTGCGCCTCGATTACCGCCAGGAGACGCCGGTGTTGGCCGTGCGGCTGCAGGAGATGTTCGGCCTCACCGCGACCCCGCGCGTCGCCGGCGGCCAAGTGCCCGTGCTGCTGCATCTGCTGTCACCGGCGCGCTGGCCGATGCAGATCACCCAGGATCTCGCCGCCTTCTGGCGGGGCGCCTATCATGAGGTGAAGAAGGAACTCAAGGGCCGCTACCCCAAACATCACTGGCCCGATGACCCGCTTAAGGCGCGGCCGACCGCAGGCGCGAAGCGCAGACGCAAGGATTAATCAATCCATGGATTTGGTGGAAGCGGGCGTTTATTCTTTGGAGTGCGCTTCAGCCGGGTGCAATGTTTCAGCGACTGCTGCGGCAACTACCCTGGAAAGCCGGAGCAAGAATAGGACATGCGACGATGAGAAGAATGGCTACAAGAGCGGTATGCGTATTGCTCAGCATCGCCCTGGTGGTGACACAGACTGCGGGCTGCGCGCAAGCGCCGAAGGTCAATGCGGGCGCCGGGACCAGAATTCCTGTAGTTCCAGCCTCCGATCTTGCCACCAGGCAACCGGATCCCAAGCTCGACATCCGGCTCGCCGGGAACGAGGTTTTGCTATTTGGCCGTTTGGAGGTGGTCAGCACAGGGGCCGGAACCACTGCCGATCTGAGGTACGACTCGGCGCTGTTCCTCACCGCGGACGACGCGCCGACCCAGCCTATCCCGCGCTGGCCCACCACATCGCTCAAGCGCGCGAGCGTTCCGTTTAACCCTTCACAAGATGGTCGCTTCCAGATCGTCGCGCCCGCCGGGACGTACCGGCTGCAGGTCGTCTATCGGATCCCCGATGTGGGATGGCTAGCCATCGTGCCAGCCGTTCGGATAGAGGCCACAAAAGCTGGCGAGGCGCTCTACGTGGGCGTCCTCCAGGTCGATCTCGACCCGCAGGCGGTTGTCGAGGCCAAGCGGTCGCAAACCGCCAAGGCTCCGCTCCGTATCCAGATCGTAGACGACTACACCGCCGACTACGGGGCTCTGACGTCGAGCCAGACCGGGGCTGCCAACTTGCCTGTCGGCAGCGCAATGATGCGCCCCGACGCAGGTGTCGATGCCACGGCGTTGCTCAGCACAAACACCGCGGCCGAATCCCACGCAAAGAGCCACAGTGTCGTCAAGGGGATTCTGATGGGTATCGTGCTCGTCCCGCTGTTTGTGGCTGCCATCGCCCTTTCTGTCGTCGCAGGAATATCGAGGTAGAGCAAGACCCGATATAACTATCCCCGTGATCCCGTTATCTTCGTATTTTAATGGTCTCCCGTTGATCCTAACCGGATCTGACTCGGTTTCCGCTTTCGGGTTACACTTCGCCTGTTTTCAATCACAGAGTCCGCATCATGAAGTTCACCGTCGGGGAATTCCGCGCCTGGAAGCACAAGAGCATCACCCTGCTCGGCATGTCGGGGGTCGGCAAGACCTATTTGTCCATGCTGCTGCGCCGCCATCACTGGTTCCACTACTCGGGCGACTACCGCATCGGCAAGCGTTACCTGGACGAACCGATTCTCGACATTATCAAGCAGCAGGCGATGCAGATCCCGTTTCTGCGCGAGCTGCTGCGCCGCGACTGGATCTCCATCCGCAACAACATCAAGGTGAACGACCTCGGGCCGGTGCTGAGCTTCGTCGGCAAGCTCGGCGACCCCGAGCGCGGCGGGGTGCCGCTGGATGAGTTTACCCGGCGCCAGGCGAGGTACCGCCAGGCGGAGATCGACGCCATGCGCGACGTGCCCGAGTTCATCCGCAAGGCGCAGGAGATCTACGGCTACCGGAACTTCGTGAACGACGTGGGCGGCAGCCTGTGCGAGCTGGAGGAGCCGGCGGTCATCGATCTGCTGGTCGCGCATTCGCTGATCCTCTACATCCGCGTGACGGAACAGGACGAGGAGGAGTCCTTGATCCGCCGCGCCCAGAGCGATCCCAAGCCGCTCTATTACCGGCCGGCCTTCCTCGATGAGCAGTTGAAAATCTATCTCGAGCTGCGCGGTCTGGAGTATGCCGCGCAGATGGACCCCGACGACTTCACCAGTTGGGTGTTCCCGCGTCTGTTCCATGCCCGCCTGCCGCGCTACGAGGCCATCGCCCGCCCCCACGGCTACACGGTTACCTCCCGCGAGGTCGGCGGTGTGCGCGATGAAAAGGATTTCCTGACCCTGCTGGAATCGGCTATTGCGCGAGGCGATCAAGGGGTCAGAGTCGCGACTCTGACCCCTTGATCGCGGGCGCAAGGAATACTGAGGAAACCGCCATGCCCATCGTCGCCCACAACGATCTGCCGACCTTCGAGCGATTGCGCCAGGAGGGGCAGACCATCCTGGACCCGGACCGCGCCATGCACCAGTACATCCGGGAGCTGCATATCGGCCTGCTGAACATGATGCCGGACGCGGCCATCGCCGCCACCGAGCGGCAGTTCTTCCGCCTCGTCGGGGAGAGCAATCCCATCGCCCAGTTCTACGTGCACCCGTTCACGCTGAAGGAACTGCCGCGAGGGTCCCAGGCCCGGGCCCACATCGACCGCTACTACGAACCCTTCGGGAAGCTGCGCGAGGAAGGGCTGGATGCGCTGATCATCACCGGCGCCAACGTGGCCCACCCCGACCTGGCGGAGGAGCCGTTCTGGACGCCGTTGATCGAGGTGATCGACTGGGCGCTGGAGAACGTGACCTCGGTGCTGTGTTCCTGCCTCGCCACGCATGCCGTCCTGCAGTTTCATCACGGCCAGAAGCGCAAACCCCTGCCGGCCAAGCGCTGGGGGGTGTATCCCCACCGCGTGATGAAACCGAAGCATCCTCTGGTGAACGATGTCAACACGCTGTTTGACGTGCCCCATTCCCGCTTCAACGACATCAGCCGCGCCCAGTTCGAGGCGGCCGGCCTGCACGTGCTGGTCGAGAGCGAGACGGCCGGCGTGCACCTCGCCGTGAGCGGGGACGGCTTGCGCGTGGTCTATTTCCAGGGCCACCCCGAGTATGACACCGTGTCGCTGCTCAAGGAGTACAAGCGCGAGGTGCTGCGTTACGCCGCGGGTGAGCGCGGGGATTATCCCCCGTTTCCGGACCACTACATCAAGCTGAGCGAACAGGCCATCCTCAACGAGTACCGGCGGCGCCTGGAACTCGCCATGGAGGCGGGCCGGGAACCCCCGGAATTTCCCGAGGCGCTGGTCACTCGGCGCATCGACAACACCTGGCACGACACCGCCGAGGGCATCGTTGGCAACTGGATCGGGCTGGTCTACCAGGTGACCCACCGGGACCGGAAACTGCCGTTCATGGAGGGAGTGGATCCGCGCAACCCGTTAGGCATTGATTTCCAGGGAAGCCCTGCATAGTATCGCCGGCTGCCTCGACAATCGTGTTTATCTGCCGCATTGTTAGGCATATAAGCGCCGCCACCCTCGATTCGAATCAACGGAGCAATCCCTATGGGTCTTGAATGGATAGCCGATCCCCAGGCATGGATCGCCCTGCTGACCCTCACCGCGCTGGAGATCGTGCTCGGCATCGACAACATCATTTTCATCTCGATCCTGGTGGGCCGCCTGCCCCCCGAGCAGCGCCAGAGCGCCCGCCTCCTCGGCCTGTCGCTGGCGATGATCACGCGCATTGCCCTGTTGCTGTCGTTGACCTGGATCATGAGCCTTACCCAGCCCCTGTTCAGCATCGCCGGATGGGAAGCTTCCGGGCGCGACCTGGTGCTGTTTTGCGGCGGCCTATTCCTGCTGGTCAAGGCCACCATGGAAATCCATACGGCGATGGAAGGGGCGGAGGAAAGTCCACAACACCGTGCCCTGTCGAAGCTGTCCGCGGTCCTGGTCCAGATCGCCATCCTGGACATCGTGTTCTCCCTGGATTCCGTCATCACGGCGGTGGGTCTGGTGCAACTGGTGCCGGTCATGATCATCGCCATCGTGCTGTCCGTCCTGGTGATGATGCTGGCCGCGCGACCCATCAACGACTTCATCGATGCCCACCCGACCATCAAGATGCTGGCGCTGAGCTTCCTGGTGCTGGTCGGCGTGGCGCTGATCGGGGAGGGTTTCGGGATGCACATCCCGAAGGGCTACATCTATTTCGCCATGGCCTTCTCCTTCGCGGTGGAAATGCTCAACATCCGCCTGCGCAAGAAGACCGCGAAGGTGGTGGAATTGCACAAACCGATCCGCGAGGACGGGGGGCGTTAACGAATCTCTGAAAATTCTATTAGCCGCCAAGGAGCGTCAAAATATTATTCTTTAAATTCGATTTTTTCTTAGTGTTCTTGGCGTCTTGGCGGTTCAATATATATAAAGATTAGACACCCCCCTTATATTTTACGGCGGCACACCACGATGGTATCCGGGAACAATGTCACCGAGCGCCCGCAGGGGCCGGACATCTACGCACGGATCGCCCTGAGCCTGGCGGACCAGGGCTGGTGCGTTACGTCGGATTTTCTCGCCCCGCGGCTGATCGAGGAGCTGATCGGGGAGGCCGAGCGGATCTGGAACGCCGGCGGCTTCCGCCACGCCGGGGTCGGCCGCAACCCGGATATCTATATCAACCCCGAAGTTCGCACGGACCACGTGAAGTGGCTGGATCCTCAAACCAGCAGCGACGCCCAGCGTCTGTACCTGCATGCCCTGGAAGAGTTGCGCCAGGCGATCAATCGGGAACTGTACCTCGGCCTGTTCGAGTTTGACGGCCACCTGGCGATCTATCCGCCCGGCAGCTATTACCGCAAGCACCTCGACCAGTTCCGCGGCGTCGGTCTGCGCACCGTGACCTGCATACTGTACCTCAACCGGGACTGGGTCGCTGAGGACGGCGGCCAGTTACGCATCTACACCGACCCGGAGGAGCCGTCACACTTCGAAGAGATCCTGCCGCTTGGCGGGCAACTGGTCACCTTTCTCAGCGCCAGCTTTCTGCACGAGGTGCTGCCGGCGCGGCGCCAGCGCATCAGCATTACCGGTTGGTTCAGGCAGCACGGCGGGCTGACTCCCTGAACGGCGACAGGTCACTGCGGGTGATGTGAGCCATGCGAAACGATTCCCCCGAAACCTCGGCCGACATGCGCCGGACGCTGGGCCTCATCGAACTGCGGTTCGCGGGCCGCGCCCGCGGGCGGGCCAGGAAGTCCTGATCTCCGCCGGCGTATCGCACACCGTGATCAATAGCGGGACGAACCGGGGTGCGCCATGAATAAGGTTGGGCTCACTGGTCAGAGTTGACCTGGTAGTGATACGCCATTAAAGAACTGAACGAGTCCTACGATATCTAGGGGGAGTGGATACGGCTTCTTTTTCTTCTCCCGGCAGCAGTCTCGACTGGATGGGCAAGCATGTGGTCCTGACGGAGAGGGGAATTCTGGCAGGATCCCGCGCTTGAATTGGCGAATACTATCAACTTTCAAAGATACAATTGAAAGCAATCGCAAGCAGTAATTGAGAGGGATTACGATGATCACAAAGCCGCTTGAAAAAACATTTCCGAAAGTCGAGGTGACGGTCATCGCCAGCCATGGTATGTGGTTGAAGGTCAGGGACCGTGAAGTATTCATGTCTTACGATGATTTCCCATGGTTTAAGGACGCTCCGATTGGAAAAGTGCTGAATGTGAAAGAATCAAACCCCGGGCATCTGTATTGGCCCGATCTCGATGTAGTGGTAGGGATAAAAACCATCTAGCATCCCGCACGATTTCTCCTCGAAGCCAAGTGACGTAGTGCAACGCCCTCCACAGGACTACCCTGAAATTCGCGCGCGGCACAGGGGATGCTCATTAGCTGGCCTCATGTCAAGAGCGAACGTGAG
>CAVYZN010000021.1:0-73109 GCA_963773065.1 uncultured Gammaproteobacteria bacterium
ACTGGGGGCAACGTGTTCTGGTCTCCGGTGCGAATGCAAGTCGGGTGACCAAATCCGCCGGCGCTTACTCCTGTCCCACCCGCGGGGTTAGGTGTAATGTCGTAAACGATATTGTCGGGCCGCGCGGGATCTCCGCTGACGCCGCCGATGCCGGCAAGATGGTCCAGCGCCAGATTGTGCCGGACTCGCCAGCCAATCATGTGGTCTGCGCAAGACGTATCCCCACTGACGCCGACGGCGCCGACCACCTGTTTGCTCGCGTCGTACAGCGCAAGCCCACCACCGAACACGTTCACGCCGCCGATTTTCTTGTTAACCATGAAATCGCTGGGTGCTCCGTAGTTTGCGGAATTTCCACCATAGGCCACCTGGGTATCCACCGGATTGCTCTGCTGCAGTCCGTACAGACTCCCGCCCGGCTGCACCGCCGAGTAGAGATTGGCCGTGGATAGGGCGAGGCCGCCGGGAAAAACGCTGCTGGCAATCGGGGAGCCGAGGCTGAATGCGTTCGCCGTGTTCGCTTTCTGCGCCGAGATCACCCGGCTGCCGGGCCATTGGGCTCCACGGTTTGCTCCCGAGAATGCGACTGCGCAGACGGTGCCGTCACGGTCGACAATGGTCGCCCACATCTCAAAGTCCAGACCGCTGCTTTCCGCCGCCACGGCGGCCACGAGTGCGGCTTTCAGTTGCGGTTGCGATGGCAGCGCCTTGCAGTCCGCTACGGCTGAGTTGGAAACCACCCCAAACGCCACGCTGACGGCGGCTAGCATAATAAGGCTTGTAGGTTTCATCTTTCGCTCCTTGTCTTGAAGTGACGTATAGGATTTTTAAACGCGCTTTTTCCTCGCAAGGGAAGGTACTGCCGAGCGTGCGGGGTGTCAATCACGCGCGTGCCCGATCCTGGAGCGGGGACTTTCCGCGCCTTATCAGCCGGAATGCTGCTATTCCCGCCGCGTGCGGCTAAGATGTGACTGACTGCCGGGTCGGTAAACGCATGGCGCCAGTTAATCAATCACTTCGATAGACAAACCTATCTGTATGTTCATACAAACAAAAATAAATCTGGCCTGGCATGGTTGGACCCTCATGCTGGCGGCGGCCATGCCTGGCGGCGCGCCGCATGCGGCGGGCGAGTATACCGGTCCTGCCGCTGCCAGGATGTTCCCGAATGAGGCCCGATGAGGAGACTTAACATCAATCTGCTCACCGGCCTGGTGCTGAGCATCGTGCTGCTGGGCATCATCAGCGCGGCGGCGACACTGGTCACGACGCGCATCTACCGCGACCTGACGTTTGACTTCGAGCGCCAGTACCTGAACCAACTGGTGGCCATCAAGACCTCGGATCTCCTGGCGCAGCTTGAACAGAATGCCTTCCAACTGGGACTGAGGATCCAGGCCAGTGAGGATTTCAAAACCGCATTGGCGGCGAATGACGAGTTCGTGCTGTCCGCGGCGCTCGAACAACAGTTCCGGCAAGGTCTGGTCACGGCGAATGCCGTCGCGGCGGTGGGCCTCTATGCCTTCGATCTGGATTTCAGGCTGCTGGGCTCGGCGCTGCGCCCCGCGGATGCCGCCGGCGACGGGTCCATCCTGTGTCCCGACCTGGCGGGCAAGGCGCGCCTGAGGGAAGGGGCGCGCCGGCTGCAGCCGGCGGCGGAAATCTGCCTATACGGGAACCGCCCCTATCAGGCCGTGATCATTCCGGTTGGAGGGCTCGTGCCGAGCGGCTATCTGCAGGTCGTGTCCGACCCCGTGCCAGCGCTTAACGGTATCGACAAGGCGCTCAACATGCCCGTCAGGCTCGAATTACCCGATGGCACCGGACTCTACGAAACGCAGGGTTGGGGAGCAAGCCCGACGGAGAGCACCGTGGTCTCCGACTTCATCCTGCATACGAATGACGCGCGCCCGGCCATCCGGATCACGGCCGCCAGGAATGCGGACGCACTGGTGGCCAGGCTCGACCAGATCAATACCCGGCTGATTGCCGTGGTCATCGCCATCATTCTGGTCACCGTCGCGGCGGCGCTCTGGTTTTTAAGGTATTCGGTGTTCAAGCCGCTGCGGGAATTGAGTCACCGGCTGAGCGGCGGGCGCCTGGAGCGTGGGGATCCCGTCAGTGAAATGCCGGCGGCGCCGGTGTCAGCGGCGCCGGCCAGCTTCCAGGCCCTCGGTGAGCTCTATGAAACGTTGCGGGACATGGCGATACGTGATCCGCTCACCGGCACCTATAATCGCGCATTGCTGGAAGACCGCCTCAAACAGGTCATAGCCGAGCACCGCAGGACCCCGACCGTCGTCGCCATCATGCTGGTTGATCTGGTGCGCTTCAAATATGTCAACGATCTGCTGGGGCATCACACGGGTGATCTGCTGCTGCGGCAGGTGGTGGTGCGCATGGCCTCGGTGCTGCGCGAATCCGATACCCTGGCGCGCCTGGGGGGTGACGAGTTCGCCATCATCCTGCCGGGCACCGACGGCGTCCAGGCGTCTCAGGTTGCGCAGAAAATCCTGCATGCCATGGAGCCTGAGTTCGCGGTCGAGCACCACACGCTCTCCGCCTCGGTATCGATCGGCATCGCCTTGATGCCCCATCATGGCGAGGAGGTCGATGCCCTGCTGCGCCATGCCGACTATGCCATGTACGCGGCGAAGAAGACGCAGTCCGGATATGCGATTTACGACCCGAATATCACCGAAGAGATCGCCATGGCCCGGATGAAGCTGGACGGCGTGCTGAATGAGGATATCGAACGCAATGATCTCTTCCTCGTTTACCAGCCCGTGCTCGAATTCGGAACGGGGCAGGTCAGCTACCTCGAGGCGCTGGTGCGCTGGCGCCAGCCCGACGGTCGGGTGTTGTTGCCGGAGAGCTTCATCCGCGTGGCCGAGCAGAGCGGGTTGATCCGCGTGCTCTCCGAATGGATCATCAACACGGCGTGCCGGGAACTGGAGCGGTTGCAGGGGATCAGCCCGGGCCTGCGCGTCGGCATCAATCTGTCGATGCACAACCTGCATGATTATAACCTGACGGAAGTGATCAGGAAGGCGCTGGAACGTTACCGGCTCAAGGCGGACTCGTTGTTGCTGGAGATCACCGAGACGGGGGTGATGCTGGATCCGAACCAGGTCATCGAAATCCTGGGCCAGTTGAGCGCCATGGGCCTGACTCTCTCCATTGATGATTTCGGCACCGGCCATTCCTCGCTGGTGTACCTCAAGCGCCTGCCGGTGCATACGCTCAAGGTCGACAAATCGTTCGTGATCGATATGGATACCGATGACGACAATGCCTCGATCGTCCATGCGACCATCGATCTTGCCCATAACATGGGCCTCACCGTGACGGCCGAGGGGGTTGAAACCCGTCCGGTTTACGAGATGCTGAAGGCCATGGGGTGTGATTACTACCAGGGCTATTATGTTGGAGAACCCATGGAGAGTGCCGTTATCATTGACTGGCTGAACAAAAGCCGCCTGACCGGGTCAAGCCGGTGAGGGGCCGAGGAGGGAGGATATGATGTACGCAAAGGCGATGGTTTTCTGCGCGGTGTTACTGCTGGCGTCCTGCGGCGATGGAGGCGACAGCGCCGACACCCCCGACACCCCCGACGACATCGGACCCGGGCGGCGATCATGTCTGGAAATCGCAAACCGACATGCTCGACAAGGCGAGGGCTATCGAGGGTACGGTCATGGAGCAAAGCGCCAATCAGCGCCGGACGATCGATGAGTTGGCGCGCTAGGGCGTGTCCGCGCTACGCCCGCGACCTGCCTGCCGGGCGTTGACATGGCGGTGATCATCACCCTGGCGAGCGGCATGTACCAGGTCGGTAAAACTCATCTGGGGATCAATGCCGCCCTCGAGCTGGTCAGGAAAGGCCATGGCGTCGGCTACTACCACGAAGGCGGCGGCCAGGACGCCATCAGCCAGTTGCTGCAGTTGCACCTGCGTTCAACCCTTAAAAGTTCCGACAGGAAGAGCGGCCTCACCTGCCATGGTTATCAGGGTGTCGATATCATCTCGTCCCGTATTCCGCTGTCGCGCTGGAATGGACTGGACCGGGAGGAGCTTGCCTCACTGGTGGCCGCCCACGAGGCCTGGTCCAGAATACGACGATTTCGTAATCGATACCTCCGGCATGGCGCCGCGCGCGGTCCTTGCCTGCTGCAGCCTGTCCCACCTCGTGCTCCTGGTGGTGACTCCCGAGCCCGGGTCGCAGGCAGGGGCGTTTGCCCTGCTGAGAATCCTGCGCCTCAACGGCTACGGCAATCCGGTTCTGCTGGTCGTCAACAAGGTGGAGCAAGCCGCGCAGGCCGACGCGATTCATGCCCGTTTTTCGGACAAGGCGCGGCAGCACCTGGGGCTGAAGGTCCCCCTGCTCGCGGCGGTGGTCAGCGATGAACATGTGCTTTCCGCCGCGCGCCTCGGGCAGACCTTCACCTCGCTGCACCCCGAATCGCCGGCGTCGGGCTGTGTCGTGAAACTGGTCGAGGACCTGCTCACCGCGCGCGCGGCCGCCACGCCGGATCATGCAGGGCTGCCCGGTTTCTGGAAAGCTTTGGCCGAGCGCATGCGGCTACCCGTGCGTCTGCCCGGTAACGCGAACCTCGCGGATTACGAGCAGGCGGATGAACTGACGCAGGGCGGGGCGACGGCGAGCGGTGATGAAACCCGGACCGAGGCGACCCTGTTGCGCTTCGAGGGGCCCTTCGCAAGGCTTGGCAGCGTCATGGAAAACTTCTCGGACGTCATGCATTTCCTCGCCGACGACATGCAGGCTTTTCATGAGCGGCTGGAAGATGTGCAGGGCGATGCCTATCAATCCGCAAAATGGTCCGTGCCGGATGCCGGTGTTCTTGAATTGACGCTGGCGGCCATCCTGGATGCATTGCGCCATTGCGTCAACCGCCAGCAGGCGGTGAGCTTCCAGGTCGAGGAAGATCCGGTCAACGCACAGGAGGCCGGCTGGCTGGCGGCGGGTTATTACATCAAGTACGTGCTCGTCATGCCGGGACAGGACGAAATCATCGAGCGGGTGAGCCGGGAAATGCAACGGATACCCGATTTACGTCTCAGTAACGGCGAGGACGGCGAGTGCATCTGTGAGGCGATCACGCGCGCCCGCGATGCCTGTCTCAGCGTGATCCATACACCGCAGGGTGAAATCCGCATCAATTACTGGCACCGGCCGGACCGGCGTAAAAGCCCGCGGGCGGACGAATCCGCGAGGGATATTCCGGGTAGCAGGAATCAGGATCGCCAGCCGGCGGACGAGCGGCTGCACTGAATACCCGACCAATGACCCCCGGGTGCCCGAAGGATGCGCTTCGGCCACTCGGGTGTTCATACAGGGTTATGCGTTACTTGCCGGTCATCTCGATCTTCGCCGCTTCCCGGATTTTCTGAATATGCTGCTGCAACTGCTGGTTCGCCACCAGTACCTTGAGACGATCCTTGACGTCATCGAACGTGGGCGGGGTGCTTTGGCGCGTGTCCTCGAGCAGGATCACGTGCCAGCCGAACTGGGTCTGCACCGGCTCTTTCGTGTAGCTGCCCTTCTGCAGCTTGGCGACGGCATCGGCGAACGGCTGCACCATCTGGGCGGCTGAGAACCATTCCAGTTTGCCGCCGGACGATGCCGAGGTATCGGTTGACTTTTCCTTGGCCAGGGCGGCGAAGTCGCCGCCCTTGTCGAGCTGGCGTATCACCTCTTCGGCCTCTTCCCTGGTCTTGACCAGAATATGCCGGGCGTTGTACTCGGTCGCCGGCTTGGCTATTTCCTTGTCGTACACCTGTTTGGCTTGCTCGTCGCTGACCTGATTGTTCTTTACGAAATCCCTGATGGCGGCCCCGGCGAGCAGGGTGCGCGTCTGTTGATCAAGGGTGGCGACTACGACCGGAGTGTTGTTGAGTCCCTTGTTGACGCTTTCCTGCCGCATCAATTCCAGGCTGATCATTTCATTGAGGATGGTCTGGTCGTCGGCCTGCTCCCCCTCGCCCTGGTTCGCCTTGCGCTGCGCGGCGTAGATGTCGATGACCGATTTCATGAGGGGTGCGCCGTTGACCGTGGCGACCACCGGTCCCTCGGGTGCCGGGGCGGCTGGCGCTGTCGCCGCCTGGCGGGGTGTCTGCAACTGGTCGCAACCGTACAGCGCGAACAGGATCGCCGGCAGAAATAACAGTGGTCTTTTCATCATGCGTTACCTTTGGTTGGGTTGGAGTTGGGTAATTCCTGGGGAGTTTTCGCCTGGATGCCGAGTGCGTGGATCTCCGCGTGCAACATGTCGCCGAGGGCATCATAGACCATGCGGTGGCGCTGCAGCAGGTTCTTGCCCTGAAATGCCTCGGACACGATGTGCACGATGGTAGTGTCCGCCGCCGCTCGCCGCGCCGGCATGACCGGCGTGCCGGGCGCTTTCATCGACGATCTCCAGCGCCGCCGGCCGCAGCGCCTCGGTCAGCCGCGAGCGGATCATGGCGAGGCGCTCTTCACGCATCAGGGCAGCACCTGTTTGAAGGGCTTGACGATGATGCTCGCATACACATCCGCGGCCACGTAGGGGTCGGCGTCCGCCCAGGCGCGGGCCGCCTCGAGGGACGCAAACTCGGCGACCACCAGGCTGCCGGTAAAGCCGGCGGCGCCGGGGTCCGGGCTGTCGACGGCCGGGTGCGGTCCGGCGAGGACCAGCCGGGCGTCGTCTTTCAATGCCTCGAGTCGCGCCAGATGGGCGGGGCGGGCCTGCAGCCGCCGGTCGAGACTGCCGGGTTTATCCTGGCTGATGATGGCGTAGAGCATGGCGGGTCGTGCTACTCGCTGTCACCGCCGGCCTGCATGTAGCGGCTGAGGTAAAAGGCCTGGATGAAGACGAAGACGAGCGTCAGTCCCACCATCCCGAATAATTTGAAATTGACCCAGGCTGCTTCGCTGTAATTGTAGGCGACATAGAGGTTCACCAGGCCGATGGCGATAAAGAACAGGGTCCAGGCCCAGTTCAGCTTCAGCCAGACCGCAGCGGGTACGCTGATGGCATGGCTCATCATGCGCTCCACCAGCGTGCGCCGGCCGATGTAACGGCTGCCCAGGAAGACGAGGCCGAACAGCCAGTTGACCACGGTGGGTTTCCACTTGATGAAGACCGGGTCCCTGAGTATCAGGGTGAGTCCGCCGAAGACGACGAGTATCGCGAGCGTGACCAGGTGCATGGTCTCGAATCTCCGGTGCTTGAGCCAGTAAAGGCCGGTCTGCAGGAACGCGGCGGCGATGGCGACCGCCGTCGCCACATAGATGTCGTAGAGCTTGTACGCCAGGAAGAACAGCAGGATCGGGAACAGGTCGAACAGAAACTTCATGATGAATGTCAGCCGTACTCGGGGGTTTTAGTGTGTTGGCGCTCAGCAGGACGGGAATGATAGTCTTTTACCATCAACTGCGAAACCTGTCCGGGTAAATTTCGCCGCGGCTGATCGCGCCGTACCGTCAATGCAGGGTACGGTTGATGGTCCAACTGCGGTGGTATTTTTCCATTACCTTGCGCACCGGCGCGGGGTAGTTCAGCGCCTCCATCTGTTGCATCCCCTCGGCGAAGAAACGCGCCGCATCTTCCGGAAGATAGCGGATCAGCAGGGCAAAGGCCTCTTCCATGGCGGCCGGATCGTGGCTGCGGGTAGCGACGATCCCCCGGTTGAGCAGCAGTACCCGCCAGGGCCGGCCGGGGTTGATCTTTTCCAGGTCTTCACGGATGAGCGGGGAAACCGCGCCGATGATGTGGCCCATGACGGCGCTCAGCTCTCCGAGTTCGCGCGTGTCGGACGTGCGGTTGGCGATCAGCGCCAGGGCATCGACGACCGCCTCCAGCGAGTCGAGCCGGCCGCCGTGGCGGGCGACCCAGAGGGCGAGGTCAACGGCGAGGCCGGCGACGAGCGCCTGCTCTTCCATGAGTCCCGCCGGCTTGACCAGGGACGCCAGGTTTTCCTGCAGCTTGAAGGCGTATTCTCCGAATTCGGTGATGTCCTCGCTTCCTGTCCGGTAAGGCGTCTGAGTGTCGCCTGCTATCCGGTAGTCGCTCTCGACGCGTTCCATCACCTCCAGCAACTGCCGCACGGCTTCCGTCAGCAGCGGGAGGCTGGCGCCATCGGCGGTCTGCATGACGGCACTACCCGCCGCGCGGTTCAGGGCATCGAGCACGCGGTCGATGTCGGAACGGATGGTGTCGAGATTGCCTGTCGGTATGCGCATGGCGGTGTAGGGGAAAGCGGCGGGCGCTATGGTACCGGTTTGTACCGGTAGCGCGCGACACCGTCAACCCCGCGGCGGACGGGTTTATACCCGGCAGGCGGCCGGCATGTCCTGTAGAATAGCCGTCATGCCGATCCACTATGATCTCCACAGCCATTCCCATGGCATCCGATGGCAGCCTGACGCCGTCCGGCCTGGTACAGGCGGCCTGCGCTGCCGGGGTGAATGTGCTTGCCCTCACGGATCATGACACCACCGACGGTCTCGATGAGGCCCGCCGGCAGGCCGATGCCCTGGGGCTGCGGTTGGTTCCGGGTGTCGAGATCTCGGTAAGCTGGCAGTCGCTTACCGTACACGTACTCGGCCTCAATATCGATTCGCAATGCGCTGCCCTGCAGGCGGGGCTCACCGGCTTGCGCGTCTTCCGCGACTGGCGCGCCGAGGAAATCGGCCGGCGCCTGGACCGGGCCGGCATACGGGATGCCCATGCGGGCGCTTGCGCCTTGTCCAGGGGACGCATCGTGGGGCGTACCCATTTCGCGCAATATCTGGTGGCCCAGGGCCATGCGCGCTCGGTACGGGAGGTGTTCAAACGCTTTCTGGTGCACGGCAAGCCGGGGTATGTGGCGGGGGAATGGGCCAGTCTGGAGGATGTGCTTGACTGGATCAGGGCGGCCGGCGGGCTCCCGGTCATCGCCCACCCGGCCCGTTACCCGTTGACGGGCGCCAAGCTGCGCCGGCTGATCGGCGAGTTCCGCGAACTGGGGGGAGTTGGGCTGGAGGTCGTCTCGGGCTGCCATACCCGGGATGACATCGCATACCATGGCGGGATACGCGCGCACCGTGGACCTGCTCGCTTCCCGCGGTTCGGATTACCACGGTCCGGAAAATCCCTGGGTGCGGCTCGGCGAGCTGGCGGAACTGCCGGCGGGCTGCCGTCCGATCTGGGAGAGCGAGGGCTGGCCGAGCAACTAGGGTTCGTCCATAAACATCTATTTTCACCGCAAAGACGCAAAGTTCGCGAAGAAACTTATTAACAAAAAACAGTTAAACGGCTTTGCGTTCTTTGCGCCTTTGCGGTGAATAAATCAATTTCGACATACATTCCACGTCCCATACTCCAACCATGAGCCAGTTTTTCCAGATACACCCGGTCAATCCCCAGGCGCGGCTGATTAAACAGGCCATCGAGATCATTCGCGCGGACGGTCTCATCGCCTATCCGACGGATTCGAGCTACGCGCTGGGTTGCCGTGTCGGCGACAAGGGCGGCATGGAGCGGATCCGCCGCATCCGCGCGCTGGACCACAAGCATAACTTCACGCTGGTCTGCCGGGATCTCTCGGAGATCGCCGCCTATGCCAAGGTCGATAACAGCGCCTACCGTCTGCTGAAGTCCCTCACCCCGGGACCCTATACCTTCATCCTCAGCGCCACGCACGAGGTGCCGCGGCGCCTGCAAAACCCGAAACGCAAGACCATCGGGATACGCGTGCCCGATCATCCCATCGCCCAGGCGCTGCTCGCCGAGCTGGGCGAACCGCTGATGAGCTCGACCCTGATTCTGCCGGGCAGGGATATGCCCGAGACCGAGGCTGCCGCGATACGCGAACGCCTGGAGCGCGAGGTGGACCTCGTCATCGACGGCGGGCACTGCGGATTTGAACCGACGACGGTGGTCGATATGAGCGAGGGCGCGCCGCGGGTGCTGCGCCAGGGTTGCGGCGCCGTCGACGGCTTGCCCTGAAGAGGCGCTACGCCGATCGATCTGTCCTGCCGGGGCAATCCGGGTATAATTCCGCGATGCAGAATCTCTCGACGGTCCAGTTTGCGGCCATTGCAATCCTGCCCCTCCTGTTTGGCATCACCCTGCACGAAGTCGCGCACGGCTGGGTCGCCAAGCACCTGGGCGACAAGACGGCCCTCATGATGGGCAGGCTCACGCTGAATCCGATCAAGCACATCGACCCGCTCGGCACCATCATCGTTCCCGGGTTGATGATGCTCGCCGGCGGCGCCATTTTCGGCTGGGCCAAACCGGTGCCGGTGACCTGGCAGAACCTCAAGGATCCGAAACGGGACATGGCGCTGGTCGCCCTGGCGGGCCCCATGGCCAATCTGGGGATGGCGTTTCTCTGGGCCCTGATTGCCCGGGTGGGCGTCATGCTGGCCTCCACTTCACAATGGGCGTCAATTCCGATGATTTACATGGGTTACATCGGCATCCAGCTCAATCTGGTGCTGATGGTGCTCAACCTGCTGCCGTTGCCGCCGCTCGACGGCGGGCGGGTCATGACCAGCCTGTTGCCGGGCCCGCTGGCTTACCGGTTCAGCCGCATCGAGCCTTACGGCTTCTTCATCCTGATCGCGCTGCTGATGAGCGGCATACTGTGGAAGGTGCTGGGGCCGCCGGTGGCGGTACTGGTGGACCTCTTCAGCCTGGTGGCCGGCATCTAGGGATAGGGAAAGGGCGCAGCATGGCGAAAACCCATTCACGGGTGCTATCCGGAATGCGTCCCACCGGGCGCCTGCACCTCGGCCACTATCATGGCGTCCTCAAGAACTGGGTCAGGTTGCAGCAGGAATTCGACTGTTTCTTCTTCGTGGCCGACTGGCATGCGCTCACCACGCACTACGAGGAATCGCACATCATCGCCGAGAGCGTCTGGGACATGGTGATCGACTGGCTGGCGGCGGGCGTCGACCCGGAGTCCGCGCAGTTGTTCATCCAGTCGCACGTACCGGAGCACGCCGAGCTGCATCTGCTGCTTTCCATGGTGACGCCGCTCGGCTGGCTGGAACGGGTGCCGAGCTACAAGGACCAGCAGGAAAAGCTGCGGGAACGGGATCTCGCCACCTACGGCTTTCTCGGTTATCCGCTGCTGCAGAGCGCCGACATCCTCATCTACGGGGCCGACAAGGTGCCGGTCGGCGAGGACCAGGTGGCCCATGTCGAGCTGACCCGCGAGGTGGCGCGGCGCTTCAACCATATCTTCGGGCGTGAACCGGGTTTTGAGGAGGCCGCCGAGACCGCCATCAGAAAGATGGGCAAGAAGAACGCGCGCCTCTACCATGACCTGCGCAAACGCTACCAGGAGCAGGGGGAACGCGAGGCGGTGGCGGTGGCGCAAGCCCTGCTTGAGGAACAGCAGAACCTTTCCCACAGCGACCGCGAACGCCTGCTCGGGTATCTCGAGGGCAGCGGTCGGCATGATCCTGACCGAGCCGCAGGCCCTGCTCACGCCGGCCTCCCGCATGCCCGGCCTGGACGGACAGAAGATGTCCAAGTCCTACCACAACACCATCACCCTGCGGGAAAACCCGGAGGATGTCCGGCAAAAATTGCGCACCATGCCGACCGACCCGGCGCGCATACGCCGCACCGATGCCGGGAACCCCGATGTCTGCCCGGTATGGCAACTGCATGCGGTTTATTCCGATGAGGCCGTGAAGGCGCTGGGTGCGGGAGGGCTGCACCACGGCCGGGATCGGTTGTCTGGAATGCAAGCAGCCCATCATCGACAGCATACTCGGCGAACTCGCGCCCCTGCAGGAACGGGCGCGGGAGTACGAACAGGACAGGGATCGGGTGCGCGCCATCATCGCGGAAGGATGCGAGGCCGCCCGCGCCGTCGCCCGCGAAACGCTGGCAGAGGTGCGCGCCGTCATGGGGCTGGATTACTCGCCGAAGAACCTGATAGGAAATCGAGACATCCCTTCGAAACTGGGTTAGAATCCCGCGGACGGCTGAAGCCGTCCCTCGGTCACGTTAACGCCGTAACGTCCAGGGCACTCCATGAGCGAAAACCAGAACCGCGAAGCAAGACCTGATATCCCGACGCAGGAAGAACTTCCCCTCGCCATCATACGGGGCCACGCTCTGGCCTCGTTTCCCAAGGATCTCTACATACCTCCGGACGCGCTGGAGGTGTTTCTGGAGTCATTCGAGGGTCCGCTCGATCTCCTGCTGTACCTTATCCGCAAGGAGAATCTCGATATCCTGGACATACCGATCGCCGAGATTACACGTCAATACACCGACTATATCGAACTCATCCAGGGCATGCGGCTTGAGCTGGCCGGTGAATACCTGGTGATGTCGGCCATGCTGGCCGAGATCAAGTCGCGGCTGCTGCTGCCGCGACCGGCGGGCGAGGAGGAGGACGAGGAGGATCCCCGCGCCGAACTGGTTCGCCGCTTGCAGGAGTACGAACGCTACAAGCAGGCCGCGGAAGATCTCGACGCCCTGCCGCAACTGGGACGCGATGTCTACCAGGCCCGGGCGGAGCGGGTGGACGGCAAGCTGCTCAGGTTGCCCCCGGAGGTGAATCTGCAGGACCTGATCGCCGCGTTGCAGGAGGTGATGAAACGCGTCTCCATGTTTGCTCATCATCACGTGCAGATGGAATCACTGTCCGTGCGCGAGCGCATGTCCTGTGTTCTGGATGCGGTCCAGGCCCATCGCTATACCCGTTTCGTCGATCTCTTCACCGTCGAGGAGGGACGCATGGGCGTGGTGGTGACGTTCCTGGCCGTGCTGGAGCTGACCCGGGAATCCCTCATCGAACTCACTCAGTCCGAACCGTTCGCGCCGATTCATGTCAGGGCGGCTTCCAGCATTGAACAACTTCCCGAGCAGGCGACGGCATGACCGACGAGACGCAGGCCAGCGAACCGCCAGCCGCCGATCCCCAGGCCGGTGAACCGCACATCAGCGAACCGCCAGCCGGCGAAGCGCAATCGGATAGCGAACGGCTGAAACTGATCGTTGAGGCCATCCTGCTCGCCGCGGGCCGGCCGATGAGCCTGGATCAGTTGCTGGCCCTGTTCACCGAGGAGGAAAGACCGGAGCGCGGCGACCTGCGCGGCGCCTTGGCGGCGCTCGCGGATGACTTCAGGCACCGCGGCATCGAACTCGCCGAGGTCGGCGGCGGCTACCGCATCCAGATCCGGCGGGAGATGCAGCTCTGGGTGTCGCGCCTGTGGGAGGAGAAACCCGCGCGTTATTCGCGCGCCTTGCTGGAGACGCTGGCGCTGATTGCCTACCGCCAGCCGATCACGCGCGGTGAGATCGAGGAAGTGCGCGGCGTCACCGTCAGTACGTCCATCATGAAAACCCTGCTGGAGAGGGAATGGATACGCGCCGTCGGCCATCGCGATGTCCCCGGCCATCCCGCCATGTATGGCACCACGAAACAGTTCCTCGACTATTTCGGTCTGAAAAGCCTCGATGAGCTGCCGACCCTGGCCGAACTGCGCGATCTGGGCACGTTCGGTCCCGAACTGGCGCTCGATTTGTCGGAGGTTCTTCCGGAACACCGGCTGATGCCGGCCAATGATGAACCGGACGCGCCGCTTCCCGCGCGGGAAGAGAATCCCCTGGTCAGCGAGTCCGCGGAAGACACACCCGCCACATTTCACTAGCCCGCCGTTGCGTTCATGGCGGAGCGTCTGCAAAAAATCCTGGCCCGTGCCGGTTATGGTTCACGCCGCCAGATCGAGGACTGGATACGCGCCGGCAGGATCAGCGTCAATGGCAGTCCTGCCGTACTGGGTCTTGGCGTTACCGGGGCGGACCGCATCGAGATCGACGGCCGGCCGGTGGCGGTGGCCATCGCCCTCGGACAGCCGATCCCACGAACAATCCTCTACCACAAACCCGTGGGTGAACTCACGACACGCGCGGACCCGGAAGGCCGCCCGACGGTGTTCGACAAGCTGCCGCCGCTGAAGACGGCGCGCTGGATCGCGGTCGGCCGCCTCGATTTCAACACGGCGGGACTCCTGCTGCTCACGACCGATGGCGAACTGGCCAATCGCCTGATGCATCCTTCCACGGAGATCGAGAGGGAGTATGCCGTGCGCGTGCTGGGCGAGGTTGCCGCCCCCGTGATCGAGCGCCTGCTCGGCGGCGTTGAACTGGAAGACGGGAGGGCGGCGTTTGGCTCCATCCACGACGCCGGCGGGAGCGGCGCAAACCACTGGTACCATGTCACCCTGAAGGAAGGGCGCAACCGCGAGGTGCGGCGCATGTGGGAATCGCAGGGCGTGGCGGTAAGCCGCCTCATCCGGGTGCGCTTCGGGCCGATCGGCCTGCCGCGGGAACTGCGCCCGGGACGCCACCGGCCGCTGACCCGCCGGAGGTCATGGCGCTCTACCGCGCGACCGGCCTCAAGCCGCCGCGAGTGTCACCGCAGCGCGACCACCGGCAAGAAATCCGCACCCGGCAAGCGGGCGAAAACGCCGTATTCACCGCAGAGACGCAGAGGACGCGGAGAAAAAGAATAAAGGGCTCGATCGAAATAGTGGCGTTTCTCCTGTAGGAGCGGGCTTGCCCGCGAACGGGTATCGAAACCCAACGATTCGCGGGCAAGCCCGCTCCGTACAAGTGGTTTCGTTACGATTTCAGCTCCAGGCGCTACTGAACCAATCGTTGGACCTGTCTGATGTGGAGATCGCTGCGCTACCGGGCCTGCTTGGGGAACCGCCGTTCGTGTTGTCGGGAGCTGATATGACTCGAAGGGAACTACTGCAATGGCCGGTAAATTCACTCCACGGTGAACTGCCGGCCGCTGATGCCCCGGCTGTCCGTCGAGAGCAGATACAGGAACGGCCTGAGCACCTCGTCCGCCGTTCTGAGCCGGCTCCGGTCCTCGGCCGGATAGGCGATCAGGCGCAACGCCGTGCGCACGGCGCCCGGGTCGATGCTGTTGGCGCGCACCGGTGTATTGGCTTCCAGTTCATCGGCCAGGATCTGCATCATGTTCTCCAGCCCGGCCTTGGCGATGCCATAGGCGCCCCAGTACGCCTTGCCGCGGCGCCCCGCGGCATCGGAGGTGAAGATGATGGAGGCATCGTCTTCGCAGCGGGTCATCAGTTCCAGACAGGCCCGGGTCAGCAGATAGGGCGCGTTGAGGTTGATCTGCATGACCTGGTGCCAGAGCTCGTCATCGAAATGCGCCAGCGGGGTCAGCGCGCCGAGCAGGGCCGCATTGTGTACCAGCCCGTGCAGCCGCCCGAATTCCCGTTCGAGGGTATGGGCGAGCGCGGCGTAGTCCTGCGCTGTCGCGCCCTGCAGGTCCAGCGGGTAGAGCGCGGGTTCCGGGTGCCCCGCCGCCAGGATTTCATCGTAGGTCTGTTCCAGCCCGCGCACGTTGCGGTCCAGCATGACGACCGTCGCGCCGTGTCTCGCGCAGGCGCGCGCGAGCGCCCGGCCGATCCCGTCGGCGGCGCCCGTGACCAGTACGATCCTGCCGGCAAGCAAATCGGCGGCGGGTTCCCAGTCGCGGGGTGGTTGGTGATCAGCGGTCATGAGGGCGCCGATTATACCGGGGAATATCCCCTTCCCGATAACCCGGATGTCCGTCCATAAAGAAATAAACTCACCGCAAAGGCGCGAAGAACGCAAAGCCGTTTAATTGTTTTTGTTAATATGTCTTCTTCGCGAACTTTGCGTCTTTGCGGTGAAAATGGTGTTTATGGATGGACGTAGTGACACGATATGGTTGGATTGTGGCGATGCTAGACGATATCCCGCTGTTTTCCGATCTCGATGCGGCCGAGCTCGCGTTGTTGTCCAGCAAGGCGGTGACCCGGCAGTACCCGCGCAACACGATCATCATCAATGAGGGTGATCGCAGCGATTCCCTGTATATCATCCGCTCGGGCAGCGTAAAGGTCTTTCTGAGCGATGCCGACGGCAGGGAAGTGATTCTGAACGTTCAGGGACCCGGCGAGTATTTCGGTGAACTGGCGTTGATCGACATCGGTCCGAGATCGGCCTCCGTCATCACGCAGGATAAAGCCACGCTGTCACTCATTTCGAAGTCGGATTTCGAGGATTTCATGCGACAGCACCCGGCGGCCACCGTCAAGATCATGCGCGGCATGGTCAAGCGGCTGCGGGCGCTGACGGAGAGTGTGAGAAGCCTGGCCCTGATGGACGTCTACGGCCGGGTCGCCGGTCTGCTGCTCAAGCTCTCGAAGCCCGAGGGGGATATCCGGGTGATCAGGGATCCCTTGACCCAGCAGGATATCGCCGACCGGGTGGGCGCCTCCCGCGAGATGGTGAGCCGCATCCTCAAGGATCTGAAGGCCGGCGGCTATATCGAGATTCACGACCGGCAGATCACCATCCGGGAGCGGCTGCCGCACGGCTGGTAGTCAGGACGGCGTCGGCGTCCGCTGCCGGCAGCGGTTTTCCCTCAACCGCCGGTTAAGTGCATATCTTGACCCAGCCAGTTCCCGTCCAGACGTAAATGCAGCCGGGACTCTGCTTGGTGGCGATGATCGCCGAGGCCCAGGCGTGTGGCGGTTGCGGGGCATCCATGCTGTGTTTCCCTAGAGGTGATGTCACCTCGACCACCTTGCCCTCTTCATCGAGGTGAAACTCGACCGGAATGGTTTCTCTTATTGCCATGATGATTCCTCCCTTCTGATTTTGCGCCCATGGCGTTCCCGTTGCGCGGGTCCGCCTGTTACACGGTGGCAGGCAGATACCACCGATTCTGAATCCTCACGTTTATCGTTCAGACGGGCATGGCCGTCATCGAGAATCCGAAACCCGGCGCCATGACGGCCTGACAATCTCCCCACGAATCATTCACGAGACCGCCATCCGTGTCCCTTTGCTATCCGCCATTCAGAATGACAGGGTCAGGCGTGTGAAGAAAAACCGTTCCGGATAGATGCGCGGGTTGAAGGGATCGGTATCCACGAACTTGAACTTTCTCATCGAGCAGGTTGCTCACCCCGGCGCTGATGAACCCGTAGCGCTTCGGCAGCCGGTAACCGACCGTGGCATCCACCAGCCAGAACTGGTCGTTCTTGTCTTCGTCGGCACGTTGGCGAGGAACCCCGGCCCCGCGGTGGAAAATTCGCCCTGCTGGTCGATGTACGTCGTCCGCAAGTGGGCGAAGTAGCCGAGGGGATGAAAATAGCTGACGGTCAGCGGCACCCGCTGGGTCTGGATTTGGGTGGCCTGGAATTCGCCGGTGAAGGACTGCTCCCGCTTGAAGTCCTCATACTGGTATTCCGCGCTCGCCGCCACGCGCCGGGTGGGCGTCCAGTACAGATAGGCGCGCCCGAAGCCCTCGTCCCAGTTGACCTCATCGGGATCGCCGTCGATCAGGGGTACTTGCGTGTCACGCCAGCGGTATTCCACGCCGCCGGAAACATCGGCGGTAAACACCTGATCGGCCGCCAGTCCATAGACGATGGCCTTGGTGCCGAACGGATCGTCGTAGAACTGGTTGAATCCCGCCACCTGGGTCGGCTCGATCGTCTGGCTGCTGGAGAGGCTGCGGGTGATGGTCCGAAATGCCGCGGCGCGCAGCGTGGTGTTTCCCTCGCCTGCCAGGTGAGGCCGAGCTTCGGATTGAGCTTCTGGACGCCGATGTGGGATTGTCTCGGCGGGCAGCGGCACGCCATTGGCCGTGTTCTTGCTGGTTTGATCCTCTCCGAGGTCGTCATAACTCGCGCCCGCCGTGACCAGCAGCGTATCGCCGTAGGGAATGTTGGCATAGCTATAAACGTTTTTGTGATCCTTGTTCTGATCCCGGTCTGGAATCGACGTTTGAGGCGGGAAACACCGGCGGCGTGAAGGTGGTGTCGGCGGTGGAAGGCAGCTTGCCGTCACCGGTGAAATAGCCCGCCCCGCTCACCAGCCTGAACGAGGCGCCATGGTAGAGGTGCTGGATCTCCGTGGTATTGCCGTTCTGGTGTTGTTCGAGATTGACGTTGGTATTCGCGGTCACTGGCGGCAGACCGGGGATCGGAGGCAGGTCCTGGGGTACGGAGGTGTCGAGGTTGAAGTCCCAGTCATGCAGGGTGATGAACGAGGCGATGATTTCCGAGCGCGGCGTGAATTCATGGTGCAGGCCGAGCCGCATGGTCTCGGCCGTGGTCTTCTCGCGCTGGGTAGGCAGGAAATCATCCGGCTCGAAGCGCTGTACCAGATCGCCGTTCTTGATCCGCCGGTCGCGGTATTCGGCCTGTACGCTGGTCTGGTAGCTGAGCGCGCCCTGAACGAAGAGATCGTAGATGTCCTGGTCCTGGTCGTTGTTGTCGCGGAAGCCGTCGCTCTGGTAGTGGAACTGGCCGGCGCTCCAGGACCAGTTGTTGTACACGCCGTTTTGCACCACGTCATCGCCCCAGGTGCTGTTGCTGCCGGCGAGGCCGTCGGCCTGCAGGGCGAGGCGGTTGCGCGTGAACAGCGGATTGAACTCCAGGTAGGCGGGATCGGCCGGACCGGCGCCTTCCAGGATGAACAGGTTCTCCTCCGCGAGCTGCGGCGGCACCGGGGTCAGGTTGATCGGCTGCAGGAGCTGGGACTGCAGCAGTTCGCTCACGCGGGCGATCTCGTGGCGGGGCAGGACGGAATAGCTGTCCGCGAGCAGCCGGTGGGCCGAGTAATTGGCGGGGTCGGTGTTGACCGACTGCCAGCCCTTCACCAGCGCCAGCTGCTCGAAACCGAGGTCGCTGTAGATGCGCGCCTGGCTGGCGCTGCGGGTGGCCAGATCCTCGTCGAGCTGCAGGCGCGAGCGGTACACGGCGCGGTTGTCGTTGAGCGCGATGGAGGTCTGCATGTCGTGCAGCGCCTCGACCGGGCGGTTTTCGGTCTGCTTGCGGATGGCGTCATAGAACCACGGCGTCGGGTCCTTGGGGTCGAGCGTCTTGGCCATCTCGTACTGGGTCCCCGCCAGCCGGTCGCGCTTCTCCTCGTAGTAGGCCTTGCCCATGTAGCTGCGGATCAGGGAACTGGCGGGATCGAGCGCCACCGCGATTTCGATGGCTTCCCGGCCCGCCGCCAGCTCGCCTTTGCGGATCTGCGCCAGACCCAGCCCCAGGCGGGGCAGGGGCGCCGCCTGATCGAGAGCGATGGCTTCATCGAAGGCGCTCAGGGCCTGCGGTATTTTGATCTGAGTGAGGTAGGCGTAACCGCGCACGGTCTGGGTCAGAGCCAGTCGCGGCTCGATGCTGCTGGCCCGTTCCGCCGCCGCCAGTCCCTCATCCAGATAGCCCAGCGAAAGCCGCAGCTCCGCGAGACGCGCCCAGGCGAGGGCATCGTCGGGATTGTCGCGCACGGCGCTCTGCAGGCTCTCCAGCGCGCCGGCGAGATCGAAGGATCGCCTGCTGGACATAGGACATCGCGATCCGCGCCGCGGCGGAGGCGGGCCGGGCGGTGACGGCGCGCTGCGCCAGTTCCCGTGCGGATGCCGTGTCGTTCTGGGTCAGGGCGATGATGGACTGCAGCGCCAGCGCCTCGCTGTTGTCGGGGTCCTGCGCGAGCACCTGGGCCAGATACGCCCGCGCCTCATCGACCCGGCCCACGGCCAGGGCCTGCGCGGCCTGTTGCAGCGGAGCGTTGAGGCTTTCGGTGGCGGAG
The DNA here is from genome assembly GCA_963773065.1 of uncultured Gammaproteobacteria bacterium. GTDB lineage: Bacteria > Pseudomonadota > Gammaproteobacteria > UBA9214 > UBA9214 > CAVQCA01. The sequence goes on from CAVYZN010000021.1 coordinate 19,629, forward strand.
AGCACCGGCGGATAATACAGGGTCCATTGCACGGCATCGCGCGGGCGGACCACGGCTTCGGTGATCGGGGCCTGGCCGGCCTGGGCCACGGCGCGCTGATTGGCGCCGACCTGCACGCTGCCCGCCGGGTTGCTGACCTGCACCTGGCCTTCGTAGACGATGACGCCGGTTTCGCCCTCATCGACTTGCACCAGGAACTCCGTGCCGGTGATGGCGGCGTTGGCGAGCGGGGTGATGATCTGCAGTGACCGCGGATCGCGGCTGATGAAGTGCGCGGCTCCCTTGAGCAGTTCGAGCCAGGAGGGCGCGGTGTCGGTTTCCGCCGCGGTGAAGACCAGCGAACTGTACTGATCGAGACGGATCACGGTTTCCGGATAGAACAATATGGCCGCACGGCTGTTCCCGCCGGTGCGCACGGCATCACCCGGACAGAAGCGTTCATCCCGGCCGGCGGTCTGCCATTGCTGATCCCGGGCGCGTTTGACCTCCAGCGTACCCTGCACGGAGATGGCGCGCGCCAGCGCCGGATCACACGGTTGCGCCGCGGCCAGGAGCTGCGAGGGGATGGTCAGCGCATAAAGGATAAAGAGGTGAAGCAGACGGGCTTTGAGCGGAAATACCGCGTGTGAAAAAAATATGTTGTTCCCGATTGGCATCTTCTTGGTTGGCAATGACGTGCCCGGTGGCTGACGTGCGCCGGTCCGCACATGGCTTGATCGATCAGGACCGCGATGTAATCACACGCGTCGCGTTACGGTCCAGCATTTTATCCTGCCACGGCATCGAGGGTCGATTTTCTCGGCCTCCTGTATACGTATTTGTACGTAGTCAGACCGGATTGCTACCGAGGCGAGTTCCGGGATGGGCATGCCGGCTAACGAGTGTGCCGTTAGGCCGCTTGCACATGGATGGGCAAGCGGTCCGGGATGGGCAGGACTGCCCGAAGCGACGTGCGGCACCCGTAGCCTACAGGGCCGGTATTCACGGCGTGTTCCGGCAAGCCCATCCCGGACCGCGTGGCATGACTCGTGATGCTCTTAGTCTGTGCCGTCAAGCCGTATGACGCCGTTCCAGTCATCGGCAGGCGGGTCCTGCCGATGGCGCAGGGAGAGATCCAGATAAAAGCGTGATACGCCATCGCCCTCACGGGTATTCACCAGTTGCGTGAACCGCTCGATGGCGGTTTTCCAGTCCGCCTGCCGGAACGCCGTGAGACCCTCGGCGAACAGTCCGTGCCGTTGCGTGATGGCCTGTTCCTCGATGGATTCACGCCGTCCGGCAAGCTCGTGTATCACCAGCGGGCGGGTTTTGCCACGCAGCAGAAACGTCCCGACCTCACGGGTCAGAAAGCCATCGATGCCCTCCAGGACTTCCTGTGACAGGAGCACCCGCGTTCCGAGCACCTTGTTCAGTCCCTGTATCCGGCTGGCGGAATTCACGATGTCGCCCACGGCGCGGTATTCATAATGATCGATCGCGCCGATGCTTCCCAGCAGGATTTCGCCGCTGTGCAGACCGAGCCGTGTGGCATGAACCCGCGGTGTATCCCGTTGACTCGACCGATTGAGGGTCTCGTCGATCTGCCGGGCCGCCTCGATGGCATGCCGGCGCATGGCGTGCTCCGGTGTGTGGGACGCCCAGATGGCCAGCATGGCGTCGCCGACGATATCCGAGATGATGCCCTCCTGCTCCCTGACCGGCTGGAACAGCGACTCGTAGTAGTTGTTCATCAGTCCGGCCAGCGCTTCCGGCGCCAGGCCTTCCGAGAGCCGGGTGTAATGCTCGGCATCCGAATACAGACAGGTGCCGTACATCAACTGGCCTTCCGCCCGGCCATCGGCCAGATCACCGGCCAGCCGGTCGACGACTGGGGAGGGCAGGTAATAGCCGAAGGCGGTGCGGATGTTTTCCCGTTCCCGGCGCACCTCCAGGTAATGCCAAAGCGTCGCGCTGAACAGGGCGAACGGCGCCTGCAGGAACAGCGGCACCATCAGGGGCGGCCAGAGGGCGGAATGACTGAAGGCGACATGGCCTGCGCCGAGATAGAGACCGGCGAGACCAAGCGTAGCGGCCACGGCGGGAAATACCGGCAACAGGCGGGCGACGGCGCCGATGAGCAGACCCCAGGCGAATAACAGGAGGAAACCGGCCGGTCTGGGCAGCGGCGTGACCGGCAGGTTCTCCAGCAGGTTGGCGAACGCCGTGGCGGCGATTTCAACGCCGCTCAGATGCACGCCGTTTTTTTGTGAGTAGACCGTATAGAATTCATCCAGCCGCTCCGGCTGCAGGCGCTCCGAATAGCCCACGAAAACCGCCTTGCCGCGCAGGTCGAGGGCCTCCTGAGCGTGCGATGACTTCGCCTCCGGGCGCAATACCCGGACATAGGAGAGTGTGGTTATCGACTGCGGCGGGCCGTAATAGTTGAGGTAGCGGCTGTCGCCGCCGCCGTACATGCCGATGAGCGCGCGCAGCAGGCGAAGCTTTCGTGCGCTGATGCGCTGCTGCGCTTCATCGGCCAGCGTCTCCGTCAGGCGCTGCGCCAGCGCCGGCTCTTCCCTGAAAACGGCCCGCAATGCCTGCATGGAGGTGATGGCCTCGTGTCCGGCGAATGGGTCGCGCACGGCGCCGGCCGGCGGTGTGTTGCCTGAGCGTGCGTTTTGCTTGATCAGATCCAGCAGATCGGGATACGCCGTCGCCGCATGGAGCTGCAGGGCGACCAGCGGCAGGGTCGGCAGGTCACCGGTGCCCGGGGTGAAGGTCCAGAACTGACTGACCTTGACCGGGAAAACCGGTAACGGGAACGGGGCAATCGCCCGCGCCGATGGAGCGATCGACGCGACGGGGAGCACGAGGCGCTGGGCAATCAGTTCACCGGCGGAATTTCCGGCCAGCGTGGAGAGCTCCTTTTTGGTGTAGGCAAACAGCACGACATTGCCGGCCTTCCCGATGGCCGACGCGAGCGCCGCGTCATCCCGGGGGTCACGCGGTTCCTCGAAGAAGATATCGAGTACGATCACCGACGCGCCGGCCTCGACGAGCCTGTCGATCAACCGTGCGTGATAGGCGCGCGGCCACTTGACCGGTTCAACGGGCAGGCCAAGCGTGTCGGCGGACGGCTTATCGATGGCGACCACGACCACCTCGGACGGTGGAGTGCGCGGCCCGCGCAGGGTGAAGAGCCAATCGAGTCCGGCATGTTCCTCGATATCGAGAACGAACGGGATGAGGCTCGTCAGAATTCCCAGGATCCCCGTGAATAATCCCAGCAGGATGGCCTTCGCCGGTTTGTTCATGGAGGCGGTGGTCGGTATCCTGGCTGAAGGGGAGGTGACTATTCTATGCCATGGAGTTCACCGGCGAACAGCGGCGCGGTGAGGGGCCGCCGGCGGGGATGGTCAGATAGAATCGCCGGTCGGCTACTTAGTATCCATCCATTATCACCGCAAAGACGCGAAGTTCGCGAAGAAACTTATTAACGAAAACAATTAAACAGCTTTGCGTTCTTTCGGTAACTGCTCCTGCGTTACCCTACCTCCGGCATCCCTGCAGTCGTCGGCAACTGCTCCATGCGTCGCTTAAAGCGCCTATTTTTGGTGCTCTAACTCCTGCAGTCGCTACGGGCATCCTGCCCTCTCGCGACACTTGCACGTCGTGTACATCGTCCATGCAGTCGTGCGCCTTTGCGATGAGTCTATTTCTTTATGAATGGACATTACCTCGCCGGATGATGATGCGATCCTTGAATATCAGTCGGATTGATCTTCTTGGAGATGCAGGGACTGACTGATATCAATCAGAACCTCTTCCGGCCGGTTGTTATTGCACGCATACACCATGCGCACCAGGTCCGGCAGGGAGGTCACCCCCATCTTTCGCATTATCTTCGATCGATGGATTTCGACGGTTCGGCTGCTCAATCCCAATTGTTCCGCAAGATTTTTGTTCGAGACGCCGCTTATGAGGTATGTCATCACTTCCCGTTCGCGGGGTGTCAACCGCTCATATTTCTTCTCCAGTGTCTGGCGACGCCTGCGTTCCTCTTGCTCGGCGCTCGCCAGCAACATGGCATTCCCGACGCTGTTCTGAAGCTGCTTGTTCGTGAACGGTTTCTCGATGAAATCAAGCGCCCCCCCTTTGATCGCCAGCACGGATTTTTCCACATTCCCATAGCCGCTGATGAAAATGGTCTTCAGTCCGATGCCGCGTTTCCTCAGCTCAGCCTGCAACTCCAGACCGGATATGTCTCCCATGTTCAGGTCCAGGATGAGAACGCCTGTGGTCGCTTCGCTGACTGAGGCAAGCAGGGATTCGGCGGAGGCAAATGGCATGACCGTGTAATCCGCGTTTTCAAACAAGAGGGTTAATGCATGGCACACCGCCGAGTCATCATCGACGATGTAGATGGTTCGACACCCCTCTCCCACAGGGGGAGGCTGGCTGGAAGCGGATGGTATATCCCCTTTTGTTTGGTTAGTCATGCGGCGATTCCACCCTCTGCTTGCCGGTAATGAAGGGCCATCCCTGGCAGTCATCCATGACGCATCCCTCAACCTTGAAATTAGCTGAAACACATATTCCTCCTTAAAAGCAGGATAGGATTACCTGACCGGCCGTTCTATGAAGAATTCACGGACAGTTTGTGAAATATTCACGTATCGGCGAGGGAATATTTCCTTCATGCGTTTGATACTGGCGCCGGTGCCACATCCAGCGGGATGACATGGCCGCACCGGATCCGCGCTTCATCTCCATCCATTGACGCGGGCGAGCCAGTCGAGCAGTTCCTGCGGCGTGCGGATCATGCCGTCGGCATGCCATTCATGCGGCCGATCCTGCTCCTGGAAATAGCCGAACAGCGCCACCAGGGTGTGCATCCCGGCGTTCCTGCCGGCTTCGATATCGCGCTGCGCGTCGCCGACATAGACGCATTGTTCCGGTTTGCTGCCGGCCTGCTCGCAGGCATGGAGCATCGGAGCCGGGTGCGGCTTGCGATTTGCCAGGGTATCGCCGCTGACGATAGAGGCGGCGCGTTCGAAAAGGCCGAGGTTCTTCAGCAGGGGTTCGGTCAGCCAGCCTGGCTTGTTGGTGACCACGCCCCAGTTGAGGCCGCGGCGTTCCAGTTGGTCGAGCAATTCACCCATGCCGGGGAAGGGCCGCGTCTTGCTGGATATATTCTCGCGGTATAGCGCCAGCAGACGCAGGCGCAGCGGATTGAAATCCGGGTGGGATTCATCCAGCGCGAAACCGAGCCGGATCAGCGCCATTCCGCCGTGGGAGACGACCCCCCGGATTTCCTGAAAGGAGAGCGGCGGGCGGTGATTTTCGGCCAGCACGGCATTGAGCGCGTCGGCGAGGTCCGGGGCGGTATCGAGCAGCGTGCCATCCAGGTCAAACAGCACGGTGCGTACGGTGTGCATCGCTTGCTTTGCCGCCCGGTCAGTTCTGCTCGAAGCAGGCGAGATAATTGACGGAGACATCCGTACCGAGACGGTACTCGCGGGTCAGGGGATTGTAGCTCATGCCCGTCAGGTCGATGATCCGCAGCCCGGCGTGGCGTGCCCAGCCTTCCATTTCCGAGGGCCGGATGAACTTGCCGTATTCGTGGGTGCCCCTGGGCAGGAGTTTCAGCAGATATTCCGCGCCGACCACCGCGAAGAGATAGGCTTTGGGGTTGCGATTGATGGTTGACAGGAATACCCGCCCGTCGTCCCTGATCAGCCTGGCGCAGGCCGCGATGACCGCCGCGGGGTCGGGAACGTGTTCCAGCATTTCGAGACAGGTGACGATATCGAAGCCGCCGGGCTCCTCCTCGGCCAGTTGTTCCGGGGTGGCCTGCCGGTAGTCGATCTCCAGATTCGATTCGAGCCGGTGCAGCCGGGCCACGTTGAGCGGCGCCCGTCCCATGTCGATGCCGATAACCTCGGCGCCGCACTGCGCCATGGCCTCGCTCAGCAAACCGCCGCCGCAGCCGACATCGAGAACGCGTTTCCCCCGTAGGTTCGCCAGTCTGTCGATATAGCCCAGGCGCAGGGGATTGATGTCATGCAGCGGTTTGAATTCGCTATTCGGGTCCCACCAGCGCGCGGCCAGTTTCTCGAACTTGGCGATTTCTTCCTGATCGACGTTGGCAATCTTCCCGGTCATCATAGTGCTTGTATCCGGTGGTGTGACGCGCCGATGCGAGCTTGCCAGTCATCGCGCCCGGTAGAGGATCTCATGAATGTCCAGCGTGGTCAGTTGGCGCTCCTTCAGCAGGTGTTGACCCGCGACCCACACATCGGTCACCTGATTGCGTCCGCAGGCATAGACCAGTTGTGAAACCGGATCATACAGGGGCTGTGTTTCGATGGTATCGAGACATATGGCGGCCATGTCCGCCCATTTGCCGGGCGTGAGGGAGCCGGTTTCCTCACCGAGTCCCAGGGCCACGGCGCCATTCAGCGTCGCCATTTTCAGCACCGCGTGCGCGGGCAGGGCACTGGCATCCCCGCCGACGACCTTGGCGAGCAAGGCGGCCGAGCGCATCTCTCCGATCATATCCAGATCATTGTTGCTGGCGGGACCATCCGTACCGAGCGCGATGTTTACCCCGGACCCGGCCAGTTCCGCCACCGCGCAGAATCCGCTGGCCAGCTTCATGTTGGATTCCGGACAGTGGACGATGTGGCCGCCGCCGCCGGCAAAATCGAGGATTTCCTCCCGCGTAAGCTGGGTCATGTGTACGGCCATCAGAGCCGGCGATACCAGGCCGAGGTCCCGCAGCCGCGCGAGCGGTCGCTCGCCGGTCGATTCCACGGCCTTGCGGATCTCTTCCACGGTTTCGTGCACATGCATGTGGATGCCGATGTCCAGTTCATCGGCCAGCACGCGGATGCGTTGCAGCGGACCGTCGGATACCGTATAGGGCGCGTGCGGAGCGAACGCGGTGCGGATTAACGGGTCGCCGCGGTAATGATCGTGCACCGCCAGGCCCTTGGAAAGGTATTCATCGGCATCCTGCGCCCAGACCGTCGGGAAATCGATCACGATGAGTCCGACGCAGGCGCGCATGCCGCAGTGGGCGGCGACACGGGCCGTTACATCCGGGAAATAATACATGTCGTTGAAACAGGTCGTGCCGCCGCGCAGCATCTCGGCGATGGCGAGACGGCTGCCGTCGTGTACGAATTCCTCGTTGACCCAGCGCGATTCCGCGGGCCAGATATGGTTGTTCAGCCATTCATTCAGCGGCAGATCATCCGCGAGTCCGCGCAGCAGGGACATGGCGGCGTGGGTATGGGCGTTGACCAGGCCCGGGATCAGGAGATGCCGGTCGAGGTCATGCTCGATGGCGGCGTTGTAGGCCGCGCGCGCCTGATCCGTTGGCAGGATAGCCAGCACCCGTCCTTCATGGACGGCGAGGCTGTGGTAGTCGTAGACGCAGTTGTCCGGTTCTACCGGAACGATCCAGCGTGCATGGATAAGGGTGTCGATGGTCTGCATGCAACGGTTCCGCGAGATTCATGCAAGCGGGAAGTATAGCGGGGGCGGTCAGCCGGCGGGAGGACTCGGATCGGAGGCATACCGTCCATGCCGCCGGCCTCATGCCTGTGGTTCACGTTTCTCCCTCCTGTCCCGGCGTCAATAAAAAACCCACCACCCTTGCGGGCTGGTGGGTTTATGGGTCGATGCCGGTTTGTTACTTCGGCTGTTCTACGCCGACGCTGATTTCCACGCGGCGGTTCTCGGCGCGGCCTGCGGCGGTCTTGTTGGAGGCGACCGGATCGGCTTCACCCATGCCCTTGGCGTCAATGATGCCCGGGTCTACGCCTTCGCTGACCATGTAGTCCTTGACGGCATTGGCGCGACGGATGGACAACTGCTGATTGTATGCATCCGTGCCGACGCTGTCCGTGTAGCCGACGACTTTGATATCGATCACCTTGGCCTTGCTGGCCTTGATTTCCGCATCGATGATCATGAATGGCCTGCTTGCCTGCGGGCTTGAGTACCGACTTGTCGAAATCAAACAGGGCGGTAGCCGATAAGGTGTGCTTTGTGTAGGCAGGAACGGGCGGTGGCGGCGGCGCGGGCGGCGCTTCCGTCACTTCCGGGAACAGTTCCGGGTTGCATTCCTTGGTCGCCAGTTCCTTGGTCCATTCCGAGGTCATGACGCAGCGACCCTGACTGTCGATGACGTAATGCTTGTTGCTGTCACCGACATAGGCATCATTCGCCGTGCCACCTTCGTGGGCCATCGCGATGCCGGCCATCAGTACCGACGAGGCGGCTACACCCAGCATAGTTGTAAGACAGATTTTGTTCATTGAATACCGCTCCTGTGATTTGTGAACGATTAACCCGAACTCCGGTGGCGGTATTTTAGACACATCTCTTTTATAAGGCTAGTGGTTTTGCGGTGTTTTTGTGTAACAAAATTCGCGTAGAATCACCCGCATGGACCATGCAAATAGAGAAGCGGCAATTTCACCGGATATTTCCGTCACCGCCCATGATTCCATCCGTGCGATCCAATGGCTGGATGAACCGCTTATGCCTGCTGGACCAGCGTCGGCTGCCCTTCGAGGAACACTACCAGTTTCCGGCCGATGCCGAGGCGGTGGCCGGGGCGATCCGTGACATGGTGGTGCGCGGCGCGCCGGCCATCGGCATCACCGCGGCCTACGGCGTGGTGCTGGCCGCGCGCCATCGCTATGCGGAATCCCCCGGCGGGTGGCATGACCTGCTGGCGAAGGATATCCGGGTGCTGGCGGGTGCACGCCCGACAGCCGTGAATCTGTCCTGGGCCTTGCGGCGCATGGAGCGGCGCATCGCCACCATTACGGGTGAACCGGCCGGGGAACTGCTGGATGAAGCGCACCGCATCCATGCGGAAGATATCGCGGCGAACCACCGCATGGGCGAACACGGCGCCGCACTCATCCGTGCCGGGGATTCCGTGCTGACCTATTGCAATACCGGTGCGCTGGCAACCGGCGGTTATGGAACGGCGCTAGGCGTCATCCGCAGTGCCTGGTGTGAGCACAAGCTCAACCGGGTCTACGCCGGTGAAACACGGCCCTGGCTCCAAGGTGCCCGCCTGACGGCATGGGAACTGACGCGCGAGCGGATCCCCGTCACCCTCATAACGGACAATTCGGCCGCCTTCCTGATGCAGCAAGGCCAGGTGCAATGGGTCATCGTCGGCGCCGACCGGATAACGGCCAACGGGGATGTGATCAACAAGATCGGCACCTATAACCTCGCGCTCAGCGCCCGCCACCACGGGGTCGGGTTTATGGTGGTTGCTCCCCGTTCCACACTGGATTTCACGCGGGACAATGGTCAGGCGGTCGAGATCGAGCAGCGCGCCGCCGATGAAGTACTGAACCTGGCGGGGCGGCGCATCGCCGCCGAAGGCGCCCTGGCATGGAATCCCGCCTTTGATGTCACTCCCGCCGGCCTGGTCGATTTCCTGGTCACCGAGAACGGTGTTATTCAGGCTCCCGATACACAAAAGCTGGCCAGACTTGATCCCTCATCAACTTGAAACAACTTTCGACGGTCTGCCGCACGGTGACCGGCAAGGATCCTGAGCGCACCCGGGTTGAGCCGGTTTTTCGGATGTAGCGGGGAAGGCGATTATGCTAATATTCTCCGCCTTGCCTGTCGTTGGTGCAGCCAGGCAACTCGAATTACCCTGCGCATGAAAACCAAGGACATTCCAGTTCCTTTCAAATGACCGAGTTCGCGAAAGAAATTCTTACCGTCAATCTCGAAGACGAGATGAAGCAGTCCTATCTCGATTACGCCATGAGCGTGATCGTAGGGCGCGCCTTGCCGGATGTGCGTGATGGTCTCAAGCCGGTACACCGGCGGGCCCTCTACGCCATGTATGAGCAGAACAACGACTGGAACAAGCCGTACAAGAAGTCGGCGCGTCTGGTCGGCGACATTATGGGTAAGTACCACCCGCACGGTGATAGCGCCATCTACGACACCATCGTGCGCATGGCCCAACCCTTCTCCCTGCGCTACATGCTGGTGGACGGCCAGGGCAATTTCGGTTCCGTCGACGGCGATGCCCCGGCGGCGATGCGTTATACCGAGATCCGCATGGCCCGCATCGCGCATGAACTGCTGGCGGACATCGACAAGGAGACGGTCAATTTCGTTCCCAACTACGACGAGAACGAGAAAGAACCCACTGTCCTGCCGACCAAGGTCCCCAACCTGCTGATCAACGGTTCGGCCGGTATCGCCGTGGGCATGGCGACCAATATCCCGCCGCACAATCTGACGGAAATCATCAACGCCTGCCTGGCCCTGATTGAAAACCCGGCTATCGACGTCGCCGGGCTGATGCAGCACGTGCCGGGGCCGGACTTCCCCACGGCCGCCATCATCAACGGCGTGCGCGGCATCCATGAGGCCTATCACACCGGGCGTGGCCGCATCTACATACGGGCGCGCAACCACATCGAGGGTGACGAGTACAAGGGGCGCCAGTCGATCGTCTTTACCGAACTGCCCTACCAGGTCAACAAGGCGCGCCTGCTGGAGAAGATCGCCGAACTGGTCAAGGACAAGAAGGTCGATGGCATCTCGGGCCTGCGGGATGAGTCGGACAAGGATGGCATGCGCATGGTCATCGACCTCAAGCGGGGCGAGGTCGCCGAGGTCGTGCTGAACAATCTCTACCAGCACACGCAACTGCAGAGCGTGTTCGGCATCAACATGGTTGCCCTGGTCGATGGCCGGCCGCGATTGCTGAATCTGAAGGAGTGCCTGGAGGCTTTCATCCGTCACCGCCGCGATGTGGTGACGCGGCGCACGGTCTTCGAGCTGCGCAAGGCGCGCCAGCGCGCGCACGTGTTGGAAGGACTGGCGGTGGCGCTGGCCAATATCGACGCCGTGATTGCCCTCATCAAGGGTTCCGCGAACCGCGTCGCGGCACGGCAGGCATTGATGGAGAGGATTTGGGAGCCGGGCATCGTGACGGCCATGGTTGAGCGTGCCGGGGCGAATGCCTCGCGTCCGGATGACCTGGGGGATCAATATGGTCTGATCGAGGACGGGTACCGGCTTTCCGATGCCCAGACACAGGCCATCCTGGATCTGCGCCTGCACCAGTTGACCGGCCTCGAGCAGGATAAAATCGTCGGTGAATACCAGGAATTGCTGGCAGAGATACAGAAACTGCTGGCTATCCTCAGCAAGCCGGAGCGGCTGATGGAGGTTATCCGCGGGGAACTGACGGGATTGCGTGAGCAGTTCGGCGATGCGCGTCGAACCGAAATCCTGACGGATCATCGGGATCTTACGCTCGAGGATCTGATCACCGAGGAGGATGTCGTCGTCACCCTCTCGCATGCCGGTTATGCAAAGTCGCAGCCATTGAGCGATTACCGCGCCCAGCGCCGCGGCGGCCGCGGCAAGAGCGCGACCGATATCCGGGAAGAGGACTTCATCGACAAGCTGTTTATCGCCAGCACGCATGACACCATCCTGTGTTTCTCGAGTCGCGGCAAGGTGTACTGGCTCAAGGTATACGAGTTGCCGCAGGCGGGGCGCGGCGCGCGCGGCAAACCCATCGTGAACCTGCTGCCGCTCGAGGCCGGTGAACGGATCAACGCCATCCTGCCGATCCGTGAGTTCACGCAGGATCATTACATCTTCATGGCCACGGCCCTGGGCACGGTAAAAAAGACCGCGTTGCCGGAATTCTCCCGGCAACGCACGAGCGGCATCATCGCCGTAGGCTTGAATGAAGGTGATTACCTCGTCAATGTCGCGATTACCGACGGCTCACGTGACATTATGCTGTTCAGTGATGCCGGCAAGGTGACCCGTTTCGCCGAGAAGGATGTCCGGCCCATGGGGCGGACCGCCTGCGGCGTGCGCGGCATCCGGCTGGGGCCGGGACAGCGCGTGATCTCCATGATCATCGCCGGCGAGAGTCCGGTACTGACCGTGACCGGAAACGGCTACGGCAAGCGCACGCTGGCCGACGACTATCCGGTGTATGGCCGCGGCGGCCAGGGGGTGATCGCGATCCAGGTCAACGAACGCAATGGCCCGGTGGTCGGCGCCGTACCCGCCGATGACGCCGATGAAGTCATGCTGATCAGCAGCGGCGGTACGCTGGTGCGCATGCGGGTGAATGAGATTTCCATCATGGGCAGGAATACCCAGGGTGTGCGTCTGATTTCCCTGACGGACGGGGAAACGCTGGTTGGCATCGAGCGCATCGTCGAAGAGCGGGTCGAGACGCAAGACACGGATGATGTCGCGGATGATGTCGCGGATGACGCCGCGGATAACACCGCGGGTGAATAGGCCGGTAGCGGAATCACCCCGGTATGACAGGTTCAAAAACACTATCTGGTGAGGTTGTGAATGGCTGATATCTACAATTTCAGCGCCGGGCCGGCGGTTCTGCCGCAACCGGTGCTGGCGCGCGCGCGCGATGAACTCCTCGACTGGCATGGTTCGGGGATGTCGGTGATGGAGATGAGCCACCGGGGCAAGGAGTTCGTCTCGATAGCGGAATTGGCCGAGGCGGATCTGCGCGAGCTGCTGGGGATTTCATCCGACTATCACGTGCTGTTCCTGCAGGGCGGCGCCACCAGCCAGTTTGCCATGGTGCCCATGAACCTGCTGCGCGGGCGCCAGAAGGCTGACTATGTCAACACCGGCGCCTGGTCCAAAAAGGCGATCAGCGAGGCCAGACGCTATTGCCTGGTGAATGTGGCGGCATCCTCCGAAGCCGCCCGGTTCACCACGATTCCGGCGCAGGACACCTGGAATCTGGACCCGGCGGCCGCCTATGTCCACTACACCCCCAATGAGACCATTGGCGGTGTGGAGTTCGACTGGATACCCGCCACCGGGGATGTGCCGCTGGTTGCCGATATGTCATCGACGCTCCTGTCCCGGCCCGTGGATGTTTCAAGGTTCGGCCTGATCTATGCCGGTGCGCAGAAGAATATCGGCCCGGCCGGCCTGACGGTGGTCATCGTTCGCAAGGACCTGGTCGGCACCACCCTCGCCAGCGCTCCCTCGATGTTCGACTACAAGGCCCATGCGGACAACGGCTCCATGCTCAATACCCCGCCGACCTTTGGCTGGTATCTGGCCGGTCTCGTGTTCCAGTGGCTCAAGGAGCAGGGGGGGCTCAAGGCCATGGCGGTCATCAATCAACGCAAGGCCGGCAAGCTCTATGCGGCCATCGACGCCAGCGGCTTTTATCATTGCCCCGTCGATGTCCGTTGCCGTTCCTGGATGAATGTGCCGTTCACGCTAGCCGATGACGCGCTCGACGGCGATTTTCTCGCCGAGGCAAAAGCGGCCGGGCTGCTCAGTCTCAAGGGACACCGGTCCGTCGGCGGTATGCGCGCCAGTCTGTATAACGCCATGCCGGAGGCGGGCGTCAGCGCGCTGATCGGGTTCATGCAGGAATTCGAACGCACCCGCGGGTGAGGCAAGCTTGAGCGCGCCACCCGCTAACTCACCAGGCTTATCGATCAACGGCAGCAGGCGTATGCACAAGATCCTGACACTGAACAATATCTCTCCGAGCGGACTGGAACACATGCCACGGGAGAGCTACGAGATTGCCTCCGAAATACAGCATCCCGATGCGATCCTGTTGCGTTCCTTCAACATGCATGAAATGGATGTCGCGCCGACGGTGAAGGCCATCGGACGCGCCGGCGCCGGCGTCAACAATATTCCCGTCGACCGGATGAGCAAGGCCGGCATACCGGTGTTCAACGCCCCGGGAGCGAATGCCAACGCGGTCAAGGAACTGGTGATTGCCGGCATGCTGATGGGCGCGCGCAACCTGTGCCAGGGCTGGCTGTTTGCCCGAAACCTGGAAGGCGATGATGCTGAAATACACCGCCAAGTCGAGGCCGGCAAGAAGCGGTTTGTCGGTTTTGAACTGCCGGGCAAGACACTGGGGGTGGTCGGGCTGGGCGCCATCGGTGTCCAGGTGGCCAATGGCGCGCTCTCGCTCGGCATGAATGTCATCGGCCTGGATCCGGGGATCACGGTCCAGCGCGCCTGGGAAGTGTCGTCGCAGGTACGCAAGGCGGCCAGCATCGAGGAGGTGCTGATCAATTCGGATTTCGTGACCTTCCATGTGCCGCTGGTCGATGCCACCCGCAGGATGATCAACGAGGACAGGCTGAAACTGGTCAGGAACAACGCCGTCATTCTCAATTTCTCGCGCCACGGCGTGGTCGATGACGCCGCCGTGGTGGCGGCGATCAATGCGGGCAAGGTGTATGCCTATGTGTGCGATTTTCCCGACAACTTGCTGAAGAACCATCCCCGCGTGATTGTCCTGCCCCACCTCGGGGCTTCCACACGGGAGGCCGAGGAGAACTGCGCCGTGATGGTCGTCGAACAGGTCAGGGATTTCCTCGAAAACGGCAACATCCGCAATTCGGTCAACTTCCCGGAATTGTTCATGCCGCGCAATGGCGCATTCCGGGTGGCGATTGCCAATGAGAATGTGCCGAACATGCTCGGCCAGATCTCGACCTGCATGGCCGATGCCGGCCTGAACATACTCGACATGCTCAACAAGTCGCGCGGTGAACTGGCCTATACGCTGGTTGATGTGGATACTCCGCTGCCACCGGAATGCCTCAGTCGCATCGCGGCCATCAAGGGCGTGCTCAACGTGAGAACCCTGTGACCGGTCGCGTCCCTGTACACGCCGGTCAGGGAACCGCGCTCACCCTCGTCAGGGACCGGCTTTTTCCCCGTTGCTGAAACATGTCGACCGACCAGAGACTCGAAGCCTTGCGCCACCGCATCGATGCCCTGGATGAACAGATCCAGCGGTTTATCACCGAGCGCGCCGAATGCGCCAAGGAAGTCGCGGAGGTGAAGTCAGAGCAGGGCGGAAATACGGATTTCTACCGCCCGGAGAGGGAGGCCGGAATACTGCGGCGCGTCAGCGAAAGGAATACCGGCCCGCTTCCCGCCGAGGAAATGGTACGCCTGTTCCGGGAAATCATGTCGGCCTGCCTGGCGCTGGAAAAACCCCTGTCGATCGCCTTCCTCGGACCGGAAGGAACCTTCACCCAGGCCGCGGCCCTGAAACACTTCGGCCACTCCGTGAAGACCTTGGCGCTGGATGGCATAGACGATGTCTTCAGGGAGGTGGAGGCCGGCGCCGCCGATTACGGCGTGGTGCCGGTCGAGAATTCAACCGAAGGTGTCATCAACCATACCCTGGATATGTTCCAGCGCTCGCCACTTAGCATCTGCGGGGAAGTCGAATTGCGCATCCATCATCACCTGCTGGCCGCTGACGCGGACCGCAACAAGGTCAAGCGCGTGCTCGCTCACCAGCAGGCGCTGGCGCAATGCCGCGGCTGGCTCGATGCCAACCTGTCGCAGGCCGAGCGCATTGCGGTTGCCAGCAATGCCGAAGCCGCGCGCTTGGTCCGGGATCAGCCAGGCAGCGCCGCCATCGCCGGAGAGATGGCCGCCGAGTTGTACGATGTCGTTATCGTGGCCCGCAATATCGAGGATCAGCCGGACAATACCACCCGGTTTCTCATCATCGGTCACCAGCATGCCTTGCCCAGCGGACTCGACAAGACCTCGATACTAGTTTCCGTGCAAAACCAGCCGGGCGCGCTGTACAGCCTGCTTCAGCCAATCGCCCGGAATGGCATCAGCATGAGCCGTATCGAATCGCGTCCGTCCCGCCAGGGTATGTGGCAATATGTCTTCTACATCGATCTGGAGGGACACCACAATGATGCGTCTGTGGCGGCGGCATTGGACGAGCTGAAGAAGAAGGCATCTGTCGTCCGGGTGCTCGGCTCCTATCCCAGGGCCGTACTGTAGCCCGCGGGCTAGCCCGCATCCGTCACCGATTCAGCGAATGGGTGGGACGCGGGTTGATCTTCGACGATGGTGAGGGGCTGAAGCGCGCAGTGGACGCTGTTTCGGAGTGAGCGTGAACCATTTTCTCAACCCCTGCGAAGGATCGTCGTCCTTGGCAGGGGTTTTTGGTGTTTGGCCAGTCTCAGGACGTGGCTTGCCCTCAGCGCGTGCTGATCAGATCGACGCTGCGCTCAGCGAGGTTTGGTGGGTCTATCCAGAGGCCGCCCACAGGGGATGGCAACGCAGATTCGCCAGGATCTGCGCAAAGGCATTCGCATACGGATACGCTTCAGAGAACGACAACCAGAGCTTGCGCACCGTGATTTTCAGGCGAGCACCGATCTTCAGCAGCTTCAGCCGGATCGTGGTCGACTGCGCGCGAGCGAGCTCGGTGCCTTGCAACCCGAGCCGACGCAGACCGTGCATCAGCACATAGGCAAACGATGCAAAATACAGCCGCAGCTGATTCGCCCGCAGCGTCGCGGCACTGGTGCGGTCGGCGAACAGCCCCAACTGCTGCTCCTTGATCCGGTTCTCCATTTCCCCGCGCGCGCAGTAGAGCTGCTCGTACAGGCGCTGGGCGCCAGCGCGCTGGACCGGCAGATTCGTTACCACGAAGCGCGGATTGGTACCCTTGGGCAGATACTCGGCCTTGCCGATCACCCGCCGCCGGCGCGACCAGGATTTGCGCGTGCGATAGCGGAAGTCGCGGTAGCGGCGCGCGGGCTCGCCGTGCGCTGATACGCGGCACGGGCCTCTCGCATCTGCCCGCCACGGCCCGCACCAGCCGCGCATTGCGCGCTAAGCCCACGACATAGCCGATCGCGTGCTGCTCACACCAGCGCAGGATCGACTCGCGGCAGAACCCCGCGTCGCCGCGGATGATGATGCGTGTCTTCGGCCAATGGCGACGGATCTGCGCCACGATCCGGCTCAACTCTTCCACGCTGCCGGCTGCGGCATCGATGTTCGATGGACGCAACCGGGCGCACAGCAGGTGCTCGCGCAGAAGATATACAGCGGTAGGTAACAATAGCCGCCGTAGTACCCGTGGAAGAACCGCCCTTCCTGGTGACCGTGCAGCGGATCATCGGTGGCATCCAGGTCCAGCCAGATCTCCCGGGCGGCTTCGCATGCGACTCGATGAACACATCGACCAGCAGGCGGTCCAGGGCTTCGGGATCGGCGGCAATCTTTTGGTAACGGTGCGTGGCGGCGTTCTGCGGCGTACTCAACTCCAGACGGTTGAGCGTGCTCGAACCGGCCAGCGGATAACCCCGGTCGCGCTCGCGCACCGCGACTCACCGACCAGATCGGACTTGCCGACCAACAGCGCCAGTAGACTGTCCGCGCGCAGCGCATCGTGATCGTTGAGGTCCTCGTAGCCCAAGGCCAGGCCGTAGACGCGCTGGGCAAGCAGTTTCTGAACATGGTGTTCGACACTCTCCGGATGGCGGTAATCCACAAAGCAGTCGGCCAACCGCCCCATCAGACCGATGCGCAGGTCCACCTCGCGCAGCAGCACGCCGCCACCATCCGAGGTGATCCGGCCACCATCGAAACGGCCGATCACCTCACGACGGCCAAGGGCAAGAAATTCCAGTTGCTCTGCAGTACACTCTGTCTTCATAAGGCTGTTTCTCTCCGCGGCAATAATTACTTGATCCCACAAGCGTTATGCCATGAAAAACAGCCTTTTTCTATCTTTGGTGAGAAATGCGGGCTAGCCCGTGTGAGCACGCGTCGAGTCGCAACGGCATTTCCCCGCCAGGATGATACTGACGTATGCATTGTGAAGAACTGGCGGTAGCGGGCGTACGTGCGTTACAGCCCTATCAGCCGGGCATGCCAATAGCCGAACTGGAACGCCGATACGGGGTTCGCAACGCCGTCAAACTGGCTTCCAACGAGAACCCGCTGGGGCCGAGCCCGCTGGCCATCGCGGCCGCGCATGGGGCGCTTGCGGACAGCGCGCGCTACCCCGAGGGCGGCGGCCACCACCTGAGAGCACGACTTGCCGCACGGCACTGCGTCGCCCCGGCAGCCATCACCCTGGGTAACGGTTCGAACGATGTGCTTGACATCATCGCTCGCGTCTTCCTCGGTCCGGGTGTCGAGGCGGTCTATTCGCGGCATGCCTTCGCCGTCTACCCGATTGCCGTGCAGGCGGTCGGGGCCACGGCCCGGGTCGCCCTCGCGCATGACGGCAGCCGTGGTCCCGCCTTCGGCCACGATCTCGCGGCCATGCGGACACTGGTCGGATCGGACACCCGTGTCGTGTTCATCGCCAACCCCAACAACCCGACCGGTACCTGGCTCGATGAAACGGAGCTGCAGGCATTCGTAACCGGTCTGCCGGATCATGTCATCGTCGTCATCGATGAGGCCTACTTCGAATATGTGGAAGAAGCGCGTTACCCCGACGCGACTCGTTGGCTCAGCGCATGCCCCAACCTGATCGTGACGCGGACCTTCTCCAAGGCCTATGGACTCGCCGGCCTGCGCGCCGGATATGCCGTGTCACGCCCTGAGATCGCGCAACTGCTTAACCGCGTCCGGCAGCCCTTCAACGTCAATAGCGTCGCCCAAGCGGCGGCGCTGGCGGCGTTGGATGATGCGGCGCACCTGGAAAAAAGCATCCGCCTCAACCGGGAAGGCATGCGACAACTGGTGTTCGGTCTCAAGCGGCTGGGTTTGTCCCATAGCGAGTCGGTGGCTAATTTCGTCGTGGTGGATACCGGCGGCCCGGCGGCGGAACTCTATGAGCGATTATTGAGGCATGGCGTGATAGTGCGCCCGATTGCCAACTACGGCATGCCTAACCACCTGCGGGTGAGCGTCGGCCTGCCCGAGGAGAATGCGCGTTTTCTGAACATACTGGAACAGGTGCTGGCTTGATCAAACGTTTGTGCATCATCGGTGTGGGGCTGATCGGCGGTTCGCTCGCGCGCGCGTTGCGGGAGGTGGGTTTCTGCCGGGAAGTGGTCGGCGCCGGGCGCAATCCGGCGCATTTGCAGCAGGCGGTCGATTTGCATGTCATCGACCGTTTCGAGACCGATCCGGCGCAGGCCGTCGCGGGCGCTGACATGGTGCTGGCAGCGGTCCCGCTGGGCGCGATGGAAGGCGTTTTCAAGGCCATACGCGGCCACCTCGCCGAAGGTGCCGTGCTGACGGACGCGGGCAGCGCCAAGCGCAGCGTCATCGAAGCGGCCCGCCAGGCATTCGGCCGCGTGCCGGATTTTTTCGTTCCGGGGCATCCCATTGCCGGCACCGAGAACAGCGGTGTCGCGGCGTCATTATCCAATCTGTATAGGAATCGCCGCGTCATCCTCACGCCCCTGGCGAATACCGACCGGGCGGCCGCGTCACGTGTGCAGGCCATGTGGGAGGCGGCCGGCGCCCATGTCATCGAGATGGAACCGGCGCATCATGATGCCGTGCTGGCGGCTACCAGCCACTTGCCCCATGTGCTGGCGTTTGCGCTGGTGGACAGCCTAGCGCGCCTGGGTGAGCGTGAGGAAATATTCGCCTATGCGGCCGGCGGCTTCCGCGACTTCACCCGTATCGCCTCGAGCGACCCCGTCATGTGGCGCGATATCTGTCTGGCCAATGGCGACGCCATCGGGCGGATAATCGATCGGTTTATCCATGACCTCGGAGCGATCGGCAAGGCCGTGCATGAACACGACGGAGTACGCCTGCTGGAAATCTTCACCTCCGCCAAGCAGGCGCGCGACCGTTTCATCGATAAATAATCGTTGGCAGTATCCCCATGACTGACAACAGCGCTACGCGGCTCATCCTCAGCCCCGGTGGGAGGCTCACTGGACGGATACGCGTGCCGGGTGATAAATCGATTTCTCACCGCGCGATCATGCTGGGTTCACTGGCGGAAGGGGCTACCGAGGTGTCCGGTTTTCTCGAAGGCGAGGACAGTCTGGCGACGCTGGCTGCCTTCAGATCGATGGGGGTGCCCATCGAAGGACCCGACCGGGGGCGGGTCAGCATCCAGGGCGTCGGCCTGCATGGCCTTAAGGCGCCCCGGCACGAACTTTATCTGGGGAATTCCGGCACCTCCATGCGCCTGATGGCCGGATTGCTGGCCGGCCAGGCTTTCGACGCCACGCTGACCGGAGATGCCTCGCTCTCGGGCCGGCCCATGAAACGGGTGGTCGACCCGCTCACCCGCATGGGAGCGCGCATCACCACGACGGCGGCGGGCACGGCACCGCTGGTCATCAGGGGAGGTCAGCCGTTGCGGGGGATAGACTACGCCATGCCGATGGCAAGCGCGCAGGTCAAATCCTGCCTCCTGCTGGCCGGGTTATATGCCAACGGCAGGACCTGCGTAACGGAGCCGGCACCGACCCGTGACCACACGGAACGCATGCTGGGCGGCATGGGGTATCCAGTATGGCTTGAAGCCGGGCGGGTTTGCCTCGAAGGCGGACATGCCTTGCGGGGCATCTCCATTGATATACCAGCGGATATTTCCTCGGCGGCTTTTTTCCTGGTGGGGGCAACCCTGGCGCCCGGTTCCGACCTGATCCTCGAGCATGTCGGCATGAACCCGACACGCACTGGCGTGCTCGATATCCTCACGCGCATGGGGGCATCGATCCGGATTACCAACCGGCGCGATGTCGGGGGTGAACCGGTCGCTGATCTGCATGTCCGCCCGGCGCCGCTGCACGGTATCGATATCCCGCCCGATCTGGTGCCGTTGGCCATCGATGAATTTCCGGCGTTGTTCGTGGCGGCAGCCTGTGCCAGCGGGCGCACCGTGTTGACCGGGGCCGAGGAATTGCGTGTCAAGGAGAGTGACCGTATCCAGGTGATGGCAGACGGGTTGGCGGCGCTGGGCATCAGCGCCACGGCAACCCCCGACGGCATGATCATCGAGGGAGGCAAGCTCGGGGCGGGCAGCATCGACAGTCACGGCGATCATCGCATCGCCATGGCTTTCGCCATGGCGGCGTTACGCGCGGCGGGTAGGATTGAAATCCTCGATTGCGATAATGTGAACACCTCCTTCCCCGGTTTCGTGGAACTGGCCGGCGCACATGGGTTGCGGATCGGACCGGCCGGCATTGACGAGTGACTCCGGCGCGGCATCGGCTTGCCTCTGACGCCGGAAAGTGAAAATAATCCCTGATGACATCGAAAACAACACCCTCCGACAGCACCGTGCCCGTGATCACGATTGATGGCCCCAGCGGCTCCGGCAAAGGAACCATCAGCCAGCAACTGGCGGGGAAACTGGGTTGGCATTACCTCGACAGTGGCGCTCTTTATCGCCTGCTCGCCTGCGCGGCGTTGCGGGACGGCGTTGCGCTGGATGACGCCTCGGGACTGGTTGCCCTGGTTGATAGGATCAACGGGGAATTTCGTTATTCAGCGACCGGCAGGGAATGTGTCTTGCTGGATCACGAGGATGTGACGAGGCGCCTGCGTACCGAGGAATGCGGTAATGCGGCCTCGATGCTCGCCATCTTGCCGGAAGTGCGGATTGCCCTGCTGGCCTGGCAGCGACGCTATCGCCGGCCACCCGGTCTGGTCGCGGATGGGCGCGATATGGGTACGGTTGTTTTTCCCGATGCCGGGCTCAAGATATTCCTCACCGCAAGTCCCGAGGAACGTGCCTGGAGAAGATATAAGCAACTGAAAGAAAAGGGCATTAAAGCCACCCTGGAAGAGATTCTTGAGGATACCAGGGCGCGTGATCAGCGCGATAGGACACGCAAGAGCGCACCGCTCGAGCCGGCTATGGATGCCTTCATACTGGATAATGGCGGCCTGGATGTCGCCGCGACCGTTGCCATTATCCTTGATCGACTCTCGATGAATGTTTAGAAAAACCTTGTACAATTAGGAGGATAGCGTATAAAATCACGCACTGGTGATCGGGTTCATGCCCGATCGTGTTGATAAACTGACCCATCGTATCGTCTGATACGTGGTTTCGCACAAGGACTGCATGCATGCAGTCCTTAAGGACAAGTTACTCCCATGACCGAAAGTTTTGCTGAAATGTTTGAACAAAGTCTTGCTAGTCAGGAACTAAGGCGAGGTGCCGTAGTTATCGGCAGAGTTGTTGATATCCAGATCGATAATGTGGTCATCAATGCCGGCCTGAAGTCCGAAGGCGTCATACCCATCGAGCAGTTCAAGAATGCGCAGGGTGAACTGGAAGTGGCGCTCGGCGATGAGGTTGAAGTCTCGCTGGAGGCGATCGAAGACGGATTCGGCGAGACCCGCCTGTCTCGTGAGAAAGCGAAACGTGATCAGGTCTGGCGGCGTCTGGAAAAGGCCTTTGAAAAAGAGGAAATCGTAAAGGGTGTCATCAGCGGCAAGGTCAAGGGCGGATTTACCGTCGACATCGAGGATATTCGCGCCTTCCTCCCCGGCTCACTGGTCGATGTGCGGCCGGTGCGTGATCCGGTCTACCTTGAAGGCAAGGAACTCGATTTCAAGGTCATCAAGCTGGACAAGCGCCGTAACAATGTCGTGGTATCGCGCCGCGCCGTCGTGGAGACCGAGTTCAGTGCGGAACGCGAGGCCCTGCTGGAAAACCTGCAGGAAGGGCAGGTCGTGAAGGGTATCGTTAAGAATCTAACGGATTATGGTGTGTTTGTGGATCTTGGCGGCATTGACGGGTTGCTGCACATCACGGATATGGCCTGGAAGCGTGTCAAGCATCCCTCCGAGATCGTCAATGTCGGTGACGAGATCGATGTCAAGGTTCTAAAGTTCGATCGCGAGCGCAACCGGGTATCACTGGGAATCAAGCAGCTCGGTCAGGATCCCTGGGCCGATCTGGCGCGCCGTTACCCCTCCGGTACACGCTTGTTCGGCAAGATTACCAACATTGCCGACTACGGATGTTTCGTGGAGATCGAGGAGGGCGTTGAGGGACTGGTACACGTCTCCGAAATGGACTGGACCAACAAGAACGTCAATCCTTCCAAGGCCGTTCATGTCGGCCAGGAAGTCGAAGTGATGGTGCTCGATATCGACGAGGAACGCCGTCGCATCTCGCTGGGTATCAAGCAATGCTACCCGAATCCGTGGGATGAATTTGCCGCCACGCACAACAAGGGCGATCACGTCGCCGGCTCCATCAAGTCCATAACCGATTTCGGCATCTTTATCGGTCTGGATGGCGGCATCGATGGCCTGATCCATCTTTCGGATATTTCCTGGAATGAACCGGGTGAAGAGGCCGTCCGCAAGTATCAGAAGGGTGATGAAATCGAGGCGGTGGTTCTGTCCGTCGATCCGGAGCGCGAAAGAATCTCGCTGGGCGTCAAGCAGCTCGAGAAGGACCCTTATTCCAATTTTGTGGCCGAACACAGCAAAGGGAGCATCGTCAAGGGCGTAGTCAAGGAGGTCGATGCCAAGGCTGCCGTCATCGACCTAGGAGACGGTGTTGAAGGTACGCTGCGTGCTTCGGAGCTGTCACGCGACCGGATCGAGGATGCGCGCACCATCCTGACTGTTGGCGATGAAGTCGAGGCCAAGTTCATGGGTGTGGACCGCAAGAATAGGACCATCAGCCTGTCTGTCAAGTCCAAGGACAGCGATGATGAAGCCGCCATGCTGCAGGATTATGGTGTCGACAGCGCCGAGGCAACAACCAATCTGGGGGATGTTCTCAAGCGGCAGCTGGGTGGTGAGGAGTAAGTACCCGCTGAGAGAAGCGATAACTGGAACTGTTTAATCCGGGTGGTGGAGCAAATGACAAAGTCTGAACTAATCGAAATTCTCGCGGCCAAGAACAGTCACCTTAACAACAAGGATGTCGAACTGGCTGTGAAAAGCCTGCTGGAACAGATGAGTCAGGCACTTGCAACCGGACAACGGATCGAAATCAGGGGTTTTGGAAGTTTCTCCTTGCACTATCGTCCGCCCCGAATCGGCAGAAATCCCAAGACGGGTGATTCGGTGGCGCTGGCATCGAAACACGTGCCGCATTTCAAACCCGGCAAGGAACTGCGAGAACGGGTCAACGGTTACTTCCATCGCATTAAGGACATTTAACGTAGGGCGGTGCACGGGCTGAATATCCGTGGTTTAGTCGGCACCGCCGTGTTTTCCCCCGCGTTACAGCGGATGATCCGGGTTCTGATCGCCCGTGACCTTGTCAGGATCCGGTCCGCACATGCCTTCCGGATCTATCGTGCTGAAAAATATTCGGGTGTCCCCGATAGTCACAACGGCCTTCAGCCGCCTGGCGGTTGATGACATGACTTTGACTTCCCCGTAGCCATGGCCTGTCGGTTCTAAGCACGGTTAGCTCGCAGATTGGACCTGACCATGATAGGAAACACCTGAGATGAACAAGACAGAGAATCTTGGACCACGCGTTATTGTAGCCCTGGATTATCCCGATGCGGAATCCGCGTGGCGACTGGTCAAGCGACTGGAATCCACTCAATGCCGACTCAAGATTGGTAAGGAACTGTTTACCGTTGCCGGTCCCGACTTTGTCCGCAAGCTGGTTGGAAATGGGTTTGATGTTTTTCTCGACTTGAAATTCCATGACATACCCAGCACGGCTGCCAAGGCCTGCCGTGCCGCTGCGCAGATAGGGGTGTGGATGATGAACGTCCACGCCCTGGGCGGGGAGAGAATGCTCGCTGCGGCGCGTGAGGCGCTCTCCGAACTGCTCCATCCTCCCTTGTTGGTTGCCGTCACCATACTTACCAGCATGGACGACAATGACCTGAGGTCAATTGGCCTGGGCGGGACACCGGAAGAACACGTGATCCGTCTGGCGACGCTGGCGCACGACCATGGTCTTGATGGTGTCGTTTGCTCGTCCAGGGAAACAAAAGTGCTGAGCGCGCGCTTTGGTGCAGGCTTTCGGCTTGTCACACCCGGCATACGACCCTCCGGCAGCCTGATGGACGACCAGCGACGCGTCATGACGCCGGCTGATGCCATCAGGAACGGATCGACCTATCTGGTCATCGGACGACCGATTACCCAGGCGGACGACCCGCTGGGGATATTGCTTACAATAAATTCGGAATTGGCCGCATTGAATTGACCATGCCGCGCAGTATTCTATTTCCGCGCGGTGTATCCCGATAGTATGACCAGACGGATACACGGCATGTGAATTTACACCAGGGATGATCACAACGGAAAGGAGTCCAGAGTATGTCCATTATCAGATCCATGTTATTGCTGTTTGCAATGCTGCTGACAGTCTCTGCAGGGGCCTTAGCGGATCCGGTTGATATCAATTCAGCCGATGCCGAAACACTTGCCAATAGCATTGATGGCGTCGGCACGCAGAAGGCGCTGGCTATCGTTCAGTACCGGGAGGCGAATGGTCCGTTCTCAAGCGTCGATGACCTTGCCAACGTACAGGGAATCGGGATGAAAATTGTCGACAACAATCGCAGCAAACTGACTGTCGTGAAGCCATCAGAGTGAACCATTGATGTCCGGTCACAATTGACATCAAACGACTACGGCAAGGCGCCCTCCACGAGGGCGCTTTTTTTATTTGCTGCTTCGTCATTGTCTGCCGCCTGACGCGGCAAGACCCGGGGAATTTCTGGTAATCAACAATTCCTGACACATTCCTGTAGAATCAAGCCGAGTTATTAAAAACAACAAAAGCAACTGGAAACATGAAGATATTGTCAGTAACCGCGTTATCGTGAGGGCTGTTCCAGCATGAATGATGACACGGCGACGGCTATTGACTACCATGGTCACCATTGCCGATAGTCTAACTGGATGATAGTCAATAATTTACAGAAATGGCCGATGGTTGTGGCAGATTTACTGGCCAGTTTTCATTCTAGAACCCATCACGGACAGATCCTATGAAACTTATTCCGGTGATTCTCTCAGGTGGTTCAGGCTCGCGTCTGTGGCCGTTGTCGCGTGAGAACTATCCAAAGCCGTTGCTGCCGCTGACCTCGGAGCGCAGCCTGCTGCAGGACACGGCCGCGCGTCTCGACGGCCTGCCGGAGGTGGGTGATGCGGTGTACGTCTGTAATGAGGAACACCGTTACCTTGTGGCCGAGCAGGTGGCCGCCATGGGCAAGACGCCGGCAACCATCATCCTCGAACCCGAGGGGAGAAATACCGCCCCCGCGCTGACCTTGGCGGCATTGTACCTGGCGCGCAACACGCCGGACTCCCTGATGTTGGTGATGCCGGCGGATCATGTCATCACGGAGCGTGAGGCGTTTCTTGAAGCGGTTCACAAGGGGTGCGGGCCGGCCGGGGTGGGCAGCCTGGTGACCTTCGGTGTGGTGCCGGATGCGCCGGAAACCGGATACGGCTACATCAAGCGGGATGCTGAACTCGACGGCGCCCAAGCCTTTACTGTAGCGCGTTTTGTCGAGAAGCCGGACCTGGAAACCGCCAACCGCTACGTGAGTGAAGGTGATTATTACTGGAATAGTGGAATTTTCCTGATGCGCACCCGGCGCTGGCTGGAGGAGATTGGCCGTTTCCGCCCGGACATACTCGATGCATGTCGCGAGGCCATGGAGCGGGGCACAGAGGACAGTGACTTCTACCGCGTCTCCCGACCGGCCTTTCTAGGTTGTCCAAGTGACTCGATCGATTACGCGGTAATGGAAAAAACCGTCAATGCCGTAGTGGTGCCGTTCAGCGCGGGCTGGTCGGATGTCGGGGCCTGGTCGGCGTTATGGAAGGTGTGTCCCCAGAATGCCGACGGCAATGTCATCCAGGGCGATGTTATCGCCGAGGATACGCACAATGCACTGCTGTTCGCCCAGCATCGCTGTCTGGCGACGGTGGGAATAGATGACATCATCGTGGTGGAGACGGCCGATGCGGTGCTGGTGGCAAGCAAGGACCGGGCTCAGGACGTCAAGCACATCGTCAACACGCTGAAGGCGCGCAAGCGCGTGGAATTTAAGGTACACCGGTGTGTCTACCGGCCGTGGGGTTCCTATGAAGGCATTGATGCCGGTCCCCGTTTCCAGGTCAAACGTCTGACCGTCAAACCCGGTGCGGCGCTGTCGCTGCAGATGCACCACCATCGTGCCGAGCACTGGGTGGTGGTTAAAGGTACCGCACGGGTTACCTGCGGCGAGAGCGTATTTAACCTGCACGAGAACGAGTCAACCTATATTCCCATCGGTGAAAAACACCGGTTGGAGAACCCAGGCAACATCCCGCTGGAGATTATCGAGATTCAGTCCGGTAGTTACCTCGGCGAGGATGATATCGTTCGATTCGAGGACGTGTATGACCGTTGCCAGGCGAAGTGATAACACAACACCAAGGTCAGAAATTTATGGATAGAAAAGTTACGAAAGCGGTATTCCCGGTTGCGGGCCTGGGTACACGTTTCCTGCCGGCTACCAAGGCCAACCCCAAGGAAATGCTACCCATCGTCGACAAGCCACTGATTCAGTATGCGGCGGAAGAGGCGGTCAAGGCAGGTATCAATGAGTTGATTTTCGTAACGAGCAGCAGCAAGCGTGCCATTGAAGATCATTTTGACAAGAATTATGAGCTGGAAACGGAACTGGCGCATCGAGGTAAAACCAAATTGCTTTCCATTGTTCAGAATGTCGTTCCGGAACATATCACCTGCGTCTATGTACGCCAGCCCGAAGCTCTTGGTCTGGGTCATGCCGTGTTGTGTGCAAGGCCGGTGGTGGGCGATGACCCCTTTGCAGTGATACTGGCTGACGACCTGATCGAGTGTGCTGATGAGTGCTGTCTAAGCCAGATGGTTGCCGTATATAAGGAGCACGGGTGCAGCATACTCGGTGTGGAAGAGGTGCCAAGGAATGAAACTGACAGGTACGGAATTGTGGATCCTGCCTCATCCAGCGGTCGCAACAGCTTCGTAAGGAATATCGTGGAAAAACCAGCGCCTGAAGTAGCCAAATCTAACCTGGCTGTAGTGGGACGTTACATACTCAACCCAAGAATCTTCGCGCATCTGCAAACGATTCCACGCGGTGCCGGTGGAGAGATACAACTTACCGACGCCATAGAACAATTGCTGAAGGAAGAACAGGTGCTGGCGTATCGCTTTAAAGGCAAGCGCTATGATTGCGGCAGCAAACTGGGCTATCTGCAGGCGACAGTTGAGTACGCGCTGAGACACCCAGAACTGCGCGATGCTTTTCGTGAGTATCTGGTGGCTGAATTGGGTATGAAGGCAGACAAGGGCCTACTCAGAATCAGCAACTAACTGTTACTACGGCAATGGCAATCCTGGCCGGATTGAATGGTTCTCCGGGATGAGACTGAACCGCTGGCCTAGCGATCTGGTGTTTAGCCAAACAAACGGCGACCCGAAGGTCGCCGTTTGTTTTATGCACAAATGACGATGTCAGGGTCGTCACAGTGCGGAAGTCAACCGTCGAGATGTGAGGCTACCCAGGGCATGGAAACCAGTGTGATGGCAGCGGCGACGACGTAAATCTTCAATGCACCAAGCCACGCGAGATACTGCAAGCTGGGATCACCCAGAAAGTAAATTACCATCAGAGTAATAATCATCTTGTTCATAACCATCTCCCCGTTACTACCTGCTGTTTCGATGGTTATATACTGAACCAGTGATGACATTATTTCTGTGACTGGCAACACGCCAGATAGAAACGCGTGTCACATATTCATGCAAAAGACAGCCTATCCATTGTGTACCTCATGTTTGTCAAGCACTGAAGGGGCGGGGTTTCTTATGTCTTGTTGGGCAGGTAGCCAACCTTCACCGATATAAGGATCTACCCGCTCTTCCTGCTCTGTGTTCCTGCCACTGGGAGCGTGTTGCTCATTGGCGAAATCAATAGCCTCCCGGATATCATCAAGCCTTCCCAATAACGCACCAAGAGCGCCGGCTAGCAGCGAAGGCATAAGAAACATCCAGACCCAAAACCAGCCAGTGACAGCAGCACCATGGATTGCATCACCACTCGATGATGGTATCCCAATCTGCAGGGATCCCATCCCGAATTGCTGTCCTCCGAATAATGCCCCTAGTCCTAGGAAGATCCAAACAAAGGAGAATACATACAATAACGTCTTCATATCGGTTCACCCAAAAGCTGTTTTCATCTGATACTACACCCGAGGGGTATTTCAGGCAGAGAAATGCACCGCGATTTCCATTAACGGGGCATAATATCCCGCTCCGACACGGAATTGATAAAGCGGGGAATGTTGTGTAACTCTTTGATTGTGGCCCGGGACGGGCTCAAACTGATCATATAACTACATGTAATACAATAAATATATCTTGTGTTGATAATGCGTATGCCCCAAATGTGCCCCCAATGCATTATTGTACCCTGCTCGTTAGATAATGCTAAATGGCCGGAAACGACCCTAAGTTGCCGTTTAGTCGATGATTATATAAGCAGTGCCTTAACGAGAAAGAACGGCCTAATGCGAACATGCATGACATGCGGAGCGAGGGTATTTCTGGCTAACATTATTCAATAACAATCACTGCCCGGTAATCCAGCCAGAACGACATGCTCAGAATTAAGAGATGAGGTGAATAAAGAGATGGATGGGATCAAGGAGAAAATTTATCTGGACTTGCTCCATGGCGAGAGAATACCGCAGGACGGGCAGGCTGTTGCACCAGTTCATCCTCTGGAGGCAAATGCGAAAGTGGCTCGCGGACGACGGTCTCAGCTTCTGTCCACTAGACAGAAGCTAGCTTGGTTGATGCTTGGCGTGGTTTCCGGTGCACTGATCGTTATCGTGGCTTGGTGGCCTGAATTGAACGAATTGGCAGGTGGCGCAGGAGTCAAGGGGATGGTAAGCAGTTTGACGGAGCATCGACAGTCTGGCGAGCTACCGGCACAATCTTTCACGACAGAAGAAACCAGAGGAGATCTCAAACAGGGTGTCATATCCCGGCTGGAATTACTGCCACCCACGGCTGCTGGTATGGGGAACGACAGTACTTCGGCGGGCAAGGATAAAGACAAGTCCAGGAATACTACGAGCAGTACACTCCTTGCAAAATCAGACAACCTTCCTGTTACTACCCAAGTTCAGCCACATGAAACAATAAGTGATACTGACCCAGCAATGAGTGCAGTGCTAGAGGCGGAAGATACCTTGGCGCGCTTGCAAAAACTGGCTGAGTTCGGAGATGCCAAGGCACAAAACATCCTTGGGGTGATGTACGCCACCGGCGATGGCGTGCCGAAGAATGCTGCCAAGGCAGCAGAGTGGTATCAGAAGGCGGCGGGGCAGGGAGATGCCAAGGCACAATACAACCTCGGAATAATGTACGCCACCGGCGATGGCGTGCCGATGGACCATGGTAAAGCCATGGAATGGCTTCAGAAGGCAGCCGCGCAGGGAGATGCCAGCGCACAATTCAAACTCGGAGTGATGTACAGAAGCGGCGATGGCGTGCCGAAAAATGCCGCCAAGGCAGCAGAGTGGTTTGAGAAAGCGGCGGCGCAGGGAAATGCCGATGCACAACTCAACCTGGGGGTGATCGCCACCGACGATGGCATGCCGAAGAATGCTACCAAGGCAGCAGAGGGGGATAAGAAGTCGGCGACGCAGGAAGATGCCAAGGCACAGCACAACCCCGGAATAATTATGCCACCGGTGATGGCGTGCCGTTGAACCCTGGTAAAGCCATGGAACGGCTTCAGACGGCAGCCGCGCAGGACGATGCCAGCGCACAGTTTAAACTCGGGTTGATGTACAGAAGCGGCGAAGGCGTGCCGAAGAATGCCGCCAAGGCAGCAGAGTGGTTTGAGCAGGCGGCGGCGCAGGGAAATGTCAATGCACAGTTCAACCTCGGGGTAATGTACAGAAGCGGCGAAGGCGTGCCGAAGAATGCCGCCAAGGCAGCAGAGTGGTTTGAGCAGGCGGCGGCACAGGGAAATGTCAATGCACAGTACAACCTCGGGGTGATGTATGACACTGGCGATGGCGTGCCGATGGACTCTGCTAAAGCCATCGAATGGTTTCAGAAGGCAGCGGCGCAGGGAGATGCCAAGGCACAGAACAAAGTCGGAATAATGTATGCCACTGGCGATGGTGTGCCGATGGACCCTGCTAAAGCCATGGAATGGTTTCAGAGATCGGCGATGCAGGGATATTCAAACGCACAATTAAACCTCGGGATGATGTACGCCACCGGCGATGGCGTGCCGAAGAATGCTGCCAAGGCAGCAGCGTGGTTTCAGAAAGCGGCGGCGCAGGGAGATGCCGGCGCACAATTCAACCTCGGGGTGATGTACAGAATCGGCGAAGGCGTGTCGAAGGATTTGATATTAGCCTATGCATGGTTGAATCTGGCTGCGATACAGGATATTGAGAATGCATCAAAAACACGTGACATGCTCGAATTGAATTCAGTCCAGCGTATAGAGGCGGAGCGTATGTCATCTAATTGGAAAACTGGGCAAGTGCTACAGCGGGATGGCGTGCCATAGCTGCCGTTCACTCCGTCATGACGAACCTCTCTGATCTTCAGTCTCGAAATCTGAATGGCATCGCCTTCAACCGCGGGGGCTTGTCTCGCGAACTTGACGCTTACGGTGAACCAGAGGCCGCGGAGTTGATGAAAGTAGTCAGCCCGGAGAAGCAAGCCGAGATCTCAGCCCGGGCAATGACGATCCTGCTGAGAGTCTTGCATTATCGATAAGGCGATTTGCCTTGCGGCCGTGGAGGTTTTCTTCGGCGAGGTCCGTCCCTTGCGACGCAAGCGACGCGTGTATCCTAAGAGCTGACGGCCACGCGTCGGAGGGGCAGCTAACTAACCCTTGCACCCGACCAGGGCACGCTGCTCCACTCTCGCATTCGTGATACGCTCTCGGGCGTGCCCTGACGGCTGATGGGCAGGGCGTTAAGGTCCGAATTCAGGAAATTTAGCCAGCTCTTCTATTCGGATCGGCTAATTGGCGAGAGACGACCCAGCCTGTGTGAAAACTCACGCTGAAGGACGCCGCGCAAAATTCAGGCTTCACCAGAGGCGCGTAGCGCCACGATCGGCGCGTGAGGAGAGGTTTCGGTACCCCCTGTATTTCGATTATTTCGAGTTTTCACACGGCCTGGACCCTGAAGTGGTCCCCAAATTATGGACAGGGGGATAAGCTCTGACTTTCCGAAGAGAGGAAGGACGACGATGAGTCAGAAGCGCAAGCAATACCGAGCGGATTTCAAGGCCAAGGTAGCCTTGGAAGCCTTACGAGAGGACATGACCGTGGCCCAGCTTTCGCAGAAACACGGCATTCACCCCACCCTGATTAACCAATGGAAGCGGCAATTGCTGGAACACGCCCCTGCGGCCTTCGCCCGTGGGGAGTATAAGGACGACACGACGGCTGTCGTTGCCGAGCTCTACCGGCAGATCGGGCAGCTCAAGGTGGAATGCGATTTTTTAGCCGGCAGGCCCGGGATCAATCCCTTGCGAAGAGGCGTGCGATGATCGACCGGGCCTATTCCCCATTGAGCGTCGTGCGCCAGTGTGAACTGCTCGGCGTCAGCCGTGCGGGGCTGTATTACCAACCGGCGCGCGAGAGCGAAGAGAACCTGGCCCTGATGCGGCTGATTGACGAGCAATACCTCAAGACGCCGTTCTACGGCAGCCGTCAGATGAGGAACCACCTTGTGCGGCTGGGATATAAGGTCAACCGCAAGCGGGTGCAACGGCTGATGGCGCTCATGGGATTGCAGGCGGTGGCGCCGGGACCACACACCAGCCTCCCGCATCCGCAGCACAAGGTTTATCCGTACCGCTTGCGTGGCATGACCATCGACCGCCCCAACCAGGTCTGGGCCACGGACATCACCTATATCCCGATGGCCAAGGGCTTCATGTATCTCATTGCGGTGATGGACTGGGCGACCCGCAAAGTGTATGTCCTGGCGGGTCTCCAATACCCAGGACACGACCTTCTGCGTCGAGGCGTTGAAGGAAGCCTTGCTCAACTACCGCAAACCGGAGATCTTCAACACCGACCAGGGCAGCCAGTTCACGAGTAGCGAGTTCACTGGTCTGCTCATGACCTGGGGTGTTGAGATCAGCATGGACGGTCGCGGGCGCTGCCACGATAACATTTTCGTGGAGCGTCTTTGGCGCACGGTGAAGTACGAGTGTATCCACCTCAACGCCTTTGAAGACGGTCGCTGCCTGCGGGAGGTGCTGGGGTAGCTACTTCGACTGGTATAACCAGGAGAGACCCCACACGGCGCTAGGAGGCGAAAGCCCGGATACCCTATACTTTGGCAAACAGGAAAACCAACCCCTGGCAGCCTGAGCCAGACAACAACCATGAGTCAGAGCTTATTCCA
Source organism: uncultured Gammaproteobacteria bacterium (assembly GCA_963773065.1). Classification (GTDB taxonomy): domain Bacteria; phylum Pseudomonadota; class Gammaproteobacteria; order UBA9214; family UBA9214; genus CAVQCA01. The sequence continues at coordinate 52,812 of CAVYZN010000021.1, forward strand.
CCTCCCAGGCTGTCCAAAGGATGGGGTCCACTTCACCCATTAGCATCATCGCGCGATTACGGTTGTGCCTTTCGTTGTGATTACCCGCTTTGCCGCGACACGGGCGAGCGCTGCCTCCCGAGCCACCCCGGCAGGCACCACTGCGTTTTCCCTATCGCTGTGCTCTGAACTTTCCACCGTTGCGCTTCACCAAACAGTGTGACTGGGTTGTGTTCGCAGAGCGCGAACATCCGCTGATCGAATCGCGATCGCAGTCACTGCCCCGGTTGGCAGGACAAGTTTTAATTTATTTAATTTCAGTTGGTTGAAATTTCTTCAGGCGGAACGGACCGGATTGGCACGGCTTCTGCTCTTTACCAGTCATGAGTGCCGAGGCGCTCATGACCCAAACCCACAACCTTTGACAACGTTAGACTTAGGAGAACTACCATGATGACGATTAAAGATCTTTCCGTAAGCAAGGAACTCGACCGTAAGGCCATGACCGAAGTGCGTGGCGGTGGCGATGTCTTCTCGACCAATGCCCAGGGTTCATCCCAGAGCGCAGTCGGTGGCCTGGTGGCAGTCAACGAGAGCACCCAGAACCTGTTCTCTGCCAACAGCGCCGTCGACTATACGGATATCCAGAAGACGCTGGTTGCGATCGGCCAGAACAACGGCCTCGGGATATTCTAACCGAAGAGAGGCAGCGATCCGCAGCGATTCGCGGATCCTTACCTCGCAGCACGCCAGAGCGGAGGTCTTCGGACCTCCGCTTTTTTTGTTGTCGGTCGCGAACGTCGGGGTCTCAGGACCGGGATCAGCAGTAGTCTCGCCGGCGCTGAGTACGACGACTGGCCGGTGGTCTCCTCGGCGCAGGCGCTCGGGTCATCCCCGTCCAAGAGCTTGTCCTCCCGGCTGTCGCATGAGGACGAACTCCTCCTCCCGCGCTGTTGGCTACGGAACGACTCGAAGACCGGGGACGGCCGCCCATGGCATGGATGCGCGACGGGCAGAACAATAAAATAGTATTTTTATTCAGCACCCTGTGTCGCACGACTCTGCACCGCGTGCGACTTGGCACGGCGCCTGCACTCATCCCAGCGAGTCCTGACACGCTCAGCGACCGGGTGCAACCAACCCAACCGTTACCGACACCTGTTCCATTTATCATTGACTAAAGGAGATTCGATATGACCAATCTGTTGATTAATGACCTCATAGTGAGCCAAGAGCTGGATCACGGCGCCATGCTGGCCGTGCGCGGCGGCACTGATCTGACCTCGTTCAACGCCCAGGCGCTGGCCGCCGAGGCCAAGGGGGGGATTGCGGCCATCACCGCCGCGACCCAAACCCTGGTGAGCCTGAATACCTCGCTCAACCTGGAAATTTCCCCGCAGACCAATGTCGTTCTGGGGGGCGTTGCCTAAGGGATACGTCCACGCGCCGGGTGGACCGGAGCGTCACCGTGCGCTAACCACCAGCGGAGGTCTTCGAACCTCCGCTTTTTTTGGGCATCCGCAGGGCATGGGGTGGGGGGCCGGTCGGCCGAGCCGGCGGCCAACCGGGGATGAGTTGCTAGTGTTTTCCCGATAGTTGTGCGCTAGCCGTAGCTACCCCTTGAGTGCTCCTATGCTTTCCGATGATCCAGTCGTAAAGGATATCTTACGGTTATGACCTGCCGGTCGCCGCGCTGATAATCAGATATCAAAAATCGGCTCGCGTTTATTGCTGCCCCTAAGCTCCGGCGTTATAAACGACAACTCTTGGCCGAAACTTGCCGTTCGGACACTGTAGCTGAAAGTAAAACGATAAAAAGCTGGTTCGACTCGTTTGAACAAGGAAAGCCAGTTTCCCTAAAAAGTATTGTGCAAACTCCTGCACGCATAAATAGCCGGTTGGGTCGTGCTAAAGGAAAAATTGATGCGATCTACTCGCACCTTGGGCTCATCAATGTGGACCTAGAGTTGGCGACAAATTTAGGGGGCGCTACGCTTGCTCAGGCGAAGAAAAATTTCACTACAGTGCATCGCCGCTTGGTAAATGGACTCTCAGAGTTTGCGGAGAACGAATATGACCTCGTCCTGATTGACTGTCCGCCGAATTTCAATATCGTGACGAAGACAGCGATCACTGCCAGCGATTTCTTGCTGGTCCCTGCTAGGCCCGACTACCTCTCGACGTTGGGCATTGAATACCTGATTAGGAACGTGAAGGCATTGGTAAAGGACTACAACGATTTTACGGAACTCGGTCAAGGAGAGAAGGTTGATCCCATAAGACCGAAGCTGCTTGGCGTTGTATTCACAATGATTCAGGAATACGGCGGTGGCCCAATGGCGGCACAGAGAGCTTTTATGGGCCAGCATCAAACTGCGGGCCTTTCCATATTTGACGCCTACATCAAACGAAACGACACGTTGTTTGCCGACGCGCCCCAATACGGGGTGCCAGTAGTGCTCAACAGATATGCCTCAGACACTCATCAAAGTGTTGACCCGATCAATTGCGACAGATGAGGGAATGGTGCCAGACAAATGGCCATGTCGTGGCCGTGGACTACGTGGAAGCCGGCGCGTCCGCCACCGATGACCGGCGACCCGTATTTCAGCAGATGATCGCCGAGGCGACGGGCAAGCCCTCGCCCTTCGAAGCTGTCATCGTGCACAGTCTTTCCCGCTTTTTCCGCGACTCCCTGGAATTTGGCCTCTACGAGCGCAAGCTCAACAAGTCCGGGGGCAAGCTCATCTCCATCACCCAGCAGACCAGCGATGATTCGGCCGGGGAGATGGCGCGCAAAATCTTCAGCGTGTTCGATGAATACCAGAGTAAGGAAAACGGTAAGCACACCCTGCGGGCCATGAAGGAAAACGCACGGCGGGGCTTCTTCAACGGCTCACGTCCTCCCTTTGGTTATCGCGTTCAGGAAACCGAGGCCCTGGGCAATCGTGGCAAGCGCAAGAAACACCTGGCGATTGACGCGGGCGAGGCGGCGACCGTGCAGCGGGTCTTCGATCTCTATCTCAACAGTTACCTGGGCGCGAAAGCCATCACGAGCAAACTAAATGACCAAGGCACTACCTACCGGGGCACCAAATGGACCCGCACCAAGGTGCATGAGGTGCTTTCCAACCGTGCCTACATTGGCGAGTTACCCTTCAATCGCAGGGACCACAAGACCGGCAAGGTGAAGCCGGAGTCCGAGTGGATCACAATCGCGGTGCCGCCTATCGTGGATGCGGCTGTGTTTGACGCGGTATCGGCGCGCAAACACAGCTGCGCCCCAGCGGTTATCCCGCCTCGTGTCGTGGGCTCACCGACCCTGTTGACCGGCCTGCTTAAATGCGGTCACTGTGGGTCAGGCATGACGCTCGCCACCGGCAAGGGCTGACGCTATCGCTACTACAAGTGCAATACCCGAATAGGCAAAGGGAATCATCTGTGCGACTGTCCGACCGTCCCCATGGAGAAGCTCGACCAACTGGTTCTTGACGCCTTAGCCGAGAAAGTCTTCACGCCGGAACGGCTGCGCGTGCTGCTTCGAGAACTCAAGGCAAGGGTCAAGGCAGCGCAGAACGAAAATGCCGGTCAGCTCGGTGCCCTGAAAAAAGAGCTTGAAGCACTACAGACAACCACAGAGCGGCTTTATGATGCGGTGGAGAAGGGCATCCTTCCCCTGAATGCCTCACTGCAAGATCGCGCCCACAAATTACAGGCAAGGCGACAGGACATTCTGACGGAGATGGCGGGCTACAAACGTCAGCAAGCCATGCCCTTGAGCAACCTGACACCCAAACAGGTGAGCGCCTTCAGTGCCGCCATGCGTTCCAGGCTGCACGACCGGGGAAGCAACTTCGGGAAAGAGTACCTGCGCCTGTTCGTCAACCGGATCAAGCTGACTGGCCATCAGGTTGAAATCAATGGCAGCTATGGCCCATTGGCGCAGGGGATAGCCCAAATGAAACGGGCGCCCTAGGGAGAGTGCCCGTTTTTGTACCGGATTGGCTCCCCGGGACGGGCTCGAACCGCCGACCTAGTGATTAACAGTCACCCGCTCTACCGACTGAGCTACCGGGGAATAACAGACCGGAAATCATACTGGATGAGGAGGTTTTCGGTCAATGTGAAGCTTGCCGGCGTTATCAACCCTCAGGGACATTTAATCGGACTGCCATCACAGCGGGTGAGCATCGTGCGGGGTCTGCCGGTATTTGACAGACAGATCACCCGCGGTTTGGCGAGTCCCCGTCTGTCGCAGAAGGTAAACGAGCTGTTTGTCCCGCCGCTGCTGCCATCCGCCTGGTAAACGATCCGCTTGCGCTGGTTGCCGGAGCGCATATTGATAAATTCGGCCAGGGGAGGATCCGCCAGGATCAGGGGTTCATCCGCCGCCCGCTCACGGTTCTCGCTGGCAAACAACAGCCAGCCGTTTTCCCAGTCCGCGTCGTCCGCACAGACCCCGTGATCCGTTTGTGGGCAGAGTACGAGCCGGCGTCCCTGCTTGACCGCTTCACTGCGTGCCAGTTGCAACACACCCAGAAACCGGTTGACCTCACCGGCCATCCGGTTGGACTGGATGAACTGAGGCAGGCAATTCAGTGCCGTGAGAGTCATGATCGAGGTCACCGCGAGGGTGACGAGAAGTTCGGGAAGTGTCAATCCCATGCTGCGTACAGGGAGGTATGCGGTGTTTTTTATACCTGCACAAGACTGCGTCATTCTGACATCCTCCATCCCTGGAAAATATCCCATCAATTGGTGAATGAATTTTCATACACCATCCATGGTGCCGCGCAGGAACCCGTGGCGCTCTGCGCGATTATAAGCGGGCGGGCTGGGTACGATGTCAGGCGGGATCGGTAAATCCTGTAGGAAACTGCCGATCAGGTGGACAATGCTTTGGTTAACCGGTTCAATGCCGCTTTCAAGGTATCCAGGTCTGTGGCGAAGGAAAGTCGCAGATAACCCGGCGCACCAAAGGCGGTACCGGGAACCAGGGCAACGCCCGCCTTGTCCAGCAGGTATTCCGCGAGTTCAACGTCATCAGCTATCCCGTCAAGTTTGTCAATGATCGCCTGGAAATATGGGAAACAGTAGAAGGTGCCATCCGCGGGCAGGCAGACAACGCCGGGTATCCTGTTTAGTGCCTCCACCACGAAATCATGGCGCTGCTTGAAAGCCTTCACCATGGGTTGAACGCAGGACTGGTCGCCATCCAGCGCGGCCTGTGCGGCCACCTGCGAAATCGAGGTCGGGTTCGAAGTGCTTTGTGACTGAACCTTCTTCATGGCCTTGATCAGTTCGGCCGGGCCACCGGCATAGCCGATGCGCCAGCCGGTCATGGCATAGACCTTCGATACCCCGTTCAACACGATCGTGCGCCCGTAGAGTTCCGGGCAGGGGTTGAGGATATTGCAGAACGGCTCCTTGCTCCACAGGATGTGTTCATACATGTCATCGGTGGCGATCAGCAGCTGCGGGTGGTGTTTCAGTACGGCACCCAGCGCCTTGAGTTCCGTCCGTGTGTAGGCAACGCCGGTCGGGTTGGACGGGCTGTTGATGACAAACAGGCGGGTCTTTGGGGTAATGGCCGCATCCAGTTGCTCCGGTAGGATCTTGAAACCGGCTTCAACACCCGCGCGGATGATAACCGGTTCCCCGTCAGCCAGGCGGACCATGTCCGGGTAGGATACCCAGTAGGGCGCCGGGATGATGACCTCATCGCCGGGAGTTGAGCAGCGCCTGAACCAGGTTGAAGAAACTCTGTTTACAGCCACAGGAGACGAGGATTTGCTCTGGCCGGTATTCCAAGCCGTTATCGCGCCTGAATTTCGCTATAATCGCCCGCTTGAGATCAGCGGTTCCATCAACGGCCGTATAACGTGTGAATCCGGCATGGATAGCCTCGATGGCCGCGGCCCTGATGTGTTCGGGTGTATCGAAATCCGGTTCACCGGCCCCGAGCCCGATGATGTCCTTGCCAGCCGCCCGCAGCTCGGCAACGCGTGCCGTCACGGCAAGGGTAGGGGAGGGTTTGATGCGTTGTACCCGGTTTGCAAGCCTGATCTTGTCCAAAATTGCTATCCTGTCTTCTGAGGGTGCGCGAGCGCCAATCATACTTAAACTCAACTGATCCGATAATAGTCCATGGCCGGGGAATTCCAACTGACATCCGCGATGCAGCCCTCCGGCGACCAGCCCCAGGCCATTGCGGCGCTGGTCGAGGGTTTGAATGACGGCCTGGCGCACCAGACTCTGCTCGGTGTGACCGGTTCGGGCAAGACCTTTACCATCGCCAACGTCATTCAGGCGGTACAGAGACCGGCCATCATACTCGCGCCCAACAAGACGCTGGCCGCCCAGTTGTACGGGGAAATGCGCGTGCTGTTTCCGCACAATGCCGTTGAATACTTCGTCTCCTACTACGACTACTACCAGCCCGAGGCCTACGTGCCGGCCTCGGATACCTACATCGAGAAGGACGCCTCGATCAACGAACATATCGAGCAGATGCGCCTCTCGGCGACCAAGGCGCTGCTGGAGCGGTCCGATACGATCATCGTCGCCACCGTGTCTTCCATCTATGGACTCGGTGACCCGCGCTCCTATCTGAGCATGGTGCTGCACCTGGTGCGCGGGGAGATGGCGGACCAGCGTGCCATACTGCGGCGTCTGGCTGAGTTGCAGTACACGCGCAACGACGTCGAACTGCACCGCGCCACCTACCGGGTGCGGGGAGAGATTATCGATATCTTTCCGGCGGAGTCCGACGGCGAGGCCATACGCGTGGAACTCTTCGACGACCAGATCGATTCCCTCGCCTGGTTCGATCCACTGACCGGCGCGCTGCTGCGGCAGGCGCCACGGCTGACGATCTATCCCAAAACCCACTACGCCACTCCGCGCCAGGTGGTCCTTAACGCCATCGACCAGATCAAGGTGGATCTGAAACAGCGCCTTGAAGAACTGCGCCAATCCAACAAGCTGGTGGAAGCGCAGCGGCTGGAGCAGCGCACCCTGTTCGATCTCGAAATGATGTCGGAACTGGGCTACTGCACGGGGATCGAGAACTACTCACGCTATCTGTCGGGTCGCCAGGCTGGCGAGCCGCCCCCAACGCTGTTTGATTACCTCCCTGCCAATGCGCTGCTGGTCATCGATGAGTCCCACGTCACCATCCCCCAACTGGGCGGGATGTACCGGGGTGACCGCTCGCGCAAGGAAAACCTGGTGGAATATGGGTTTCGTCTGCCCTCGGCGCTCGATAACCGGCCGCTGCGCTTTGATGAATTCGAACGCCTGGCGCCGCAGACCCTGTTCACCTCGGCCACGCCCGGGCACTACGAGGAAGAACACGCGGATGCCGTGGTGGAACTGCTGGTGCGCCCGACCGGCCTGGTGGACCCGGAACTCGAGGTGCGTCCGGCCGCGGCCCAGGTCGATGACCTGCTGTCGGAGATACGACTGCGGGTAGCGGAGGGTGACCGCGTACTGGTAACGACACTGACGAAACGCATGTCCGAGGATCTCACCGAATACCTGGCCGAACACGGCGTACGGGTGCGTTATCTGCACTCCGACATCGATACGGTGGAACGGATGGAGATCATTCGCGACCTGCGCTTGGGGAAATTTGATGTGCTGGTCGGCATCAACCTGTTGCGCGAAGGGTTGGATATCCCGGAGGTCTCGCTGGTCGCTATCCTGGATGCCGACAAGGAGGGATTCCTGCGTTCCGAGCGGTCACTGATACAGACCATCGGGCGCGCGGCCCGCAACCTGCATGGCAAGGCCATCCTCTATGCAGACCAGATCACCGGATCGATGCACCGCGCCATCGACGAAACCGAACGCCGGCGCGAGAAGCAGCAAGCCTATAACCGTGCTCACGGGATCACGCCACGGGGCATCGAAAAGGCGGTTACCGACGTGATGGAAGGTGCCATCGGCAAGGAACACGCCAGCGCGCGGGAATATGCCCAGGTGGCCGAGGAGGTCGCCCGTTACGGCCGACTCAACCCGGAGCAACTGGCCAGGGAGGTTGGCAGGCTGGAACGGCAGATGTACGAGCACGCCCGCAACCTTGAATTCGAAGAGGCAGCGCGGCTGCGTGATGAAATCCGTCGCATGGAGGAGCGAAATCTTGGCCTGACCGCCTAATGCCTACACGGACGTAGGGATGCCGCGTGAGGCACGGATGCCGGGAGCGGCGCATCGACTCGGATGAAAAATACATCGCGACGCCGAGGAGGCAGAGAGCGATGCGCTGGTGAAATGCAGCGACTCCGGGCCGGTGGCGCCTCCTCGACCTTGCAAGATCTGGCCTCTCGCGGTATTGTTCACGGCCTTGCAGGCGCGTAGCTCAGATGGTTAGAGCACCACCTTGACATGGTGGGGGTCGTTGGTTCGAGTCCAATCGCGCCTACCATTAATAAACAAGCACTTATGGTAATTCCTAAGTGCTTTTTTTACGTCTGTAGTAGGTTCAGGTGAAGGCTCAGGTGAAAAGTTCATTGTTATGTATCAGGATATGTGCAGTTTGTTGTTTTATATGAGATATTCGTAATTGCATCAAGATTTCCTGCGCTATACTGCTAGTATGGTATACCTAATTAGGTATAAATGAGATATTCTCTCTGTATACACGACGATGCTAAAGAGGACTTGGAGAATCTTTGGCTCAAAGACGCAACTACTGCGGCTTTAATTTCTGTATTCCTGGAGCAATTGGAAGAAGACCAGACATTGCTAGATGCGTTAACCATCCAGGATTATGGTCGTCGAACTGGAGAAAACTTCAATGTAAGCAAATGGTATGAATACTGGCGAAAGGGCTATGGATTATGGAGATTAAAAATCCTGGAGCTTGAAGCTAGGGGAGTTTATTACAGGATCATATATGCCTTTGAGCCACTCATATCGCGTTATCACGTATTAGGAATTATTGATCGAGATTTTAACTATGACTCAAATGATCATAGGACAAAACGAATCCTTGCTGCGTACGATAGCCTCTGTATCCAGAAATATTGAGGTTAAGCAGCATACTACAGTTGAGCCGGCCTCTCTAAAGAAACGTCATATTTAAGGATTTCAGTGTTACTGAAGGAGTGCCGTTGTCTCCAAGTTACACTAGCATTGGTAAGTATATTGAAACGCAAGAAAAGGATAATGCGCGACGGATAGCACTAGAAAATGCCCGGAGAGAAATAGCGGAAAGATTTTATTCAAAGACTCCTGCCTCCATCGCAACTCTGCGTTTAAAGAAAGGCTGGTCCCAGAAAAGGCTTGCAGATGAGATTGGCACAAGTCAACCACACATTGCCAGAATCGAAGCTGGTCGTGAAGATATTAGACTTAGCACGATTAAAAAGCTTGCGGTCGCTTTCGATATTCCAGCAAGCGAGTTCATTACCATTTTTGAAAACCAATCATAAATTACTATGTCAATAACACGTACAGTTCATTGCATATATTGCGATGACGTTAGAGAAGAAATAACTAACAAATTGTCACTAATCGGTGTTTACCAAAGTGTAATGTTTGTTCGAGAATTCCCAATTCTTTTAAGTAAACTATGTATAGTCGTGAATATACATACTCCGGTTAGTCAGCCATTTGAGGATCTCAAAGTTAGAGTGTTATTAAACGATGATGTAATCGCAGAGATTGACTTAGATCAGGCATTACTTCAATCACAAGTAAATTTGCAAAATGAGAATCAAGATGATGACAATACGTTCATTAGTTTCAACACTGTATTTAGGTTAATGCCTCTTGTTATTCCTGAGCCATCATTTATAAGGGTTCGGGCGATTACAGAAAACAAAGAGATAAAAGGTACTGCGTTAAAGGTCATGCAATTACCCAAGCCACCTGAGCAGGTAAATAGCAATAAACATACAGACGTGTAGCGTGAATTGGATCAATCTTCGAGCGCATTACCGAACCAGCGAAAGAACCGCAGCAGGGTCTTGATGGTGCGCCGCTCACCGATCCACAGCAAGAGTCCTTCCTCCGTCTGGTAATTCCATCTTTCAGGCAAAGTGAAACGTGAAGATGTCGCGCCGGCAGTGCGTGTAATACCGCAAGCGGTTTCAACAAGACATCGGTTTGGTTGTGATAGGAATCAGGCGCCGCGCCCTGTGGTCGTGCCCAGATCGCTGGCGCAGTACTCCTCCCAGTCCTTCTCGACGGTCTCGGCCGTCTCGATGGCCAGATTCAGCAGCGTCTTTTTCCACTTCCTTTCCTTCGCAAAGGCGATGAGTACATCCTCATTCGCCGAACCCTGGCGCCCGCTGCTGCGCAGTTGCGCCCAGGCGAGAATCTGGCCCATGGTAGCAATGGCGGTTTCCAGCCGGCGCAGTTTGCCCTGCCACGCCGCCAGGTCAACGCGGTCCGCCGAGGGCTGCAGATCCCTGAGCACGCAGGCGCGCGCATCGAGCGTCACCGGCGCGAGGAAAGCCTGGGATACCGCCTGCATGCGCTGCTGCAGGCAGACAACACGTTCCGCCTCGTTTAGCCAATCCGGTTGTGGCACTTTGAGATGGTCGATCAGTGAAGACGGCAGAGACTGCTTGAGATCCAGCACATAGTTGCCGTCCGGTGAGCCCTTGCCCTCCACCAGCAACGCGTAACGCTCGACGCCCAGACTGCCCGTGCCGGTGATGCGCCGCGCGACGTCCAGCAAGCGGTAGAAGTTCGGTTCGGCCTGCTGTGTCGCGAACGCTTCCATGAAGTCTTCGATCTGCGCGCGTTGCTCGTCGCCGACAGCCAGCGTTTTCTTGCAGTCGAGGCGGATATGGCGCCGCTCCCCTTTCAGTTCGGTGCGGGAATCGAGAAAATCCTTGCGGCTCCTCTTCTTCAACGCGTCGAGCTGATCCTGGATCAAACCTTCCGCCGACTCGCGCTCCACCCAGCGCGCCTTGCCATCGACCAGGGCCGCGGCGTAGGCATCGAGAAAACGCAGGCACAGCGCCGTCACTTCCGCCGCGTTTACGCGCAGGCTGTGCGCACCGACGCGCACGCTGGCCAGGAAGCGCAGCGCATCCCATGTGCAGGGCGCGAGCGCCGCTTCGTCGAAATCGTTGATGTCGAAATAGACCAACCGGTTATCGCCCTTGTAGCTGCCGAAATTCTGAAAGTGCAGGTCGCCGCAGGCCCAGGCCGCCGGCGCGCGGCTCAGCACTTCGTCACCAGGAAGACGCTCCCAGAAAAGATGGCAGGTGCCGCGCAGAAAGACGAACGCATCCGTGCGCAGGCCTGGAGTTTGAGGGCCAGTCGTTCCGGGTCGCGCCCGGCGTTGAAATCGAGGATGCGCTGGGGTACGGAGATCTTTGCCATTCCGAGGTCTCCCACGGTTAAATGGAACGTCTTTGCCGACGATATCAAGGCGGTGAAAGAGGTGGTGCGCGCCGCCAAGGGTCTAACATCACCCTGGGTCATGCCCTGCTGACCATTGTCGAGAGCGCCGTTCTGGTTTGATCTGATCAACCGCGTCATCAGCCTCCACAGTAGCGGAACTAAACCAAAGGCCGGTAGGGCATGATGGGTGGTCCGGAAATCCAAGCGGCGTCTCCCAACCACGGATCCGGCTTCAGATCCTCGTCGTAAGCCCGCAGGGGATGCCGGCTCGGGTCGAGGCGTTCGTCCGTATCCCAGGGTTCGAAGGCGTTGCTGACGTTGGCCAGACCGGTCTGGCCGAGTTCCGGATAATTGCGCAACAACACGGTTTTGAAAGTGGCGGTGTCGATCCAGTCTAGGCCCTCGCGGGTGTAAGTTTCCGCATTGTAATTATCCGTGTAAAAACGGTCCGCTTGCAGGCGGCGGGTCGCGTTCATGATGAAGATTTGAAACATGGTTTCGCCAAACCCGAAGTGCGTGGGTCGATGCCCCTCGGAAAGCGTGCCGATCATGAGGTCCAGGTTCTCGACGTCCCCGGGTTGATCGCCGTAAACTTCTTTGAGCTTTTGCACCTGAGCCGGGTCGTCGGTCAGGTCGTCGAAGGAGCGGATCGGGTTCAAGCCCAGTTGCCGTCGAAACTCGTTATAACGGGGCACGCCGCGCTCGCGCGCCCGCAGGATGTCCACCGCCCCCATGTCAAAGAGAGGATTGCCCGGGATGCTCAACTCCTGCATAAACCGCGGGAAATTGTTGAGGACAAGTTGCCCCGGGTGCTGCCGACCGAAGGACGAGAGGAGGTCCGCGATGCCGAACTTGGCGGTGACCTTGGCCGAGCCGGCCTGGCGGGTGGCGGGGAGCGGAATTTCCTCGCTCGTCTCAGTCCCAATTTTCCTGAGGATGAGCGTTTCCGGGAGCAGGGAGTGGAGCCGGTAAACTTCGGTGAACTCCTCGGTCAATCCAAAGGGCTGACGGTGTTTATCGATGGGATTGCCGACCACACCTCCCATCTCCGGGTTCTTGATGTTGATGGTCGCGAGCGTCTTCCGGTCTTTGCCGTAATCGAAGAGGTTGGTCAAGATGCCGAACCAATTGGCGTTCAACGCGGCGTTGAGCCCCGGGTTGGGAAGAATGGCCGGCGTCCATTCCACCGTGTGGATCTTGGCCATGACGGCGGCGTTGATCAGGCGGGCGACATTAAACAGCCGATTGTCGTCCCATTGGGGGTAAGACATCATGAGGCGATCGCAAATGGAATTGTGTTCCCGGACGAACAGCGTGTGCAGAATGGTCAGTCCCACCCACCAGTTCCGATTGAACCCGGTCTCCTCGATGCCTTGCTTGTCGAGGGGCAAGGTTCCGTCCGGGTTCAGGCGCAGTTTCCCAGCGACGAAGCGGCGCAAGCGGTGTTGGGTTTTGAGATCGCTACCATAAATCTGGGATCCATCCCACCAGTGCGTGACCTCGTTAATGAAGGTGATAGGAGTGTTTTCCTGGCCGGCCAGGTAAGTCGGATCCGGCTGGGTCTTACCCACGAACATGCTGGACTGGCGGTAGATGGCCCGGGCCGGATCGTCGGGGGCCAGCGGGATTTCATGCACGTCCCGATAGAGGATTTCCCCGTGGTTGATCCAGTCGTGGGTCTCGAATTGAATCCAGGCCGCGGCCAGTAAATTGAGAAACGGGACCTCCTTCATGGGCCCTTCCCGACTCAACAGTTTCCGGCTGATCTCCCGGGGGTTGGGCGTCATCAGTTTCTCGCCGGTCTCGGGCCGGATCGCCTCGATCTCGACGTTGCGCAGGAAACGCGTGCCGGCGGCGCCTTCCTTCGGGTTGGCCAGGTTGTTCCAACTCCCGTCCGCCGTTCGAAAATGGGTCACTCCTGGCGGCGCTTTTTGGCCGGGTTCCTGGAAGCCGGTCAAGGTTCCGGGCGGGTAGGTGTTCATGAGGTTCATCTTGTTGAGCCGCTCGCGCATATAAGCCAGGGTCAGAATGCTCAAGGTCAAGGATCGCCGATACCAATTGGTCCAGACCCGGTCCTTGTATCCGGCCACCGCGCCCAAGACGGACGTGGCCACGTTGACGAATAAGGTAATGACCGCTCCGATGGCGTTCCCGATGGCTTGGCGCGCCCGTTCCGGCCAAAGCTTGCGCCGGGGACGCGGAGGGACGGGCAAGACGTCAGGAATCCGCGCGGCGGATTGGATCAAGGTTTGGCGGTCGAAGTAATAAACAGGCGGGACCGGCACCTGGATTTCGGCGCTGGCGTTGGCTTGTGCCCTGGCCAACATCTCGCGCCACTCGGCTCGATCCGGATGCAGCGCCAGCGCCGCCGCGTAACTCCGGACGGCGCCCTCGTAATCCTCCCGTTGAAAACAGGCCAACCCCATCAATGCCTGGCTTTGGCCGCTCGGATCGCATCGGACGGGTTCGTGGAGGATCTCGATGGCGGCCTCGAAGTTTCTTTGCTCGAGAAGACGGGAACCTTCATCACGCGCGGATTCCCATCCATTGGCCTGAGGTGAGTTGGGGTGCATGGTAAAGTGCCTTTCTTGCTTGGGTTATCCAAGGCGGAGTGGTTGGGGGAGATAGTATTCGGCAAAGACAATGCAAATCAATTCTGGCGTCTCCACTACCGGTCCGGTCGATTCCAAACGACCGGTTACCTTGTATCCTTGCACCGCGGAAGCTCTTAATCAGTCAGAGCCTTACTAGGAAGCCCGCCGGCGGTATACCCTCTTGCCTGCGCCAGTCATTTGCTCATGATTGGCGCAGGGCAGGTCGGCGCGGCTCATTCGGGATGTTGATCACGATACCCACGGACATCAGACATCAGAGGAAAAGTCGATGAATGACGCAGGAGATGGCATCACCCGGCGCGGTTTCGCCAAGTTGTGCTTGAACGCCGCTATCACCCTGACTGCCTTTCTGGGCGGTTGTGCGAGCTATCTACGGTCTCGACCGCCAGTGACCTGTGAATCCGAGCAACCAGGCGCGACCGAAGAATACGACTATATCGTGGTGGGATCCGGTGCCGGTGGTGGACCTTTGGCCGCCAACTTGGCCCGCAAGGGCCATAAGGTCTTGCTGGTGGAGGCGGGCGGCGCTGAGGAAAACGCGAATTATCGCATTCCGCTGTTTCATCCCTTGGCGTCGGAAGACCCGGCGTTTCGCTGGGATTTTTTCGTCAGGCATTTCAAGGACTATGCCCTTTCCCGCAAGGACGACAAATTCTGCCCGGAATACGACGGGGTGTTTTACCCGAGATGCAGCACCCTGGGCGGTTGCACGGCGCACAATGCGATGATCCTGATTTATCCCCACAACGAAGACTGGGATTATATTGCCGAACTCACCGGGGACCCCTCATGGCGCAGTGAGCGCATGCGGGAATACTTCGAGCGCCTGGAAAACTGCCAGTACGCTAACGCTAGCGGCGATAGCGGGGCTCGCCACGGCTTCGCCGGCTGGCTGCCAACCAGTTTGCCGCCGCTGGATACCGTGCTCGGCGCCATCCGCGACCGGCAGTTGCGCGACGTGCTGCAGGGTAGCGTGCTGACGGCGCTGCAGCAGCATATTGGAAAACCGCTGGAACTCCTGAAAACCCGCTTCGACCCCAACGATTGGCGCAGCGTTAAATCGCGCAGCGAGGGCTTATGTAAAATGCCGTTGACCACTTATCGGGGCAAACGGGCGGGCGCCCGGGAATACATACTGGAGGTGGAGCGCCGATGTGGGGGACGGCTGACGGTGAAACTGAACACCTTGGTCACGCGGGTCATTCTGGCGGATGCAGAGCCGTCCGGCGACCGGCCCTCGCGCAAGATCGCCGTCGGCATCGAATATCGAGAGGGTAAACGGCTCTATCGGGCGGATCGCCAACCCTCGCATGCGCTCGCCTCGAGTGAGGGTTCTATCCGGGCGCGCCGCGAAGTGATCCTCTCCGGCGGCGCATTCAATACACCTCAACTGTTGATGTTGTCGGGGATAGGGCCGAAACAGCATCTGCAGGATCTGGGCATTCCCGTCCAGGTGGATCTGCCCGGAGTCGGTGAGAACCTGCAGGATCGCTATGAAGTCGCCGTGGTCACGGAGATGAAAAAAGAGTTCTCCGTGCTCCAGGGCATGAGTTTCACGATTCCGCAGCCGTGGGAAGCGCCCAATCCGTTTTACCAGCAATGGCTGAAAGGCGAGGGCGTGTTCACGACCAACGGTACGGTCATATCGTTCATCAAGAAATCGACGCCGCAGCAGCCGAATCCCGATCTGTTCGTTTTCGGCATGCCCGGGTATTTCGCCGGCTATGTTCCGGGTTACTCGAAGCGGATCGCGGAGGATCATAAACATTTCACCTGGGCGATACTCAAGGCCCACACCAACAATGCGGCCGGGGTGGTGCGGCTCAAATCCACCGATCCCTGTGAAAGGCCGTATATCAATTTTCATTATTTCGACGAAGGCAACGACTATCGGGGAGAAGACTTGGACGGTTTGGTGCACGGCATAGAGTTCGTGCGCGCTATCACCGCAAGCGAAGGCATGCGCGAGCATATCGCACGCGAGGTGATACCGGGCGCGGCGGTGCGCAGTCCTACGCAGATCGAGGCGTTCGCCAAGTTCAACGCCTGGGGCCATCACGCGTCCTGCAGTTGCAGGATGGGGGCTCAGGATGATGCGATGGCGGTGGTGGACAGCCGCTTCCGGGTACGCCATGTCGACAATCTTCGCATTGTCGACGCGTCGATTTTTCCGCGTATTCCGGGATTTTTCATCGTCAGCGCCGTTTACATGGTCAGCGAGAAGGCCACCGATACCATTCATGAAGACTCCTCCGCATCAGCGCGCCGTATTAGCGCTGGCTGAACGCCGAGCGAGCGGGCAGACCGGTTGATCGATTAACAGGAGATGGAAATATTTATCATTGACATGCGAAAAACCCGAGAGTAGCGTCACGTTCGTCACGATAGGCGCTCTTCGTGTCGATCCGCTTTTTATTCCGCTTCAGCGTTTCGATTTCGGGCTGGTGGCTTAAGGATAGGAGTAGCCGCATGAAAGCAAGAAACCTGCTGATCGCCGCGTCGTTTTCATCCGCATTTTTGTTGGCGGTGACGGGATGTCACTTCGAACGCAAACTCGACGAGAAGGTCGTCGACATCATCAACCCGATCCGACCCGGTTGCGGTCACGGAGCGGGCACGGTCATGGACGAGGCCCTATGCGCCGGCCGAACGGCGGACAGTCTTCCCGCCGCCGACGAGGATTACTTCCGTGACATGGATTACGGTGCGACGAAGAATCCGGCGGCCATTGCCGCCGCGCTCGACCCCTATATTCCGGGCATAACGCCGGAACAGGCGGTAGCCGCCGCGGTGAAGGGGCGAAACAATTGGATCGTTTGGACGGGCGGGAACGATCGCTTTTGGGATCTGTTATCGCGCGATAGCGTTGGCAACCTGGATTTCCTGAAGACCCTGTCCAACCATCCCAGCCTGAAATACAGTCGAGACAACCGCTGGCAATACCTCGGCCTGGTCAACGAACCCTGCTTCGACAAAGCGACCGGACCGCGTGCTGACCGCTTCGGCTTGTGGCTGGACGTGCGCAATGCCGACTGCCCGCCCGACCCGTTCGAAAATGAGCGGAAATACCCCGGCGTGAGGATCGGATCACGCGGCAAAACCATGCCGGAGGGTTCCTATTATGGCTATGCCACGGGCATCGTCGGCCTGCGTCTGTTCCCGAATCCCGATTTCGACGACGCGGCCGCCAAGCGGTGGGATCCGGTGCGCTATTACACCGAACCCGGCTATTACAACGACAAGAAGCTAGTCAAGCCGTACCGGGTCGGCATGAGCTGCGGATTCTGTCATGTCGGTCCCAATCCCGCCAACCCGCCGAAGGATCCTGAACATCCCAAATGGGAAAATCTGAACTCCAATCCGGGGGCGCAATATTTCTGGGTGGACCGCATTTTCATGGCGGATATCGATTCAAGCAGTTTCGCATACCAACTGTTTCACACGTCTCATCCCGGCGCATTGGATACCTCCTTCGTGTCCAGTGACTACATCAACAACCCCAGAACCATGAATGCGGTCTACAACCTGGGGGCTCGCATGAGCATGGCGTTGAAGCTGGGTCGCGAGACGCTGGGCGGGGGCGAATTGGACAACGCCCAGTTGAACCAGTTCGTACCGCCCAATTCTCCGCTGAATAAGTTTTTCAAGGCGCCGGATACCACCTGGACGCCCCGCGTGTTGAAAGACGGCTCAGACTCGGTAGGTGCTCTGGGAGCGCTCAACCGGGTGTACGTCAATATCGGACTGTTTAGCGAAGAGTGGCTACAGCATTTCATCCCGCTGGTCGGCGGCAAGGAAATCACGCCGTTTCCGATTGCCGCTGCCGACAGGAACTCCGCCTACTGGAACGCCACCAAGGCGCAAACACCGGACCTCGCACTGTTCTTTCTCGCCACCGGCAAGCCGGATTATCTGAAGAACGCGCCGGGCGGTGAACGCTATCTCAGCAAGGACGAGAAAACGCTGAACCGCGGCAAGGTGGTATTCGCAGAAAACTGCGCCCGCTGCCATTCCAGCAAACTCCCGGAAAAAGCGTTCTCGTTCTTTCCCAACGACGGCTGCGTCGGCCCGGACTATCTCGGTTGCTGGAATCGGTATTGGGTCTGGACCAAGACCGCCGAGTTCAAGAACGCAGCCAAGCAGATCGTCTTGGCCAAGGATTTTCTCGCCAACAATTTCCTGTCCACCGATCTGCGGGTACCGGTCACGCTGCTGGAAACCAACGCGTGCAGCGCGCTGGCCACCAATGCGTTGCAGGGTAACATTTGGGATAACTTCTCGTCCCAGTCCTACAAGGACTTGCCGTCCGTTGGCAAGGTGATCGTTCACCACCCGCTCACCGGCGAACCTCGCGAATACGAAATGCCGGCAGGCGGACGCGGTTATACGCGGCCAGCGTCTCTGATCAGCCTCTGGTCCAGCGCGCCGTTTCTGCAGAATAACCGTCTCGGAAGCTTTTACTGGAGCGGCTCCGTCGAGGATCGCATGAGATCTTTCGACGATTCCATCGAGCAATTGCTGTGGCCGGAAAGAAGGCAGGGCGAACGGCGGTTCACGACGCGTTCCGGCAAGTCAGTACCCGGCCATATCGATCTGACCACGGCGACCAGTTATCTGAAGGTACCGAAAGGCTTTTTACCGGATTATCTGCAACGGGAACCCTTGTTCGGAATGATGACGATCGCCGCATCAGGGGCTGTGGGCGAGACCGGTATCGAGATCGGTCCGATACCGGAAGGCACACCGATCAATCTCATTTCCAATATCGACCTGGAACAGCGGGGCAAGGTTTTCGATGTGTTGCTGAAGGCCAAGCGCGACTTTAAGTCGCTGCCGCAGAATGCCGGCGATGCAGAGGCAAGATGGGTGCTTTCGGATCTGGTGGAACCCCTGCTTTCCGTCAGCAAATGTCCGGACTTCGTCGTGAACCGCGGCCATTATTTCGGAACCGGTTATGCACAGGACGAGCCGGGTCTGAACGATACGGACAAAAGGGCGCTGATCGAGTTCCTCAAGACCCTGTAGCCACGTGTGGTCTTTGGCAATCACCGCTGGTCATGGACCGAATAGATCTTAGGGCTAGTGAACCGCGCCGAGACGCTCATTTTTGTTTGAACGAGAGGTGGATCATGAATGCAATCCCCGAATATTCCCGGCTGGTGATGGCGGCCCCCGACAAGATTCGCGCCGCACAGGACGTGCTGCAGACGAATCGGGCCCAGGGACTTGCGGCGTTGAACGGTTTTCCGCAACGGACAGCCGCCAAGTCCGCCATTGGATGGACCCTACGACGGCGAATTGGTCGCACTGGAGAATCTGGGGGTCACCGTGCCATTCGCGAGGGCGATTCTGGCCAAGTGGCTGCCGTGGAGAGGCAAATACCTGGTGGCGGCCGAGTCCCGCGGCGACAACATCTTTGCCAGCCAATATCACTGGCTGTTTCGCTTGCTATACCCGTTCTATCGCGGCGTGATCGACGGTGGCGAGACCTTTCGCGCCCTCAAGTTCACTACGTCGATCAAAGCGGGCATGGTCGACACCGACCGCCAGGTGTTCAATATCAACTATGACTCTCCCGCTAATCCGGCATTGACGATACGCCCCATCATCGATGAACTGGTGCAGGTGCATGACGGCGTCTACCTGGGCAAGATTCACTTCCGTTGGTGGTGGGGGCGGTGGCAGATGATCGGTTATTTTGCGCTCCGCGCAAAAGCCAGGACGGCATGACGGCTTACTTGGATTCCTTCAGCGCGCGGCGAGTCGATGTAATCGGTAGCCATTTTCGAAAGGGCGATTCCGGGTCGTATCGTCCCTAAACGCGACTGACTAATTGCATCGTTGGCGGAGGAGTTCACCGATGGATGAGCCATCACCGAAGACACGGTCAGCCCGGCAATGCGAAACGCTTAAGCGTTACCTCAATCCGGCTTGCATTTGGCGGTTCGTGTCGACTCTGGTCACGGTCGTTGTCCTGCTCGTGGGCGCCTATGCCGCGCTGGCTTTCTGCCGCAGTATGCGAAGACCTACGACACCATGGAAGATCATTTCAAGTACGGCTCCGATCGCGGCGATCTCGTCCTCGGACTACCCTATTGGGCATGGCAGGCGCTTCCTCTGACCTGCCCAGAGACCTTGCAGAAGGTGGCCGGCTATTCAATTCCCGGCGATTATTTGCAACGGGTCCATGCCTATGAATCCGGGAAGGACGGCAAACCGGAGGCAAGACGCCGTGAACTCTCGCGGGAGGGTTACGAGGCATTCGGTTTCATTTACGAAAAAGACGCGGACGGTCAGGTACGGGACCTGCCCGTGGGAACGGCCCAACGCCATAGCTTCG